>DASZQI010000090.1:0-84330 GCA_035549735.1 Polyangiaceae bacterium | reverse complement strand
TAGGCCGCGAGAGCGATTGCGTTGTCGTTCGCAGATATACGGCCCGTTTTGTAAGGTGGACCAGGCGCCACCGCACGCAGACTTTCCTTCAGTCCCCACGTCGAAACCGATCGCCCCCAGATGCCCAGGGGTGTGGGTAGGGCCTCAACGTAACGCATGGGCGCGAAGTTACAAGGGCGCCTGCGCGAGAAGCGGGAAGCGGGAAGCCGCGTTCGCGCAGTGCGAGTACGGCGTTAGCCGCGCCTGGTCAGTGCTTCTGCGGCGCGGTCGGCGCGGGCGTCTTCAGCGGTTGCGCGGCGGGGGTTTGGGGCTTGTAGGTGGGCGCGGGAGGGGGTGGGGGTGGGCCGCCGGGTGAGCCGGGGACGGTGGGTGAGGGGGCGGGGGGCGCGGCGCCGGGCGCTGCGGGGGCCATCACGGGCGGGCCGAGGGTTCCGCAGTCACAGGGGCCAAATGCGCTGCCGTCGGGGAGGCACGATTGGCCGCCTTCACACTTGCCGGGGCCAATGCAGGCTTGGGTCGCGCCGGGAACGCAGGCTCGCTGTGGAGGGGGCGGCGCGGGCGGGGGCACGGGTGCGCGCGCGGTTGCGGGTGCTGCGCTGGGTGCAGGGCCGCTGGCTGCAGGGGTGATTTTGAGTTCGTCGTAGCCGCCGAGGGGGCGGCCGTGGGAGCCGCAGCGAATGAAGGCTTCGCTGGATCGCACTTCGACTTGCGCGGTGCCGAGTTCCGGACCGTAGCGGTCGCGTTGGTCACGCGCGCGAACGACTTCGTAGGTGTTGCCGTGGCAGAGGTCGTCCGCGCGGCTCAGGCACTGCACGAGCGAGCCTTCGCATTTGATGCGCAGGGTGCCGTCGGGCAGCTTTTGGGTTTCGACGCCGGGGTGGCTCGCACACGCGACGAGAAACGCAGCAACCGAGGAGAGCGCGAGGAAAGGCGAAAGGCCGCGGATCATGCGCCTTGGGGCCACAGCTTCTGCACGACTTCGGTGAGTTCTTTGACGGTGTCGCTGGTCATGCCGGTCGCGGGGTGCGGCCATGCGAAGCTGCGGGACACGACCTGGCTGCACGAGAAGCTCACGAGCAGATCATTGGCAGGGGCGCCGGGGCCCTGAGTGAAGCTCATGCCCATCTCGGCGTAGATGACGCCGGGTGCGCAGCGCGCGTTCTTGTTGTCGAAGCTGTCGGGGTCGCCGAGCAGCTTGCCGAGCCGTTCTTTGAGATCGGCGTCCATGACCTGGGTTTGGCCGAGGATGCGGAAGCCGTGGAAGCGGGGGACCTCGGCCGCGGGCGCTGCCGCAGCGGGAGCGCCAACGCCGGGCGGCAGCAGGCCAGGCGGCAAGAGTGCTTGCAGGCCCTGCGCGCCTTGCTGGACCCAGGTCTGAATCTCGGGGGGCAGGCCGGGGATGGTGAGCGCGCCGGGGGCCGCGCCAGGGGCCGCCGCAGTGGGCGTGGCCGCTGGGGGCTCGTAGTTCTGGAGGCGGAACGCGGTGAGGTTGGAGGTCTTCAAGGTGTCGAAGGGCGCTGCCGGAGTGCCAGCACAACCCACGCTGCCCAGGGCGGCGACGAACGCACACCCAAACCAAGCCGTCACGGTCTTCGTCATGGCCACCTTCGTAGTCGCTCTTTCGCGCGATGTCCAAAGCCGAGTTTTGTGGGGCAAAACAGGCTGTATCAGGGGCGTGGGGCAGAAGGGGCACTTGCTTTGGCCGGGCGTTGGCGCGATGACCTACGCAGACTCGATTTCCTGAAAGAGGGCTCTGGATGCTGCGGATCGTGCTGACGGGCGCCACGGGTTTCATCGGTGGGAAGGTCCTGGAGCGGCTGCTCGCTCGAGGGGATTCGGTGACTGCGCTCACGCGCAAGGTGCCGGTGACCGCGATGCCCGCGGGCGTGCGCTGGGTAAAGTGGGAGCCGCGCGAGAACGGGGAGTGGCAGCGCGAGCTCGATGGGCACGACGCGGTGATACACCTCGCGGGTGAGACCGCCGCCGGGCGTCGTTACAACGACGCGGTGCGGAGGGAGATCTTGGAGAGTCGGGTGCTGCCGACCGAGCGGATCGTGACGGGCATGGCCCAGGTGCCGAACCCGCCGCGGGTGCTCGTGTGCGCGTCAGGCGTCGGCTACTACGGTTCGCACGAAGATCGCACGCCGCTCGCCGAGGACGCCTCTCCCGGGAGTGATTTTTTGGCGCAGGTCTGTCTGGCCTGGGAGGGCGCGGCGCGCAGCGCGGAGGGGCTCGGCGCGCGGGTAGTGTCGGCGCGGATCGGCTTCGTGCTGGGCCACGGCGGAGCGCTGGCCAAGATGCTGCCCCTCTTCAAGTCGTTCATTGGAGGCAAGCTCGGCGACGGGAAGCAGATGGTGTCGTGGATCCACGTCAACGACGTGGCCGGCGCGATGTTGCACGCGCTGGACACGGCCGCGCTGCGCGGGCCGATGAACACGGTGGCGCCGAACGCGGTCGACAACGCGGAGCTCACCGCGACGCTCGGGCGGGTGCTGGGCCGGCCCGCGGTGCTGCCGGCGCCCGGCTTCGCGCTCCGGGCGCTGTTCGGGGATGGGGCAGAGCCTTTACTTGGCGGTCAGCACGTGGTGCCCCGGGCGCTGCTCGAAACCGGGTACCGGTTCCAGTTTACAGAATTGTCGGCTGCGCTCACTGACCTCTTGGGCAGTGAGTAAAATCCCCCCACCGCGTGCGCCGACTCCTTGTAGGGATCATCGAAGTCGGCGCACGCGGTGTTTACCCAGATTTCCCGCCTGCGGTGTGTTCCACCGGGTTCAAAAGTTGAATTCGTTGAGGGTCGAATTCGCCGGAGGTTCACGGGTTCGGATGCCACCCGGAAATCCAAACCGTTTCAGTTTGCCCACTCATGAGTGTGGGCAACCGAGGCCATCCATCACCAAATCGACAATCGTCGAAACTGGCGTGGGCGCTTTGGTCGACTGGCCGAGGTTAGGGCGCGCAGGCGGCTAGGTCGCGCCGGGCAGGGTGCTCAGGCGGGCGAGGCGCGCTTCGAGCTCGGCCGATGTGGGAGCGGTTACAGTGATGTGACCGACCTTGCGGCCTGGGCGTGGAGCTTTGCCGTAGAAATGGAGGTGCGCGCCGGGGACCTCGAGCACGCTTTCGGGCTCGGGCAAAGCGCCAACCAAATTGAGCATGGCGCACGGCTCCGGCACGGCGGTGGCGCCGAGGGGCAGGCCCAGCACCGCGCGCAGGTGGTTTTCGAACTGGCTGGTCTCGGCGCCCTCGATCGAGAAATGGCCGGAATTGTGGACGCGGGGGGCCATTTCGTTGGCGAACAGGGCGCCGCCCACTTCGAACAGCTCGAGCGCGAGCACGCCCACGTAGCCGAGGTGGTCCAATAACTTCTGGGAGTAGAGCTCGGCCTGAGCTTGAAGCTCGGGGCTGAGGCGCGGGGCGGGCGCGCGAGTGACGCGCAGGATGCCGTTTTTGTGTTGGTTCTCGACCAGGGGGTAAAACACGGTGCGGCCGTCGCGCCCGCGCACGCCGAGCAGGCTGAGCTCGCGCTCGAAGCGCACGAAGCCTTCGAGCAGCAGCGGGACCGCGCCGAGCTCGGACCAGGCGGTTTCGATGTCCGCGGGGGTGCGCAGCACGAATTGGCCTTTACCGTCGTAGCCGAAGCGGCGCGTTTTGAGCACCGCGGGCAGGCCGAGCTCTTTCACCGCGCGCTCGAGCTCTTCACGGCTCGAGACCGGAGCAAACGGAGCAGTCGGGACGTCGAGCGTTTGGAAACAGCGCTTTTCGCTCAAGCGATCCTGCGCGGTGGCCAGGGCGCTCGGCGGCGGGAAGACCAGCGCGCGCGCCGCGAGCTGTTGCGCGGCGGCTTCGGGCACGCTCTCGAATTCGTAGGTGATGACGTCGCAGCCGGCGAGGCGCTCGAGGGCGCCAGCGTCGTCGTAGTCGGCCACGATTTGCTCGGCAATTTGGCCAGCGGGCGCGCCTTCGACCGGATCGACGAACAGGAAGCGCAGGCCCAGCGGGAGGCCTGCGAGTGCCAGCATTCGTCCTAGTTGACCCGCGCCCAAGATTCCGACGCGCGGCCCACGCAGGCCGTCGCCGTTACTGCCTGGGGTCGGGGGCGTCGAGGACACTTTGCGTGCGTTGTTCGCGAAAGCGACGCAAAGCGTCGCGGAACTCTGGATATTGGTTACCGAGCGCTGCAGCAGCGAGTAGCGCGGCGTTGGTCGCGCCGGCTTTGCCGATGGCGAGCGTGCCCACCGGAATGCCCGCGGGCATCTGCACGATGGAGAGCAGGGAGTCCATGCCGCTCAGCGCCTGGCTTTGCACCGGCACGCCGAACACCGGCAGCACGGTCTTGGAAGCGACCATGCCGGGCAAGTGAGCAGCGCCGCCAGCGCCGGCGATGATCACGTGCAGCCCGCGCTTTTCGGCGCTGGCCGCGTATTCGAACATTTGGTCCGGCGTGCGGTGCGCGGAGACGACGCGCACCTCGTGCGGGATGCCGAGGCTTTCGAGGGTCTCGGCGGCGTGACGCAGGGTTTCCCAGTCGCTCTGCGACCCCATGATCACGCCCACGAGGGGCTTGGAATTGGGCGATTGGGTCACGCGGGGAGGCGGACTTTAATCCCGCGCGCAGGCGGGGCAAGCGGGAAGCGGTTTCAGGCTTCTTTGCCGCCGTATTCGCGGCGATAAACCTGAATTTTCGCGTAGTCGTCGTCGTTTACCACGACTTTACCGTCGATTTTTCGACCGTGCAGGAAGCGGGTCACCTCGTCGATGGTGACGATCGAGAAGGCGGGGGCGCCGATGGTCTGGCGGATTTCGGCGAGCGCGTTGAGCTCGCCGCTGCCGCGCTCCATACGGTCGACCGAGACGATCAGGCCGGCGATCTGAATGTTCGCGGCGGCGCGCAAGAGGGGGAGCGTTTCGCGGACCGAGGTGCCTGCGGTGGTGACATCTTCGACGATCACCACGCGATCGCCGTCGCGCAGCGGGCGACCGACCAACACGCCGCCCTCGCCGTGATCTTTGGCTTCCTTGCGGTTGAAGCAGAAGCCGACGTCGTGGCCCTGATGTTCGGCGAGCGCCATGGCCGTGGTGACCACGAGCGGGATGCCTTTATAAGCGGGGCCGAACAGGGTGTCGTAGCCGGTGCCGAGGCGGCCGATCAGCGCCTCGGCATAGAAGCGACCGAGGCGCGCGAGTTCACTGCCGGTCTTGTAGCGGCCGGTGTTGATGAAGAACGGCGTCTTGCGGCCGCTCTTGGTCACGAAGTCTCCAAACTGGAGCACTTGCGAGCGGACCATGAACTCGACGAATTCTTGCTTGTAGGCCTCCATGGCGAGACAGCACCAACTCCGACCGCGCGGGGGGGTCAAGTGTTTCCGGAAAGGCGCGGGTAGGGTGGTGGGGGTGTAAACGGGCGAGGACGGTCCGGAAAGACCGCAGAATTAACGGGGGTTGGCGCGGCGAGTCACGAGGAAATGACGAAAGCGTGATTGGGGGATTTCCGGATTTGCGGCTACGTTCGGCCGCACATGACGGTCATTTTGGTGTTCTTCGCGACGCACTGGGTCGGCTCGGTGTTCTGCCAGACGTTCTTTTTGCACCGCTACGGCGCGCATCGTCAGTTCACGTTCAAGAAGGGTTGGGAGCGGTTCTTCCACCTTCTTACGTACCTGATGCAGGGCAGCAGCTACTTGAATCCGCGCGGCTACGCGATTCTGCACCGCATGCACCACGCCTACAGCGACACCGTGCGCGATCCGCACTCGCCGCTGTTCTACTCGAACGCGTTCAGCATGATGTGGGCGACCAAGAAGCGTTACGACGACTTCGCCTACAACCGCGTGCAGCCCGAAGCGCGCTTCGACGGTGGGCTTCCGGATTGGCCGGCGCTCGAGCGCGTCGGGCAGTCGTGGCCCATGCGTATGGTCTGGGTGCTGGCGTACACTTCGGTGTACGTGGTGTTCGCGCCGAGCTTGTGGTGGTTCTTGCTCTTGCCCGCGCACTACATCATGGGCCCGATTCATGGGGCGATCGTGAACTGGGGCGGTCACAAGTACGGCTATCGCAACTTCGAGAGCGCGGACGTGTCGCGGAACACGCTGGTGTTCGACTTTCTGACGCTGGGTGAGCTGTTCCAGAACAACCACCACGAGTTCGCGATGAGCCCGAATTTCGCCTCGCGTAAGTTCGAGGTCGATCCGACTTACCCGGTGATTTTGCTGCTCGAGAAGCTCGGCATCATCGAGAATCTGAGCCCGCAGCGCGGTCGCTATCCGCACGTGCGCGCGGCCGTCGAAGCGCCGATTGAGAGCGAGAGCGTGGCATCGGAAGGGCTTTCGCCGGCCGAGTGAGCCGGCGCGGGGGGTGAGTGGGAGGGGAAGTGACGGCGGCCGGGCGCGTATCAGCGCCCGGTGTCGAGCGCGTGGTTGGCGTCGAGCGACCACTCCGCGGCTGCGCGGACGCCCTGGTCGCTGACGTCGAACACTGCCATGCGGCGGGCGTGAAAGTCGAGCACGCTGCACACCGAGCGATGTCCGGGTAGGAGCGTGCCGGCGTTCAGCACCGTGAAGCTCCGGACTTTGCGGACCATGGGGCGGTGTGTGTGGCCGTTCAGGACGAAGGCGTAGTGCGCGGCGTCGAGGGACGTCACTTCTGGTAAGTCGAGGACGAATTCGTCGCGGTCGTCGGGGCGAATGCCGAGGAAGTCGTTTTCGCCGAGGCCGTGGCAGAGCAGGAGGCGGCCTGCGACGGTTTCGATGACTCGGGTTTTGGGGAGCGAGCGCAAATAGGTGACGCTTGCCGGACTGAGCGCGTTATTGGGTGTCGCATCCGGGAGATCGCGCATCGTGTCCGTGAGCAGCCAGCGTTCGTGATTGCCGGAAACGCACGAAACCTGCGCTCTCTGGAGCAGCGCGAGGGTCGCGTTGGCATCGCCGGGGCCGTCGATCAGATCGCCCACGCACAGCACCGCTTCGACCCGTTCCTGCTCGAAGTGTGCGAGCGCGCGCTCGAGCCGCGTGAATTGGCAATGAACATCGCCCAGCACGCCCACGCGACGTAGCGCGCCTTCAGGATCGGTCTTGGGCGGCACCTGTGCACCCTACCTCGGCACCTGCGGCCTCCGTCAAGACGCGCAGTGCTGCCCGCACTACGCCGGCAGAGTCCGCGCTCGCGCCCCCGGACTCCCGGCGCAATCGGTCGAGCGCGCGCCGCACCTCGCCTTCCCGAAACCCGAGCCGCCGCAACGCGCCGAACGCCCGCGTCTGGGCGGCCACCGCTGGAGCCGAGAGCGCACCGCGATAAAGCGAGCCATCGGCGTGCCGAAAGACGAGCCCGGTCGCGACCCGACCTTCCACCATCAACTGACCCCGATGCAGCGCGCGGTGATGGGCCGCACAAAGCACGATCAGCCCATCCGGGTCGTGCCCGCCGCCCTCCGAACGCGGCGCCAAGTGATGCACATCCAGATACACCGCGTGACGACAACCCGGCACCACGCAGCGCCCTCCGTCCCGGTGCAGCACCAGCCTGCGCGTGGCCGGCGGAATGCTTTGTGCGGCGCGTTTACCGACCGACGGCAGCGGAACGCGCGCGCCCACGTGGGCGGGATTTCGGTCGTTCGCGCTCAGATGCTCTGGATGGTTCGGCGAGTCTCCTCCGGTGTTCGGGGCGCTCCTTGCACTGGCCGAAACGCTTGGACGCGCGCTCGTGGCTCGTACACTGCCGATGTACTGAGCGTCGCACGCGACCATCTCGATGATGTCCGTTCCCACTGCGAGGGACTCGCCGCGCCCCAGCTGAGAGCCTCGCCCACACGCTTCGCAGAGCGTGAACGCGATCTGATAGCTGGCTCGCCCCTCATCGAGCGGTCCGCCGAGCACCCGCCGAGCCATCATCAAGAGCGCAGTTTCTTCATCGAGCGGTCCGCCGCTGTCCCGGCGCAACCGCGCCAGCGCGTCACGGTAAGTGGCCAACGTTTCCGCCGTTACCTCGAACGTGAGCAGATGCTTTCGAAGACTCGCATCCGCCGGAGAATCCGGGTGATCCCCTGGTTTTCTGCCGGAAACTAACGCCTCGATTTGTCGAACATTCAGGTGACGGATCGCCTCGTGCCAAGCCCACTCGGTTTCAAAGGTCGCAACTCGGGTGAGTTCCCTGGCGGCCGACCAAGTGAGCTCGCCGCTTCGCAGACCGGCGCTGAGCTTCGGCAAGGTCTCGAGCGCCTCGGCAACCCTGAGCTTCTCTTCGATCGACCGCGGCTTGTAGCCGAATAGCGATTCCACATACTCGAAGAAGCTACCGAACCCCAAATGCCGATGAGCCCTCGCGCGCATCGCTACCAGCAGCCAGCGCCCTTCCTCCCAATCCAACTGCGCCCTGCACTTGGCCAAACGTGAGAGCTCCTCGTGGGCTCTCAACCACCCGCGCGAGTGGTGGCCTGAGCCCGACGGGCCCCTCTCCATCCCATCCGATCGAGTTTCCATTCTTCCCCTGTATCATGGGGATTTTCTGCCCTCTCAGCGCCTCGAGGCGTCGCGAACGACATTGCAAATGACTCGCGAAACGTCCGCATGCGGATCAGACTGTCGGTGCCGCGCAGAGCCGCTGCAATCGCGTGATTCAAGGGCGGTCGTGATACGGGCGCGTCCCTCGGGTCAGATCCTGTCTAGGAAAATCGACGCTGCTGTCGTCGATTCATGGTGGGGGTCAGACCGGGTGCGCCGGTGACACGTCACGGATTCTGTGGTTCGACCGGGGGCATCGGGGCGACGGCGCTGTCGATTCATGGTGGGGGTCAGACCGGGTGCGCCGGTGACACGTCACGGATTCTGGTGGCTCGACCGGGGACATCGGGGCGACGGCGCCATCGATTCTATTGATTGAGACGGGGTGCATCGAATGTCGGCGTCATCGATCTGGGGTGGATTGGGACCGGGTGCGCACAGGGTGCAGTTTTATTGAGCGGCGCAAGACTCCTCGCAGTTCCACCGGTTCTGGCGTTACAGTAACCTCTGTTTCGGTTGGACCTCCGCCCACGTGGGCGGGAGCGTCGAGCTTGAACCGACCGAGCGACAAGCGTCGCAGCGGCTTGCTTTGGCGGTCGTAGGGCGGCGGTCTCCGAGGAGCTCACCTTGTTCGGCCTCCTCGAGATTGATGCGTGCGATCGCGACTCCTGTCGGCCCAGGAGGGGACTATGCTCAGGAGCCCAAGGTCGCGCCCGCGTGGGCGGAGGTCAGCGCGTCGAGCGCGCGCGTTGGTTGCTGGGCAACGAGCTCAAGCCACGGGGTCGGAATCGCGGAGGCTTGCTCGCCGGGACGTGTCGCTTTGCTTGCCATCCGGAACACTTCTCGATCGAGTCGAATCACTCGAATGCGTGCCGCGAGGGGAGTCGCAGTCCACAAGAGTTTCGACTCCGCTAGAGTGGCGAATGCGCCTCGTGCGTCGGGCCGGAGCACGTCGCCGTGCGGAACAGCCTTCGATTCCGTTCGAGTGGCGAATGCTCCAATGCGGCGGCCGGGGCAGCCCGATGCTGAAAAAATTCACTCATAAACGAACGCGCCAGGGCCGATCTCCCGCCGAACCGCAAAACCCGAACTGGACGCACTTTTTTGACCCGTTTTGCCCGGGTGCTTGCGGCTACCAGCACGCGCACGTCGCGCGAAGTCAGGAGCCGGTTTGATGCGTAGGAAGTCTGTTTCGGTTGGCCAGCAAGTGTCGCTCACGGCGCTGGTGGCGCTCTTGAGCGCGGTTGGTTGCGGAGATTCGGACACGGGAGGGGCCGGCTCAGGTGGAGCGATCAACGGAAACGGAGGAGGCGCGCAGGGTGGGTCTGGAAGCGGTGGAGCACCGGGTTCAGGGGGTGCGATCGGTCAAGGTGGCGCGCTGTCGACTGGCGGTTCGCCGGCGACTGGCGGCGTGCTGGGCGGGGGCGGTAGCTCCTCGAATTCGGGTGGCGCCGCGACCGGTGGGGCCGCGATGACTGGCGGCGCATCCGTGACGGGAGGTGCGGCCGCAACCGGCGGTACTCCGGCGACCGGCGGTACCGCGACGACCGGCGGCACCGCGACGACCGGAGGCACTGCAGGCGCGGGTGGAACCTCTGGTGCCGCGACCGGCGGCAGCGGAGGCGCCAGTAAAGGAGGCGCCGGACCGGGCGGCGCGAGCTCAACTGGAGGAGCGAACACGGGCACGTGCACGGCGTCGAAAGCGACCAATACGAATGTATCGGGCAGCGGCCCGCACAAGGTGACCGTCGAGACCAATTCGGGCGCAGGAATCAAAGAGGGAACGATTTACCGACCCTCGGACTTGAGTGGCACCGAGAAGTATCCGATTTTCGTGTGGGGCAACGGCGCCTGCTCGCAGAACGGGCTCTCGAACACTGCGGCGATGGGTGAGATCGCCTCTCACGGCTATTTCGTGATCGCAGATGGAACGCCGAATGGCTCGGGCTCACGCTCACAGACGAGCGATTGGGTCTCGATGGGCAAGCCGCTGGTCGCGTACATCTCGTGGGCGATCGCCGAGAATGACAAGCCGTGCAGCGCCTATTATCAGGCGCTCGATACGACCAAGGTCGCCTCGAACGGCTTTTCGTGTGGAGGGCTGATGTCCGAGGGGGCGGCGGTCGATCCGCGCATCACCGCGTGGGGGTTTACGAGCAGTGGGCTGACCAGCGCCGATAACAACTTCTACAAGAAGCTGCACGCCCCGACCTTGATTATTCTGGGTGGCACGAGCGACATCGCCTATTCGAACGGCGAGCGGGACTACGATGGCATCGCCGCCCTTCCCCTGCCGGTCATGCTCTTCAGCAAGAACATTGGACACGGCGGTGACCTCGGTAGCGCCCGTGGCGGCGACTTTACGAAGATCAACCTGGCTTGGCTCAATTGGCAGTTGAAGGGCGACGAAGGCGCGACCGGCAAGGGCGTGCTCGTCGGGTCAGGCTGCTCCTACTGCAAGGACAGCGCCTGGGAAGTCAAATCGAAGAACATTCCGTAGCCCCTGGGTGCCAGCCACTCGCGAACGGGTAAGCCAAAGCTAGACCGCGACCAAACCCCGCTAGCCATGGTAGTGAGCGGGGCATGCGCACTGGTTTGTCGAGTCTGGCGATGGATCTGGGCCGAAGCGTCGCGGCTCGGCTCAGAGCGCGTCGCGGAGCCGATCGGGCACGAGCGGCGGTGTTGATGGCGTTGGTGGCGTGTTCCGCCGCGGCCCCAGCGGAGCCGCGCGCGGGAACGTCGGCGGCCGCACGAGCTCAGGGCGCGCCGCCTTCGCCTCCGGCGTCAGCCAGCGCACGCGCGCCAGCCGCGGCGAGCGCGCGTCCGCCCACCGCCGCCAGCGCGCGCCTGCCGAGCCCCGCTCCGGCAGAGCGCTCGAAAGCTCCCGATGGTCGTGGCCCGGGGTCGTCCGCGAGCGCCGCGCGCTCCGCGAGTGCGTCGTCCCCTGCGCCTAGAGAACCCGCGAACAACGCGTGTCCATCGGGGATGGTCTTGGTGGACGGCGAATACTGTACCGACGTCGACTACGAGTGCTTGAAGAGTTGGTACGACGAGTCGAACAAGAAGACAGTGTGCGAGTCGTTCAAGCCGGAGTCGAAGTGCGTCGGCCAAAAGGTGAAGAAACGATTTTGCATCGACATGTACACGTGGCCAAACGAGAAGGGGGCGCGGCCGGAGGTCATGAACCGCTTTCACCAGGCCGAGCTGAAGTGCGCGGCGGTGGGTAAGCGATTGTGTACGGAGTCGGAGTGGACCCTGTCCTGCGAGGGGCCGCGCATGTTGCCGTTTCCGTACGGCTATGACCGAGACGCCAGCAAATGTCTGGGCGATGTGGAGTGGGATTCGCCGGACATGAAGAAGGTCGCGCAGCGCGACCCCGAGGAGCTTTCACGGCTTTGGAAAGGCGTGCGGAACGGCGCGCAACCCGGCTGTATCAGTGAGTTCGGCGTGGCCGACTTGCCCGGCAACGTGGACGAGGTGGTGTCGAGCGAGACTTCGGACGGGACTTGGCGCGCCAAATACGACAGCGTGCACACCGGTGGGCCCTGGTACAAAGGCGTGCGCAATCAGTGCCGGCCGAAGATCTATACGCACGATGAAGGATTTTATTACTACTTCCTCGGGTTCCGCTGTTGTTCGGAGCCGGACGGCAAGGCGACCGATTTTCGGACGCCCCGGCAGATCAAGGAAAACTGGAAGCTCCCACGGGTCGAGCGGATCGCCGGCTTCACTCTGGAAGAGATGAAGAAGAAGCTCGAGGAGAAGAGCAAGGGCGAGTGCAAATGCGGTGAAAAGGATATTCGCTGCAAGACCATGTGCGGCACGCTGCTTGGGCCGAACACGAAGGACTATCGTTAGCGCGCCCTCGATTCGCGGGGCGCGAACGCCCGCGACTTTGCTAGCCCGAGGCGCTTTTCACCAGAGCCAGCGGGCTGCGACGCGAATTGCTACGCCCGCGCCAATGCCCGCGAGCACGTCGTCGGCCATGATGCCGAGCCCGGCCGGACGAAGGCGCTGAACGCGGTCGATCACTCCGGGCTTGGTGATGTCGAGCACGCGAAACAGGGCGAGCGCGGCGAGTTCGCCCACGATGCCTGCGGGGCGCGCGATGCCCATGGCGAGCAGAGTGCCGGCAACTTCGTCGATCACGACTGAGCTCGGATCTTCTTCGCCGAGCGCGTCCGAAACGCGTTGCGCAGCCCAAATGCCGGCCACCGTGAGACCGACCGTGACGAGCGCGTGTGGGAGCGGGCCCAGACTTCGGAGTGCGAAGTGCAGCGGCAGTGTACCGAGCGAGCCAACCGTTCCCGGCGCGATCGGTGAGTTACCGCAGCCGAACCACGTGGCAAGCGCGCGCGGGATAACAGGAACGCGCGCGGCTTGGGTGGGGGGAACAGCACTCGTAGTCATGGGCGCGCGACGCTAGCACGGGCTTCGGGACCCAGGCGTGAAGCGCTCTTCACAGACTGAATCCGCGCGAAAACAGGGCGTGAAATGCCGTTCTCGCTCCACGTTGGACGCGCGAGCAAGCGAGCTGGACGCCCGAGGCGATTGGTCTCGAAGCGTGCGCTGATTACACAATCTGAAACGCGTTCCGCCTGGGCACGACACTTGCGACGGTAAACACTGTGCACCATGTAGGTCAGCGCTTGGCGACTCTAGGAAGTGATCTATCCAGTCCGACGTCAGTGTGGGCTCCGCTGAAGCCCCCTGTGGTGGACCCGGTGCGCGCGCGGCTCGCGGGGACGGTCTGGCAGCGCAGTGAGGTTGCGACCTGGGCTTATCGCGGGTTTCTTGCGCTCGGCCGCGGGCTTGCGCGCTTGGGAGTGTCCGCGAACGCGCTCACCTACGCCTCGTTGGTGTTCGCCTTTGGCGGCTGTCTCGCGGCCGCGCTCGGTTACTTCATTCCAGCAGCGCTGGCCATCGTGGTCGGCGGAGCCTGCGACGCGCTGGACGGCGTGGTCGCGCGCAGCACGAATACGACGAGCCGCTATGGGGCCCTGCTCGACTCCACGGTCGACCGGGTTTCGGACAGCTTGCCGCTGCTCGGAATCGTCGTGTTTCATGCACATTTCCCGGTGCTGGCACTGCTCCCAGGTTTGGCCCTGATCGGCGCGATCGTGATTCCTTACGCGCGTGCTCGCGCTGAGGCCCTGGGTGCGAAGTTGCCTTCGCTGTTCATGCGCCGGCCCGAGCGGGTGATCTTGTTGGTGATCTGTCTGCTGCTCGGCGGTGTGCACGCGGTCCCGGGCTCACCGGCGCTCTTGCTGCTTGCGGGCACCGCACTTTTGGCAGGGCTGAATGTCACGGGTGGCGTGATCGTGCTGCGTGCGGCGCGCCGTGCGCTCGACGGCGGTATGGTCGCAAAGGCTGAGCCCACGCTCCGAGGGCCGTAACCTTGTTCGGGTTGGCCCGGGCGCGCGCCCTCTGGGGGCGCTGGTGGATTCTGCCGTTCGTGCCGGCCCTGTTTGCGCTCGGGTTGTTCGTGGCGCCTTGGGGCCGCGTGCGGCCGGAGCACTTGGCGCTCGCGGTGGCCTGCCTGTTGCTCGGGTTTTGGGGGCCGCGCACGCAGCGGTTTTTGGCGGATATTGCGCCGTTCGTGGTGGTCGGGCTCGGTTACGATCTGGTGCGCTACGCGCGGCCCCTATTCGTCAGCGAGGGGCGCGTGCTCGGCTGCAGCCTGCGGCACGCGGAGCTGACGTTGTTCGGGGTGGGCCCGAACACGACCGTCGGTGAGTTCTTCGCGCAGCATCACACGCCCGCGCTCGATCTGTTTTTCGCGGTGCCGTACACCGTGTTCGTGTACGTCGCGTTCACTTACGCGGCGTACCTGTTCTTTCGCGATCGGCCGCGCATGCGCCGGTACCTATATTCGTTCGCGATCGCGAACTACATCTCGTTCGCGTGCTGGCTTCTGATTCCGGTGGCGCCGCCCTGGTACTTGCACACGCACGGCTGCGCCATCGACCTCAGCACGGCGCCGAGCCCGGCGGGGCTCGCGCGGGTGGATGAGCTGCTCGGGATCCATTACTTTGCCGGGTTCTACGGGCGCGCGTCGTCGGTGTTCGGGGCCATGCCCTCGATGCACTGCGCGTATCCGTTGATTGGGCTGCTCACGGCCTGGCGCGTCGCGCGCTGGAACACCCGCGTCGTGCACATTGCCTACTGTATTTGCATGGCCTCGGCGGCCCTGTACCTCGATCACCACTGGCTGCTCGACGCGGTCGGTGGCTGGCTGACCGCGTTCGTGGCCGTGGCCCTCGCGGATCGGCTGCTCGCTCGTTCCCGGGTTGCGACTGCGGCCACGGCGCCCGTGCCGCTCGACGGGGTGGTGCCCGTTCAAGTGCGCTCGCCCCTCGTTCTTTCAGACAAATCTGCGCTGAGAGCGCTCTCGAATCAGGAGCAGCTATGAATCGCCAGGAATTTTCAGAGCTCTCGCGCTACACGCGCTTCCTGCTCCGAAATCGGCGCTGGATCCTGGCGCTGGCCACCGCGCTCGCGCTCGTCGCCGGCTTTCGGACGGTGAAGACCTACGCGGCGCTCAAGAGTGACCTCGAAGAGCTGCTGCCGGTGAGCGCGCCGAGCGTTCAGGCGCTCAGCACCTTGCGCCAGCGCTTGCACGGCATTCGGCACTTGGGCGTGGTGGTCGCGGTCGATCGCCCCGAAGCTCAGCCCGAAGCATTTCGCTTTCTCGATGCGCTGGCCGCGCGCGTCCGCACTTACCCGAAGGAAATGGTGGCGAGCGTGCGCGTCGACGCGCAGGCCGAGCGCGCATTTGCCGAGACCTATGCGCTGCAGCTCATGGACCCCGCCGACGTGCGCCGCTTGCGCGAAGCGGTCGAAAAGCGCCGCGATTGGGACGTTTCGCGCGGCATGGGCATCGATCTGGAGGACGAGGCAGACGCGCCGAAGCCGGAGGTCCCGATCGCCGAGCTGCGCGAGAAGTACGAGGCGCGCTTTGGTAAGGCGCCGAGCGCGCCTGGCTCTCGCTTCGTTTCGCCGGACGGCAAGACCGCCGTGCTGCTGATTCAGACCGGCGGGCACGAAACTGGGCAGCGCGCGGACGCGGCGCTGCTCGACCGCGTTCAAAAAGACATCGCGGCGCTCGGCTTTCCAGCGGCGTTCGGGGGTGGGCTCCGCGTCGGTTACGCGGGCGACGTGGCATCGCGGGTGGAAGAAGCGCGCGGGCTGGAATCGGATCTGACGCTGTCGAGCGCGGTGGTGCTGCTGCTCGTCGCCGGTTCGGTGGTTTGGTTCTATCGCTCGGCGCGGGCGCTGCCGATTCTGGGCGTGCCGTTGGCGTACGGCACCGTGGCGGCCTTTGGCCTGGTCGCGCTGCCGCCGCTTTCAATCCTGTATTTGAACTCGAATACGGCATTTCTCGGCTCGATCGTGATTGGAAACGGCATCAACAGCGGCATCATTTTGCTCGCGCGCGTTCTGGAAGAGCGGCGCGCCGGCGCCGCCTTGCCGGCGGCCATCGATCGCGCGCTCAGCACCACGTGGAAGGCCACGCTGGCCGCCTCGGCTGCGGCTGCGGCTTCGTACGGTTCGCTCGTGTTCACGGCGTTTCGCGGTTTCAATCAGTTCGGTTGGATCGGCGGGGTCGGGCTGATGACCTGCTGGGCCGCGAACTACACGCTGATTCCGTTGTTCGCTTATTGGCTCGGCGGCTCACTGGGTGCCGAACAGCGGAACCGGGCCCACGTGTCGGCTTCCGGTGGGCTCACGCGGTTCGTGATCGAGCATCCGCGCGCGGTGGCGCTGGCCACCGCGGCGCTGGCGGTCATCGCGACCATCGGTGTGGTCAAGCGTTCCGGGGATTGGATCGAATACGATCTGTCGACCCTGCGCCGGCGCGATTCTTGGCAAACCGGCGAGCGCTACTGGGGCAAGCGCATGGACGCGGCCTTCGGACGCTACTTGACGCCCACCGTGATTTTGGCCGAATCCACGGAGGAAACGAAGGTGATCGAGGCCCGCGTGCGTGAGCTGATGCAAGCCGACAAAGCCGGCGGTCTGATTGGCTCGGTGCGAAGCTCCGCCTTGTTCTTGTCGCCGGAGCGCGAGCAGTCGCGTGAGGAAGCGCGTCGCTTGAAAGCCGTGCTCACGCCGCGCTTGCTCGCTCAGCTTCCGGACAAAGATCGAGCGCTCGTCGAGCGGGCTCTGTCTCCGCGCGCGCTCGAGCCGCTACGCGCCGAGGACGTGCCGCCGTCGCTACTAACCGGCTTGCTCGAACGCAGCGGGCGCTTCGATCGCAACGTGCTCGTGTTCCCAAAGCTCACGGGTGGCACCTGGAATGCGGAGTTGCTCGATGGTTATGCGAGCGATTTGCGGACGGCGGCGACCGTCGATGGACGCGCGCATCCCGTTGCCGGGTCGCTCCTGCTCTCGAACGACATCGCGGCGGCCATGAACGCGGACGGTCCGCACGCGACGAGGCTATCGCTGCTGGCCGTGCTCGGCATCTGTTGGCTCGCATTCCGGGCGCGGGGGCGGCACGGGCTTGCGCGCTACGGATTCAGCCGCGAGTCGCTCGGCTACTCCGGCGCGGCGATGGGCTCGCTGCTGCTCGGTGTGTTGCTGATGATGGGGGTGCTGGCTTGGACCGGTGAGCGCGTCAATTTCTCGAACTTCGTCGCGCTGCCGATCACGTTCGGCATCGCTGCCGACTACTCGATCAACGTGCTGCGCAGGTATCAGGCCGAGCCCGGCAGCTCGCTCTTGAGGGCGCTCGGCAGCACTACTGGCGCTGTTGCGCTGTGTTCTGCGACCACGGTGATCGGGTTTGGCTCGCTGCTGATGGCCCAGAATCGCGCGCTGTTTTCGTTCGGCGTGTTCGCAATCGCCGGCGAGCTCACGTGCCTGGCTACGGCCGTGCTCGCGCTGCCCGCACTGCTGACCCTGTGGGAAAACCGCACACCGCTGCACAGCGCCGGGCGGCCAGTGGAAGTTAGTTAACGAGCGGCGCGCGAGGGCGGGCCGCGGGCGGCCTATTGCGGCTCGTCGATCAGCTTGCAGGTCTCGGCCCGCGCCACCCAGGCGGGCGCGTCCGGATCGGTCCAGTTTTGCGACGGATTCCAGCGGAGCTTGGCGCCTTCGAGCTTGCCGACGAAGGTGACCTGACACTCGACCGCGAAGCGCGCGAGCTTTTCCGGAAGAATGTTGCCCTGCGGCTCCTGATGGAGTCGGAACGCGACGTCCGGGCGTGACCACAGGCCTGCGACGAACACCAGCTTGTTGTCGTACCAGGTGCGGTACGGCTGAATGATGTTCTGCTTGTTGTTGTAGTCCTCCGGCAGCTCTTTCGGGTCGCGCGGCCAAGGGTCGGTCGCGGTCTTGAACGCGCAGTGCAGGCCTTCGAAGGACTGCTCCGCGGCGCAGCCGAGCAGGTTGTAGTCCGCGGTGACCAGCGTGATGCGCAGCGTTTGCTTCGCGCCCACCGCGAACTGATCGACGTGCGTCGCCTCCGGCTCCGCGGGCTCCAAGATCTCGCCGAGCTTCGAGCTCGGAATCAACGTGCCCGCGATGATCATGCCCACGGCGATCAGAAACCGTCCGGAAACGACTGCCGGCTCTTCGTCTTCGTAGTCACGCGGGCGCCGAGAGCGAGCGGGGGCGTCCGAACGCCTCCGGGGCCGATCCTTGCGTTCGCGAATGCGTTCGCTGGGTTCGCTGTCCGCGCTCTCGTCGTCGTCGTCGTCTTCGAGGGTCCGGTCCACACTCGCCATCGAGGGCTCACATAGCGCAAAATCGCCCCTGGGCGGAGATTCGTAATGAGCCTGAGGGGAGTGAGCGCCGATTTGCCCAGGTTTTTGCGCAGGGGACGAGAGTTCCGTGGCCTGAAATGGCGCGAAACCGGTCGACTGGCCCGGGGCCAGTGTTCCAAGGCATTCGCTAGGGAGCCCGGTCAGGCTCGGTTCGGGCAGCGCTCGGCGCGCGGCAGTCAGCGAACGCTTGCTGGATCAGCGCGTCCCCGAGCTTTTGCTGTCCGACCTTCCCGAAATGGATGCCGTCGCGGAACGGCGGCTCGTACTCGGGGCACAGTCGTTCACCACAAGCGAGCAGCGGGTAGGCGTCGATCACGACATCGACCAGGCCGCTCTGACTTTGCTCGCGGATCCAGTCGTTGAGCCGGCGCGTCGCCGCGGCGCGCCGCGGGTTGTAGTAGCGTGAAAAACCACCCCAAGGGGTGACCGTGAGCGCGATCACGCGCGTGCCGCGTGCTTTGGCGGCGCGATAAATAGCGGCGAGATCGGCGCTGATTTTCTCGAAGCTGCGCCCTGCGGTTTCGTCGCTGTAGAGGTCGTTGACGCCGCCGAACACGATCAGCTCGTCGAAATCGCTCGGCAAGCGCGCGAGCAGCTGGGCCTCGAAGCGGCGTCGGATCTGGTTGACCATGAACCCGCCCTTCGCAAAATTCTCGATCGGCGAGCTCCGGCAGGCTTTGCCGAGTGCCGCGACATAGCCGCCCCCACCGACGCGCGGATCACTCAGCGAGTCGCCCAGCACCGCGATGCGATGGGGTGGTCGAGCGGAGGGAGGCGCGCTGGCCGCAGCGTTCACGTAGGCCGAGCCCGGCGGCGCGGCGGTTCCGGTGGAATCTGCGAGGTCAGTCGGGAGCATGAGAATCGCTGGCGCCGGAGCGCTGCTTGCTGCGGGCGCCGCGCTCGCCGTTTTCGCCGATGCGCTCGAATTGGGCCCGGGAGCCGTCGAGTCTGCGGGCGCCTCGGAGCCGTCAGGGCGCGGCGTTCCGAGCCGGCAACCCGCGGCCAGCGCGAGCGCGCAGAACCAGACCTTTGACAGCATGAGCTTGCGCGGTGAGCCTAGCGCAGCCGATGAGCGCCCGAGAGGTCTATCTGAAGACGCGCAAGGTTCCGGACCTGTTCTGGAACTTGTACGTGTGTCGGCCGATCGCGGCCGTGCTGGTCGATGGTCTCAAAAATACGCGCGTGACGCCGAACCAGATCACGATGAGCGCGCTGGTGGTGGCCACGGTCGCCTCGCTGATCTTGCTAGCGGTACCCGGCTGGCTCGGCCTGGTGCTCGGAATTTTGGTGTTCGAGTTTTCCTACGTGCTCGATTGCGCCGACGGCATGCTGGCGCGCTTGCGAGGCACGGCCTCGCCGACCGGGCATTTGCTCGACTTTTTGATGGACGAGATCAAGGCGTTCATCCTGCTCGCGGCGGTCGCGGCGCGCTTATTTCTCGAGCGACAGGAGCCGCGGTTCTTGCTGATTGGCCTGTTCGGGCTGGTCGCGCTCGCCTCCGGCGTCGCGCTCACCACCTTCATCCGCCGGCCGGAGGTGGCCGGCCCGGCCGTGAAGGGCGAAGAGCGTGCGCGGCGCGGGCCGCTCGCGCTCATGGAGGGCTTGGCCAAGTTCGTGATCCACTATCCGTCCTACATTTGGCTGGCGGCGGCGCTCGGGCGGATCGATTTCTATTTTTATCCCTACGTAGTCGTAAACGGGTTGTACGCGGCGCGCGCGCTACTTTCCGTGGCCCTTCGTTTCGCGCGCTTCGAGCCGAGTCCCCGCGCATGACCGAACAGCGCCCGCCACGAATTCGCACCGACGCTTCCCACCCCTTTGCCAATCACACGATGCGCGTGCGCGTGCCGGTGATCGTGGACGAAGCGATCGCGAACAACCCGGAGTATTCCAGTGACGTGCGAGACCGCTTGGCCGCGCTCGGCGCTGCGCTGCGCACTGACTCTGCGCTCCCCGCTCTGGACGCGGCCGCGCCGCACGCGGAGGGCTGGCGAGCGGAGCTCGCGGCCCGCGCCGGGCAGAGCTGGCTCGACACCGACTGGTTTTTCGCAGAAAACTACGCCTATCGGCAGATCGCGGAGTGCGTTGGCTTCTGGCAACACGGGCGCGACCCGTTCTTGCCGGTCAAGCGCGCCGACTATGCGAGCGCGGCGCACCGGGAGGCCTTCGAGCGTGCGCTGTCGCTGAGCGGCGCGCCGGACGAGCGCCTGCACGAGCTCTTGAAGTTGGTCCTGTTCGGCAACCGGATGGACTTGAGCTTCGCCGCGGCGCACCAGCGCGGCACGCACAGCGCCGAGGAAGACCTGCTGTGCGACGACCGTGAAGCGGCCATTTTGCGGCTGACCCGAGGGCATGGGCCGCTGCACTTGGTGATCGACAATGCTGGCACCGAGCTCACGCTCGACCTCGTGCTCGCCGATTTCGCGATTGAGGTCTTGAAGCTGCGGGTCGTGCTGCACTTGAAGGTGCACCCGGCGTTCGTGAGTGACGCGATGGCGGTGGACGTGGTGCGCTTTCTGGAAGAGGGCGGCGAGCACTACCCGGCGGGCAGCGCTCCTCGCGCCTGTCTCGAGCGATTGGAAAAGGCCCGCGAACAGGGAGAGCTCGAGCTCGCGCCGCACCCTTATTTCAACGGTCCGCTCTCGTTGTGGCAGTTACCGCTCGAGCTCGAGCGACGCTTTCAGGGGGCTTGCTTGGTGGTGCTGAAGGGGGATGCCCACTATCGTCGCGCGCTGGGGGACGCGATTTGGCCGCCTGCCACGCCGTTTGCGCAGGCGACGCGCTATTTCCCTGCCCCTTTGCTGGCGCTGCGCACGCTCAAGAGCGATCCAATCGTCGGTTTGGCCGAGGGCCAGGCGGAACGGCTCGATGTCGAAGATCCGAGCTGGCGCGTCAATGCGCGGCGCGCCGTTGCCTCGCTGGGCGGGCGAATCTAGCGCATCTTTGCCGAAGCTCGAGTTTGCTCATTCCGTGAGCGCGTGTTCTTCGGTCTGGTAAGTCTCGAGCAGCGCTTGTTCGTACAGAAAATTCGGCTGCCCGGGAGTGTCGCCGGCTGAGTCATGAGGAGCGAAGAGCGAGCTCAGTGTTGCGGGCGTGACCAGTGACGTGCCGGGGGGAATGGCGCGCACATCTCTGATGCGTTCGGCCAAGCGCTGTTCGGCATCGCGACAAGGAGTCGCCGAAAGGCCAGCTGCGCCTTCGGTTCCAGCGTCGGGGTTGCCGGCGCAGCCGCTCGCTTCGATGGCGAGCGCAAAGCCCCACTCGCCCAGCGTGGGCAGCGGCGCGCGATACGCGAGCGGCGCCAAGCCGGCTTTGCGCAGCGTGGCCAGGATAGAGGCGTGGGTGCGCGGCGTGCGCTCGGGCGAGGTGATTTGCAGGGCAAAAAGGCCGCCCGGGGTCAGCCGTTGCCTCACCGCTTCGAAGAAGCGCACGGTGTAGTACTTGCTTGCGAGGTACGAGCTCGGATCGGCGAGGTTCATCAAAATGAGCGGAAAGCGCGGGCCCTCTTTGAGCACGAATAGCGCGGGCTCCTCGGTTTGCACCTTCACGCGCGGACTATCCAGCGCGTCGGCGCCGAGGGCGCGAAACGCGCGGCTGCCGCGAGCGAGCTCGAGCAGCGCGGGATCTTGCGGAAGCAACGTGACGCTTCTGACATTGGGCCAGCGCAGCACCTCGCGCGTGACCGCGCCGGCCCCATCGTCCAGGACCAGCACGCGGTCGCTTTCGTTTGCGACCGCCAGCGCGGGGTGGACCAGAGCCTCGGCGAAGCGAGCCGCGTCGGTGCTGGTGCTGGCCACGACTTGGTTCGAGAACAGCACGAGTCCGCCTTGCAACTTGGTGATCACGTGCGCTCCGCGTGGGCCGTCGAGCGCGGACAAAACGTCTCCCGCATGGCCCTGAATCGCGCCGAGCGGCACCCAGGAACCGGCCCAGAGCAGCGCGCAAAGCGCCATGAACGGCGGAAATGTCAGCAGCGTGCGCCCAAAGCGCGCGGGCCGCGTGGCGAGCGCGAACAGCGTGGCGACGCGGGGGGTGAACAGAGCGAAGCCCGCGAGCAGCGCGCCGAGCACAGCGCCTTGTCGGAGCAGGCCGAGGATCGGCAAGGCGTACAGCACGATTAGCCACGTGAGGCCGAGCAGGGCGGCACGCAGCGGATTCAGGAAATATTCGAGCAGCCCGAGCGCGGCAAACCCGCTGCCGAGCGCGCGCAGGATCAAGCTCGTGGCCACGCCGAGCGCGAACGCGCAGAGCACTGGAAAGCCGAGCTCGATGACGTCGAGCGTCGAGCCCCGAGCGAAGGCCAAGAAGAAGGCGTAACCGGAAACAGAAGCCAGGAGGGAGAGCACCGCGAGCGCGCTCGGCGCCTGAACACTCGGGCGCTTGACCCGGTACCCTGCGAGCGCTCCGGCGCCGAGACTCAGAAGGACCAGCCAGGCTCTAGGATTGTTCGCTTGGCCGTCGAGCGAATAGGCGCTCGGAAGCGCGATGCATAGCGCCTGCAGCGTGAGTAAGAGCGTGGAGGCGAGCCCTGCCGCGAAGGCCGCGAGCGGAAAGGGCAAGGCGTAGGCATCTCGGTTCGCGCTGCTCTCCCGGCTGGCGTAGCCCGGCGGGGCGCTGGTTGCGCTCATTTTCCGCCGGAAAAGATGCCGCCGCCGCGATAGGTGCTGCCGCTCGGACCACTCGGGCCGCTCGGGCCGCTGCTGAAGACCCAACCGCTCGAGCCCGAGCTGGAAGAGGTGGTCGACGAGCCGCCACTCGATAACACGAGCGCCATACCGACCAAGAGCACCACCACCACGAGCACCACGAGCACCTGGGGGTTGTAGCCAGAAGCGCTTTCTGCGGCGCGCTCGGCGTGCCGAGCCAGCGGCAGATTGAAGGCCTTCGCGATGGTGGGCCAATCGCGCGGACTGCTCTGGCTCCAATTCACCTCGCCGGGCGCCCGCTCGCGCGAGAGCACGTCATCGCCATCGACGAAGTCCATGACCTCGGTGGATTCGCCGATTTCACACTTCCAGTACACCTCGCCGAGCACGAAGCGCACGCGCGCGGTGTTGCTGTTGCGCTGCCGGTAGCGACGCCCGCCGAGCCGCACGGTGTCGGGCATTTCGGAGAGGTCGAGATCCGCCAAATTCACGGGTGAAACGAAGGACCAGCCCGTTTCTGGGTCGAGCACCAGCCAGCGAAAGCCGATGCCCTGATTCCAAAGCAGAAACTCCTCCCACTCGTACAGCTCACCGTCGAAGTCGCTGCCGCGCTTGAGCATGGCGATGCACAGGTACTCGACGCCGTCGAGCGTGCCGCGGCTGCCAATCGGAATGACGGGCGACGAACGCGCCTGGTCTTGTTGGGCCAGCACCTTGCGCTCGGCGATGTCGCTGACCGCCCCGCAGTAGGGGCAGCCGAGCCGCTCGCTGCGATCGGGAGCCAGCGCGGGCACGTCGCCCCCGCAGTTCGGGCACTTGAGCGAGGTGGTCGCGACTTTTTTGGTGCTGCGCGGACCGAGCGCGGTGACCGAAAGCTGTGCTTCCGGAAACGCCCAGCCGAGAAAGGCGAGGGCAGGGCCGGTGTGATCGCCATAGTCGAGCGTGCCGAAGGCCTGATTGATCCCCCACAAGTCGACGTATTGGCGAACGTAGCCGACGGGGAACGCGCCGGGGAGCTCTCCTTCGGCCGAGACGATTTTTCCGCTCTTGATCTCGGCGACGCGGAAGTTGCCTGCGGCCCCGAGCGCCACGTCCTGCTCGAGGCGGAGTTCGTTATAGTTGGGGAAGCCGAGGCCGGGGATAGGTGAGGTCGCGAACCAACGACCTTGGGCGTAAGCGAGCCAGCCCCAGCTTTGGCCGTAATCGAAGGCGACGTAGTACTCGTCCCAAACGCCGAAGCCGTGGTCGAGCTGCACCCGGCCCATCACCCGTAGCGGGCGGCCAGAAAGCGTGCCTTCGTCGCCGACCGCGATCAGCGACGGCGTGTCGACCAGATCCGCGACTTTGCCGAGGCCGGCCAAGCCGCGGTCGCTGCGCACCACCGTGTGCCGGCAGTATTCGCACACCTTGGACAGCGACGACCCGACCGCGAACTCGATGGGAGCCCCGCAGTTCGGGCAATTGCCTTGAGCCGCCGCCATAGGGTGCGGGCTTCAAGCTAGCTCGAAATCCCCAAAACCGATAGCGCACGCTGGAAACGCGGGCGCGTGCGCGGAACGCACGCGGCGGGCGGTACTCAGGGAAGAAAAGCAGGGCGGCTCGTTGCGCGGGCCAGAGCCGCCCCGGTTCTCGTTCGAGGGCCTAGATACGCACGCCGCGCCGGCCGCCCATGCTCACGAGCGCGAGCACGACCAGAGCGCCGATCACGCTTCCGATCAACCCAGCGGCGTGAACGCGGGTCACTTCGGTGCTGCTGATGAAGCTGCCAATGAAGCCGCCGAGCAGTGAGCCGACCATGCCCAGCACCATCGTCATGAGCGCGCCCATGCTCTGCCGCCCAGGCATGATCGCGCGAGCAATGAAACCGACCACGAGCCCGAACAGCATGAACAATAGAATTCCCATGGTGGAACCTCCGCCCACCACCGTTGCAAAGGCGATGCCGAGCTGCGAACGCGGAATCCGGCGGTCCAATGCGGCCCATGTGCCTCAATCGTGGCGAAGTGACGCGCACGCGCGGCTGCTGGGCGCGGTTCGGCGGCCTGCGTTGCCCAATGATGCGGCGCGCCGAGCAGCGCGCACGTACCAGTGAGGCGGCCCAAAAACAAAAGCGCTAGCCCGCGCGCCGCGTGCGTTCCATGTCCGCGAGTCGGCTGATCACGCCGCGCGCGACGATCTCGAGCACCTGGATCACCAGCTTGTTGCCGAGCTTGGGATCGCCGCCGTAGCTCAGTTGGCTGCGCGCAGTGCGGCGGCGTGGGAGCTCGCCGAGCGCGCTGCACCGGACGTGAAGCGAGTTCGGGCGCGCCTCGATGACCAGCGTTTCGACCGTGAAGCGGAAGGAGATGGTGCTGCGTGCGCCGGTACCCCAGTCGGCGCGCCGCGCTTCACGGCGTAGAAAGAACTTGAGGTGGCGCAGGGTCTCTTCGGCGTTGGCGGTGCCGGCGGGGAGGGTGACTCGGTCGACTTTGACCTTCGGCCGACCCCTGGGCCTGCCAACGAGCGGGACCGCCGCGGAGGAGGGGCGCACGCTGAGGGAGGCCAGGGCAGCGCCGACGCTGGCGAGCAGCGTGCGCCGTGGAATGGGGGGAAGAATCGCGCCGAGCGAGCTCACGGAGGGGGCGGTTCTGAGCGGTTTGGGCATCGAGACAGGTGCATTAGGCGGGGGTGCCCTGAGTTGCTTAGGCGCACGTCGGGCGGCGGGCCAAGAAAGCGGCTCATGGGCGCCGCCGAGGCATGCTTTACTCCTCTCTCGCATGCAGGCGCCGCGACCTACAGGAGCGCGAGCCGAGCTCGAGTCGGATCCGAGCGGTCGTGACCTGGACGTCGATGTGGTGATCATCGGCGGTGGCGTGAACGGTACGGGTGTGGCCCGCGATCTTTCGCTGCGCGGCCTGAAGGTCGCGCTGTTCGAACGCAACGACATCGCGTTCGGGGCCAGCGGCAACTCGAGCGGGATGATCCACGGTGGACCGCGTTATCTGACGGCGGATCCGGATGTGACCTACAGCTCGTGTCTCGACTCCGGGCACATTCAGCGCGTCGCGCCGCACCTGCTGTTCCGCATTCCGTTCCTGATGCCGGTGTTTCACGGCGACGGCGTGGCTTCGCGTCTGGCGCTCTCCGCGTACGACGCTTTTTTTTCGCTGTACGATCGCTATCAACCGTTGAAGCGCGGCAAGCCGCACGTGCGCCTGAACGGTGATGAAATCGCCGAGCTCGAACCGGGCCTCGTGCGTGGGGTGCGCGGCGGCGTGACCTTCGACGAGTGGGGCATCGACGGCGGTCGGCTGTGCATCGCGAACGCGGTCGACGCGCTCGAGCGCGGGGCGGAAGTGCGCGTGCACACGACGGTTACCGATATTTTGCGCCGAGACGACGGGCGCGTGTACGGCGTGACGTTCCGCGATCGCGTGACCGGCGCGACCGGTCGACGGACGGCGAAGCTCGTGATCAACGCGACCGGTGCCTGGGCGCCGATCACTGCCGGCCTGGCCGGGCTCGCGCCGGAGGCGGCGCGCATTCGCCCGGGCAAAGGCGTGCACGTGTTCTTGGACCGGCGGCTCACGAACTACGCGATCATCACCAGTGCGGTCGATGGGCGTCAGGTGTTTCTGCTGCCCTGGCAGAACATGAGCGTGCTCGGCACCACGGATGACGACTACTACGGTGACCTCGACGAGGTGCTCGCGACCGAGGACGAGGTGCGGTACCTATTTCAGGCGGTGGAGAGCGTGTTTCCGTCGATTCGTGACGCGCGCGCGATTGGCACCTGGGGCGGCGTGCGTCCAACCCTTTGGGGTTGGGGAGTGAATGAAGACGCGCTGTCACGCGAGCACCAGGTCGTGGACCACGGCGAGCACGGGCTCGACGGTTTGTACTCGATGATCGGCGGCAAGCTGGCTTCTTATCGCTTGTTTTCCGAGGAAATGTCGGATATCGCGGCGCGCCGGCTGGGCGTGGAAGTGGCTTGCCGAACCCATCTGACTCCGCTGCCGGGCGGCGAGCAGACGGTTGAGCCGATGCGGCTCGTGCTCGAGGGCGGGATGGAAGCGGTGACCGCGACGCGGCTCGAATATCGTCATGGGTCGCGCAGTCTGCGCGTGCTCGAACGCATGCAGCGCGCGCCCGAGGAAGCGGCGGTGGTGTGCCCGTGCGAGCCGGTGACCGAGGCCGAGATCCGCTACGTGGTGCAAAACGAGTTCGCGGTGAGCGTCGAGGACGTTTCGCGTCGAACGCGGCTCGGTCTCGGCGTGTGCGGTGGCATGCGCTGCGCGGCGCGCTGCGGGCGCATCGTGGCCGACATGACCTCGCGCTCGCCGGACGACGGGCGGCGCATGGCGCTCGAATTCCTGGAAATGGCGGCAAAACGGCGAATTTCTGCGCTCGGCAGCGAGCAGGCGCGACAAGAAGCGCTGTTGCTCGCGGTGCTGCGCGCGGAGCTCGGCGTGGGCGCGCCGCTGAAGCCTGATGGGGAAAATGGCTGAGCCTCGCGAGCCGCTGCCCGTGCTGGTGATCGGCGCGGGGTTCGCGGGCGTCGGCGCAGCGTGGGCCATCGCGCGCGCCGGAGCGAAGGTTCAGCTGTTGCACGCACGGGCGGGCGCGAGCGCGCTCTATTCGGGTATCGTCGATGGGCCGACTCCGGGCGCGGAGACGCTCGAGCTCGGGATGCGGCTCGGGCTCTCGATCGCGGGCGCGCCGCGTGCGGTTGCCACGCGGGAAGGCGTGGTGCGCAGCGCGATGGGACGTGACCGCGCGCTGCTCGATCTGGAAGCGCTCGCGGGGCGTCGCATCGCGGTGGCCGACATCGGCAGGGACGATTGGGACGCGCGGCTCTTGGCGCAGAGTTTTGCGGGCAGCCCGTGGGCACGCCGCACGCGCACTGAGTTCGTCGCGGTTCCGGTGCGTGGTCTGAGCGACGGCGCGGAGCGTCGCATTTCGCCGTACGACTTCGCGCGCCGCTTCGACGACCCCGTGCGTCTGGTAGCGCTCTCGCACGCTTTGCGCAGCGCGGAGCCGGAAGCCGCGGCCTGGCTCTTGGGGCCGTGGCTCGGCGTGGAAAGCGAGGCGGCATCGCAGTTGGCGGCGCAATTGAGCCGCCCGGTGGGTGAGACCAGCTCGGCGCCGGGTGGCGCAGCAGGCGCGCGTTTCGAGGCGCGCCGCGACGAGGTGCTGCGCGAGCTCGGCGTGGAACAAAGGTCGGGAAGCGTGCGCGCGCTGACTCCGGCTGCCGAGGCGCTGATCGTCGAGCTCGACGATCAGAGTCGGCTCGAAGCGCGCGCGGTCGTGCTCGCGTTGGGCGGCGTGGCTGCGGGCGGTATCGTGCTGCGGTCGGAAGCGAATTTCGACAAGCTCCGCTTTCAGCTTTCGCTGAGCGCGCCGGTGACGCTGCGGCTCGATGCGGACTCGCTCGACGCGGGCTCTTCGCTTTGGGGGCCGAGCCTTTCGCGCCTGGGCCTTTCGGCGCTCGAGCGGCTTGGCGTGCGCGCGGACGCGGTCGGGCGAGTGAGCGGTGCGACGCGCTGTTTTGCGGCTGGCGACCTGGTGGCGAATCGACCGCGAACGGTGATTGAAGCGCTGAACGCGGGCATCATGGCGGGGCGCGGCGCGGCGTCGGAGCCCTAGCGAGGCGCGTCAGAAGGGTCGGCCGTTTTTGGCGCGAAGCTTGCTATAAGCCGGCGCTGTCTCTGACCTCGACAAAAGGAGCACAGGAAAATGACGCCGAAGAACACGATCTGCCTCTGGTTCAACAAGGACGCGGAAGAGGCGGCGCGCTTTTACGCTGCCACCTTCCCGGACAGCAAAGTGACCGCAGTGCACACTGCGCCGGGTGATTATCCGGATGGCAAGCGAGGTGAGGTGCTCACGGTTGAATTCACCGTCTTCGGGATCCCATGCCTCGGTCTCAACGGTGGCCCACAATTCAAGCACAGCGAGGCGTTCTCGTTTCAGATAGCAACCGACAATCAGGAAGAGACGGATCGCTATTGGAACGCGATTGTCGGCAACGGCGGTCAAGAGAGCGAGTGTGGATGGTGTAAGGACCGCTGGGGCCTTTCCTGGCAGATCACCCCGCGTGTGCTCACCGACGCGCTCGCGGTCGGCGGCGCCGAGGCCAAGCGTGCCTTCGAGGCGATGATGAAGATGCGGAAGATCGACGTGGCCAAGATCGAAGCGGCACGGCGCGGGTGACGTGGCGGTGACGGTCGGTGCGCGCGAAGAGGCGCCCATCGATCGTTCGGCGGTGTAGGCCCCAAGCACGGTCTCGGGGCCAAGTCGATACCCGGGCCCGGGGATGGTTCCCTGATCTGCGCCGGCATTATGAAGCGGGCCGCTGGTATCGACGGTGGCCAACTTGAGTTGGGTGGTGAGGCGAAAGCCTCATTCTTTTTTCGCGCTTTGGGGTGCGAGAGCCGCCGAGAACCGCCAGCCGTAGCACAAAGGAGGCGATCACAATGACCAAGATGCGACACGCCAGTGCTCTGCTCGTAGCTATCGCGATGAGCGGAGTCGTCGGCACGGGGTGCAGCCAGGGAGACCCGCAAGGCGAGACGGCCGAGGCTTCGACTGAAGGACTCCTTCTGTTCAAGGATCCGAGTCAGTCGGGACCCCGGCTCGATGTCTACGATTTCAACGGACTCACGGCGATCTCCGTCGGTGGCCCGATCGGGACGGAATCGGTGCTCGCTGTCTCCTCGGCGACTGAGTCGCTCGACAGTCTGTACCGCGCGCTGCACCCCGAAGCGACCCAGGTCCCGGCCGAGCTCATTGCGTTGAGCGACCGCGTCGCGCCCGCGCTGGCCAAGCTGCGCACCTTGCCCTCCTCGGATGCGCCGCCCGTGACGATCGACAAGTCGCTTTCGCAATTCAACTCCGTCGCGTGCAAGAACTTCGTCGAAGGTTCGGTCAAGTATGTCCCGCTGCAGTGCACCTGGAGTGGGTCGACCAACAGCAGGAGCATCTTCAACTGGCCGTTGAACATCACGGCCGGTGACCGAACCTACGGTTACAACCTGAACAACACGACTGCTACGATGCGGTGGTGGGCCGCGGACGCGCAGGGCATCTTTTACAAGGCCGGGCAGATCACGCTGCCGGCGAACTGGTTGAACTGGATGTCGTTCAGCAGCGGCGGACCGTATTTTGCCGATATCGTGCTGCCTTCCGGCGTCACGGGTGAGCTCGGGCTCACACACCACGACTACCGGTTTACGTTCTGAAGGCGGTGGACCGGTGCGCGTGCTGGGAGCGGGCCTCTTGTTGACGGCGCTCGCTTGCTCACGCGCACCGGCCGATTTCGATGCGCAGCAACTGGCGATCATCAACGGGCACGATGATCGTCTCCAGGCCTTCGAAGTGCCTGCCGAAACGCGAGCTCCGCTGCTCGGCGCGAGCGCGGCGCTGGTTTTTGCCCACCACCTGCGTGAAGAAAGTGACGATTCGGTACTGCTCCGCGCGCCCGACGCGAGCGCGGCGTTCGGACTGTGTGACGGCGAGGCTTACGCGAGCGAGCCGGTGGCAGCTTTCTGCTCGGCCGTGCTGATCGACGATGACTTGGTGGCGACCGCCGGGCATTGCTTCGGCGGAGACCTCGAGGTCGCAGCCCACCGCTGCCGCAGCGTGCGCGTCGTGTTCGGCTATGCGCTGTCGGCGAGCGATGCGCCGCTCGAGCTTCGCGCCGAGCGAGTGTTCGCGTGTCGAAATGTGGTCGCTCTGGATCACGAGTTTGCGATCGTTCAGCTCGACCGAACGGCGACGGAACCCTCGGCGCCCAGGCCGATCGCCACAGCGTCCGTTCGAGTGGGAGACGCGCTGGTCGTCGCCTCGCATGGCGCGGGGCTGCCGCTGAAGGTCGAGCTTGCCGCCGACGTCACGGAGATCGCGCAGGATTCGGGCGCTCTGACCTTGGCGACGGACACGTTTTCGGGCAGCTCCGGGGGAGGCGTTTACAATCAGGCGTTGGAGTTGGTCGGGCTCGTCGAAAATGGCGCTCCCGATTGGGAAGCGGTCGAAGGTTGTAATCGAGCCGCGCATGCCGAGGTCGCTCAGGAGCGCGCGGTCGACGCGCATCATCTGACGAAGGTCGTGTGTGACGCCGGCTGGCCGAGTCTGCATTTATGCAACAGGCCACCGATGTGCGGCGACGGCACTTGCAATGGTAGCGAGGCGTCCAGCTGCCAAGAAGATTGCCCTGCCCCACGCTGCGGTGATTGGCTCTGCGAGCAGGGTGAGCGCGGCGCTTGCCCCGAAGACTGCGCCCGCTATGCGGACGTTCCGCAATCTTGGCTGGACGATCCGGAAAAGTTCCCGCGCCCGCGCGACTCCGCGAGTCCATCGCTCGCGGCGGCCAACGGTTGTTCGCTGTCCGCGGGAGGCAACGCGGCGCTGCCGCCCGCCTGGCTCGCCGTGCTGCTGCTGTTCAGCTTTGGCGCGCATCGACGGCGCGAGCGACGAACTCTGCGCTGACTCGAACATCGAGCGGCGCAGAACTTGCGACGAGCCGTCTGGCTCGTGCATTTCGTGCGCTGCTCGGCGGGTCGAAACCGCGAAAATTGGCCGGCATGTCTCGTGCACGCGCGGGCGCTCATGGTCGTCTCCTCTCACGGGTCCGCGCCCACGTCGGCTCGTTCGCAGGCGGCGCGCCGAGCCCTGCTCTTTTGCGGAATCGGGTCGGTGCTGCTCTACGGCGCGATGAACCTGTACATCCCGTTCCTTTGGCCAGCGTACCGCTCGGCCTCGCAAACCGTGAGTGAGCTTTCTGCCATCGGCGCTCCCACCAGGCCGATTTGGGTCGCGTTCGGACTCGTGCACTCGGTGCTCTATGCTGCGTTCGGCGCGGGCGTCTGGGCAGCCGCCGAGCGCCGGCCCTCCTTGCGCGTGGCGGGGATACTGATTCTGAGCACGGCCGTGATCGGTCTCGCGTGGCCTCCCATGCACCTGCGGGCCGTGTTGGCCGCCGGGGGAGGAACTCTGACCGACACGCTTCATCTCGTCTGGACCGCGGCGTGGGGAGCGCTCTCGCTGGCTGCCATGGGCTTCGGTGCTGCGGCATTCGGCTGGCGGTTTCGCGTCTTCACCGCAACGGCCGTGTGCGCGATGCTCGCGTTCGGCGGGTTGACCAGCGCGGAGGCGCCGAACGTCTCCCTGGACCTGCCAACCCCCTGGATCGGCGTCTGGGAGCGCTTGAATATCGGCTGCTACTACGCCTGGCTCACGGTCTTCGCCGTCGCGCTACTCGAACCAACGCCCTCCGGGCGGGCCCCGACTCGGCCGGGTTTGCGAGCTCAGCTCGGGCTGCTCGTGGGCGCGGGTGACCGTATCTTGGCTGCCATCGTCCCGTTCGCCATCGTGGGGATCGGCGCGAACGTGCTTGCGCCCGAACCGTTTCAGCTGCGGCTCGGTACCACGGGCTTCGTGCTCGCTCACCTACTCCTCGCGCTCGGAATTCCAATCTGGCTCACCGCGGTCGTCCAGGTGCTGCTCTTCGTTCCCAGGAATGAGCTGATTACGGGCGGTCCTTTTGCTCTGGTCGTCCACCCGATCTACACGTCAGTCGCGTTGCTCGTGCTTCCAGGCGTCGGCTTGCTCTTCGATTCCTGGCTCGGTATCGCGCTCGGAGTCGTTCTGTACGCTGCATCGCGACGTTTCGCGCGCAGCGAGGAACGCGACTTGGAGCAGAGATTTGGGCAGCAATATCGTGTGTATCGCGACCGCGTCCGCCTACCTTGGTTGTAGCGACGGATTCTTGCCGGTCCCGGCGTAAGGCTCGCGACTTCATCCACGTGGTGCGCGTTGTCGTGAGCGTCTGCGGCCGCGGCCGGCGCTGGGTGCATATTTCCGCAATGTTTCGCGGGGAACCGCGGTTGCAGAGCCCGAATTCACTTCGGAAATTGCCAGCGAGGGCGGCCTGGGGTACTGGCGCGAGCGAGGAATAAGCTCATGACCGACCGCTCCCGCGACTCCTTTCAAACGCGCTCGACGCTCGACGTCGGGGGCAAGAAATTCTCCTACTTCAGCCTGCCCAAGCTGGCGACGGCGCTAGGCAAGGACGTTGCGCGGCTACCGTTCTCGCTGCGCATCCTGCTGGAGAACTTGCTGCGCTGCGAAGACGGTGTGGCGGTGGTGAAGAAAGACATCGAGGCGCTGGTGGCGTGGGATCCCAAGGCGATTCCCGACACCGAGATCGCGTTCCACCCGGCGCGCGTGGTGCTCCAGGACTTCACGGGCGTGCCGGCGGTAGTCGACCTGGCTGCGATGCGCGACGCGATGCAGGCCATGGGCGGCGATCCCGGCAAGATCAATCCGCTGTTCCCCTCGGAGCTAGTGATCGACCACTCGGTCCAGGTCGACGCGTTCGGTACGAACGACGCTATTCAGATCAACACCAAGAACGAATACGAGCGCAATCAAGAGCGCTACGTGCTCTTGCGCTGGGCCCAGGAGGCCTTCAACAACTTCAGCGTGGTCCCGCCTTCGACCGGCATCGTGCATCAGGTGAACCTCGAGTACCTGGCACGCGTGGTGTTCGACAAAGACGGCGTCGCCTATCCGGATAGCTTGGTGGGCACCGATAGCCACACGACCATGATCAACGGGCTGGGCGTGCTGGGCTGGGGCGTCGGCGGTATCGAAGCCGAGGCGGCCATGCTCGGGCAGCCGATCAACCTGCTGGTTCCGCAAGTGATCGGCTTCAAGTTGCACGGTGCGCTGCCCGCGGGCGCGACGGCGACCGACTTGGTGCTCACCATCACGCGCATGCTGCGCGACAAGGGCGTGGTCGGAAAGTTCGTCGAATTCTACGGCGATGGGCTCGGCAATCTGCCGCTCGCGAACCGCGCGACGATTGGCAACATGAGCCCCGAGTTCGGCTCGACCTGCGCGATTTTCCCGATCGACGAGGAAACGCTGGCCTACATGAAGCTCACCGGGCGCAGCGCCGAGCGCGTCGCGCTGACCGAAGCGTACGCCAAGGCGCAGGGCCTGTTCCGCGTCAAGGGCGCGCCCGATCCGGTGTTCACCGATACGCTGAGCCTCGATCTAGCGACGGTGGTGCCGACCCTGGCCGGGCCGCGCCGTCCACACGACAAGGTGTCGCTGAGCGACGTGCCCGCTTCGTGGAAGAAGGTTTTGCCGGAGCTCGTGGCGACCGCGAAGAAGTCCAAGGACGCGAAGGCGGCCAGCCCGGAAGCGCTCGCGACCCGCGTGAAAACCTCGTACGCGGGCAAAGAATTCGAGCTCTCGCACGGCGACGTGGTGATCGCTGCGATCACGTCGTGCACCAACACCTCGAACCCGTACGTGCTCATGGGCGCTGGGCTCTTGGCGCAGAACGCGGTGAAGAAGGGCCTCTCCAGCAAGCCGTGGGTGAAGACCAGCCTGGCTCCGGGGTCGAAGGTCGTGACGCAGTACCTGCGCTCGGCGGGGCTCTTGCCAGCGCTCGAAGCGCTGAAGTTCAACCTGGTGGGTTATGGCTGCACCACTTGCATCGGTAACAGCGGTCCGCTGCCGGATCCGATCAGCAAGTCGATTCAGGACGGCGAGCTCGTGGCGGTCAGCGTGCTCAGCGGTAACCGCAATTTCGAGGGACGTATCAGCCCGGACGTACGCGCGAACTACCTGGCCAGCCCGCCCTTGGTCGTCGCGTACGCGCTGGCCGGTCGCATCGATATCGACTTCGATCGCGACGCGCTCGGCACGGGCTCGGACGGCAAGCCCGTGTTCCTGCGCGACGTGTGGCCTTCGCCCGAGCAGGTTTCGAAGGCGGTGGCCGAGCACGTGACCGCGGCCATGTATTCGAGCGAGTACGCTTCGGTGTTCCAAGGGGACGAGCGCTGGCGCGCGGTGCCGGTTCCGGCGGGCGATCGCTTTGCCTGGGCGCCCGACAGCACCTACGTGCGCAAGCCGACCTTCTTCGAGAACATGAGCCTCGAGCCCGCCCCGCGCACCGATATTGCGGGCGCGCGCGTGCTGGCGGTGCTGGGTGACTCGGTGACCACCGATCACATCTCACCGGCCGGCAATATCGCCAAGTCGTCACCGGCGGCGAAGTATCTGATGGAGCATGGCGTCGAGCCGAAGGACTTCAACCAGTACGGCGCGCGGCGCGGCAACCACGAGGTGATGATGCGCGGCACGTTCGCCAACGTGCGGCTCAAGAACCTGTTGGTGCCGGGCGTGGAGGGTAGCTTCACGCGGCACCTGCCGGACGGCGCCCAGCTCACCATCTTCGACGCTTCGATGCAGTATCAGGCCGAGGGCGTGCCGCTCCTGATCTTGGCTGGGAAAGAATACGGCTCCGGTTCTTCGCGCGACTGGGCGGCGAAGGGCACGTTCATGCTCGGGGTGCGCGCGGTGCTGGCCGAATCGTACGAGCGCATTCACCGCTCGAACTTGATCGGCATGGGCGTGCTGCCGCTCGAGTTTTTGCCCGGTCAAACCCGGGAAAGCCTCGGGCTCACGGGCGAAGAGGTGTACGCGGTCGAAGGCATTGCCAGCGGCCTCGCTGCGCGTAAGAAGCTCACGGTCCGCGCGGGCGACAAGCGCTTCGAGGTGCTGGCGCGCATCGATACCGCGGTCGAGCTCGAGTACTACAAGCACGGCGGCATCCTGCAGTTCGTGCTGCGTGAGCTGATGAAGAGCTGAAGTCGCTCAGGGGCGCTCGCGATCGAGCGCCTCGCGCACTTTTCTGAGCAGGGTCTCGGGCGTCAGCGGCTTTTGCACGAAGACCCTGCCGGCCTCGAGGATGCCGCGTCGTGTGCTGGCCTCGCCGGTGTAGCCGGACATGCACACGATGCGCAGGCTTGGGAGCTTCTTTTCGACCAGCGCGATCAGCTCTGCGCCGCTCATTTCGGGCATGATCACGTCGGTCACCATCAGCGCGATACGCCGAGCCTGGCTGTCACACAGGCTGAGCGCCTGGGTTGCGGTCTCGGCAAGCAGCACGTGATAGCCGTTGCGGCTGAGAATTCCGTGCACCGCGCGGCGCACCGATTCGTCGTCGTCCACCACCAGCACGGTCTCATCCCCGGTCAGGCGCGTGACCTCCATCGCGAGCTCGGCCGTCTCGCTGGAGCCCTCGGCGCATTTCGGCAGGTACACCTTGAACGAAGTGCCAACCCCAGGCTCGCTGTACACCCAGATGTGGCCCTCGCTCTGCTTGACGATGCCATACACGGTGGAAAGACCGAGGCCCGTACCCTTGCCCTTTTCCTTGGTCGTGAAGAATGGCTCGAAGATGCGGGCTTGCGTCTCCTTGTCCATGCCGATGCCGGTGTCGGACACGGCCAGCATGACGTAGTCCCCGTCAGCCACGCCCAAGTGCGTGGCGGTGTATTCACCAGCCAGGTGCACGTTCGAGGCTTCGACCGTGATCTTGCCGCCGTTCGGCATGGCGTCCCGGGCGTTCACGACCAGGTTCAAGAGCACCTGTTCGATTTGCCCGGCGTCCGCGAGCACCGGGTGCAAGTCGCTGTCGAGCTTCACTTCGAAATGCATGTCTGCACCGATCAGGCGCCGCAGCATCATGTCCATGCCACGCGCGACGTCTCCCACGTCGAGCACCTTCGCTTCCACCACCTGCTGGCGGCTGAAGGTGAGTAATCGTCGCGTCAGCGCGGCCGCGCGCTCGCCCGCCTTGTAGATTTCCTCGACGTCCCCATAAAGCGAGTTCTTCTTGTCGATTTCCTCCAGCGCCAGGCCGCTGAAGCTCATGATTACGGACAAAATGTTGTTGAAGTCGTGCGCGACGCCGCCGGCGAGCTGCCCGATGGCGTCCATTTTTTGCGACTGGCGCAGCTGCAGTTCGGTGCTCTGCAGCGCGGCTTCGGCGCGCTTGCGTTCCTCGAGCTCGCGTCGAGCTTCGGCCTCCGCTTTCTGGGCGAGCTCCAGCGCTTCGGTCCGTTCGCGAACGCGGGCCTCGAGTGCCGCGTAGAGACCGGCGTTCTCCAAAGCCACCGACGTGCTGTCGGCCAAGGCTTGCAGCAGGCGCACCTCGACGTCGGTCGGTAGGCGGCGCGTCGCCCAGTAGTTGCCGATTGCCGCGATCGGATCGGTGCGCCGTACCGGCACCATCAACAGGCTCTTGACGAAGGTCGGTCGATAGGCGTCCGCCGGAATGCGCGAATCGGCGTAAATGTCCTCGATCACCGCGGGCCTGCCGTTCAGCATGGTCCAGCCGCTGATACAGGCGGACATGGGAAAGCGCTGGCCTTTCCAGAGCGGCTCGATGGCGTCTTCGTCCGCGTAAAAACATTTGTCCCCGTCGCGCAGCACGAAGGTGGCGCCGTCCGCGCCGGTCAACTCGCGCGCCGCCTTGCGCACGATTTCCTGCACGGTCGGCAGATCGCGCGCCTTCGACAACTCCTGGATCACGGCGACGAGCCGTTCCATGCCCCTCAGATAGTGCTGGTCCACATCGTCAGGTTGATCCGGCGCGCTCGGTGGCGCACGTCGGTGCGGGAAGATCGCTGGGACAGAGCCCCACAAGGTGCGCGTTGGGCGCGCCGTCGTTGTGTCGATTCGCCTCGCGTGCCTTTGGGCACGTGAGCTCGAGGCGCCTCGAACGGCAAAATTCGTGCAGCGAGTTCGAGGGGCCCGTCGAATTTCGACAGTGCCGGGACGGTGCTAACGTCCGCGCATGGATCTCGGACTCGCAGGGAAGAACGTACTGGTGACCGGCTCGACCGCCGGCATCGGCTTTGCCGCGGCACTGGCGTTCGCACGGGAGGGCGCGCGCGTGGTCGTCAATGGCCGCAGTGAAGCACGCGTTCGCGAAGCGGTGCAGGCGATCGAGCGCGCGGTTTCGGGCGCCAGCGCGCGCGGCGTGGCCGCAGACGTGGCCAACGCGGACGGCGTTCAGGCGCTGATACGCGCGGTGCCCGACGTGGACGTGCTGGTGAACAACGCGGGCATTTTCGAGCCCACGCCGTTCGAGGCCATTTCGGACGCGGACTGGCTGCGCTTCTTCGAAACCAACGTGATGAGCGGTGTGCGCCTGTCGCGGCATTACCTGGGGGGCATGCGCGCGCGCAACTGGGGACGAATCGTGTTCGTCTCGAGCGAATCGGCGCTGCAGATTCCGGTCGAAATGATTCACTATGGGATGACCAAGACCGCGCAGCTGGCGATTGCGCGAGGCCTCGCCGAGACCACGCGCGGTAGCGGCGTGACCGTGAACAGCGTGTTGCCCGGTCCGACCCGCTCCGAAGGCGTCGGCGATTTCGTGCGTGCGCTGGCCAAGCAGCAATCGGTGGGGGAGGCGCAGGTCGAGAAGGACTTTTTCGAGCACGCGCGTCCGTCGTCCTTGCTAGGCCGCTTTGCGGAGCCTGCCGAAGTCGCGAACCTGATCGTGTACACGGCCAGCGCCGCGGCCAGCGCGACCAACGGCTCCGCGCTGCGCGTCGACGGCGGCGTGGTGCGCAGCATTGCCTGAGCCCATGCTGCCCGATTCACGACCTCCCGGAGTTGGCCCCCTCATCGTCGGCGTCGGCCTGCTGATCGTGGTGGTTGGGTTGCTGGTTTGGTCGGGCGCGCTGTCGTGGTTCGGGCGCTTGCCTGGCGATATTCGCTACGAGAGCGGCTCCCTCCGCTTGTATTTCCCGCTGGTTTCGATGCTGCTCATTTCGATCCTGCTCAGCCTGATCAGCGTGGCGGTTCGGCGTTTCTTCTAAAAAAGGAGAGCAATCTCCCGGTTCTCCGCGCGTGCAGCGAAGAGGCCAAATTTTAGCGGTGAGCGATTAATCCGGGCGAGACGAAGTCACCGAAATTTTCGCGCGAAAGAGCGCGAAAGGTGGTGAGGTGCGAGCTTATCCTCCCCTGTGTAGGAAGGCTTCACCATGAAAACTACCAAGACGTTGGGCTTGTTCGCGGCCGTCGCTACGCTCGGCTTGCTCTCCACCATGTGCAGCAGCGACGGCGCTGACGCGCCGAGCCCGAACACAGGTGGCACGCCTACCACTACCGGAGGGGTGACGAACACTGGTGGCACGACGGGCGGAACCACTGGCGGCACGTCGACGGGAGGGACCACCGGAGGCACGACAGGTGGCACCACCGGCGGAACGGCCACGGGCGGTACGGCAACCGGCGGATCGGCAGGCACCGCAACCGGTGGCACCGCGGGTGGCGGTGGCGCGAGTGGCGGCGGTGGTGGTGGCGTGAGCAACGGCGGGGCGAGCGGTGGCGGCGCGGGCGGCGGCGCTTCCGGCGCGTCGGGTGCTGGTGGTGGCGGCGGCAAAGCCGGCGGTGGCGCAGCAGGTGCGACTGGCGGCGGTGGCGCGGCTGGTGGCGGCAAGGCCGGCACTGGCGGCTCGGGCGGAGCAGCGACCGGCACGTTCGCGGACGTCTCCAAGATCTTCAGCACCAATTGCTCGAAGTGCCATGACGGGACCAAGAGCGATCGCATCAATCTGAAGAACGACGCGATGCTTTACATGCGGCTTACCACGCCGATCGCGGCGCCAGTCGCGAAGTGCCAGGACCAGGTGCTGATCGACAAGACCACGCCTGCAAATAGCCTGATTCCGAAGGTCGTTCAGGGCAACGTGAGTATTGCCAACGCGGACAGCGCCAAGGCTTGCATGGTAAATCGCATGCCGGCCGGTGGCGCGGCCATGCTGAGCGCGGCGAACATTGCCACCATCACCAGCTGGGTGAACGCGGGCGCGCCCGAGAACTGAGCGCAGAACTCGAGTGCGCTTCGGCTAGACCGCGGCTATTCCAAGACGAGCGCGAAGTCGTCGAGGTTCAGCCATTGGTTTGCGCTGGCGGTCGTGCTCACGCCGACCTCGAGCTGGCCGTTGCTGACGGTGATGCCGGAAACCGAAATCTGCGTCCAAGCCGAGAGCGCGCTACTCAAGGGGGCGGTCTTTTCGCTGGCCGAGCTCTTGGCGTAGAGCTGCGCCGTCGCTTGCCCGCCGCTGCTTTTCGCCCAGGCGCTGAATTTGTAGGAACCGTTCGGCAAGCCGGTGAGGGTTTGCGAAATCGTGCCTTGGTAGCTCGCGGTGTGACTGAGCTTCCAGTACCAGCGCCCGCTGTGACCGGACGAGGCGTTGCTGTGCGGTGTGGCGCCGCTCAGATTGGTGCTGGTGACCCAGCCCGCGGGTTGGCTCATCGCGACCCGATCCGCTTCGAAGCTGGGGTTGCGCACGTAGTTGTTACCCTTGCCCACCGCCCACGTGCCGGTCTTCGGGTCGATCGACCATTCAGACAGCGATTCCAGCCGCGGGCTTTTGCCTTTGAAGCTGAGCGGCATCCACTGGTTGAAGCCCAGCCCATTACCGGCAAAATCGCTCCAGCGATCGCCGGCGAAGATGATCGTGGTTTGTGCGCTGCCTTGTACCGCGATGAAAAAGCCGGTCTGCGTGACGTGGCTGAAGTCTTGTTCGGTGTTGTCCATCACGAACTCGGCGCCGTACGGGCCGTTGATGTTCGTCGCGGAAACGCAATACGTGTGCGAGGCGTTCCAGCCGTGCAAGTCCGATGAACAGAAGTAGTAGGTGCCGTTGTACTTGAACAGCGCGTTGCCCTCACGCCCGTCGCCGCGGTAAATGCGCGTGGCCGACTCGATGCGCAGAAAATCGCTGCTGCGGAGCGGCGCGACGTACAGGTTGGCGCGGCCGTTGCTGCTCGAGCAAATCAGGTACGCTTTACCGTCGTCGTCCTGAAACGTGGTCTGGTCGCCGGTCGCGCCGTTCACGATGTCGGGCAAATTGGTTTGCACGTTGTCGCGCTTGAAGGCGCCCGCGGGGGTGTCGCTGGTGGCGAAGTAAAGTCCGCCCCCGCCTTGCGCGACCAGTACGTATTTCTTCGTGCCCGCGTGGTAGACGACGCCGAGCCGTCCGAACCAGCCACCTTCGCCGCTGAGCACGTTGTTTTCGAACTTCCAGTTTACGAGGTCCTTCGAGGAGTAAGCGGTGACCGAAACGAACGAGGTATCGTCGTTCTTTCCGCTCGGGTTCGCGGCGTAGGTCACCGCGCCCTGATATTTGACCCCGTACCAGTAGTAGGTGTCTCCGACTTTCAGGACCCCGCCGCCTTGCGAATAGATGGGGGTGCCCGAGGTGTCCTTCCAAAATCGGTCATTGATGATGAGCGCGCCGGCGCTCGATGCGCCGGCACTGCTTCCGCCGCTGCTGCCGCCGGTCGAAGGGGCACCACCGGTGTTCGCCTTGCCACCGGTCGTCGAAGAGCCCGCCTTGCCACCGTTCGGCCCGCCGCCACTCGTCACCCCTCCGGGTGTAAAACCGCCACCGAGGCCCGTGCCCGCGGACCCTCCGCTGGCGGGCGAGCCACCCAATGGCGCGCCGCCGGTCGCGACGCTGCCCGCGTTGCCGCTCATCGAGCCGCCCTCGCCACCACTCACTAGACCGCCGCTCGCCGATCCGCCGTTCATCGAGGCGCTGCCGCCCGAGCTCGTGGAGGTGCCGCCCGTTACCCCCGGCAAACCTCCGCTCTGAGCGCTGCCACCGCTCGCCCCGCTGCCTGGGGTTTCGCCGCCGGCAGCGCACGCAAGGACTAGGACCGGCACACATACCTGGAGGGTTCGACGCATTTCCACAGACAGGACCCCAGAGGTGCGCAGGCGGGGCCACGATTCGACCGCCAGCCGAGTCGAGAACGCGTGCCTAGAAATTTCCAGTGCTCGCGCCGGGATTGCCCATCCCCGCGGTGATGAGCTTCAAGAAAGCTTCGGCGGTTGGGCCGAGCTCGCGCCCCTTCCGGTGGATGATGCCGATCGATCGCGTGTACGGTCCATCCGCGAACTCGATCGGCACCAGCGTGCGGGCTTTGGCCTCGTTCTTGACGCTATTTTGCGGCACGATCGAGACGCCCAGGCCCGCTTCGACCGAGCGCTTGATGGTCTCGATGTTGTCGAACTCGGTCACGATCGAGACCGCGACGCGGTGCTCCTTCAAAATGCGATCGATCGCTTTGCGCGTGGGCACGCTGCGGTCGAACGCGACGAAGGGTTCGCCCTCGAGCTGACTGAGCGCGACTTTGCGTCGCCGGGCCAGGCGGTGTTCGGGGCTACACACCAGCACCAATGGCTCCGGGCGAAGCGGAATCACCTCGATGCGCGCGCGACGCGAGGGGTGGGCCACGATGCCGAGGTCGATGGTGCCGTTGAGGCAAGCCTCGTAGACCCGATCGGTTCGGCTGTACTCGACGCGCACGTTCACCTGCGGGTGCTCGGCGAGAAACTGCTTCACGAACGGCGGCAGCGCGTGCAGCCCGACGCTGTACACCGTGGCGACGCGCACCGTGCCGGTCATCACCTGTGCGTCCTGCCGCAAGCGATGATCGAGCGCGCGGAAGCGCTCGAGGATGGCCTTGCCTTCGGAATAGAGCAGGCGCCCGGCTTCGGTGAGCACCAATGGTCGACCGGGGCCCCGCTCGATCAGCCGTTTACCAAAATGAGTCTCGAGCGCGCTGAGCTGCTGGCTGACCGCCGACTGCGACACGAAGTTCAGCCGAGCGGCCTTGCTGAAGCTGCCGCTGTCGACCAGATCGCAGAAAGTCTTCAGGGTTTCGACGTGCACGGGGAGGGGACGCGCTCGGGCGCGAGGCAACGAGAAGCGAACCGGAAACAGTTTAGTATAAGATTTGCTTATGACCACGTTTACGCGATTGAATATGACTTATCGGGGGCGCTCGACTAAACCAACTGGGTCCAGCTAAGCCTGGTGGTTCCTGGCCGCGGCCCGGAGAGAGAAGGAGTCTTTCACCTCATCATGACGACCAGGCACTTGCCCCTGATCGGCGGGCACCCCAACACCCTTGGGGGCACGCTTCGTACGGACAACTGGTGGGTCGGCCCGCTCATTACCTTTACGGTGTTCAGCGGGTTCATCGTCTATACGACCTGGGCCGTCTTTCAGAGCGGCTACTACTACGCGGCGCCTTACTTGAGCCCGCTGTATGCGCCGGTGCTGTTCGCCAAGGCCGATGCGCTCGGCGGCGTGCCGGTGGACCACGCCTGGTTCGGTGAGTGGCCGAGCTGGTGGCCGGAGTTTGCGTTGCTGCCGGCGTCGCCCGCGCTGCTCATCTTGCCGTTCCCCGGCTTGTTCCGCTTCACCTGTTACTACTACCGCAAGGCCTACTACCGCTCCTTCGTCGGCTCGCCGCCGGGCTGCGCGGTGAGCCCGGGCCAGCGCCCGAAGTACTGGGGCGAAACTCGTTTCTTGCTGTTCCAGAACCTGCACCGTTACGCGCTCTACTTTGCGCTCGCGTTCGTGGTGTTGCTCTCGTACGAAGCGTTTCAATCGTTCTTCAAGGACGGCGTGTTCGGCGTGGGCGTGGGCAGCTTCATCCTCACCATGAACGCGGTGTTGATTGGTGCTTACACCTTCGGCTGCCACTCCTTCCGCCATCTCATCGGCGGTCGTGGCGACTGCATGTCTTGCGGCGAAAAGACGGTCACCTACAGCGCCTGGAAGGGCGCTTCCTGGTTCAACGCGCGCCACATGGCGTTCGCTTGGGCGAGCCTCATCTGGGTGGTCATCACGGACATCTACGTTCGCCTGCTGAGCATGGGCGTCATCACCGATCTCAATACGTGGCAGTAGGGCTAGAGAACAAGATGTTGGACGTATCGGAACTACAAACGGTCGAGCACGACGTGGTCGTGATCGGCGCTGGCGGGGCTGGGCTGCGCGCGGCGATTGAGTCGAGCGGGCAGGGCATGAGCACGGCGCTGCTATCGAAGAGCCTGCTCGGCAAGGCGCACACGGTGATGGCCGAGGGCGGCATGGCTGCGGCGCTCGGCAACGTCGACTCGCGCGACAACTGGAAAGTGCACTTTCGCGACACCATGCGCGGGGGCAAGTTCTTGAACGTGTGGCGCATGGCGGAGCTTCACGCCAAGCAAGCCCCCGCGCGCGTTCGTGAGCTCGAAGAGTGGGGCGCGGTGTTCGACCGCACCAAAGAGGGGCTGATCAGCCAGCGTAACTTCGGCGGTCACCGCTATCCGCGCCTTGCCCACGTCGGCGACCGCACGGGCCTCGAGTTGATCCGCACCTTGCAAGATCACGGCGTGCACCAGGGCATCTCCTTTCACATGGAGTGCACCGCCATCGCGCTCTTGAAAGACGGCGAGCGCATCGCCGGAGTGGTCGCCTATTACCGCGAAACCGGGCGATTCTTGCTGCTCCGCTGCCGCGCGGTGATCCTGGCCACCGGCGGCGCAGGCAAGGCCTGGCGCGTGACCAGTAACTCCTGGGAGTACACCGGCGACGGCACCGCCCTGGCCTACGAGGCCGGCGCGGAGCTGATGGACATCGAGTTCACGCAGTTTCACCCCACCGGCATGGTCTGGCCGCTCAGCGTGCGCGGCATTCTGGTGACCGAAGGCGTACGCGGCGACGGCGGCATCCTGCTCAACAACAAGGGCGAGCGTTTCATGTTCGGCTACGTGCCGGAGAAGTTCGCCGCCGAAACCGCCGACACCGTGGACGAAGCCACGCGCTGGCTGAACGGCGACAAGAACGCGCGGCGTCCGCCCGAGCTCTTGACGCGTGACGTGGTCGCGCGCTCGATTCGCGCCGAGGTCAAGGCGGGGCGCGGCTCGCCGCACGGTGGCGCATTCCTCGACATCGCCTCGCGCCGCCCGCCCGAGTTCATCAAGCGCCGCCTGCCCGGCATGTATCACCAGTTCAAGGAGCTGGCCGAGGTCGACATCACCAAGGAGCCGATGGAAGTCGGCCCCACGCTGCACTACTTCATGGGCGGCATCCGCGTGGATGCCGACACCCAACAAACGCGCGTTCCAGGCCTTTTCGCCTGCGGCGAGTGCGCGGCCGGCCTGCACGGGGCGAACCGGCTCGGCGGCAATTCGCTCAGCGACTTGATCGTGTTCGGCAAGCTCGCTGGCGTCGGCGCGGCCAACTACGTGCGCAGCCTGTCGACGTCACCCAAGGCCGACGACGAGCAGATCAAGCTCGCCATCCGCGGCGCGACGGACATCCTGAATCGCGAAAACGGCGAGAACCCCTATCTCCTGCACGAAGCGCTGCAGGACGTGATGGAAGACTGCGTCGGCATCGTGCGCGAGGAAGAAGAGCTCAAGCAGGGCGTGTCCCGGCTCGAAGCCCTGAAAGAGCGCGTGAAGAACGTGAAGGCTCCGGGCGCGAGCCAGTACAACCCCGGCTGGCACGAAGCCATCGCGATGAAATCGCTGATGGTGACCTCGGAAGCGGTCGCGCGCGCAGCGCTGATTCGCAAAGAGAGCCGCGGCGCGCACACCCGCATCGACTACGAGGGCGAGCGCGACGAGTGGGTGAAGGTCAACATCGTCTCCCGCAAGGGCAAGGACGGGCAGATGGAGACCGAGCAGTACCAGCGCCCCGAGCCGGTCGACTATCTGAAGGCCATCGCCAACGCAAAGATCGAAGATCTCGAGTCCGGCAAAGTCGGAGCCGACGCGCCCAACGACTAGGCAGAAATACAGATGACCACGCGAAAATTCAGGGTTTGGCGCGGCGACGCGCAAGGCGGCGAGTTCAAGGAGTACGACGTGGAAGTCGACCCCGGCATGGTCGTGCTCGACGTGATTCATCGCATCCAGGCGCGCCACGCGGGCGACCTCGCGGTGCGCTGGAACTGCAAGGCCGGCAAGTGCGGCTCGTGCAGCATGGAGATCAACGGCCGTCCGCGCCTGGCCTGCATGACGCGCATGAACGCCTACGGCCCGGACGAAGTGATCACGGTACAGCCGCTCAAGACCTTCCCCATCATTCGGGATTTGGTCACCGACGTGTCCTGGAACTACAAGCAGAACCGGCGCATCCGCCCGTTCAAGCCGAAGCCGCGCGGGGCCGACGGCCAGCACCGCATGTATCAGGAGGACGTCGATCGCACGCAAGAGTTCCGAAAGTGCATCGAGTGCTACCTGTGCCAGAACGTCTGCCACGTGCTGCGCGACCGCGACGGCAAAGAGAACGACCAGTTCATCGGTCCGCGCTTCATGATCCGCGTCGCCAGCCTGGAGATGCACCCGCTCGACGACGACGATCGCGTGCCGGAGCTTCGTAAAGAGTACGGCTCGGGCATGTGCAACATCACCCGCTGCTGCACCGAAGTCTGCCCCGAGCACATCGGCATCACCGACAACGGCATCATCCCCATGAAGGAGCGCGTGGTCGACCGCTACTTCGACCCGATCATGCTGCTCGGCCGAGCGGTCTTCGGCATCAAGAAGCGCAAGAAGACCCTGGCTGAGGAAAACAGCGGAAAATAGGCTGATTAGGGGCGCCACCCTGAAAAGTGCGCGCTTCGCGGCCCATTCCGGCGTGAGGCAACGCGCCCCAGCTCACGTCGTCGTTGCAGCCGCGCCTGCGCCCGCATTCCCTGATAAGCTCGCGTCGCCCGACCTTCGGAGGACGACTCATGAGCAACGTGCGGCGCTTGGCTTACGCGACCTGGCTGATTGGTGTAGCGGCGATGTTCGTTGCCGGCTGCGGGGACGACGATGACGACAGCGCGCTCAGCCCCACCGACCAGTGCAACGAGGTGGTCAAGGTCGAGTGTCACCGCATCTTCGAGTGCACCACCGATCTGGAGCGTCAGCTCGCCGGACTGCCGCCGGGGCTCGACGAGGTGAGTTGTATCATCGGCGGCGCGGCGCAAATCGGCTGTGCCATGGCGACGGCCGACAAGATTTGCGCCGGACCTCAGACATATACGGCCGACAAGGCCAAGGCGTGCATCGCCGAGGCGAACAAGGCCGATTGCGCGGCGATCAAGGACAACTATCCGAACGTCGCGCCGTACGCGCCTTCGTGCGGGCAGTGCGTTCCGATGTAGTCGCGCGACTGATCGAGACATGTTCCGACTAGAAAAATCCAAAGATCCATTTTACGGCGCGTTCACGGCGCACGCGGCGCTCAGCGTTCGCGCCGCGGGCCTTTTGCGCCAGCTGTTCGAGCGCCCGGCAGAAGCGGAATCGCTCAAAGAACAAATTTCCCAGGCCGAGCACGAAGGCGACGTGATCACGCGCGCGACCATCACGCGCCTGCGCAGCCAATGGATAACGCCCCTGGACCGTCCGGATATTCACACCCTGACCACGCGCCTGGACGATGTCTTGGACACCATCGAGTCCATCGCGCAGCGCATGGTGCTGTTCGAGATTCGCGAGTGTTCCGGGGTCGCCATGGACATAGCGCGCTTGCTCGAGACCAGCGTAACGACCATGGCGAAGGCGATCGAGCTCTTGCCCGAAGGCCGAGACCGCGCTCAAGAAATCTTGGCTTTTTGCACCGAGATCGACGGTCAGGAAAGTCAGGCCGACGCGCTCTATCGGACCGCGATTGCCGGGCTATTCAAGGCTTCCGGTGACCCGCTGCTGGTCATGAAGTGGCGCGAGATCTACGAAGAGCTCGAGGCGGCTGCGGACTTGTGCGACGACGTGGCCAACGCCATTCAAGGTGTCGTGCTGGAGTACTGATGCTGATCGCCCTGATCGCGATCGTCACTCTGGCGCTGGCCTTCGATTTCATCAACGGGCTCCACGACGCGGCCAACTCGATCGCCACCGTCGTCTCCACGCGTGTGCTGACGCCGAGAGTGGCCGTGTTGTGGGCCGCGTTCTTCAACTTCGTGGCGTTCTTGATCTTCGACGCCAAGGTGGCCAGCAACATCGCGCACGGCGTGGTCCCGAGCGTGGTGTCGCTCACCGTGGTGGGAAGCGGGCTAATCGGCGCGATCGTCTGGGACCTCTGGACCTGGAAGGTCGCGCTGCCGTCGTCCTCCTCGCACGCGCTGCTCGGAGGCTTCGCGGGCGCGGCGGTCGCAAAGGCGGGTTTCGGCTCACTCGATACCGCATTCATCGCGAAAACCGCGCTGTTCATCGTGGTGTCGCCCGTGCTCGGGCTCTTGCTCGGCGGCCTGACGATGCGGCTCTTGATGGCGCTGTTCGGCATGTGGTCACCGCGCAAAGTCGATCGCACCTTCCGGCGTGGTCAGCTGCTGTCAGCCGCGCTGTATTCGCTCGGCCACGGCGGCAACGACGCGCAGAAGACGATGGGCATCATCATGGCTGCCCTGCTAGCGAGCGGTTACCAAACGTACGGCGCCGGCCGCCCCCACATTCCGCTCTGGGTCGTGCTCGCCTGTCACGCGGCGATGGCGCTCGGCACCATGACCGGCGGTTGGCGCATCGTGCGTACGATGGGCATGGGCGTGGCCAAGCTCCAACCGGTAGGCGGCTTCGCCGCGGAGACCAGCGGCGCGATCACGCTGTTCATCGCCACCAAAATGGGCATTCCGGTTTCGACGACTCACACCATTGCCGGCGCGATCATGGGCGTGGGCAGCGTGACCAAGTTGAGCGCGGTCCGCTGGCGCATCGCCGGTCGCATGCTCGCCGCGTGGATACTCACGATACCGTGCGCGGCGATCGTTTCCGCGCTCTGCTACTGGCTCGCGCATGCGCTCGGTGTCCCGGGCTGAGCCCGGGCAGCGCCGCGTACTACTGCGCGTGGGGCTCGGGGGTGCCTGTGCTCGGGGCCGTCAACGTCCCGGTGAGCATCTGGTAGGCGATCGCGAGCGCCGGGTCGCTGCCCGTGCGAGGGTCGTCGGGAACCGAGCGGCCCGCAACGCTAGGCTCTCTCGAGCCGGCGCTGGCAGCGGCCTGGGTCGCGTCCACGCCCGGCGTGGGCGTTTCGGCTTCGCCGCCGGGCTCGGCGGGCAAGTGCCCATCCAGGTTTTTCTCGCGCACCACGCCGAACTCGCCGCCCGGTGAGGGCACGTTAACGTCCGGGGTAATGCCCTGCGCCTGAATCGCGTGGCCGAGCGGGGTGTAGTACCGGAGCGTGGTGAGCCTCAGGCCGGCACCGCCCGGCAGGTCGACGATGGTTTGCACCGAGCCCTTGCCGAAGGTCTTGGTTCCGACCACCTTCGCCCGCTGGTTTTCTTGGAGTGAGGCGCCCAAGAGCTCCGCGGAGCTCGCGGTGTATTCGTTGGTCAGAATTACCACCGCGCCCTTCTGCAGCGCGCCCCCGGAGCTGGCCTTGTATTCGTCCACGACTTTGCCGCGGCGGCGCGTGGTGAAGACCACGCCCTGGGTGAGGAACTCGTCCGCGACGGCGGTGGCTTCGTTCACGAGGCCGCCCGGGTTGTTGCGCAGGTCGAGCACCAAGCCGCGTGGGGCACCGCCAGCTTTTTGACGGAGCTTGCCGAACTGCTCGAGTAGCTCGCTGTGCGTACCCATCTGAAAGGTCTTGATGCGCAGGTAGCCGACGTTGCCGACGAGCAGCTTGCTGGCCACCGAGGCCACGCTGATCACCTCGCGAGTGAGCGTGAAGTACAGGTATTTTTCCGCGCCGGGGCGGCTGATGGTGAGCAGGACTTTGCTCGCGGGCTCACCGCGCATTTGCCGAACCAGTTGGGCAGGGCTTCTGCCTCGAACGGGGATGTGGTCGATGGCGACGATACGGTCGCCTGGCCGAACGCCGGCGCGCTCGGCCGGTGAACCTTCGATGGGGGCGATGACCGTGACCCAATCTTCGCCAAAATCGACCTCGACGCCGACGCCACCGAAGCGGCCCTCGGTGTCGCTTTGAAAAATCGCATAGTCCTCCGGCGGCAGGTAGGCGGAGTGCGGGTCGAGCTTGCCCACCATGCCCTCGAGCGCGCCCTCGAGCAGCGAGCGGCGGTCGACCGGGTCCACGTATTCATTCTCGATCCAGGTGAGAACGCGGCCGAGCTGACTGAGCAAGGCGTAGGGGTTCTCGCGCTCGGTGGTCGCGCTGGCGCGCCCGGCGTGGAAGGCGAGGGTCGCCGCGAAAAGGGCGCCGACCACGGCCATCAGGCGACCGCGGCGAAACCGGCGCCGCCGGGGCCGAGCGTCGAGGGCTGACGTGGGAGATATTTCCGAAAAAGTGCGCCTGCTGTCGATCGACATCGCAGAGTGAGAATACCCCATTGCTTCCCGGGGTCTGCGGGTGCTACTAGTTCAGTTACCAATAAATGGAGGGTCGGCAAGGGGCCGATCACCCTCTTTTACGTTCCGAGGTAAGCGTGGCCGAGAACGATTCCAACAAAGCCGCTGGAAGCGACAAGCGCAAGCAGAGCCTCTACTTCCCGGAGTCGATGCTCCAGGAGATCAAGGACGAGGCAGCGCGACTCGACCGATCGTTGTCCTGGGTCGTGCAACGCGCGTGGAAGATGGCCAGGCTCGAGATCAAGAAGATCCCGAGCGTGAACGACGTTGAAGACGACGCCGAGGAAGCCGGCTGAAACGCCGGAGTCCCTCGAATCGTTCGCCGAGGGTCTGGACGGTACTCGCCTCTATGTGAGGCAGCGTGTTGGCGCCGGGCCTACGGTCTTCGTGCTGTGCGACGGGATCGTCTGCGACGGGTACATCTATAAGTACTTATGGGATGACCTGGCTGCGTTCGGATCGGTAGCTCATTGGAACTACCGAGGGCACGGGCGCAGCGGGCTCCCTGTCGATCCCAAGTGCATTCGCGTGGTCGACCACGCCACCGATTTGGACGCCGTGCGAAAGCATCTGGGCGACCCGCCCGTGGTGTTGGTCGGGCATTCGTTTGGCACCCAGGTCGCGCTGGAGGCGTATCGCCTGCGCCCTGAGCGGGTGACCGCGCTGTTGCTGCTGTCGGGCAGCTTCGGGCGCGTCACTTATACGTTCAAGGGCAGCGACATGCTGGCGACCGTGCTCCCTGAGCTCATTGGCTTCGTGGAGCGGCACCCGCGTTTGGCCCGCGCGGTGTGGTCGCGCTTGCCGGTTCAGCTCGGGCTCCAGCTCGCGCGCTTGAGCCGCGACATCGATTTCAGCCACGTGCGTGTGGAGGACGTGCGGCCCTATTTCGAGCACGCCGCCCACGTGGATTTCGAAATGTTCCTGCACATGCTGCGCGAGGCAGGGGAACACTCGGCCGAGGATCTATTGCCTCAAATCGGGATTCCGACGCTGGTAGTTGCGGGCGAGCGGGATTCGTTCACCCCCCCTGCTCTCTCGCAGGCCATGGCTGAGGCAATGCCGCACGGCGAATACGTGCTGATCCCCGGCGGAACGCACATTTTACCGCTCGAGGAGCGTGAACGCGTGAATGAGGCGATCGCGGCTTTCTTGTCGCACGTGCCCATGGGATAGTCGCCCTGGTGGCATCCGAGACTCCCGGAACCGTCGGCTCGCTGCTCGCCCTGGTCGCGCACGACCTGCGCAACCCTCTCTCCGCGCTGCACAGCAACGTCGGGTTCCTCGAGGCCACGCTGGCCACCAAGGACACGGACGCGCTCGACGCGCTGGCCGACATCTCGGCTTCGTGCAGTTCGCTGAAGCACATCATCGACAATTTGGAGCTCGTGGGCCTCTCGCTGCTCGTCGAGCGGCCCGCGCTCGACCGCATGCCGATTTCGCTGTGGGAACTGGCCTACGACGGTGTGCAGCGGCTGCAGGTGATCGCGCAAAGCTACGGCGTACGGCTCGAGTTCCAGGCCGAGCGCCAGGGGGCGCCGCGGGTGCTCGGTCATCGTGAGATGGTGAGCCGGGCGCTCGGCAATTTGCTGTTCAACGCGATTCAGCACGGGGGCACGAGCGAACCCGTGCTGGTGTCGCTCGCGCTCGACGGCGGGCAAGGCATCGTGCGCATCAGCGACATGGGTCCGACCGTATCGGAACCGCTGCGCGAGACCGCGTTCACGGCCGAGGGACAGCTCAGCTGTAAGGGGGATCCGCAGGGTCGCTATAGCCGTGGCCTCGGGCTGTTCGCGGCGTCGATCGCGGCGACGCTTGGTGGAGCGCAGGTGAAGAGCGTGCCATCGGAGAGCGGTCGCAACGCATTCGAGCTGAGCGCGCCGCTCGCGTAGCTCGCCGCTTGCGTGGCCGTTTACGGCTGCAGAATCACCGCGCGCTCCGGTTTTCGGAACAGCACCTTGCCGGTCTCGCCGAGACAGCCCCAGCACGTGCTGAAGTGCAGCCGGGGGCGGATCGAGTTGTCGTAGGCGAAAGCGACCGGTCCGGGCTCGTTGCGCATGATGAAGCTCGAGGCCAGCCGGTACTCGTTTTCTCCGAGCACGTAGAAGGCAACCACGAACGAGGAGGCCTCGCCGGAGCGTCCGGTCACCAGCAAAAATTCGGCGCCCGCGACCGGATTCCACAGCAAGGGTGCCACCGTGAAGCTGAAGCCTTTGCGATCACCGGGGCCGCGCGAGACCACCGTTTCGGCCGAGTCCGGATCCTTGAAGTAGCGTAGGTCCTTGGCGATCTCCTGCGTCGCCGGGTCCTTTTCGAGCAGCTTTTTCAGCTCTTCGATGGCAAGGCGCGTCTTGCGAAACGTGACGTCTGCCTTGGGCTCGATCACGTTGGCGGCGTTGGGCGCGCCCGCACAGCAGCGAAAGCCGAGATCGGTCGACTTGGTGTCGGCGTCCAGGCCTTGGCGAGCGGCGCAGCGGTGCGCGCGTCCGGGCGCGCTCGCGGCCGCGCCACGCGCAGCCGCGCGCCGCGGCGAGTCACCCTCCGGGTTTACGATATCGCCTGCGGTCCATTCGGCGAGCGCGGCGCCCATGGCCAGCACTTCGAAGCCCGACGCGCATTCGGCTGGGCTCTTCGCGCAGCGCGGGTCCCAGCTTGCCCCCATGCCGAAATCTTCGCTCGCCGGGCCTTTGCAGGCGCGCTCCCACTCGAGCTCGGTGCACAGCCGGCCGCCGCGCTCGGCGCACAGCCGCTTCGCTTCGTCGCGTGACACGGAGGTGAGGGGAGGCTTTGCGGGATCGTTCGGGTAAGGCAAGCGATCGATCTGAAAGGGCCCGAGCTCGACTCGATGCCGCCGCGGTTCGAGTTCCGGCACTCGGCCCTCATCGCCGGGCACGCTGCCCGCAAAGAAGGCGCCGCCCGGGATTTCGACTCGCTCGGCGGAGAGCGGCGCTTCCTTCGGAGCGCGCGCGGCGGTCGAGACGCTCGCGCTCGGGCGCGCCACGCTGGCGGCCGGAGCCGGCGCGCCCGGCTTCGATTTACAGGCGAAAAGCAGCAGAAGCAGCGCGAGCGTGACGCGGAGCGAGGGCAGGGAGGCGGGCATGCGGGGAAGGAGGCCTCGCGGCAGCAAAGTTCCTGCGTTCGCTTTCGTCAACGGCTGTCTGGCGAAGCCCGTTCTGGCGCGTAAAATGCCGCTGCTCGTAGACCATGCCACCCCTGATCGACTCCGATGGCGCAGTGACGCGCGCGCTCGACGGCGTGCCGGCGGCCGAGCGCCCGCGGGTCGCCGCGGAGCTCGCGCAGGTCGCGAAGCGGGCACTGGACGCCGCGGTCAGCCCGGAACAGCGCCGACTGGCCGAGGCGCTGGTCTTGGCGCTCGCCAGCCGTGGGCAGGAAAAGCCGTGAGCCGCGCCCTGCATTTTCCAGGGCGCGCGCTGTATTTGTGCGCGGAGCCCGCGCTCGTTCGCGCGCAGCTCGCGGGCCAACCGCTGTCGAAGAGCGAGCGCAGCGAGCTCGCCGATAGCGTGTCCACCGACGAAATGACGCCCGCCTGGGCCTGCTATTTTTACGATGAGCGGCTGGCCGACTATTGCCTGGTCGGGTTTCGCGGGGGCGTCGTTTCGCCGCGCGCGGTGCGAAGCGGTGGCTTTTCGGTGCTGGTCGGCGGCGCGAGCTTCGGCTCGGGTAGCTCGCGCGAGACCGCGCCCTTCGCGCAGCGGGCGGCCGGGATTCGCCTGGTCATCGCGCGCAGCTTCGAGCGCATCTATCGTCAGAATTGTCACAACCTGGGGCTGTTCACGAGCACCGATTTCTCGCTGCTCGAGCGAATCGAAGCCGGTGAGCCGGTGCCATTCGCTGACCTGGTGTCGGAGCTCGACCCGCTCGCGCGCGCGGTGGTCGAAGCGGGCGGGCTCGGCGAGTATGGGCGGGAGCGACTTGCCGGTTTGCGCATGGCGCCCAGCGTCGAGCGCCGAGCGCGGCCCTCTACCTTGGCCGAAAAGCTGATCGGTGCGCATTTCGTGCGCGCGGACGGGCAAATCGGCGTGCCAGCGGTGGTGCCCGGGGACGTCGGTTTCGTGCGTGCGGACGTGCGCTTCAGTCACGACTACGTGACCGCGATGATCGACTCGCAGCTCACCGCCGCATTTGGCGCTGAAACGCGCGTTCGCGAGCCGAACAGCGTCTTTTTGTTTCGCGACCACTTACCGCTGCTCGGGCAGGTGATGCCCGACGAACATCGGCGTTTGGGCCTGCTCGAGCAAGCGAGCGAGCTCGCCGAAGCGCAGCGCGCGTTCGCGGCGCGCCACGAGGTCACGCTGTTCGACGGCAGCGCGAGCGGCGAGAGCGACGGCATTTGCCACAACCTCGTGATCGAGCGCTTGGCGCGACCGGGCCAGCTGGTGGTGGGCACCGACTCGCATACCTGCATGGCGGGCGTGCTCGGCTGCTTCGCTTTCGGCGTCGGAAGCACCGACATGGCCGCGGGCTTTTTGACGCGAGACTTTCGCATCACCGTGCCAGAGAGCGTGCGGGTGACCCTGCGCGGCCGTCTGCGACCGGGAGTGTGCGCCAAGGATGCCTGGCTCTTGCTCTTGAGTCGCGAGTCGGTGCGAGCGGGCGCGCTGCGCGGGCGCGTGCTCGAACTCTCTGGCGACGGCTTTTTCTCGCTGCCGATCGACGAGCGTGCGACGCTCACCAACATGGCTGCGGAGGCGGGGGCATTCACGGCGATTGGGCCTGCCGACGCGCGGGTGCTCGAGTTCCTCGCGGCCGAACGCGGAGGCGAGCCCGGCGCTTTCGCGGACGCGGCGCTCCAGGCCGATCCGGGCGCGGAATACGCGCTCGATCTCGAGCTCGACCTCGGGGAGGTCGAACCGATGGTGGCGCTTCCCGGAGACCCAAAGAACGGCGTTCCGCTGGCGTCGCTTTTGCGCGAGCGCGCCGTCATTCCAATCGACATCGCTTATGGTGGCTCGTGCACGGGCGGAAAGCGCGCTGACATGGATCTGTACGCCGCGGTGCTCGGCGCCGCGGTTGCGCGCGGCGAACGTGTGGCCGACGGGGTCGAGCTGTTTCTCCAGTTTGGGTCGAGTCGGATTCGGAGCTACGCCGAGGCGCGCGGTTACACCGCCGTTTTTGAAACAGCGGGCGCGAAGCTGCTGCCGCCCGCCTGTGGCGCGTGCATTCGCTCGGGACCCGGAGTATCGACACGCCGCGAACAGGTGACGGTGAGCGCGATCAACAGAAACTTTCCGGGGCGCAGCGGCCCCGGCCAGGTCTATTTGGCGAGCCCGCTCGTGGTCGCGGCCAGCGCGGTTCGGGGTCAGCTGGCTTTGCCGCCGGAATTTCTTGGTTCCGTTGGGTCGGGGGAGGTCCGAACGTGAGTGGTGAGCGCTCCGAACGGCCGCCGCGCGCTGCGGGTGGTTACCAGGTTGGTCCTGGCATGTGGGTTCGGGTTGGCTACCGCGCGTTCGACGAAGACGGGGAGCCCGTCGAGGAATGCACAAGCCAAGTCGAGTACGTGCATGGGCTCGGCGCGCTGCTGCCGGCGCTCGAGGCAGCCATCGACGGCCAATTGCCGGGCGCGAAGCGTGAGGTCGTGCTGCCTCCGCGCGATGCGTTCGGCCCCCGTCGCAAGGAGGCGCTGGTCGAGTTCGACCGGGCCGATTTTCCCCCCGGCGTCGCGGCGGGCGACCGTTTCGACGCGGACACTGCCGACGGCGGGGTGATGTTGCTCCGAGTCATGGAGGTCGGGGAGGACGTCGTGGTGGTGGACATGAACCACCCCCTGGCGGGCCAGCGCGTGCGCTTCGAGCTGGAAGTTCAGGAAGTCCGGCTGGCGACCGCCGAGGAAACCCAGGCGGCGGAGCGACGTCTGAGCGGCCCTGAGCAGGTCGATGGGCCGGTGATTCCCGTCGAGCGCTTGCTTCGGGGCCCATCCCAGCGCTACGAGATGGGGCCCGCGGCGCCCGCGATCGAAGGCGGCGACGACGAGACCTGACGGAGAACAATTCAGATGCCGATGCCCGAGCAGTTCAAATACGACGTGCGCGTTCGCGAGCGGTTGCAGAGAAAGCACCAGCTGACCGAGAGCGAAGTGGACCAGCACTTGGCCGCGCTCGTCGACGTCTCCGCGAACGCCGCGGAGATCGAGTTGAAGCAGCCCGCGCTGCAGACCGAAGCCGAGCGCGCCGAGAACAGCGTGATCGTGCGACCGGCTCCGCCGCGCCCGGTCTCGATTGCTGCGCCCATCCTACTCGACGACGAGGATGACGACGACGAGGACGATGAGCCGGTGAAGCCCGTCGCCAAGCCTGCGACCGAGAAGCCCGCGGCAGACGCCGCAGCCCCGGTTGCAGCGGCTGCGCCGGTTGCTGCCGCCGCCAGCGAGGACGAAGACGACGACGAGGATGAGGACGACGAAGACGAAGACGAAGACGAGGATGACGACGACGAAGACGAGGACGAGGACGGCGAAGCCGACGAGGACGGCGAAAAGTCCGACGAGGATCCGGCATGAGTGAAGGCGTGAGCGACCAAGCCACGCCGCTCGATCCCGGCGAAGCGGAGTTTGCGCGCGCGCGAAAAGAAGCGAGCGCGGGCCCCGAGCTTCCGGCGATCGATCTCACTACGCTGGTTTTGTCGCTCAGCCACTCGGTACTGCTCAGCCTGGGCGATGCACCCGATCCAGCGACGGGCGAGCGCGTGCTCGATCTCCCGCTCGCACGTCAGACCATCGATCTCATCGCGCTGTTGCAGGAAAAGACGCGCGGAAATCTGAACGGAGAAGAAGAGCGCGTGCTCTCGCAGGCGCTCTTCGATCTTCGTATGCGCTTCGTCGAGGTCGTGAAATCCAAGTGAGCCCCCGAGGTTTCTCTCGAGTGCTCGCGCTGGCCCTCGTGGGCATCGCGGCGCTCAGCAGCTGCAATCGCAAGCTCGGAACCGCTGCGGGCGCCGCGGCTTCGGCCAGCCTGCCCAGCGGTGCAGTTCCGGTCGCGCCGCTACCTCCGCCGGTGCCGGCCGCGCCGTTACCCGGAGCGAGCGCGCCCTCGAGCTTCGCGGATCTGGTCGCGCGCGCCGATCCAGCGGTGGTTTTCGTAAAGACCCTGCAAGAACGGCGCACCTATCCGGGGCGGCGTGTGCTCGGCGAGGCGCTCGGCAGCGCGTTCGTGTACGACCCGAACGGCCTGATCCTCACCAACAACCACGTGATCGAGGGAGCGGCGGACATCCAGGTCATCGTCGGAAACTCGCGCGTAATGAGCGCGACCGTGGTCGGGCGCGACCCAGCCACCGACGTGGCGGTGCTGCGCGTCGATGCGACCGGGCTACCCGCGCTCCCCCTTGGCGACTCGGACGCGGTTCGGGTCGGGGATTGGGTGATCGCCATCGGCAATCCCTTCGGGCTCACCCACACGGTCTCGGCTGGCATCCTCTCGGCCAAGGACCGCACCAATCAGGACCTCAGCAAGAACGGCGGCGGCCTCGACGAGGCCGGGTACTACGACTTCTTGCAGACCGACGCGAGCATCAACCCCGGCAATTCCGGCGGGCCGCTGCTCGATACGGCTGGGCGTGTGGTGGGCATCAACACTGCGATTCGCGACCGCGCCAACGGCATCGGCTTCGCGATTCCCATCAACATGATTCGCGAGATTTTGCCGCGGCTGATCAAGGACGGAAAGATTCGTCGCAGCGCGATCGGCATCAGCGTCTCTTCGGTGCTCCCGGACGACGTGGCTCGACTCGGGCTCGCCAGCTCCGAAGGCGCTCTGGTGCGCGTGATCATCGCGGGCGGGCCCGCGGAACGCGCCGGCCTCGCGGTGGACGACGTGATCCTCTCGGTGGACGGCAAGCCGGTTTCAGGTCCGGAGCGGCTGCGCTGGGTGGCCAGTCTTGCCGGCGTCGGCTCGGTGGTGACCGTGCGCGTGGCGCGCGGTGCCCGTCAGTTCGAGATGAAGGTGACCCTGGAAGAGCTCCGGACGTCGCCGCCCCCGGTCGAAGGGATTCCGTTCCCGTAGCCCGCCGGCTGCGCGGGTATTGCAGTGGCGCTAAAGTCTGGGCCGGCGAGGAATGCGCTGGCCGATCGGTCCGTAGGATGACTGTGCAATGTTGCTCGAAGGCGGTCCTGCGACCTGTGCCGGTTCCGGCCCCCCGAACGGGGTGGGTAGCGGACTGGGCGGTGCCTGTCCGGCCACCGAGCTTCGGCCTGGGCGCGCGTCTCGTACCATGGCCGTGAATAGCGGAGACGGACGAGCGTCCAACCGGTTGGCCCGCGAAGCTGACGCGGAAATCGATCGTGCCCTCATCCAAAGAGCTCAAGCTGGTGATACGGCCGCTTTTCGCGAGCTGGTCGAACGGCACCAACGGCGCGCGTTCGCGATCGCGTTTGCTCTGGTCAAGGACGAGCAGGACGCCCGCGAGGTGGTCCAGGAGGCCTTCATCCGGGTTTACCGGGGTCTCGCGCAGTTCCACGGGGGCTCGAGCTTCTTCACGTGGCTCTACCGAATCGTCAAAAATCTTTCGATCGACGTCATTCGTAAGCCCTCCCGCAGGGAAACGGAGCTCGACGACTCTTTCGAGGTCGAGGACGTGGGAGACGCTCCGCTCGCCCGCATCGACGGGGCGGATCCGCTGGACGCCGTCCATCGCGGTGAGCTTCGGCTCAGAATCGAGGCCGCTCTGGCCGAGCTGCCCGCCTATCACCGCGGGGTCATCGTCATGCGGGAGGTTCAGGGCATGAGCTACGAGGAAATGGCCGAGGCCATGGGCGTGTCCAAGGGCACGATCATGAGTCGCCTGTTTCATGCTCGGCGAAAGCTCCAGGCTGCCCTTTCGGAGTGCTACGTTGAAGCCTTCGACGCCTTGCCGAAGCCGGATTCCGAGGGCGAGTCATGACGCGCGACGAGCTGATCATGCTCTTTTACGACGGAGAGCTCGACGCGGCCGAGGCAGCCGAGGCGCGCGCGCTGCTCGAACGCGACGCGGACGCTCGCGCTCTGCTTGCCCGGCTCGAGCTCGTCTCCTCGGTGGTCAGTGAGATTGGCGACAGAGCTCCCACCCCTTCCGACATCACCTCCGCAGTGATGGCCCGCGTTCTCAGCGAGCCCATGAAGGCTCCAGCGGCCGCCCCCGTGGTGGCACTGGCCCCACAGCGAGGGCGCTCGCGGCGCGCGCTGGGTACGGTCGCGGCGACTCTGGCTCTGGCAGCCGGCCTTGCGCTCTTGCTTTCGCGGCATGACGAATCCGGCTCGACGGCCCGCACTGCGACGGTGGTGGCCGCCCCAGCTGGCGCCATTTCGGCCCCTGAGCCCGATCCGCCGGAGCAGTCGGTGGCCATCGAGCGCATCGACTTCGGGGAAGACCCCGGCGCCATCTTCCTGGTGCCCGGAGTGGAAGATCGGACCATCGTGGTCTGGACGATGGACGCCGCGGCGGATAATGGTCCGGAGATAGAGCTATGAGACTGCTGTCGCGGGCGAGTGCGGCGTGGTGCGCCGAGGCCGAGGTCTGCCGAGCGTTCGAGGAAGGTCCGCCCGCGCGATGAAGCGCGTCGCTTTGGCCCTTTCCCTGTGTCTCGCGACGGCGCCCGGGCTTGCCGCGGAGCCGCACGCGAAAGACAAGGACACCAAAGAGAAGAAGCCGCAGGTCGAGGCCTCATTCTCGGCGGAAGTCTTGGTGCTGCACGCCACCAACTCGAAGAAGGGCATCGACGCGCGCATCGGCGCCATGCCCGAGCTCGGCAAACCGCCCTTCTCGTCCTATGACAGCTACGAGCTGCTCGAGCGCAGCAAGCTGCCGCTCGACAAGCAGTCGCCAAAGACACTGAAGCTTCCGAACGGGCGCGTGCTCGAAACACGCTTGCTCGAGATCCTGAGTCAAGATCTGGTGCGCCTGTCGGCGAGCATCAATCAGCCGGGCGGCAAAGAGTTTCTGCCGTTGCTCGAGGTGAAGGCGAAGGTCGGTCAGGCCTTCATCGTCGCGGGCCAGCGCTACAAGCAAGGCATTTTGGTGCTGGTCATTCGCGTCACCAAGTGACGCGCCGGCCTTTCGACGTTTACGAGCCGGGGCTCTCTTCCGAGCTCGGATCGTTCCCGCTCGCCTTCTCGAGGTCGAGGATCTTGGCGCCTCCGACGTAGCTCTTGGTCTCGTACTTGGTGATACGCCCGACTTTGCGCACGATTTCCGCCATTCGCTCGGCCTCATCGGCGATGATCTGAAGCGCTGCCAAGTGTTGTGGCGATTCGCTGAGCTGCCGCCGCAACAGTTCGGCATAGCCGATCACGCTGGTGAGCGGCTGATTCAGCTCGTGCGCGGCGGCGCCGGCGAGCTCGGCCACGATCGCCTGCTTCTCGTGGTTCCTGAGCTCGTCTTGCGCGCGCTCGAGCTCGGCCTGAATTCTGAGCTTGTCGCGAATATCGGTGAAGATGCCGACCGAGCCAATCTTGTGCCCGTTGTCGACCACCAGTGATGCGGAGAGCTGGACCTGAATCGGGCGCCCATCCGAGCCGAGCATGTCGACGCGATAGTCTTGTAAGCGCCCGAAGCCGCTTTCGTTCGGGTCCAAGATGCGTTGCATCACCTCGCGCGCGACGCCGGGAGGGTAGAGCTTGTCCACCCGCAGCTTGCCGATCACTTCTTCCGGCGGGTAGCCGAAGATGCGCGAGGCGGCGCGGTTGAAGAGCAGCACCGTGCCGCGCAGGTCGGCCGAGACGATGCCGTCGACCGAGCTGTCGATCACGCACTCCAAGAACTCCTTGGTTTGCTTGAGCTCGATTGCGGTGCGGCGTTCTTGAGTCACGTCTCGCAGCGTGAAGAGCACCGCGTTGTCTTCGTGCAGGACCGAGCTCGAGCTCACGTTGACGGTCAGCTGCCGGCCCGCGCGGCGCCGGACCAGGAAGTCGACCCCGCGCGGATAGACGCCGTCGGCGAAGCCGCGCAAGAGCCGCTGCACTCGCGCCTGCTCCGACGGGTCGAGCAGGCGCTCGATTGGCAGCCCGAGCAGCTCGCTCTCCGAAGAACCGGTGATTTCGCGGGCGCGGGGATTCGCGAGCAGCACCTTGCCGTCGCGGTCGATGACCACCATGCCATCCGCCGCGCTCTCGAAGAAATCCGCGTAGCGCTGGAAGAGTTGCACGCGGCGCTCGGCCTCGACCCGCGCGACCGTGCTCTGCGCGGTTTCCGCGCGCAGGCTGGACAGAATGCGCGCGTTGCGCAGCGCGATGGCGGTCGCGTTGGCGATCGTGCTCACGAGCGACAGCTCGTGATCACCGAACTCGACCTTGGCCCGCGCGCGCAGGAACAGCACTCCGAGCGGGCCGTGGTCGTGCACGATCGGCACCAGCGCGAGCGAGTTGAAGCCACGCGCGGCCTCGTCTTGGCGCACGACCTCGAGCAGCGGGTGCTGCGCGGCGTCGCGAATCACCAGATTCTTGCCGGTCGCCAGCACTTCGCGTAACTCCGGATACTTGGCCAAGTCGATGGGCAGATCGCGGAGCCGGGCGTCGTCACTGGTCGCCAGCACGTAGCCGACTTGCCCGGACTCTCCGAAGAGCACGATGCTGCAACGATCGACGCGGGCAATGCCCGCAAGGCGCTGCACCACGGCGAACAGAATGTCGCGCACGTCGAAGGTCGAGGCGAGCTTCTGGGTCAGCTCGAGCACGATTTCTTGGTCGTGCTCGCGCAGGCTCAGGCGTTCGACGTATTCCCGCATGCGGGTCTGGCTCCGGATGCGGGCTACCAGCTCGGCGGGGCGGAATGGCTTGTGAACGTAATCGTCCGCGCCGGAGCTGAAAACGCGCTCGATTTCCTCGTCGGACTCCAATGCGGTGAGCACGACCACCGGCAGCTCCTTCAGGCGCGGTTGTGCGCGAACGTGCGCAAGTACCGCATAACCGTCCGGGTCGGCCATCACCAGGTCGAGCAACAAAACTGTCGGAGTGTGCAATTCGAGCCATTCAATCGCCGCTTGCCCACTGCTCAGGGTGATGGACGAAAGCCCAGCGTCCGATAGCGTCTGGGTAAGGACGTGTCGGCTAACGGCGTCATCGTCGACGACCAGAATGGTAAAGGCCGAATTCACGAAGCCGCGAGAACTCTATCATCTTCCTCGACCGAGCGGCGCGTCGCTTGCGGCCCCTGGCGTGGAGGCCCCGAATCGTGGAGCGCGCGCGCGAACCGTCGAGTCCGTGAGAACGTGCCTGGCGAAGGCTTGCTGTCGCGGGTATAACGTTGCTCGTGTCGAGGCCTGTCGAGCCTGTTCGGGCCAGCAGCGCCCCCGCCGAGAGCCACCATGAGCTCGAGGAGCTGGGGACTGAGGCCATTGTCGCCCATGAGACGGCTGCGCATTTGCCGCAAAAGCGCGCGCAGGTGACGGAAGAAGCGCGCTCGATCGTCATTTCGGAGCCCTCGGCGGCTCGCCAGCCTTTCAAGGCCGAACGCGGCGAGCCCACGGTGGTGGTCGAGCGGCGTGATCTCGAAGCCGCGCGCCAACGTATTCTTCAGCGTCGCAAGCGCACGCGGGGCACGCGCAAGGCGCTCTGGGTGGCGCTCGCGGCCGCGGCGTTCGCCGGTGGCGCATTGGTGGTGTTCCTGTCGACGCGTTCGTCGGAGCCAACCTCCGGGCTGTCACAAGCGATGCCGGCGCTGAGCCCTGCTCGCGAGACCACGCCTGGCACCGCTACCTCTGCGGGCGTCGTCGAGCCGCGAGAGGCCGAGCGTGTGCCGCCCAAGGTCAGCCTGGAAGAGCTGCCCCTCGAGCGGCCACGTCGGCGACAGTAGCGGCGTGGCGCGCTCGCGTCGTTAGTCGCTGAGCGAGCTCGGGGCGAGCTCGGGGCCGTAGCCGCGCCGCTGAAGCTCCGCTTCGATTTTGGCGCGATCGCCGACAATCAGGACCAATAGGCGCGTGGGCGTGATGCCCGAAGCGGCTTTCGCTACCTGGTCTTGTGTGAGGGCCGAAATCAGCGCTGGATAGCGGGTGTGGTAGTCGGCGGGCAGGCCATCCACGAATAGCTCGCTGGTCTCATCGGCGACGTGGCTCGGGTGCTCGAGGGTCGCGCCCAGGTTGAAGATCAGGTCGGCCTTCGCGCGCCCTAGCTCTTCCGCGGAGACTGCAGCGCCGAGCGTCGGATCCTGCATGCGCTTCAGCTCGAGCACGATCTCGTCGAGCGCGGCCGCGGTCGCGTCCGTCCGCACGCTGGTCGACACCAACAGCGCACCCCACTGCCGAGTGGTGATCGGTTGCGCGAAGGCACCGTAGGTGTAGGCGTGCTCCTCTCGCAGGTTGGTGTTGAGCCGCGACGTGAACAAGCCGCCCAGCACGCGCCCCATGACCTGGCGCGCCTCGAAGCCCGGCTCGCTGCGCTTGGGAAACGGTTGCAGCGCGACGAGCGCGCTTTGCACCGCACCTGGACGGTCGATGAGCAGCACGCGCGTGCGATCGGGGCCGGCCGGGAGCGTGACCGGGCCGCTCGGGAGCGCGTTCTTGCCGCGCCAAGCGCCGAAAGCCTTGCCGGTTTGCGCCATCAGCTCGCGCTCATCGACGTCGCCGACCACCACGAGCGCCGCGCTGTCGGGCGTGTACAGGCGGCGATGAAAGTCGCGCAAGTCGCTGACCTTCAGCGCTTCGAGCTCCGAAATGCTGCCGGCGACCGGCGCGCCCAAGACGGGCCCGAACAGGCTGCGCACTGCAGCGAGAGTCGCGAGGCGCTGCGGGTTCTGCCGCTCGCCGCGCACGTTGTCCATCCATTCCGCGCGGACGCGCGCAAAATCGCCGGGCGAGAACGCGGGTGTCACCACTACCTCGGCCAGCAGCGAAAGCGCGCGCGGCAGATCGGCGGGCAACACGTTCAAGGAGACGCTGGATTCGTCGCGCGAAGCGTTCGAGCCGAGCGTGGTGCCGAGCGCTTCCACCGCTTCCGCCAGAGCGGCCGCCGATTTTTTCTGGGTGCTCTCGGTCAACATGCGAGCGGTAAGGCCCGCTAGGCCGGCCTTGCCTTCCGGGACAGCCGAAGCGCCGTGGAAAACCACGAGCTTTAGCGCAGTCACGCGCGCCGGGCGCTTCACCAAATACACTCGCAGCCCGTTTCCGAGTTTGAGCTCGGTCGGAGTCGGGTACACGAACTGTGCTGCTGCGCCTGCCGGGGGCCGCTGAGTGCGGAAAGGCTCGGGATCGGGGGGCGGGGTTTTCGGCGCTGCACTTGCGCTGGCCTGAGGGGTGGGCGCGACTGGCACCGGCTTCTTCCCTGCACAGGCAGAGGCAGCGAGCGCGCAGAGAAGGGCTGGGATGGCGAAACGGCGCATCACGGCGTACCTCCTGCCGCGGCCTTTTCCGGCTCGGTGACCACCACGACACGGTGGGCGGGGCTCAGATGCGTGGTGACGGCGCGCTCGACATCCTCGGCAGTGACGCGCTCGACCGCGGCCACCCATTGCGGCAAGTAGCCAGGATTACCGAGGTAGTGCTCGAAGCGCTGCAGAATGCCAGCCCGCCCGGACTCGCCGCCGGGGCCGTTCAAAAGCTCTAGGTTGCCGAGCACGTTCAGGAGGATTTGGCGTTTCGCGCGCTCGAGCTCTTCGCGTGTTGGACCGTGCTTGCCGAGCCCTTCGAGCACTGCGTCCATGGCTTGCTCTACCTCCTCCGGCTTCTTTCCCGAGCTCACCATGGCGCTCACCACCGCGCTGCTCGCGAGTTGGTTCGAGTCGAGCGCAGCATCGACCTCCGATGCCAACTTGCCTTCCATGACCAGTGCTCGATAGAGGCGCGTCGCCTTGCCGCCCGCGAGAATGGCCATGGTCACCTCCAGCACTGGATCGTCGGCGGCGTACGCAGGCGGCGTGAGGTAGCCGAAGGCGACGCGCGCGAGCTCCACAGGCTCTTTCACGACACGGCGCTCGGGGCGGGCGGGCGGCCCGATGGGGGCGTGTTTGGCGTCGGGGCGCGCCCGGTCCGGCAGCGTTTCGAAGTACTTTTTGACCCAAGTCTTGACCTGCTCGAGCTCGAAATCACCGGCCACGGTGAGCGTTGCGTTGCTCGGCGCGTAGTAGGTGCGGAAGAAGTCGTTCACGTCCGCGAGCGTGGCGGCTGAAAGGTCCGCCATCGAACCGATGATCGCGCCGTGGTACGGCGTGCCGGCGGGGAACAGCGTATCGAGCAGCGTCAGCGAGCTCGCTCCGTAGGGCGCGTTCTCGTAGGTCTGCCGGCGCTCGTTCTTCACCACGTCGCGCTGAACGTCGAGCCGCTGTTGGTCCAGACCGTCGAGCATGTAGCCCATGCGATCGCTTTCGATCCAGAGCACCATCTCGAGCTGCTCGCGCGGCACCGTCTCGAAGTAGTTGGTACGGTCCCAGCTGGTCGTGCCATTGACGTTCGTGGCGCCCACCGACTCGAGCAGCCGATCGAACTCGCGCCCGACGTGGCGAGAGCCTTCGAACATCAGGTGCTCGAACAAGTGCGCAAAGCCCGAACGGCCTCGCGGTTCGTTCGCCGGCCCCACGTGGTACCAGAGGTTTACGGCGACGAGAGGCAGCGACCGGTCCTGATGCAGGATGACCGTGAGCCCATTCTTCAGCTTCAGCTTTTCGAAGGGGATGTCGAGGTGTGTGCGGGCTGCCGCAGGCTTTTCCGGCTCGGCACCGAGCGCGAGCGTGGCCGTGGTGCAGGAAAGCGCGAGCGCCAGCCAGGGCAGACAAGAGGGGCGGCGGAAGGCCATGGCGGGAAACCTACTCTACTCAGCGACGATTTTCTGCAACTCACACCGGCATTCGCCCGACGCAAGGCGTGAACCCAGGAGGTCCCTGCATGCCTGATCCCATTTCATTCCCAAATCAGTCGAGTAGCTTCTACGACCTAGGCCAAAATATGTGCGTGGCCGAAGCGCCCGCGGCGGCGACCGGCGGCCAGCAAAGCGTCGCTCCGCCGGCGGCCGGCGGTTCCTCCCTGAGCGAGGCGGCTCGGCAGCTGGTTCAGCAGCAGGAGGAAAAGCGCTGCGTTGCGGAGGACATCGCCGCAGTGGGCGTCTGCGCGCGGGCGGTCACCTCGACCATCGGTCCCGTGCCAAACCTGGCCATTGCGGCCGTGAATGCGTTTTTGGGTGGCGTCGCGTGCGGGGTGGCCGCGTTCGAAGCTGCCGAGTGTCATCTGGAAAAGCGCTAGTTCTTCCCTCGGCGGGGCGCGTTCCCTCACGCGCTCCGCCACTTTTTCGAAACTAGCTTTGCGCTAGCAGCGCGCGGGCGGAGCTCACGATCTCTTGCTCGCTCGGCAGAACCGTAAGAGCAGCATCACCCAAGGGGATGAAGGAGTCGGCTCCCGTGACGCGCGCGAATGGCGAACGATAGCCGGCGTCCAACAGCAGCGCGGCCACTTGCTCGGACAGGTTGCCCGAGTGGCGGCACTCGTCGACCATCAACACGCGTCCGGTCGCGCGCGCCTGCGCCAGGATGTCCGCGTGGGGTAGGGGGCTCACCCAACGCAGGTCGAGGACGCGCGCCGAAATGCCGTCTTCTTCACTCAGGGTACGCGCGGCGGCGAGCGAGAGCGCGACGCCATTTCCGTAGCTGACGATCAAGAGGTCACGTCCTTCTGCGCGATACATCCGTCCGCGCCCGAGCTCGGCGATCTCGCCGCTGTCCGCGGCGAGCCAGGCTGCGTCGCCCTCCTGACTCAGGTCACGCCGGTGATAGAGCGCGATGGGCTCGACGATCACCACGACACGTCCGGCCTGGGCCGTGAGTTGCCTCGCAGCGCGGTACAGGGCGAGCGCGTCGTCGGCGCGTGCCGGCACGGCCACGACGATGCCCGGTATATCGCGCAACACGCTGAGCGAGTTGTCGTTGTGAAAATGGCCGCCAAAGCCCTTCTGATAAGCGAGCCCGGCGATGCGCACGATCATCGGGTTTTCGTAGTCGCCCTGGGAGAAGTAGCGAAAGGTCGCGGCCTCACCGCGCAGCTGATCTTCTGCGTTGTGGAGGTAGGCGAGGTATTGAATCTCGGCGATCGGCAAAAGCCCGAGCGTCGCGCTGCCCAGTGCCAGGCCCAAAATGGTCTGCTCATCGAGCAGCGTATTGAATACGCGGAGCGGACCAAAGCGTTCGAACAGTCCCTTGGTGATGCCGTAGACTCCGCCCTTCTTGGCCACGTCCTCCCCGAACACGAGCGCGCCAGGGTCGGTCTCGAGAATCTCGCCGAGCGCGCGGTTGATCCCCTGCGCCAGCGTGAGCGTCTCGCTGCTAGCAGGTCTTCGTTTCGCTTCCTGAGCGGGCTGTGCGGGAACGAGCTTGCGCGGTTCGAACGGGCGCACCAGGGCACTCATCACTTCGCCCCGGGTTCGAAGGCGCGGGCTCGTCTTGGCGCGCTCCGCCGCGCGATCGACGCGTTCAGCTGCGGTCTGATCCAACGCCAGCAGCGCAGTGCCGGTCGTGTGTCCCGCCTTGACGAGCGACAGCGCGTGGCAGAGCACGGGATCATGCTGGATCGCTTCCTCGAGCTCTGCCGGCGAACGATAGCTAGTGTCGACGTCGCTGCCTGCGTGCCCGAGCAAGCGCCGGCAGGTCAGGTGCAAGAGCGCGGGTCTTCTGCGGCTGCGGCAGTACGCGACCGCGGCTTCGGCCGCGCGCCAGGTTTCGCCGAGATCCCAACCGCGGGCGAAGAATGGTTCGATGTGCGGGAGCGCCTTTACGCGCTCGGCGATCCAGCCCTCTGGCGTGCGCACGCTGACGCCGAGCCCGTTGTCCTCGCATACGAATAGCACCGGTAAGCGCAGGTTCTGGTGTGTCACCCAGCCCGCTGCGTTCAGCGCGCCGAGCGCGGTGCTGTGGTTGATGCTGGCGTCGCCGAAGCTAGCGAGCACGATGGCGTCGTCGGTAGGGGCGATCCCGAGTCGTTGGCGGCGTTCCAGCGCAAAGGCCAGCCCGACCGCGCGCGGTAGGTGCGATGCGATCGTGCTGGTTTTCGGGATGATGCCGAGACGCCGGCTGCCGAAGACCTTGTGCCGCCCGCCGCTCGCCGGCTCTTCACGCGACGCTACGAGCGAGAGCGCGATATCGAGTACCGGATCGAGCTCCGGCGCGTGACGAGCGCGCTCGAGCTGCAGCGCGCCGCTGCGATAGTGGATAAGGCTGGGATCGGCTGGCGTGGTGAGGCGCCCCAGGACCACGTTGCCTTCGTGCCCTGACGAGCAGATCGTGTAGTGACCGTGCCCGCTCGCGCGCAGTTCGTGCGCAGCCCGGTCCAAGTGCCGCGCGAGCAGCATCGACTCGAGCAGCTCGAGGCCGAGCTGCGGCTCGAGTTCGGACTCTTTAACTAACGCGAGTGGTGGAGACAGAATTTCGCGCCGAAAGCGCTCGACGAGGAGTCGGATCCGCTCGAGCGACATGAAGCGAGAATAGCCGACCGCGTCGCGCTTGCGTCTGTCGTGCTTCGTACAGGTGACCGGCCGCACGGTCCGCGAAGGAAACCGCGAGAAACATGGCAGCGAAATCTTGCGCTGAAACTGTAGGAGTCAGTGCGCGGATCTCTTCCGAGAGAAACAGGGCTCGGCGCTGGGCAGAGTCCTGAATCGAAAGTATGGTTTGCGCACCCGTTCCAATCCCTATGCGCCTCGCGCTCATCGTCGGTTCAGCTTACGAGAACAACGGCAAGCTCACGCCAATTCCCTCAGCCGAGCTGGACGGGGACTTGGTGGAACGCCGGCTGTCGGAGGCGGACGCCGGCTTCAAGGTGGTGCGCTTCGTGGCCGAACGCGGCTTGGCCGAGCGCATCGAGCAGCGCCTGCTGGCGCAGACCGAGCCAATCGAGCACTTGCTCGTCTACTTCTCGGGCTACTCCGTGCTGTCGGAGGAGCGCGGCCCGGCGCTGCTGTTGGACGGCGATCGACTCGGCACGTTTTCGCTCACCAGGCTCAAGAACTTGTTCGCGCATTTCGCGCCGGCCTCATGCCTGATCGTGGACGCTGCGGCAGTCGTCGACGCCGGCCAGAGCTTGAGCTCGGTCGTCGATTCGATCGGAAGCACGCTGACCGAAGGCACGGACACGATTTCGGCGTTGGTGGCCGTGCGCAACAGCGCAATCTCTGACTCGTTCGGCGGCTCGGCCTTCACCGGTCTGGTGCTGATGGTGCTGGATTGGTTGGCCGCCAGTCGCGAGCCGAGTCAGGCGGTGGACCTGCGTTGGCTGTTCGAAGGCATGCGCGCAGACGAGCAGCTTTGGAAGGAGATCCCCGCTGCCGGCTTGTTCGGCGCTGCGCACGCGACCTTCGGCATCTTACCGTCGCGAGACACCGTGGTGCCTGGGCGGGATCGGGATGCGCCCTCCAATCCGTTACCCAGCTTCGAGCTCAGTGGCCCGGGTTCCGACCTGGACTCGCTGCTCGGTTTGACGCCGGCGCACCAGGCCGAAGAGCCCAAGACTCAGCCTGGTGTCCAGGCATTCGACGAACACGAGGAGGTCACTCCGACCTTTCGCGCGCCGCGCACGTCGGGCGCGCCGAGCGCGGCGGCGGGAGCGTTGCCTGCGTTCGAGCTGCCTCCGATTGCGGACAGCGGGCATGGCGAGCCGCTGCCATCTTTCGCCGATTTGACCGAACCCGACGCTGCCGCGGCTACGAGCTCCGGCGCGCCATCGGGCTCTGGTCGAGCCGCGCTGCCCGCCTTCGCGGACTCCGGATCGGAAGAGGCGAGGACCGCCGTTTCGGCGGCGCTACCGTCGTTCGAGGATGCGGCCGGCAGCGAGCCCACCACCGAAAAGGCCGGCGCGCTGCCGTCGTTTTCGGCCTCCGCATCGGCCACGGCGGACGAGCTCGCGGCCGAAGGCCGCGATGAAGATGCCGCACGCGAATTCGAGGCGGCGCTGTCGCTCAGCGAAGATCCGCACGAACGCGCGGGTCTTCTGGCGCGCTTCGCGCGCGTGCTGGCGCGCACTGGAAAGGGCGAGCTGGCAGCGGCGCGTTTCGGCGAAGCAGTGGCGCTCGAACCGCTGCACCTGGACGTGCTCGAGGTGCGTGCCGAATGGGCGGACGCGGCTTCGGATGCCGAGAATCTGCTGCAGACCTCGCGTGCCTGGCTCGACATCAGCGCCGAGAACCCGCGCGCGCTCAAGTTTTTGGCGAAAGCCAGCGAGCAGCTCGACGAGCCGGGGCGTGCGCTCGATGCTTGGTGCCGGCTCGGGCGTCATGTCGAGCTCGGCGCGGCGGAGCGCGCGCTGGCCTTTGGCGAGGCTTCGCGCATTGCCGAGACCAAGCTCGATGATCGCGAGCTGGCCGAGAAACTCGCCGAAGAAGCGCTGGTGCTTTCACCCACAGAGCAACAACTGCTCGGCCGGGCCGAGCAGTTGCTCACCGCGGAAGGTCGGCAAGCGGAGCTGTTCACGCACTTCGAGCGCGCGCTGGAGCAAGCCAGCGACCCAACCAGCGTGGCGCGCGCGTGCGATGAGCTCGAGCGCCTCGCGCGCACGGAGCTCAAGGATCCCGCCCGCGGGGCACGCGCCCTGGAGCGCCAACTGGCCAGAAATCCCGGCGATTTCGCGCTTCGCGATCGCGCAATCCAGCTGTATCGCGAAGCGTCGCAGCCCCTACCAGCGCTCGAGCTGTGCCGCGCCGCCGTGCGCATTTCGCCGACGCGCGCGGGGAGCTACCGCACCGCGCAGTCGCTGTTCGAGGCGGCCGGCGCCTCGGATGGTGCTTGGAACGCTGCCTGCGTGCTCGAGTGTCTCGGCGAAGCCGACATCAACGAGGCGCTCTTGGTCAGTCAGCACAAGCCCGACGGCCTCCTGGCTGCACGCGCTACGATTCAAGACAGTGACTGGCCGGCACTGTTGTTCTCCGAGGTCCACGACGCCGCACTCGTTCGTTTGCTCGACACGCTGGGCCCGGCCGCCGTTCGCGTGGGCATTGGCTTTGCCAAGCACAAGAATCGCTACGCGCCGCCCGATCCGGCGACGCTGCAGGACCTCGAAAAGAGCACGACCATGCTCGCCAAGACGCTGGCCTGGACTTCGCGTCTGCTCGGCCTTTCTCCGCCCTCACTCTATGTCTCGCCCGAGCTCGCTTCTGGCTTCGAAGTCGTGCCTAGTGAGGAGCCGAGTGCGCTGGTGAGTCGAGCGCTCGGCAGCGGCCTCGGCCTCGGGCAGCTGGCCTTTCTTTGGGGCCGCCATTTGCCGCGATTTCGCGCAGAATTCCGGGCCGTTCCCTTTTTCAAAGATTCCGGCGAGCTCTCGCTTTTGCTGATCGCCGGCCTGGCCCTGGCGGGCGTCCCCGGGGTCGATGTGCGAACGTTGGATGGCGATGCGAAGCGGCTGTACGCAGCCTTGCGCCGCGAAGTGCGCGGTGAAAAGCTCGACAGTCTTCGCGACGTAGCGCGCGGCCTGCCCCTCGCGGAGGTCGAAGTACGCGCCGAGCGCTTGCTGCGCGAGCTCGAACTCTTGGGCGTGCGTGCGGGACTGCTAGCGAGCGGTGACGTTACGGCCGCGGCCGATCTGATTCGACGTTTCCCCACCGAAGGCGTCACCAACGGCGATGACCAGCTCGCGGAGCTGTACGCGTTCTCGATCAGTTCGCGGTATCAGACCTTGCGTGAGAAGATCGGCGTCGCCATCGCGGCCTAGCGCAGCATGGCCCGCACTTCGACCGCTTCAGTGCCGCGGACCGGCATCACTCGGCGTTTCACCTTGGCCTCCGGGGTCCTGCTCTTCTCGGCGCTCGGCGTCGCCGGCTACTTGCTCTTCGGCAGCTCGGACGAGCGCCGAATCTCGAGCTTGCTCCGCGAGCTCTTGGCTTCGGCCAGCTCGTTGCCGCGAGAGTCCGACGGCGAGCGCGGGCGCAGGTTCCGCGCCGCGCTCGTGCGCTCGACATTGCCGAGCGTCACGCTGTCGGTGCCGGAGCTCGGGACCTTCGAGGGGAGAGAGGAAATTCTCGGCGCCTATGCGCTCGCGGACGGGACCGAGCTGCGCTTCGGTGTCGAGCAGTTCGACATCCGCGTTCGAAAAGACCGCGCTGAAGCGACTCTGCTCACCTCGTTGGTGGTCAAGGTGCCGGGCGAAGAGCGGCGCCAACTGCGAACCGTGAGCGTTGGACTAGCGCGCCAGGAGGGGCGCTTCGTGATCGCGACCATCGCCGTCAGCGGGACCGTGGAGGTTCCACCGGAAGCCAGGCCCTAGCTCGCGAGCTAGGGCGCTTTCGGGACCGCCGCAACTCGCGGGACGCGACCGGTCCACGACTCACCCGAGCCGAGCGTGAGCGGAGCGCCGCCCGAGCCGCGCTGCACGTCCGCCGGCCCTTCCGTGGCGCGCACCTCGACACTCACATCAGCGCTGGCGCCGTCGATGGGCTCGACCGAAACGGACAGACGCTGACCGAGCGCGCTCACCGAGGTATCCCCGGCGTTGACGACGAAGCTCCAGCCGGCGGCATCGGCGATCTCGAAATCGGCGTGGCCGGAAACCAAGGTCAGGCGAATGCGCTGCGGCTCCGCCGCGTCGATGCGCAGCTGAGTGGCTGCGGAGACCAGCGCTCGAGAGCCGTCTGGTAGTTCCAGACTCTGCAACGCAGCGGGAGCTGCGGGCAGCGCGCGCGGCTCACTGCGCGCCTCAGCGCGGGTGGAATGCACGAACAGCCCGACGCTGACGGCCGCCACGAGCGCCGCGCCGGCCCAACCGGCGAGCGGCAACCAGCGGCGCCCACCGCGTTCGCCGAGCGCGCTCTCGACCTTGCGGTAGATCTGTGCGCGCTCGAACTCCGAGAGCGGAATCGGCAGCTCTTCCGAGTCGCGCTGCAAGAGCAGCGGCGGCGCGACCACCGCGGACAGCGGCTTCAGCTTGCGGTCAGCGTGCAACAGCCAGCGACGTACACTGAGCGCCGGTGCGTGCATCGCGGACGCGATCTCTTGCGTGTCCATCCGGTCGAGACCGCGCAGCAACGCGGCCAGGCGCGGCTCGAGCGGGAGCTCTTCCAGGCCCTCGTAGAACGCGATGATCTCGGCGCGATCCTCGCCGTTGCCCGCGAGCACCAGCTGCGAGCGGAAGCCGATGAAATCCGGTCGCAGCCGTTTGCGTCGCCACGCCCAAAACGGTTGCGACAACCGCGCACGCACGCAACGCACCGTGCTGCGGTAGGCCCAGGGCAGGAATGCAGCGGGTTCGCGGAGGTTCGAGAGCGTCTCGAAGCTCTCGGTGAAAGCCCGCTCGACGACCTCTCGCGTGCCGCTGTAAGGCCCGAGTAGGCGGAACGACAGCGCGTGCAGCCGGTCGACATGGCGTCGAAACAGAGCTTCGCGTGCCCACGCTTCACCGGTTCGCGCGGCCAGGACCAGATCCGCATCGTTCAACGACGGAGCGAGTCTGCGGATACTTCGGATGACGTTGGCCACTATTCCTGGCTAGAAAGATGCTCGAAGTCGGCGCGATGGGTCATATCAGGTCGATTTTTGTACGACACAGCGCGGATCGTGCGTGATTTTGAGGGGGGACAAAAAGGGCCAAGAAAATCTGCGGCAGACACAAAAAAACGATGCGACTTTGCTGGTCTCGAATCACACGCGGTATCAGCGCATTTTCCTGGTCGCTCATGCCTGCCACGAGTTCATGCCCGCATTTTCGAGTGCGGATCTCGAAACTGGCAAAAAGACCAAACGCTCGTTCGCGCAGCGAGCTATCTGCACAAAACCCTTGAGGATGAGGGCCCGTCTACGCCGAACTGCGCGGTGCGGCGAGCTCCGCCGCCAGCAAGACGAGCGCAAGCCAGAGCAGGCTGGCCACAAGGAGATGCAAAACTTGCAGGTAGCCAGGCGCGGAGAGCCAAACGTTCAAGCTGCCGAGCGCGACTTGAGTCAAGCTCAAGCCGAGCACCGCTTTGCCGAAGCCGCGCGTGGCCCGCGACAGGCCACGATCCGAAGTGCGCGTGGCGAGGGCGATCAGCGCGAGCGCCGCGCCCACTGCCAGAATCGGGTGCACGACGCGCAGGCGTTCGAGAAAATGCGCAGACGGCGACTCGACCTCTGCGATGCGCGCCCCGAGCGCGCTGACGCGCACGGGATAGACCGTGTCGCCGAGCGCGGTGACCGCGCCGGAGGCGGACACGAGCACTACCAAACCGGCGCACGCAAGCGTAAGTCGCAACAGCCCACGCGCCGTTCCAGCGAGAACCGCCGCGCGCGGCAGGCTCCACCAGACCGCGAGCGCGAGGCTCGCGGTAAGGGCCGAGGTGCTCACGAGGTGCAAAGACATAACGACGGCGCGTGCGGCCGAGGCGTTGTCCGCTACCAGCGCAAGACGAACCAGGACCGCGCCAATCAGCGCTTCGACGACCATCAGCGCGCTCGCGGTGACAGCGGCTTTGCGCACCACCGACCCTCTCTCGAAGGCGCGAAATGCCCGCACGGTGAGCCAGAACACCAGGATGGCGCTGGCACCCGACGTGATGCGGTGCGTAAGCTCGATGGCGGTCGCCAGCTTGCGTGGCAGGTGCACGATTTCGCCCTGGCAGGTTGGCCAGTGCTGGCCACAACCCGCGCCCGAGCCGGTGATTCGGACCACCGCGCCGAACAAGATGACTACCAGCGTGAAGACGAGCACCGAGAGCGCCTGTTTCGCGAACGAAGCGCGACTCAACGCTGGCGACGGACCGAGGCCTTCGCTTTCGAGCCTGACGCTTGCTTCGGACATGCCTCTCCAGTCTGGGTCTGCGGACCCATCTGCCATGTGCCGGGCCGGCTGTCGACCGGCCTGTCTCACGCACGTTTTCCGCGTGAAATTGGCGGCTATCACCGCGCTTTCATGACGCGGTGTCCGCATCGCGGTCTCGGTGATCATCTTTTTTCACGGTTGCGGAGCGCGCTTTCGCCCCGCGAGTCGCCGGCCTAAGTCGCTGTTTCTTGGTTTGCGCCTGCGGGCGATCTTCGATACCTTTGCTGAACCGCCGAAGGCTTGTCCGCTACCGCACGCACGATTTCTGCGCTGCGCGGGTCCTTCGGCGAAAGGAACGACAGGCACCATGAGTCAGAGCTTCTTTTCCGGCATCGAACGTGTTCGCTACGAAGGCCCCAATAGCGAGAATCCACTCGCCTTCCGCTACTACGATCCCGAGCGCGTGGTGCTCGGCAAGCGCCTCGATGAGCATCTGCGCGTCGCGGTCTGCTACTGGCACACGTTCGCATGGCCTGGGCACGACATCTTCGGCATGGGCACCTTCGACCGCCCGTGGTTCAAGCCGACCAACGCGCTCGAAGGGGCCGAGCTGAAGCTGAAGACCGCCTTCGAGTTCTTCGAGAAGTTGGGCGCGCCCTACTTCACCTTCCACGATCGCGACATCGCGCCGGAAGGCGCGACACTGCGCGAGAGTCACTCGAACCTGGAGCGCATCGTGGCCAAGGCCGAGGCGGAGATGCAGCGCACGGGCGTCAAGCTGCTGTGGGGCACGGCCAACCTGTTCAGCCATCCGCGCTACATGAGCGGCGCGGCGACCAATCCCGATCCCGAGGTGTTCGCCTACGCGGCGGCGCAGGTTTGCAAGATCCTGGATCTCACGCACCAGCTAGGCGGCGCGAACTACGTGCTGTGGGGCGGTCGCGAAGGTTATGAAACGCTCCTGAACACCGACATGAAGCGGGAAGCCGATCAACTCGCGCGCTTCCTCACCATGGTCGCGGAGCACAAGCACAAGATTGGCTTCAAGGGCCTGCTCTTGATCGAGCCCAAGCCGAAGGAGCCGACCAAGCATCAGTACGACTTCGACACGGCCACCGTACACGCCTTCTTGCAGCGTTATCGGCTAGAGAAGGAATATCGCGTCAACATCGAGGCCAACCACGCGATCTTGTCGGGCCACACCTTCCAGCACGAGGTTGCATACGCGCTGAACAACGGCATATTCGGCAGCATCGACATGAATCGGGGCGACTCGTTGCTCGGCTGGGATACCGACCAGTTCCCGAACGACGTCGCCGAGATCGCGCTGGTCATGTACACCATCCTCAAGGGTGGTGGTTTCACCAGCGGCGGCATGAACTTCGACGCCAAGCTGCGCCGTCAGAGCATCGACCCGGCGGACCTCTTCCACGCGCACATCGGCGGCATGGATACGCTGGCCCGCGGTCTCTTGATCGCGGAAAAGATGATCGGCGACGGCGCACTCGACAAGGTGATCGAGGATCGCTACGCCGGTTGGCGTGCGGATCTCGGTGAGCGCATTTTGGGCGGCAAGCTCTCGCTCTCCGACCTGTCCGAGCACGTGCTCAGCAAGGGCATCGACCCCAAGCCGCGCTCCGGTCGGCAGGAGTACCTCGAGAACCTCGTGAATCGTTACCTTTGAGCGATCTCCGCTCTAGGTGAAGAGGGCAGCGCTGTGAAGCGTCTGCCCTCTTCGCTTTCTTGGAACAAAAAAGGGCAACGGCTCGAAGCTGGGGAGGGAGCTCCGAACCGTTGAGGAGATAAGGCAGGCGGCCGTCCTCCGGGGGAGGGGGGCACCAGAGGCGCCGCCAGCGATTGGGAGTATTGCAGCCGCCATGCCAGCCTCTGGAAGCGCGCCGGCAGCGCATAAACAACGGCAAATTCCCCGCGCGGTGGGGCAAGCGGGATGCTTGCCGCGGACGGCGGAGCGGTCAGCTGTCCGAGTTTGAGACCGCCGGACACTCGTGGTTTCTCAACCTGGCTCGCTTTGAGCCTGACGGGGTGTGGGCATTGCGCCCTGCCGCGTGAGCTGGCTCTCCGCACGGGTGACCGCGCGCAGGAGTGCCTCTTGCGCGGGCAGCTCGGCGAGCAGCGCCACGGTAAGCCCGGCCATGAAAGCGTCTCCTGCTCCGACCGTATCGACTAGGTCGGGCGGCGTTCGCCCAGCTTGTGCGATGACCGTGTCGCGCGTCACGAGACGAGCCCCATGCTGCCCCGAGGTGAGCGCGACCAGGGTGGTTCGACCACGCCCGAGCAGCCACGTTGCAGGCTCCTCCCCACCGAGGACGCGCCTGGTCAGTTCATATTCCCGCTGGTTTAACTTCACGAGGTCTGCATTTTGAGCCACCCGGTCCAGAACCTCGACCGGGACCGCACGGCGCAAGTTCAGATCGCAGCCAATCCAGGGCGTCTTGGGGTGTGCGACCGCACGCTCGAGCGCGCCCAGGTCCAAGCAGTCGCCCTGGGCAAACAGGCTGAAAGTGAGCGCATCCGACCCGACCAGCGCGCTTGCCAGCGCGCAATCGAAGGCGAGCGCAGCCCAGTTCAAGCGATGACTCGCCGCGTACGCGGGCTCTCCGCTCGGTTGAACGCGAACGTCGACCGCGGCGGTCGCGCCCGCGCTGCGCTGCACGAGGGAAACATTCACGCCCCGCTGCGTGAGCTCGCTGAGCGCCTGCGCGCCTTCGGGGTCATCACCGACCGCGCTGACCAGCGTTGCTTCCGCGCCGAGCGCGGCGAGCTGGGCAGCGACCGCGGTCGCGCTGCCGCCGAGCACTCGGCTCCCGTTCAGTGTTGGCTCCGCTGCCGCGAAAACGTCCCAGGCGAGCTCTCCCCAGCAGGTGATTTTCGGGGGGGCGCTTTGCACCGTGCCAGCGTGGTACGGCAAGGACGCACCGGCAAAGTATCGACGGCGCGACTTCCGTGCTAAGAGCGCTGGGCCGCATCGAGCTGCAGCGGCCACTCGGCCAGGGGTCCATCATGCCCGTACCGCATCCCTTCGATATCGTCGCCATCCTGGTCGGCATCTTTCTCGCGCTCCGCAAGAGTGACGTGAGAGCCGAAGACAGCGCGCGTCACCCGCGCGTCGCGCTCGTCGATTTCGACCGCTGGCGCGAGCACGCGCTGCGCGCCTACACGATCGGTATTCGCGCGTGCTTCCTCAAGGTGCTCGCGGACTTCGCGTTTTTGGCCGTGCTGCAGCACTACCCCTTCGACCTCAGCTTGCAGCGCAGCATCGGCTTCGGACTCGACCTGCTCTGGCTCGGCGCGCTCGGCGTCTACTGGATCGACTCGCGGCGAGCCAAGCGCCAGGCCGAGCAAATGGGCATCGATCTCGGCCGCGAGCCACCGCGCGACGCCGAGCCTGCCACGGACGCCGATCGAGCCTGAACCGCTGAGCCGGCGGTCTCGCGCGCGGCTATTGCTTCGCCGGCGGCGGCAGGGTTTGCCGCGGACGCTGCGCCAGACAGCGATCGATGCCCTTCACCAGCTCGGGTGACGCTTCCTTCGGCAAGCGCGGCTTGCCGAGCACGTTGGTGAACAGGCGATCCCAGGTGACGTTGGCGTTGGTGCCGAAGCTCAGCCACACGAACATGGCGCGGCCCTTGATGTTGGCGTCCGGAACGCCACCACCGCGGCCGCCATACCAGGCGCGCGAGTCACTCGAGTTGTTGCGATTGTCGCCGAGCACCCAGGTCTCCCCGGGCTTCACGTGATACGGGCCTTGCCTGCCGGTGAAGGCGACGTCCTCGTACAGCGTGAGGTAGGAGTAATCGCCCAGGAATTCCATGTACAGGTCGCCGCGGCGCATGCCGAAGCCGCTACCCTCGTTGAAGTCGTAGCTGCCAATCCGGCAGCTTGGCACCCGCCAGCCGTTGATGATCGGGTGACCCGCCTCGACTTCCAGCGTATCGCCCTGGAAGGCGATCGCGCGCTTGATGAAATCCTGACGGTCGTCGGGGGGCGAGTCGGGGTACTCGAACACCATGATATCGCCGCGCTTGGGCGGCAGATTGGGCAGAACGCGGTAATTCAGGAACGGGATGACCGGGCCATAGGTCAGCTTGTTGACGAAGATGTGATCCTGGATCTGCAGAGTCGGCAGCATCGAGCCGCTCGGGATCTTGAATGCTTCGACCACGAACGCGCGCAGCAGCAGCGCGACGCCCATCGCGAACGCGATGGATTCGACGTACTCGCGGAGCTCGCCCTTGCGCCAGCGACCCAGGTGACGCGACACGAGCTCGGACGCGCGCTCGTAGGCGCCCATGAACGAGCCGGCTTCGAATTCTTTACGGTCGACTTCATCCCGCAGTGTCTCGAGCGCGTCGGACAAGGCCTCGCGCGACGCGGCGGGCACGTGCCGCTCGATGCCGGCGCGGTTTCGCCGCAGCAACCGATCGGCCTCTTCCAAGAGGTGCACCGCGTCCTCGAAATCTTGCCGCATCTCGCGCGGCACGTCGTGACGCAAGCCGGTGCCCAGGTGCACCGCGAGCGGCAGCCGGTAGCGGTAGCGGTAGAGGACCATCTCGTAGATGGCGAAGAAAACGATCATCGCCGGGACGCGTTGATCGCGCACCAGCCACAACACGCGCTCTAGCGCCGAAGTCGGCTCGAAGCCTTCCCCGGGTGCTAGTAGCGCAACGGTCGCGTACCCCAGCACGGCGGGTACGAACACGAACCACAGGGGCCAGAACAAGAAGCGGAGGGTCTTGGCGTTCACGATGGGCTCGGCCGGCCCGGCCGTTCTACTCGCCCCGCCGGGCTCGGGCAATGCCCAGGCGAGTCCGGCTGCCGATTCGGACCGCCATCCGAGTTGCGAGAACGCGCGGCGGCTCCGCGGCCCCGTGAATCACGGGCGATCGCCAAGCAGCAGAAGCACGTCCGTTCGCGCAGACAAGCCGTCGGCTGGCCCGCTCGGTGGTGTGGTGCGGCCGGCGGCCCCGCTGTTGTCGAGCACCAAATAGTAGCGCCCCTTGGGCGCAACGACGTAGCGCTTCCACTGCGTGGCGCGCAGCAACGGTTCGTCCAGGAGCGGGGGCGACAGGGGCTTGACCGGTCCGGGTTGCTTCGTGAAAGCGTCGAGCATGCGCTTGCCCTCGGCTTCGGGTACCACCAACGCGTCGATGGCTGCTGCGCCATCGAGCGACAGCGTCAAAAAAATCGCCTGGTTGTCGCCGTCGAGCTCGATCGGGCCGATGAAGTCCTGCTGGCCGAGGTGCACCTCGGTGCGCTCGTTCACGACCACGCGTTTGTCCTCGGTGCTGACCGTGAACGGGTGATACGGCCGCTCCCCCAGGGCGATGATGCCCAGCCCGAAATCGGTTTCGCCCGAGCTGTCGTAGCGCACGACGGTGAAGCCGCGCCGTAACTGGCCTTCGACCACCTTTTGCCCGAACGCGTTGGCGTCGATGCCGAACAATTTGAGCGCGCTGGCCGCCAGCTGCGACTCGACCAGCAACGTTTGAAAGCCGGTCGCGTCCACGACCTTGGGCCGAAAATAGACGTACATCGCGCCGTCCTTCATCAAGAAATCGGGCGAATATTCGACCAGACCGGTGGTCGAGAAGCCGACGCGCCCGCCTTGTGAACTGCCGGCAAAGCCGCTGCCCGCGTACTGCACCACGAACGACTTGCGGGTGTCCTCGTCGATGACCTGTGCGCTGCACGCCGTCGCAAAAAAGCGCCCCATCACCGGCTCGTCGTCGGCCATCTTCAAGGCCAGACCGCGTGCCTGCATTTCCTGGCAAAAGCTGTCGAGACCAAACTTGAGCAGGTCGAAACGCAGGCTGCGGTTCTGAGGATCGTTCACCACGCCGGCGCCGAGAATCGAGACCGAGCGCACGCCCAGCGACTCGCGCGACGCACAGGAAAGGACGAGCAGCGCGGCGACGAGCGCACGGCCAACACGCAAAAAGCTGTGGGCAAACCTCATTCGCACCCGAGCATAGCCGAAATCCGGGAGATTCCGGATGGCGTTGACAGTCCGCCCGAAAGCGCCAAATGTGCCCCGTATCGATGAGCCACGTTGCTGTTCTCGGTGCCGGCGCCTGGGGCACGGCGCTCTCGCGGCACCTCTCGCAACGGGGCGTGTTCGTGCGGCTCTGGTCCTGGCAAGCGGAGCACGCGGAGGCGCTGCGACGCGATCGCGAGAATCGCAGCTTCTTCCCAGGCTATCCGCTGTCCGAAGCGATCGAGCCGACCTCGGACCTCGCGTATGCGATTTCGGATGCCAGCGCGGTGCTCGTCGTGGTGCCGACGCCGGCGGTGCGCGAAACGCTCAGCCGCATGGCGACGTTCCTGCCCTCGAGCGCGGTGCTGGTGCTCGCCAGCAAGGGGATCGAGACCGGTTCGCTGATGCTCCTGACCGAAGTCGTCAGCGACGTGCTGGGTGCCGAGCGCGGGCGCAGCGCGGTGGCGCTGTCCGGGCCAAGCTTCGCGGAAGAGGTGGCGCGCGGGTTGCCGACCAACCTGGTGGCAGCGAGCCTCGACCCAGCCGCCGCAGCGACCACCCAGACCCTTCTCTCGGGTGAGCGGCTGCGCGTGTATCGAAGCGCGGATCCAATCGGCGTCCAGGTTGGCGGCGGTCTCAAGAACGTGATCGCGATTGCCGCTGGCGCGTGTGATGGCCTCGGTTTCGGCCACAACACGCGCGCGGCCCTGATCACCCGCGGTTTGGCCGAAATGGCGCGGCTCGCGAGCGCCAAGGGTGGGGAGTCCATCACCCTCGCGGGTTTGGCGGGTCTCGGGGATCTGGTGCTGACGGCGAGCGCGGACCTTTCGCGCAACCGCACGGTGGGCTTCGAGCTCTCGCGCGGCCGCACCTTGCATGAAGTGCTCGGTGGGCTCGGGCACGTCGCCGAGGGCGTCACCACCGCCAAGAGCGCCTTTCACCTGGCCAATCAGCTTCAGGTCGACCTGCCCATCTCCAGCGAGGTGTATCGAGTGCTGTACGAAGACAAGCCAGTGAGCGAAGCCGTGAGCGAACTTTTGCACCGCCCGCCCGGTACGGAGTGGTCATGAAGGCGCGCGCGTTGTTCGGCGCTCTGTCGCTACTGGTGTCGTCGGTGGAGGCCAGCGCACAGGCGGGGGTGCCCGCTGCTCCGCCTGGCTATGGAGCGGGCACGGCCCCCGCCACGGCGGCTTCCAGTGCAGCGGCGCCGCCGGTCCAATACGGCTACCCCACTGGCTACGGCTATACGGCGCCCTACGCGGCGAGCACCTCCGCGCGTCGCTCGGGGGTCGAGATCGGCGTGCTCTACGCCACCGCGGTGGCGTACGGGGTCGGCCTCGGCGTGTGGCTGGACGCCGAAATCGGCGTGGAAGATCCGGGAATTTTCCTGATTGCCCCGGCTGTCTTGGGCGTGGCGGCGCCGGCAGGTGTGTACGTGCTCGACTCGCCCGCGATGCGCCGCGGCCTGGCCGGCGCGATCGCCGCGGGCGCCGTGGTTGGCGCCGGTGAAGGCATCGGCATTTCGAGCTTTCAATTCGTGACCGCGAACAAGGAGGACGCCTGGGGTTTCCGCGGCCTGGCGCGCGCGACCGCGATCGGCGCGACGCTCGGCGCTGCGGGTGGCGCGGTGCTCGGCACCGTGCAGACGCCGTCGCCGCGCTCGAGCGTGCTGATCACCAGCGGCGTCACTTGGGGCAGCGCAATCGGCGCGATGTTCGGCTACGGCGGGTCCGCGTCCGGTGTGGGTTACGGCCTCGCCAATGACAAGGCCGCCCTGGGTGGCTTGATCGGCTACAACGTCGGGCTAGTCGCGACCGGCGCGCTGTCCGCGGTCTACATTCCGACCACGAGCACGCTCGAGTGGATGTGGGCGGGCGCTGGCATCGGCTTCGCCGTGTCCCTACCAGTGTATCTGTTCTATGCGGGTGAGGATCAGCCACCGGCCAAGCGCGGTCTCATCTTCAGCGGCACGGCGACCACGCTCGGCATTGCTGCCGGTGCGATCTTCACTGCGGGCTCGCGCGAAGAAGCGCGGCTCGAGTCCGAGCGACCGGCGCTCGCGCGTGTGACCGCGGTCGGGCCGCTGGCGATGCCCGGCGCGATGGGCCTCTCCGTGGCGGGGGAACTTCAATAAGCGCTTAGCGAGCGCGGGCCACGCGATCCCGGAAGAATCGCTCTGCGACCTGTCTGGCTCCCCGGGGGACCGGCGCGCCTGTTTACGCTGCAGGAGCTGCGCCAGGTTGTGCCACCACTGGCACTGGCGATCGGGGGTGCGCCTGGCACATTGGCGAAATTCACAAGTAAAACCTGTGATTTGCGGGTTGGCCCGGAGCTTGCTCAATAGCAGCTCGTTCGAGCATGCAAACGTTTTCTCCCTTCGAGGTTCAGGGCCGCGAGGCCGAGACCCTAGGCGGGCGAGAACGGGCGGCGGGCGGCTTAGGGGGAGCGGGGAAAGGGTCGGGGAGGGGGGGAATTAAACGGGCGGGCAACGCGGCGGGGGTGGGGCGGGAAAACCCGGGGCTGTATCGATAGGGATCGAGAGACTGGGGCCGGCGGTGTTCGGGGGACACCGCCGGCGTAGGGCTCATGGGACTCGGCTGGTCGTGCTCGCACGTGTCCTCCGCGTTTCTGATATCTTTTCCACTGGATGGCGACCATTCGCTACTTCCCATCGGACGGCGCCCAGGTGTTCGTCGCGCTCCACAAGCCCGTCACGACCATCGGTCGAGCGCTGGGCAACGACATTCACCTTCCGGACGCGAGCGTTGCATCGCACCACGTTCAGATCGTGTTCAACGGGCGGGACTTCCAGCTCGAGGAGGTTGACCACGAGGCCGAGATCCTGATCAACGGCAAGAAGAAGCGTCGTGCCCGGCTGTGCAACGGCGATCGCATCACCCTCGGACGGGCGCTGCTCGGCTTCAGCATGTTCACCGAGGCCGACGCGCAAGAGCCGTCCGCCGACGGGGACTCGGTGCAGAACGACCTGGCGGGCCTTCGTCGACTGCAGAGCTTCAGCGAACGGCTGATGACCAAGAGCTCGGTGGACGAGCTGCTGCAGACGCTGCTCGATGACGTGATCGAGCTCAGCGGTGCGGCGCGCGGCGTCGTGCTGTGGATGGACCCGGACGAGGGAAATCAGGGTCTGCCGCGGGTGCGGGCGTCGCGCAACGTGCAACGCGAGGCGATTCAAGACGCCTCCGGGGCGATGAGTGACAGCATCGTGCGCAAGGTGATGGAAACCAAGCGTCCGGTGATCGTCAGCGACGCGCTGAGCGACACCACGTTCGGCAAGAGTGAGAGCGTGATCGCGCTCCGCCTCTCGAGCGTGATGTGCGTGCCCCTGCTCAGCCAAGGGGAAATGGTGGGCGCGCTCTACGTCGCCAACGACGAAATCAAGCACCTGTTCGAGCGCCGTCAGCTCGACCTGCTCACCGTGTATGCCAGCCAGGCGTCGCTGATCCTGCAGAACGCGATGCTCTTGAGCGCCTTGCGCGCCGACAAGGAAAAGCTGAGCGCGGAGCTCTCCGACAAGCGCTTTGGTGAAATCATCGGCGCTTGCGCGAGCATGATGGAGGTGTTCCGCAAACTGCAAAAAGTCGCGGCAACCGACATCAGCGTGCTGATTACCGGCGAGACCGGCACCGGTAAGGAGCTGATTGCCCGCGAGCTCCACCGCAGGTCCAACCGCGAAAAGGGCCCCTTCATCACCGTGAACTGCGGCGCCATCCCCGAAAATCTGATCGAGAGCGAGATGTTCGGGCACGTGAAGGGCGCGTTCACCGGCGCGATCGCCAGCCGCCCCGGCAAGTTCCAGCAAGCGGACGGGGGCACGCTGTTCCTGGACGAGGTCGGCGAATTGCCGCAGCAGCTGCAGGTGAAGCT
>DASZQI010000089.1:0-6515 GCA_035549735.1 Polyangiaceae bacterium | reverse complement strand
CGTCGCGCATGAGCGCGGCGTCTTGCTCCGCGTTCCTGCACCCGTCTTGGCCGAGGTGTGTCGCGGCTCGCGATTCGACGCAGCTATCAACCAGCTCCTCAACCGCGAGGCCATCGGCGTTGCCGACCTAACTCGCGAAATGGCTCAGACTGCTGGCGCCCTGCTCGCCAGGGCCCGCTTGTCTTCCGCGCACGCCATTGATGCTTTCGTCGTCGCTACTGCTCTTGAGTTTGATGCGGCGGTCATTGCGACCGGAGATGCCAAGGACATCAAGCGCTTCGCTGCACCGTATCCTCAGCTGTCGCTGATGCTGCTTTAAGCGGTCGCGTTGAACGCAGCTGCCCAACTCGGGGTTGAATCTGACGAAACCCTCGCTGCGCTCGGGCTTTCGCGGGTTAACACTGCTACGTTGGGCGGACAGCAAAGGTCGCGATGGGGAACTTTTTAGATGCCTGGTACCCAGCCACGTCTGACTTCGGGCTGATCGAGGCTCCGACCACCAACGTCGTCGCTGCCTTCCTCGAATGGCAGGCGGCGATCGGCAGGGCGCCGATCGAGTCTACTAGAACGTCGCTTGAGAGCACGTTCACGGCGTTGGCGCCCCTTTCGGCTGAGTTGCGGAGAGCCGCGTTTGTGCCGACAAAGTCTGCATGGACTGCCTACTTTGCAAGCGGCCTGCTCGGTTCAGACCCCTTCCCCGTCATGTCCCACCTTGCTCAACACCTCCAAGTCCGCGCCATGCGCGTCTGCTCAACTACCGAACGAGCGCACTGGCCAGCCACCATCTGGGAAGTCTATGCGCCAGAATCTCTCGGCGGTTCCCTACCTCTGGGATACCTTCGTTCTGTAGCCTGCGCGAACGACGGTGGCCGCTGGACCTTCGAAACTTCCGGACAGCCCTTTCCGTTTGAACGCCTGGAGCGCTACACCGCGAAACGAAAGAAGGACTGCTTCGACCGTCAACTACTGATCGACTACCTGCAGCGCTTAGGTCTCAGGCCCTTCGATGCTGACTTCTTTACAGTTTCTACCCGTACGCCCTCCTCTCTTGTGGAAAACCGCCAACGTTGGGCATCTCCCCCCAAGGAGTTCTCCTTTGACGAAGTGCAGCGAGGCGTTCCGTGGGCCAAATCCTAGATACTCTTGTTCACGTCAACGTTCACTAGGCCTTCGCTAATCGCTCATGAACGACTGCCGCTCAACTGGGTGTTGAACGCCGACGAAACCCTCCCGAATCTGGGCCTTGAGCTGTTTCACCTCGGACTCCGGCACCAGCGGCGCCTCCGCGCGCAACCCTGTCGCTGCGCCGGCTTCCATCGCTTTGCGCCAAGCGAAGAGCAGGCTCGGGCTCAAGCTATAGCGCCGCGCCACCGTCGAACGCTCTCGCCCGGCTTCTCCGTCTCGTCCAGCAGTCGACGCTTCGCCACGGCACTGAACTGGCGTCGGCGGCGTTTGCTGCCAGTGCCGGATTCATTCCCTTGATCTTCAGCCATCGGACCTTCGTGAGATTCTCGGATTGCGGCGCCAGCAGAGGCTCAGCGTGCGCGAGATGCTACGTTGGCCAGACGTGCTCTTGGTGACGCAATGCGACGACTGACGGATCCCCTCGGCAGGCTAGCGGCACTAGTCAGCTTTGCCCTCGGCTACGGCGGCACCGGGTTTCATCTGGGCCGAGCAGGCATTCTGTTATTCGCAGCCACGGTCGGAACGACCGTCGCGTGCATTATTGTTTGGGTCAGGTCGGTTGAAGCCGACTCTCCGACCCAAGCAGTCGAGACGCCAAACACGGATCAATATCCGTTATGGCTGCAGTGGTTTCTGCCGCTGGTGGTCTTGGCGTTCACGCTGGCACTGGTATGCGCCGGATTCATCAATCTCGGCTTAGACGCCGCCGCGATTCTATTTGTGCCCTTGGCTGCATTGGTGCCGATGGGGTGGGTCGTCGGGCACAGGCATCTTTGGAAGTGGGAGCTAGCCCGGCGCCGGCAAGCAGCAGGACTCTCTCCGCCCCTCCCGTCAGACTTTCAGGTCCTTTTCCTACGATCGTTTGCTGCTGACGAAATCGCCAGCAAATTGCACGGTGCTGTCACAGAGGAGGAGCAACTCGTGTCAGCACTGGCAACGTTGGGCCACGTAGTCGCAGTAGGTCGTCCAGGAGAAGGGTTGCCCCACTTGGGTGCCCAACGGATCTACTACGACGCTGACACCTGGCGAGTAAGCATCGACGAAGCAATGCGCCGGTGCAGGCTTGTCGTTTTGCGCGTCGGGCGCACGAGTGGAGTACTTTGGGAGCTGGAACACGCTGTTCGAGTGGTCGCCCCGGAGAAAATCCTGTTGTTTGCATCTGGTACACGAGATCTCCGACAGGCAATCCGAATCGTTAACCGATCACTGGGCCGCAGGCGGTGGATTCGGCCTATCATCCCTTCCTGGGGGATCGGATCCATTGGGGCAATGGCCTTGTTTCGGGACGATTGGTCGGTTGACATCCTCAGGTTGCCACTTGGGATCTTGCGACCGGGGGATTGGGAACAACGGCTCAAGATCAGGCTCACGCTTGCGCTACGTCCGCTTTTTCGTCGATATCGATGCGAACCTGACATCCCAGCAGTTTCCTTCACGCGATGCCTTTTCGTCGCAATTGCCGGGTACCTGATCCTCTGCGTTGTGATGTCGAGAATTTATTGATTTGCGCTACGCGCCGCTCGCTGCGTATTTTGCCTCACTTGTCGTGCTTGTTGGTTGCAGGTCCCTACGATGTTCCTCTACTCCGTTGGCTGGCGAGCACCTCTATACTACCGGAAAGCGCGGCTAAACGGCCGCCAAACAACTTCGCCTTGAAGCAAACCTCGCCCTCGCTTGGCTCGGGACCACGCAGCTTGAGCCTGCTACGTTCGGGCCGACACAAAGGCGTGACAAGATTCCGAAACCCCAGTGCTGAGCGACCAGTGCAAGCGCACCGAGTGCCAGTCGCTCGTCCAACACCGCTAGGTTCGCCTAAAGCGTGACACGTGGACCCGACATCGAGGAGCGCTGGATTCGTCTTTGGAACGAGATGTTCGCTGCGCTTGATCGAGATCCGAGCTTGGTCATCGTGGATGAGGACTGGCAGCCCGTTTCGTTCAAGGATTGCCAGGGACTGGTGCAGGATGCCGTGTACGAGGGGCATGAGCCGCGATTCGAGGCGACGTGGTTTAACGGCCGACGCGCGTTGCAGCTTTTTCGAACCAGCACGTCGAAGTGACCACGCGCGGTTGCGCGTCGCTCACGGGGCCAGCCAGAGACGTTCTGCCGAACCGCGTTGCCCAGCGATGGGCAGAACTGGTGCATGAAGTGCTGCTGGGGGGCAGCCCCGATTTTGAGGGGCGCTTTGGGCGGGGGGCGCGCGAAAGGGCGGGGGCGCGGTGGTTTTGGAAGAAATGTGTTCCGGTTCGAGGGGGGGGCGCAACAAGTAATGGGTTGGCTTTGATGCGGGCTGGTTCGGGAGTTTTCGGGTGGCGACGGAGCGAAGAAGAGTGAGGCGTTTGGTGTTAGATGCGAGAGTCGCGAGGTATGGCTTGGTGCTCTGGGTCGTCGCGTCGAGCGGGGCGCTGAACGCTTGTGGCGAAACGTCGAAAAATCCGTCGCCTGGAGCGGGGAAAACGGGGGGCTTCGCGGGATCGGCTGCTGGACATTCCGATGGCGGAGGATTGGAAGGGGGTGCGGCTTCGGGCACCTCGAGCGGTGGTGCGGCGCACGACGGGGGCCGAAGCGGCGCGAGTGGGGGCCCGGCTTCGGGATCCGGCGCCGGCAGTGGTGCGGCCGTGGGCACGGGGGGCGAGGTGAGCGCGTCGGGCGGCGCGTCGGAGGCTGGCAGCAGCGGGGAAGCGGGCGGAGGCGCAGGCGGTGAAGCGGGCGCGGCGGGCGCATCGGGCGGGATCGCGCCGGGCGTGATCGCTCCGTCTTACTTTCAGGCGGGCACTCGCTTGAAGCCGAGAGTGCTGCGCGGCGGAGGCCTCGAGGTGCTGGACGGCACCGGTGAATACAGTTGGTACGATGTCGAGTTGGGCGAGCGGTGTGCGTTTCGACTGGGCACGGATGGCGTCGAGCGATGCTTTCCCGAAAGTGTCAGCGATAGCCACTACTACTTGGACGCGGCGTGCACCAAGCCGGCGTTGGTTGGCAGCAATCAGACCTGTGACGCGGCAGACTCAGTGCCTTTTCACTACGTCAACGTCCCGGAGATTGACACCAGTTGGGGGTGCGGTGGCACGCCGTATCGGCTCGGGAGCCCCGTGGCCGCGAGCACTCAGCTCTATAGCAACGCCGCCGATGAGTGCGTGCCGACTTCGGTGACCGGCACGGTGTGGCCGCTCGAAAAAGTTCCGCTCGAAACTTTCGTGGCCGTGAAGCGCGTGAGCCGGCCGCGCCTGCCCAGCCTAGGCGCTTGGGTTCGCGAAGGCGCGGACGGGTCCTCGGAGGTGGTGGGGTTTTACGACCCGGTACGAAAGGCCCCCTGCTTCGGTCTTGGTACCGATGAAGCTTCGCATGCTTGCGTGCCGGGGTGGCTGGAGCTCCAGGATACTTTCGCCGATGCCGCCTGCAGCCAGCGTGTTGGGTTCGAAAGTTCCGTCTGCAAAGGGTCTGTCAGCACGGCTTTTTTGGCTAGCCAGTCGGACTACGACGGCTGCAAAAGCACGACTTCCATTCTCGGGCTCTGGCAGGTCGCGGGCACTCGCCGCACGCGAGTCTACCAACAAACAGACGGGGCCTGTGATGGCTCGGCACCCGAGGTTCGTACGGCGTACGTTCAAGGGAATCCGATTGATGTCGCTTCGCTGCCGAAACTCGAGGTGATTCAAGTCGGCACCGGCTCGCTGCGGATGTCTTTTTACGGCGTCGACAACGTGCCGCTCCTGCCGGTTCCGGGCAATTCTTTCGTCGAAGCGGCGAGCGGCCACTCGTGCGAGCCGCGCCTGTTTGCGAACGGAACGTGGGGCTGCGTTCCCTCTACCTTCGTACGGTTGGTGGATCACGAGGTGTTGTACCAATCCGCGGACTGCACCGGAGATCGCTTGCACGCATGGTGGCCCATGGCGGAGTGTTTGGACACGCGCCCCGAGCCTGTTGGTATCACTATCCATCCTTTTCTAGGAAAGTGCGCGCTGCATCCGGTGACCGACGTGCTCGAGTTCGAGGGGGCGCCCGCTACTCGTAGCAAGCTGTTCATGGTGAACCCGTTCAGGGGCTGCGAAGCGTTTTTCGAGCCCGATGACAAAGTGAAGCTTTTCAGGGCGACCAAGGTCGTCGACCCCGCGGAGCGGTTCATTTCGTTCCAACGCACGTTGGGCGATTGAGTGCTGCAGACAGCACGCTGAGGAAGGGCTCGCGCTGAGCTATGCTCGCGACATGCCTGCGGACTCGTCCCTCATCAGCGTGACAGCGAAGATCGCCGCTTATTATCGCGAGTTTTCGGATATCCCGTTCGCTCGCGAGGTGGCGAAGCGAATCGGCGCCGAGGCGGCTTTCGAGCAGATTCTGCGGGAGCACGGGTTGGAGCGCGACAAGCTCACCTTTTACGCCCCGATGTTCGAGGCCCGGTACAAGAGCATCACTCAGCTGATCCTCCAGTCCGGCACGTCTCAGGTGCTCGAACTGGCGAGCGGGTACTCGCTTCGTGGGCTCGATCTCAGTCGCAGCGGTGCAATGCGGTACGTGGAGACCGATCTGCCGCTCGTGGTCGAGACGAAGCTCGGTCTGCTCGAAGAGGTTCGGCAGCATCACGCGATTCCGCGGAGCGCGCAGCACGTGGTGACCGCCGCAGATGCTTTGGATTTCGACGCGGTGCGTTCTGCTGCGGCGAGCCTCGATCGGAGTCAGACGCTGGCGGTGTTGTGCGAAGGGCTGATCATGTACCTGTCGAAGGAGCAAACCGAGCAGCTCGCGACGAATGTTCGACGGCTACTCGGGGAGTTTGCTGGGGGCTCGTGGATCACGCCCGATTTCACGTTCAGGGCGGAGGCGAAGGATCTGCCGCCGGAGCGGGTGCGACTGCGGGAGGCAATCACCGGGGTTACGCAGCGTCAGATCGATGCTTCGGCTTTCGAGCATGCTGACGAGCTCGCTGCCTTCCTTGGCCGTATGGGGTTCAACGTCGAGGTGCGGAGTCAGGTCGACGAGACGCCGTCGTTCTCGTCGGTCGAGGCGCTCGGGCTGCCTCCGGCGTCGATCGAGCGCCTGCGAGGAGTTTTGCGGGTGTGGATCATGACAATTGAAGGGCTGCCAGGTGGGGGCGAAACGTGAGATTGTCCCGTGGTTCGGCAGTTCGTGCATTGACCCTAGTTCAGCAGGGAGCAGACCATGTCCCTCGACCTCTACACGTTTCTGGACGCTCTGCCGGACAGGCAGAGTTGGCAGGCGGCCATCGATCAAGCTGGCGTGGCTCTCACGCTCGATCCGGATCTTGATTTGACTCGTGACGACGGGTTCTCACCGTGCGTGCTTCAAGGGAAGGCCTCGGGCTTTGAACTTGACGT
>DASZQI010000088.1:0-7230 GCA_035549735.1 Polyangiaceae bacterium | reverse complement strand
GCGCGACGCGGCCAGCGCGACGCGGCCCAGGGGCGCCAGCGCGGCGCGACGCGGCCCAGCGCGACGCGGCCCAGCGCGACGCGGCCAGCGCGACGCGGCCCAGCGCGACGCGGCCCAACGCGACGTGGCCCAGCGCGACGTGGCCCAGCGCGACGTGGCCCAGCGCAGCACGGCGAAGCGGGCAGACTCCAGCTTCTGGTGTGCACCGCGCTGGCGCACCGCTTTGGTGTGCACCGGGCTGGCGTGCACGGCAGCGCTCGTGTCTCCCAAACGCAATCGCCCCGAGGTCCTCATGGCGAACCTCAGGGCGATCTGTTCGGCTCTTCGTATTTGCGCGAAGAGTCGGTTCTGCTTACTCGGCTGCGTACGCGCCGTTGCCGTTTTGCTGGCGGGGGGCTTCGAGGGTGCTCGCGCGGACGCCGTGGACGGGGCCGCGGTCGAGGATGTGGCGGGTGCGGTCGAAGGCGTCGATGTTCTTGTTGAAGACGACTTGGTAGCAGGAGGCGTTGCCCTGGTCGGCAATCTTGGTCGACCAGGCGAGGAAGATGTGCCAGAGGCGGAACCAACGCTCGCCATAGGCGGCAATGACTTCGGCTTTGTTGGAGAGCCAGTTGTCGTGCCACTGGCGGATGGTCCAGCCGTAGTGCTGGCTGACGTTTTCGACGGTGAAGGTCTCCCAGCCCACTTCTTCGGCAGGCTTGAGCATGCCGGCCGGGGGCAGGCTCGCATCAGCGCCGGGGAAGATGTACTTGGACATGAAAAGGCCCCAAATCAGGGTCTCGCTCTTGAGCTCACGGCGTAGGCCGGTCCACTGGAGAAGGAACAGGCCGTCGTCCTTCAGCAGGTCCTTTACCCAGGAAAAGAACTGGGTTTTGAGGTTCTTGACGCCGACGTGCTCGACCATCTCCAGGCTGACGATCTTGTCGTACTTCTGGAAGGGGATGTCGCGGTAGTCGCAGCACAGGATGCGCGCGCGGTCTTCGAGGCCCCACTCCTTGATGCGGCGGTTGCCGAACTCGGTCTGGTTCTCGGAGATGGTGACGCCGGTGGCGTCGACGCCGTAGTACTTGGCAGCGTGGCGGGCGAGGGTGCCCCAGCCGCAGCCGATGTCGAGCAGCTTCTCGCCCGGCTTGAGGCGCAGCTTCTGACACACGAGGTGCATCTTGTTGTCTTGCGCCTGCTCCAGAGTTTCATTGCGGTTGTTGAAGAAGCCGCTGGTGTAAACCATGCGCTCGCCCAAAAACCAGCCGAAGAAGTCGTTGCCGCGATCGTAGTGCTCGCGAACGATGCGCTTGTCCTGGCTCTTGCTGTGCACTGCCACTTCCGGAAGGAAGTTGGTGAGCGCCCATTTGAAGTGCGCGGGGGTCAGCGTGTACTTGACGAAGCGGTTGCGTTCGTCGAGCAGTTCGTAAATGTCTCCCGGAATATCGATGTCGCCGTCTAGGTACGACTCGTACAGGACGCTCATCGGGATCGGCGAATTGGCGTAACGCCGGCCTAGCTTCCGATCATTGAAAACGACGAAATCGGTCAGTTTCTTCATAACAGTCCTTCGCCTCGAGTGCGCTCGGGCTTTCGATGCCAACCCGTCGCACCGTGCTCCCGGGCCAGACGCCAGACGTAGGTGCTTCTTGCCGCGCCGTCAAAGCTAACCTGCCCGAACGTCCACGGTCGACCCGCCGGCCGGCGGGCTGCGACACTCACCATACACGAAAGTGCGGTGAGACGCCCAGCAGGAAGCCGTAGCGGTCACTCCCTGCAAGCAGCCCGCCCAAAGCCACCACCGAGAGCTCGATTGCGTCGCTGGGCGCGACACTGGCGCCCACGGTCCCGAGCAGCTGGTCCGGCGCACCGCTGGTGAAGTGAACGCCGGAGACCTCGCCCGTGAGCGAGTAGCGCGCTCGGTCGTCGAGCTCGCGCGCAAAGTCGAGGCCAGCCTCGAGCCCCACGAGGCGCGTGCTCGCGGCGTCCGGTGCCGGGTCCACGAAAGCGCCGGAGCTCAGCACGAAATGAGTTTTGGGCAGACTGAGCCCGAGCAGTGCGAGGCCTTCGACTCCGACGCCGTGTGCTTCCGATGCCATGGGGAGCTTGGGGCCGAGCTGCGTGCCGAGCGCGAAGATGCGCGACTCGTCGTGATTCGACCAGGCGACGAGGCCGAGCTTGAGCGAGGGCCACAGGTTGTCCGGCGCCGCGTGATCCAATGAGAAAGGCCCCTCGGCGGGACCTTCGATGGCATAGGCGCCATCGACATCGAGCTCGAGGTTTTTCAAAAGTCCGAGGTCGAGCTCGAAGTCGGGAATGACCAAACGAAAGGGGCCGGGGCTGCGAATCACGCCGAGCTGGAGATCGAGTTCGGCCGAACCCGGATCTTCGAGCTCGAGATCGGTGGGCTCGAACAGCGGGCGAACACCGCGACGCGCGAGGGCCGAAGTCGCGAACAGGATCGCCGCGCATGCGAAGCGGAGCGAAGTGCGCGCCGCGCGAGCTCGCCGCGCGCTGGTCATTCGGTGAGGGTGACGAACCACGCGCGGCGAACCTAGCAGGAGATGGCTTGAGCAAGCGACGCGCTGCCGCCGAGCGTGGCCTTTGGTCGCGAACCAGCCTTTGCAAGAGAGCTGCCGCGGGGCAGCCCCCAAACACTCAGAGCTCGGCTAGCTCGATGTCCCGAAACTCGATCACGGTGTCCTTGTATTTGGGGGTGCCGTGGCGCTGGAAGCCGATGCCGCCACGCGCGGAGCGCGCAGGGAGTTCGGCGTTGTCGAGCGCGACTTGGCCATTGATCGAGGTCGAGATCTTTTGGCCCTGAATCTTCACGTAGACGTCGTTCCAGTCGTTTTCTTTTTGGAGCTTGGGGGTGCCTTTGGCGGCGTCCCACACCGAGCCGGTCGGGTAAACGGGCTCGTCGTTGTTGATGTTGACTTCGTAACCCGCTTCCCACGGGCCCTTGCCGCCGTCCGCAGCGGCAACGCGCTCGGCGCGCGAGAGTGGGTCGCGCAAGAACACGCCGCTGTTGCCGCCCTGCGTGATCCGGAACTTGAGCTTCAGGATGAAGTCGCCGTAGTCCTTCTCGGTGATGAGCCAGCTTTCGCCCTCGCGGCGACCGGCAGGGTCTTGTCGACCGACGAGCGCGCCGTTTTCGACGACCCACTTCGAATCGAGCACCTGCACCCAGCCGGAAAGATCTTTGCCGTTGAAGAGCGGGGTGAAGGTGGGCTCGGCCGCCGCCGGCGTAGCTGCCGCAGGCGCGGGCGCTGCCGCAGGGGGCGAGGCGGCTGGGCCGCATGCGGCCAGCGAGAACGAAGAGAGCAGCGCGAAAAGCGCCAATCCAGAATCGGAGATCGAGCTCGGAACCATCGGGACACCTCTCGAGATAATTTTCTTCAACCCCGCCGCCGAGTGCTTTAACGGTGCGCGCGACGCGACGTCAAGCGCGCAGCACCACCGCGATTTTTGAGTAATCGGCGACTCGCGAGGTCACTGTATTGGGTTGACCTGAGCGATCTTGAAACGGGCGCTCGCGGGCTCATACTCGAAGTGCACGTCCCGCCCGTAGCGGAGCCTTTTGTATGGGTCTAGAGCGAGTTCAGCCGAAAATCGCCGGATATTGGCCGCCAGTGCTCTCCACGGTACTTGGGCTCGGGCTCGGGTTGAACTGCTCGCCAAGCTCGCGTTCCCATCCGAACGACGGCGCGGAAAGCTGCGAGAGCCCGCCGACCGACATCTATCACGATCGTATCGAGCCGCTGCTCAACCAAGACACCCCAAAAACCTGCAACCAATGCCACCTCTCGGGGGTGGATCTTTCCGCCTTCGTGCGCAGCACGCCCTGCGAGACCATGGCGTGTCTGGTGCAAGACGGCCTGGTCGATCCCGCGTCACCTCCGGACAGCAAGATTCTGACCTGGATTCAGCGTGCGACGCCGGACAGCGAGTTGATCACCGACGCGGTCATTCAGGCCGAATATGAGGGGTTTCTGCAATGGATTGCGGCGAGCGCCGCCTGCCCGAGCGCGTGCGCAGGCGCGAGCTGCGGCACCCCCGGCGCCGCTGAGAAGTGCGAAACTCCGCCTGCGCCGAATATGCCGCCTCCCGAGATCATGGGTGAGCCGGATTGCAGCGACAGGGCGCTCGAGCAGCTCTTTTACGACGACGTGTACGCCTGGCGCGCGCGCTGCTTTCCTTGCCACTTCAGCGATCAGAAGAAGGCGGACGCGCGCGCGCCGCGCTGGATTCGCGTCGAGGGCAACTGCGCGGAGTCTTCGCTCGCGAGCTATCGAACCATCACGAGTGGAGACTATTTGAATCTCGAGGATCCGACGCAGAGCTTGCTGCTGCTCAAGCCGCTCGCGATCGCGGCCGGCGGCGTCGAGCACGGTGGCCACGATAAGTTCGACGACACCAGTGATCCGGCGTACCAGAGTTTTTTGCAGTTCATTCAGCGGTACGCGGACTGCAGACGCTGATCGCGAAGCGTCGCTGCTCGGGTGAGCGTCGTTACGGCCACGGGGCAGCCGGCGCCGCTGCCGCACAGTCAAGCGAAGCGCCTGGAGCTAGCCGTTGCCGCCCGCGCCCCCGCCGCCCGCGGTCATGCCGCCGCTGCCGCCCGCGCTCATGCCGCCCGCGCCGCCGTTGCCGCCGCCTTCGCCGGCTTCGCGCGCCGCGAGGCACGCCGTGGCGCACTCGTCGAAGCGCATTTCGCAGACCGGCGCATCGCCGATATGGCCGACTTCGTGGCATTCCTCGAGCGCGGCGCTGATTTTTGCGACGGGGTGGCAGAGCTCACCGAGCGCGACGCAGTAGGGCGATTGGCCATCTCCAGCGCCGCCGCTGCCACCCGCACCACCGACGCTGATTCCACCGCCCGCTCCGCCGTTGCCTTCGCCCGCTTCGGCTGCGTCGACGCAGGCGGTCACGCACCCGGCAAATCGCTGGTGGCAAACTACGGCATCACCGACGTGCCCGACTTCGTGGCACTCGTGCAGCGGTCCGTCCTTGTCGTCGACCTCGTGACAGAGCTCGCCGATCACTTCGCATTCAGTGGAATCCACAGCGCCGCCCGCGCCGCCCGAGGTCGTTCCGCCGGAGCGACCGCCGGTGCTGGCGCCACCGCTGCCGCCCTTGGCGCTGGTGCCGCCAGTGCGGGCGCCGCCGCTACTCGCGCCGCCGCTGTCGGTACCGCCAGTGTTGTTCGGACTGCTGTCGTCGTCGTCCCCGCAACCGACCACGACGAGCAAAGAGGTCGCGAGAACACCCAGGCTTCGCTGCACGATCTTTCGCATGCGGCGCACGATAGAGCGGCTAGAGGGCGCAGGTCGAGGGTTGTGAGCCTGCTTCACGGGGGGTGCGAAAATCTACCGCACGAGTCCTTTCGGCGGTTTTTCGGCTCACAGTTGCCTCACTTAGCTCGTCGATTCGCTCGAGCTATCCTGGAAGCGCTCATGCCCACGGAAACTGCACGCGCGTCACGACCCCGCGGCTCGGTGTTCATTGCCGTCAGCGCGGACGGCTTCATCGCTCGCGAGAATGGAGCAATTGACTGGCTGTCGGCGGTTCAGCTGGAGGGCGAGGACTATGGCTACAAGGAATTTTTCGACTCGGTCGATACGCTGGTGATTGGACGAGGCACCTACGACACCGTGCTCGGCTTCGAAGACTGGCCCTACGGTGACAAGCGCTGCGTGGTCGTCACTCATCGTCCGCCAGCGGCGCAGCGGCGAACCGAGGAGTTCTTCACAGGCACGCCGCTCGAGCTGGTTGAACGCTTGGCGCGCGAGGGGGCGCGGCGCCTGTATATCGACGGCGGGCAGCTAATCCGCAGCTTTCTCGAAGCAGAGCTCGTGGACGATCTGGTGCTTTCGGTGGTTCCGGTGCTGCTCGGCGCGGGAATTCCGCTGTTCGGCGGCGTCGCTCGCGAACAGCGACTTTCACTGAGCGAGAGCCGCTCGTGGCCAACGGGCTTGGTTCAGCTGCGCTATCGGGTTGGGCATGACTGAGGCGCTGCGCCTGGTCGTTTACGATGCCACGCAGCGCTTCAAAAAACCGCTCGGGCTCGGGCTCAGCTGGACTTTGGGCGGCCCACTCTACCGTGCGCTTGGCCGCGTTCACGCTGCGTTTGGGGCTTCGAGCCTGGCGAGCGCCTTGGATTGGCTCGCTCACTATGATGGGCAGCGGCCAATCGCCGAGGTTCAATACTGGGGGCATGGCAAATGGGGCCGCGTGTTCCTCGATCGCGAGACGCTGGACCGCGCTACTTTGCAGCCGCACCATCCCTTGCGGCCTAAACTCGATGCCGTGCGCGAGCGACTGACCCAGGATGCTTTGATTTGGTTTCGTACTTGCGAAACGCTCGGCGCCCAGCCCGGGCAAGATTTTGCAGCGGCCCTTGCCGACTATTCCGGCGCCCGCGTTGCCGGGCACACTTTCGTGATTGGCTACTTCCAGAGCGGTCTGCACGAGCTTTCGCCGGGCGTTGCGCCGCACTGGTTGGCGAGCGAGGGGCTAGCCCGCGGAACGGCGGAAAACCCGCTGCTCGCGCGACTCTCGGGCCCGCACGAACCGCACACCATCACCTGTTTTACCGGTCAGATCCCGGCGGAGGCACGCCGTGGTTGACGCTGCGAGCAGCGCCCCGCGTGTCTTGATTTTGGGCTGTGGCTACACCGGCAGTGCGGTGGCGCGGCTCGCGCAAGCTCACGGCCTCAGCGTGCTCGGCAGCGTGCGCAGCGCCTCGAATGCAGAGAAGCTCATGGCCGAAGGCATTCCAGCGTTGGTAGCGCCTGAGCTCGACGCGAGCGTCGCGGCGCACGTTGCTGCGGACACGCACGTGGTCGTGGCCTTTCCCCCGGACGACGTGACCGATGCGCGCATCGCTGGGGCGCTTTCGGGCGCGGCCGCAATTACTTACGTCTCCAGCACTGGCGTGTACGGAGACCGCACCGGCATCATCGACGACTCCACGCCGCTCCCGGAGCCGCTGAACGCGCGCAGCCAGCGCTTGCTCGCCGGTGAAAACGCCTATCGCCCTTTCGGCGCGACGATCCTGCGCTCACCTGCGATCTACGGCAAAGAGCGGGGCCTGCACTGTCGGTTGCTGCGCGGCGACCACCGCATTCCGGGCGATGGCTCGCACACACTTTCACGCATTCACGTCGAGGACCTGGCTGCGCTGATTCTGGCGAGCAGAAAAGTGCGGGGGGAAACCTTCGTGGTCGGCGACCTCGAACCGACCGC
>DASZQI010000087.1:0-69800 GCA_035549735.1 Polyangiaceae bacterium | reverse complement strand
GGGTTCGAATTAATCGTTGGCGGCCGCCAACTGGTCATTTCCATGGCCGGGCCAGGATGCTAGCGTACGACTCGCAACGCACATGGGTACTCCGGTCGAACTACGAGTCGGCGGTCAAAGCTACCGCGTGCTTGCGTCGGCCGATGAAGCTGACTTGCAGCGCTTGGCAGGGATCGTAGACGCGCGCTTGCGGGCGCTCACTGGCCCAGGGCGTCAGGTCTCCGCGCAAGCGCTGGTGCTCGCGGCGATCGCGTTGGCCCACGATCTGGAAGAAGAGCGCGCGTTGCGGCGCAGCGCCGAGGAGCGCTCGAAGCAGATGCTGCGCGGCTTGTTGCAGCGCATCGACGCGGTGCTCGAGGAGCCGACTCCAGCGCCGCCAGCGCTGCAATCGGGTGCCGAGCTCAGTTCTCAAGAGACCTGAGCAGGACGGTCACTGTAGCGCGCCGGCGATCAGTAAGAAGGGCAGCGCCAGCACGAAGCCGTCCGCTTGAAGCCCAAGCGAGAGCGCATTGGAAGCTTCGGCGCCGAACGTGCGTTCGGCGGACAGCGAAATGCCGAACGCCAGGTTGTATCCCGCGTGGAAATTGTAGCTGCGCAAGCCCCAGAAGGCCGAAGTCGACACGCCGAGGTCGCCGTGCTCACGGCCGAGCATTCCGAGCGAGAGCACTACCGGAAAGTCGTCGATGACGGGGAGCAGCGCGCTCGCGCCGAGCGACACGCGGAGGTCGTCGAACGCGGCGGTGCCGACCGCAAGATAAGGACCCAGGCCAAAGTCGGTGACGCGTTGACGAAGAAATAGGACGTCGCCCCGTGCCTGACCGCAGAACGCGACGCGCTCGAAGGCCGCGTCGCGCTCACCGAGCAAGCAGCCCGAGGCGACCAGCCCGGTGTTCCACTGCGGTGCCGCGTGCGCGACTTCTGCGAAGCTGATAGTGCCGATGACTGCGGCTAGCGCCGCGCCGAGCGTCCGCGCGGTTGTCATCGCCCGAAGGGCTGGTTTCGCGAGCTCAGGGGCACTCCGGCATGGGCGAGTTCATGCATCTCGCGCTGTTCGCGGGGTTCGCGCGCACCGCGCAGTTGGAGCAGGGGTGGAGGCAAACGTCAGACGCGCCCGAGCAGAGGGTGCACGGGGTGACTTGGTCCTGGCCGATTGCGCAGATGGTGTCGGTCGAGGAGGTCGACGTTGCCATGCCGCATTCGAAGTCCTGCCCGGGCTGGCTCGAATCGGCCGAGGTGGGGTAGGAAATGAGGCAGCCGTTGCAGACCTCCACGGAGAACGTGTAGTCGCCGGACTCGATGGCTTGACCGCCCAAAGTCGTACCGAACACCCGGATTTTCGCTTGCACTACGCCCCCGCCGCCGAGGGCCGTCGCGACATCTGGCATGATCCCCGCGGGAATGACCTCCACGAAAATAGCGCCAAACCCGGGCTGGGTGCCGCCAGCGGGATCTACGAAACCGGTGCCCGAGCTGGTGAAGGGGTTGGTTCCGATCGGGAGCGGGTTGCCCGCGGCGTCGTTCAGCGTGATTTCAGCGCCTTCGAGGGTCAGGCGCGCGGTCTCCGTGCGCAATTGCTCACGGGAGCCGCGTTGGGTGAGCTGGCTGCCGACGAGCAAGGCGGCCACGTAGCCGTTGGCGAGCGACGTGTCGACGCGGCCGAACGCCTTGAGTGTCCCGCCGCTTTCAGGCTTGGCCACGCAATTGGTGGTCTCGATTGCCAGCACGCCCTTGATGAAGAGCATGCTCTCGTTCTCTTCGCAGCCGGACGCGGCCAGGCTGGTCAGCGCGGCAATGCTAAGGACGGACAGGGAATTCCGCAGCCAAGTCATCGGAAACCTCGGTCGCCGCCGCGATCGTTCACGGCGCGCTTTCCAGCCTGGAAGTCTAGCCCCGGCGTTCGAGACTCGCCAAGAATGTGGCAACCGGAGCGTTTCAGCCGGACCGGGAAAGGCGCTTATTTAAGCTGAGCGCTTGGCCAGCGACAGCGTGAGTGACTGTAGGGACGAGAGCTCGAGATCGAGTGTGTCCACGACGCCTGCGTCTTTGGCGACGATGAAGCGCACATTTTTCCCAGCGCGCTTCTTGTCGTGCCCGATCAACTGCAGTGAGGCTTCGAGCGGCTCCGCGGCGACGTCGGTGGGCAACCCAAGCCGGGCGAGCAGCGCTTCACCGCGTTCAGCCAGCGCGGGCGGCGTGACGCCAAGGCCCACTCCGATGCGCAGCGCCGCGACCAGTCCGAGGCTTACCGCTTCGCCGTGCGTGAGCCTGGAATAGCCGCTCACCGCTTCGAGCGCGTGACCGACGGTGTGGCCAAGGTTCAAGAGCGCTCGGCGGCCGCTCTCGCGTTCGTCCTCGCTGACGATGCGCGCCTTGACACGAATCGAACGCCTGACCAATTCGACCAGCAACTCGGCAGGGCGCTCGGCGATGCGTTCGGCGGCGCTTTCCAACAGCTGCAACAGGTCGGGATCGCCGATCAGGGCGGTTTTGACGACCTCGGCGAGCGCGCTGCGGAAGGCGCGCTCGCTTTCAGTCTTCAAGAAGTCGGTGTCGCACAGCACACGGCTCGGCTGCCAGAACGCGCCGACGGCGTTTTTCGCGGAGAGCAAATCCACGCCGGTTTTGCCCCCGACCGAGGCATCGACCATGGCCAGCAAGGTGGTGGGCGCGCCGACCCACGAGATGCCACGCATGTAGCTGGCGGCCGCGAAGCCTGCGACGTCGGTCACCACGCCGCCGCCCAGGGCGAGCACGCGGGCTTTGCGATCCGCGGAGGCCTCGAGGGCGGCGCGCCAGATTTGCTCCGCGCTGCCGATGTGTTTGTGCTCCTCGCCCGGCGAGAGCTCGACCACCGCGGGGTTGAGCGCCGACAGCAGCGAAAGGGTGGCAGCGCCGTGGAGTCTGAGAACGTTCGAGTCGCTGACCAGCAGTAGGCGCGAGGGGTTTCCCACTGCCGCGGCCAAGCGCGAGGCCAGAATGCCCGCGCCGATCTCGACCACGTACGAGCGCTCACCCGCGGCGACCGCGATGGCGTCGAGCTGCCACGCGGCGAGCGCGTCGCTTGCGACCGCGTCGATGCTGCGGCCCTCGGTCGGGATCCGGGCGTGGGCTTCGGCGTAACCCGCTGCCCGTTGGGCCAGCAATTCCCGGGCGCGCTCGACCGGATCCGGTCCGCGCAGAAGGGGCCGGTCGGCGTTTGAGCTCGTGCGGCGCGCGATTTCCTCGGCGCTCGCCTCGAGCGTGACCACTACTCCGCGATCGAGCGCCGCCAGGCGGCTGTCGCGCCGGGTGAGGGCTCCGCCGCCCACTGCCACGACCGGCGGACGCGGGCCGGGGTTATCCAGGATGTCCGCGAGTTCGGCGCGTTCGAGAGCTCGAAACTCGGCTTCACCGCGTTGCGCGAAGATTTCGGACACCGAAGCCCCCGCGCGGACCTCGATGCGCTCATCGAGGTCGATGAAGGGGTGGTTCACCCGGCTGGCCAGCGCGCGTCCGACCGAGGACTTGCCGGTAGCCATGAAACCGTTGAGCAAGAGCGGCCTGCGCATTCGGCGGCAAGGTTGACCGAGCTGGCGGCTGGACGCCAGGGGTGCTTTCGGGCGTGCGTTGCAGGCGGTTGGGCTAGAGTGAAAGGCGCATTGCAGGATCGCGAACCCTCCTCGTCCGCGCGCCCAGACCGCCTGCGGACCGAAAGCGCTCGACCGGAGCTCCCTGGCTCGGAAGGCGAGCTGATCGTGGTCGCGATCATCGCCGATCCCGACGCGGTGGGGTTGCTCAACCGGACGCTGGCGCACAGCGGGGATCGGGTGAGCGTGGCCGCGAATCTGGCGGAGGGGCTAACGCGGATCTCGGCGCAGGCGCCCGACGTCGCGTTCGTCGACGTGACGCTCGGAGGGAACGCGGGTTTGGCGGTGGTTCACCACGTGCGCGCGCTGTCGCCGGGGACGACCGTGCTCGCGGTCACGCGCCCGGAGCGGTTGGAGCTCGGCGTGCAAGCGGCCGCGCTCGGCAGCCATGGCACGTTGGTGCTACCGCTCTCCGGCGACGACGTGCTCACTGCGCTCGGCGACGTACGTCGGCGGCGCTCGGAGCTCGCGGAGCGGACGCGCATTGCCGAAGGGCAGGCGGGGGAGCGCGCGATCGCCGTGCTTTTGGCGGATTTGGCCGAGGTTTCCGACGCGCCCACGCGGCGCGCGGCGGCGCAGCGCATGGCCGCGGTGTTTCAGCGACGGCTCGCGGCCACGCGCGTGCTCGTCTATTTGCTGGCAAATGAGGCTTCTCGGCAGCTGCTCAAAGCAGCGGTAGTCGGGGAGGAGAGCGGCGAGCCCGCGTTCTGCGACGAGCTCGAGCTGCTGCGTTACGCGAGTGCGCAGCGCATGGAGGTGGTGCGCTTGGCGCTGCGCCGGGAGCAACTCGGGCTCGTGCTCATCGAATCGCCGAACAAGAGCGAGGCGGTGAATTCGGCGGCCAGTTCGGCGGCGACGCTGGCGCTCGCCCTGGTCGGCGCGCGTGAGCAGTCGAGCCGCGGCGCGATGAAGGATCCCGAGTCGAGCGCGTACACGTTCGCCTATTTCGTCGACGTGGCTGGGCGCGAGATCGACGTGGCTCGCCGGCACGGCCGCCGTTTTGCGCTGGCGACCATCGCGGTGCAGACGGCGCGCGGCGTCGATTCGCAAAGCGCGCGCGAGCCAACCGTGGACGCCGCGGAGCGCGTGCTCGCCGCGGTGCGAGACACCGACGTGCTGTCGCGCGTCGACGCGAACGAATTTTACCTGCTTTTGCCGGAAACCGGGGGGCTCGGAGCGCAGGCCTGCCGGCGACGCGTGCTCGAGCAGCTGAGTGTCGCGGGGCCGTTCGAGGTGGCCATGGGGCTCGCCAACTTCCCGCACGACGGCGGGGATTTGTCTCGGTTGTTGCGGGTCGCCAAGCATCGCGCCGACGCCTGCGCGCACTCGGTGGTCGAGGTGTTCGGGCTGGCGCGCATGCCGTTCGCGGAGCTCTTGGACGCGCTGCTCGGCGGGGTCGCGGTGCAGTCCACACGCGCGCGCCCGGAGCTCGAAGCGCCGCGCTACATCGAACTGCCGGCGATGGATGCAATCGGCGTTGGGCTCTCGGCCGTGCGCGAGGCGGCGCGCGGTGGTGAGGTGCGGGTGGTCGCGACTCAGCACTCGGGGATCAGCATCGGTGGCGCGGTGCGCGCCGAGGTCACGCGTGACATCGACGGGGTTCGCTTGGACGTGATCGAGGTGGGCTCCCTGCGCGGCGCCGAGAACGCCGATGTTCTGGTGATCGTCGCCCAGCACGTGTGTTACGTGCTGATTGGGCGATCCGAGGGCGGTTTGGTGCGCGCCGTGCATGCGGCCGACCCGCTGCTCGCGGACATCGTTTTGGCCCGTCTGGGCGAGGCCACCAGCACCAGGTTGCTCGACTAATGGCGCGTATCGTGCTGCTCATCGAACCCGACGTGGACGTGCTCGGCGCGCTGGCTTCCAAGCTGCGCGCGCGCGGCCTAGAGGTTTGGATCGCGGACGGGATCGAAAGCGCGATCGCGCGCGCACGCGCGGGTTTGCCCGACGTGGTGCTGGTTTCCGAGGTGGTCGATTGGGGGCTCGAGCAGGCGTTCAGCGAGGTGGCCGGGCTCAGCGCGCTGCCGTGCTTTCGCTTGGTGGAGCACCGCGGGAGCGTGGATGCGAAGTCGCTGTTGCGTGAAGACCTCGAGCTGATCGCGCGGCGCGTGCACGCCCTTCCGTCACGGACGCCGAGCGTGGTGCCCGAGGCCAGCGACTTCCGCGGCGATCTGGCGCAAGTGTCGGTGGTCGACTTGATTCAGCTGCTCGGTGCCAACCAGCGCAGCGGCGTGCTCACGCTGCAAACGCCGCTCGGAACGGGCGAAGTACGCTTCGGCGCGGGTGAAGTTTTGGACGCGCTGTACCGGCGCCTAGAGGGGAAAAAAGCGCTGTTTCGGCTGCTGGGCGAGCGTGACGGCGCGTTTTCGTTCGTGGGCGGTGTGGCCAGCTCGTTCCTGCGCCGCATTCACGCCCCCACCAACGCGCTGCTGATGGACGGCATTCGCGAAATCGACGAGGCGCGCGAGCTGCGCTCGCTGCTCTCGCTCGGCGACGACGCCTTGATCGCGCTCGCCCCGCCGCACCCGGACACGCCGGAAGTCGACGCGATGGTGCTGAACATGCTGGTCACGCCGCGCACGCTGCCGGAGTTGCTCGACGAGGTCTCGGCCTTGGACCTGGACGTGCTGCGGTCGATCTCCGAGCTGCTCGCGGGCGGCAGCGTGCGGCGCATCACCGGCGGCACGCGCCGCGTCGAGCTAGCGGACGCCGACCGCTTGGGCGTGCTAGCTGCGCTCACGAAACGCATTGCAAGGCCGGGATTTCGCGATTCGGCGCGGGTCGCCATCGCCGCGTCGCCGAGCTTGTTGTTGAGCGTGATGGCGTCGCTCGGGCGTATCGCCGAGGCCGTGATGCCGACCGAGGTGGTGCCTACCGCGCCGATCCCGCACGTGCTGGCAACGCTGCGTTTGGGCGAAGCGGTGGAGCTCGATGTGCTCGGGGTACCGCTGGTGGAGGCGTATGCCCCGCTCTGGGCGATCGCGTTGCCGGGTTGCGCGGCGCTCGCCACACTCGAGGAAGGGCCGCGCGACACGCTCGAGAACGCCTGTCAGATGTCCGGCGTACCGATCGTCGAGGCGCCGCGCGCGCTCGATGCCATCGACGAGGCCGATCCGGAAGCCGTCGCGGGCATCGTGCAGCGGTTGCTCGAGGTCGCCGCTGGAGCCTGAAATGGCCGGAATTCGCCGCATCGCGTTGATTCCGGGAGACGGCATTGGGCCGGAGGTGACCGCGGTCGGATGCGCACTGCTCGAGTGGTATCGCGACGCTCGCGGGCTACCGATCGAGTTGTGGCCACTCTCTCTCGGCGCGGAGCATTGGTTGGCTACCGGCGAAGGCTTGAGCGAAGAGCTGCTCGAGCAGATTCGCGGAGAAGCGGCAGCGGTGTTGCTCGGCGCTCTGGGCGACCCGCGTATCCCCGGGCACGAGCACGCGCGATCGATCCTGTTCGGCTTGCGTTTTGGACTCGATCTGTACGCCAACGTGAGGCCGGTGCGCGCGCTCTGCGAACGTCTGGTGCCGCTCGTTGGGCGACGCTGCGCGGACGTCGACATCGTCGTTTTTCGCGAAAATACGGAGGGTTTGTACGCCGGTATCGGCGGCCAGCTTCGGCGCGGGAGCCCGGCGGAAATCGCGATCGAGGAAGACGTGAATACCCGCCTGGGCGTGGAGCGCATTTTGCGCGCCGCGTTCGCCTACGCGCGCCGCCAGCGCAAGCGCCTGTGTCTCGCGGACAAGTCGAACGCGCTGAGGCACGCACACGAACTCTGGCAGCGCGTGTTTCGCGAGCTGAAGCAGGAGTACGACGACGTCGCGAGCGAGCACCTGTACATCGACGCGCTGTGCTACGAGCTCGTGCGCGATCCGGGGCGCTTCCAGGTCATCGTGAGCTGCAACCTGTTCGGCGACATCGTGTCCGATTTGGTGGCCGCGCTCGGGGGCGGGCTCGGATTGGCGCCGAGCGCGAGCCTGCACCCAGGGGGCAGCGTGCCAGGCCTGTTCGAGCCGGTGCACGGCTCGGCGCCTGAGCTCGCGGGCCGGGGTCTGGCCAACCCGCTGGCCATGCTGCGCACGGTCGGGCTGCTGCTCGAGGAGCTCGGCTTCGAGGGCCAGCGCGCCGCCATCGAGCGGGCTTCGGCCGAGGCTCTGGAGGCGCGAGAATGCACGCCGGACGCCGGCGGGAGCTTGTCCACACGCGAGGCCGGTGAAGCCGTGCTCAGCAGACTGCGCGAAAATCTCGGCGCGCCTGGCGCAGTGTGGTAGTGCCCGAGTCATGGTCGGGCTCCCAGCCGCCCGCGACGACGAAGAAACTCGGCTCACCGGCGCGCGCGGTGAGTTCGTCGCGAGCCTGCCGCGCCGGCTCGAGGTGCTGCGTGCTGGGTTAGCTGCTCTCGCGGATGCTCCGGCGGATCGCGAGCGCTTGAATGGCCTGCTGCGCCGGCTGCACGCCCTGGGCTCGGCCGCGCGAGTGCTCGGCTTTGCCAGCGTCGCGGAGGTCCTCGCCGAGGCTGAACGGACGCTCAGGAAGGGTGCCCAGGGGCTGGTGCTCAAAGAGGTGGCGCGGGCGTTCGACCTGCTGCCCTCGCTGGTTTCCGGAATGGCGGTGGCACCGCGCGCAGGCGACTCCGATAGCGCGGGGCTCGCCGGACGCGCGCCACCGGTGTCGATTCTGGTTTTCGGTGGGCTCAGCTTGGCCGACGCCTTCCGCGCCGAAGTCGGGGAGCGCTTCGAGCTCGAGCACAGTGACGACGCCACGCGCACGAGCGAGCTCGCGCGTAGTGTTGCCCCGGACGCGGTAATCATCGATGCCGAGGCGCGTGGGGCGCGAGAACTGGTCGAGCAGCTCCGCGGAGACACCCTGGTGGGGCCCGTCGCCATCGTGGTCGTGGGCAACTTCGCCGGGCCCGACGCCGCGAACGTGTACGTCGCCGCGGGCGCCGACCGCGTGCTGTCGAAGCCGGTGAGCCCGGAGACGCTGCGCCGGACCCTGCTCGAGCTTGGTGAGCTTTCTGCCCGCCCGCGCGCTCCGCGCGAACCAGTCGGCGAGCTCACCGTGGACGAGCTTGCCGAGCGCATCGCGAGCGAGGTCAAAAAAGGCTTGGTCGAGAGCCTCGAGCTCGGTGGGCAATCCACGCGCGTGAACTTCGGCGACGGCGCGGACGTGCTCGGCGCGGTCTGGGGCGCGGTCGCGCGCGTCCGCGAGCTGGTGACGCTTCGCTCCTCGGGGAACCTACGGTTCCAGCCGTTTGGCCCGGAAGGCGCGATTCCGCTCGCCCCGTGGATGAATGACGAGCGTCGCGCCGGGGATCGCGGCGTGCGCCACGCGCGCGCGGTCGACGATGTGGCGCTCAAAGGTCGGCGCATCGTCGTGGCCGACGACGATCCAGCCGTGGTTTGGTTCTTGAGCGGCCTCTTGAAGGCGGTGGGCGCGCACGTGATCGAGGCTCACGACGGCGAGCGCGCGCTCGAACGCGTGTTCGAGCATTGGCCTGACTTGGTGGTGAGCGATGTGCTCATGCCGCGCCGCGATGGGTTTTCGCTGTGTCACGAGATCAAGCGCGACGTGGTCGTGCGCGACGTGCCCGTGATTTTGCTCTCCTGGAAGGAAGACCTGCTGCAGCGCGTGCGCGAGCTGGGCGCGGCCGCGGACGGCTATTTGCGCAAGGAAGCCGCGGCTTCGACCGTGGTCGAGCGCGTCCGCGAAGTGCTTCGTCCCCGCGCGCGCATCGAGCAGCGGCTCAAAGTCGGCGGTGAGGTCCGCGGGCGCCTGGACGGAGTGACGCCACGGTTGGTGCTCGAGCTGGTGAGCCAGTCGTGCCCCGACGCGACCGTCACCATCCGCGACGCGGTGTACCTCTATGAAGCGCATTTGCGCGCTGGACGGCTGCGTTCGCTGACGCGGAGCGCAGCGGACGGCAGCTTCGAGCGCGGCCCGGCGATGCTTTCGGCGCTGCTCGGCGTCAGTGCCGGGCGTTTCGTCGTGCAGCCGGATTCCACGCCTTGTCGCGCGGAATTCGACGCCGCGCTGCCCGAATTGTTCGAGGGTCCGGTGCGCCGCGCGCGAGCTGCGCTCGCCGCCCTCTCGGCGGAACGGCTGTCGCGCGTGGTGCGCGTGGAGCTCGAGCTCGACGCGGTTCGGGGTTACCTCGAGTGCACGCCCGAGAATGCGCGCCGTCTAATCGAGCGCCTTGCTGCGGGCGAGGCGCCGAAGGACCTGCTCCTGAACGGGGAAGCGTCGGCTTGGCTGCTGGAAGCGGTGCTCTCCGATATGGCGCGTCGGGGTGCAGTGCGCGCGGTCGAGCGCGACCCGGCAGCGCCCGAAACCGTGCAACCTACGGCCGCGCCAAGCGTGCAGCCGAGCGCCGCAATTCAAGGCGAATTTGCCCCGGTCGATAGCGCCTGGTCCGAGCCTCCGGCGGCCCCAGAGGGCTCGGCGCCGTCGAACACGCGGGTGTCGTCGAATGCGGTTTCGGACGCCGAAGCCGTGGGCACGCCAGCCGGTCTCGGTCCTTTGGCGACCGCAGCGCTACAGGTCCCAGAGCAGGAACGCAGCGTGCCGCTCGAGCGCGAGAGCGCTGGCGCGGCCGCTGAAGCCGCCGGCGGTGATCCCGGATGGTTCAGCTTTCAGCTCGACTCCAGCGCCCCGAGCGGGGCCAGCGCTTCGCGTCCCCTGCCGCCCGTGGCGCCGGTTCCGAGCTCCGAGGAAGCGGACTCGGTGTTCGCGGCCCTGGCCGAAGAGACCGCCGATGACCCGGTTCCGCGCGCGGCGCCGCCTCGCCGCGACGCCACGCCCGCTGGGCTCGGACCGACGGCCACCCTAGCCGCGCCTTCACCGAGTTCAACGGCGGAGGCGCGCTCGGAAGGTCCGCAGCGCGTCGGCGTTCGGCCGGTGTTGCGAATGCCTCCACCTTCGTCGGAGCGGGCCTCGCCGAGCATGGCAGACGTGTTCGCCGCTGCGCTCGCCGAGGAGCGGGGGCCGAATAGCGAGGTGACCGTACGCACCCTGGTCCAACCGACGGCGGTGAAGACCGATCCCGCGCCCGCGAACCCCGCGTCCCAGGGAGCCGAGAGCGCGGAAGTCGCGGCCGACGCTTCCCAGCCAGAGCCCCAGCACTCCACCGCGGGAGCGGGTGAGCCTGTCGCGGCCGATGCGGCCGCGGGGGGCGGCGAACCCGCGGCGGCCGACGCGGCTGTGCGGCCCTCAGCACCGACGAGTACGGCTGAGTCAGGCGCGAGTGCGCCAGCGCCCGCCGCCTTCCCCCAGACTGAGCGCTCCGCTTCTCCCAAATCCGAGCCGAAGCCCGCTGCCGTGCCGGCGACGGCGCTGACATCCGAGCCGTTGGAGGCCGCTCCGAACACTGCGCCTGGTGGGTTCGGCCCCGGGGACACCCTGGTCTCCGCCATCGGCGATACCCTGGTTTCCGCGGTCGACGCGGCGCCCAGCGCGACCCCGCCGGGACCTGATCCCAAACTCGCCTCGCGTCTCGAGTCCGACGTGCCCACTCAGCGCGGCACCGGCACGAGCATGGCGCCTTCGCCGCCCACAGCCTCGCTCGCGAGCACACAACTCGAGGCCGGCCTGGTCAATCGAGCCGACTCCGCCGCCGTCGCCGAACCAGCGACGGACGCGACCCGTGATTCGAGCTCGCTGCGCTTGGAACAGGCGCTCTCGGGTGAGAGCCAAACCGAGCCCCCACCCGTTGCGGCGCCCGAACTCAAGCGGAAGGCGGCTGAAAAAGTCGCGGTCAAAACCCCGACACCCGCGCCGGTCAGCACGGCGCCCGCAGCACGCGTGTCGAGGGCCGCGCAGAAGGCGCGTTCGGCAGAGCCCACTCCTGCGCCGCCCCCCGCTGCGTCTCTCATGGGCGATGGCATCGGCCGCACGATTGTGCTGGCATTGCTCGCCTTTGGAGCCACCTACGCGTTCTCGCTCTGGGTCGTAGCGCCCGCGCTCGCGCCGCACGATCCGGTCGAGCCGACGCCCGCGCCTTCGGCCATTCTGGCCGCAGCACGCAGCGCAGCCCCGGTCGCTCCGAGCGGCCCGGCCATGAGCGTACAGAATTTGGACCTGCCCCAGGGCTTCGATCCGGGGCCTTCACGGGGGTTGCTCGAAGTCGCGACGGCCGCGTCCGACTCAATCTACGTGGACGGCACCTTCGTGGGACGCGGACCCGGGCGCTCGGTTCCGGTCGCGGCGGGGCGCCACGAGGTGAAGATTGTTCGCGCTGACGCGGAACACACGACCTTCGTGGAGCTCACAGCCGGCCGTCGCATTCGAGTTGGGCTCGAGCTCGAGCCCAGCGCCGCGCCGAGACCGTGATGCGATTTCCGCGCGCGACGGGCCTGGGGCTCGGCCTCGTCCTCGCTTTCGCGTGGCTCGGATGTAAGTCGTCTGCACGCGAGAGCCCGCCACCCACTCGCGCGCCGGAGACCGCGACGGCGCCCCCGGCACCCGCGATTCCTGCGCCCCCCGAGCAATACGAGTTCTTGTCGAACCTCGATGGCTGTGAAGTCGAGCACCAAGGCTTGCTGCTGGACTTCGGGACGCCCGGCATGCAGGCGCGGCGCAAATTCTCGTTCACCGCCTTTGCCGAGGGCTCGAGTATCGATCGTGAAGGGGCGACCTTCGAGCGCGTACAGAACGCCAGCTTGGCTTTCGACATTTGGCTCGATCGCCCGTTGGAAAAGCCTTCGCTCAGTTTGCGCGTGCACGGCGGGGCCGCCAAATACCTGCATTTGGCGATCGACGACCTACGGCTCGGGGCGCTGCGCCTTCCGGGCGACGAAACACGCGTGCTCGCCAGCCCGGCCGGCACGAGCCCGCTCGGCCGCGGGCGGCATCGGGTCCTTCTGCGCTTTTCGGGCGCTCCGCGTTCGAACAAGGCGCCACTCGCCGAGGTCGATTGGATGCGCGTGGGCGAGCCCGATCCGGAGCCCGCTCGCTACGCCGCGCCGACGCGCAAGGACATCGTCGACGATGTCGCGCTCGACCGCGTGCCCAAGAAGAGCCTGGTGCTGCGCGCGCCGAGCACCGTGCGCTGCTGGCTGCGTCCATCGCCGGACGCGCGTCTCAAGCTGGCGGTAGGTTTATTCGGCTCCGGCAAGGGCGTCGCTGAGCTTCGCTTGCTGCGCGACGGCGAGCCGCCGGTGGTGCTGCAGACGCGCAAGGTCGCGGGCGGCGATGGCGCCACTTGGACGCCGATCGCGCTGGATCTGGCCCAGTATTCCGGGTCGTTGCTGGGGCTCGAATTCTCCGCGCTGGAAGCGACCCGCGGTGGCCGCGTGGCCTTCGGCGACCCTGTCATCGTGCGCCACGCCGAGGCTCCTCCGCCCACGCCGAGGGCGCGCTTAGCCGTGGTGGTAGTGCTCGCCGCTTCCGAGCGCGCGCGACTTCCGCCTTGGGGTCCAACTGGAGGCCTCAAAACGCTCGGTGAGCTCAGCCGCGTGAGCACCGCGTGGAGCGCGCATCGCGTGCCGAGCAGCGTGTCTGCTGCCGTGATGGCCTCGCTGCTCACGGGGCTGGCGCCGGACGCGCACGGGCTCAGCGACACGAACTCGAAGCTTGCCAGCGAGCTCCACGTTCTGTCCGAGATCGTAAAGGAGGCGAGCGGCCGGACCGCGATGTTTACCGGCGTTCCCAGCACTTTCGCGCCGTTTGGCTTCGACCAGGGCTGGGATGTGTTCGAGGCGATTTCGCCAGTCAAAGATCTGCCCAGCAGTGAGCCGATTCAGCGCGCGAGCCGCTGGATCGAGCAAATTCTGGACGAGGGTCGCAGCGCGCCGGTGTTTGCGCTCGTGCACGCGCGCGGCGCGCACCCGCCCTGGGACACCAGCCGCGAGGAAGCGCAACACCTGCGCCCGCCCGATTACGCGGGCATCGTCGATCCACGCCGTGGCGGGATCGTGATTGGGGCGCTTCGTCACCGTCATAAACGCGGCAAGCGCCTCTCGGACGAGGATTGGACGCGAATCCGCGCGCTCGGTGACGCCTCGCTCGCCAAGCAGGACGCAGCCCTCGGGCAGCTGATCGCGGCGCTGAAGCGGCGTGGAGCCTGGGACGATACCCTGCTCGTCGTCGCGGGCGACGTCGCGCCCGGCGATCCCCCGGATTTTCCCTTCGATCCGCGCGGACCCCTGACCGAAGATCGCCTACTCGTTCCGCTCTTGATCAAGCTCCCCGGCAGCGCGCTCGGCGGTAAGGAGCTACAAGCGCCGTCTTCGGTCGAGGACCTGAGTGTGACGCTGCTCGACGCGCTCGGCTTGCGCGCCCCACCGGGTCTGCCCGGTCTCGATCTCTACGAGCGGGCGCTCGGTCGGGAACCGTTGGTCGCGCGCGCCCAGGTGGCGGCGCTCGGGGACCGCTACGCCACGCGCGTGGGTGCGTGGCTGCTGCGCGGGCAGATGGGCGCCGTGCCGAGCTTGTGCGCGCTGTACATCGACCCGGCGTGCGCGAGCGACGCGTTCGATCGCGAGCTGATCGCGGCGCGAGCCTTGTGGCAGGCCACCTTCAGTGCACAGAGCGACGCGCGAAAGATCGCCCCGCCCGAGGCTTCGCGCCGCCCGGTGACCCCGGATGCGGAGACGTCGGCCGCGCTGGTGGTTTGGGGCGACGAGTAAAGTGCCAATAAATACAGGTGCTTAGCGGCCGCGCGCGCCGCCCCACAGGGTCACGTGCAGGCGTGGCGAGAAACGAAAACCGCGCCGCTGGCAAAGCTCGGCGACCAGCCCAGCGCGCGCCGTGTGTTCCTCGGCGCTCGTGGCTTCCGGCATCAACAGCACTCGCTCGCGGGGCCAGTCGAGCGCGTGAATGAGTGCGTCCACCTCCGCCAGGTCGCCCTCGCTGCGCAGCACGAACTTCAGGAACGCCCGCTCCGTACGACGGAGTGAAAGCAGCGCGTCGCTCCGAATGCGCCGTGACTCGGGATCGCCAGCGTGCGCGAGTTTGGGCGACACGTTCCATTGATCGACGCGCGCGGCGAGCGCTGGGTCGGGCTCGAGTGTGCCGTTCGTTTCGACCTCGAGGGTCAAAGAGCCGGGCAGGGTTTCGATCAGCTTTGCTAGCGCCCGTTGCTGCAGCAGCGGCTCCCCCCCGGTGAAGATCACGCGCCCTTCGCCCGAATCGCGAATTTGCTGGCTGAGCTCCGCGAGCGGCACGCTTTTTACCTCGCGGTCGTAGTCGTAGCGCTCGAAATCCCACGTGTAGCGGGTGTCGCACCACGTGCAGCGCAGGTTGCAGAGCGCGAGGCGGACGAACAGCGCAGGCGCGCCCGCGCTCGGTCCCTCGCCTTGCAGGCTCGAGAAAACCTCGCTGAGTTTGAGCAGTTCGGGGGTAGTCACGGTGGAGTTCGGGCTACGAAGTAGCGTGCGCGATAGCACGCGCGCGGCCTTTTCGGCCGGAACATGCTAGTGCCAGGCGCGAATGGCCAACCAAAAGCGTCAAGGTCGCGATCTCCGCTCGCTGCGTCCGGTCGAAATGGTCCTCGGATTTCATCGGTTTGCGGAGGGTTCGGTGCTCTATAGTTCGGGCGGAACCCGCGTTCTTTGCACGGCCTCGGTCGATGACTCGGTGCCCGATTTCCTCTCCGGCCGCGGGCAGGGTTGGATCACGGCGGAGTATCAAATGCATCCGCGCGCCAATCCCCGCCGGCGCGAGAATCGCGACGGCCGCGAGCGCCCGCTGGGCGGCCGTACCCGTGAGATTCAGCGTTTGATCGGCCGGGCATTGCGCTCCGCGGTCGATCTGTCGCGCCTTGGCGAACGCACTCTTTCGCTCGACTGCGACGTGATCGAAGCCGACGGCGGCACGCGCACGGCGGCGATCACCGGCGGATTCGTGGCCCTGGCGCTCGCCATTGCCAGCCTCGAACGACGCGGCGTGCTGCGCGGACCGGCGCTGCGTGATCAGGTCGCCGCCGTCAGCGTCGGCCACGTGGATGGCGATCTCTCGCTCGACCTCTGCTACGCCGAAGACAGCGCGGCGCGCGTCGACCTGAATGTCGTGGCCACGCGCGAAGGCGCGATTGTCGAGATTCAAGGCACGGCCGAGGGTGAAGCCGTTCCGCGCGTGGAAGTCGATCGCATGGTGGACCTCGGGCTCGAGGGCATCGCCGAGCTCGCGCGCCTGCAGCGCGAGGCGCTCAGCGGCGCAGGCGTCGAGGTCGATCGGCTCTTGGTTCCGCGCAAGGCGTGAAGGACTGCGGCCGCGCGTCGATGCGTGGGGTGAGCGCGTACGGCCGGCATCCCGACTGAGCTCGACGAAGGGTACGGGCTTCATCTGCGCGAGCAGCCGTCTGCGGAAAGGAGCCGATGGGGTGGTCGGAAAGTCGGCTTTGAGTTCGGTTCGGTTGCGTGAGCGGTCGCGGGCTAGCGCCGCGCATCGACGCCGCAGACGTTCGCTTGCCGGCTCGCGCGGTTTTTCCTGCGCCGGGGAGGCGCGGCTGCTGGGGTTCGCAGCGGGGGCTGGGTTGCCTAGCGCCGGCTTCGGCGGGAAGCGCGCTCTTTTCTCTGTTCCCCCCACTATCCAGCGGGTTTTCAGCTGGGTGCCGCGCGAATGGGCGGAGATGCACGGGGCCAAGCGCGCGTGGGCAGCTGAAGGCGGCGACGGGTTGACGAATGAATTGTTCTATATAAACTAGAACAATGCTCGTTCGGATTGATGCGAGTGATAGCGCGCCGTTGTTCTCGCAGATTGCGAGTCAGCTGCGTCGCGCGATCGCGGAGGGCAAGCTCGCGGCGGGTGAGCGGCTACCAGCCGCGCGGGAGCTCGCGGAGGCGCTGGACGTGAACATGCACACGGTGCTGCGCGCGTACGACGAGCTTCGCCAAGAAGGCGTGCTGGAGGTGCGCCGAGGCCGCGGTGTGGTGGTGCTCGAGACCGGGCGCGGGCGCGCCAGGCTGATTGAGCTCGCGCGTAGCTTTGTGGCGGAGGGCGCTCGCCAGGGGCTGGGCCTCGGTGAGCTGAAAGAGTTGCTGGGAGGAGTCGAATGACCATCGAGGAACGGACCAAGCTGTGGCTCGTTGCGATCGTCAGCGCAGGGGTGGCCATAACAGCGCTGATCCCGCTGCTGTGTTGGGCTCATTTACCCGAGCCAATGGCGACCCATTGGTCGCTCACGGGGGTTCCGAACGGCAAGATGAGTCGGCTCACTGCGCTGGCGATCCCCGTGGCGACTCTGGTCGTACCGACGGTGTTGTCGTGGCCGCGAACGGGGCGCGCGCTGACGCAGCCGGCAGCGCTGCTCGGGGGCATCGCGTTTCTGAGTTGCTTGGTTGCCTCGGCGAGCGCGAGTAGTCTTCTGGCGAACTGGGATCGCGCAGCGTGGCGGGACGCTCACCTTTCCCCGGTTTGGTTGCTGCCGGCGGCCGCGGCTTCGGGGCTGGTGGCGCTCGGGATCTTTTGGGTGGCGCGTCGTTCCTTGGGGGCTTCAGGCGAAGCGGCGGCGACGCTCGAACCGCTCGCGCTCGGGCCCGATGAGCGGGTTTTTTGGGCAAACGGAGCGTCGAACGGCTGGCTCTTCGTGACAACGGGCGCGCTAGTGTTGGCCGCCGCGGTTCAGTTTGCGCGCGCTGCGATCGGGATGGGGTGCTTGCTCCTGGGAGTGGCAGTCGTCTCCGAGCTGTTCACTCGAATTCGGGTGACGGTGAACGGTCGATTTCTGACGATTCGCTACGGGCATCTGGGTTGGTTGCGTCAGCGCATTGGCTTGAACCGGATTGTGAGCGCCACGAGCGTGGAGCTTTTGCCGATGGCGCATGGTGGCTGGGGCTATCGTGGCAGTCTCACGCTGTTTCGGCGGGCGGCGGTGGTGGTGCGGCGCGGCGCGGCTTTGCGGCTGGAGCTCGCCGAAAATCGCCGCTTCTGCGTGACTGTGGACGACGCGGAGACCGCGGCAAAGTTGCTGAGCGGGCTCTTGCAGCGCGAAGGGCGGCTGGGCGCCATGGCTCCGCTCGCGCCGTAGCGCGTCGACACGGTGGACAAACGGCGCGAACGGCGCACGCTGGGGGAATGCCGGAGCCCGCGGACGAACCCGGGCGGTTTCAGCACGCGCTCGACGATGGCCGCATTCAGTGCGACCTGTGCCCGCGTGCGTGCCGGTTGCACGACGGCCAGCGCGCGTTTTGCTTCGTGCGCGAGCGGCGCGGTGAGCAGATTTATTTGACGAGCTACGGGCGCGCTAGCGGCTTCTGCGTGGATCCAATCGAGAAAAAGCCGCTGTTTCACTTTTACCCGGGCTCGAGCGTGCTGAGCTTTGGAACGGCGGGCTGTAACCTGGGCTGCAAGTTTTGCCAGAACTGGGACATCTCGAAGGCGCGTGAAGTGAGCAAGCTTTCGGCCACGGCGAGCCCCGAGCGCATCGCTGCGGCGGCGCTCGAAAATGGCTGCACGAGCGTGGCCTTCACCTACAACGATCCAGTGATTTTCGCGGAGTACGCCATCGACTCGGCGCTCGCGTGTCGCGAGCGCGGGGTGCGATCGGTGGCGGTGACCGCGGGCTACATCACCCCGCGCGCTCGCCCGGACTTCTTCGCGGCCATAGACGCCGCGAACGTGGATCTGAAGGCGTTCACGGAAGGTTTTTACGAGAAGCTGTGCTTCGCGCGGCTCGGTCCGGTGCTGGAGACGCTCGAATATTTGCGTCACGAAACCCGCGTGTGGTTCGAGGTGACCACTCTGTTGATCCCGGGCTTGAACGATTCGGAAGCCGAGATCGAGCAGCTTTCGGCCTGGTTTTTCGAGCATTTGGGGCCCGACGTGCCGCTGCACTTCACGGCGTTTCACCCGGACTATCGGCTCACCGAGGTGCCGCGGACGCCGGCGGAGACGTGTCTGCGCGCGCGGCGGCAAGCGCGGGCGCACGGGCTTCGCTACGTGTACGTGGGCAACGTCAAGGACGGGGGCAGCGCGGAGTCGACCGATTGCGCGAATTGCGGGGCGCGCCTGGTGACGCGCGATTGGCATCGATTGAGCTCGTACGCGGTGCGCGCGGGCGCGTGCGCGCAGTGCGGCGTCGAGCTCCCGGGGCACTTTGCGAGCGAGGGACCCGGCGCGTGGGGCCGCCGGCGCTTGCCGATCGCGATTTCGTAGAGCGCTCGTGGGGAGCAGCGGCTCATTTAACGTAGGGAGAGAGGCCGAAATTCAGCTCGCGCAGCCCGGTTGCGACGAAGCCGGCCATCAGATTGGCGCCCTTTTCTTGGAAGTGCGTGCCGTCGACGCTGCCGTCGGCGTTGACCAAAAAGAAGTCGGTGCCTGCCGCCACGCAGCCAATCATGTTCAGGTAGGTGAGCGTCTTCTGATTCAGATCGACGACGGGTACGTTTTGGGCGGTGCCCATCTCTTTCATCGCGGTCGAGTAGCTGGCAAGTCCATTGCCGAAGCTATGACTGTCGCCGGTGCACGAGCGGCGCGGCGGCGGGGTCACGAAAACGGGGTTTGCCATGTGATCGCGCGCAGCGGTCACGTACTTGGTCATCCAGGTTTTGAAGTCGGTGGCGGGCGCCAGGTAGTACGGGATGGTTTGCCCGTTCAGCGTGTACGTCGCGGTTTGGTTGCCGTCATTGGTGCCGAATTGGACGAGCAGGTAATCGCCCGGCTTGATCACTTGCAGGATCTTGTCGAGATAGCCCTCGTCAATGAAGCGGCGTGCGGTGCGACCTCCGATCGCGCGATTGTCGACCTTGGCTTTGGGGTCCAAATACGTTTGCAGGTATTGCCCCCAGCCCGCCTGGTGAATCGCGCTGTTCGTGTAGGTCTGAGCGGTCGAATCGCTGGCGATGTACACGGTGACGTTGCCGAGCGTGCCGCTGCCGCCGGTGGCCGAGCCGCCGCTGGTTGTGCCTGCCCCGCCGTTGCCGGCGCTGCCGCCTTTTGCATTGGCGCCACCTGCGCTTGCGCCGCCGCTGCCGCCTTTTGCGTTGGTTCCACCGGAGTTGCCGCCCGATCCTTTGCCGCCGGCGCCGCTACCGCCAGTGTTTGGTAGCGAACCACCGGTCGCAGAGCTGCCGCCGGACGACATGCCGCCGCTCGCCGTGCCGCCGGTTTCCGTGCCGCCGGTCGCAGTGCCGCCCGTGGCGCCGCCACTGCTCGGAGTGGTGCCACCCGTGGTCGTCGTCGAGCCGCCCGTGGTCGGACTCGAGCCGCCGGTCGCAAGCGGAGAGCCGCCGGTCGCAAGCGGAGAGCCGCCTGTGCTTTGCGAGGCGCCCCCGGTGCTGCTGCCTCCAGTGCTTTCGCCATCCGGACCGGCGGGGGAGCAGTGACTGGCAATCAACAACGAGAAAACGCAAAGCAAGCGGTGCGGACGAATCGCCATGAGATCTCCGAAGGCGGGGCCTGATAACGGAGCGCGGGCGTGGCTCCAGCCTCGTTGAAAGGTGTCCTGAGCCACCTTCGATCAATGACAAGGGCAAGCTCGGTCCGGTTCTTTCGGCACGCAGCGGCGCGCTCTCTGCTCAGCGGTGCAGGCTGCGTCCAGCGATGGCGTCGACGCGCTCCATGGCCCCGCGCACCCCAAACAGCGCGCTTTCGTCGGAGGGCAGCACAGGTCCGAGCGCGGCTGCGGCCAATATTCCGCACAAATTCAGGAGGGCGAGCTCGGACGACGCAGATTCCGCGGAAATTTCCCACACGTTGCGGCAGCGCTCTGCGAGTGCCGACATGCCTGCGGAGCGGCCGTTCTGTTCGGCGCGGCGAGCTGCAGCCCAATCTTCTGCTGTGGCAGCACGGCTTTCCAGACGGAAGCGCTGCTCGAACCCGCGCCGAGCGCTGACCAGGCGGAGCTCCACCCAAGTGCTGCCCGCGTCAGGGGCGGTCGCAGGCGCAGCGCCGAGGATTTCGAGGCTGGCCTCGAAGTGGCGGCTCGCGGTGCGGACCAGCAGCGCCGGATCGATGCCCGGCGCGGGAGTTTGGCTGAACACGCAGTAACCCATCGCGGCCGCCCTCAGTGTGGCTGGAGGTCGTGGAAGGCTCCAGTATCATCGGACGATGCAGGTCGAGAATGGCGTGCGCTTCGAGCTCCGCTTGGCCGAGGAGACCAGTGAAAGCGCGCGTTTTCAGGTGTTAGTGCGCCTTCCGCAGCACGACTTCGCCGGGCAGGCGGAAATTTCCGGCGATTCAGGCACCATCCGCTTCCAGTTCGAGGAAACTCGCGAGCCCCCAGAGTGGTGTTTGAACGTGGTGCGGGCGAGCCTGCGCACGTTGTTCCGCGAGCGAGCCGCGCGCGGCGGCTACCCGGCCCGGGTGGCGCGCTGGCGTCCGGAGCCGACTAGTCCCGGGGGTGAGAGCTCGTGAGCGCGCAGGCGAAGGCCGGTGTGGTGACGCTGCTCACTGATTTCGGGCTCGGTGATCCGTTCGTTGGCATCATGAAGGGCGTGATGCTGCGCCTCGCTCCGGGGCTCGAGTTGATCGACTTGTCGCATGGCATCCCCGCGCAGGACGTGGAGGCCGCGAGCTTCACTCTCGCGCACAGCTTTTCTTGGTTCGCACCGGGCACAGTGCACGTGTGCGTGGTCGATCCCGGGGTTGGGAGTGCACGCGCTGCCGTGGCTGTGCGCGCGCACGGGTACACTTTCGTGGGGCCGGACAACGGCGTTTTCAACGCGCTGGCCGAAGGCGATCCGCACGCGGCCGCGCGGCGCATCGAACCTGCCGGCCTCGGACTTCAACTGCGAAGTCGGACCTTCCACGGCCGCGATTTGTTCGCGCCCGTCGCTGCGCTCTTGGCCAGCGGCAGGCGCCAGTTCGAGGAGCTCGGGCCGGTGCATGAGCTCATGCAATGGTCGCAGCAGAAGCCGCAAAGGAGTGAAGGAGGAGCCACCGGCAAGGTCGTGCTGGTCGATCATTTCGGCAACCTGATCAGCGACGTGCCCGGCGCGTGGCTGCGTGCCGGCGAGTGCGCGGTCGAGCTCGGCGCGCATCGGTTGCGCTGCGTTGGCACTTATTCGGAAGCAGAGCCCGGCGAATGCGTGGCGTTGGTGAGCTCGTTCGACACGCTCGAGATTGCGCAGCGCGACGGCAGCGCGGCGCGCACGCTCGGCCTGGGCCGAGGCCAGGCGGTGCGCGTGGTATCGGGAGAGAACCGATGAAATATCTGGTTTTTGCGGGCCTCATGCTGGGCTGCGCGCCCGCGCGGATCGCGGCCACGCCGGCCGCTCCGGCGCCGCGCGCAGCGCCGGCGCCGCTCACCCCTGCGCAGCGCTTGGCGCGTGGCGAAGAAAAGCGCCTGGCCAGCGAGTATGCCGACGCCGAGGCCGACTTTCGCGCCGCGCTTTCCGGTGCGACGGCCGCGCCGGCCGCGCTCGGCCTGGCGCGGGTGTTGCTCGACACCGGCCGGCTGCCGGAAGCGGTGGAACAAGCGCGCACAGCCGGCCGCGCAGATCCCAAACTGCGCGAGGCGGCGGCGTGCGTGGCGGCCGAGGCGCTGCGCCAGGGCGGCCAGCGCAGCGAGGCTCAGGCCGAAATCGAGCCGCTTGCGGCTCAAGAGGGCGCGCTCGAGGCGCGGCTGCTGCTCGGCGAACTGCTGCTCGACGCCGGCCAGCGAAAGCAGGCCGAACCGCTGCTGATGACGCTGATTCGCGACTACAACGAAGGGCGCATCGACGAAAGCGACGGCACGGGCCTTTCCTTGGCAGCCCGCGCCGCGTGGCTCTTGCGGAGTCCGCGCGACGCCAACACGCTGTTCGATGCTGCCGAGCACGCTCGTCCCGGCGACCTTCGCACGCTGCTCTGGCGCACCGAGCTGTTCCTCGAAAAATACGATCCGGCTCACGCCGAGGAAGTGCTGCGCGAGTTGCTCGACAAAGCTCCGCATCACCCGCGCGCGCTGACCTGGCTCGCGCACGTGCGGCTCGATCAGGCGCTCGACTTCGACGAGGCGGAGCGCCTGGCCCGCGCCGCGCTGGCCGTGAACCCGAGGCTCGCCGCCGCTTCCTTCGTGCTCGCGGGCATCTCGCTGCGCGACATGGAGCTCGAGCAGGCCGACCGCGCGCTCGACCAGGGGCTCAAGAACTCGCCGCATGACCTGGAGCTCGAGAGCTTGCGTGCGGTGGTGCGTTTCTTGGCCGACGATGGGCCCGGTTTCATTCGCCAGAAGCAAGCGGTGCTGGCGCTGAACCCAGAATATACGCGGCTCTACGCGATTCTCGGCGAATACGCGGACTGGGAGCACCGCTACGACGAGATCGTGCTGCTGATGCGCGAGGCGCTCGCGATCGACGCGGACGACGCCTCTGCGCTGGCGCAGCTCGGGCTGAACCTGATTCGCGCCGGCAAAGAGAACGAAGCGGTGACCGCGCTGAATCGCGCGTTCTCACTCGATCCGTATAACGTGCGGGTCTATAACACTCTAGGTTTATACGACACGCTGATCCCGAAATCGTACGTCAGCGTGCGCCACCCGCGCTTCGTCATCCGCTACCACAAGGACGACCGCGAGCTGCTCGAGCGCTACGTGCCGCAGCTGCTCGACAAGGCCTTCGACTCCATGCGCGAGGGCTATGGTTTTACGCCGGAATTGCCGATTGGCGTCGAGCTCTACGCCGAGCGCGAGAGCTTCGCCGTGCGCACCAGCGGGCTGCCGCAGACCGCGATTCAGGGCGTGTGCTTCGGCCGCACGCTCTCGGCGATGAGCCCGCAACGCGAGTCGTTCAATCTGGGCATGACGCTGTGGCACGAGCTGTCGCACGTGTTCCACATTCAGCTCTCGCACAGCCGCGTACCGCGCTGGTTCACCGAAGGCCTGGCTGAATACGAGACGCTGGTGACGCGCCCGGAGTGGTCACGCCAGCACGATCCGGAGCTGTTCGAGCTGATCCGCGCCGGCAAGCTGCCCGTGGTTTCACGCATGAGCCGCGCCTTCACGCGCGCCGAGGCGCTCAGCGACATTGCCACCGCATACTACGCCTCGAGCAAGATCGTCGAAATGCTGGCCAACCAGCACGGACGTCGGAAGATGGCTGAAATGCTGGCTGATTGGGGCAAGGGCGAGCGCTCCGAAAACGTGTTTCAACACGCGCTCGGCGTCAGCACTTCCGAGGTGGATCGCTTGTTCGGGCTGCGCAACGGGCAGGCGCTCGCTCGCTACAATCAGCAATTCGTGCCCCTGTCGCGAGCGCGGTCGCTCGACGTGCTGGAAGACGCCGCGCGTGCGGCGCCGCGCGACAATGCGCTGTGGGTCGAGCTCGGGCTCGCGCGTTTGCGCGCCGGGGACGCGAAAGCCGCCGCCAAAGCGGTGGCACACGTGCTGCAATCGGAGCCGAAAAACGCCGATGCACGCTTTCTATCGGCGCGCATCGCGGCCGACCAAGAAGACCAAAAGGCCGCTTCCGAAGGGCTGCGCGGCTTGTTGAAGGACGGCGTGGACGGCTACGCGATCGACGTCGCGCTCGGCGAGCTTTCTCGTGCGCGCGGAGACTCGGCCTCGGCGCGGGCCGCGTACGAGCAGGCCGCGCGCTTCGACCCCACTCAGGCCGAGCCTTTGATGGCGCTGGCCGACATCGCCGCGGCCGAAAAAGTGCCGGACGACGAGCTCGCGAAGTTGGAAAAACTCGCACCGCTGGCGGCGCACTCGGCCGCGGTGCACCGTCGCCTCTTGCGCTTGCTGCTCGACAAGCGGCGCTTCGCCGACGCCGTAAAGGCCGGCGAGGCCGCGCTGTGGGCCGACGTGAACGGCCTGTTCACGCACGTCGCGTTCGCCGAGGCGCTCAGCGAAACCGGCGACCTCGCTCGCGCGCGCTACGAGCTCGAGAGCGCGCTGCTCTGTGACGGCGAACCGGCGGAGCTCGCGGACGTCCACGCGCGGCTCGGCGAGCTGCTCAATAAGCTCGGTCGTCGCGCGGACGCGAAGCGCGAGTTCGCCGCGGCGCGCAAGCTCGATCCGGCGAGCCCGCGGCTCAACGGCGTTCCGCAGTAGGGCCGGGCGCGGCGGCGCTCAGTCCTCTTCTGCGCCTTCGCCGCCGCGGAGTCCGAGCGCTTTGGCTTTCTTGTACAAATGGCTGCGTTCCAGGCCGAGAGCGCGCGCGGTGGCCGCCATTTGGCCGCCGTGGTGCGCGAGCGCTTCTTCCAAGATGGTGCGCTCCGCTTCTTCGGACAGCACGCGAAAAGGCGTGCCTGGCCGGTATAAGCCCGCGACGTTCGGGGCGGGGCCGCTGCCCGAGAACTGCTCGACGTCTGCGCCGGTGACCGCGTCGTCCGGGTTCAGAATGACCAAGCGCTCGACCAGGTTCTTGAGCTCGCGCACGTTGCCCGGCAAGGGCAAGCGAGTGAGCGCAGCGCGCGCGTCGTCGCTGAAGTGCACACCTGGGCGACCGTTGCTGAGCCGCGCCGCGTTCAGGAAGTGTTCGGCCAAGAGCACGATGTCTTCGCGGCGCGCGCGCAGCGGAGGCAGCTCGAGCGGCACCACGTTGAGCCGATCCAGGAGATCCGCGCGAAATGCGCCGCTTTGCGCGCCCGCACGCAGATCTTTGTTGGTGGCAGCCACGACTCGCACGTCGATACGCAGCGTCTCGTTGCCGCCGACGCGTTCGATCTCGCTCTCTTGCAGGACGCGCAATAGCTTGGCTTGCATGGCCGGCGGCATGTCGCCGACTTCGTCGAGGAAGAGGGTGCCGCCACTGGCACGCTCGAACTTGCCGCGACGTTGCTTGGTTGCGCCGGTGAAGGCGCCCGCTTCATGACCGAACAGCTCGCTCTCGATCAGTTCGGCGGGCACGGCCGCGCAGTTGAGCTTTTCGAGGGGCGCCTTGGCGCGCGGCGACGCGCGATGAATGGCGCGGGCCACCAGCTCCTTGCCGGTCCCGCGCTCGCCGGTGAGCAGTACGCTCGCGTTGGCGCGTGCCGCTCGCAGCACTTTCTCCCGCAATTCCTGCATGGCGCGGCTCGCGCCGACCAGCTCGTCGAAGTAGCCCGCCGCGCTGCGGAGCTCGCGCGCTTCGGTCTCCGCGCGCAGCAGTCGCAGGGCGTTGTCCAGCATCACCAGCAGGCGGTCGGTGGACAGAGGTTTTTCCAGAAAATCGAGCGCGCCGAGCTTGGTCGCGCGCACGGCCGCGTCGATCGTGCCGTGTCCGCTCATCATGATCACGGCTGGGTCGCCGCCCGCGGCCTTGAGGCGCGCGAGCAAGTCGAGCCCGTCGCCGTCGGGCAGCGCCACGTCCAGCAGGAGGACGTCGTAGGCCTTCTTGCCCAGGCGCTCCTCGGCGATGCCGATACCGCCGGCCACGTCCACCGAGTAACCCTCGAGGGTGAGAGCCTTCTTCAGTGTGCTGAGAATCGCGGGTTCGTCATCGACGACCAGGATTTGGCCGAGCGGCATGCTTCACGGCCGAGCGTACCCCGGGCGCCGGTGTTTCGCGATTCCGAGCGACGCGGGAGGATTGGGACCGGTTTTCCGGGACCGAAATGCGTCGTTTCTGAGTAAGAATCACCCGGCCGGGCGATTGCATTCGATTTCAAGACAGGTCCGCCACGGCGCCCAGGCTCGAAAAGGAGTGCTAGGCTCGGCCCCGCGGATTCTGAATGAGCACACCGAGGCCCACAGCTACCGGGTCGCTGGACTCAACTCCGTTTCTCAACCTACTGGTCTACGCGCTCGATCATCGCTTGACCGGAACCTTGGTGCTGGAGGAAGCGGGGGGGCGCCGGCACGCCGTGCAGTTTCAGGACGGTTCACCTTGGAAGGTGAAAACGGCGGAGCCGGTGGTGTACCTGGGACAAGTGCTCATGGACATGGGTCACCTGAGCGAGGCGGTGTACGCCGACACGCTCGCGCGCGCTCAGAGCGCCGGGGAGCTCCACGGGCAGGTGCTCACGCGAGGCGGACACCTCGACCCCTCGCTGCTGCGTGTGGGGCTGCGCGAGCAGTTGACGCGGCTCGTGGTGTACCTCGCGGGTCGACCGCGGGATACGCTGTACGGCTATTACGACCAGCAAAATCTGCTCGATCGCTGGGGGGGCCCCGACGCCCCGCGCGGTCGCCCGCTGGAGATTATTTGGCGCGTGGCGGCGCTCCACGCGCCGGGAGAGTACATCGCGGACGTGCTCTCGCGGCTCTCCGAGCGCGCGCTGCAGCTGCACTATGACGCGCCCATTCACCGCTTCTATTTCGGGCGCAGTGAACAGGCGGTGCTCGAGGTGCTGCGCGCCAAGCCGCAGACCTTGACCGAGCTGCTCGGGCGTGACCTGGCCGAACGAGCTACCGTCGAGCGTCTCATCTACGTGCTCGCGCTCACTCGCCAGTTCGAGTTGAGCCCGGACGTGCTGCCGCTCGGCGCGGATGAAGCGCCGTCGTCCACGCGACCGGCAGCACCGCTGCATCCCGCGGCGGTCGGCTTTGGTACGCCGCCGCTGCCGCCGCGCGAAGGGGCCGGGCGCGCCGGGCACGGCTCGAGCCCGCAGGTCCGCGCGCTGCGCGGGGAGAGCCCGGGGCACCCGGTTCGATCCGCCGAAGCGCCGGAAATCACGCAATTGCGAGCTGAAATCCTGGCTCGCGCCGACCGGGTCGAGGAGAGCTTTTACGAGGTGCTCGGGCTCGCCAAGGATGTGCCGCAGGCCGAGGTTCAGCCGGCGTTTCTGGCTTTGGCCAAACGCTGGCACCCCGACCGCATTCCGCCCGAGCTCGCCGACTTGCGAGAGGCGGCGAGTCGCGTTTTCGCGCGCATGACCGAGGCCAGCCAGGTGCTCTCCGATCTCACGCAACGTCGTGAGTACGACCGGAAGGTTCGCCGAGCCGGGCGCGAAGCGGAGGAGCAGGAGCACGTAGCGCGCGTGCTGCGCGCAGCCACCTCGTTTCAGAAGGCGGAGGTGTTCTTCAAACGCAACAATCTGGTCGCGGCCGAAGCCGAGGCCAGGCAAGCGCTAACGGACGACCCGGAGCAGGCGGATCACATCGCGCTCCTGGCCTGGCTCGTCGCGCAGAAGCCCGATGCCAACCTCGAGGCGTCGATCAAAGAGCTGGATCGCGCGTTGATGCTGCAGCCGAACAACGTGCGAGTGCTTTGGTACCGCGGGCAGCTCTACAAGCGCATCGGCAAACTCGGCCGCGCCATGCGTGATTTTCGCTATGTGGTCGAGCGCGATCCACGCCACGTCGACGCCCAGCGCGAGATTCGCTTGTACAACATGCGACGAGGTGAGCGCGGTACCAGCATTCCCCCGTCTGGCGGCGACGGCGGACGACCGAGCCCTGCGCCGAGCGCGAGTGACAAGCCAAAGAGCGGCGGCGAGGGCGGCGGCTTCATCAGCAAACTTTTCAAGCGCTAGCTGCGGGCTCGAGCACCGCTCGCGCTCAGTCGGGGCGCCGTTCGATGCCAATGCGGCGGACGACCATGTCCTCGTCCCCGCGCCGCACTCCGAAGCGGACGCGACCGAGCGGGCCCGGGCAGGGGGCCGCGCGACGCTCGCCGGAGCTCAACACCACACTGTCCCCCGTGCGTTCGACGCGGAAAGTGGTCTCCGCCGCGGGTGGCCACGGGCATGAATTCCCGCCAAATTCCAGAGTGCCGAGCACCACGCGCGGGGCGTGGCCCTCGACCCATAGGTCGATGGCGACGTCCGCGTAGTCTGCGCCCGCGACGTACACGGCGGGCACGCTGTCCCCATCGAAGGCGAGGATGCGGCTATCGGCGAGGTAGCGCACGTGGTCGTCTGCCGGCCGATCGGGGACGAGCGGCAGTGGAGGCTCGCGCTCCAAAATCGGGCCGTTGAGCAAGACGTCATCGCTCGCGAAGTGTTCGCGCGTCCCCCAACGTGCGCCGAGTAGACGCGTTCCGGACGCGTCTGCGGCGAGCCAGGCGAAGGTCTGGGCGTCGAGCGACCTACCACCGGCAGCCGCCCGGGGTGGCAGGGGCGCGACGAGGTCAGCGGGTTCGAAGCGTGCTTGCCAGGGATTGAAGCGATAAATCTTGGGATCTGCGGGATCTCCGGTCGAGAGCAATGGGGTGCCGTCCGCGCCGCCGAGCAGCACCGGGCGCGGAGCGGCGATCGGAAACTCGAGTTCGGTCGCGCTACCGTCCGCTGCGATCCAGAAAGCGTCGTACCGAACTTCCGCGTTGGCGCTGTTCGGGTCGAGTGGCGGGCAGCCGATGCGGCAGGCGCTCTCGCACGTCACTTCGCTGGGCGCGCAGCCGCCGACCGCGAGCACGCCTCCGCCGGGCAGCGGGGCGAAGGCGCGGTCGTAGCGCGCGGGCAGATTTTCGGGAAGGCGAGTGAGCAAGTGCGTGCGCGCGTCAGCCGAGAGCCATTCCATGGCTGCGAGCGGCGTGTTGTCCGCACTGGTGCCACCTGCAATGAACAGACGTCGATCATCGAGTCGCAAAACCACGGGAAATAGTCGGCCTGCGTCGAGCGAGGGGAGGCTCGCCAAGCTGGCGCTTCCCGTGCGCGGAGATACGACTTCCAGGGCATTGAGCGCCGTGCCGCGCGGCCCGCGGCCTCCGACGAGCAGCGTTTCACCGCTGTCGAGCGCGACGGCGGCGTGGCGCGATCGCTCGACCGAAAGCGAAATGCGTGCGGGCTCGACGCGACCGGTTCGAGGATCGAAGACCTCCGCGGTGCCGCTGGCGGGCGCGAGCTCCGCGCTCTGTCCGCGAAGCGGGTTCTCACCGCCTGCGATCAACAATTTGTCGCCAAAGGGGGTGACGCTGGCGAATGCACGCGGCTCGCTGAGCGCCGCAGGCTCGACACCGGGCGCTGCTGCCGACAGCAGTTTGTACTCACCGGTCCCGCTGTCGAAGGTGCGTAGGGCCACGCTCTCCGCTGCTGCGTTTGGCACACCACCACCCGCGATGAGCAGCACGCGCGCTTCCGGCGAGTAGCCGAGCGCAGCCCCGTCGCTTTGCAAAGCGAGCGAGCCGGGGCCCGCGTCGAGCACGCAGGCCTCGGCCTGGGGCCAGAGCAGGAGGGCCAGGTCTGGGCTCGCTCGGCGTTCGACGTAGCCCAGGAAAGGTTGGCCCACATCATCGACCACCGCGGCGGCGAGCGCGCGCGTCGCTCGGGGCAGCTCGAGTTCTGTGGGGCTCGCGCCGCGCACGGGTGGAGAGACCGTATTCGTCGAGCTGAAGTCACCGAGCGGCGTCAGGTCCAGTCGCGCCGCAGACGCGCCGGAAGGGTCCAGCGCGCTCACGAGCGGGGGTCGGTTTGGCAGGGTGTGCGCACCCAGATGCAAGGTGAGAGTTTTCCCCTGGTCTCCACACCCGAGCGCGAGCGCGGCACTGACGAACAGCGGCGCTACTCCGCGGGAGGGGGTAGCATGCGCGGAGGCGCCCCTCGCTGAGAGGGGGGCAAAAGTCGCAGTGTTCCCACAGATTTTCGGGAAGTACGTGCTCGAGCGCGAGCTTGCCTCGGGCGGCATGGCGCGGGTCTACCTTGCCACGCTCCGTGGCGCGGTGGGTTTCGAAAAGCGGCTAGTGGTCAAGCAGATCCGACCTGAGTTGGCGTCGGACCAGGCCTTCGTGCGGCGCTTCGTGGAGGAAGCGAAGACCACGGTCGACCTTTCCCATCCCAACATCGTGCCGGTGTACGAGCTCGGCGTCGAGCAAGGCGTTTACTACATCGCGATGGAGCTCTGCGCGGGCGTCACTCTCGCGGAGATCCTGAGCCACACGGGCGCGCTCTCGCCCGAGGAGGGCGCCTACCTCGGCGTCGAAATCTGCCGTGCGCTCGACTACGCGCATCGCCGCGCGGGCATCGTGCATCGCGACGTCACACCCCGAAACGTGCTGATCGACGAAGAAGGCGCGGTGCGGCTGATCGACTTCGGAATCGCGGCGCCAGCAGCGGACTCCGGCCTCCGTCGGGGCGAGATTTTCGGCTCGCCCGGGCACATGCCTCCCGAGCAGCTCGCTGGCAAAGAGCTCTCGCCCGCGACCGACGTGTTCGCCGTCGCCGTGCTGCTGTTCGAGGCTTGGACCGGCAAGCCAGTGTTTCGGCGCGCGACGTCGAAGGCCAGTCAGGCGGCGCTGAACGAACCCGTGCGCTCGCTGGCCGAGGTCGTGCCGGCGCTCGAGCCGTTGTCCGAGCTCATCGCCCGCGGCCTCGCGCTCGAGCCCAGCGCGCGGCCCTCGCACGCGGAGCTTTTTGCGCGCCCTCTGCGCGACTTCTTGCGCAACGTCGACGCCGGTGATGTCGCGCGCCGGCTCGGGGCACGCGTGCGCCGCGCCGCGCGTCGGTCCAATCGTAGCGAGCCACCGAGTCGACCCTCCTCGCCGTTGCTACAGTCGACGCCGGCGCTCGCAGAGCCCGGAACGCCGTTCGAGTCGAGCGGCGGGTCCGAGCCGACTCACACGTTTGCTGCGCGGCACGAGGTAGCGTCGTGGACACGTCAGCTGGGGTCCGATCGGGGCTCTTCGCCGTCGAGCGCGCCGCCGCCGTCGAGCGCGCGCGGCGCCGCGCCGGGCACCCAGGGGCCTGCGACGCGAAAATTGCCTTCGCTGCCGCCGCCTGATGCCGCGAGCGAGTCTTCGGCCCGGGTCGGGGGACCGCTGCCGTCGCCGGTTCCCGACGCGCCCCCAGCGACCACGAGTGGGCCACCCGCCACGCCGGGCAGTGGTTCGCTGCGGGTGTTTGCGGTGGGCGTTGCCATCGCGGCCGGCATCACGCTGTTCCTCGGTCTTTCGCGCGAGCCGCGGCCGCCTGCTTCGTCGATACCCCCGGCCACGCCGGCAACGCGGGGCGCTGAAGCGCGGCGTGTGCTCTCGACGCCGCCACCTGCGCTGGCGAGCAGCGAGAGCGCGCTCAGCGGCGCCCCGACTGACGGCATTGCTGCGCCGAAAGCGAGCGCGCCGGGATCGCTCGACGAGGCGGCGCTCTCCCCCGCCCCGCGTCTGCCCCCTGATGCAGGACCCCGCCGCCCCCTTGCGCCGCCGGACGCGCCGTCGTCGACCGGCTCGGAGGCCCCGCATGCGTCGCCTTCGAGCTCGGCTGGCGTGACCGGCGGCCTGTTGCGCATCACGGCCGATCCAGCCGCGGGCGTGAGCTTGCAGGGGCCTTCCGGCGCCCGCGCGCTGACCACGCCGGTGCGCGATTTGAAGCTGCCCGCGGGCGTGTACGTGCTCACGTTCCGCAGCCAGACCTATCCGGAGCCGGTGGTGGCGCGGGTCGCGCTGCGCGCGGGAGAAACCCGCAGCGTGCACGTCGATTTCCGCGACGTCGAGCCGCGCGTGATCGTGCGCTGAAGTCGCGCGTTGCGCGTCAATCGCCCGCGCGTTGCGCGACGTCGCGGCGTTTTGCGCCCGCGAGCAGCCCCAGTCGCCTCAGGCCTTCGTAAAGCGCAATGGCGACCGCATTGGCAAGGTTCAGCGAGCGCACGGGGCCGAGCAAGGGAATGCCGACCACGTCGTCGGGCCGCGACTCCAAGAGCTCGTGGGGGAGCCCCACGCTTTCACGCCCAAAAACCAGCCGATCGCCCTGTTGGAAGTCCACGTCGAGATAGCTTTGATCCGCGTGCCCGCTGAACAAGAACGAGCGCGGCGGGCGCGTGCCCGCTCCGGACGAGCCCGCCAGGGTCTGCTCGGCCTCTATCAGCGTCCGGTGCTGGTGCAGCTCGATGTGTTCCCAGTAGTCGAGGCCGGCGCGCCGCACCGCGTGCGCGTCGATGCGAAAACCAAGGCGACCGACCAAGTGCAGCGGGCACCCGTTCGCGACGCACAGACGCGCGACATTGCCGGTGTTGGGCGGGATCTCGGGCTCGACCAACAGGATGTGAAAGGGACGCGCGACCTCACGGGCGCGCAACCGCGGGGGCGCGGGGCTCGGCAGCACCGCAGGGCCGTAGCATGGCAGAGCTCGCGTGCGGTGCGCTCGGCGCCGAACCAAGTTTTGCCTGGTTCCCCCGTCTAACCCCGAGATGGGTCGAGTTCGCCGCCGTTTCCGGCTTCGCCTGGTGTTCGCGGCGATGCTCTGCGCGGGTCTCTTAGGGCCGGAACCGGGTCTGGCGCAGGCCCGGGAGCCGGGCACTGGCACTGACGCGCTCATCGACTGGAGCGCGAATCCGGTGATGCGCGTGATCGGGCGCGTCGCGGCGACTTTCACCGAAAGCGAGTACAGCCACGGTTTCCGCGTCGACGAGCGCCGTGGAGTGTACGCGGTCGACTGCTCGGGCCTGGTCCACTGGGTGCTGCGCCGCGCGGCGCCCAAGGCCGCTGCCTCCAGCGGTCGTGGCCTCGCCGGGCGACCTTTGGCTCGCGACTACCAGCGGCGAATCGCTCGCCTCCCCTTCGGGGTGAGTGTGGGTGGTTGGAAGCGCGTTCGGCGCGTGGATGAGGCGCGTCCGGGCGACGTCGTGGCCTGGCTCAAGCCCGAGATCGTGAAATCCAAGAATACCGGGCACGTCGCGTTCGTGGTGCGAGCGCCCGAGCCGGTCCCCGACACCCCTGGCGCCTTCCTCGTGAGGATTGCCGACTCCACGAGCCTCCTCCATGACGCGGACACGCGGGAAGGGCGCACCGGCTTCGGTTTTGGCACCATCCTGCTGGTCGCCGATCCCGAGACCGGTGAACCGCGCGCTTACGGATGGGTCGGCCTCCGCTGGCGCACCTTCGAGACGCCCATCTCGATCGGGCGCCCGCTCGGCTAACTCCGGCCGTGAGCTTGACGCCCCTCCCGCGCGGCAAGTAGCCTCGCCCGGGCGGACCGTTGGACCGCCAACAATGAAAGCTCGCCCCGCTGCCGTCGCCGCCGGGTTTCTGGCGCTCACTGCCACGATTGCTGCCTCGGCCGAGCCGATGGATCTTGCCTTGGAGCGGCTGGTCCAGAACCCGTCCTGTCGCACCGCCGACGGCGTGTTTCCGAATCCTGCGTCACCCCCGGATCCTGCGAACCCGGGTTGGTGCGAGCCGGACAACCTCGCCTTCAAGAAGCTCGTCAACCAGCTCGGCTTCGCGTTTGCCCCGACAGCGATGCACTCGGCCCGCACCACCGGCTACGGTGGTTTCGACGTCTCGGTCGAGGGATCGTTCACCAAGATTTCGAGCAGCGAAGACTACTGGAAGCGCGGCACGCAAGGCTCGGTGGATCCCTCGACGAACAGCCACGCGACGCGCAACGGCAGTCCGGACAGTCTGCTGCAGCTCTACTCGGTGAAGATCCGCAAGGGCTTCGGCTTCGGTCTAGAGCTGGCCGGAATGGTGGGTTTCATGCCAAAAACGAGCCTGGTTGGCGGCGGGGCCGACGTGCGCCTGTCGCTGCTCGAAGGCTTTCGCACCGGCATCGTCGGGATTCTCCCCGATGTGGCGCTCGGTGGCGGCGTGCGCACCATCACCGGCACACCAGAGTTGCAACTCACCATCGCGAGCCTCGACGCGCAAATCTCCAAGCCGCTCGCCATTCAAGATTCATCGATTCTCACACCCTGGGTCGGCTACCAGCACCTATGGATGTTCGGAGACTCCGGCTTGGTAGATCTCTCGCCGGGCACCGACGCTCAGGGTTACTGTGGCTATGCCGGCACCAATGCGCCGGGCAACCCGGCCGCGAACAAGCAAGTCTACGACGGGCAGCCGATCTGCACCGCGCCCGGTGGCAATGCGCACCTCGACTTCAACAATAACGCGGTCTTCGACCACGTGCGGCTCGAGCGCCATCGATTGCTCGTGGGCGCCAATTATCGCTATGAAATGGTGATGATTGGGGCTGAGTTCATCACGGATCTCACGAGCCCTGCCGACGCTCAGTCGTCCAAAGAAGACAAGGCCGATCTGAAAGACGAAGATCGGCAATGGACGATCGGCGTCGAGCTCGGCGCGGCGTTCTAGGTTTCGCCCCCGGGCGCAGCAGGGGCCCTTCGCGCTGCTCTCAATGCAGCGTGCGGCCGTCTTGTGGCGCGGGTGCCGGCGCGGTGGTTCGCCCAGCAGGGGCGGGCAACGGCGGCAGCCGTCCGCCGAGGAACGCGCTGCTGAGGGTCGCGAGCAAGCTCACAATCCCGCTAGCATAGAGTCCGGGCTGCCACTCGATGGCGACCGGCAACAGGCCTTTCCCTTTCGGCGGTAAGAGCAGCATCATCGCGGTTTCGCACAGCGTGAGGCTCGCCAAGAGCACGCACACCAGCCGCACTCCGCGCATTTGCGAAACGGTTCGCCGCGTAAACACGAGCGGCAGCAGGACGAGATACGCGCTCGCCCCGCCCCAGAGCCAGCCCGCGCGGCCACGCGCCAAGTCGTACCCACTGCGCACGACCGAGTCTGGCCGAATCACCTCCACCCAGGGCACGAAGAACAGACAGAGACCGAGCACGGAGAGCGCCATCAGCGCACCGCGGCCCCGTCGGAAGTCGTGCCATGGCAGCCGTTCGTCCTCCGGCAGCTTGGCAGGCTCCGGCTCCTCCAGCGCGGCCTCGTGCGACAGCCCGAGTGAGTGCATGGGTACCAGGGCGACCCCGCATTCGGCGCACGTATCCCCCTCGTCCGACCGGTACAGGGTTCGACAAAACGGGCAGGCGCGAAGCGCGGACACGGCTCCACGATAGCGCGCCCTGCGCCGTTCGCGTTCGACCGCGAATCGGGCCGGCCATTTTCGCCTACATCGGCTAACCTTGTAAGCCACGGATGTCGGAGCGCGACGAAAGCCCCCCGCCGGGTTTACCGGACGTTTCCGAGCGCTTTGGGCTCAGCCCCGATGCGCCGCACTTGGTGCAAGCTCTCACCCACCCGAGCTATGCCAACGAGCGGCGCGACGCGTCCGACAACCAGCGCCTCGAGTTTCTCGGCGACGCGGTGCTCGGCTTCTGCGTGAGCGACCTGATCTACCGGCGCTTCCCGGACGCGGACGAGGGCACCCTGACTCGCCTGCGCGCCCAGCTCGTCAACGCCGAAGCTCTGGCCGACTGGGCTCGCGCAACGGGTGTGCCCGATGCGCTGCGCCTTGGGCGCGGCGCGGGTGCGTCGGGCCTTCGCCAGAGCACCAACGTGCTCGCAGACGCCGTCGAAGCGCTGATCGCGGCTTGCTTCCTCGATCTCGGCCTCGAGCGCGCGCGCGCGGTCTGTGAGCGAATCGTCGAGATGCGCCTGGAAGCCTTCGAACGGGTCGGCGCGCGCGACCCCAAGAGTGAGCTCCAAGAACGCCTGCAAGCGCGCGGCGAACAGCCACCTACCTACGATTTGCTGGAAAGTGGCGGTCCCGCTCACGAGCGTTGGTTTCGCGTGCGAGTGCGCGCCGGCGGCGAGCTGCTCGGCGAAGGCGTCGGGCGTTCCAAGCGGGCGGCCGAGCGCGCTGCCGCGGAGAGCGCGCTCGCGGGCCCGGTTCAGCTGGTGCTCGCCCAACTCGGCGACGAGGTGTCGTGAGTTCTCGGCGTCGCGCGCTCTCCGGGGCGCTTGCTGCCATCTTTCTGCTCTACGGCGCGCCGGTCTTTGCCGGCAGCTACCTCAATCGTGCTGCCATGCTGATCGCCGAAGGCAGGCGCGAAGGGGAGGTGCTTCGCGCCCATTTTGCGGACAAGGAGCTCGCCAATACCGTGCACCGCATGGCAGTCGCGCGCGTCGACGCCGCTTCAGCGATGCTCGTTCCCAAAGAGGTCGTGCAGGCGCACCCGCATCTCCTGCTCATCTTCGAAAACTACGAGCGTGCCGCGGACGCAGCCATGAACGGCCAGGCCGAACGCTTCATGATCTTGCTCCAGCGCGCCCTGGACGAGGAACGCACGTTCCGCGCCGTACTGAAACAGCTCGGCTGGGAGCTTCCCGGCCATAACGACGACCGTTAGAGGCCGCGCCGTTCGTACTGCCTAGCGCAGCCCCTTTTCGGTCGGCCGCGGCAGTTGCAGCCCCTTGCCAGGCCGGCGCGGTACGAGGTTCGGCCGCGCGCGCGCGGCGCGATTGCCGAAAAATCCGTCTGGGATCTGCTCGAGTAGCTCCGGGTGCTCGTCTTTCACTCGCTCACCGCGCAGCTTTTGCAGGAGCGCGGCGCGCGCTTCATCGCCTCGGCGCCGTTCGAGCAAGATCTTTATCGACTCCCGCTCCTGCTCCAGGGTGCGGGCCTTCGCCGGCAGCGAGCCGCGACGCCAGACCACCGCGAACTTGTCGCCTTCCTTCACTGGTCGCGGCACGAACTCGCCGTCCTTCACCGCCTGTGCGGCCTCGAAGAGCGCCGGATTGACCCGCACCCGCGGCGTATCGGTGGCGCCGTCGGGATGTACGAAGCCTAGGTCGCCCTGGCGCAGATTGGTGGCCTTGTCGAGCGAACTGTCGCGCGCCAGCTCCCCCCATTTCGCTGGCGATCCAGCGGTCTTCGCTTGCTCCAGGACACGCTGCGCCGAGGCCTCGTCGGCCAGCAAAATGCGCCAAATGCGGACGCGCGCTGGCTGCTCGAAGCGCGCCTTGTTGTCATTGAAGTACGCTTGAATCTCCTGCGCCGTGATGGGCTTTTCCGCGAGCGCTTCGGTTTTCAGCGCCGCGTCCAGGCTCTGCCGCAAAATTTCGCGTTCACGGTCCGCATACTTCGGCCCCTTGTCGAGCCCGCGCTCCCTCGCCATGAGTGCGCTGCGCAGCTCGGGCACGATCACCGTATCCACGAACTGCCGCACCGAGTTTGCGGGCGCACCGGCGCTTGCCGTGCTCGCTCCGCTGAGCGCTCCCGCTGCCGCCAGACGGCGCGTCACGTCCGCTGCGGTCACGCTCAGGTCTCCGGCGCGGACCACCACCGGCGAAGCGTCTCCCGCGGCCGCCAGGCCCGTGCTGAACGCCACCGTGGCCGCCGCCAAGAATCGAATCGACACAGCCGTCACACCCCCGGTGTAGGCCGTGCTCGCGCTAGAAACAAGCAGGAGGCGACCGACACCTTTGGGCGTTCAGGCGACGCGCCGAGCCCGCGCCGCCTGCGTCTTGGCGGTAGCGCTGGGCCCGAGCGCGACCCGCTCCTCGTGCGCCTTGGTGCCCTGAGCCAGGAGCCGCTGCCGGGTAATGGCCAGCGCTTGCGGGCTCTGGTCGATGCCGATCGCGCGCCGCCCGAGCCGCGCACAAACCGCGAGCGTCGTACCGCTGCCGGCGTAAGCGTCCACCACCAAGTCCGAAGGCTCCGTGCACGCCTGCACCAGACGCTCGAGCAACGCCTCCGGCTTTTGCGTTGGGTAACCGGTGCGCTCCCGCGCCACCGGCGCGATGATCGAAATATCCCAAACATCACCGAGCGGCGCGCCCGGTGATCGATCCTCGGTCACGCTCGAACGCCGCCTCCGCCCGCTCGCGTCGACGACCGCGCGTTGCCGCTGTGTACCCCAGGTCTTTGCCGTCGATGCGGCCAGCGGCTCGTACAATTGCCGAAAGCGCGGCGCGACCTCGGGATCGCGCACGTAACGCAGCAGCACGTCATGCACCCGCTGAAAGTTCTTGGTCTTCGCTGGCCAGCGCCGGTACCGCCAAATGATCTCGCTCGCGAACGCATCGGGCCCAAAGATCTCGTCGCACAGCACCTTCGCGTAGTGACTCGTCTTCGGATCCACGTGCAGTACCAGACAGCCCGCCGGGTCCAAGAGCTCCCGCGCTGCGGTCAGGCGATCCCCTAGCGCTGCCAAATACTCCTGCAAATTCTGCCAGCGATCATCGAACGCGGGCACCAGTCGCCTTACGATTCCGTCCTTGCCGCGCGACCGCTCCACGTGATTGTGCTCCCGCCCGGTGAAAAAGGGCGGATCCAAGTACACCAGCGCGGCGCGCTCTCCGCGCGCTCGCAGCGCCCCCAGGGCGGCCAGGTTGTCTCCCTGCACCAACACGGTCTCCGCCTGCCCGCGCTTCACCGTTTGCAGCGCTGCTGCCGGCGCCGGCCGCTCCTCGCGCTTCCCCGGCCAATGGAGACGCACCGCGTGACCCAGATTCTGCATCGAAGAAATCGTATCGACCCCAAAGAGAGGCGGGCAAACTTCCGTCGCACTGCGCCGCGCGCCACTGAACGCCCACTCCCTCCGAGAGCGCACGGTCCGCAGGAATGCCAAACGCAGCTCGCAGTCCTCGACCTTGCCGCCACCGAGCCCCAAGGCTAGCTGAGCCTCTCGATGTCGACCGCCAGCGTCCCGTTTCGGCTCGTCGTGAGCCTTGCTGCGACCCTCGCCCTAGGCTGCGAACGCGAAGCCGTGGATACCCGGCCAGAGCAGGTGGTCGAAGAATTCGTGCAGCGCATGCAGCGGGTACACGGCGACCCCAAGGCAGCGCGGCAGGCCTACGAGCTTCTTTGGGTCGAAGCGCGGCGCAACCTGGCCGAGCGCGCCAAGCGCGCGAGCGCGGTCGCCGGGCGCGAGATGGCGCCCGAGGAAATGCTGGCCCCATCACGCTTTTCGCTGAAGATCACCCCAAAGCACTACAGCGCTACGGTCGATGGCGACTGGGCGCTCGTCACGATCAACGGCGAAGGGCCCGCCGTGACGCCGCACACTCTGCGCTGTGTCCGCGAAGACGGGCACTGGCGCGTCGTTCTGGAGCTCCCCCCGCTGGCGCCAATTCAGCACCGCGCGGACGGCGGCGTTTAAATCGGCTTCCTCTGTCCTGACCGGATTAACCCGCGGAGAGCGCTCGCGACTACCCGCTTAGGGCTCTTGAATGCTTGCGGCGGAGCAGCGTTTGTCGGGCGAAGGATCCGCAAACCCTGCGAGCGACTCGGACCTTACGACAAAGCAAAAGGGCGCGCGCCGGGTTGGCGCACGCCCTTGCCTTTTGGGAACCGACGCTCAGTTCGAGAAGAAGATCGCTTCGATCTCGGTCTTCACGTCTTCTTCGGTCTGCGCGCGAGCGATCGCGATTTCCTTCACGATCAGGCCGCGGGCGGTGTCGAGCATGCGGCGCTCGCCGAAGGAGAGCTGCTTGTTCGCCTTCAAGCGGTACAGATCGCGCAGCACCTCGGCCACGTCGTAGATCGACCCAGTCTTGATCTTGTCCATGAAGCCGCGGTAACGGCGATTCCAGGTCTGGGTGTCGAAGCCGATCGTGCGCTCCTTCAAGATGTCGAAGATCTCGCGAATCTCTTGCTCGCTGATGACCTGCCGCAGCCCAACCGCGTTGGCATTGGAGACAGGAACCATGATCTTTCGGTCGGTATCCAGGATGCGCAGAACGTAGAAGCGTTGGCGCTGACCAGCGATGTCTTTCTCGTCGATGCTGATCACCTCGGCTACGCCCTGTGCGGGGTAGACAGCCTTGTCGCCGACCTTGAATTCAACTTCCTGGCTCGATTGCATGACGTCTCCTTGACTGAACGGTCGCTTGGCTTACGTTCCGGCAAAAAACCGCGAACGCTGCCAAACGCCCATCAAAATTTCGGCTTCGATCCCGTTTTCTTCTCGCGACGCAGTATTGAGCGCGGCAGTAACGAACGGGACATGAGTTTAATTCCAGCCTCTCGCGCATCGGGTTCCCGCAGCTTTTCGCGACGGTTTCACGGCCCGAGCGTTCGCGAACCCTGAATTTGGGTCAGGTTTCGCCAGGCGCGGCACTCTAGTCGGCTTCTCCATGTCTGTCAACTTATCGTGCCGCTACCGTTGGCAACTGCTGGGATTTCGTCTGAAAACCAACGATATTCATGGCCTTGGCGTGGCGCGTTTCGCCGGCCTCGTGCGACCGGGAACCCTAGAGTGTAGCTCAGCTCACCCCGCCGCGCGAGCTCCCCGAACGGTTAGACAAGTGTCCTCCCCTTGCGGGACCGTTTCCACGTTTTACGGGCGCGAACCCGGCAGACAAGAACTCCTTTTGGGGTGGCGCCCACCCATATCGCGAGGGTTACAGTCGTTGCGGGTTCCGGTCGGGTCGGCATTTCCCTCGACGCTACGGCTGATTTGCGCCGTCGGGATTTCTGAAATCATTGTGCGACGAATTGTCGCAATCGCGCTTAGGTGAGAACCGGTTCCGCAGGGGAGAGCGCATATCCATGCGGTGCACTGCTTGTGGAGCCCTTGTGGACGAAGCAGCGCGAAGTGCCCTTGGCGCCTGCTTCGTGCGCTTCGCGTCCAGCCGTTCAGTGCGGCGCCGATTGTTCAGTGGGCGTCGCTCGCGCCCTCCGCACTAGCTCGTGAATGCGCGGTTCGTCGCGAGGCGCTGTGCGACGCCCCAGCGTACGCCGCGATCGGAGACGACGAGGCTCGGCGCAGCGGCCCACAGCTGGATGCGCCGTACGATCTCCGAGCCCATGACCATCAAGTCGGCGCGTCGCGGTTCGAGTCCGGCGATCTTCATCCGCGCATTCAGTGGAAGGCGCGCCAACTGATCGGCGACGGAGTGAACTTGTGCGCTGTCGAGCACGTGGCCGTGCACGCGCGCGCCGTCGTAGGGCTCGAGGCCCAGCGCGATGGCGGCGATCGTAGTGACCGTGCCCGCGACGCCAACCAACACCGCGCCCGGCTCTGGTTTGGGGGCGTGCTCGAGCGCGCTCTCGATGTCGCCGACGGCGCGGGCGATTTCGGCGGCGCTCGGTGGATCGCTTTGCGCGTGGCGTTCGAACAAGCGCACGCTGCCAATGTCCAGGCTGACCGCGCGCGAAACGCTGGGCTCGTTGCCAGCCGTTCCTGATATCACCTCGGTGCTGCCGCCGCCCACGTCGAACACGCTCACGGGTCCACTGAGGTCGAGTCCGGAGAGCGCGCCTTCGAAGGTGAGCGCGGCCTCGGTCATCCCAGAGATGACCTGTGGGCGCGTGCCGAGGATGGCCTCGGCCTCGTTCAGGAAATCTGCGCCGCCCTCGGCGTCGCGCAGCGCGCTGGTGCCCACCACTCCCAGGCGCGAGACCGAGCGCGCGCGAAGCTCGGTCGCGTAGTCCGAAAGGCAGGCGAGGGTGCGCTTGGCTGCCTCGGCGCCGAGCCGCCGGCTGCGATCCACCCCTTCTCCCAAGCGAGTGATGGTTGCGCGATCGAGCTGCGCGAAGAGCGCGCCATCGCGCTCTTCCACGATCAGTAGCAGCACCGAATTGGTGCCGATATCGATGGCGCCGATCGAGCTGTTCCAGCTGGAATCGGCGCCGCTCGACCTCACTTGGTGAGGCTCTGCAGGTTCAGCATTTCAGCCACATCGGGCTGAACGACCAGCTCGACGCGGCGGTTCTTTTGGCGTCCGTCGTCGGTGTCGTTGGTCGAGACCGGATCGGTGTCCGCGTAGCCGGCGGCGCTCCAGTTCGCGGGCGACAGGCCGCCGCCGTTCGCTTCGACGGGCGTGGTGAGCAGAATCAACACCGAGCGCGCGCGCATGGCCGACAGGCCCCAGTTGTCCTTGAACTGACCACCGACCAGCGGCTTGGCGTCCGTGTGGCCCGCGACCTGGAAGCGACGCTTCGAAAGATCCGCGTCGGTGCGCACCACCTCGGCGATCTGCAGCAGGATCTTCTCGCCTTCGGCTTTCAGTTTGTCGCGGCCCGAGTCGAACAGCACGTCACCGGGCAGCTGAATCAGCATGCGGTTGTTGCGCACTTCGACCTTGAGCCCGAGCTGGACGAGTTTCTGCAGCTTGCTCGACAAGAGCTCGAAGCGCTTCTTGATGGCGTCGAGCTGCTCGGTGCGGCGCGCGTACTCTTCGAGCGCCTTGCGCTGCTCGGCGAGGCTCTGGTTCAAGCTATCGAGGCTGATGCCGCGCTCGGTGAGCTGCTTCTTCAGGTTGTCGATTTCCTGATTGGCGGAAGAGTAGTCGGCCTTGCACTTGTTGTGCGCCTGACGCTCGTTGCCGAGCTCCGTGCGCAGCGACTCGTTCTCCCGGACTTTCTGATCCCACTCCTCCTGTGAGTAGCCGCAGGCGGTCGAAGAAAGAATCGGAAGCACCAGAGCCAGCTGAGCGAAACGTCGGATCGACATCTGAACCATTTTCGCGCCGGGGAAAATGCGATCGGCGCGCTCCAAATGACGCGCTAACGCGCCTTCCGCTGGCGCGTCAAGTGCGCGATGCGCTTCGATTTTTTTGAAGTTGCCTTGACCTCTCAGCCGACCGAGAAGTTGTCAATTTCCGGCCGGAGGGACGACACTAGACAAGTGCTCTCTCCGCAACGGCTGCGGCCCCATCCAGCAGGCAGAAACCTTGGCCCGCGGGCCCTCATGAATTTTTTTCGTTGACACATCACAATAGGTGGCAATATACGTCTTGCAACATACCCTCGGAATCAACCCTGGTTTTCCAGGGCCCAGGTTCCGAATCCAGGGAGGCTCGAAAATGGCTGCAAAGAAGACCCGTACGAAGTCCGCGCGTAAACCCGCTGCCAAGAAGGCGCCGAAGGTCGCGAAGAAGCGCCCCGCGAAGCGCAAGACCAAGAAAGCCGGCAAGCGCCGCAAGAAGGCTGCCAAGAAGGCGGCGTGAGCGGATAGCTGGGCTGGTCTTCGGCGCGAGGCGGTTGAGACCCCGTCGGCGCGCCCCCGGCCCGGCTAAGAGTGCTCGCTCGGCGCGCCGGTCAGCGCGCCAGACTCAGCGAGCCACCCAAGGCGGCGATCGTTTACGCCCGCCGCCTTGGCTCCGAGCACGCGAACGGGGAGCTACTCCCGTGGTTCTCCGTTCGCGTGCTCGGTACGAGACCACCCGATCCTCGACGTCCCGAACCGCGACGTCCTGTGGCCGGTGTCTGCGTCGACGCGCCATCGCGCTCTGGGACGCGACAACACGGCTGAGCGGTTCGACCTAGTCGCCGAGATACAGGCGCAGCGCGCTGGCCGCCGCGCGACGATCGAAGGGAATGCCCGTCAGTTCGTCGCGGCGCGAGATGTCTTCGAACAGCTGCGTCAGGAAGCCGTGGAAGACCATGCACTCATCGATGGCCGCTTCCAGGCGCCCCGGGTCGACCAGATCGCTGTCTTCGAGGCCCGACATGGCGGCCATGAATGCGTCGAAGCGGGGGTAGTCCGCCGCGCGCAACAGCGGGTAACCCATGGCACGGAAGTAAGCGAGGAACTCGCGGACGTACTGGAAATTGTAGACCGGCGCCCAGCGATCCTCGTTCGGCGAGTGCTGCGCTTTGGTCGAGAACGCGCGTACGATCTGCGCGAACATCCAGACGTCGCGACGTAAGCGCTCGCTGGTTTCGCGACGTGCCGCGTGATGATCGAAGACGCCGCCTTCCTCGAGGCTCACGCCGAGGGCCTTGCCCAAGAATAGAATCGCGTTTTGCAGTGCCGGGCGCAGGTTATCGACTGCGGCGGCGAGCGCGCGCTGAAACTCTGCGGGAGAGAGAGTGGCGCTTGGTTCGGGCAGATCGTGTTGCAGGGCGCGCCGCATCTCGAGCCGTAAATTGCCGGCGATGCCTTCGAGCGCGCTCTTGATGCCGATCAAGCGATGGCCGGCGGCCCGCAGCGCTGGCGCGCGCAAGCGCACCTCGGCGGCTGGCACGCGTAGGAGATCGCGCTCGAAGCTCTCCGACAGCAGCGCGCCGGCGCGCTGGCGCAGGTAGTCGCTGAGCGCGCGGGCGTCCGAGCGCAGCACGCTCAGTACCAGATACGCGCTGCCGAGCGCTTGGCGCCGGTGCGAGACTTCCACGGCGAAGCGGGCCAAGAGCTGCAGGTAGCGCAGCATGCGGAAGAGCGAGAGGAACGTCAGCGCGACCAGGCGATGCGCTTCCACCCCCGGCACGCTGCGGATCAGCTCGAGCACCTGCGCGCTCTTGATGCGATCGAACTCGGGCCGGAACTCCAGCGCGTTCAGCGGGTTGAAGAACGTATTGCGATCGACTTCGCGGTACGCCGTCGCCAGAACGGCATGAAACAAGCGAAACGGGACCCTTGGGGAGCGCAGCGAGCCCTCGCTGACTTCGATCACGGCGGTCAGGCCGTGCCGCAACGTTACGAGGCTCTCCTCGGGCGTGGCTTGGCTGGTGCCTTCGGTGAGCAATCGCGTGCGCGCTTGATCCTCGGGCAGCACCGTCTCGAGATAGCGGTGGAACACGAAGGCGCGGTCGCGGGTGCCGAGCAGGTAGCGCGCGAGCGCCACCGCGCGCGTCATCCCATCGCGGAACACGCTGAGCGCACCACGAAAATCCTGAGCAACGACCGGCGTTCGGCGGGGCGGCCCCGGGTGGTTGCGCGGGTTCGAGAAGCAGGCGGCTGCTTTGAGCAGCACCTCGAACTCGAACAGCAGGTCGTCCTTGTTCTCGAGCGACAGACTCTGAAACCAGTTGTCGCGTTCGGCGCGGTGCTCACGCAGCAGCCGTCGCGTGCCGCTCAGCAGATCCGCGTAGGCGTCCTCCGCAGGCGGCAGCTGGCTCTTGCGTGCGGGGGCGGCGGCAGGCATGGGCACGTGGCTGAGTCGAGCGGAGCGCTGCTGAACTCTGGCTATTCGCTCAGCGCTTGAAGTCGAACGGGTAGTTCACGACGCTTTCCATGCCGCGCGAGGAAGGCGGAAACTTCATTTGCTTGAGGACGTTGACCGCGCAATTGACGACCGAGGCTGCCTTGATCGTGGAGCGGGACCCATTGAGCTCGCCCGATTTCACTTTGCCCTCGGGGTCGAGCACGAAGTGAATGGTCATCGTTCCCTCGAGCTCGGGCAGCTCCTTGGCGGCCGCCTCGAAGCAGTCTCGGAAAGGCTTGCGGTTGTCCTTAATCACCTTGGCGATGACCTCGTTGGTTCGGGTCTCGGCGCCGCCCTTGCCACCTTCCGCGGCGGCAGTGCCGTTCTTGGCTTCGGCTTCGCCTTCCCAGGCGTCCTCGGTACCGCTCGGAGCCGGAGCGGCGGGTTTGCTGCTGGGGGCTTCACTCACCGGCTCTGGCGCGGGCGGGGGGCTACGCGGCGGGGGTTCGCTATTCGCGCCACACCCGTTTGCGCAGAGCAGAAGCAGCACAGCCGGAACGAACAGTGAAACGATCGGAGCACGCGCCATGTCCGCATCCTACCCGGACTTGGCGGCCGTCGTCTTCTCCCACTGGATTCAGGCGCTTGGGGCGCGCTTTGTGCTCAGCCGGTCTGCAAGAAGGGCTGCCACTCGGCGAACGGTTCGCGGGTAACCAGGCGGATTTGGGTCGCGGTCGACCAGCGAGGGTGGTGCGGGGTCGAGAGCAGCGCCATGCCCGCCTCGTGCGGCGTGCGCCGCCCTTTTCGCAGATTGCAGGGTCGACAAGAGACCACCAGGTTTTCCCAGGAGTCCTGGCCCCCGCGCGACCGCGGCACGACGTGATCGACGTTCAGGTCTCGCACGGTCGGGCGGCGACCGCAGTACTGACACTGGAACTGGTCGCGAATCATCAGATTGCGCCGAGTGAGCCGAACCGTTACACGCGGCGCGCGATCGTAACGAAGCAGGTGGAGCACGCGCGGGACGCGGACCTGACTTCCGATGATGGGCAGCCCGTCGTCGCGTGAGCGCACCGGCATGTGCAGCCACGCATCGAAGTCATAAGTTTCGCCCGTGTCGTCCAGCGCCCGCGCGCTGCCGCCGTACATCAGCACCAGGGCCCGCCGCACCGTGGCAACGCTGACCGGCGAGAAATGCCGATTCAGGAGCAATACCGGTAGCGTCAGGACATCCCGGTCCGTGCGTTTCGGGTTACCGGTATTCGAGTCCGAGGACTCCACGGGTTTTCAGCATAGTGCAGAAACCGCGATTTGGCGAAACAACCCCCGTAGCCCCGCGGAAGTAGGGAATCCCCGCGGCCTTTGCCCCTCGACCCCGCTGCGTCGATACGCTAATCCCCCGCAGCTCCGACCTTTCCCCCCACGAGGCCTTTTGCTCCCTACCCGCTTTCCGTCCCAATCCTGGTTCCCGTCGCTGAGCGCGGGAGCGCCTCTCCTGGCGACTCTCGTCGTCGCCCTCGCGGGTTGTGGCGCTTCGGCTGGGGCCGGCGAAGCAGCGTGGCCACCGGTCGGCAAGAAGTGGTTCGACCGCGCCGACGCGAGCTTCCGTCAAGGTGACATGGAAGACGCGCGCGCTGCGATCGACAACGCGCTGCGCGTGGTGCCCGATCGACTCGAAGCGCGTTTGCTTTCGGCGCGAGTCGCGCTCGCTGACCTCGAGTACGACCGCGTGCTCTCGACCTTGCGCGGGCTCGAGGGTAGCGAAGCACGGAGCGTCCGCGGTCGCGCCTACTGGTACGCTGGCGATCTCGAGCACGCCGCCGACGAGCTCGATAAGTTGCTCGCCGATCCGGAGGTGCGCGATCCGTGGGCTGCCGAGATCGCGAAGCTTGCGCGCGTCGGAGCTGGCCGGAAGCCTTTCGACCTGAGCGGTGGACTCTTGGCCATGGTCGAGATGCCGCGCGCGGGCACCTCCGCGTTGATCGTGCCCTTGGAGCTCAATGGCGAGCCGGCGCTCGGCTTGGTCGCGACGGGCACCGCGGAGGCGGTGATCGACTCCAGCGCGGGCGCGCGTCCGTCCTGGGTTTCGCTGCGATTTGGCGAAAAAATCGAGGTGCGCGACGTGCCCGCGCTGGCCAAGGATCTGTCGGGCATTTCGCGGCAGGTGAACGCGCCGATCAAGATCCTGCTCGGGGTGAACCTGCTCCGGCATCTGCACCCGACGTTCGACTTCACGGGCGGTCAGTTCGTGGTGCGCTCGTTCGATCCGCCGCCGCCCCCAGTCGCGACCACCGTCAAACTGAACTACGTGCGCGGTGGCGGCATGTTGCTGCGCGGTGCATTCGGCGCCGACCAAGCCGCGACGCCATGCTCGCTGCTGCTCGACACGTCGCTCACGTACCCAGTGGCGCTCGACACGGCAGGTTGGAAGAAGGCGGGTGTGGAGGCTTCGAGCCTGCGTCCGGTGCCCGGCGTTTCGGAGCTGCGTGAAGGCGTGCTGCCCATGCTGCGCATCGGCGCGTTCGACATCCCGCGCGTACCTGGGGTGCAGGGCGACGCTCCGGTGAAAGAGCGAGAAGACTTGCTCGGCATCGAGCTCGACGGTCTCATCGGCGCGGGTTTGCTCACCACCTTTCGGGTGACGTTGGTCGACGGTGGCCGCACCATGTGGCTCGAGGATCTACCTGCCGAGGCGCTCAACCAGCCCTCGTTGCTCCCGCCGCCTGCGCCGGAGGGTGCGGCATCGGAAGACGACGCCGGCGCCGCCGAGGAGCCGGAAAAAGCGCCCGCCAAGGGTGCCAAGCCCGCTCCCGCCGGGAAGGGCCCCGCGCCGGGCGCGAAGCCTGCGCCCGCGAGCGCGCCGCCCACTGCGCCAGCAAAGGCGCCAGCAGCCCAATCCACACCAGGGGGCGCCGCGCCGAAGGCCTCCCCGAACGCCGCGCCAGGAGCCAAGCCATGAGCGCCGAGGTCGAGCTGGCGATCTACGCGGGGAGCTTCGATCCGCCCACGTACGGCCACCTCGATCTCGTCGAGCGTGCTTCCAAGCTCTTTCCGCGCGTGCTGGTGGCGGTCGGACACAACACGCAGCGCGCACCGCTCTTCACGCTGGAGGAGCGGCTCGAGCTCTTGCGCGGCATGTGTGCGCCGTACAAGAACGTCGCGGTCGATTCGTTTCAAGGCTTGCTCGTCGACTACGGCAAGCGGGTGGGTGCGCGGGTCATCGTGCGCGGGTTGCGTGCCGGCACCGACTTCGAATACGAGCTGCAAATTGCGCACGCAAACGCGGATTTAAGGCCTGAAATCGACACGGTGTTCCTGCCGACGCGCACGAACTACGGCTTCATTTCGGCCTCGCTCGTGCGGGAGATCGCGAGTCACGGCGGGGACGTGAGTCGTTACGCGCCGCAGCCCGTGTGCGTGGCGCTGAGCCGCAAGTTCGGCGCGCCGAAGCCGCCCATCACCGGCGCGTGACGAAGCGCGGCCTGGCGGTCGCTCTAGTACTGAGCGAGCGGCGTCGGCATGAACAGAAGCACGAACAGCCCGAGGCACACCCACGCCAGCACTCGCCGCAGCGGGCTGAGCGGGCCCGGCTCGAACGGCGGATGATCCGGACCGCCCGCGACCTGGCCGATCACGCCGAGCACGAAAAACCAAACCAACCAAAACAGTGAGTTCATCACTGCGGGCACCAGGCCGAGCTCCGAGCGCCCGAGTAACACGGGCACGACGAAATACAGCAAATTCCCGAGGAAAAGCAGGGGCAATCCGCGCCGTAGCCAGCGCGCGATGCGGTGTTGTCGCTCGCCGAATAGCGAAAACGCGATGTGCCCGCCATCGAGCTGACCCCAGGGCAGAAGGTTCACCATGGTGACGAGCAACCCGAACCAGCCCGCGGTCGCCGTGGGGTGCAATTGAACGTCGTAACCCTCGGGGATTGGTCCGAGCAGCACGCGCTTCATCAACAAATAGAGCAAGCTCTGCCCTTCCTGCTCGTAGCCGCTCGCCGACATCGGCTGGACCGGGGAGTGCAGGAGCCCCCAAGCCAAGACCGGTATTGCGACCACGAGGCCAGCGAGCGGGCCGGACGCGCCGATGTCGAACAGAGCGTTGCGTGATCGGATGCGCTCGCGCATGGCGATCACCGCGCCGAGCGTGCCCCAACCCGCCGGGAGAGGAATGAAATAGGGCAGAGAAGCCGGCACTCGGTGATAGCGCGCAGCGAAGTAGTGACCGAACTCGTGGGCCAGTAAAATCGACAGCAACGGCACCGCAAACCAAGCCCCTTGCGCCAGGAATTTCGGCTCGATGAATGCGCGCAGGTAGCCGTGATAGGGGTCGACGTACAGCGCGCCCGCGTGGAACACGCACAGCGTGGTGACCGCGAACAACAGGAGATGCGTCGACAGCGGGGAGGAGTCCCCCCGGCTTTCGCGCTCCGTGTGGCGCTCGGTCAGTGAAGTGGGGTTAGCGCTCATGTCGTAGCGCTTCGCGCAGACGCTCTGCCAAGCGATCGAGTTGCGGCGCGACGTCGGCGTCCAGGGTGCCGATTTCGGTCTCGAAGCGTAGACTGCCGCGTGCTCGGGTCGGATCGGGCGTGACGCGTGCCACGTGCCCGACGCGCCCGCTTTCGAGCGCCTGCTCGAGCAGCGGGACATCCGCCGGGTGCGCCACGATGCATACACGCCGCGCGCCGCGCGCTTCGCGGAGCGCTTGCTCGGCGAGCGCCACGACCCGCGAGGGATCGAGCGCCAGCGCTTCGCCGAGCAGGCGCTCGGCGAGCAGCCGCGAGAGCTCGGCGATCCGATCGAGTGAGCGCTCGTCCATCCGCTCTTCCAGCGCTCGCAGGCCCATGAATTCCGCGGCCAGGCGCGCGCTCCCGGCGGCGCGTGCCTCCCCCTCGACGCGCGCGTGGAGGGCTTCGAGATCGGCGCGGCCTTGTTCGAGCAAGCGTTTGGCCAGCGCTTCGGCGTCGGCCAAAATGCGCGCGGCCTGCGCGTGAGCGTCGACCACGGGCCTGGGTATGACGCGACCGTGCACGGCCGCTGCGGTGCCGAGGATCGGCGTCGAAAGCGCGTCGGCGGAACGCGCGCTCTCCGCCCGAACCACTCTGCCAAAGGCCAGCGTCATGAACCGAGCTCGAGCTGCGCCAGACGCCGGGCCACGATTTCGAGCTCCGCCGCCAACGTACGCGCGCGCGAGGTGCGATCCTCGGCGCCGAGCGAGGCGACGAGCTCGCGCGTCTTCTCAGCGGGGCGGTTCAGCGCGGCGAGCAACGCGTCGCCGCGCGAACCGGCGAGATAGCTGACCGCCACGAACGCGCGTTGGAATTGGGGACTTTCGGGGTCCATGCGAGCTGGTTATCTGATGCGGGAGGCGCGTCGCGTCCAGTGGGCGACTGCTTTCAGGCCGTGAGCGCAGCTGTCTACAATCGCTCGACCACGACCGCGACCGCTTCGCCGCCGCCGATGCACAGGGTAGCGAGGCCGCGGCGCGCGCCCTCACGACCCAGCGCGTGAATCAGCGTGGTCAGAATGCGAGCACCGCTGGCGCCGATGGGGTGACCGAGCGCGACGGCACCGCCGCGCACGTTGACGCGCGCCGGGTCGAGTCCACACAGCCTCGAGCAGGCGATGGTGACACACGAAAAGGCCTCGTTTATTTCCCAGAGATCGATGCTCGACTTCTCGATGTTGAGCTTCTTCAGCGTGCTGTCGATCGCGGCTGCTGGCGCAGTGGTGAACCACTCTGGCGCCTGGGCAGCGCCGCCCCAACCGACGATCCGCGCGAGCGGCTCGAGGCCGTGTTGCTTGACCGCCTGTTCGCTCGCAAGCACCAACGCGGCAGCGCCATCACTGATACTCGAAGCGTTGGCCGCGGTGATGGTGCCGTCCTTGCTGAACGCGGGTTTGAGATCCGCGAAACGGCTCGGGTCGCCGCGTCCCGGCTCCTCGTCGCTCGTCACCTCGATCGGGTTACCCCGTTTTTGCGGAATCGAGACTGGCGCGATTTCGGCGGCGAATGCGCCGGATGCCAGGGCGTTACGCGCGCGCTCGTAGCTTTCGCGTGCGAAGGAGTCCTGCTCTTCGCGGGAAATCTTGAGCTCGCGCGCGCAGAGTTCGCCTGCTTGGCCCATGTGGAAGTCGTTGTACGGGTCCCACAGCCCGTCGAAGATCATGCCGTCCACCAGCTTGCCGTCGCCCATGCGATAGCCGGTCCGCGCTTCGCGCAGGTAGTAAGGCACGTTCGACATCGACTCCATGCCCCCCGCGACCACCAGCTCCGCGTCGCCCACCGAAAGCGTGCGCGCGGCGAGAACCACCGCTTGAAGACCCGAGCCACAGACCTTGCTAACGGTCGTGGCGGGCACCCGCTGCGGCAAACCGGCGAAAATCGTGGCTTGGCGCGCGGGCGCTTGCCCGATGCCTGCTGACAGCACGTTGCCCAAGAACACTTCGTCGATGGCTTCGAACGGCAGGCGCGCGCGCTCAACGGCCGCGCGCACCGCGAGCGCGCCGAGGCGGGGAGCAGGCAGGGAGCTGAGCGCGCCGAGATACGCGCCTATAGGTGTGCGAGCGGCGCTGACGACATAGATTGGGGTACCGGTGGCCATCGCTCGAGCATAGCCGACCCCTGCGGCTCGAGCGCAGTACCCTCGCGTTCCTGACGATTCTCGCTGATCGTCGGGGCGGCCCGGTGCGCTAACTTACCGCACGTCCGCAGCCAACGTTCCCTGCTACTAGGGGACATGCGCAATTTCTATGAATCTTCAGCGGTCGCGAAAATTGCCTGCCTAACGTTCGCGGTATTCGCCCTTTCCAGCTGTGGCGACGATAAGGAGTCGGACTCCGGCGGCCCTTCGGGCGCCACTTGTCCCGACGATTCGAGCCTCACCTACGAAACCTTCGGGCGGGCGTTCATGGAAGATTACTGCACCCGCTGTCACAGCACCGCGCTCACCGGGGCTGCCCGCAACGGCGCTCCCAGCGACCACAACTTCGACACACTCGAAGCGATCAAGGACACCGAGGCAGAACACCTGGACGAAGAAGCCGCTGCAGGTCCCGACCACGTGAATACCGCGATGCCTCCCACCGCGCCGCAGCCGACCGAGGCCGAGCGCCGCAAACTCGGTGAGTGGCTCGCGTGCGGAACGCCGTAGGGCGAGGCCGGCAAGCAAGCGCGCGAGCGTTCAGGTCGATGCGAGGTACTGCCCCACGTTGCGCTTCATGCGTGCGATGGGCTCTTCGAGGTTCGGTACGAAGGGGGCGCCGGTGATGCGTTCGATGGCTTCGAGGTAGCGGCGCGCGGCTTCGACGCGGATGTCGTCGGAGATGGCTGGGATGGGACCATTGCCGCTGAAGCCACGTTCGGCCAAATGGCGGCGCAGGTACTCTTTGTCGAAGCTTTCGGGCGCTTCGCCGCGGCCGAAGCGGGCGGCGTAGCTGTCGGCGTACCAGAAGCGCGACGAGTCTGGCGTGTGAATTTCGTCGATCACGACGATGCGTCCGTCGCGCGTGCGTCCAAATTCGTACTTGGTGTCGACCAAAATCAGCCCGCGCTCGGCGCAGATTTGCTCGCCGCGGCGAAACAAAGCCATGGCGAGCTCGGCGGCGCGATCGAAGTCCTCCGGCGCCATGCCGGAGATGCGCAGAATTTCCGCGCGCGACGCGGACACATCGTGTCCGCCTTTTTCGGCCTTGGTGCTGGGCGTGATGATGGCCTGCGGGAGCTTTTCGTGTTGGCGCAAGCCTTCGGGTAGCGCGTGGCCACAAAACTCGCGCTCGCCGCGGGCGTAGTGGACCCAAATGCTGGTCGACGTGGTGCCGGTGAGATAAGCGCGCACGACCATTTCGACTGGTAGTGGCGCGCACTCCTGGGCCACCAGCACGTTCGGATCCGGAGACGCAATCAGGTGGTTGTCACATACGTCGCGCGTCTTTTCGAACCACCAATTGGCCACGTGGTTCAAGAGCTGCCCCTTCAGTGGCAGCGTGCCGAGCACTCGATCGAAGGCGCTGATGCGATCGGTGACGACCAACAAGCGACGCCCGTCGTCGGTGGTGTAGTTGTCCCGAACCTTGCCTTCGTAGCGGCGCCCCCAATCGAATTCGGTGTGATCGAGGGGATGGGCCAGCGCTTTTCGCAGCAGATCGGTCGTGGACTCGGACACGCCGCGAAGCTAGCGCGTTTTTCCGGATCTGGAAGTAGTCACTAGCGTGAAACCCGGCTCATATGCCGAGATCGCTGGCCTTGACCCAAAATTGGCCGTCGGGGCCGGGGACCACGTTCATGGCCTTGGGCATCACGCTGGCCCAGCCGGCAACCACGTCGAGCACGTAGGTTTCGGCGCCCGGCTCGACTACGCCGATGGCGGCGTCGCTCTCTTTCGCGGCCGCCCTCAGCGGCACGGCGCGCTCGGGTTTCACGATGCGCGGTTCACCTTGCACGGCCAAGCGCGGCGGGTTGCGGGCGTAAGCGCGCGGCGCGAGTTGGTCCTGGGTTTCGCCGGGTGCGAGCGCGCTCAGATCCCGCGAGCGCGCCCACGCTTCGACCACGACTTCGCCGTGGTAGCTGAGGTTCACGAACTCCCCGCGCTTCTCGCTGCTGAAGAACAAAACGCTATCGATATCGCTCGCGCGTGTGAGCGTCGAAAGCAGGGTACCAGAGGGTTGATCGAACAGCTCGAGCGAGCTGTTTTTCAGCACGTATCCGCGCGCATCGCCTTCTGGAGACCAGCCGGGCGGAGGCGAAGCGGCGAGCGAAAGCGTGTTGCACGCCGCCCAGGCGGCGAAGGTTTGGGCGAATGGTTGGGTCAGCCGTTTTTCGATGCGCAGCCGCCCCGGCGAACTGCCGACGAACGTGACAGCGCGGCGCGCGCCGATCCAAACGTGACCCGGCACCACCGGCACGTTCGCCGCGGTGTAGAGCGGGAGATCAGCGACCGCGAGCAAACCGCGCACCCGAAAGCCACCGGCGCCGGTGCCAGTTTCGACGCGCACGCGCCCGCGTGCATCGAGCGGGAAGTCGCTGGCGAGCAGCGCGGTGGGCGCGCCACTGAAACGCGCGATCACGCGGCCCTGGGCGTCTTCGATGCTGGCGTTTACGCGCGGCTCGGCCACGCCGCGGAGCACGCAGGTTGCTGCGGAAGAGGGCAGACCCGAGCTGCCAGCGGGACCCACTGCGCTCTGGGCCGGGTGGCCGCTCGGCGCAAGCGTGGTAGAAACCGCGAAGAGCGCGACGGCGGGAGCGCGGTTCTTCATTCCAAAAGCTCCGAACGGAGTATCCGCTTGCTGGCGCGAGAGGTCCAACCAAATTAGACGCTCGCAAACCGCGAACTCATGCACATCGCTTTTGGCACTCCGAGAAAACTTCCGAAGGCGAGTCAGCTCCAGGGGCGTGTCGCGGTGCTCGACATCGCGTTCGCGGGCAGCAGCGGTGGCGGCGGCTTCGATAAGGTGACGCGGCCGTTCATCGACGGGCTCGGTGCGCGTCTCGGGGTGTGGGTCGATCACCACGACCACGAAGAGCACGAAAATTTCCGCGGGGATCCACGCTTCGTGCTGGCCACCAAAGCCGAGCACGGCGCCTGCCCCGAGATGATCGATACCGCGCTGGTCGAGCGGGTGGGCAAGATTGACACGATCGTCTGCCACACCGATTTCGACGGTCTTGCGAGTGCGGCAAAATGGATGCGCGTGGGCAAGGAGCCTTACGCGGGCTGCGACGACGACGCGCGGGCCATCGATACGCGCCTGGGAACCCCGAGCGCGCTCGGTGAGCGCATCGATCGCGCCCTGCGCGGACGACCCAACGACACCGGCTTGATGGGGCTCATCGTGCGCCACCTCGGCACCGGGCTCGAGGACGCTTCGCTGTGGGAGCCGATTGACCAAGCGGCGGCTGAGCTGTTGCCAGTCGAGCGCGAAACGCGGCGCGCTGCGGAGCACTACCAGCGGCTGCCGCCCGGCGTGGCGTACGTGGACGTCAGCGCAGGCTTCGCGCGGCTCGACAAAACTCTGCTGCTGCTGATCGGTCAGGAGCGCGAGCCGGTCAGCGTGGTCGCGGATCGAGACAATGTGAGCGTCGCGGCGCGCTTCGATTCCGGACTGAACTTCGTCTCGCTGCTGAACTTGGGTGGCGGGATGCCGACGCGAATTTCGGTACCTCGCTCGCGGCTCCGTGAGGTCCTGCTGGCGCTGAAGGTGGATCCTGCGCTCGTCGGGTTGTGACTGGAAAAGACGCGCGCTCGCTGACAGGATGCGCGGGCGCCCAATGAATTCCACTCGCCGTCCTCGCTCATTCGCGTTCGGGGCTGCTTCGTTAGTATTTGCGCTCGCCTACTCGGTGCGGGCCCACGCCGCGACTGCGCCGGCCTTTGCGCCGCCCGGGAACGGGCAGCCGGGGCTCGCGGTTGGCAGTGACGACAAGGGCGTGCTGCGTGCGAAGCTCTGCGCTGCGGCGCCTTGCGACGTCTCGGGCGGCGTTCTGCTTGAGTTACCAAGCGAGCTCAAGGCGCAAGTGCCATCGGCGAAGTTGTCCATCGTCGGCATTGGTTCGGGGCGGCGGGCGATCGTGGTCAGCGTGCCGGGCGCACGGGACGGCCGCGCGTTTCAGGCCGTGGTGGTCGCGCCGCTCGGCGGCAACGCACCGAAGGTGGTGTTCGCTGAAGTCACCGGCCTCGCCGAGGGCGCGGACGGCGTGCGTCAGGGAAAAGTGGTCACTATTTCGGAACCTGACGAAGACGGCGCGCGGCGCATCGTCGTGGGTGTTTCACGGGAAGATTTGGACCTCTGCGGCCGCCAAGCGCTGCTTTCCCCAGAGCTTTTGAGTCCAAAAGATTTGGCTTTGCACCCCGCCAAAGTGCAGCGGCTGCCCGCGGCGCTGCGTGAGCAGGCTCCCAAGCTGACCGCCGAGCGCGTCGCAGACGACGCGCCACCCGCAACCAGTGGCGTGCTGCGCGCGCTTGGCGCAAGCAGCGCAGTGGGCGCGCCGAGCGCGCTCACCGACGGGCGCCCAGATACGAGCTGGGCCGAGAATCGCGGCGGCTCGGGGCGCGGTGAGTTCGTCGTGCTGAGCGCGCCCGCCGAATTGCCGCTCACGGGCTTCGAGCTCACCGTGCTGCCGCCGAGCGCGCCGCCCTCGAAGAGCACGGTGCCGCGCGAGCTCTGGTTGGCGACCCGAGCCGAGCTTTTCGCGGTCACCCTGCCGGAAGAGGCGGCGCGCGTGCCCGGCGCGCGTTTTCGGGTGAAATTGCCGAAGGCCGTACAGACCGACTGCGTCGCGCTGGTCACCGAGAGTGCGTTCGAAGAGCGTGCCGAAGCGGCGGTCGGCGTGGCGGAGCTGAGCGCTCTGACCGAGCTCGGGGCCAGTGATGCGGCGGGCCTAGTCGGTGCGCTCGCGGGCGGGGGCGAGCGCGCCAAGGCTGCGGGCGCGGTGTTGCGAGCGCTCGGCTCGGTGGGGTTTGCGGAGATCGCGAAGAAGTTCGATACGCTCGACGAGGGCGGTCGGCGCGTGGCGCTCGACGTCATGGACGCCGCGCCGTTCGAGCTCAGCGCGCCGGTGTACGCGAATGCCTTGCTCGGTACGATCGAGGCGCAGCGCGCGCACGCACAGGATCATTTGCGCCGCTGCGGCCGCGCTTGTGCTTCGGTTCTAAGCGAGCGCTTCGCGGCCAGCAGCGGCGCCCAAACCCAGCTTCTGGCCGAAGAACTGGCGATTCTCGCGCCGGAGCAGGCCGCTCCGCTGATCACCGCTCGCATCGCTCGTGCGAAGCCACGCGAACGTCGCGGGCTGCGCGTCGTTTTGGCGCGCGCCGCCGCGGCGAACGAAGCGCGTGCGAGCGTGACGCAGCTGCTCGTGGATCCCGCGCTGCCGAACGTCGCAGCGCTCGACTTGCTGCGGGCGCTCGGTCCGCGCGCCCCGTCGTTCTTGCCCGAGGTCGGTCAAACGCTCGGGCGTCTACAGGGCGACACCAGCTTCGCCACGCGCTACCTGTTGCTCGCGCCCGCATCCCTGCTTTCTGCGAACGATCCGAACGCGCGGGCGCTGTTGACCCGCGCGCTGAGCGACTCGAACGAGCCACGCCTGCGCGTGCGCGCGCTCGAGGTTTCGCCGCGCGATCCCGCCTCCGGCAACCACTTCGTTACGGCGCTGTCCGATCCCGACGTGCGTGTGCGAGAAGCAGCGGCGAACGCGCTGCGAGAGAGCCGGTTCGTGGCGGCGGGTCCGAAGCTTATCAGCTTATTGGCCGATGATTCCTGGCCGATCGCGCGGCGCGCGGCGGCGGACGCGCTCGCCGCGCTCCCGGCTGAGCCCAAGGGTGACGAGGCACTCCTCGATGCGCTCTCGGACGAAGCGCCCTGGGTACGCGCATCCGTGGCAACCGCGCTCGGCGTGCGCCGCGTGTCGCGCGCTGCTCCGGCGCTGCGTGAGCGGCTCGAAGACAAGCAGGAGCGATTCGAGGTGCGGCGCGCGTCGGTGTCCGCGCTGGCCGCGCTGTGCGACCAACAGAGCGTGGGCGCGCTCAGCGACTTGGCGAAGCGCCTCGCCGATCCGATGGCCACCGTCGAGGAGCGCGCCATCGGCGAGGCGTCACTGCAAGGGCTGGCGCTGATCGGCCCGAGCGATCTCGCTACGCGCCTCGCGCCGCTCAAGGGAACCCGGGCCGAACCGGCGGTGAAGCACGCGCGCGAGAGCGCGGCCCACAGCAAAACCTGCGGACGACGCTAACGCAGCGAGCTATCTGAGCCCGACCCGCGCGGCTCGCCCTGGGCGCGGCTCGCCCTGGCGCGGCCGTCGGCTGGGCGGGACGTCAGGTCGCCGCTGCGCCGCAAAAGCGGGTTGCTGGCCGCTCTCGACTTTGCTCGCGCGGCGGCCTTTGGTAGGTACTGCGCGCGATGAAAAAAACGTGGACTCTGGTCACGGGCGCAACCGGTTTCATCGGCTCGGCGGTGGTGCGCCGGCTGCTCGACCGCGGCGAACGCGTGAGGGCATTCGTGCGCCCCGGCGCCAGCTTGCGCGCTTTCGCAGGCTTGCCGAGCGATCGCTTTCAGCTTGCCTACGGCGATGTCACCATCGAGTCTACCGCTTTTCGCGCGCTGATCGGCTGCAACAAGCTGTTTCACGTGGCGTCGGTGTTTCGTTACTGGAGTCGCAAGCCGGACGACATTTTGAAGCCGGCACTGCTCGGCACGCAAGCGGTGCTCGCTGCAGCGCGCGCTCAAGACGTCGAGCGCATCGTGGTCACCAGTAGCGCGGCGGTGCTCGGCGTCACTGCGGACGAGCCCATGGACGAGACGCACGAGAATCAGCTCATGGATCCCGAGCTGTACATTCGCGCGAAGATCGAGGCCGACCACGTCGTGCGCGAGGCGATCGAACAGGGCGCGCCGATCATCAGCGTGTTGCCTTCGGGTGTGTTTGGCGAAGCCGATCGCAAGCCGACTCCGAACGGAAGGACGCTGCTCGACTACCTCAAGTTGCCTCCCGGTCGCCGCATTCCCGCAACCGAAGGGGGCATTTCGGTGGTGGACGTCGAAGACGTGGCCGAGGGCCACGTGCTGGCGATGGAGAAGGGTCGCATCGGGCAGCGTTACTTGCTCGGCGGAGAGAACGTCACCTTTCGCGGCCTGTTCGAGATTTTGCACGAGCTCACCGGGCTCGCAGAGCCGGGCAGCGCGCCGAGCCCGTTTCTGGTGCAGCTCGCGGGTCGTTTGCTCGAGTGGAACGCGCGGTGGTCCGGCAAGGATCCGATCCTCACTTATCGACTGGCACGCGACTACGCGTTCGCTCGTGTTTGGGTGGACAGCCAGAAGGCGGAGCGGGAGCTCGGGTACACGCATCGTCCCGCGCGTGAGACGCTGGCCCGCGCGATTCGCTGGTATCTGGTCAACGACTATTTGCCGCAGCCGCTGGCGAGCCGGGTGCGCCTCGAACTGCGGCCGGTTTGAAGGTTCGACACACACTAGCGTTCGCCGCAGTTTCGGCCGCGCTGTGCGCCGGCATCGCAGCCTGCCGAGTCGAGCAGAGCGCTTCTGCCTTCTGTGTGTTGTTTGGCGGGGCGGCCTTGATCTTCGGCCCGGTCTTGGCCGGGCTTTCGGCGGCGCGACCGCCGTCGTTCGGGCTACGCGCGGTGCTGCTTGGGTTGGGGCTCGCCGCGCTGCCGCTGGCCAAGCTAGCCGCGATGCTGAAAGCGGTAACGCACCATCGCCCGCTCGGCGCGGTGACGTTCGCAGCGCTCGCGCTCGTTTTGTGCGGCGGGGCGATCGTCGTCGCCGCGCGCCTGCTCACGCTCGGCGGGCCATCGAACGGTGCCCGCGCGTTGCGCGTGAGTCTGCTCCTGCTCGCGGTGCTCGGGCCATTGCTGCTCTTGCTCCGGGTGGCGGCGAGCCCTGCTCTGCGCGGGGGCGTGGTCGACGTCACGCTCGGGCTCGGCAGCGCGGTATTGCTCGCGATCGTGCCCTGGCCGCCCGCGGCGCGGCGCGCGCTCGACCGTTTCGCGCCTCCGCTCTGGTTCGGCGCCGTGCTGATCGGCGTCGCTTCCGCGCTGGTGCTCGGCGTGGGCGCTGCGGAGCTCGCATCGCCGGCCCTGGCCGCGCCCATCACCTGGTTGTTTCACTGAAAGCACGCTCAATCGCCGCAGGGCTTGGTTTCGCACGCGCTCCACAGTCCGACGGCGCTTGCCTGGGCGTCGCGTTCGTAGCCACGAAATGCGTCGACGCGAGCATCGCCGTCGGGTGGTATGTGAAGCACGCAGGCGTAGCCGTCCTTCACGAGAGATGCGTTGACGTCGATGCCATCGACGTACACGTAGGCGAGCAGTCGGTCATAACGATCGCGGCAGCGCGACTCGTATGCGAGTTCGATGCTGCGCCCTTCGACTAGGTGGCGGTTGAACTCGCGCGCTTCCGCTCCGAAGCAAGCGTTCTTGCCGTTGGTGGTCTCGGGCGCGTCGACGAGCAAATAGCGAACGCGCTCTCCGCTCTCGAGCTCGACCGTGTCGCCGTCTATCACCCGCTTCACGACCGCCTGTGACGGCCCACACGTTTCGGGCTCCGCGCAACCGGCGGTGGTGAGTGTGAGGAGCGCAATTCGGAACCCGCGTGGTCGTGACCAGAGCAGCCCAAGCATCGAGCCCTCATCGGTCGCGGCCTCGGGCGGTTGCGCGGAGGCGGCAAGCCTCGGCCGGCGGGCAGAGCCTGAGGTGCGACCCAGGTCCACGTCGCAGGAGGGTTGCCCCGAGCTGGCTCGAGGCGGGCCGTGTCGGGGGCTTGAGCCCTGTTCCGCGACCGCCCTACCATCGGCAGTCGCTGAGATGCTCGAGCGAAATTCAGGGCTTGGCCGCGGGGTCCACCGGTGCTCCGACCAGGCGAAAGTCGCGCCGCCCACGGATGCTGGGTGGGGCTACCCGATCCGCCAGCTGGGTCCGGGGTGCGCTTAAGTCGCCCGTTCGATGCTGCAACCCAGCGGATTGGGTGGCAGCAAAAGCAAAAGAATCGGTCCATATTTGTTGCGATGCAACGCTCGCAGCGCTCGGACGCCGTCCAGTCGGTGCTGCGACGTGCGCTCGCGATCTTCTCGTTGCTCCTCCTTTCGCTCGCGTTCGGCCGCGCCGCGTACGCCGATGAGGCGCCGCCGCGTGAGCGCACCGGCACCAGTGAGGAGGGACCCGGCGCCGAGGCTGCCGATCCGCGGCAGTCACCGCGCGATGCGCCGCGGCTCGGCGCGGGACGTCTCTCGCCAACTCCAGTGCCGCCAGGGTTCAACACCTTCGACGGCGGTTGGATCCGTTTTCACTACCACCCATCGAGTCGCGAACCGATGCAGGCGCTGATCTCGGAGTCGACCGCGATTCGTCGCCAGCTCAGCGAGCGGCTCGGAGTGACCGTGCTCAAGCACGTGCGCGTCGACGTCGCGCGTACGCCTGGGGAGATGGCGACGCTGGCGCCCGCTGGCGCGCCGTACCCCGACTATGCGTCGGGTGTCGCCTATCCTGAGCTCGGCCTGGTATTGCTGACGATTGCCCCGCTTCACCCGAGCGCGGACCACAATCTGGTCGAGGTGTTTCGGCACGAGCTCGCGCACGTGGCCTTGTTCGACGCCGTGTCGGGTGCGCACGTTCCGCGCTGGTTCAATGAGGGTCTGGCCGTTTTCGTGTCCGGCGAGACCTCGTTTACGCGGCTCCGGACGCTTTGGACGGCCACCGTCGCCGACACGCTGATTCCACTCGCTCAGCTCGACAGCAGTTTCCCTGCAGACGAAAACAACGCGGAGGTCGCTTACGCAGAGGCCGTCGACATCGTGCGCTACCTGGTTCGTCAGCGCGAGCACTTTCGCTTTCAAGGTTTGGTCGAGCGGATGCGCACGGGCCAAGACTTCGCGCAGGCGTTGAAAGAAGCGTACGGCATCGACATGGTCGACTTAGAACAAGAGTGGCGCGATGACGTGGCCAAGCGCTACACGTTCTGGCCGGTCCTGTTCAGCGGCTCGGCGGTCTGGAGCGGAGTGCTCGGGCTGTTCGTGCTCGGCTGGCGAAAGCGTAAAAAGCGCGCGCGCGTCACGCTCGAACGTTGGGAGCGCGAGGAAGCGCGGGAAGACGCGCTGCGCGCGGCAGCGCCCGCTCCGGCTCCGCGCGTGCACATCGTGCTGGCGCGCGGCGCGGCGCCCGGTCTCTCGATGCCGCCCCCGTCTGAGAACGAAGTGCCGAAGGTTCAGCACGACGGTCAGTGGCACACGCTGCATTGAGCGCGCAGCCCCTAGCGCTGGAAGGGCGCAGGACTGACGCGGTCGTCGATCGCGCGTAGCTCGAGCGAAGGCAGGACGCGTTCGACGACGACTCCGAGCCGGCGCGCCACCTCGTTCTCCGCACCTGCGCCGGCCACGCGCGTGACGAAGTGGAGCGCGAAGCAGCGACTCACGGCGGCGCCGAACACGGTCACGTGGCCCTCGAGCTCGGCTGGAGCCGCGTCCTTCACGCTCAGCGTTGCGTAGCTCAGAAATCCGTGGGGGATGCCGAGTCGTTGGCGATCCAGCGCTTCACCTTCAGCGGGTCGCGGCAGCTCGGGGTGCTCGAGCCGTGCCCGGGCTTCGCATTCCTCGGGGCGCACCAACCGCTCGGCTCGCGTGAGGTTCAGTTCGAGCCGAGAGCGACTGCGCGCGTGGTCGAGCCGAGCCCAACCCGGGCCTGTACCCTGACGCCAAGCCGAGGCATCGGGCAGCTCCAATCTCAGCGCGAAGCGAGCGAGTGAGACCTGTTGAAAACCGCTATCGGGGAACAGCCCCGTTGCAGCCGCGGTGGGCTCGGCCGCCGTCGGTGCCGCTGCTGTTTTCGGCGTTGAGCTCGCGGCAGATGGGCCCGGCGCTCCGCAACCGGCGCTCGCCCAGAGCACCAGGCACGAGAGCGAAAGCGCGACGCAAAGTCGGGCCACGGCCTGCATGGGTTCCCCTTATCTCAGCCAATCTGCTTGCGCGCTAGCCTTCTGCGGTGAAATAGTGGCGCCGTGGTTGACGCGCTCGATGCTCGCACGTTCGAGGCCCGCTACCGGGAGCTCTCCGCCGAATTCGCACGAGATCGCGGAAACACCGCGTGCGTCGAGTGTGAGCGTTGCCAAGGCTGTAGCGGCAGCACCTTCTGTAAGGATTCGGAGCGCCTGCTGCGCTGTCACTTCTGTGTGCGCTGTCAGGGCTCCACGGACTCCTCGCACTGCCGCGGCTGCAAGGGCGTGATCGGGTGCCAGCACTGTGTCGAGTGTGAAAACTGTTCCTCGAGCTCGTACCTCGTGCGCTCGGTCGGGCTTTCGGGGTGCTCCTATTGCTTCGGCTGCGTCGGGCTCAGCAACAAGGACTTTCACATCCTGAACGAGCCATATCCGCGCAAAGACTACTTTGCCATCGTGAGCCGGCTAACCAAGGAGCTCCGTCTTGGTTAGCGTAAATGGTGGTTTCGTACTCGAACCATGAGCGTGCAGCTGGATCCGGTCCTCGAGGCGCTCTGGAAGCGCGTGACCGACGACTGGGATTCCGAGGACGCCCACCATAAGTTTCTCGAATATTGCCGAGCTCGCGAGCGGCTGGTCGAGGCTGCGGTCCGCTATCGGGGGATGGCTGGTGACCACGCGCGGGCAGAGCTCGCCGAGAAGAAACTCAAGGGGGTAGCGCTGCTTGCCATGACCCAGCTCGAAGCATCGCGGACTCTCGCCCCCACTTCGCGAGCCCGGCCGGGAAATTACCTGCTGATAGCCGTGTTTTTGCTAGCGACGGTCGGCCTTTTGGCCTATCTGAGCTCGACGCGCTGAGCAGGGAATCTTTGCTCGTTCGCGCGCGTTTTTTTGCGGGCGAAACGCAGCACGCGACGTGTGTTATAGAGCCCTCGGCTTGAGAGGTTGCCCCAAGAAAGGCGCCTCCGCTGCGGCCCCGCCCGCCCACCGCCGATCCGCGTTGGTGGGGTGGTCCCGACCTCAAAGATTCTAGTTCAAGCCAAGGAGCACGTTGTGAGAAACAAAGCCCTGATCCTGCTCTCTTCGGTAGCGCTGCTTGCTGCCTGCGGATCCGAGCCGCCGCCGCCTGCGCAGGCTCCGACCGCGGCGCCGCCGCCCCCTCCGCCGCCGGTTGCTACCGCGGCGCCAAACCCCAAGCCGGACGACAACCCCAACAAGGGCAACATCGTGATCTCGGACGAGATCAAGCGGCTATGCAAGATCAGCGACGCCGAAGCGTTCTTCGCTTTCGACTCGGCCAACGTGCGACCGCAAGATCACGCGGTGCTGAAGAAGCTGGCAGACTGCTTCGCCACGGGTCCGCTCAAGGGCAGGCGCATGCGCCTGGTCGGCCACGCCGATCCGCGCGGTGACGAGGAGTACAATCGCGTGCTCGGCCAGCGTCGTGCGGACAACGTCAAGAACGCGGTTTCTGCCGAGGGTTTGTCGGCGTCACAGATGGAAACCGTCTCGCGCGGTGAAGACGACGCGAACGGCACCGACGAGATCGGCTGGGCGAAAGATCGTCGAGTCGACATCGTGCTCGCCACGTGACGGAACCCGATGCAGCCTGACCAAGCCGCCGCCGCCGCTACTCACGCCCCTGCTCGCGCGCTCGATCCCATCGGCCTGATGCTGGGAGCATCCGGCGTCGTGCTCGTGGTGCTGGTGATTCTGGTGGTCGCGGCGGCGTTGGTTTGGTTGATCTGGTTCTTGAAGTTCACTCAGCTCTCTCGCTTGCGCGGCACGCTGCGCGCGTTCGAGCGCGCGAGTGAGAACGTGCCCCGCGGGGCGGATCTGGTCGCGCTCGCCGAGCGTCACAAGACTTCGCCCGGCGCGCGCATCGTGCTGGCGCTGGCGCGCCGCCAGGAGGCGACCGCGGCGAGCAGTGAGCTTTTGGGAGCGATCGCGCGCCGCGCGGTCGCGACCGAGCAACAGCGCGCGATGGTGCTGATGCCGACGCTTTCGAGCATTGCTTCCGCCTCGCCCTTCATCGGCCTGTTCGGAACGGTGTGGGGCATCATGGACGCCTTCCTGCGCATCGGCGTGGAGAAGAGCGCGTCGTTGCCTGTCGTTGCTCCCGCGATCGGTGAGGCATTGATTGCCACCGCGTTCGGCTTGGTCGCCGCTATCCCGGCTACCATCGGTTACAACTACGTCGACAAACGCATCGCCGACCTGGTCGATGATTTGACGGCCAGCGCCGACGTCTGGGTCGAAACTCTGGCCGAGGCCGAACGGGGCGCTACGCCCGGATATCCACGCAGGTAGCCGATGGCGATCTCGCTCGGCAGCCGCAGGCGCGGCGGGTTCCGCGACATCAACGTGACGCCGCTGGTCGACGTCATGCTGGTGCTGCTGGTCGTGTTCATGGTCACCGCGCCGCTCTTGACGACCGGCCTCAAGATCGAGCTGCCGGAGGTGAAAGCCGCACAAACCCCGGTGAAAGACGCCCGTCTCCTGGTCACCGTGACCAAGGAAGAGCGAATTTTGTTCGGTGAAGAGGACGTCACCGGGCGCATCGACGAGGCGCTGAAAGAGAACGCGCGCGTTCAAAAGGAGCGCGAGCTGTACATTCGCGCCGACAAGAACGCGCACTACGGCGTGGTGGCGATGGTGGTCGCCGCCGCGCGCAACAGCGGCGTCGAGTCGCTCAATCTGTTGGTCGAGCCGGAGATCGAGGAGGAGCCTGCTCCGGCGCCGAAGCGCTGAGGGCTCGGTAGCGTCGTGAACCGCGCCGCCGCTCTCCCGGTCATTCGCAACTTCGAGCCGCACGAAGTCGCGCTGTCGATCGCCGGCACGGCGGGTGTGCTCACCGCGTTCTTCACGTTGCTGATCGTGGCCGGCCAAAACACCGCACACGTGCAAGCCAAGGAACCGCCGCCCGAGAAAGAGGTGCCCATGTCGGTGCGCCCCGTGCTCGACGACCTGCCGCTGCTCAAGCTCGGCGGGAAGAAGGTGCGGACCAAGCTGCCCGATATGTGGCGCAAGAACCCGCCCGTGCAGCGCTTCGAGGCCGCGAGCGCTCCCTCGCCGAAGGCCAGCAAGTCGCCCGACGCGATTCCGGACAGCAAGCTCGCAAAGCCTGACGCAGCTGCGCCGCCCCCGGACGCCGAAATCGCCAAGCAGGTCGATCAGGTGCTGCTGGATGCGGGACCCGACGCCGCGCCGGTGGTCGAGGGAGAAGGTCACCCCGACGGCGTAAAAGAAGGTACGGAGACCGATCCGTTGAAAGCGCGCGCCGTAAGCCAATACCGAGCCAAGATCTTGGCCTGGTTCAACGCGCGTTTTCGCCAACCCGTGGGAGAGGTACCCTGCGCGGAGCTAAAAAAGCTCGGGGCGAGCGTCTCCGTCAACGTGGGTGGCGACCGGCGCGTCTCGGGCTACTCGGTAACTGGTGCCAGCGGCAACGGAGTCTTCGACGAGCGAGCGCGCTCCACGATGGACCGCATCGTCGGCGAAGAGCTGCCGCCGCCGCCGCCCCTTTACCCGGACATTTTGAGCACTACGATTGCCGTTCGTTTCTCCGGAAGGGAAGCTTCATGCGACGACCAACCCGCCTCTCCCCCCTCACCCGCACCGTCGGCCGCGCCGCCCAGCGCGCCGTCGCCGCCCTCACCCGGGGCTGGGGAGTCGGAGCCGCCTGCGCCCTCGCCCTGAGCGCGAGCTCTCAGTCGATCGCTTTCGCTCAGGCGCCCGCGGCTCAGCCCGCGGCGCCCGCCGCGGCAAGCGGGGCTGCCGACGAGAGCGTGCTTGGCGAGTTGGTCGTTACCGGAACGCACCAAGAAAAGCTGCCGCGCATCGCCGTGCTGCCCTCGCTCTCGCCGGATTTGGAAGACGTCATCGTGCGCGGCGTGGTGCGTCGCGACATCGAGCTCACCGGCTTGTTCGACGTCATTCCCGATAGCAAAGCGCCCGTTGGCTTGTATGGCTTCGACGACGCCATCGACATCGACGCTTGGCGTAAGCTCGGCGCCGAAGCCATCGTCAAGGTCGCAGCGCGCGCGGACAACGCGCCCGGCAAGATCCAAGTTTACGGCGTCGCGTATTTCCTCAACGTCGGCAAAGATCCGGTTTATCAAAAGAAGATCGTCGTCTCCAAGAACGACGCCCGCGTCACCGCGCACCGAATCACCGATGCACTTCTCGGCGCACTCACCGGGCGCCCTGGCAGTTTTGCGAGCGAGCTCACCTTCTCCGCGCGCTGGGCCAAAAACCGCCGCATTTTTCGGGTCGACGCGGATGGCAACGGCCTCACCCCCATCACCGAGCCTAACGATCACGCCATTGCCCCCGCCTGGGGCCCGAACCACTCGCTCTACTACCTACTGAGCCAGAACTATGCGCCGTACGTGTTGATGACGTACGCCGGGGCTGCGTCGAAACCCGTCCCGCTCTCGTTCAAGACCTCCCTTTACGGCGTCGCCTTCGACAAGAACTACGCGAAGATGGCCCTCGCCGTCAGTGAGAACGCGCGCAGCACCATCTACGTTGGTGCGCCCGACGGTAGCGGCATGCAGCACGTCTCCACCACCGAACTTGCCACCCACCCCGTCTTCAGCCCCTCCGGCAAACTCGCCTGGGTCGGTGGCGACGCCAAACAGGGCACGCAGCGGATTTATGTCGACGGCAAAGCCGTATCACCCTCAGGGTTTACAGCCGCCTCCCCCACCTTTTGCGACACCGAAGACGGCATCCGCCTTGTCTATTCGGTCGCGGTCGGCAACGACCACCAAGACCTGGTCATCTCCGCCGAAGACGGCCGCGGAATCGGCCGTCTCACCCAAGGCCAAGGCTCGAACACCTCCCCCGCCTGCAGCCCCGATGGCCGCCTGCTCGCCTTCTTCTCTACCCGCAACAAACAAACCGGCATCTACCTGATGTCCCTCAAACGCTACAAAACCCAGCAAATCTCCCAACAAACAGGCGAGGCACTACGCTGGGCGGCACTACCGGCAGCAGCGAACGCGCCTTGACGGCGCGGTGACGGGGAGTCCCTCGGGGGCGGCGCGGGTACGTGCACGGGGGGAGTTGCGGCAGTGCGTGCCGTAAGCCCTCGGTGATCGAGGTGATGGAGGCGGCGAGGGTTGCGCGTGCGGAGCGGGTGGGACTGGGCGCGGGGTGGATGGCGCGGGGTGGATGGTGCGGGGCGCATGGTGCGGGGCGCAGGCAGGTGCGTGTGGACCGCATCGAGAACCTGCTCGTACTGGTGCGGGCCGGTGACGGCGAGAACCCCCGGGTGACGCGTCGTGATGACGTCGGCCTCTGCGCCGAGACAGCCGGTGACGATGACCTTGCCGTTCTCGTTCAGGGCTTCGCCGATGGCCTGAAGGCTTTCATCGCGCGCGCTGTCGAGAAAACCACAGGTGTTGACGAGGACGAGGTCAGCGCCCGCGTAATCCGGGGCGATCTGGTAGCCCTCGGCGCGCAGGCGCGTGATGATGCGTTCGCTATCGACCAGCGCCTTCGGACAGCCGAGCGAGACGATGCCGACCCGGGGTTGGTCAATCTTTGTCGAGGGTGGGGTGGTTTCAGCCATTGCGCGGCGGCGTATAGCGCCGTGAGGGCGTTAACGCCAGCGGCGGGCTGCCCATGGCGACAGCGCCCGGGTCTGGCAGGGTTAAGGTCCTGATTTCAGTCGAGGATGGGGTCTGCCTGCGCGTGGTTGAGGCGGTCGGAGGCGGGCGCGAGGGTCGCCGGGGCGGATGCGCGTCCAGGCGCCAGTTTGCGGACCGGCGCGGCCCTCAGTGGCGCAGCGTCTTCCGCCATCATCGTCCGGGCGATCGCCCTTGCGGGCCAACCCCGCGTCCCGCAGCGCAGCGGGGCGCCCGAGCGGGTTCAGGTCGGGCTCGCCGAACCCCACACATTGTAACCGGCAAAACGGGGTGCGCCTGGAAGGTACATGCGTTCCGCGCGATCGATGCGCCAGCCAGAAGCGGTGATCATCGCCTCAACATCACGGGTGAGATGGCAGCCGCCGGCGAGCGGGCGCCAGACAGGCTCAAGACGACGCTGCCATGTCCTGACCGCCGCATCCGGGGCAAGCCCATGCTCGCAGAAGAGGAGCTGACCTCCGGGCCTGAGCGCGGGGCGCAGGGCTGCGAGGGCGCCGGCCGCATCGGGGATGGTGCAGAGCGTGTATGTGCTGACGATGGTGTCGAGTGAGGCCGGGGCAAGGCCGGCGGCTTCCGCCCCGCGTTCAAGCCATTCGATGGGCAGGCCATCCGGGGCCCGCGCGCGGCCGCGTCTGATCATGGCCGCTTCGGGCTCGAGGGCGATCAGCCGGGAAACCTTCTCGCGGTCATAGAGTGCGAAGTTGCGACCACCGCCGGCGCCGATCTCCAGCACGACGCCGCTGGCCCGGGGGATCAGCTTGCGGCGCTGGTAGGCGATGGGTTTCGCGCCGCAGGCGTAGTCGACGAGACAGGGAGCGATGTGGCGGGAGTAGAAGCCCATGGGCGGTTTTCCATGCCTGGCGGACAGTCCGATCCGTGCGCACCGCCTGTCCGGCGCCAGACGTCAGGCGCGGGCGGTGAAGGTGGACGCAGGGGAGGTGATGAAGGTCAGCACCGCTGAGGCTGTCAAGGATGAGGCCGCCTGCGCTCTCGCCGCGGAAGAAGCGTCGGGTCCGCGATTGCATGGCCGATCGCGCGCGCGGCCTGATCGACCGGTCGAGCGCTGGCCGGCCGGCGGGCAAGGCGGCCTCACCGGCAGGCGACCGAAAACCGATCGGCTCCTGTGTCCGGCTCAGAGGCTCTTGACGATTTCTTCGGTCATCTTCTTCGCGTCGCCAAGCAGCATCATCGTGTTTTCGCGGAAGAAGAGCGGATTTTCGACGCCGGCATAGCCTGAGGCAAGCGAGCGCTTGATGAAGAAGACGGTCTTGGCGTTCCAGACCTTGAGGACGGGCATGCCGTAGATGGGGCTGGCCGTATTGGTTTCGGCGTCAGGGTTGGTGACATCGTTGGCGCCAATGACGAAGGCGACGTCGGCCTGGGCGAAGCTCGAATTGATGTCCTCGAGTTCGTGGACTTCATCGTAGGGAACCTGCGCTTCGGCGAGGAGGACGTTCATGTGGCCGGGCATGCGGCCGGCGACGGGATGGATCGCGTACTGGACGTCGACGCCTTCGGCCTTGAGCTTCTCGGCCATCTCCTTGAGGGCGTGCTGGGCCTGCGCGACGGCCATGCCATAGCCGGGGACGATGATCACCTTCGATGCGTTCTTCATGATGAAGGCGGCATCATCCGCCGATCCGATCTTCACGGGCTTGGCCGGCCCGCCGCCGGCCGCCGCCGCGGTTTCGCCGCCGAAGCCTCCGAGGATCACCGAGATGAAGCTGCGGTTCATCGCCTTGCACATGATGTAGGAGAGGATCGCGCCCGAGGAGCCGACGAGCGAGCCAGTGATGATCAGCGCGTTGTTCTCGAGCGTGAAGCCAAGCGCGGCGGCGGCCCATCCCGAGTAGGAGTTCAGCATCGAGACGACGACCGGCATGTCAGCCCCCCCGATCGGAATGATCAGAGTGACGCCGAGGAGGAGCGTAAGACCCGTCAGG
>DASZQI010000086.1:0-2414 GCA_035549735.1 Polyangiaceae bacterium | reverse complement strand
CGCGTGGTTTCGGCTAAGAAGACGGAACGGGCTCGGGCGCCAAGCACGAAGGCGGCGGCCGGAACGAAGACCTTGCAGCTCGCGCGAGTCGCGAAGCCAGCGGCCGTGTCCAGATGCGATCAGAAAACGCGAGGCTCCCTCCCGTGGCGAAAGCAGCGAGACGCCGCGGTCGGCAAGGCGCGAATCAATCCCAAAAAACGCTGCAGGTCACGCCTGGCTAACGTAGCAGGGTTCAGCTGCGTGGGCTGAGCGAAGCGATGCCCACGTCTGCTGCAACCCCGAGTTGGGCAGCGGCCGTTGCGAGCTGAGCCGCGATCACGCGACCCGAGGTCGGAAGCACAGTGAAGATTCGCAAATGTGGAGGGCGTGCGCACGGGATTTCGTTCAGTCAGCGCGCGAGCCATTCGAGCAACCCGGGTGCGTCATAGACGCGGTAGGCCGCAAATTCGGAGCCGTACACTTCACGGGATTGTCTTGCCAGGTGGTCAACGATTTCAGAGAGACGACGCAAAGGAGGGAGCGCGAGCCAATCGCCGCCGCGCGTAATGCCGAGCAGGAAGCAGTAAAGTCGCCATCCGCTCACTCCGCCGAGATACATTGCCGGGCGCTGCAAAAAGCTGGTCAAGAAGGCATCACAGGGGTCCGCCGCGCTGGCGTCGAAGGCTCCGACGCGCCGTTCGATGTCGAACCGACCCGCATCAAACCAGTGGGTGACCAGCGTCTTTAGCTCGGCCATGGCATCTCCGACTTGAAAATGGATCATCTCCATGGCCGAGGGCCATCCGACGCCGAGCGTAGGTTGACCGGTACGCGCTACGAGCGGTTCGGAAAAAGCTCGCTCTTGCAGTGGTCCAAAGATTTTCCAAGCATGTAGAGTCGGCTCGGTCAAGCTCGCGCGCAATTGCGCTCCGTTGAGAAACGCATCGAGGTATCTCGGTGAGGGATCGCCCAGCCAAGCGTCGCAATCATCGAGGACAATGCACGCGAGGCACTGGTTTCGTGATGGCGAAGAGGTGTTCATGCGCCGCTCGTCTGCCCAACGTAGCAGTGTTCACCTGCGAAAGCCCGAGCGAAGCGAGGGTTTCGTCAGGTGCAACACAAAGTTGGCCTGCGTTCGTGTCGAGACGCTCAGCCGGTTCTCTTGGGGACTTCGGCGTCGAGAACGAGTTTCGTGCCGAGTTCGATGAGCTTCGACTTCTACGCGGTAAGAGGTTTGTGGGCTGAGGAAACGAGATCGTGTCGAAAAAACGGCGTCTTAGTCGAGGGGGTTCAGGGGGCCTCCACACTTGGAGCAGAAGCGCATCGGAGTCCACGGCATGCGGTTGTAGTGCCTGGCACCGCAAGTGGCGCAGAATTTCGTGGAGCGCAGGTTCAGCCAAGCAATTAGCGCTATGAGCGGGATCACTAAGAGACGCCCCGGAGCGAAAGGCTTCACGCACAAGCTGAAGCCGACGAAAGCAAGTGCGCCACCCACAACCAACCGAGGATGCCAGCGACGCTTCGCGTCGAAGCTGCCCTTCCGGTCGAGCACGGCGCCAGCGATGCCGACGGCGACCACGGCGGTTATGAACACAGCAAGAAGGAGATCTCTCACGGCGGTCCGACCACCCTAGCAGCGTTGACGCGCGAAAACCTGAGCGAAGTCGTGGATACCGATGTGGGCCGCATCTCTGATTGCGCCGAGTGCAAGGAAGGCCCTGCGGCTCCAGTGGCGTACGCTTGAAGGTGTCGCGTGATCGAGTTCGGAGGTTTCAAGGGATGTGGCTTCGAGTGGTAACGCTTGCATCACCGTTCAGGCGAGCGGCTTCCTCTGACGCTTCCAGGATTCGCCAAGTGACCTTCTGCTCGTCAGGCCAACGTAGCAGTGTTAACCCGCGAAAGCCCGAGCGAAGCGAGGGTTTCGTCGGTGTTCAACACCTAGTTAGCCCGCCCCGTTCATAGGCAGGACCTAGTCGCAGTCACTATATCCACTGAACCGCCCACAGCTGTCGCATCGGAACAAGTATGCGGAGGGGCTGCCATCGCGATCGAGGACGGCGAGGTACTGTTCCCAAGCAGAGCCAGTCATGCCGCACTCGTCTTGAATGGCTTTGACGGCATCGGAACCCGCAGCGACAAGGTCGTGCCGCCCGTAGCGACCGAGAAAGATCGCGGCGTCATCGCAACATGTGAGCCAGCGCTCCTGTTGCCAACCAGAGAATCCTGGCGTCTTGGTTGCGATCTCGTCCACGATTTGGGGTGCGAGATGGTTGGATCCTCCGCCGTCACCGATGGCGCTGCGGTCGGTAAACTCGGCGCCGAACTTCTGGTGAGCGGTGCCATCGGCAATGCACCAAGGGCACAGTGAATCGTCCAACTCTTCTTCCGCAAAGACCGGACCGACGTAGATGTAGCCACGGGATTGTTGGCAACAC
>DASZQI010000085.1:0-43421 GCA_035549735.1 Polyangiaceae bacterium | reverse complement strand
CGGACCGCCTTGGGAACGGCCGCTTGCAGGCGGGCGGTAGACAGATTCACTGAGACAGAGGTAGCCGCAGTCTCGGGTGAACGCTAGCGGAACGACCCGTTCAACGATCCCAGGGATTGACGATCTCGCCGCCGCCCAGCGTCGACTTCTTTTTCGGCGCAGCGGACGGGGCGGCCGTTTTTTCCGGCGCTTTGGCCTTGGCTTGCGGGCGATAGGTCGTCGCTTTTCCGACGCGCTCGAGCGAGACCACTTTGCGCCCTTCGGAGCCGTCCAACTTCAGCGCCTGCGACTTGTATCCGGCAAAACGAACTTCGAGATCGAGCGTGTGCCCCTCGGGTACCTCGACGCGCACCGGGCTCATGCCGAGGTCGGTGTCGCCGCGGAACACGTGCGCGTCGAGCGGTTCGACCGCGACCACCACCTCTTTGCCGCGCGCTGCGGGTACTTGCGGAACCGGCGCCGGCGGCGCGGACGGTCTCGGGGCAGGTACGGCTGGCTGGTGCTCCGCGGTCAGCGAGGGAGACGAGGCATCGCTCTTATTGCTCTTCGCGAAGATCGCAACCACCAACATCACCGCAGCAGCGACGCCTGCCAGGCCCGCCGCCAGAGGCCAGCGGCTCTTCTGCGGAATTTCGATGGGCGTGGCCGGTATCGGCGCCGGCATTTGCCCCTTGTTGAAGTAGTCGGCGGGAACGTTGAAGCCGTTCGAGCGCGCCATCATCTCGTTGACCGCGTTCGGCACCTGGCCGGCCGCCAGCTTGTCGAGATCGGCGATCAATTCGCCCATGGTTTGGTAGCGATCTTCTGGGCGCTTCGACAGGCTCTTCAGCACGATCGCCTCGAGCCCGGGCGGCACGTCCGCGGGCGCGGGCACCAAGGCGCGCATCGGGACGGGCGCCTTGTACATGTGCTGAGTGAGGATGCCCATGAAGTTGTCGGCGTCGAACGGCACGCGGCCGCTCGCCATCTCGTACAAGATCACGCCCAGGGAGTAGACGTCGCCGCGATGGTCGACCGGCGCGCCCGCCGCTTGCTCCGGCGACATGTAGTGCGGCGTGCCGAACACCGCGCCGGCGCGGGTGAGCTTGCCTTCCCCGCTGGTCGACACCTTGGCGATGCCGAAATCGAGGATTTTGACGAAGTCTTTCTCGGCCCCGCGCGCGATCAAGAAGATGTTGTCCGGCTTCAGATCACGGTGAACGATGCCGGACTCGTGGGCTGCGGCCAGGCCTTCGGCGAGCTGACGCGCGATGTGTATGATGCGCGAAATCGGGATTGCAGCGCCGCCCTCGAGCGCCTTGGACAGCGGCGTGCCGGCCAGGAACTCCATCACGAAGTAGGTCGCGCCGTCCGCGAATTGTCCAAAATCGCTGATATCGATGATGTGCGCGTTGCCGATCAAGCTCGCTGCTTTGGCTTCGTTCAGGAAGCGCTCGGTGACCTCGGCGTCGCGCGCGAGATCGGCGCGCAGCACCTTCATGGCCACCTTCTTGCCGATGATGGTGTGCGTGCAGCGGTAGACCACGCCCATGCCGCCTTCGCCGAGCTGGGCTTCGACCTTGTAGCGGCCGTCGATGGTTGCACCCAGGTACGGGTCGTTGCGCAGCGATTGGCGCAGGCCGGTCGGTACTTCCTGATCCGCGAAAGACGCGCGGCCGGGCGAGATGGTGACGATCTTGAGGCGCGTCCCACCGGGCGGCGGAACGGTCGGCAGATCTTCCTCTTGTTGCGATGAGGGAGGCGAGTCGGCCGCGGCAGCGGGCAGCGCACCCGACGCGGGCGATGGATCGGCTTGCTGAGTGGTGAGCCGCGGACCGGTGCCCAGGGAAGTCGCCGCGCGTCGTGGGGGCGGCGGTGGGACCTTGTTTTGACGCTCACTCATGCGGGTACAACTCTAGGTGTCAGGCAATTGTGCAGGCAGGCGGTGAAAAGACGAAGCTGGACGGCCGTTCACCCGAAGCAAAGCCGGAACCAAAGCCGACCCTCGGCGGGGATGCAAGAGGAGGGCCGAGGCATGGAGCCCCCAAATTCTGGAGCTTTCTCACGCCCTCTGTGAACGGCACTCCGCAACGATTGCAGAGGGCCGACATCGCGTGATTCGGCGGTCGATGGGCCGGCCCGGGGGATGACAGTGGGATTGTCCCCGAGCGACAGAGGTCGAGTGCTAGATCCCGGACCGCCAAATGGGCTTTCCGCTCGAGCTTGCGCTTCGCTACATGCGTTCGAAGAAGCGCGCCTTCATTTCCGTGGGGACTCTGTTTGCGACCTTGGGGGTCGCGCTCGGCGTGGCCGCGCTCGCGACGGTGATCAGCGTTACGGGCGGCTTTCGCGCGCAGTTCCGGGACAAGGTGCTGGGCGTCAACGCGCACGTGCTGGTGCTGAAGTACTCGAGCGACTTTCGCGAGTATCGCAAGGTGATGGAGAAGATGAAGAAGGTGCCCGGTGTGACCGGGGTCGCGCCCTTCGTCATCAATCCAATGATGGTCACACACGGTCGGCGCACGGCCACAGGTGTGTTGCTGAAAGGCGTGGATCCGGGGCGCGTCGCCGACGTGCTCGATCTGCCGCGGCACATCGTGCGCGGAAAGCTCGCAGGCATGCGCCTGCCCGACGCAAAGCCGTCGGATCGGCGCCGGCACGTGTTCGCCGAGGACTTCGACGATTCGAGCAGCGACAGCAAGAAGAAGATCGAGGGCAAGCCCGACGGCAAGTCGGACTCTGCGAGCCCCCCCGAGAAAAAGTCGGTTCTTTCGGAGATCGAAAAAGCGGTGAAGCGCGAGGCCCAGGCGGACGCGACCTCGCGCGCGAGTGACCCTACGAAAGACGGGGAGAAATGGGAGCCTCCCGCTGACAACGCTGCCGGCCAATTACCGGCGGGCGCGGTCATGCCGGAAGGCGGCTACAAGAGCGTGTTGCCCGACGACGACGTGCTGCCTGCGGATATCGACCCGGATCCGTGCGCGAGTGAAAACACGGTCGCCAAACTGCCCGGCATCGTGCTCGGCGTCACTTTGGCCAAAAACCTGGCGGTGGACATCGGCGGCTGCGTGCAGGTGACCTCGCCCACGATTGGCTTTTCGTATTCGCGGGGCGCGATTCGCGCGCCCGTGGCCAAGCAGTTTCGCGTGATCGCGGTGTTCGACGCGGGCTTCGACCAGTACGACTCGAAGCTCGTATACACCGACCTGTACGAGGCTCAGGCCTTCTACGACACCGGGGACAGCGTGACCGGCATCGAAATGAAGGTCAGCAACATCGACGCGGCCAAGGCCATCGCGCAGGACATCGACGAGCGCCTGGGCAACGGCGTGTACCACACCATGGACTGGGAAGAGCTGAACCACGGCCTGTTCACGGCTTTGCGCATTCAGCAGATCTTGATGAGCTTGGTGCTCGCGCTGATCATCATCGTGGCCGCGTTCACGGTGATTGCCACGCTGATCATGGTCGTGCTCGACAAGAAGAAGGAGATCGCCGTGCTCAAGGCGATGGGCGCGACCGACGGCGCGTTGCTGCGCTCCTTCGTGTATCAGGGCACGTTGATTGGCGTGGTCGGCACGGCGCTCGGGTTGGTGCTGGGCTTCGTCATGTGCAAGTGGTTGCTGGTTTACGGCTTGCCGCTCGACCCCAAGGTCTATTTCATTTCGAAGCTGCCCGTCCAGATGCGCCTGATCGACTTCGTGCTGGTCGGCGTGTTCGCGATTCTGGTCTGCCTGATCGCTACCGTGTGGCCCGCGTTCCACGCTTCGCGCCTGCGCCCGGCCGAAGCCTTCCGCGAGAACTGAGGGCGGCGCCGCTCGCTAATTGCGGGCGCTGCGTGGGGCGGCGGGCGCCGCGGCGCGTGCCTGTTGGATCAGGCCGAGGGCGCGCGCGCGCAGCTCGTGGGCTCGGAAAGGCTTGCCCACGAAGTCATCGGCGCCGGAGCACAGGGCGTCGCGTAGATCCTGATCGCTTTCGTGCGAAGCGAGCACCAGGATCGGTACGGCCGAGAGGGTCGCGTCCCCTCGCAGGCGGCGGCAAAGGTCGAGCCCGCTCATGCCATCGAGCGCAGGATCGATCACGACCAAATCGAATTGCTGAGCGCGCAAGAGGTCGAGCGCCTCTTCCGCGCCGTGAGCGGTGTCGGTGGTGACGCCGCAAGCTTCGAGCATGGCGCGCACGATCGAGAGCACGGTTGGATCTTGATCGACCACCAGCGCGCTCGCGCCGAGCGGCGCGCTGACGGCTGAAAGCGTCGCGCTGTCGCAGGGCGGCGGCATGCTGGGCCGCCCCGAGCCATCGGCGAACTGCTGCAAGCGCTGCCAATCGCGCGGCTCGAAGGTGAGGCGCAGACCGCCCCCGCGATCGCACACGCGGCACGGCAAGCTGGTCGCGTCGCTGCCCGCGCTGAACGTGACCAGCAACCACTCGCCGTCGCACACGCCGCTGCGACAAGGCAGCGGCAGGTCTTGGTCGTCGCGGCTCACTTCGAGCAGAGCTGCGAGTTCATCCAAATTTTCAAACGTATAAACGATGCCCTGCAAGCATCGCGACCTTACCCTGCACCGGATCGTCGTGCCAGTTTCGGACTCAATCCGGAGCACGACGAACTGCTACAAGTAGGACAGTGAACGCACTGGTAAGCAGCACGGCAAAAGCCGTGCCTTGACCAAGTCCGGAGACTGGTTCTGCGCCGAGCAGATTCTGGATGTGCGCCCGCGGCCAGGGCAGAGCGAGGCTTCCGGAGCCGCTTCCGAGCAGCAAGTCGACCAGTAACATCCACTTTCGCCCCGAGCCAAAGCGCCCCAAATCCGAGCTGGCCGAGAGCCATGCGCCGTACGCTGCGCCTGCGAACGCCCCGATGCCGCTGCTCTGCCAGAGCTCGGACGCGAGCCCCGCGCTCGACACCCCGCGCGCGCAGCAGACCGTCGTCGCAGCAAAGGTCATGCCGAGCAAAGCGAGAAGCGCAGTCGGGGCCAGGGCTGCGCCGAGCCAGACCGCGCGGCCACTGATCCCGTGTCGCGCGACCGTTCGAACGGTGTTGTCGAGCCGGCCACCCTCGGTGGCACGTTGAAACGTAACGTAGCCGACCAATGGAAGCAGAATTCCGAAACAGTCGCGCTCGAGCGCGCGCTCGAGGGCCCCGCTCCCGCCCGCTCGCCGCTCGACGTAGGCGAGCAGCGCAGCGAGCAGCACACAAGCGAGCAACAAGAGCGGCGTACGCTCGCTGCGCAACCGTTCGGTCGTGAGGCGTGCTCCGAGCTGCCACGCGCTCATGTCACACCACTCAGCTGTGGAGGAACGAGCGGCGCGAGCGCGTCGAGGGTCAGCTCCGCCTTTCGTGCGAGCTCACACACCGCCTGCGCTAGCGAGCGGAGGTCTGCCCCGAATACGGATAGCTCGCGTGCCGAGCGTTGCGGATCGTACAGCACGTGCTGGAACGCAGACTCCGAGGCGAAGAGCGCCGCGAGACGCTCTGCGTCGTCGCTGCGCAGCAACAATCCGACGCTCAGCGTTCGGTCCGTCGAGAGACCAGCGTGTGGCACCGGTCGCCCGCGCTCGATGCGGCAAGCGCTGCCGCCGAGCTCGATGGCGTCTTGGAGTCGCGGGGTGGTGACCACGACGCAGGCACGCTCGGCGAGGTCTCGGCAATGGCTGATGACCGACGCTTTCGGCACCAGCGCGTGCAGCGCGAAAGGGTCGTGCAGCAGCAGCACCTCGCTGCGGTCGAGCGAGAGCGCCAGGGCCAGTGCCAGGGCGCGCTGCTCGAGCGGCGCCAAATGCCCGGGCGGCACCGCGCTGAAACGCGTGAGCCCGACTCGCTCGAGCACGTCGGTTGCGCGTAGTGTTGCGCCATGGAGCTCTGCGGCGAGCTCGAGCGAATGGCTGACGCGCTCTGCCGGCAGCGCAGTTTCAGTGGGCAGAAGCGAAGCGATCCGGCGCCGAGCGCTCGGATCCTCTCCCACGTCGCTGCCGTCGAGCATGGCTCGTCCCCGTCGCGGTCGGCGCACGCCGGCGATGATTTCGCTGAGGCGGGCGAGGGACTTGGGGGAGTCGCCGAACAGAGTGAACAACCCCTGCTTGAAGCGCAGCGATATCGGACCTACGTCGTCGTCGACGACATCATCCAGGGTGAGCCGCGTCACGCCGAGCCTCGTGCCCAAGCTCGTGCGAGCTCGAGAAACGAACCGCAGGCGTAGGGCAGCGATGGCAGCGGCCAGCCGGCGAGCGCGCGCAAAAGCTCAGGGACGAACACCGCGCACACGACCAAGAAGCGAGCGTACCGCGCGAGCAGCAGCGCCGAGCCACGCGAAAGCAAGGTGAGGGTGATGCCGAGCGCCGCCGCGTACCCGAGGATAAGCAGCGTCCACAGCGCGAGCCACGACGCGAGCGCGGGGCCGCGCGATTTCAAGCCGCTCACCGCGAGCACGGTGAGCGCCGGGACGCTCACGCCGAGCGCGATGCGCGTTGCCCCGGCTATCCCGCGCGACCAAGCGCGCTCCCGGCGCCCTGCGCCACGCAGCGAAAACAATGAGCCAAAGCCGTCCACGTCGTCGCGTTGCTCCAAATCGCGCGCCGCGCTCAGCGTCGAGAGCCCTGCCACGATCCAGGACGCCGAGCGCAATGCGTCGACGATGAAGCGATCGAACGTGGCGCGATCGGTGGTCGGCAAGAGCGCGACCAATACCGCGAAGCTGAGCGCGACCCCGAGCGCATAGGCGCGCGCGAGACGCATCCCGTACAGCTCACTGAGCCTTCGGCTGGACAGCCGCACGAGCGCAGGCCAGGCAGACAACCGCCCGAGTGTAGCCGCGCGCTCAGGGCGACGAAAGCCGGCGCGAGCGCTCGGCCCAGGCCGCAGCCGAAGGATCGTCGAGCTGGGTTAACGCGGTTGCCAACGCGCGGATGGCCACAGGCTGTTCCGGGTCGAGAGCCAGCGCGCGTTCGGCGGCGCCCACCGCGCGCCGCGGCTCCCCCCGCGAGAGCTCGGCGGTTGCCAGCCAGCCCAGCGCAGCGGCCGCAAAATCATCGTGTCGGGTGGCCAGCGGAAGCAAGAGCTCGACGCTCTGCTCGACGCGCCCTTCGCGCAACTCGGTGCGCGCAGAGAGCAGGGTGAGACCCGGGTCATCCGGAAAGCGCGCGGAAGCGTCCTGTGCCACTTCGAGCGCTTCGCTCGCGCGGTTCAGCCGCAGCAGGGTCTCGGCGAGACCCACGTAGCCGTCGGGCTGGTCCGGAGCGGACTCGACCAGCTTCTTGAAAGTGAGGTAGGCCGCCTCGAGCTGTCCGGCATCGAACTCGAGTCGGCCGAGGTTGGCCCGCGCGGGCGAAAACCCGGGGTCGACACGCAGCGCGTCGCGGTAGTGTTCGGACGCGCGGTCCGGACGTCGCTCGCGCTCCGCCAGCACACCCAGCGCATGATGCGGCTGCGCGACGTCCGAGTTGAGACGCCGGGCGCGCAGGAACAACTGCCGAGCGCGCTCGAAGTTGCCGCGCTGGCACTCCACGAGCCCGAGGTTCACCAAAGCGTCGACGAAATGCGGACTGTACTCGAGCGCCAGGCTCAGGCGCGCGTCAGCGGTTTCCAGCTTTCCTTCCGCCAGTGCCTGCGCGCCGGCGTCATTCAGCTCCACCGCGCGCTGCGGGAGGGGCGCGGTTCCGGCGCAGGCGGCGAGCACGGGCAGCAGGGAAAACCAGGCAGCGCGCATGCTGGTTCGGTCGGTCGGGCGCGGGAGCCGGTTGCGCCGTTGGCTCGATTTCCGGAGCACCGGGCGGGCGACCGGAGGTCGGTATGCGCTTATCTATCCGAATTTATTGTGTATTATCGGCTTTGCCACAATCGGGTTGGACTTACTCGACGGGGTTGCGGCTCGCTCGCCTCGAAGGAATGCTTCCGGCCTCATGTCGACCGACGCCGACTCCGTTCCGGCACGCAAGCCGCGCTCTTCGAGCGCGCCCGCCCAGGTGAAGAAGAAAAAGAAGAAGGGCGTGAAGCCCAAGATAGCGCGCCCGCTGACGGAGCAGGAGATCAACGCGCCCGACATGCAGACGCTGATCATGATCGGCGTGCTCTGCGGGCTGGCCATCACCTTATGGGCCTTCGCACACGCGGGCTGCAACTATCACCCTCCGCGCGAGACGCGACGTCCGCGCGTGGTGACCACGGCTGAACTGACGCGCGAGCCGAAGGACGCTGCGATCGAGTTCCAGCACCGGCTTTTGACCTTGGACTTCAAGGGCGCTCTCGAAATCGCCGGCGGCCCGTTGCCTGAAGAAGTGAAGAAGTCGCAGGCCGCGTGCGGTGCGGACTGCCTCGCGAAGAAGAAGAACCTCACTCAAGCCGTCACCTCGGCCGTCGTCCTCGAGCGCTCGCCCATGAACGCGAAGGTGCGCGTGACGACCTATCACTTGCCGACTGGCGATCAGTCTTTTCTGACCTTGGTCGAACGTGAGCCGAGCGGTTGGAAGGTCACTGCTCGCGTCGCCGACGCGCCCGGCGCGACGCTGCCCGGGCCGTTCATCACGCCGGCTCAACCGTTGCGGCTCGAGCCCGCGCCGGCCCCGGCGGGCAGCGAAAATCCGCATGGACTACGCTTGATGCCCGCGCCAGCGGGGAGCGCCAGCGCTCACCCCGCCCTGGCGCCTGCACCGGTCGGCAGCGCGCACTAGCTTCGGCGCCAGCTCGACTAGAGTTCGGTCAGCCAGCGATCGAGGTCGGCGCGGGACGGCGCGCCCGTGGAAACGTGGCGCACTTTGCCGTCTGCGCCGACCACGACGAAGGTCGGAAGCACTTCGATCTTGTAGTCTCTCGAGAGCCGGCCGTCGTCGCGCACCACGTCGTAAGGGATGCCCCAGTCGCGCTTCACGCGCAGCGCATCCGCTTCGGTGCTGTCCATGCTCACACCGACGAAGGTCGCCCCTTGCGGACCGTGCTTCTTGAACGCTTCGACCACTGCGGGTGCGGAGCTGCGGCAGGCCGGACACCAGCTCGCGAACACTTCGATCAGGACCGGTTTTCCGCGGTGCTCGGCCAAGCGGAAACGCGCCGAGTCTTGGGCGCCGACCACGGGCAAATCGAACGCCGCGGCTTCCACGCCACGATTCGGCCCCGACAGCTTGCGCGAGACGAACGAGTACAGCGCGAAAGCAATCGCTCCGTAGAGCGCGATATCAATCAGGTGCGAAAAGAGACGTTTCACGGTGGTAGCAGCCGCCGCCCAGCCGCCCAACCAAAGGCGACGAAGGCGAGCACACCCACTCCGTGCGAGAAGCAAGCGTGCCAGCCCTCTTGGCTCGAGCACGCCACGCCAATCGTCAAGGCCCCCGCTAGCCCGCCCACGAGCCCCACGAGCGCACCGGTCAGGCCCGGCGTCAGCGGATCGGTGCCCCGCCACAAGAGCAGCACTCCGCCCGATACGACCGCGCTGAACAACATGCCCACGAAGCTGCAGCCCACCGCGTGTGCGGCCCGAGCGCCGTGAGAAAACTCTCCGAACGAAACCCAGGCCGGAGCCGCGTGCGCCAGGTAGGCGAGGAAGAACACCGGAACGACCACCGCGAGCACCAGCCGAACCCGCGCTGACGTGCGCCGGCCGGGCGGGCGCGCCACGCCCATCCACAGCACGGCCGCCTGAATGATGCCCCAGCCTGCCGCTCCAATCAGCGCGCTGCGAAACGTGCCCTCTACTCGTGCGTGACCGCGCGTGAGCCAGGCCAGAAGCGAGAACACCCCGAACGACAAAGCCAGTGATGCCAAGAGCCGCTGCGCTCCGGTCATTCCTCGCCGTTTCGATAGGTCACAAGTACATTGCTTGTGAATTGCCGCGCTGATCTCGGCGCTTGGCGCCGCCGGCTTGGGCCAAGGAAGGTCGTTGATGTCGTCGGTTGGTTTCATACGCTCCGGCTGAACCGCTCGAGCTCCTTACGCAGCTGGGTGTAGCCGCGATGGACTCTCAACTTTACCGCAGTCTCGCTGGTTCCGAGCACTTCCGCGGCCTCTGCCATGCTGAGCCCTGACACTTTGGTAAGTTGGATGGCCTCTCTGTAGGCCTCCGGAAGCGCGTCCAACGCGCCTTCGAGCGCCGCCGAGAGATCCACGGACACGCTCGGATCTTCAGCGCGCGGCTCCGGCAAATTACCGTCCGAGCTGAGATCTTCGGTTCGGCTGCTGGCGTGCCGGCGCTCGTCCAGGAAACTACGGCGCGCGATGGCGAGCATCCACGGCAGCACCGGCGCACCGCGTAAATAGCTGCCGCGCGCGCGGTGCACCTTCGCGAAGGTCACCTGCAGTAGATCTTCGGCGCGCTCGCGCTGGCGCGTCAGTCGCAACAGGTAACCAAACAGGTTTGGCGACAGCTTCCGGTACAGGGCCTCGAAGGCTTCGGGGTTGCCGTCGATGTAGGCTTCCATCAGCGCCTCCGCACTCGATCCTGCGGAGCGGGGGCCGACTTCGGAATCCACGCGCGGGATTCCTATCCCGAGCCAAGCTCCAGCGCTAGCGACGATCACGGCTCACTCGGGTAGTTACGACCCGGCCGGCCGAGGGGTTTCGCTCGAACGCGAGACAGCCTAGAATGCCGACGCCGGAGCGTATTTCGTGCCCAAAATGGGTGTGAGGGTCGCCGGGGTCGACGCCCCCCATTGACCGCTCGCGCTCAGATCAGCGACTTGAGATCCAGCATCTCTTCGACGTCGGGCATCAGCACCAGCTCGACACGCCGATTCTGCTGCCTGCTCTCGTCGCTGTCGTTCTTGCCAACCGGATCGGTCTCGCCGTAACCGGCCGCGTGCAGGCGAAGCGGATCGAGGCCGCCGCCGCCCGTCTTCGGGTCGAGCGGCGCGATTAGATAGAGCAGCACTTGGCGCGCCCGCATCACGCTCAGGCCCCAGTTGTCGCCGAAGCGCCCGCCGGAGAGCGGCTTGTTGTCGGTGTGACCGGCGACCTGGAAGTAGCGACCGGCGAGCTGCTTGTCCATGCGGATCACGTCCGCGACTTCGCCCAGCACCTTCTTGCCCTGATCGCGCAGCTTGTCTTCACCCGAGGCGAAGAGCACGTCGCCCGGCAAGCGAATCACCATGCGGTTGCGGCGAATTTCGACCTTTAGACCCAGGTCGGTGAGCTTCTTGAGTTTGTCACGCAGCTGCTCGAAGCGCGCGCGAATGCGCTCGAGCTGAGCGGCCCGCGCCTTGTACTCGTCGAGCGCGCGTGCGAGCTCCTCCACGTTCTTGGTCAGCGCCTTGTTCTGGGTGCCGGTCTGCTCCAGCTGCTGATTCACCGTTTCCAGGTTAACGCCCATCTTCTGCAGCTGCTCTTTCAGCGCTTCGACCTGGCTGGCCGTCTTTTCGAGCTCGGCTTGCGTGGCCGCGCGAGCATCCTGTTCTTTCTTGTTCTGGGCGCTGAGCTCCTCGTACTTGTGGAGCTGCGCTTGCCACTCGTCTTCCGAGTGACCGCAGGCGACCAGGACCAGCAAAAGACCAGCAATCCAAGAGCGATTCCGCATCCGACTTCTCCTCGGCGCCCTCTGGGCGCGGATCGGCCGAGTAGGTCGAGCTCCGGGGAATGTCAATGCGGCCCACTTTCTACGCGGGCAGAGGGCCAAAGCCGGTCACGACCGCAACGTTCTTGACACAATGCGGCGCCCGCTGGGCCGCTCGGGCGCCCCATTCCGCCACTCTGCTACGCAGTCGTCACGTCGTGGTCACGTGGGCGCGTTACGGAGCGCCGATATGGCACGAATCCTGGTGATCGAGGACGAGCCGGATATTCGCCACGTGCTCGATTACAACCTGCGCGCGGCCGGCTACGACGTCATCGCTACCGAGGGCGGTCGCGAAGGTTTGTCGTTGGCCCGCGAGCAACGCCCGGACTTGGTCGTGCTCGATCTGATGCTGCCGGACCTTTCCGGGACCGAGGTTTGCAGGGCGATCAAGGACGACCCGTCCACGCGCGCGATGCCGGTGGTCATGCTCACCGCGCGCAACGAGGAGATCGACCGCGTCGTCGGCTTCGAGCTCGGCGCGGACGACTACATCACCAAGCCGTTCAGCGTGCGCGAGCTGGTGCTCAGGATTCGCGCGGTGCTGCGACGCAGCGAGTCCCGCCCAATCGAGGCAAATTTGGTGGATTTCGGCTGCTTGCGCATCGACCGCGACGCGCACCGCGTTTGGGTCGACGGCGAAGAGGTCGAGCTCACCGCGCTGGAATTCAAGCTGCTCGTGACGTTGTACGATCGCCGCAATCGCGTGCAATCGCGAGGCTCGCTGCTCGACCACGTGTGGGGAATCGACACGCGCATCTCGACGCGCACGGTCGACGCCCATGTGAAGCGGCTACGCGAGAAAATGGGCTCTGCGCGCGACTACATCGAGACCGTGCGCGGCGTCGGCTATCGCTTCGCCGAAGAGCCGATGCTGAGCACCGGCTGACGCGAATCGCCACGCGCCCGGCAACTGGCGGAGATCGACGATTCCGGCCTCGCGGAGGTTTCGAGTTTTCGCAAGCGTTTCCCTGACGTCAGGTGCTGGTCACCTGAGCAGGGCAGTCTCTCCCGGCAGAGAAATGCAAACTCTGCTCGGCATCCTGTTGGTGCTGGGGGGCGCTTCGCTCCTGCTCACGCTGCTGACGCACGCGATGATCCAGCGCGCGTCACGGCGCGCGCCGCGTGCGAGCACGCTCCCCGGTATTTCGATTTTGAAGCCGCTCAAGGGAGTCGATGACGGCCTGTACGAGAACCTGGTCTCGCTCGTGCAGCAGGACTACCCTAGCTTCGAGCTCCTGATCGGCTGCGAAGACCCGCGCGACCCGGCGCTCGCCGTCGCGTTTCGGTTGAAGCGCGAGTTCCCCAACGTACGCATTCGTATCGCCGCCGGCGCGCCGGCGCTGGGCCTGAACCCCAAGGTCAACAATCTGCGCATGCTGTGCGAGCGCGCCGACTACGACTGCGTGTTGATCTCGGACGCCAGCATCCGCGCTTCCTCCGACTACCTGCGAGCGATGGCCAATGAGTTTTCCCAGCCGAACGTGGGTCTGGTCTCGAGCGTGCTGGTTGGCACAGGCGAGCGCTCGCTCGGCGCGCGGCTCGACAATTTGCATCTGAATTCATTCGTGGTGCGCGCGGTGTGCGGCGCGGCCGAGCTCACCTCGCGGCCGTGCGTGGTCGGAAAATCCATGTTGTTTCGGCTGAGCGAGCTGGAGAGGCTGGGCGGGTTCGCCTTGGTCGACAACGTGCTGGCGGAAGACTACGTTCTCGGCGAGCGCTTCTCGTCGGCGGGTTTCCGAGTGGCCCTCTCCGCCCAACCGTTGCTTTCGGTCAGCGTGCACCGCAGCGTGCGCGACTTCTTTTCGCGACACGTGCGTTGGAGTCAAATGCGCCGCCAGCTCTCACCGTTTACCTATCCGCTCGAGCCGCTGCAGAGCCCGCTGCCGTTCCTGTTTCTCGCGCTGCTCCTGCTCGCGGCCGGCGCCGCGCCGCACCTCTCCGATTGGCTCGCGGGCGGTTTGGTAGCGGGCATCGCGATCCGCTTCTGGTCCGATGCCGCGATTACCCGCAAGTTGCGCGGCACGCGGCTGTCGGCGCTCGACTATGGCGCGATCGTGCTGAAGGACGCGCTGTGCCTCGCCATCTGGGCGGCGGGGGCGTTCAAGCGCACCGTCAATTGGCGCGGGACCACCATGCGCATCGGCCCCGGATCCCAACTGTTTCACCTTGAACGACAGCACGCGCAGGGCCATGGCCAAGCGCTGGAGAACGCATGACCACGACTTTACCCCCCACCAGGCTCGATTCCCCGCGAATTCTTGACCTTTCCTCGTCGCCGCGAAGCGACCCAGCTAGACTCGATCGTGCGACGTCGAAGCCCGCCGCGCGCGCTGACACCCTTCTACTACCTCCGCGACACCTGCCTGTCACACGCGCCCGGTACCCGGAGCAACGGATGGCAAAGATCCTAATAGTGGAAGACGAACAGGACCTGCAGCAGGTCCTCGAATACAATCTGAAGCAAGCGGGGCACGACGTAGTTTTGACCAAACTCGGACATGAAGGCATTCGGTTGGCGCGCGAGCAACGCCCGGACATGGTGTTGCTCGACCTCATGCTCCCTGACACCTCGGGCATCGAGGTGTGCCGCTCGCTCAAAGAGGGCGCGGCGACCAAGGGCATCCCGGTGCTGATGGTGACCGCGCGTGGGGAAGAGATCGATCGCGTGGTCGGTTTCGAGATTGGCGCCGACGACTACGTGGTCAAGCCCTTCAGCGTGCGCGAGCTCTTGCTGCGCATTCAGGCCGTGCTGCGACGCGGCAAGGGGGAGCCAGAAAATCCAGAGTCGACCATCGACTTCGGACGGCTGCGCATCGATCGCGGCGCGCACCGGGTTTGGGTCGATACTCAAGAGATCGAGCTGACGGCGCTGGAGTTCAAGCTGCTGGTCACGCTGTACGACCGCCGGAACCGCGTGCAGACGCGCAGTGCCCTGCTCGACGACGTCTGGGGTATTCAAGCGGACATCACCACTCGCACCGTGGACACCCACGTCAAGCGCCTGCGCGAGAAGCTCGAAGGCGCTCGGGACTACGTCGAGACGGTACGCGGCGTCGGCTATCGCTTCGTCGGTTCGCCAGACGAAGCGATGAGTTGACACTTGACCTTTCGCGGGAAGCTCTTCTTCGTTTCGCTCGCGCTGATCCTGGTCTCGACGCTGGTAGGGTACCTCTACCTGCGGAGTGAGCTCAGCGCAGCGGGGGCAAGTCTCGGCGCGCTGCAAGCGCTGGACGGTGTCTTCGTGCCCGCGCTGGCCTTGTCGCTGGGGCTGGCTTTTGCGATCGCCGCGGCTGGGGCGGCGTTGGTCACGCGCCCCGCGCAAAAACTGACGCAAATGGCGCGCTCCATGTTGGGAGCGGATTTCTCGAGCCGTTCCCGCCTGACCAGCAGCGACGAGCTCGGGCGGCTCGGCCGAACCCTGGACGAGCTGTCGCTGCGTCTCTCGAAGTCGCTCTCGGAGCTGAGCGAAGAGCGCGACGGATTGCGCGGCATTCTGTGGGGCATGCAGGAGGGCGTGATCCTGCTCGACGCTGCAGGCCGAATCGCGCTGGTGAACCCCGCGCTGCGCGAGATGTTGCTGCTCGGCGGGGACGCTCAAGGCAAGACCTTGCTAGAAGCCATTCGTCACGCGGAGCTGAAGGAGCTCTTGGACGAAGCGCGTGATTCGTCCGAGCCGCTCACGGCGGAGATCGAGGTGAGCGGTATCAAACCGCGGCGCGTCGTGGTGCGCGTCGCGCACGTTCCCGGCGACGATCAGCAGCGGTTCGCGGTGTTCGTCGACGTGACCGAAGTCCGCCGCTTGGAGTCCATGCGGCGCGATTTCGTAGCCAACGTCTCGCACGAGCTGCGCACGCCGGTCACCGCGATTCGTTCGGCCGCAGAGACGCTACAGGCCGGCGCGCAGGAAGATCCCGGGGCCTGGCCGCAGTTCCTGGGCATCATCGAGCGCAACGCGGAGCGCTTGCAGGATCTGGTCGAAGACGTGCTCAACCTTTCGCACATCGAGTCGCACAAGCTGCGCTTGAACATGGAAGGCCTGGACCTACGCAGCGCTTACACGCAGGCGCTGAGCTCGTTCCGCGAGAAGGCCGCGCGCAAACAGATCACGCTGTCCAGCGAGATCGCCGAAGACTTGCCGCGGGTGCTCGCCGATCGGCGAGCGCTCGAACATGTGCTCACTAATTTAATCGACAATGCCGTCAAATATTGTTCGAGCGGCTCGAGTGTCCGTTTGGGGGCGAGAGAGGTCGACGGCAGCGTCCGTCTGTTCGTCGCGGACGACGGACCAGGCATTGAAGCGCGCCATTTGCCGCGTATTTTCGAGCGTTTCTACCGGGTCGATGCCGGTCGCTCGCGTGAACTCGGGGGCACCGGGCTCGGCCTCTCGATCGTGAAACATCTCGTCGAAGCGATGGGAGGAGTCGTGCAGGTGGAGAGTACTTCCGGCCTGGGGACGACCTTCAGTTTCACGCTCCGTCGTGACGAATCAGACGTACGCAAAGCTGTGGCTTGAGTTTGCTGAGGGCTTGACCTAGAAGGCGAGCTCAGCCGAGGGGCCGACACTCGAGATGTGTCCCCGATGAATTGTTGCAAAGGCGACACCCGGCCTTCACGGCTTTTTCTGCTTCGTCACGATTGCGACCTCGAATTGTCACAGTTCGGGTGTCTCGTCCGGGCCCGAAAGGAACTAAGAAAAATGCAGATCTTGCAACGCTCACTCGCCGGGATCGCCTTGCTGTTCGCAGCCTCGCCGGCCTGGTCGCAACAGCCTGCGCCGCGCCCCGCGCCGCCTGCTCCGCCGCCTCCCCCGGCCGCTGCGCGCCCCGCTGCGCCTCCTCCAGCCGCGCCTGGGCCCGCTCCGGCTCCGGTGGCGCCGGCTGCGGCAGCACCGGCTGCGGCCCCTGCGCCAGCACCGGCAGCACCGCCTCCCGGTGGTCCTCCGCCCGGTGGCGCGCCAGTCGTGCTCGCGCCTCAACCCGAGCCGTTGCCGCCTCCAGGCCCGGCTGCGCCGCCTCCGCCCCCGCCGCCTGCGGCCGCTGCGCCCGCTCCGGCGGCGCCCCCGCCCGCTCCGCCTGCGCCCCCGCCTCCTGGTCCCGATCGCTTGTCGGTGGGCAAGAACGGCGGGATCTTCCAGCCCAACGCGCTGATCCAGGTTTGGGGCTTCTATTCGGACGAGCCGACCCCGACGTCCACTTTCCGCATTCGTCGCGCCGAGGTGAAGATCAAAGGCGACATCGTGCCGGGCCTTTTGAGCTACGGCATCATGTTCGACCCATCGAAGCTGTTGTTCAACTCGACGACCGTCGCCGTCGTTCCGCCGGTGACCGATCCTCCCACGCCGTCACCCGGCAACGTCACGGTGCTGCAGCCTGGGGCCGATCGCGCGGTCTTGCAGGACGTCTACATCACGTTCCAATCCGAGTACGCGGACGTCTCCGTGGGTCAGTTCAAGAACCCGCTGAGCCTCGAGGGTTCCGGTAGCGCTTCGAAGCTGCTCTTCCCGGAGCGCGACGTGGTAGCGCGCCAATACGGTGACAAGCGCGACATCGGCATCAAGGTCGAAAAGAAGCTTGGCGACTATTTCTACTACCTCGCCGGTGTCTACAACGGCACCGGGCTCAACCGCGCGGACGAGGACAACGAGAAGGATCTCGCGCTTCGTCTGGAAGCGTATCCGTTTGCGGGCGCGACGATCGGCGCGGTCGGCTACACCACGGTCGGTGAGCGCAACGGCGCTGGCGCGATCCGGGATCGTCTCGAAGGGGACCTCCGCTACGACGCCAACGACGTCTTCCTGATTGGCGAGTACATCCACGGCTGGGATGGCCCGAAGGGCAGCCGAGTCGAGGGGCACGGCGTGTACGGTGGGCTCGGCTACACCTTCATCAAGCGCGTTCAGCCGATCGTCCGTGTCGGTATGCTGGACCCCAACATGGACCAGCCTTCAGGCCAAGCTCAAGACCGGGTTACGCATTACGAGTTCGGTCTGAACTACTACCTCCGCGGGCAAGAGGCGCGTCTGAGCGTCGCGGCGTCGGCATTCGATGCCGCGGCGGATGGCGTCAACACGCGCTGGGAGGGTATCGTCGCGGCGCAGGCCAGTTTCTAGCGCTCGACGTGGGCTCGAGGCGCGCTCGCTCGGGGGCGCGCCTCGTGTCGCCTGGTTCGGACAAGACATTCGCCTTACCCGGGATTTCCCAGCAGTTCACAGAAGTGTCACGGAGCTGTTTCCGAACCGCCCCGCCGGATCGGAGGGCCCCTGTTAGGCCGATAGTATGTTCTCGAGACGGAGGCTTCTGGCTCTTACCGCCCTCGCTGCGGTCGGCTGCCGAGGGAGCGAAGCCGGCTCGAGCCTCGCGGACGAGGGTGAGGGGGCCGGTCCCGCAAAGCTCATTTCACTGAACGGCGCCGGCGCGACGTTCCCCTATCCGCTCTATTCGAAATGGGTCTCCGAGTATAACCGCCTGAATCCCAGCGTTCGCATCAACTATCAATCGATCGGCTCGGGCGGAGGCATCCGCCAAATCGTGGCTGGGACCGTCGATTTCGGAGCGAGCGACGCGCCCATCAAAGGGGATGAAGCCAAGGGCGCTTCGGGCAAGCTGACGCATTTGCCAATGACGATTGGCGCGGTGGCCTTGAGCTACAACCTGGAAGGGTTGTCGGCGCCGCTGAGGCTCAGTTCCGAAGCGGTGGCCGGCATTTTCTTGGGCCAAATCCGCACCTGGAATGACCCGAGGATCGCGCTCGCCAACCCCGGCGTTCGCTTGCCAACGCGCGAAATCGCGGTCGTGGTTCGCACCGACGGCAGCGGCACGACCTCGGTGTTCACCGAGTACTTAGCCTCGATCAGCCCTACCTTCAGAGATCAGGTCGGCGTCGGCAAGAGCGTCAAATGGCCGATCGGGCTGGGCGCGAAGGGCAACGAGGGCGTTACTGGGCAGCTGAAGACTGCGCCGGGCGCGATTGGCTACATCGAGCTCGCGTACGCGACTCAAAACAAGCTGATGAGCGCGCAGATCGAGAACCGGGCAGGCCGCTTCGTGGCGCCCACCGTGGAAGGCTCGACCGCCGCCGCAGCAGGTGTGGAAATGCCGAGCGAGCTGCACGTCTCTCTCGCGGGCTCCGCGAACGAGGCCGCGTACCCGATTGCCTCGTACACTTACTTGCTCGTGTACGACGACGCCCGGGATGCGAGCAAAGCGCAGGCGTTGGCGCGCTTCGTCTGGTGGGCCATCCACGACGGCCAAAAGTACGCGAAGGACCTGGACTACGCGCCCCTGCCGGCCCAGGTGGTGACCAAGGTCGAGGGTAAGCTCAAGGAATTGCGTGCGGGCGGCAGGCGGCTGCTCGACGGAGCTTGAGCAGAGGGGCATGGCTCGAGACCTCGATTTGCCGCTAGTGCGCCGGCGTTCGCGCGTGCTCTCGCTGTTCGGCCGAGAGGTGAACTGGGGCGACTTCCTGTTCCACAGGTTGACCGCGCTGTTCGCGCTGGCCGTGGTGCTCGTGCTGGTCGCCATCGCTCAACAAATGGTGCTCGCCTCGAGCGAGAGTCTGTCCGCCTTCGGCCTGCGCTTCGTCAGCGGCCGGGTGTGGGATCCGGTTCACGGGGTGTTCGGCGCGTTGCCGTTCATTTGGGGCACGGTGGTCTCTTCGCTGCTGGCACTGCTGATCGCGGTGCCCGTGTCGCTCGGCATCGCTATTTTTCTGGCGGAGCTCTCACCGGACTGGCTCCGCGGTCCGGTAGGCTTTTTGGTCGAGCTACTCGCGGCGGTGCCGAGCGTGGTTTACGGCCTCTGGGGAATCTTCGCGCTGTCTCCCTGGTTGCGAGACGTCGTGGAGCCGGCGCTCGCCTCGAGCTTCGGGTTTCTGCCACTGTTTCAGGGACCACGACATGGTTTTGGTATGCTGGCTGGCGCGCTGATCGTGGCCATCATGATCACGCCCACGATTTCTTCGGTCTCGCGTGAAGTGCTGCGCGCAGTCCCGAACTCGCTGCGCGAAGGCGCGCTCGCGCTCGGCGCCACGCGCTGGGAGGCGGTGCGCGTGGCCGTGCTGCCCTATGCGCGCTCCGGGCTGATCGGCGCGGCCATTCTTGGCCTCGGCCGCGCGCTCGGCGAGACCATGGCGATTACCATGGTCATCGGCAACCGCGCCGAGATTAGCACTTCACTGTTCGCGCCGAGCTACACCATGGCCAGCGTGATCGCCAACGAGTTCACCGAGGCGACCGATTCACTGCACCTGGCGGCGCTGGCCGAGATCGGCCTGTTGTTGTTCGTGGTGACCGTGCTCTTGAATCTGATCGCGCGCATGCTGGTCTGGCGTGTCGCTCGTTCGCCGGTCGGAGGTCGCCTGTGAGCGAGCGGTACCGCGTTCGCAAGCTGGTCGACGTGGCCGTGCGCGGAGCCTGCCTGTGCGCGACGCTGCTGGCCCTGGTTCCGTTGGTTGGTGTCGTGTACTACGTGTTCGTGCGCGGCATCGGGGGCGTCGATTTGGCGTTTTTTACCGAGTTGCCGCGACCGGTCGGGGAAGTGGGCGGCGGCATGGCCAACGCGGTCACCGGTACCTTGCAACTGGTCGCGCTCGCTTGCCTGATTGGCATTCTGCCGGGCGTCGCCGCTGGCGTGTACCTGGCCGAATTCGGGCGCACCAGGCTCGGCCGCGTCGTGCGCTTCTCGGCGGACGTGCTGTCCGGCATTCCGTCCATCACGGTCGGCCTGTTCGTGTACGGCTTGGTCGTCACGCGCACGAAACATTTTTCGGCTTGGGCGGGCGGCCTCTCGCTCGCCTTGCTGATGCTGCCCACCGTCGTCCGCATTACGGAAGAGCTGCTGAAGCTCGTTCCGGATTCGCTGCGTGAAGCAGCGCTCGGGCTCGGAGTGCCCAAGTGGCGCGCCACGCTGCGCATCATGCTACGCACCGCGACGCCGGGTATCGCGGTGGGCATCATGCTGGCGGTGGCACGCGTGGCCGGCGAAACCGCGCCGCTCTTGTTCACCGCCTTCAATAACCGCTATTGGGCCGCGTCGCTGAACGAGCCGATCGCCTCGCTGCCCGTGAACATCTTCACCTATGCGCTGTCCCCGTACGAGGATTGGCATCGCCAGGCCTGGGCGGCGGCGCTGGTGTTGCTCGTCACCGTGCTCACTTTGAACATTGCAGCGCGGTTCTTGCTCCGCGATCGGATGAAGCGGCGATGACGGTCGGCCTACGTGAATCGAGCGGCAAACTGCCGTCCGCCGCGAGTGACGGCGCGAGCGTTGCCCGGGAGTCGCCGAGCGCAAGCCGAGCCGCACCCAAGCTCCAAACCCTCGGGCTGCACGCTTTCTTCGGTCAGAGCGAGGTGCTCAAAGGCATCGATCTGACGATCCCGGCGCACACCGTCACCGCGGTGATCGGGCCTTCCGGGTGCGGCAAGACCACGTTCGTGCGCTGCCTGAATCGCATGCACGAGGTAGTGCCGGGCGCGCGCGCCAGCGGTCGCGTCATCCTGGACGCCCAGGACATCTACGACCCGCACGTGGATCCGGTGCGAGTGCGGCGGCGCGTGGGCATGGTGTTTCAAAAGCCCAACCCGTTCCCGACCCTGTCCATTCGCGACAACGTGCTCGCGGGCCTGTCGCTGAACGGCGTGCGCATCGACGACCCCAACGCGGTGGTCGAGCGCAGCTTGCGCCAAGTCGCGCTGTGGGACGAAGTGAAGGACGACCTGTTTCGCGCCGGCACCAGCCTGTCCGGCGGCCAGCAGCAGCGCCTGTGTCTCGCGCGCTGCCTTTCGCTCGAGCCCGAGGTCATCCTGATGGACGAGCCGTGCTCGGCGCTCGACCCGATCGCCACCGCGCACGTCGAGGAGCTGATTCACGAGCTCAGTGAAAGCTACACGATCGTGATCGTGACGCACAACATGCAGCAAGCCGCGCGCGTGGCCGACTTCACCGCGTTCTTCTATTTGGGTCAGCTGGTCGAGCACGACCGCACCGACGTGATTTTCACGCGCCCGCGTGAGCGTCGAACCGAGGACTACATCACCGGCCGTTTCGGCTGAGGGAGCGAACCATGGCAGGCCGACTAATCGATCGCGAATACGAAGCAGAGCTCGACAAGCTGCGAGAGCTCGTGCTGCTGATGGGCGCGCGCGTGGAAGAGATGATGATTCAAGCCACGCGCGCCTTCGACGAAAACAGCTCGACGCGCGCCTCCGCGACCATCGAAGTCGACTCCACGGTCGACCGACTGGAGCTCGAAATCGACGAGGCCTGCCTCAAGATTTTAGCGCGGCGCCAGCCCGTCGCCTCCGACCTCCGCTTCATCACCACGACCATGAAGCTGGTTACCGACCTCGAGCGCATCGGTGACCTGTGCGTCAACTTGTGCGAGCGCGTGGTCGAGTTTGCCGACGAGCCGAGCACCGAGGGCACCACGCCGATCCCGAAGATTGCTCAAGCCGCGCACGGCATGCTGCACGATGCGCTCGACGCGTTCGTCGCGCGCGACGTCGCCAAAGCCGAGGACGTGCTCGACCGCGACAAGATCGTCGACGCTTACTACGCTCAGCTGTTTCCCGAGCTCGTGGCGCGCATGATGGCCGATCCCAGGGCGGTGTTTCGTTCCACGCGGTTGCTCTCGATCGGCAAATACCTGGAGCGCATTGCCGACCACGCCACCAACATCGCCGAGATGGTGGTGTTCATGGTGCGGGGTGACGACGTCCGGCATTCTGGTCCTTCGCACCCGCCGAACGCGTGAGTCGCCCGCGCGGGCAAGACCCTTTCCGATTTGCTTCGGAAACGAAGGCGCAGCGCAAGCGGCTCGCACCAATTAGGGTCTGGCTGCTACAAACCTTGCTCGCACTTTGCGGGCCCGAAAAGTAGCGCGTTCACCCGCGAAAACCCGGCGTTTGCCGAGCGGCAGCTCGCGCGGAACGTGATGGAATGCTAGTCTTCTTCGCGGGCGCTCCACAGACAACTTACGCAGTATGGGTCCTACGATGCTTGCAAAAGTAGTGCGCGGGCTTTCGCTGGCGATTGCCGTCAGCGCATGTAGCAACGACGACGGCTCACCGACCATCATTGGTCCGAACGGGACCGGCGGCGTCAACGGTGGCGGTGCCGCGAGCAGCGGCGGCTCGATCGGCACCAGCGGTGGTTCCACGCCGACTGGTACCGGCGGTGGTCTGGTGTTTGGCGGCAACAACGCGGGCGGTGGCGGCGGGACCGACAGCGGCGGAACCTGCGCCAGCCAAAGCGCCAAGGCCGAAGTGCTCCCGGTTTACCTCGCGTTTGCCTTCGACGTTTCCGGCAGCATGGGTCAAGGCGACCAGCCCTGGCACGATCGCACGCTCAAGTGGGACCCGGTGACCGCCGCGACCAAGGCATTTTTCACCGATCCAGCGTCGGCCGGTCTCAGCGCGTCCGTCACCTTCTTCCCTGCCGCGTCCAACAAATGCACCGACGGCGCCTACATGACGCCCGACGTGCCCATGACGCCGTTGCCGTCGCCGGCACACGGCGCGGCCATCGACATGATCGGCTCGCAAACCTGGCGCGGCGGCACCCCGACGCTGAACGTCATGCACGGCGTGATCGCCAACGTGCGGCAAGCTGCCATGACTACCCCCGGGCGTTACGTGATCGTGCTCGTCACTGACGGCTATCCCCAGGGTTGCAACGACAACGAGATCACCAGCGTCGCGAACGTGGTCTCCGCCGTGGCCGGCACCATTCCGACCTACGTCATCGGCGTGGCCAACCCGCCCATCCAAGGCGCGCCCGACACCGTGACCAACCTCACGCAGGTGGCCATGGCCGGCGGCACCGATCACGCCTACATCATCGATACCGGTAACCCCACGCAGACTGCTGCCACGTTCAAGGCCACCATCGATTCGATTCGCGGCGCCGCCATCTCCTGCGACGCCAAAATCCCGCCCGCGCCTACCGGCAGCACCTTCGACAAGCAAAAGGTCGCGGTGACCTACACGAGCAGCGGCGCCATGACGCCGCTCACCTACGACGCGAGCTGCATGATGGCGAACAGCTGGCACTACGACGACGCCGCCAACCCGCAGCACGTCGTGCTCTGCCCGAACACCTGCACCACCATTCAATCCGATCCCAACGGCGCGCTCAGCGTCGAATTCTCCTGCAAAACGCAAATTCAGGTCCCGCTCTAGCCCGCGCTGCGTTACCTGGTCTTGCTTGGTTTTGGGGGCGCCCACTGAAACGTGCGCGCTCCCCGGCGCACCCCGCCTCCAGGCAACCCAGCACTCTCACCCCGCCCAGCAGCCGCGCCTCGCCGGCACTATCGATCACGGCTTCGTCCGCGAGCCGCGTTTACACGTCGTACGGGCCATCGTTGAAGCGGCGACTGGACCTGTGCGACCAAGGCGAGCGTCTCGTAACCTGCCGTGATCCGGCGCCGATCGTTCCGTGAAGTCGCGTGCCGCGAGCAGAAGCCCGTGATCCCGTCCTACGATCGCGCTAAAGTCGCTCACTCCGATGCATTGCGCTTTTTGCCGAGCCGAGCTCACTTACGTTCACGGTCACGCCGCTTGTGTGCGCGGCGGTTGCCCAATGCACGGGCTGAACCAGGCGGAGTGTTGTAGTGGCGAGACCGCGGAAAATGGTCCGCTCACGGCGGACGTCGCAGGCTGCGGAGGTCCTGCGAACGGCGGCGCCACCGCGCTCTTCGCGCCTGCCGCGTCTCGTTCAGAACCACTCGAGTGAGCGCGGCCCATCAACCCACGCCGGAACGTGGGCGTCCGGATCGTCACGGGCCGCCAGTGCCGCCCGCACCACCGCTGGCTGCCGTCAGTGGCGTCACGCGGGTGATACAGAAGTCGTAGTTCGCGGCATTCAGCCCGCCCAGAATCTGAAACCTGATGTCCCAAATGTTGGACGGGTCGGCCATTTGCCCAGCCTCCGGACCACTCCAAGTCTCGGGAACCCGGGCTTCAGCGATGGGGATTTCGAACGACCCGGTTCCCTTCACCTCCACGTAGGGCGACATTCCGGGGTTGGCCGAGCCGGTGAACATGACATGCAGGGGATTGCCACCGGTGTTGCCAGTGACTTGAATCTGGATGCCGGTGACTCCGTTGGCAGCCGCATCGTACGCGAGCTTCGCACCCACTTCGGAGTTGAGCGACAAGCCGATGGTCGCGCCGTAGGCGGCAAAGGTCGGGTCGATGGTGGTGTAGCCCGATAGGCACATGCCCGCCGCGCTCGCGCGGTAGGGTATTTTTCCGTCGATGCAACTGGTGGGGTTGATGTTGTCGTCGAAGCAATACCAACCGCCTTGGATGTCCCAGGCGTTACAAGCGCGCTCGACCCGCCCGCTCGCGTCGATCGGGAGCGTCTTGGGGTCGCTATTGCTGCACTTCACGGAGCTCCCGCCGCCGCCCTGCGTTCCGTCTGCACCTCCGGTCGCGTCCGTGGCGCCTCCGTCGCCAGTGGTTCCGCCGCTGTGACTCGAGTCGATGCCCCCCGCTCCAGAGCCGCCGCCGGAGTTCGTGCCGCCCGCCTCGATACCGCCAGCGCTGCCGGAGCTACCGCAGGCGACGAGTGTCGCGATCAGTGGCAGCCACCGAACCGGTCGTGAAAAGCGAGATCCGATCGTCATCGGCAGGATCCCAATCAAGATCGAAATCGTAGCTGCAACGAGTTCGGGAAGTCCACCATTGCAGCCGTGCTTTGCGCGGCGTTACGGTGCGGCGCAGGCGCGGCTGCAGGGGCGGGATGGGGCGATGTGGGTGACCTAGCGCCGATGAGCGACGAGCAGCGCGCCCTTTTCAGCGGGGCGCCCGAACCCAATCGCCTGCAGAGCGGCTATTGCTTTTGGAAGACGCGGATCCAATCGACTTCGTAGCGTTGCGGGAAGGTCGTGCCAGAGGGGTCGCCGCCGTTCATGCCGCCGATGGCGAGGTTTACCAGCATGTATTCCTTTTGTTTGAAAGGGCTGGTGCCGTCGGCGTTGAGCATGCTCGAAAGGGTGGCGGTGTTCATCTCTTGGTCATCGAGATAGAGGACGATTTGTTGATCGTCCCAGTCCATGCGCCAGGTGTGAAATTCAGACGACCAATTAGCGCCGAGCGTGGAGACTTGTTTGGTGACCGAGTCCCACTTCGCGGAGTAGCGGGTGGCGGTGCCGCACGCGACGTTGGCCAGGACCTTGCCCTGGTAAAACTCCATGATGTCGATTTCGCCGTTGGAGGGCCACTCGCCGCTGACGCCCAGGGTCCACCACGCAGGCCACATGCCGGCTTTGGTCGGAATGCGGCCGCGCATTTCGAAGCGGCCGTATTGCCAGCTTTGTAGGCCGCTCGTGAGCATGCTGGTGGAGGTGTACTCGGCATATTGGCGCGTGGTCTTCCAGTCCCCTTTGCCGGTGTAGTTGGGGTTGGTCACGCGTTCTTTGCGCGCTTCGATGACCAGCATGCCGCCCTGCACGGTCGCGTTGTTCGGCTGGTACCACTGGGCTTCTTCGTTGCGCACGAAGCCTTTTTCGAATTTCCAATTGGCGGGGTTCGGCGCGCCGTCGACGTCGAATTCGTCGTGCCAAACCAGCTTGTAGCCGGCAGGAACTTCGATGGCGCCCGCGCCGCCGCTGCCGCCGGTGGCGCTGGCACCCGCGCTCCCCGCGCTGCCACCCTGACTCTTGCCGCCGTTCGAGGCGCCGCCTTTGCCGCCCTGCGCGCTGCCGCCACTCGCCGCGCCGGCTTGGCCAGCACCGCCGCCGGGGCCGTTGCCTTTGCCACCGCTCGGCGCGCCGGCGCCACCGCTGTTGGCGTTGCCTGCTGCGGGCATGCCGGCGCTCCCGCTCGAGCTGCCACCGCTCGCGGAGCTGCCGCCCATTTCCGGGCTGCCGCCAGTGTTTGCCGTACCGCCGGCGGTGCTGCCGCCAGTCGCGGTTCCGCCGCTTGCATTGCCGCCCGTTGCAGTGCCTCCGGTCGAGTTACCGCCGGTCGACGTGGCCTGACCACCGGTCGAGGCTTGCCCGCCGGTGTTCGTGACGGAGCCGGAGTCATCGCCACAAGCGGCGGTGATCCCGACGAGGAAGGCGCTGATGGAAAGCGCGAGGCTCGGAGGCACCCGTAGCGTCCGGAGCCTCTGCGCAGGCGCGGACGGATCCACGTGCTGGTTCATGTGGTTGACTCACCCTGGAGGGTTAAGAGACGGCGCTGCGATCCTTCGCCGAACCGATTTTTTAGCACATGGCTGGCCGTGTTCGCGCTGGCTCGCCCGCGTTCCGCACAGCGCGAAACCACGCTGAACACGAATAAGGTATTTTTCCATTCCACGCATAGATCCCGGCGTCGGCAGGGACTAAGGGGCCAGGCGCCAAAAACTACGACGAGGTCGGGCTCGACGACGTGGGGCTCGAAGGGCGATCGAATGGGGAGGGCGGTAGGTGCAGGCGTTCACGCCGCGCGCGCAGCACTTCGCGCAGAACGATTTGAGTGGCTGCGGCCGCGGGCACGGCCAAGATGGCGCCGAACACGCCGGCTAGCTCACCGAAGAAGAGAATCGAGAGCGTGACCACGAGCGGGTTCACGTGCACGGTGCGTCGGAAGATGAGCGGCGCCAGGATGTTGCCCTCGACCTGGCCGTACACCAAAAAGTAGATCGCGCAGCCGAGACCTTTCCAGAAGCTGGTGGTGACTGCGGCGGTGATCGAGATCAGCGCGCCCGCAGCGGCGGGCCCCGCGTAAGGGATCAAGCTGGAAGAGCCGCTGAAGATGCCGAGCGGGAGATAGAACGGAATGCCCATGATCGCGAGAAACGCGGTCGTCATCACGGTGTTGATGCTGCAGATCAGGACGAGGCCGCCCAGGTAGCCGCCGATCGAGCGGTAGATCTTGTCCAGCACCTTGCCGTAAAGGGGGCGGTTTTCCGGCATGGCTTCGCTGAGCAGGACTTGCACCAGCTTGCCGCCGAAGATGAGCATGAACACGGCCAGCACCAGCACCGTGATCACGGTGACGATGCTGCTGAGCACGCCGCCGACGACCGACAGCAGCGGGGCCGCAGCGCCCTCCAGCATGCGCGGCGCTTGCCGCTCGAGCTCCACGATGCGGTCCGCGATGTGGATGCGGCTGTCGATCGCTTGAAACAGCGGCGAGCCCCGCGCGCTGGCGATGAACAGAGGAAGGCCCTCGAAGAACGCCCTTGCTTGCGAGACCGCGGGCGGGATGATGCTGAGACCGAGCGCCACCACCAGCAAGATCGCGCTCGAGACCACGCAGACCACGGCCCAGTTGCGCGGCACGCGACGGCGCACGAGTTGCTCGACCAGGTGGTTGAGCGCGACCGCGAGCACGAGCGCGGCGAGCGAGAGCGCGATCGCGACGGCGGTGCGAATCGCGAACATCGTCAGCCCGTACACGGCGAGGACGCCGAAGCAGACCGTGAACACGGTCTTCAGCGTGACTTGCGAATCACGGGGGCTCGACGATGGGGGCAGCAAAGTCACCTTGCGATGCTACTGCCCCCACCGGGTCGAGCGGAAGCGCAGGCTTTAGCCGACGTTCGCGCAGCCGAGCGAAGGATCGCTCGAGAGCATCTGAACGATCGAGTCGCTGACCTGTTCGTCCGTTGCGCGCGCGCTCGGGAAAATGGCGCGGAAACGCTTTTGCAGCTTGGCGCCTACAGCGTTGGGGTTCGAGCAGCTCATGAGCTCGCTGAGACCGCTGATGGTCTCGCCCTTGCCGCGCGCGATGTCTTTGGCCAGCGCGGCGCGGTTGGTCTGAACGTAGGCCTTGGCGCTCTTCGTGCCGCCGGCAGTGCCGTCGCAGTTGCTGGTGCCCGAGGTGATGCCAAAGGTCTGGTTGCCGGAGCTGCCGTTGGTGGTCGCCGCGAAGACCTGGGTGAAGCCAGAATCCGGGCTGAAGATGATGGAGCCCAAGCCGCAACCGGCTGGACCATACGCGCCGCCGGTCGCGGATTTCACACCGGCCTCTTTGGCTGCGCCTTGCGTCTCTTCCTTGACCTTGTCAGCAGCGCCTTGCACTGCGTCCACGGCCTTTTCCCCACCCGTGTCTTCTTCAGCCGCTGCGCTGGCAGCGACCAGCAACAGGCCAAGCCCCAAAACTGACGTGAACTTTAGCATTGCAGCTCCTTCTGGAACCTTTCTGGAACCTTGGTTCCAGCCTATTCGAGTATTCGGCGCGACGCGCCGAGTCAACCGTGGCAGGGGTGCACGCTCGGGCGTCGGGCCGAGCCGCCGCTCGCGGCGGGGCGTGCGATTGACTTGGCCGTGCGCTTGGCGTCTGCTCCGAGCGACTCATTCGTTGCAGTTGGCGATGAACACCCGGCGCCTGCTTCTGTTTCTGCCGCTCGCGATTGTGGCGTTTCTGCTGTCCTCCGCGCTCTGGGTGCCGACTTCGAGTAGCCAGGCCAAGGGCGACGCCAAACGGCTCACGACGTACATCGAGGCCAAGCTCGGGGACCCGAAGAACTTGAATCCGGGGCTGTATGCGGAAAGCACGGCCTCGGAAATCGTCGAGCGGCGCGTGTTCGAGGGGCTGGTCGACGCCGACGAGCACCTGAACCTCAGGCCGAAATTGGCCGAGCGTTGGGACGTCAAGGAAGAGGCCTACCTCGCCGCGGTTCCCGAGCGAGAGCTACCCGGTGGCAAGAGGGCGACCGCGGCCGCACTGCTCGCACGCCTGCAAGAAGCGCTCGCCGCGGGTGAGCTGCCCTGGCTCACGCCGATTCTGGAAGGAATGGAGCTGGTGCCGGAAGTGAGCCGGCCGTTTTCCGAGAGCGTGCTGCACACGGGAAAGGACGGAAAGCCGGAGCCCTACGCCATTACGGGCACCGTCGCGGTGCCCGAGCGCGTGAAGCTTCGGCTGAGCCGCGTGAGACCGGATTTGTTCACGCGGCTGCGCAGCACGTTCGGTGCGGCTTACTTCGACGGATACCCGTTCGAGTCTCGCTTCCGCTTGGACAAGCCCGCGGATATGCCGGAGCTTCGTCCGAAGCTCGCGGACTCGCTCGCGGTCGGTGAGCACAACCCGGTGATCACCTTTTACCTTCGTAAGGGAGTGCGCTGGCACGACGGCCACCCGTTCACCAGCGCGGACGCGAAGTTCACCTTCGAGGCGATTAGCGACCCGAAGAACGCATCGCCGCGCTCGTCCATGTTCGAGCTAGTTCGAGATTTCACGGTGCTCGACGAGTACACCGCGCGCGTTGCTTACCGCCGTTTGTACTCCTCCGCGATTATCGATTGGGCCCAGACCCAAATTTTGCCCGAGCATCTGCTGAACAAAGCCGCGATGGCTCGCGAAATGGAGAGAAAGAGGCTCTCTCCCGAGGCACGCAAGACCTTCTCGATGCGCAACACCGACTTCAATCGCGCGCCGGTGGGCACGGGGCCGTTCCGCCTCGTGAAGTGGCGGCCCGACGAGTACATTCGACTCGAACGCTTCGCCGACTATTGGGGGCAAAAGCCGGAGTACGAAACGATCTACACGCGCAGCATTCCCGACTACCTGGCGCAGGAGCTCGAGCTGCGGGTGGGGGCGATCGACGAGTACATCCCGCTCCCGCACCAGGCCGCTCGCTATCGCAAGGACGAAAACTACCAGGTCGTGTCGCAAACCGAGGGCTACTACAACTACATAGCCTATAACGCGCGCCGCCCGCTGTTTCAGGACGCTCGCGTACGCCGCGCGCTCGGCATGGCGATCGACGTCGACGCCATCATCAAGTCCGTGCTGTCCGGGGAAGGCTCGCGCGCGACGGGTCCGTTCTACTCGTACACCGAGTACTACGATCAGGAGGTCAAGCCGCTACCCTACGATCCGGCCGGCGCCGAGAAGCTCTTGAACGAGGTCGGCTGGCACAAGAATCGCGACGGGGTGCTGAGCAAAGACGGCAAGCCGTTCGAGTTCACGTTGATCACCAACGCCGAGAATCCGCAGCGCAAAGCGATCATCAGCGTGGCGCAGGAGGCTTGGCGCAAGCTGGGCATCGTGTGCCACACGCAGGTCTTCGAGTGGACCGTTTTCATCGGAGAGTTCACGGAAAAGGACAACTTCGACGCGCTCGTGCTCGGTTGGGTAGGGGGCGATATCAACCCGGATATCTATCAAATCTGGCACTCCAGCCAGAGCGACCCCTACGAGCTCAACTACGCCGGGTTCAAGAACGACGAAGCCGATCGGCTCATGGATCAAATCCGCGAGGAGTACGATCACGCCGAGCAGGTCAAGCTGACTCGCCGTCTGCACCGGGTGATCGCCGAGCAACAGCCCTACACCTTTTTGTACTCGCCGACCCGACCGCACGTGCTCGACAAGCGCATCATGCTGGTCAATCGCGACGCGAACGGACGCGAGACCTACGAGAAGATCACGCCCACCCCAAGCGGCGAGATCAACTACTACTTCGAGCGCTGGCGCAAGCTGAGCGCGCTTCCCGTGCACGCGGAGCAATGAGTCATGTGGGCCTTTCTTGCGCGCACCCTGGTTCAGCGACTGTTCCTGCTCTTCTTGATCTCGATCGTTTCACACGCGGTCGTGCACTTGGCGCCCGGTGAGCCGAGCGAAGTCGACCCCATGAACCCGCGTATGAAGGCGGAGGACGTGGTCCGTATTCGCAAGGCTTTCCACCTGGATGAGCCGATGCACTTGCAGTATTTTCACTGGCTTCGCGACCTCGGCAGCGGAGAGCTCAAGTCGTTCAAAGACGGGCAGCCGGTGCTGCCGCGCATTTGGGACCGCTTTCTGAACTCGCTGCCGCTGTTCTTGTGCACGACGTTGCTGGTTTGGACCTTGTCCTTTCCGGTCGGCATTCGCGCGGCCGTGCAGCGTGGCGGGCGTTACGATCGCACGACCACCGTCATTGCGTACGCTCTGATCTCCGTTCCGAGCTTCTTTTTGTCGTACTTGCTAATCTTGGGTGTGGTGAACGTCGCGCACCTTCCGGTGTTGGGCATGCGCACGTTCGGCACCGAGCACAGCTCGCTGCCCGTGCGCGCCATGGACCATGTTTGGCACCTGGTGGTGCCTTCGCTGATGTCGGGTCTGGCCGGCATCGCCATTCTGTCGCGCTACGTGCGCTCGCAAATGGTGGAGGTGCTGGGACAAGACTACGTTCGCACCGCGCGCGCGAAGGGCCTCGACGAGAACAAGGTGGTCTACGGACACGCGTTGCGCAATGCGCTGCTGCCGTTCGTCACCATGTTCGGTTTTCTGCTGCCGGGGTTGATCGGCGGTTCGGTCATCTTCGAGCAAATCTTCGCGTGGCCCGGGCTCGGACGCCTGGGCTACGAGGCCATCATCGCCCGCGATTTTCCGGTGATTTTGACGCTCAACTTCATCGCGGCAGCACTCACGCTGCTCGGCATTTTGTTCTCCGACATTCTCTACGCGGTGGTCGATCCGCGCATTCGGCTCGAATAGCATGGCGAGTCCCTCCCTTCTCAGTCAGCCGGGTCTCGACGCGGAGCTGATCGGCGCGCCGGAAACGCCGCTCCAGCAAGCGCTGGCTTACTTTCGCCGCGATCGCCTGGCGGTGGCCGGCTTCTACGTGCTGGTGGTGCTGGTCGTGCTGGCCGTGGTCGGCAAAGTGCTCACCGAGTGGTGGGTCCTGCTCGACCCCAAGACCATTCGCTTGGCAGACAAGCTGAAGGCGCCGCTCGCGCCCGCTGGCCCCGGTTTGAGCGCAGATCCGTTCGGCGTGTACTGGTTCGGGACCGATGAGCTGGGGCGCAGCGTGTTTGCTCGCATGCTGCAGGGTTCTTCGGTTTCGCTCTCCATCGGATTGGTCGCGGTGAGCATTTCGGTGTCGATTGGCATCGTGCTCGGTGGGATCGCGGGCTACTACGGAAACCGCAAGCTCGGGCCCATCAGCATCGATACGCTGATCATGCGCTTCACCGACGTGGCCATGTGCTTCCCGTCGTTCTTCCTGATTCTGACCGTGGTCGCGCTGTTACCTCCGGGCATCTTCAAGGTCATGATCGTGATCGGCGCGACCAGCTGGATGGGCACCGCACGCTTCGTGCGGGCCGAATTCCTGACGCTGCGCGAGCTCGATTTCGTGCTGGCAGCCAAGGCGCTCGGGCTTCCGGAATGGCGCATCATTTTTCGGCACATGTTGCCGAATGCCATGGCGCCGGTGTTCGTTTCGTCGAGCATCGACGTGGCAACGGCCATCCTCACCGAGTCCGCGCTTTCGTTCCTCGGCTTTGGTGTGCAACCACCGCACGCGACGTGGGGAAACGTCCTGGCGGACGGCCGCAGCTACATCTTCGACGCGCCGTGGCTGTTCGTGATTCCGGGCGCGGCGATCCTGATCGTGGTGCTCGCGTTCAATCTGGTGGGTGAAGGGTTGCGCGAGGCGTTCAGTCCGCGGCTGCGCAAGCGGCGCGGTTGAGGCCTGTCGATTTCCGCCTTGCGACGCCCGGCCCCGGCCTCCTAGCCAGCTAGGAGCTTTGTCGCCAAATTCGTGATGGATCCGTCTCCACAACCCAATAGTCGGAGATGGGGGAACGAATCGTTTCGCGTGGGGTGCACAGGCGAGTGAATTGCCACTAAGGGTGTGTCCGTGGACGGTCTGCTCTGGGTGCGGCTTGCCTGCGTCGTGACGTTCGGCTTGGGCGCCATTGCGCTTGCAGTGAGGTTCGAGCAAGCGAGCGCGGCGCTGAAGAAGTTCTTCTTCGAGCCGCAGTCGCCGCTCTGCTTGGCGCTGACTCGCGTTTGCATTTTCTACATTCTGTTCGATTTCACGCTCGACTGTGAGCCGTGGGTCCACGCCGCCCTACCGCGCAAGTACCTGTCGCTGCCGGCGGGGTGGAGCTTCTGGGGTCAATACCTTCCGATAACCGTGACCGGTGTCAGGGTGGTGAAATGGCTCGCGGTCGGTAGCTGCGCGTTTACGATCCTCGGAGTCGCGACTCGGCTGTCCGCTCCGCTGGCAGCGCTCAGCAGCCTGTACACTCTCGGTATTCCGAATTTCTATCTGAGTATCGGGCACGGCTACCACGTACCCGTGCTCAGCGGCTTGATCCTGGCGCTGAGCCCGTGTGGTGACGCGCTTTCGTTCGACGCCTGGCTGAGGCGCTGGCGTGGCAAGGCCGAATTCGAGCCGAGCGCCGCCTACACGGTCCCGATCCGCTTTTGCTGGCTGCTGCTCGGCACGATGTACCTGTTCCCCGGTCTGTGGAAGCTATGGCAAGCCGGCGACCACTGGATCAGCGGTGAGAAGCTGAAGGTCGAGCTCTACGCCAAGTGGTCACAGCTCCCGGACTTCTATCCCGCGTTCCGAATCGACAAGAGCGGCGCCCTGCTTGCGATTCTCGGCACCGGCACGCTGCTGCTCGAGATCGGCTTCTTCTTTGCCATGTTCAATCGGGCCACGCGCGTGGTCGCGGGCATCGCCGCGATGCTCTTTCACATCGGCATCCTGCTCGAGATGGCGATCGGCTTCAGCTGGCTCCACCCCCTGATCGTGCTGTTCGACCCGGGCCTGCTCGCGCTGCGCCCGCTCCGCCCCCTCGTTCGGTTCGGTGATCGCGCCGCAACCTGGATACGAGCCAGGCTACCCCCCAGCCCTCCAAGAAGAAACGCGCCTGGCGTCGCGCCGACGCGCCCGATTGGCGGGGCGTTCGTGCTGGGCACGGCGTGTACCGCGGCCATGATCATCGCCGGTTTCGGCCCGCTCGATTCGTACCCAATCGCCGTTTACCCCAGGTTCAGCTCGCCCAACCTGAAGCTCACGAGCACGGGGTCGGTCTTCGAATTCGCGCTGAAGGCAGCCGATGGGGCGGAGCGGCGGCTCGGTCAGTCCCACTTCAGCGAAGCCGCGTTGTTCAGCATCCTCCGGGACGCAAAGATCGATTTGAAGCGACACCGGCAGGGCCGATTCGAGCACAAGATGGAGCTCTTGCGGAACCTCGCTAGCATCGAATGGGGGCCTTTCAAGGCAGGCGACCAGCTGCTCATCTACCGTCAGGACTTCACCGTCGATCCGGATTACCGCGAGCCAAAGCGCGACCGGCCGGTGTCGCTGATCGAAGCCGTCGACCTCTGAGCGTCGCGGCTCCACGCTGGATAGAGCCTGAAAAGGGCTGGGTGTTCGGTTCGCCCGCGCGCTACACTCCGGGGCGACGTGGACGCTTCCTCTCACGCGCTGCTACAGGTTTCGGATCTGCGGATCGAGTTCGACTCCGATCGCGGTCCGGTGCCCGCGGTGCGCGGCGTGGATTTTCAGATCGCCGAGGGTGAGACCGCGGCGCTGGTAGGGGAATCGGGTTGCGGCAAGTCGGTGACGGCGCTCTCGATTTTGCGCATCCTCGGCGCGACCGGCCGGGTTGCGGGCGGCTCGATTCGCTTCGACGGTGTCGATCTGGCGACCCTGAACGAAGCGCAAATGCGCGAGATTCGTGGCCAGCGCATCGGCATGGTGTTTCAGGAGCCGATGACCTCATTGAACCCGGTGATCAGCGTGGGCGAGCAAATCGCGGAGGTGATCGTCCTGCACCGCGCGCTGAGTCCGAGCGCCGCGTGGTCGGAGGCGGTCTCGCTGCTGGATCGTGTCGGCATCCCCGCGGCCGAGCGTCGGGCCAAACAGTATCCGCATGAGCTCTCGGGCGGTATGAAGCAGCGCGCGATGATCGCCATGGCGCTGGCGTGTCGCCCGCGCCTCTTGCTCGCAGACGAGCCCACGACGGCCCTCGACGTCACGATTCAAGCGCAAATTCTGGCGCTTTTGAAATCGTTGCAGGCCGAGTTCAAGATGGCGATCCTGCTCATCACGCACGACCTCGGCGTCGTCGCTCACTTCGCCGAAAACGTGCACGTGATGTATGCAGGAAAGATCGTGGAGCGCGCGAAAACAGCGGATCTGTTTCGTTCGCCCCTGCACCCCTACACGCGCGCGCTGCTCGGCGCGCTGCCGCGCCCGGGTCACGCGGGCGAGCGACTCGAGGCGATTCCGGGGCGCGTTCCGGTGCCCTTGGCGCTGCCACCCGGTTGCGCGTTTTCCGCGCGCTGCAAGTCGGTGCTCGAGCGCTGCCCGCGTGATTTGCCGGAGCTGCGCGAGAAGGGCGCTGGTCAGGCGGTCGCCTGCTGGCTGCACGAAGGAGCCGCGCCATGAGCGTCGGGGCGGCGCGCGCCGAGTCTCCTGCCGCCGATCGCGATACGGCCGGCGCGCTGCTCGAAGTGATCGATTTGAAGCAGCATTTCCCCGTCAGCGGCGGGGTGTTCGGGCGCGTCACCGGCTGGGTCAAAGCGGTCGACGGCGTCTCGTTCAGCGTGAAACGCGGGGAAACGCTGGCGCTGGTCGGCGAATCGGGCTGCGGCAAGACCACGGTCGGCCGCTCGCTGCTGCGGCTGATCGAGCCGACCGCGGGGCAGGTGCGCTTCGACGGCAAGGACGTGCTCGCACTCGGCAGTCGCGAGCTTCGCGCGCTGCGCCGCCGCATGCAGATCATCTTTCAAGATCCGTACGCTTCGCTCAATCCGCGACTGTCGGTCGGCGACGCGATTGCAGAGCCGCTGTTCGTGCACGGGCTTGCGCGGGGTGCGGACATCGAGCGCCGCGTGGCCGAGCTGCTCGATCGCGTCGGTCTGCCCGCTGCCTACCGAACGCGCTTTCCACACGAGTTTTCTGGGGGTCAGCGCCAGCGCATCGGCATTGCGCGTGCTTTGGCGGTGGGGCCGGATTTCATCGTGTGTGACGAGGCCATTTCGGCGCTCGACATCTCGATTCAGGCTCAAATTTTGAACCTGCTCGCCGACTTGCAGGCCGAGCTCGGGCTCGCTTACTTGTTCATTACCCACAATCTGAACGTGGTTCGCCATATCGCGAATCGCGTGGCGGTGATGTATCTCGGGAAGCTGGTCGAGCTCGCGAATACCGCGGATCTCTTCGCAAATCCGCGGCATCCGTACACGCAGGCGTTGATCGCGGCCAACCCAGTGCCCGATCCGAGCGTTCCGCTCGACGCAGTGCCGCTGCAAGGTGAAGTGCCGTCGCCCATCGATCCGCCCGCAGGCTGCCGCTTTCATACGCGCTGCCCGAAAGTCTTCGAGCCGTGCTCGACGATCGTCCCGGCCGAGACGTTGTTAGGGGGAGACACCGGCTCCGAACACCGAGTCTACTGCCACCTGTATCGCGATGCTTCGTAGCCTGCTCGCTCTCGCGGCGCTGTTCGCGCTCGGCCTGTTCCTGGTCGGCCTGACCTTCGCGGCCTCCAGCCACGGGCGCGCGGATTTTCGCTTCGTCAACGGCACCGAACCGAAGACGCTGGATCCGAGCGCGATGACCGGCGAACCCGAAGGGCGTATCGCCGAAGGGCTGTTCGAAGGGCTGACCCGGCTCGAAGCGCGCACGCTCAGGCCGGTGCCCGGCGTCGCCGAAAGCTGGGACGTGTCTCCGGACGGCAAGCGCTACGTGTTTCACCTGCGCGAGGCCGCGCGTTGGAGTGACGGGCGCAAGGTCACCGCTTCGGATTTCGCGTACTCCTGGCGCCGGCTTCAGGATCCGGCTTTCGGATCGGAGTACGCCTATATCCTGCACATGGTGCGCTACGCGGAGGCGTTCAACACCTACAAGAGTAGCGCGGCGGCTCTGCAGGGGCCGATCGCCAAGGCGGCGTCCGAGCTGGTTCCTCCCGCGGGCGGTCGAATCTCCCCCGCCGAGTTTCGCGCCTTCGCGAGCAAGAGCCAGCTGCACGCGTCCATCAAGGGCACCCCCGACCCCTGGCTGCAGGAGTTGCTCGCGACGACGGAGCCCAAGCTCGACCACGCGGGCGCACTGCGCTTGGTCGATGCGTTGCGCGAGGAGGGCAAGCGCCGCGCTTTGGCCTTCGAGGAGGCCGATCGCCGCTTCGGCGTGGACGGCGGAGTGTTTGCGCAAGACGAGCGCACGCTGGTCGTCGAGCTAAAGGCCCCCACACCGTACTTCTTGGAGCTCACCGCGTTCCACACCAGTTACCCGGTGCCTCGCTGGCTGATCGAAGCGCCGGGGCGTCGCGACGATTGGTTTCTGCCCGAACACATCGTGTCGAACGGCGCGTTTCGGCTTGCCGAGTGGCGCGTCGGCAGCGGGATTCGGCTCGAACGCAGCGAGACGTACTGGGGTAGGAAGCAGGTTTCGCTGCGCTCGGTCGAGGCGCTGCCGATGGAGAACGTGACCACGGCGCTCAATTTGTATCTGAGCGGCGACGTGGACTGGTTGCCGAGCAACACGTATCCCACCGATTTGGCGAGCTATCTGCGCACGCGCCCCGACTATTACATGGGTCCGGCGCTGATCGTCTACTACTACCGCATCAACACCACGCGAAAGCCGTTCAACGACCTTCGCGTTCGTAAAGCGTTGAACCTGGCGATCGATCGCGAGCAAATCACCAAAGAGGTGCTCGGGCTTGGCCAGACTGCAGCCACACGGATGGTGCCGCCCGGGCTCCCCGACTATCGACCGCCCGAGTCCGGGCTCGGCTACGACGTGGCACAGGCCAAGCGCCTGCTGGCCGAAGCGGGGTTTCCGGAAGGCCGCGGCTTTCCACCTTTCGGAATTCTGTACAACACGCTCGAGGCGCACAAGAAGATCGCCGAGGTGGTGGCCGACCAGCTGCGCCGAAACCTCGGCATTCAGGCGAGCGCCTACAATCAAGAGTGGCAGTCGTACCTGACCTCTTACCGTTCGCTGAACTACGATCTGGCGCGCGCGGCCTGGGTCGGCGACTACGAGGATCCGAACACGTTCCTCGACTTGTGGATCACCAACGGGGGCAACAACGCCACCGGCTGGGGCGATCCGGTCTACGATCGCCTGCTTCAGGCCGCGGCCGACGTGGAAAGCTTCATTCAAGCTCCCGCGCCGCTGCTCGGTCTTCTGCGCGATGCCGAGCGCGCCAAGGCGTTACTCGCCGAAGTAAAGAGCGCGACGGTGGCCGAGGAGCGCCTCGCCAAGGCTGCGCTGCTTCGCCTGCACTTGCTGAGCGAGGCCGAAGGGCTCCTGCTCGATCGCGGCCTTCCGCTGATGCCGATCTATTTCTACGTGATCAGTGGGCTCAAAAAGCCTCGCGTGAAAGGCTTCTATTCTCGGCTAGAAACCGTGGACGGCGCGACGCGCTTCAATCCGCGCGACATGCACCCCTTGCGAGAGATCCGCGTCGATGAACGTGACTAGCGCGCTCGCTCTGCTGTTCGGAGTCGCTCTGGTTGCGGCGACGTCGTGGCTCTCCGAGCGGGCGGGGCGGATTGTCGGCTCGGTGTTGCTGGCCGGGGCGGTGGCAGTGGTCGCGCGCTTTGCCGTCGGCTTGCCAATCGGCGCGCTGCTCGGCCTCGCCGCGGGCGCGACGGCATTGCGTTTCGCCCCGGCGCTGGTGCTGCGGCGGGTTACGTTCTTGGTGCCCGCGCTGGTGTTGATGATGTTTGCCACCGTGCTGCTCATGTTCGCCGCGCCGGGCAACCCCTTCGCCAACGAGCGCGTGGCAAGCCCAGAGGTCGAAGCGGCGCTGCGCGCGCGCTACGGGGTCCCCGCGAACGGCGTGGAGTTTTTTGCGATCTATCTGAAGCGCCTGTTGGTGGATGGCACGCTCGGCCCTTCGATCAAGGTGCAAGGGCGCAGCGTCGAGGATCTGCTTGGCCCTGCGTTTCCGGTGAGCCTTTCGCTCGGGCTCTTGGCGCTGATGCTCTCGGTGGCGATCGGGCTTTCTTTCGGGTTTTATGCTGGTCTCAAGCCCAAGTCGTTCAGCGATCACGCGAGCACAGGCCTGTCGCTCGTGGGCATTTCGCTGCCAAACTTCGTGATCGGCGCAGGGCTCATGATCGTGTTCGCGCTCTGGCTCGGCTGGCTGCCGGTAGCTGGCTGGGGCAGCTACGCGCACTTGGCCTTGCCTGCGGTCACGCTGGCGCTGCCCAACGCCGCGGTCGTGGCGCGGCTCGCCCGCAGCGGCATGGTCGAGGTCATGCAGCAGGACTTCGTGCGCACCGCGCGCGCGAAGGGCCTGCCGGAGCACTTGGTGGTCGGGCGGCACGCATTTCGAGGTGCCATCCTTCCCGTGGTCTCTTATTTGGGGCCCGCCGCAGCGACCATCATGACCGGGTCGTTCGTGGTCGAGGTGCTGTTCGGCGTGCCCGGCATGGGACAGTGGTTCGTCAAGGGCGCCGTCAATCGAGATTACTCCGTGGTGCTCGGCACCGCGCTCATCTACTTCGGCCTGATCACACTGTTCAACCTGGTGGTCGACTTGGCCTACGCCTGGCTCGATCCACGAGTGAGGGGTCGAGCATGAGTGCTGCGCAAGCGTCGCTCTCGAACCCCTGGCGCGCTGCACGCCGCCGGCTGCTCGAAAACCGGGTGGCCGTCGCGGGGGGCGTGCTGTTGCTCGCGGTCGGGCTTGCGTGCCTGTTTTTGCCCATCTTTTGGGGGCTCGAGCCGCAGGTCACGCACCCCGAGCTGCGCTACTTGGCGCCTTCCTCGGCGCATTGGTTCGGAACCGACGCGCTCGGGCGGGACGTGTTCGCCCGCGTGTTGGTCGGGGGCCGCACCTCGCTGGCGGTTGGGCTCGCGGCCACCGCCGTGTCGGTGTTGGTTGGCGTCGCTTACGGCGCGGTCGCAGGTTACTACGGAGGGCGAGTGGACGACGTGATGATGCGTGTCGTCGACTTTCTATACGGCCTGCCGTACATGTTCCTGGTCATCCTGATCATGCTGCTGTTCGCCGAGAGCGCGCGTGGTCAGCCGCTTCCGGTCTTCCTTGCGCTCGGGCTGGTGCAGTGGCTCACCATGGCTCGCATCGTGCGCGGTCAGGTGCTCACGCTGCGCCAGCAGGAGTTCGTGCTATCGGCGGAGCTGATTGGCGCGAGTGACGCACGCGTGCTGATACGGCACGTGCTGCCGAACATCGTCGGCGTGGTGGTGGTGTACGCGACCCTGATGGTGCCGTCGGTCATCATCCTCGAGTCGTTCTTGTCGTTCCTCGGCCTCGGCGTCTCGCTGTCCTGGGGGCAGCTCGTGTCGGACGGTATCGCGGTGGTGAACCCGGTGCATTCTTACTGGTGGCTGCTGCTTTGGCCGAGCGCGTTTCTCGGCCTCACGCTGCTCAGCTTGAACTTCTTGGGCGACGGCCTCCGTGACGCGCTCGACCCGAAAACCCGCTGAATAATCGGTAGCTTCTTGGCGAAATTGCTGGAAATCGAGGACCTGCACGTAGAGTTTCGGACTCGTCATACGCGAGTGCGCGCGGTCGAGCAGTTGAGCTTCGCGATCGAGCCGGGCGAGATCGTCGGTCTGGTCGGCGAATCGGGTTCGGGAAAGAGCGTGACCAGCCTCGCGATTCTAGGCTTGCTCGAGTCGCCCGCGGGGCGTGTGACCCAAGGCTCGCTGCGCTTTTCTGGGCGCGAGCTGCGAGGGTTGCCGAACGACGAGCTGCGCAAGCTGCGGGGCAACCGCATCGCCATGATCTTTCAGGATCCGTCGACCAGCCTGAACCCTTACCTCACCATCGAAGACCAGCTGTGCGAAGTGGGCGAGCTCCATCTCTCGCTGAGTCGTTCGGCCGCTCGTAAGCGCGCGGTCGAGCTACTGGCTCGCGTCGGCATTTCGGATCCGAGTGAGCGCATTCGCTCCTATCCTCATCAATTGTCGGGCGGCATGCGTCAGCGCGCTTCGATCGCCATGGCACTTTTGTGCGATCCCGACTTGCTGATCGCGGACGAGCCGACGACCATGCTCGACGTCAGCATCCAGGCGCAGATACTCGAGCTCTTGCGAGAAGTTCGTCGCGAGCGGCAAATGTCGATCCTATTCATCACGCACGACCTGGGCGTGGTGGCCGAGCTGTGCGACCGCGTGCTGGTGATGTACGCAGGGCGCTTGGTCGAACAGGCGAGCGCAGCCGAGCTTTTCGCGCGGCCTCTGCACCCCTACACGGAGGCGCTCTTGAAGAGCACGCCGCGCGTGGACCAGCCGCGCGGGGGCGAGCCCCAGGCGATTCCCGGTATGCCTCCGCGCTTGGACGGCGAGCCGTTGCGCGAGTGCGCGTTCGCCAAGCGCTGCTCGCGAGTGCGGAGCGCGTGCCGCGATGGCGAGCCGCAGCTATTCGCCGCTGGCCCTGGTCGGCTACGTCGTTGCATCGTGCCAGTCGAGGAAATGTGACGGCCCCCCTCTTGTCGGTGCGCGACTTGTCGGTGGAGTTTCGGACTCCGGCTGGGCGAATTCGTGCGGTCGACCGCGTGAGCTTCGACTTGCACAAGGGCGAAACGCTGGCGCTGGTCGGCGAATCCGGCTGCGGCAAGTCGACCTTGGCGCGAGCCATCGTGGGTCTCGTGCCGGTAAGCGGCGGCTCGGTGAGCTACGCCGGGCGAGAGATCACGGGCAAGTCGCGAGCTCTTCTGCGGCCGGTCCGGCAGAAGTTGCAGCTCGTTTTTCAGGATCCGTACGCGAGCCTCAATCCACGCCTGACGATCAGCGCGATCTTGGAAGAGCCGCTGCTCCTGCACCAGCGTTTGTCCGGGAAACCTGCCGACGACCGGGTTTCGGAGCTACTCGAGCAGGTTGGCTTGGATCCGTCGCTTCGCACCCGCTATCCGCACGAATTTTCGGGTGGGCAGCGCCAGCGTATCAGCGTGGCCCGCGCGCTCGCGGTAGGGCCAGAAATGTTGCTGTGCGACGAGGTCACGTCTGCCCTCGACGTCTCGGTACAGGCTCAAATGCTGGAGCTCTTGGCGGGCTTGCAGGCGCGGCTCGGCCTCTCTTACCTGTTCATCACCCATGATTTGGGCGTCGTTCGCAGCATCGCACAGCGTATTGCGGTCATGTATCTGGGGCAGCTGGTCGAATTGTCAGCGACCGAGGAGTTCTTCGAGCAGCCGTTGCACCCTTACAGTCACGGTTTGCTGGCATCGATTCCGCGGCTGCAGGTGCAGCAGGGCCGCACGCGCGCGTTGATGCAAGGGGAGGTGCCGTCGCCGGCGCGGCCGCCATCCGGCTGCCGCTTTCACACGCGCTGCCCGCGGCGCTTCGAGCGCTGCCCGCGTGAGGAGCCGCCGACCTATCCCGTAGCCGATCGCCTCAGTCGCTGCTTTCTGCACGATCCTGCGACGAAGCCCTAGCCCCTTCGCGGCCGAAGCGCGCGCGGTGGGGTGCACCTACATTGGATTCGAGCGAAAGTGCGGTTCGCGCCAGGAGGTGAAACAACGACGAGCTAGACTCGAGAACAGAACTCGCGTGTGGCCGTCATGAAGCGCTCGTCCCTGATCCGCGTCGGTGTCTCGGTGACGCTGCTCGGCGTGGCGTTGCTCGTTTTGCGCTCGCGGCTGCAGGAAGTCGAGATGAGCGAGGTGCTGCTGCGCTTGCGCGAGCTACCCACCGGGCGGCTCGTCGCGGCGGCCGTGCTCATGGTGTTCAACTATTTGCAGCTCACGTTGTACGACGTGTTCGCGCTGGCGTATCTGCGCCGCTCGTTCCCATATCGTAGCGTGGCCTGGGCGTCGTTTACCGCGACCGCGTTCGGTCACAACGTCGGCTTCTCTTTCGCGAGTGGCGGCTCGGTGCGCTATCGGTTTTTTTCCGCTTGGGGCCTTTCCACCGCCGAGATTGCCGGGCTGGTCGCGTTCGGGTCGCTCACCTATTTGACCGGCTTTGCTTGTATCGCCGGCGTCATGCTGGTGACCACGCCGCTCGGCTCGCACGCGCTCTGGCCGGTGGATCCGATGTTGCTACGAGGCATCGGTGCGCTGCTGCTGCTGCTGCTGCTCGGATACATCGCACTGTCCGTGTTCGGTCCCGGCGTGGTCCGCTACAAAGGGCGGAGGGTAGAGCTGCCGCGGCCTGCGTTGGTGGCCGGCCAAGTCGCGGTGGCGAGCGTCGACTGGTTGGTCATGGCAGGGATTTTGAAGCTGCTGTTGCCAGCGTCTGCCATCGACTACGAGAGCCTGTT
>DASZQI010000084.1:0-316267 GCA_035549735.1 Polyangiaceae bacterium | reverse complement strand
CCAGAACGTGCAGGTCGAGAACCCGGCGTTCATGTCCGGCGGCGTGGAGATCCTGACCGGGGTCGTGCTGCCCTGGAGCCGGATCTGGATCATCGGCTTCGCGCTCCTTGTCCTGCTCGGCATCTGGGCCTTGTTGAATCAGACGCGGCTGGGGCTCTTCGTCCGGGGCGTCACCCAGAACCGCGCCATGGCGGCCTGCGTGGGCGTCTCGACCGCGCGCGTCGACACCTGGGCGTTCGGCCTCGGCTCGGGCATCGCGGGGCTCGCCGGCTGCGCGCTCTCGCAGATCGGCAACGTCGGCCCGGACCTCGGGCAGGCCTACATCGTCGACTCGTTCATGGTGGTGGTGCTCGGCGGCGTCGGGCAGCTCGCCGGCACGGTCTACGCCGCGCTCGGCCTGGGCTTCGCCAACAAGCTGCTCGAGGCGTGGCAGGGCGCGGTGCTGGCGAAGATCGCGGTCCTCGTCTTCATCATCTTCTTCATCCAGAAGCGCCCGCAGGGCATGTTCGCCCTGAAGGGCCGGGCGGTCGAAGCATGAGGTTCTACGGAAAGATGGGGTGGGGCGCCTTCGCGGGCTTCGCGCTGATCGTCCTGCTCGCCCTGCCGCTGCTGAACCTCAACGGCTACGTGTCCACGTTCTGGATCACGCTGCTGGGGAAGATCATGTGCTACGCGATCGTCGCCATCGCCATGGACCTGATCTGGGGCTACGCGGGCATCCTTTCGCTCGGCCACGGGCTGTTCTTCGCCCTCGGCGGCTACGCCTTCGGCATGTACCTGATGCGCCAGATCGGCTCCGACGGCCAGTACCGCCAGCCGATGCCCGACTTCATGGTGTTCCTCGACTGGAAGGAATTTCCCTGGCAGTGGTGGAACTCGGACTCGTTCCTCTGGTGCGCCATGCTCGCGCTCGTCGTGCCGGGGCTGCTCGCGTACGTGTTCGGCTACTTCGCCTTCCGCTCGCGCGTGAAGGGCGTGTACTTCTCCATCATCACGCAGGCGCTCACGTTCGCCGCGATGCTGCTCTTCTTCCGCAACGCGACCGGCTTCGGCGGCAACAACGGCTTCACCGACTTCCGCCGCATCCTCGACCTGCCGATCGCGACGCCGCAGTCACGCGTCGCGCTGATGGCGATCACCGGCGCCGCGCTGCTGGGAACGCTCCTGCTCGCGCGCTGGATCGTCACCTCGAAGTTCGGCCGGGTGCTCGCCGCGATCCGCGACGCGGAGACGCGCGTCATGTTCTGCGGCTACGACACGATGCACTACAAGCTGTTCATCTGGACGCTCTCGGCCGTGCTGTGCGGCCTCGCCGGCGCGCTCTACGTGCCGCAGGTCGGCATCATCAACCCGGGCGAGATGTCGCCCGCGAACTCGATCGAGATCGCGATCTGGGTCGCGGTCGGCGGGCGCGGCACCCTCGCGGGCGCGGCGCTCGGGGCGGGCCTGGTGAACGGCGCCAAGAGCTTCTTCACCCAGGCGTTCCCCGAGTACTGGCTGTTCTTCCTCGGGGCCCTGTTCATCCTCGTGACGCTGTTCCTTCCGCAGGGCGTTGCCGGCCTGCTCCGGAAGGTGAAGCGATGACGACCGGAACCGCCAGCCACGTCGCGCGCGAAGGCCTCGACCTCACGCACGGGGTCGTCCTGTACCTGGACGGCATCTCGGTCAGCTTCGACGGCTTCAAGGCCCTGAACGACCTCTCGCTCTCGATCGACGCGGGGGAGCTGCGCTGCGTCATCGGCCCGAACGGCGCGGGCAAGACGACCATGATGGACGTCATCACCGGCAAGACGCGCCCCGACGCCGGCACCGCGTTCTTCGGCCAGACCATCGACCTCGCGCGCCTGTCGGAAGCCCAGATCGCCCAGGCCGGCATCGGCAGGAAGTTCCAGAAGCCGACGATCTTCGAGCACCACACCGTGTTCGAGAACCTGGAGCTGTCGATGAAGGCGGACAAGCGGGTCAGGAAGACCTTGTTTCATCGCCTTTCCGGCGAGGAAAAGGGAAAGATCGATGAAACCCTCAAGCTCATCCGGCTCGATGACAGCGCCTTGCGCGTCGCGGGCCTGCTGTCGCACGGCCAGAAGCAGTGGCTCGAGATCGGCATGCTGCTCATGCAGGAGCCGCGGTTGCTGCTCCTCGACGAGCCGGTCGCCGGCATGAGCGACGACGAGACCGAGCGCACCGCCGAGCTCTTTCTCTCGCTCGCGGGCAAGCATTCGCTCGTCGTGGTCGAGCACGACATGGCGTTCGTGACGAAGATCGCGCGCAAGGTGACGGTGCTGCACGAAGGCGGCGTGCTCGCCGAGGGCGACATGGCGACGGTGCAGAACGATCCGCGCGTGATCGAAGTCTACCTGGGGCGCTGATGCTCACGGTCTCGAATCTCAACCAGTACTACGGCGGCAGCCACATCCTGCGCAACCTCTCCTTCGAGGTGCCGCACGGCAAGGTCACCACGCTGCTCGGGCGCAATGGCGTGGGCAAGACCACGCTTCTCAAGACCCTGATGGGTCTTGTCGCCCCGAGAAGCGGCGAAATCGCCCTGAACGGAAATTCCCTCGTGAAGGCGAAACCCTATGAACGGGTAAGGGCGGGGCTGGGGTACGTGCCGCAGGGCCGCGAGATCTTTCCGCGCCTCACGGTCGAGGAAAACCTGGAGATGGGTCTCGCGACGCAGCCGCGCGGCGCGCCGATCCCGCCGCGCATCTTCGAGATGTTCCCGGTGCTGAAGCAGATGCTGCGCCGGCGCGGCGGCGACCTCTCGGGCGGCCAGCAGCAGCAGCTCGCCATCGGCCGCGCGCTGGCGCTGCAGCCGAAGCTCCTCATCCTCGACGAGCCCACCGAGGGCATCCAGCCTTCCATCATCAAGGACATCGAGCGCGCGATCCGCGCGCTCGCCGCAGGCGGCGACATGGCGATCCTGCTCGTCGAGCAGTACTACGACTTCGCGCGCTCGCTCGCCGACCAGTACCTCGTCATGGAGCGCGGCGAGATCATCGCCCGCGGCGCGGGCGCGGACATGGATCGCGACAACGTCCGGGCGTTGCTGGCGGTATGATTTCCCCATGCAGGTCGCCGAACCCCTCACCGCTGCATGGCGGGCCGACCTTCACCTCGAGTTCACCTTCCGGCAGCAGAAATCCATTCTCAGCGGGAAGCGCTTCAACGGCCCGCTCGTCGTGCAGAAGCCCCTCTACCCGGAAGGCGAAGGCGTCTGCCACGCCATCATCGTCCATCCGCCCGGCGGCATCGCGGGCGGCGACGAGCTTTTCCTCGACGTAGCGAGCGGGCCGTCCGCCCATGCGCTGCTCACCACGCCCGGCGCCGGCAAGTGGTACCGCTCCGCGGGCCCCTGGGCCCGGCAATCGCTCTCGTTCGACGTCGCTGGCACGCTCGAATGGCTGCCGCGCGAGACGATCGTGTTCGACGGCGCGCAGGCGGACCTGCGCACGCGCGTCGACCTTCGCGGCGACGCGCGCTACTTCGGCTGGGAAGTCCTGTGCCTCGGGCGCACCGGCTCGGGAGAATCGTTTCGCCGCGGCAGCGTTCGCCTGCAGACCGAGGTGCGGCGCGACGGTCGCCTCCTCTGGACCGAGCGCGGCCGAATCCACGGCGGCGGCGCCCTGCTCGACGCTCCGGCCGGCATGGCTGGAAGAACGGTCTGCGGCACCCTGGTCGCTGCTTCGAGCGCTTTCTCGAAGGAAATCATTTCCGCTTGCAAGGAAGTCGCCGCCACCACCGTCTTGCCCGGCATCCTGCTGGCGCGCTACCTGGGCGACTCGAGCGAGGAAGCCATGAGCGTGTTTACGCGGCTATGGATGCTGCTGCGCCCCGCGACGACTGGCCGCGAGGCTTCGATTCCGAGGATCTGGAGCACCTGAGATGGAACTGACGCCGAGAGAGAAGGACAAGCTGCTCATCTTCACCGCCGCGCTGCTCGCCGAGCGGCGCAAGGCGAGGGGGCTCAAGCTCAACTACCCCGAAGCGGTTGCCCTCATCACCGCGGCGCTCCTCGAGGGCGCGCGCGAGGGGCGCAGCGTCCAGGAGCTCATGAGCCACGGTACGACGGTGCTCCGGCGCGGCGACGTCATGGACGGCGTCCCCGAGATGATCCCGGAGATCCAGGTCGAGGCCACCTTCCCCGACGGCACCAAGCTCGTCACCGTTCACAACCCCATCCCGTGAGGTCACATGGCTAGATTTCCCGCGTTTTCTCTTTTCCTGATGTCTGCAAACGCAACGGCGCATCCGGGGCACGGGATGCCCGGTTGGATTCATCCCCATGTTGCCGACTACGCGCTGATCGGCTTCGGCATCTTCGTGCTCGCCATGGGCCTCTATTTCCTCAGGAAGGCGCTGAAGAAATGACGCCCGGCGAGATGCAGGTCGCCCCTGGCGACCTCGAGCTCAACAGGGGCCGGCGCGTCGTATCCCTGGAAGTCGTCAATTCGGGAGACAGGCCCGTTCAGGTCGGTTCCCACTATCACTTCTTCGAGGCGAACGAGGCGTTGCGCTTCGAGCGCAAGAAGGCCTACGGATTCCGTCTCAATATCGCCGCCGGTACTGCAGTGCGTTTCGAGCCCGGGCAGAAGCGAACGGTGGAGCTGGTGGCGCTGGCGGGGGACCGGAAGGTCTATGGGTTCGCGGGGAAAGTCATGGGAAAGCTGAAATGAAGATCGCCCGGCAGGCGTATGCGGAAATGTTCGGCCCGACGGTCGGCGACCGGGTGCGCCTCGCCGACACCGACCTGTGGATCGAGGTGGAAAAGGACTTCACGGTCTACGGCGAGGAGGTGAAGTTCGGCGGCGGCAAGGTGATCCGCGACGGCATGGGGCAGAGCCAGCGCGTCGCGCGCGAGGTCGTCGATACCGTGATCACGAATGCGGTCATTCTCGACCATAGCGGCATCATCAAAGCCGATATCGGTATCAAGGACGGGCGGATCGCCGGCATCGGCAAGGCCGGAAACCCCGACGTGCAGCCAGGCGTCACCATCGTAATTGGGCCGGGCACCGAGGTCGTGGCCGGTGAGGGCTGCATCGTGACCGCCGGCGGCATCGACTCGCACATTCATTTCATCTGCCCACAGCAGTGCGAAGAAGCGTTGATGTCTGGCGTCACCACCATGATCGGTGGGGGAACCGGCCCAGCTGCAGGGACGAACGCGACCACCTGTACGCCCGGGCCTTGGTACGCCGCGCGCATGCTGCAAGCGCTCGAGGCTTTCCCCTTGAACTTCGGCTTGCTCGGCAAGGGCAACGCGAGCCTGCCCGAAGCGCTGGTCGAGCAAATCGCGGCCGGCTGCATGGGCCTCAAGCTGCACGAAGATTGGGGCACCACACCTGCGGCCATCGACAACTGTTTGAGCGTGGCCGAGGCCTGCGACATTCAGGTCGCGATTCACACCGACACTCTGAACGAGTCCGGTTTCGTCGAAGACACCCTGGCCGCCTTCAAGGGCCGCGCCATTCACACCTTTCACACCGAGGGCGCCGGCGGCGGTCACGCGCCGGACATCATCAAGGCCTGTGGCGCGCCGAACGTGCTGCCGTCTTCCACGAACCCGACTCGGCCGTACACGGTGAACACGGTCGACGAGCATCTCGACATGCTGATGGTTTGCCACCACCTCGACGCGGGCATTCCGGAGGACGTCGCCTTCGCCGAGAGCCGCATTCGTCGCGAGACGATCGCAGCCGAAGACATTTTGCACGACAAGGGCGCGTTCAGCATGATGTCCAGCGACTCCCAGGCCATGGGGCGGGTTGGCGAGGTGGTGATGCGTACCTGGCAAACCGCGCACAAGATGAAGGTGCAGCGCGGACCACTGCCCGAAGACAGCGAGCGCAACGACAACTATCGCGCCAAGCGCTACATCGCGAAATACACCATCAATCCAGCCATCACCCACGGCATTGCGCACGAGGTGGGTTCGCTCGAAGTCGGAAAGCTTGCCGACATCGTGCTCTGGAAACCGGCATTTTTTGGGGTAAAACCGGCGCTCATCATCAAGGGCGGGATGATCGCCGCGGCGCCCATGGGCGACGCCAACGCGTCCATCCCCACGCCCCAGCCGGTGCACTATCGGCCGATGTTCGGCGCGTTCGGTGCGGCGCGCTCCTCGACCAGTCTGTTGTTCGTGTCAGCGCTCTCGCTGCAACGGGACTTGAAGCGCGAGCTCGGGCTCGAGCGGCAGCTCGTGGCCGTCAAGGGCACGCGCACCATCCGCAAGAAGGACCTGATCCACAACGCGTATCAACCCAAGATGGAGGTCGATCCGGAGACCTACCAGGTTCGCGCGGACGGAGAGCTTTTGACCTGTGAACCTGCCAGCGTTTTGCCGCTCGCGCAGCGGTACTCGTTGTTCTGAGCCGATGGAACAGTTCACTAGCCGTTTGGAGCCGAGTGAGCGAGCCGAGGTCACGTTGACCTTGACGCTCGATCACCATCAACGCCGTCTCGCTCGGCTGCGAGTGACGTTGCCGTCGGGCGAATCGGTAGGGCTCAACCTACCTCGTGGCCAGGCGCTGAAGGAGGGCGATCGCTTGCGCTCCGAGCCGAGTGGCTGGGTAGCGCGCGTGCGGGCCGCACCGGAGCACGTTTCGGTGGCAGAAACGCTCGACCCGCACCTGCTGACGCGCGCGGCCTACCACCTTGGCAATCGCCACGTCGCGCTCAGAATCGAGGCCGGGCGCCTGATTTACCAGCGGGATCACGTGCTCGACGGGCTGTGCCGCGAGCTCGGGCTCACGGTGACCGAGCAGATTTTGCCGTTCGAGCCCGAAGCCGGCGGCTACGCAGGCGGCCACGGTCATTCCCACGAGCTGCGACTCTCGCCGCTCGGGCGTTCTGGAGGCCATGGCCACTGATCTGCCTCGACCGGCGCATGGCCTTCCGCTGTCTCAGGGTGGGCTATTGGCTGCGCTTCGCTTGGGTAGCGCGGCGTTGCCGATTGGAGCATTTGCCTACTCTCAAGGGTTAGAGCAGGCGGTCGAGCTTGATCTGGTGCGCGACGCCGACAGCGCGCAGGCCTGGATCGTGGGCTTGCTGCAGGCGTCGCTGCTCACCGCCGACGTTCCGCTCTTGATTCGTCTGCACGCGGCGTGGTCGTGCGACGACGCGGGCGCGGTGCGCGCGCTCAGCGACCGCTTGTTCGCCATGCGCCCGACTCGCGAGTTGCGAGAGGAAGAGCGCCAGCTCGGAGGCGCGCTCTTCAGGCTGCTCGAACGCTCTGGGCTCTCTGGCGCGGCCGGCTGGTCGCGCGAGCCGCGCGCGACGCTCGCGGCGGCGTTCGCCTTTGCCGCCGTGAACTGGCAAATGCCGGCCGAGGCAGCTGCCACCAGCTATTGTTTCTCCTGGGCCGAGGCCCAGGTCGGCGCGGCCACACGCCTGGTTCCGCTCGGTCAAAGCGCGGCGCAAGCTGTGCTTTCTTCCGCGCTTCAGGCTATCGAGCGCGGGCTTTCGCGCGCGCTCGCCTTGCCCGACGCTGAGATCGCGGCGACGGCGCTGGGCCAAGCGCTGCTCTCCGCTAGCCACGAAACCCTGTACAGCCGACTTTTTCGCTCCTGAGGCACCATGGCAAAAGAGCCCTTTCGACTCGGAATCGCCGGACCCGTTGGCTCCGGCAAAACAGCGCTGGTCGACGCGCTCTGCAAGCGTCTGCGCGATCGCTACGAGCTTGCTGTCGTCACCAACGACATCTACACCAAAGAAGACGCGGAGTTCTTGCACCGCAGCGGCGCGCTGCCGGTAGATCGCATCGTGGGCGTCGAGACCGGCGGCTGTCCGCACACCGCGATTCGCGAAGATGCGTCGATCAACCTCGACGCCATCGATCGCTTGAGCGCTCGCTACCCGACCCTGGACTTGTTGATCGTCGAAAGCGGCGGCGACAATTTGGCGGCGACTTTCAGCCCCGAGCTCGTGGATCTCACCATTTACGTGATCGACGTCGCTGGCGGCGACAAGATCCCGCGCAAGGGTGGGCCCGGAATCACCAAGAGCGACCTCTTGGTGATCAACAAGACCGATCTCGCTCCCATGGTCGGCGCTTCGCTCGAGGTGATGGACCGCGACGCGCGTCGCATGCGCGGCGAACGCCCATTCCTTTTCGCCTGCATCAAACAGGGTGACGGCGTCGAAGGCATCGCCAATTTCGTGCTGCGCGAAGCGATGCTCGCCCCCAGCTAGGCCGCGCTAGAACGAGCAGGTGTCCGCGCAGCTGCCAGTGGGCGTCTTGCCGGTCATGACGCGGTAGTGGCTGGTGATCTGCGCTTGGCTGAGCAAAAAATCGTAGATCGCGACCTTGCCAATTGCGCCTTGAAACCAGGCATCGCCGGCCATGGTGCCGACGTTGACCGGGCTATTGTTGGCTTTGGGTACCACTTGGTACTGGCTGAAGCAGCCGGTCTGGCCGTGGCGCGAGTGGTTCCATTTGATTCCATTCACCCAAATGTCGATCGCGCCCGGATAAGTCGACGCGCTTTGGCAATCGCTGGGCTGGCTCAACGTCGTGTACTCACCGACGACGTGGAACCAGGTGTTGGCTTGGAACAGCCCGCACGTGGGCTGAAAGTCGGCGCCCGAGCCGAGGCCGGCGCTCGGGTTGAACACGTACGCCGACAGGCGATTGCAGCGGTCTTGTGAATTGTCGGTGTTGTACATGCGCGCTTCCCACTCGCAGGTGGGGGAGTAGTCGGCGCACTTGCCCATCCAGTCCACGTAGCCCCCGCTGTCATTGGGGAACTGTAAGATAGAAGGCCGTATCCAGGCCTCCCAGGTCAAGTTGCCGGTGGTCGGGATGGAGAACGCCGCTTTCGACGGGATCGTCAAGTAGTTGCTCGAGCCGTTGAAGTTGGCGGCTTGGTCGCCGTTCGGCAGCGCGACCAGAGTGGGGGCCGGGCCCTTGTACATGCCCGCACTGCCTTTGCCGGAGAGATCCGCTTCCTCGACTCCTGAGCTGACGTTCATGGCCCAGAACCCGGCTGGCTTATCGCACAGCACCGTTTGGTCGTAACTGGCGGTGCCCGAGCCGCATGCGCCGGCGGCAACGCCACCGCTCGTTGTCGCTCCCCCTGTTGCTGTCGCACCGCCGGTGCCGCCACCGCTCGACTTGCCGCCTGAGGAGGCGACCGCTCCCGCGCTGCCTGCGCTCGACGCTTTTCCGCCGCTTGCGTTGCTGCCACCCGTCGTAGAGCTGCCGCCAAGGCTCTTGGCTCCTGCTGCTCCCCCGCTTTGGCCGCCGCCCGAGGAGGACCCCGCTGCGGTCGGCGTACCGCCGGAAACGCTCACTCCGCCAGTGCCTTGATCTCGGCCGCCCGCTGCAACGCCTCCGGAGCTCGAAGCCCCTTGGTCGTTTGGCTCCGGCGAGCCGGTGCAGGCGACCAAGGCGCCCGCCCAGACGGCCAAGAGAGCGACAACGGGCGTTCTTTCGAGGAAGGTCCGGCTGGGCTCGTCTTGCGGCATGGCGGTACGTACCGCGAGCCGTGTGCGATGGGTCGCCTTTGTGCTTGTTTCGACGCTCCGGGTCGCCGCGCCAGTCAGACCCATGACGACGCGGCGACCCGGCTCTTTAGGGGGGAGGAGGTCCCTTCAAGACCGAATTGTCCGCAGGCATCAAAACATGATTGTCTGCACACCAAACGAGAGCGCGTTGCCGATGCGATCGGCGTCCATGTCGGTGTGTGTGTAGGTCAAGTTGACCTTCATCTGCGGGCCCTTGAGGATGTAGTTCAGGCCCACATCGATCATCGACATGCTCAGGTCGTCGTCACCGGTGGCCATCTGGTAGCGCACGTGGGGCTGTAGCGCGCCCGGTCCAACCGGTGGCGACAGGTAGGCGCCCAGCACGAAAAAAGCATCCTTAGCTGGGTTTGGGGTCATGTCGCGCACGCTGAGCGCGTTGAAGTCGCCACCGAAGTGGTAGTACGCGAGCTCGCCCGTGAGAGCGCCATCACCGACCTTGAACTCTCCGAGTACGTCGGCATTGATTTCCGTGTAGGCGTCGGTGTCCACCGGCGGATCGGTGGGAAGAGCCCCGGGTGACACGCTGCCCTTCTTCGCGTACTGCGCACCCACGCCGAACGCGAGCAGGTTCTGACTGCCGTAGTAGGTGCTGTTGCCCCAGAGGCCGCCGTCCTTGCCGATCGGAGCCACCGATAGTCGACCGGAGAAGAGCACGCTCTTTGCTGGGTCGTCGGCGAAAGCGCCCAGGAAGTACTTGAACTTGCCCTCGTCGTAGTCACCCCAGACCACCGTGCCGAGATCGCGACCGGCGACCGGTTCGATCGGCATGACCAGGTTGAAGCCGCCGCTGGTGCCGTAAACGCCTGGATAGTTCCACGGGATGATAAAGAAAGGTCCGCTGAAATTGGTGCGGTCGACTGGCACGAGCTGTTGCCCGATCCACACGTTGAAGAGCTTGTCGAAGTCGAACTGCACGATGGCATCCTCGAACCCGAAGCCACCGCCGCGACCGCCGACCGAGCCGCTGCCGCCCATCAGGTTCACGGTGTAGCCAACGATCGGGGTCACCTTGCCGCTGAAGTGGAGCTCGCCGTAGACGCCGAAGCCGAGGTCATCCATTTTTTTGGAATCTTCGGCGCTCTGCACCAACGCTCTGTTGCGTAACCACGCCCCAACTGAAATTGGCGGGATCTTCCACTCCTCCGCGACCGGAGCAGGGGGAACGGGCGCGGGTACGGGCTCTGCGGCCGCGGGAGGCGCGGGCGCAGGCGGGGGCGGAGCAGCTTCCACTGGCGGAGGTGCTACCGGTGCGGGCGCAGGCGCGACTGCAGCAGCAGGAGGCGGCGCAGCAGGTGCGGGCGCGGGTGCTGGGGCTGGCGCAGCCGCGGCGGGCGGCGCAGGGACTGGCGCTGGCGCGGGCGCAGGTGCCTGCGCGAGCGCTGTCGCCGGGATGAATGCCGAGATCGCCCCCGCCACCGTACGAGTCACCAAGGAATCGAAGTTCTTCATTCTTTCACCGCTTTTTGAGGCCACGCGTTAGTCGCACACCGTCGATGGACGATTTTCTTTTGCGAACGCTGGAAGATCCGGCGATGGCGTCGGTTCTCTTCGTGGAAGGCGTAGGCATCGGACATTGTCGTCGGTCGGCCTGTGCGCGTGGCCGACCCTGGCGCGGACCATCCCGTGCGCAGTGTTTAGCCAATGTGTCGTGATTGCTTCGTTCGTGACACTTCGACACAGTCCGAGGTCTAGGTCGGTCCGCCGACATGCAGCGTGGGTTTGCATCGCTTTGTCGCCGGGATCGTCGCTTGAATCCGGCGCGAAATAGGATCGAAACCGAGGCCCTTCGAAGCTCCGAGCGCGCAGGCGAGACTCTGTGCGACCGCCCCAGGACATCCCCATGAAGTTCGTGCCCGCCGAGCCGTACCCCTGGCCCTACAACGGTGATCTGCGCCCGGAGAACACCGCACTGATCGTGATCGACATGCAGACCGACTTCTGCGGTCGCGGCGGCTACATCGATCTACTCGGCTACGACATCTCGATTACCCGCGCGTGCATCGAACCCATTTCTCGGGTGCTCGCGGCCTTCCGCAAGGGCGGCTTTCACGTGCTGCACACGCGCGAAGGGCACCGCCCGGACCTCTCCGACCTTCCTGCAAACAAGCGCTGGCGCTCGCGGCGCATGCAGGGCGGTGCCGCTCCGCAGACCGGCATCGGCGATCCTGGGCCCTGTGGCCGCGTGTTGGTGCGAGGCGAGCCTGGCTGGGACATCATTCCGGAACTCGCCCCCCTGCCGATGGAACCGATCATCGACAAGCCGGGCAAGGGTTCGTTTTGCGCGACCGATCTGGATATGATTTTGCGCCAGCGAGGCATTTCCAACATCGTGCTGACCGGCATCACCACCGACGTGTGCGTGCACACGACCATGCGCGAGGCCAATGATCGCGGCTACGAATGCGTGATCCTGGGTGATTGCTGCGCCGCCACCGATCCCAATAACCACGCCGCTGCGCTCAAGATGGTCACCATGCAAAATGGCGTGTTTGGCGCGGTGAGTAACTCCGCGGCGCTGCTGGAAGTGCTAGCCTGAAGGCCCTTGTGGCCTTCTCTGCTCGCCCTTCCGGTCATCACTAATGCCTTCTGATCCGCGGGTCATCCCGCTTGCGCTCGACGCGCTGCGCGCGCGCACGGACTTCGTTCCGTTTCGTCCGGGCGTGGAGGCAGCTTGGCTCTACGGGCGGGACACGGACGGTCCGGCTGCTGCGTTACTGCGCTACGCCCCCGGCACCTCGATTCCGGCGCATCGCCACGAAGCGTACGAACACATTTTGGTGCTCGAGGGTGCGCAGGAAGACGATCGCGGTCGGTACCCGGCGGGCACGCTGGTGGTGAACTCGCCCGGCTCGCAGCATCGGGTTTCGAGCCCCGAAGGTTGTCTGGTCCTCGTGATCTGGGAAAAGCGCGTCACGTTCCTGGAACCACTCGACTGAAAATTCGCCAGCTGTACTGGAGATCGTGAGTACCGGTCGGCGGTCCGGCGAAAAGACATGTCGGTGTCTCTAGCGCGACACAATTCGGAAACGACTCGGCGGAGATGAAGGGAGCGCTCCGAGAGCGCCACACATTGGACCGCTCGCGGCGAGACCGATCCTTTTAATTGGACGAGGAGACAACGATGAAGATGCGCACCGCGACCCTGGTAATGAGCCTTCTGGGAGCAATGGCCGGCGCCTGTAAGGGCCCCGCTTCGGAGTCGGCTCCCGCGCCGGCCACCAGCGCCAAAGCACCGGAAGCCAGCTCGGCAGCGGCTGCGCCCGCGCCCAAGGCAGACGACACCGGCCCGATCAAGGTTGGTATTCTGCACTCGCTCTCCGGCACGATGGCCATCAGCGAAACGTCGCTCAAGGACGTCGCGCTGATGACGATCGACAAGATCAACGCCGAAGGCGGCGTGCTCAAGCGCAAGCTGGAGCCGGTGGTCGTCGATCCGGCGTCCAACTGGCCGCTGTTCGCCGAGAAGGCGCAGGAGCTGATTCAGAAGGAGAAGGTGGCCGTCACCTTCGGCTGCTGGACCTCCGTTTCGCGCAAGAGCGTGCTGCCGAAGTTCGAAGAGCTGAATGGCCTGCTCTTCTATCCGGTGCAGTACGAGGGCGAGGAGTCGTCGTTCAACGTGTTCTACACGGGCGCCGCTCCGAATCAGCAGGCGATTCCCGCGGTCGAGTACTTGATGAGTGCGAAGGGCGGCGGCGCCAAGAAATGGGTGCTGCTCGGCACCGACTACGTTTACCCCCGCACGACCAACAAGATTCTTCGCTACTTCTTGAAGGGCAAGAACGTGAGCGAAGAGAACATCATGGAGAAGTACACTCCATTCGGTCACGCGGACTATCAAACCATCGTTGCTGACATCAAGAAGTTCGCGGCCGGTACGCCCACGGCGGTGGTCTCCACCATCAACGGCGACTCGAACGTGCCGTTCTACAAAGAGCTCGCCAACCAGGGCCTGAAGGCTTCCGACATTCCGGTGGTGGCCTTCTCGGTCGGTGAGGAAGAACTGCGTGGCATCGACACCAAGCCCCTGGTCGGGCACCTCGCCGCGTGGAACTACTTCATGTCCATCGATACGCCCGAGAACAAGCAGTTCATCGCCGACTGGAAAGCGTACGTGAAGGCGAAGAATCTGCCGGACGGCGACAAGCGCGTCACCAACGACCCGATGGAAGCAACGTACATCGGCATCAAGATGTGGGCGCAAGCAGTCGAGCAAGCCGGCACCACCGACGTGAACGCGGTTCGCCAGGCGATCGGCTACCAAGTCGTGCGCTCGCCCGCGGGCTTCAACATCCCGATGGACGCGAAGAACCACCACTTGCACAAGCCGGTGTTCATCGCCGAGGTCAAGGCCGACGGCCAGTTCCAGGTCGTGTGGAAGACCGAGGGTCCGATCCGCGCGCAGGCGTGGAGCCCGTACATTCCGGAAAGCGCCAAGAAGGTGGCTGACTGGACGTTCCCGTGGGTATGCGGCAACTGCACCGAGCCGAAGTTCAAGTCGGACGTCGTGCTCGCTGCCGCCAAGTGAGCGGTTAGCTCGTGGAGTCGGGGCGGCGGCATTGCCGTCGCCCTGGCTCGCTGCGCTCGCTTTTCGGGTCCAGTGCTTCGAGGCTCAGAATGAATCAGGCATTTCGTGCCCTTTCAGTGTTTGCGTTCGTGCTGATCACTTTGTTCGGTCGCCCGGCGCGCGCCGCGGGTGAGCTGGAACACGATCTGAAGAGCTTGCTCTCGTCCGACAGCTCCGACATCGAGAAGGCGGTCGACCGCATCGCGGCTCGCCATGACGCGGTCGCCGTACGAGCGTTGGGCGCGCTGCTCGACGGCACCTTGCGCCTCGACCCCGATGGGCTGCCCTACGCTGCGACCGAAACCTCCGGACTGACGCCGCTCGTCGACGGTGCGCCGAAGCAGGCGAAGACGCCGCTCGCGACGCCGGTCGTCGACAATCAGCTACGCCGGCAGCTTCAGCCTGTGCTCGCCTCGCTCAAGCTCACCTCGAGCGATCGCGACATTCGCCTCGCCGCCGCCGACGACCTGTCGAAGCATCGCGACGATGACCTGGCGCCCCTGGTCCGCAAGGCACTGGTCTCCGAAAAGGACGCAAAAGTCCGGCAGAAGTTGGCTTTGGCGCTGGCCATGGTCGACCTTCCGGGCACCGACAAGAAGGCGCGCCTGGCGGCGATCGCCGCCATAGAGAGCGCTGCCGACGCCAACTTCAAGCCCGAGCTCCAGCGAGTTCTGGCCAAAGACGAGAAGGGCGGGTTCCGCGAACCGGACGCCGAAATTCGCAAGGCGGCGAGCTCGGCGCTGGGCGCGATTGAGACGCGCGCCGTTCTGTACGGTTTCGTCGGCAACCTGTTTTATGGGCTCAGCCTGGGCAGCGTCCTGTTGCTCACGGCGCTCGGCCTTGCGATCACCTTCGGGCTGATGCGCGTGATCAACATGGCGCACGGTGAGCTGCTGATGATCGGCGCTTACGCCACCTACGTCGTCCAGAACTTCTTTCAGCAGCATTTTCCCGCTTACTTCGATTTCTACATTCTATGCGCGGTGCCGGTCGCGTTCGTCGCTTCAGCTGCGGTCGGGCTGCTACTCGAGCGCACGGTGCTCAGGTTTCTGTATGGTCGCCCGCTGGAGACGCTACTCGCGACCTTCGGCATTTCGCTGATGTTGATTCAGACGGTGCGGCTGTTGTTCGGTGCGCAGAACGTGACCGTGCGAAACCCGCAGTGGCTGTCGGGCGGAGTCGAGCTGTTGCCGGGCTTCGTGCTGACTTACAGCCGCGTGGCCGTGATCTTGTTCAGCGGCGTCGTGGTGGCTTTCGTCTGGTTCATGCTGCAAAAGACGCCGCTCGGCCTGCACGTTCGCGCGGTCACTCAGAATCGCGACATGGCGGCCGGCATGGGGATCTCGACCCGGCGCGTCGACTCCTGGACTTTCGCGATCGGCTCCGGCGTCGCGGGCCTGGGTGGTGTTGCCTTGTCTCAGCTCGGCAACGTTGGTCCTGAGCTGGGCCAGACCTACATCGTGGACTCGTTCATGGTGGTCGTGCTGGGCGGGGTCGGTAAGCTGGCGGGCACTCTCGCCGGTGCGCTCGGCCTGGGGCTGGTGAACAAGTTGCTCGAGCCGGTGGCAGGTGCCGTGCTCGGAAAGATCGCGATTTTGGTGTTCATCATCTTGTTCATCCAACGCCGCCCGCAAGGCATCTTTGCGCTCAAGGGCCGCGCTGCGGAGGTCACGTGAGCGACGAGAGCAAGCTGGCGGACGAGAGCAAGGTGAGCGACGGGAGCAAGGCCCCGGTGGAAGCGGCTGCTGCGAAGGCCAGCGGCCCGCTGCGGCTCGAGCCGGTGCTGCCGCGCAGCGGGTGGATCGCGTTTGCAGTGGTCGCCATCGTCGCCTGCGTCTCCATGCCCGTGCTGAACGGTCTGCCTGCGGACTCGGCGCTGCACGTTCCGGACTACCTGGTCACGCTGTTCGGCAAGTTCCTGTGCTACGCGATCGTCGCGGTCGCCATGGACTTGCTCTGGGGGTACGCCGGGATCCTGAGCCTCGGCCATGGCGTGTTCTTCGCGCTCGGCGGTTACGCCATGGGCATGACCCTGATGCTGGCCATCGGTGACGCCGGCGTCTACCGCAGCAAACTGCCGGACTTCATGGTGTTCCTCGACTGGAAGGAGTTGCCCTGGTTCTGGCGTCCGTTCGATAGCTTCTGGTTCGCGGTGGTCGCCGCTCTGGCGGTGCCGGGACTGCTCGCCTACACGTTCGGCTTCTTCGCGTTCCGCTCGCGCATTCGCGGCGTGTACTTCTCGATCATCACCCAGGCGCTCACTTTTGCGATGATGTTGCTGTTTTTTCGCAACGAAACGGGCCTCGGCGGCAACAACGGCCTCACCGATTTCAAACAGATTTACGGCTACCGCCTGCACGAGCAGAGCACCAAGCTCGGCTTGTACGTGCTGTCCGCGCTCGGCCTCTTGGTCGCGTTCCTAGTCTCGCGCTTCGTCACCACGTCGAAGGCCGGGCGCGTGCTGCGCTCGATTCGCGATCAAGAGAGCCGCGTGATGTTCTTGGGTTACGATCCAACGCGGTTCAAGCTGTTCGTATATACGCTGTCGGCGGTGCTGTGCGGCCTTGCCGGCGCGCTGTACGTGCCCCAGGTCGGCATCATCAACCCCGGCGAGCTCCAGCCGTCGAGCTCGATCGAGATGGCCATCTGGGTCGCTGTCGGCGGGCGTGGCAGCTTGATCGGCGCGCCGCTCGGGGCCTTCGTGGTGAACGGCGCGAAGAGCTGGTTCACCGTGGCCATGCCCGAGCTCTGGTTGTACGTGCTGGGTGCGCTGTTCGTCGGCGTCACGCTGTTCTTGCCGAGCGGTCTCGTGGGCGCCTTGGCGCGGGTGAAAAAATGAGCGCGTCCGAAGAGGTGAACGTCATGCCCGCCAACGCTGCCGTCGAAGAATCGCCGAGCCCCCCGGCGAAAACCGCGGCGGAGCGCCGCCGCTCGGGGATCAGCCTGTTACCCCGCCGCCGCACCGTGGAAAAGTCGCGCTACGACGCGCTCACGCACGGCCGCAAAGCGCTGCTCTGCGTCGATGACATCAGCGTCAGCTTCGATGGCTTCAAAGCCTTGAATCAGCTGACTTTGGTGCTCGACGAAGGCGAGCTCCGGTGCATCATCGGGCCGAACGGCGCGGGCAAGACCACGCTGATGGACGTGATCACGGGCAAGACCAAGCCGGACACCGGGACGGTGTTTTTGATGGGTGACGACACCGACCTCACCCAGCTCAGCGAGCACGAAATCGCCAGTCGCGGGGTGTGCCGAAAATTCCAGCGTCCTACCGTGTTTCAGGGTCATTCGGTGTTCGAGAACCTGGAGTTGGCGCTGCCCGGCAACAAGGGAGTCTTCCAGAGCCTGTTCGCGCGGCTCACCTCCAAGCAACGCGAAGCCATCGAGCGCATTTTGGAGACGATTGGCTTGAAAGATCAGGGGCCGACCAGGGCCGGCCTGCTCTCGCACGGTCAAAAGCAATGGCTCGAGATCGGGATGCTGCTCGCACAGGAGCCGCGCGTGCTGCTGGTGGACGAGCCCGTCGCCGGCATGACGCATCAGGAGACCGAGCGCACCGCCGAGCTGCTCAATAGCCTGGCAGGCGAGCGCACCGTGGTCGTCGTCGAGCACGACATGGAGTTCGTGCGCAGCATCGCGCGAACGGTCACCGTCTTGCACGAAGGTCACGTGCTCGCCGAAGGCCCCATGGATACCGTGCAAAACGATCCGAAAGTGATCGAAGTCTACCTGGGAGAGAGCTGATGCTCGAAGTCAGCGCGCTCAATCAGTATTACGGCGAAAGCCACACGCTTTGGGACATGGCGCTCGACGTGCCCGCGGGCTCGTGCACGTGCCTCATGGGGCGCAACGGCGTCGGCAAGACGACGTTCTTGAAGTCGCTCATGGGCATTTTGCCGGCGCGCTCGGGCCGCATCAAGCTCGGCGAGCGGGAGCTCTTCGGCACGCGACCCGAGCAGCGCGCGCGCGCCGGCATCGGCTACGTGCCGCAGGGACGGGAGATCTTCGGTCAGCTCACCGTGGCCGAGAACCTACGCACCGGCCTAGCCGCGCGCCCCGATGGCGCCAAAGAAATTCCGGAGCGGGTGTTCGAGCTCTTCCCGGTGTTGAAGAGCATGTTGCACCGGCGTGGCGGCGACCTATCGGGTGGGCAGCAGCAGCAGCTTGCAATGGGCCGTGCGCTCACGCTCGATCCGAAGCTCTTGATTTTGGACGAGCCCTGCGAAGGCATTCAGCCGAACATCGTGTCCCAGATCGCCGAGGTGCTGAGTGAGCTCAGGAGCTCGGGCCTAACCATCCTGCTGGTCGAGCAAAAGCTGCCTTTCGCGCGGCGCGTGGGCGACCGCTTCTGCATCATGGACCGCGGCCGGGCGGTTCATGCCGGGGTAATGTCCGAGCTCAGCGACGAAGTGGTGAGCAAGTACCTCACGGTCTGACTTTCGTGGCCGGATCGGGCTATGCTGCGCCGCGATGGCGGACCCAAAACCCAGCGTATTGAAGAAGACGGTCTTGCAGATCGGGCTCGGGGTCGCGCTCGGCTTTCTCGCGGCGAGCCTGCTCGGGCCTCAGTTGATCAGCTGGTGGTATCAGCCTCCCAGCCAGGATGCGTTTTCGTGTGCGGGCAGCGTCAAGGACGCGCTGGCGCATTTCGTTTGGCTCCAGCTCATCTGCGCGGCCCTGGGCGGCTTCGGCCTCTGGCTGGCGCTGTTCCTCGGCGGGCGGGCGTTTCGCAACCGCGGCGCTAAAGCGCCGTCGCCGTAGAAAAACTAAGGCCCCCGCGCCTGCTCGAGAGCGCCTCGGGCGACTGTAATCGTGTACGGGGAACAGACTCGGCCTCCGCTGGTCACTGAGCGCAATACCCTCCCCGGTGCTGCCAGCGGAGGCCTTGTCACAATCAACAGTTACCGCGGTCGAGGAATTTCGTTCATCTTAATTCGACTGCGCGTACGAATGACTGGTTCTGTTCAGCGGGCCGGCTAGGCGACCGATCCGGTTTCCTGCATGCTGGAAATCTGACAGGGACAGCGTTGCCTGGGCGGTCTGGGTCACGCCGCTTTGCGAGCGGGCCTCGGACCCTGAGCGCGCGCCGTTTCGCGATCGGTTTCTGATGGCGCTGGAATGCCGCGCGCGCCTCGCGCCGTAGACGGCACGTCATCGCCAGGAAAGGCGTCGATCGAACTACCTTCGATCCGGAATGTGCGCGATCGGTGCCTGCAACTCAGAGTGTGCGCCTCGCGACGGGTAGCGAAGTGCGCCAGCAAACTGGCATTCTGCACGGCGAATCGGCGCGTATACCTCATGGGTGTTGCGGTCGTTCTGGGTGCGACGTGCGCGGCGCGAGTGTGAGCGCAGCGGTAAAACGGCCACAAATCGCGGCGCTTGCACTTCAGCTCGCGCGTGATCGTGCGATGTTAGATTCGTGGTGTCTCGTCTTTCGCCTCACTTCGAGGCGGCGCTGGCAGGCTTCGACGCGTGGCGAGTTCGCTCGCTGGGCCTGGCGCTGTGCGCAGCGTCGGCGCTCGTTGGCTGTTCGAGTGCGAGCGACCACCCGGGCGCGGCCACACACGCCGAGCCAAGCGCTGGAGGTGCAGCGGCGAGTGCGCCGGTCGTGACCGTGGGCGGAGTGCCCGGCACGAGCCAGGGCATGCTCGACGGCTGCGCGTACGTCGGCCAGACCGCGGTCAGCACCTACCGCCCAATCGACGTCATTTTTGCAGTCGATAACTCGCCCAGTATGGCGGACGAGATTGGCCAGGTTCAGGCTCGCATCAACCAAGATTTCGCGCAAATCATGGCCGACAGCGGCCTCGACTACCGTGTGATTCTGATCTCGCGCTACGGCCAGGTGGGCGTACCGGTCGGCGCGAGCGCAAACCCGATGTGCATCGGCGCGCCGCTCGGCAACGGCGGTTGCGAGGATCCGATGAGCACGCGGCTTTCGAACGGCGAGCGCTTCTTTCAGTTCAGCGCCGCGGTCGGTAGCCACGATGCCTGGTGCGTCTTGCTCGGTGGGTTCAATCAGCCCGACGAATTCGGCGATAGCCCGCGCGCTGGCTGGACGCCCTTGGCGCAGCACGGCTACGAAGAGTATCTGCGCAAAGAAGCGTTCAAGGTGTTCGTGGTCGTGACCGACGATGACGCGAGCTGTAAGTTCGAAGGGCAGACCTTCGAAGATGGCGTCACCGTGGGCGGTGGAGAGCGCGCGGCAGCCGATTTCGACGCGGCGCTGCTCACGTTGAGTCCGGAGCAGTTCGGCACGACCGCAAAGCGTAACTACGTATTTCATAGCATCGTGGGTTTGGCCGAGAACACGCCGTCACCGACGGTGTTGCCCGCTTCGGCGCCCATGCAAATGGGCCGCTGTGCCGCGGGTTCAGAGGGCCCGGGAACCGGCTATCAAGCGCTCAGTCGGCTCACCGGGGGGCTCCGTTATCCGAGTTGCGAAAGCCAGAATTTCGACTCGCTCTTCAACACCATCGCGAGCGGCATCGTCGCCGACGCGGAGATGAACTGCGCATGGCAGATCCCCGCTCCGCCCGCAGGTCAAAGCTTCGATTCGAGTCGAGTTAACGTTCGCTTCACCTCGGGCCGCGGCGTCGTGGAAGACATCCGAAGCGTGCCCGACGCGTCGCATTGCTCTAACTCCGGCGGTTGGTACTACGACGACGCACTCTCGCCTACCGAGGTGCGCGCCTGCCCGAGCACCTGCGACCACATTCGACCCGACTCGCGCGGTCGCATTGACGTGCTGTTCGGCTGCCAAACCCAGACCTTTATCCGCTAAGATTGCTCGACACGGGAACTTCGTGGAGTGCCCGCTGTCCCGCTCGAGAGCGTACGGAATTGGAGCCTTGCCAATGCGATTCGAAGCGGAATTTTTGAACCAGGACCTTCATGCTTTGCTCGGCGTGCCGAGCAGCGCGACTCAGCAACAGATCCGCGCTGCCTACCGGCAGCAGGTTCGTGCGAGTCACCCCGACCTCAACCCCAATGATCCCGACGCCGGGCAGCGAATGGCTCAGCTCAATCGCGCGGCGCGGATTCTGCTCGATCCCGCGCTCCGACGACACTACGAGCAAGCGCGACGCAGAGCAGAAAAGGGCCCAACGGGGGTAGGCTCATCCCGCGCTGACAAGCGCTGGTATGACGCTCCGGAGTCAGGGGAGGTGGACTGGGGATCTCCTGACCCCGGCCCCGCGACTCCACCAACGCCGGCTCAACGCGCTTTTCAGCGCCGCGTGCGGCCCGCCAGCGCCGGTTTCGCCGCGCGCGCGCAGGAAACCTTGCGCAGCGTTGGCAACGAGCAGCGCCTGGCCTTGGCCGCGTTCTGCATCGCTCTCGGCTCCGGCCTTCTCGTTTGGTCCCACCCCTCCAACGCCTTTTGGACCCGCGCTTCCGCGCAAAGCAGTTCCGCGCAGCCGTAGCTTTCTCGATTCCCAACGAATTCGCAGTTTTATCCCGTGGGGGTATCGCCCCCGGGCGCCCCACTGACCCCATATCTTACCTGACAGGAGAGTGTGCCGTTTCTAAGGACATGAGGTTTGGGCGTGGTGCCCTCTCTGCTGGAGAAGCAAAAGCTCGGGCTGACGCGGCAGCTCTGGAGTTCATTGCGCTCTCCGAGAAATCGGCGCCGCTCCTGTCCGCCTCGCCGCCCGAGAAGCGCAAGGCCCCGGCGCTCTCGCGCAACGACCTGCGCATGGGAATGATGAGCGCGGTCGCCGGCTACGTCGACGCGGCTGGCTTCGTCACCCTGGTTGGTCTGTTTCCCGCGCACGTGACCGGAGAGCTGGTGGGTGCCGCGGTGGCGCTGTCATCGGGGCAACTCTTGCGCAACCCGAGTCGGCTCGCGATCCTGCCAATCTTCGTGTTCTCGGTCGTACTCGGCGCCCTGGTGTCGCGTTCGTTTCGCAAGCGCGGGAAGTCGCCGCTGGCCGCCCTACTGGTTCTGATGGCGTTCACGCTCGCGTTCTTCAGCGCCAGCGACGCTGTCTTGCCCGTGTTCGTGCGCCCCACGAGCGGCATGACCACGGCGCTGCGCGAAGGCACCGCGGTGGCGGCGATGGGGTTTCAGAACGTGATCATGCGTCGCGTGCTGAGCACGTCGTGCCCGACGACGGTGATGACCGGAAACCTCACGCAGTTCATCATCGAGCTGGTCGAGCTGATTCTGGGCCGGCGTAAGAGCAAGATGGGGGAGCGCTCACAGGTGCATTCCGAGGCCGATTTGCGCTTGAGACTGGTGAGCTTGGCCCTGGGAGCCTTCACCGTGTGCGCCGTCTTGGGTGGATACCTGACCACGACGTTCGGGACGGTGAGCGTAGCTTTACCCGCGCTGCTGGTGTGCGCGATGGCCGTCAGCGAATTGCGCCGTCCCACGGCTGCCAGCCGCACCGGAACGTTGTTCTGAGCTCTGCGCGAGCGCGTCGCGAATCAGTACCCGACGTCGAACTCGTCGTCGCCGCGCGCGGCCCCCGGGGGGCGGGGCGCGCCCGGAGCGCGTGGGCGTAGGCGCATTGCCTTTGGAAGAGCCTTGCCCTTGGCGGAATTCGCGGAAGAAGCGCTCCCGTCGCTCGGGACACTGCCTGCGTTCGCGCTGGCCGGAGCCGGCGCGGCCTGGGGGGCCGAAGCCGCTTCGGCACGAGCCGCCGCTGCCGGAGCCTGCGCTGGTGCAACTTGGGCCGCCGCCACCGGCGTCGCGGGTTTACCTGCGGCGACCGGATCGCTCTTGGTGCTGCCCGCATCACCACCACGAAGGAACAGGAACGCGCCGCCGAGCGCCAGGGCGATGCCCGCAGCAAAGAAGTAGGGTAGGCGATTCGGGCGCATCGCCCGCAAGTCGGCGTGGTTGAGCCCGCCCGTCGGGCTCCCTGGGGCAAGCTCTGCGCCCCGCCCGGGGGTCAGACGTGTGCTCGACTCGATTGGAGGCGGCGCGACGCTGCTGAGCTCGAGCGGCGCGATGTTCGGGTTCGTGCTGTGCAGCAGGTAGCTGCTGCGCTCGGCCGAAATGCGCGCGCGACGTGGAGCGAACGGATACAGGGCGACCGCGAGCTCCGCCACCGTCTGGTAGCGCTTGGAAGCGTCCTTCTCCAGGCAGCGCAGGATGATCGCTTCGAGCTCCGGCGGCGCATCGGGCAATATTTGGCGCAGGGGCACGGGCGCGCGCTCGAGAATCGCCGCACCGAGCTGCATCAACGTCGGCGCGTCGAACACGCACGACGCGGTCAAGAGCTCGAACAGAACACAACCGAGCGCCCAGATGTCGGTGCGCGCATCGACCTCTCCGGTCGCGCGGATCTGCTCCGGCGACATGTAGGCGGGCGTGCCCATCGGCATCATCGTCTTTACGAACTGCCGCTGGCTCTGGCTGGCGCCGCCTTGGAGTGCGACCTTCGAGATCCCGAAGTCGAGCACCTTGATGATCTCGACGCCTTCGGCGTGGCGGGTGAGAAACAGGTTTTCGGGCTTGATGTCGCGATGCACCGTGCCCATCGAGTGCGCGCTGGCCAGCGCCTCACACGCCTGCATCACGTATTCGACCGCGACCTTGATCGGCAGACGGCCCTCTTGGCGAACGACGTCCGCCAGATCCTTGCCGTGCAAGTACTCCATCACGATGAAGGGCACGCCGTTCGGCAGGCTGCCGACGTCGAAAACGCGCGCCACGTACTCGCTCTTGATCTTGGCTGCGGCGCGCGCCTCGCGTGCGAAGCGGGCCACGACTTCTTCGTGCACCAGCGACTCTTCGCGCAAGAACTTCAGCGCGACCATCTCGCCGAGCTCGAGGTGCATCGCGGAGACTACGTAGCCCACGCCGCCCGCGCCGATCAGCCCCACGATCTCGTACTTGCCGGCGATCACGTCGCCGAGCGAGAAGGGCAACTTCACGACGTCGTCGTTGCCGATCGGAACCGCGCCGCTTGCCGGGAAATTTTCGCGCAAGGCGGCGTCGGTCACCGCGCGCGGCTGCGGCACGACTTCGCTCAATCCACTGAGCGCATCGCGAATTTCAGGGGCGGTCGGAACTTGTCGTCTACCTAGGCTCATGACGCTCGACTCCAAGACCGGACCTCTCGGACCGGCCGGGCCATTTCCTCAACCTCTTAAGCGGCGCGAATCGTCGCTTAGTTGAGGGCTCGCGTCGCTGATCCTTGGATCAGGGCGCACACTGAGTGTACTGGCCCGCCTTCTTCTGCGTCATGATGTCGAACGTCAGCCCCGAGGTTTGGTAGGTGGGAGTACCCGTGGGCGAACCGATGCACCACATTTCGAGTGTGCCACCTACCACCGCGCCATCGGTGTCCCAATCGAGCGGCCCGAAGGTGCCAATGGCCTTGATCTTCTCTCCGGCGGCCAATTTCTGAAACGCCTGCGTCGCCTTGGTGCCGCCGACCTCGATCTGGGTGGTGCCCCCCGCAAGGCGGCGCAGCCCCTTCGCGATCGAGGTGCCGGTGACCGCTTCAGCGCGGGTCGCCGCTAGGGCGAACGCAATGGCGTAGGTTGCGTCGTAGGCCGGGCCCATGCCGGACGTCGACGAGCTGCTGCCCGGGAACGCCAATTTGTAGGCAATCTGGAATGCATCGTAGACGGGCGCCGAGTCGGGCCCTGGTTTGATGCCGGTGCCACGCACACGGTGGCGAAGTTCGTCATTTCCGGTGACCAGGGTGATCAGATCCGGAACTTTTACCGAGTCGATCAGCACGTATTGTGGCCGATTGGGGTTCGACGGTGGCCAGGCCGCTTCGAGCGGCTTCATCACGGCGGTGATGGCTTCGGCGGTACCCGCGAGCACCACGATGTCGGGCGCGAAGGTGACGTACTTCTGCACGATCTCGTTCTGATCGGCTTTTTTGTAGTCGTACCCGTCGATGTACACGTTCTTGCCCAGGTTGATCGAGTCGCTGATGCCCTTCCCGTTGATGATCAGCTTGTTGAGCGAGATTTGCGTGCCTTTGCCGAGCGCATCGTCTCGGTAGACCACGCCGAGCTTGACGGTGGTGACGGAGCGCTCGGTCTTGATGCGCGTTTCGAGTTCGTTGATTTGATCGAGCATGAGCGGCGCCCGTTGCTCGTCGTTCGGCACCATCAGCCAAGTTAGATCGTCGTCGATGAGCGAGGCAATGCTCGAGGCCACCGCCGTCGGCGACATCACGACGGTGTTGCCGCTTACCGTGGTTTGGGTCGAAACGTCGATAGTGTCCTGGCTGGTGTTCGGCCCGATGATCGCCGGGACGTCCAGGTCGTTCACCAAGTGACCCGCGGCGCGCGAGAGCATCGTGCTTTCATCGCAGGAAACCAGCACCAACTTGCGTGCGCCTCCACCCGAGGTGGCTGCCGGTACGCCACCGACCGAGTTGATTTCTTGAATCGCGAGCATCGCGCTTTGCTGGCGCTGTAGGTTGGTCGCGGCCTGCGCGCCGACCGTGGAGAACAGAGAACCGAGTACGATGGCGTCGTTGTTCTTGTAGTCGCCGGTGATCGTCTTGCAGTCTTCACTCAACAGCGTGGCGCAGTGATGGTCCGACTTCACGCAGATGGCCGGGACTTCCTCCGCAGTGCCTGCGGCTTGCGTGGCCTTGTCGATGCACTCCTGATTGGTGACGCACTCGCCGCCGCTCGGCGCACCGCCCTCGCCGGTGTCGCCCGCCATGCTGTCTTGGCCGCCGCTGCTGCGAGTTCCGCCGCTCGAACTCGTGCCACCGCTGCCTTTACCGCCGGTCGAACCTTCTTTGACGCTGAAGTCGTCGAGCCCCGTAATCGAATTGCAGGCCATCGGAACGGCCCCGAGCAAGAGCCCGCACGAAGTGATGAACAAGCTGCGCGAGATAGGCTTTTTCATGGCGTTTTCGCGAAGTCGACGGCTGACTTCCTTGTCGGCCGCCCCTGATTGGGTTGAGAAGCGTTACGAGTCGAGCCCGGCTTTCTGTGAGCCGCGTCGCGAGGACTCGCTTAAGTAAGGCGAGTGGCTGGGCTTCAGAACGGGCACGATGTACCGTATACCGATGGCTAGCGACCACATCGTGCCGGAGGTGAAGGGCTACCGATGATCAGCAGTCGAAATTCAGTGTCACGGGCAAGCTTGGCTGCGTGGCCAATCGTACTCCTTCTCAATGGGGTTTTTCCAGCGATCGCGCTGGCTGAAGAAGATCCCTCGGCTGCTGAAACCGCCGCAGCGCGGGCGCTCGCAGTGGACGGACTGAAGCTCGCCAAGGCGGGACAATGTACGGAAGCTGTCGACAAGCTGGAGCGCGCCGAAAAGCTCAAGCACTCCGCGATCGTCCTGGGGCGTTTGGGCGAGTGTTATGTAAGTCTCGGCAAGCTGGTGCAGGGCAGCGAGATGTTGCGCAAGATGTTGCGCGAACCGCTGCCTGCTGATCCCACCCCCGCGCTACAACAAGTATACGAGCGCGCGCAGCAGCTGGTTCAGGAGACCAAGCCGAAGATTGCGGGCCTGACCATCAATCTCACGGGCGCCAAAGAAGCCACGCCCACGCTCTTGGTCGACGGGGCCGAGGTGCCCGCGACTGTGCTCGGCGTGGAGCTACCGGTAGATCCTGGTGAGCACGCGGTCGAGGTACGCGCACAAGGCTTCTTGAAGGCGAAAGGTCGGGCCACACTTGCCACGGGCGAGAAGCAAGCCATCTCGCTGGAATTGAAGCGCGATCCGAACGCGGTCGTTCCCGAGACGGCTGCGGCTCCGACTGGGCCCGTTGCGAACCCCACCGCGCCCAACGCGACCGGCAGCAATGCTTCGGCCGCCCTTAGCGTCCCACCGCCGGAACCCGTCCATCACAGCAGCACGACGCGCACCCTGGGCTACGTTTCGTACGGCGTCGGCGCGGTGGGCCTCGGCGTGGGTTTGGTGTTCGGCCGCGCAGCCATGCAGGACAAAGATACGCTCGACAACGAGTGTCCGAGCAAGGTGTGCTCCTCGGATCAGGCTGACAAGCTCGACTCGGCGAAGACCAAGGGCCTGGTGTCGACGATTGGTTTCGGAGTCGGGGCAGCGGGTGTGGTGCTGGGCACCGTACTCGTGATCGCCGGCTCTGGCGGCGAGTCCTCTGCCTCGGGCGCGGGCTCATCGCACGCGCGCACGGCGCGTTCGACTTTCCGACCCAAGGCGGCAATCGGCTTCGGCAGCGTGCAAGTCGGCGCGGACTTCTGAACCCGCCCGCCCTGTTTGCTGCGCGTCAGCGCGCCCGCCTTGATTCGGGCCCGAAACGACGCGAGCCTTGCCGCGCATGCGTATCGATGCTCATCAGCACTTCTGGAAGATCGTGCGTGGCGACTACTTCTGGATGGGGCCTCACGTGGGCAGCATCTGGCGCGATTTCCTGCCTGATGATTTAGCTCCCATTCTCGAGCAACAGGGGATCGACGCGACGGTCGTGGTGCAAGCGGCGCCCACCGTCGATGAGACCGAGTTCTTGCTCGGGCTCGCGGAGCGCGACGCGCGCATCGCCGGCGTGGTCGGTTGGCTCGATCTCGAGCACGACGGCCTCGAGCAGATGCTGGCTCGGCTCGGGAGTCGCCCCAAGTTCGTGGGCGTGCGTCCCATGTTGCAGGACATCGCGGAGGACGATTGGATCGTTCGGCCGCGCGTGCTCGACTCGCTGCGGATGTTGGCCGAGCGCGGCCTGGCGCTCGACTTCTTGGTGCTGCCCCGCCACCTGCCGTACGTGTCTCGCGTGCTCGAGGCGGTGCCCCAGCTACGTTCGGTGGTCGACCATTGCGCCAAGCCTCCGTTGCGCGGCGAGAACCTCGGGCCTTGGCGCGAGCAGCTCGCCGAGGTCGCGGCGCACCCTGCTGTTTTTTGCAAGATTTCGGGCCTGGTGACCGAGGCCGATCCCGTCAAGTGGCGCCCGAGCGACTTGGCGCCGGCGATTGAACACGTGCTCTCGGTCTTTGGCGAAAATCGCGTGGTGTTCGGCAGTGATTGGCCGGTGTGCACGCTTTCGGCAAGCTACGAGCGCGTGGTCTCTGCCTTGCTCGAGGTCCTCGGCGGACGGCTCACGCCCGCGCTCGACGCCAAGCTGTTCGGCGACAACGCGCGACGGCTGTATCGCCTTCCGGACTACCCGGAATCGAAGTGAACGCGGTAGCGCAGGTGCACGTTGCCCCCGGCGGGGCGCGGAAACTCCAGCGCGAAGAAGCTCTCGGCTACGCAGGCCACGACGCTGACGTCCGGTAAGTCCGAACCGCCGTCGATCACGCGCGCCACCCTGCCGTCGGAACCGATTACGAAGCGCAGGCGCACTGCGCCGCCCAGGGTAGGGTCGCGATCCAAGCCATCTCGGTAGCAGTGTGCGAACAGCTTGTAACCGGATTGCACGATGCCTTCGACCGCCTGCGGATCCAGCTTTCCCGGCGAAGAGCGCTCGATGATGACGCCTTCTTCGCCCTCGTTCGCTTTCTTGTTCTTGCGTTTTTGGTTGATTCGATTGCGCCGGCGCGTCGCGTCGTCCTCGAAGCGAACCAGACCGCCCACGAACGTCCAGGCCGCGGCCTTGGCTTTGCCCGGGCGCCCGAAGCGAGCGGGGCTCAATCGCTCGGCGAGGCACGTGGCCACCGCCTCGCTCGGGCTGGTGGAGTTCAACACGCGAATGTCTTCCACCGCGCCTTCACCGTTTACGCGCCAAGCGAGCTGCACGAAAGCGGGATCGACCACCTGGGCGAGCTCGAAGCACTCGTGCAGCTCGGGCTCGTGACCGCGCAGACCCAGCACGATTTGCCCTGGATCCAGCTTCGGCAGCTCGACCTTCGCTTCCGCGCGCACGGCCGGGCGCGCCACGGTCGCCGGCTCTTTCGCGGGCTCGGCGGCGCCGCCGCACGCGAGCGCGACGCACGCCGGCGCGGCGAATGACCAGCGGCGATCGAAGGGGAGGCTCACTAACCGGGTTCTCCGCTGGCGTGCACGGAAATAGTCGCGAAAAGTTCGAGCTCTTGCGAGGATCGGCCGACCGCGAGCTTTAGCTCTCCGCCGGCGACCAGCGGGCGGCCGTGCGAGAGGCTCCAACGTTCAAGGCGCGAATAGGGTAGCTCGAGCGTTACGGTACGTGTTTCTCCGGCGACCAGCGCCACGCGCTGAAATGCGAGCAACTCAAGGCGCGGCGCGCCGGCAGCGTGGGGCGTGCGCGTGCCGTAGAGCTGCACCACTTCGTCGCCGTCCCGGCCGCCGACGTTGGCGAGCGCGAAGCTCACCCGCAGCGTCGAGCCTTCCGTGAGCACGCTCGCGTCGGTGGTCAGGGCCGAGTAGCGGAATTCGGTGAAGCTCAGGCCATACCCGAAGGGGTAGAGCGGTTGCCGTTCGAGATACTGATAGGTGCGGCCGTGGCGAATGTCGTAGTCCATCATCGGAAGCAGCGCGTCGAGCGACCGGGGCCAACTCTGCACGAGTCTACCCGCGGGGTTATAGTCGCCGAACAGTACGTCGGCCAGCGCGTTGCCCAATTCCTGGCTGTTGTGGGTTAGGTGCACGATTGCAGGCACATTTTCCTGCGACCATTGGATGGCGTAGGGAAAACTCGAGATCAGCACCAGGACGCAGCGCGGATTGACCGCGTAAACGCGCTTGACCAGCTCCTCGTGCTCGAGAGTCAGCGAGCGGCGGTCGACCGCCTCTTTGCCGTAGCTTGCGAGCGTCACTTTCGCCCACGGGCCGTCCCCGGTCGGATGGCTGCCGACGCACAGGATGGCGATATCCGCCGCGCGTGCCAGGCGTTCGGCCTCTTCGTACGAACTCCCGTCTGCGCTGCTCACGGATACCGCGGGGCCAAGCGCTGCGCGAATCCCCGCGAGCGGCGAGACCGTGTAGGGCGGGGTGCCGCTATACCAATCGCACAAGACTTGGTCCGCGAGCGCGCCGATGATCGCGACCTTTTCGAGCCGTTCGCGCGCGAGCGGTAGCGTGCTCCGCTCGTTCTTCAAGAGCACGATGGACTCGCGGGTGACCTCGCGCGCGAGCGCGCGCTGCTCGGCTTCGAGCCACGGCGGTCGCTCCGGATCGACGCGCGTGTACGGCACGAGCTCGGGTGGATCGAGCAGGCCGAGCTTCAGCATGACTCGGAAATTTCCCCGCAAGCCGTGATCCAGGTCGGCTTCGCCGACCAGGCCCTGCTCGAGCGCGCTGTTCAGGCTGTCCTTGTAGTCATCGAGGAACTGCGTGATGCCCGCGTGGATGGCCGCGGCCGCCGCTTTCGGCAAATCCTCGTAGAAATGGTGATCGTTCACCAGCATCTTGAAGGCGCCGCCATCGGTGCAAATGATACCGTTCTGACCCCATTGCTCGACGGTGACTTGCTTCAGCACCGGGTGCACCGCGCAGGGGATGCCGTTGTACGCGTTGTACGCCGCCATGTATGCGCGCGAGCCGGCCTCGCGCACTCCGGCCCGGAACGGCGCCGAATAGTAGTCGTGGAAAAGCGCGGCGTCGAAGTCGGAGGACGTGCGCTCGCGTCCATCCTCGTTGCTGTTGGCGAGGAAATGCTTCATCAGCGAAGCGGTCTGCCAATAGCGAGGGTGGTCCCCTTGCAGCCCGCGTACGAACGCCTTGGTGAGCTCCGAGGTCAGAAAGGCATCCTCGCCGTAGCACTCTTCGGTGCGCCCCCAGCGCGGGTCTCGGCCCAGATCGGCGTTGGGCGCGCGTACCACGATGCCGCCGTGTTTGCCGCCAGTCAGATGAAAGACGAAGCGCGCTTCCCGAGCTTCGGCGGCCGCCGCGCGGCGCACGAGCTCGGGGTTCCAGGTAGCGGCCAGGCCGATGGCTTGCGGGAAGGTGGTGGTTGGCGTGGGGTACTCCTTGCCCCAATCGCCGGGCCCACCCAGCGCCAACCCGTGCAAGCCCTCGACGTGACGACTGCCGAGAACGCCCAAGCGCGGAACGCTCGGATCGGTGCTGAAGCAAGCCACTTTCTCCGCGAGCGTCATGCGCCGGAGCAGGTCGTCGATGCGGGCTTCGTGAGGGAGGTCGGGGTTTTCGAAATCGCGGTCGCTTTTCGGGGTCGCGCTCGGCATGGCTTCGCGCCAATGTAGACTAGAAGGCGCTCAGCCGTGAAAAGTGCCGAAATTTTCTTTCGGATTTCACGGCTCGAGCCGAGGAACGAGAGTGTTCATGCATCGGATTAACGACCCGTCACGTCGGCGTTTTCTCGGCTTGGTGGGAGCGGGGGCTACGCTTTCGCTACCCGCTTGCAGCGGTGATTCAGCCGCGGAGCCCCAGGCGTTCGGGGATGCGCCGGCCGGTAACGTGGCCGCGCTCGTGCTCGGAACGCTGATCGCGGTGCCCAATGCGCCCGCCTATGTGGGGCGAGACGCAGACGGTGTCTACGCGATGACGTCGACCTGCACGCATGAAGGTTGCGACATGGTGAGCCAGGGCCAAATCGAGAAAAACGGCGTGTTCTGCGCGTGCCACGGCAGTCGCTTCGACCTCAACGGCTCGGTGACGCGCGGGCCCGCCGATGCGCCGCTCACTCACTTTGCGGTCGACGTCGACGCGCAGGGGAACATCGTGGTCCACGGCGGCACGCGCGTGGCCGCTTCGGTTCGCACTCCGGTCGCAGGCGCCTAGGCGCTCCCGCGCTAGGGCGACCCTGCGGGCTCGAGTTTGAGGGGGTAGGTGACCACCGCGCGGCCGCCGTTCGGAGCCTGGAAATGCAGCTTCTTGAAGGCGGCGAGCACGCACGCGATCACCTGGTCATCCGGAAAATCGGTGCCCTGCTCGAGCGCGGCCGCGTGTGGAACATCACCCTCGGGGGTGACGACGAAGTTGACCATGATCACGCCGCGCAGCCCGGGCCGAGCGGCTTTCAGGTAGCAAGCTTCGAAAGCGTCGTTGCCTTGCTCGACACCGGCGACGACTACGGCTTTGGGCAACCGGCCCCGGGTTTGGCCGCCCGTTGGCTGCACGCCGGGCAGCATCACATTTTCCTTCGGCGGCTCGCTCGGCGCCGGCTCTGAGCTGGACGCGACCGGCGGAGGCGCTTCGGTCGCCGCAAAACTAGCGGAGGCTGCGGGCGGCTCCGCCTGCGGTTCCGGGCGGCTCTGCGCGGGTTCGCCGAGCAAAAAACCGCAGGCCGAAAGGCACAGCGTTGCCGTAAAGAGCGGGAACAGCGCGCCGCGACTGAGAGCGCAGCGCTTGGTTCGGGAGCGGGGGCCGGCGAGCATCACGGTTGCGCGAGTGTAGTCACATTTTGCGCGTGGCACGAGTCGGCGCGTTTACGGAGGCGGGCAGGCGCGGCTGCAGCGACGGCGCGCTCGAGGCAACGTTGCCTTGGGACGGGCTGCACCGGCTAGCGCGCTCGTAGCAGCGGGGCCACCCCTACCAGCCTTCAGAACCAGAAATGTCGACGATGCGCGCAATGGACCAACGCGCGGCCCGGCTCACTGCATGTGAATGTCGGCGGCCGAGTAGATGCAGTATTTGCCATCGGCGCCGCTGCCGGTCTTGGTCGGCTCCGCGCCGGTATTGTTGGCCTGGTAGCGGTCGCAGATGCCGATGTTGCCGGTAATGGTGATGTTCTTGAACGTGGCGGTGTCGTTGTAGGTCTCGTTGACGCCGGCGAGCACGCTGCCGCCAGAGGCCACGATGTTTTCGAACGTGGCGTGGCGCGTGTACTGGCTGCTGCAATTGCCGCAGGAGCGGTACAGCTTGCCGAAGGTTTGGACCCAGAAATTCTTGATCACCATGGTGCCTCCGCCGTTGTGCTGAAGCACCTTGTCGGTTGCGCTTTTCGCGCCGGCACAGTCGATCGTCATCGTGACCGACGAAGACGAGCCGAGCGAGGTGGCCGCATCTTCGCCCACGTCTTCCCACCAGACGTTTTGCAGGGTGCAGGTGCCCTTGCAGTGAACGCCGTCAGCGGCGGGTGCGCCGATGATCACGTTCTTGAGGGTCGCGCCGTCGGCCAGTTCGAACAGCGGATCTTGCCCTTCTTCTTGGCCCGAGCCGCCGAGGTTGCCGGTGCCGGTGAAGCGCTTGAGCATGCCGTCGTAGCTGCCCGAAACCGGGATCGTAGCGGAGACCGATTGACTGCCAGCGGCCGCGGGCCACGGCTTGCAGCTGGAGTTGGTGCTGCCGCCGGCCGTGGCTCCGCCGCTGGCGCCGCCACCCGTTGCGGCCTTGCCCCCCGTGCTCGCGCCGCCGCTCGATTTGCTGCCACCGCTGCCCGCGCCGCCGGTTGCTTTGCCACCGCTGGTACTACCGCCCGTATTGTTGCTGCCGCCCGTGATGCCGCCGGTGTTCGGCGTTCCGCCGGTGCTGGCGATTCCGCCGGTGCTCGCGACGCCGCCAGTGCTGCTGGTGATGCCGCCCGAGTTCGCGACGCCGCCGGTTGATGTCGTCACCGAGCCGCCGGTGCCACTGGTGTTCGCCACGCCGCCGGTGTCCGTGCCCCCTTCGTTGCTATCGGTGTTGCCGTTCGCGGCAGAGCAGGCGAGGGGGAGCGCGACCAGGAGCGAAACGAGACAGAGCAGCGAAGAACGTTTCATTAAGACCTTCGTGGTAGGTGTACGGCGCAGCGGGTCCAGGCACGCAGGCGCACTCGGTGCGATGGCCCGAGCGATGCGCCCTGTTTGTATGACACCGCGCGCGCGCTCGGACATGAGAAATCAGCGTCTCAGTTCGCGACTCGGCGTCGCTTTGGGTGGATGTTTGCGCGAGAAAGCCTGGATCTACAGGGACGCTATATCCGTAAGGGTTACTTCCTCACGTGTTGCGCGACTTGTGCACCGCGCGCGAGTGCCAACGCATTTCAGCGCGTGAAAAGTCGTTGCGCTCTAGCGCGCGCCAGCGTGCTCTCGCTGTTAACGGACCGGTGGTGGAGGCGGCGGAGGCGGTGGAGGCGGCGGAGGCGGCGGAGGCGGCGGCGTGTCGCTTGGCGGCGGAGGAGTTCCAGGCGGAGGCACCGCGGGCGGCGGAATCGGTGGCACCGGTGTTCCGGGCACGACCGGCGGCGGCACCGGCGGTACCGGCGTGCTGGTGTCGGACTGCACGCACGAGGACAGATCGAAGAACACGAAAGCGAGCGCCTTGCCCTGTGGCGACGTGGGGTTGGTGGAGCAAGCGCTGGGGAAGGGTTTGCTCACGTCGGAGTCGTCGCCGCCGTAGGTGACGCCGCCAATCGTCATCTTCTCTTTGATGTGAATGTCGGTGAGCACCACGCGACCGCACTGCTGATCGGCGGGCTTTCCGACCGGCGTGTTGAAGGTCATGTATTCGATCGCTGGGCGTTTCGGCGAGTTCTTGTCGTTCGGGTTGGTGGGCAGATAGATCCAGCGTTGGGTCGGCGCCGTGACGGCGGTCACCGACTGTTGTGCCTCCCACAGGTCGATTTGGTTCGCGGTCGGGGTCGCGCCGAGCGCCTGTAGCCATTGCGACATGGCCAGCCCTTTGGGAAAGCTGGTGTCGATGGTGGCGGTCACTGGGACCGGTGGGTTGTCGCCGGGGCCGATGTACGTCGCCGTGCTTTGCAGTGCCGCCGAGCCGCCGCGCAGCCAGGCAAAGTGCAGGTGGCTGAGGAAGGTGCGGCCGCCCGCGTTCACGTAGGTTTCGAAGTTGGGGAGGTAGGGCTTCTTCTCGTCTGCGTACTGGCTGCCTTCACACGACATGACGATCATGTCGTAGGTTTTCATCTTGTCGGCGGACGACATCAAAGTAGTCCAGCTCGGAAAGGTTTGTCCGCCGTGCGCGGCGTCGAACTTGTCCACGCCGTTGTTCAGGCCGGCGTACATGTGAATGCGTCCGGTTCCGGTAGGGGTGGTGAACTCCGAATCCGCGACGCCGATGCGGCGCACCAGGCATTCGAGCGAGTCGGACCCGCCGCTGCTCATGGCGATGCGCGGAATGTTGCCTTCCGCTTGGGTGCGGGGCAGGCGAAGTAGCTTCTGATTGGCGTCCGCCGGATTGGCGATCGCGGTCTCCACGCACGAGGCCACGTTCGGAATGGTGACTTGCCTGCGCCATTTCCCGACCTGAATGACCAGCGGGATGTTCGCGCCGGTGGGCACGTCCTTCATGACGAAATGGCCCTTCACGTCCGTGAGCGCAGTTGCGATGGGTTGCCCGGAGGCGATGGCGCCGCACTTGTCGCAGGTCGCGCCCGTGGGGATGGGCTCGAGCGCGGCGTTCGGCACGTAGACCACCGCGTTGTAGATCGGCAAGACCCCCGCCGGATCGTACACCGTGCCGCTGAGCGTGGTGTTGCCGGTCGCACACTTCTCGATCTTGCACTGCAGGCCGGAACAGCTGGTGCCGCCTGTGCCGGGACAAATGTCCTTGTCGCACACGCCGTTGTTCGGGCAGGTGGTGCCACAGTCGAGCTGCCCGCCACAGCCGTCGCCGATCACTCCGCAGTAACGGCCGCCGCCAACCGCGTCGCACTTGATCGGCGTGCAATTGGCCGGCAGACAGACGCTCGGATGCGCGGCGGTGCCGCACACCTCGCCGCCCGCGCACATCCCGCACTCGAGCGTACCGCCGCAACCATCACCGATTTGACCACAGAAGCGGGTGGTTCCGTTGGTGCAGGTGGCCGGAACGCAGCCGTTCTTCACGCAGATCTTGTTGGCGTTGCAGGATTGGCCTGCCGGGCAGGTGGCGCAATCGAGCGAGCCGCCGCAGCCGTCACCGATGGTGCCGCAGTATTGACCACCGGTGGTGGTGCAGCTGAGCTTCTTGCAGTCGGCGCTGGCGCCGCACACGTTGGCCACTGCGCTGCCGCACACGCCATTGTTGGGGCAGGTGCCGCAGGTGAGCGTGGAGCCGCAGCCGTCGCCGATGGTGCCGCAGTAGTTCCAGCCTTGGCTTTGGCACGTGAGGGGAGTGCAATTGACCGAGACGCAAACGCCGCCGGCGCAGGTCTGTCCTGACGGACAGTCACCGCAGGCGAGCGCGCCACCGCAATTGTCGCCGACCGTGCCGCAGAAGCGTGAACCCGCGGTCTCGCAGACCGCCTTCTTGCAGCTCGCATCACCGATGCACAGGCCCTTGTCGCAAACCCAGTCACCAGCGCAGGCTGGGCACATCACCTTGCCGCCGCAGTTGTTGCCGATCTCTCCGCAATATTGGCCGCCGGGAGGCTTGCAGTTGACGTCGCACGAACCACCGTCCGGAGTGGTTGCGCCGCCCCCGCCCGCGCCGACGTTCACCGTCGTGCCCCCAGTGCTGGTTGTCGCGGCTCCGCCGCTGGTCGACGCTGAGCCGCCGGTGCCGGGCTGTGTGGTGCCGGTGCCGGCAGTCGTATTGCGTGCAGGCGTCTCCGAGCTGGTGGAACAGCCGGCGATCGCAATCAACAGCAGAACCGTGGAGAAAGCGAGCCGAGCAAGCCACGTGGCGAAGCGGTTTTGATTCTGCATGCTGCAGCCGTTCTGTGAAAACGTTCTGGCCTTCTTGCACTCAGCAAACTCGCGAATGCGGGTGCGGCCGCCTGCGCTCGTGTCAGCGACAACGAGTCGCGGCCCAAGCAGCCAATAGAATACACGCAAGCTTCGGCCCGCGCGCGGCGCGTTCGCCGGCGACGCGAACGGCAACACTCTTTCAAAAGTCAGCGGGGCTGCTCGTCAGCGCTTTCAGCCTGCGCCGGCGCGACGCCAGAGGCGCAGTTTCTTTAAGGGATCGATATTTACTAACCCTGCTGCGCTGTCGCGTCGCGGGCGACGTCACGAGCGGGGCACGACCCTCTGTGTCGCGCGGCGCGCGCAATTCCGGGACTCATAACTCCCGAGAGTTATTAGTCGCAAGCTCGATGGTCCCCGAAAGGTGTCACAGCCGTTTCGCAGTACTGCGGTGCACCGCAGATGTCGCAGAACGGCGGCCGCTCACGCACGTGCGGAAATCCAAAATTTCGGCTCGTCGCGGTGAAGTTCGCGAGGTCTCCGGCCGTAGTTCGGATGCACCGTTTGTCTGCCAAACCAGGGCCGCGATGAAGCTACGCACCATTCTGATCCCGGGCGTCCTGTTCCTCTCTCACTGCGCCGCTCCGGCCGCGCCGCCGCCGGTCGATCTCAAGGGCGAACAAGAGGTTCTGGGCCAAGTGAAGCGGCGTGACGCGCTGCAGGCGCAGTTCAAGGATGCGCCCGCCTCGGCGCGGCAGCGCTGTGAGCTTTCAGCCGGTGACTGTCGGATGGAGGTCACCGAGGGGCGAGACAAGGTTCTGAAAGACCACACGACCCCGCAATGTCGGGCTGCGTCCGACTCCGAAGCTGAGCTCAAGTGCGTGGCCAGTGACCTGGTCGGTAAAGGGCAAGCCGACGTTGCGACCGCCTACTACCGCCTGGAAACATGGTGTTTGGAAAAGCTGGTCGCGTGCACGGCCAAAGTCGCTGACGACGCGGTGAGTGCGGCTCAACAAGCGGCGCTCGAGAACCGCAAAGAGCGGCTCGAGGCCGCGCGCAGCGGTATCGCCGCGCGCGCGCTGGTGACCTACGCTGATGAGCGTATCGCCTATCTGCGCGCGTTGCTGCCGGTGCCAGGCGACTCGATCTGCTCGGACCGTTCGGGGCTGGAGCGCTGCCAGGCGAAAGCCAAAGAGGCGTCGGAGCAACTGACCCTCGAGCTGAAGAAGGACGACGCGAGCTACGACGAGACCAAGGCGACGGCGCTGTACGAGGCGAGTCACGCGCAGCTGGCCGAGTGCCGAGCACCGGAAGCAGAATGCTTGACCAGTAAACTCGATAGCTACGGCGGCAACGCCGAAACGCGCCGCTACCTCGCCGACACGCTGAAGTCGCTTTCTCGCCGGCAAGAGTTGATGGTCGAAGCGGGGCCGGAGGCGTCCGAAGCGTGCCTCAACGCGGGCGTGCAGCAGTATCAATCGCGCATCGTGCAGGATTACCAGCGCTTCGCACACGAGCCGGTGCTGTTCTTTCAGGCCCAGCTGCACCGCGACTTTCGCGGGCTGTACGATGCGCAGGTCGGCTGCCTGAAGAGCCAGATTCGCCCGCCGCGCAAGGCGGGCAGCACGCGTAACGCCGCTGTTTCCGGCGCTGGGTCGCGCGAACCGGGCTGAGCCGAGTTCGGCGCGCGCGCCTAGCCGTGGGCGCGCAAAGCCTCGGCGGCGAGTTCGGGTAACACGGTGTTGATTGCCATGCCGGTCGCCAGCTCGAAGCCTGCCGCCGTGGCGAGACGCGGCAGAATCTCGATGTGCCACACGAAGTCCGGTTCATCGGCGTGACGGCGCGGTGCGCTGTGGATGACCAAGTTGTAGGGCGGGTCGTCGAGCGTGCGAGAGATGCGTTTCAACACGTCGCTCAACGTCGCGGGCAGTGCTGCCAGGGTTTCGGGTGCTGCGTTTTCGAACGTCGAGCTCGCGCGCCGCGGCACGATCCAAGTCTCGTAGGGCGTTCGGGATGCGAACGGCGCGAAGGCCACGAACTCGTCGTTGGCGCTGACCACGCGGACGCCTGCTTCGAGCTCGGCGCGGCAGAGTTCGCTGTAAACGCTGGTGCCGGTGGTGTTGTAGTACTCAGCGGCCATTTGGTACTTGATGCGCACCTGTCGGGGCACCACGGGCGTGGAGATGATCTGGAAATGCGGGTGCGGCATGGACGAGCCTGCGAAGCTGCCGTGATTTTTGAAGATCTGAACGACCTCCAGGCTGGCATCGCTCGACAGCGCCAGTGCGCGCCGGTGCAGCACTCGAATCACTCGCTCCACTTGCGCGAGCGGCTGATTGGCGAGCGAGCAGCCGTGATCGGGCGACTCGACCAGTAGCTCGTGCCGGCCGTGCCCGTCCATTTCGCGGAATAGCGGCCCGATCAGCCGGCGGTTGGTCGACGCGGTCGGATCGAGCACTGGATACTTGTTGGCGCAGACGCGCACGCTCCAGCGGGATGGCTGTTCGGGGTCGAGCTCGAGGTCGGTGGCCTCGGGAGTTTGACCTTCGTTCCCGGGGCAGAACGGGCAGTTTGGCTCGAAGTGCGGCGGCGCCAGGCTCTCCGGCGTGCGTTTCTGAAAAGTGTGTGGACGTTTCGCACGCAGATCCGAAAACGCGACCCAGTCGCCGCTGGTCACGTCGAAGCGCAGCGTCGACACCGGGTTTTCACTCACAAGGCGGAGCGTTGAAGGCCGCCCCGGCGTTGCACAACTGCTCCGGCCCATGGCCGTAATGAGCTTGGTAGAAGCTGCCAAAAGCTCGGGAATCGAAGCAATCGGCGCGCAGTGTTTCGCCCCAGGCGCTCATTGCCCAGCGCACATCGAGCGTCGGGTCCGGAGTCAGCACCGCGCGCCGCAGCGTGCTCTGGCCCAAGCACAGCGGATCTTCCGGCTGCGAGTCGAGGAAGGACTGAACCTCGGCGACTTCGTTGGCGCAGCCGCTCGGACAGTTGTAGTAGACGATGACCGCGCCGTGCTCCATCGAGTGGATCAAGAAGCCGTGCGGGATGGGGAAAGCGTAGCTCTGGAACGCCGCCCAAGTGCCGTAGTGATCGCCGCCCGACGGGGGCTTGCTGGAGTCTGGCAGCGGACTGCAGTCGGTCTGGTGGAGCGCGCTCGGGACGTCGAAGGATTGAGTGACCGCGTTGCACGCCCCGGCGGGCTCACTCGGCTGTCCGCGTGGCGTCGCCGGCTCGCCGGGCGGCTGGTCTCCACTGCCGCAACCCGCTGGGCTGAGCAGGGCGGCCAGGGCCAAGGCGCGAATACCGAAGTCGAGTGTTCTCACGCGCGATAACGGTAGCATGGGCCGCGCGCCCGCCGGCGAATGGAGGGGCCGGGCGTTGCGCCGTGCGTTAGCCGCGCCAATGTTCAAAAGAAGCCGCTAGATGCGGCTAGAAACCGGTTCCAGCCTGCCGAGCGATGGCCTTGACATGGGCAGGTCTCTCGCTTACGAGGATGCTGCTCGGCTCCCACATTGTAGGGAAGATTGCGCCGCGAGAGCCGCCCAGGCGCAGAGCCGGCAAGGTTTGATCCGACTGGCGAAAACGATGACTCGATTTCCCGCGCTGCGCGCCGCCACTCTCGCGCTCCTGGCCCTCGGACTCACCGACTGCCGCCCGAACCACCAAGAGTCGTCCTCCGGATTTCCTCGGAACGAAACGGTGTACGTCGGCGGTCGTCAGTGGGGCGAGCCGAGCTCGTTCAACCCGCTGCTCGGCTGGCAGGACTGGCCGGTCAACGCGATGAACCTCGTCTACGAGACGTTGTTCCTGTTCAATCCGCAGACCGGCAAGCTGGAGCCGCTCTTGGGCGAGTCGTATCAGGTGAACGACGACTCGGTCGAAGTCGTTCTGCAAGAGAAGGCGCACTGGAGCGACGGCAAGCCGGTCACCGGCTACGACGTGAAGTACACCTTCGACCTCGGGCAGAAGTACAAGAGCGTGCCGGTGGCTTCGTTCTGGAGCTACATCACCGAGGTCAAGCTGCCGGAGGAGGGCTCGCTCGCTCCCGGCAAGTTCCCGCGCCGCGTGGTGTTCGTGCTGGATCCGAAGCAGAAAAACCCGCTGGTCGTGCTGGATCAGCTGCAGCTCCAGCGCATCGTACCAAAGCACGTGATCGAGCCCCTGCTCGCCAAGGGCAACAACGACATCAACGAGTTCAACAAGCTCAAGTTCAACGACCACCCGGTTGGGTCGGGGCCGTATCCGCTGCACTCGTACAGCAGCGAGAAGATCGTCACCATGCGTGACGACAACTACTGGGGCAACGACGTGTTCTTCGGCGGCAAGAAGCCCGCCGTGAAGTACGTGGTGCACCCGATCTACAAGAGCAACAGCCACTTCAGCGTCGCGCTACAGCAGGGTCGCCTGGATGCGTCATCCGCGTTCATGCCACGCATCTGGCTGAAGCAGCCCAAGGGCGTGCACAGCTGGTACCCGAAGGAGCCGTTCTTTCCTCCCGGCTCGATCCCGATGCTGTTCGTCAACGTGCTGCACAAGCCGCTGAACGATCCGCAAATGCGCCGCGCGATGGCGTTCGCCATCAACTACTCGGACATTCGCGAGCTGGCCGTTTCTGGCTACAGCCCGCCGCTGAAGCCGGGCCTGATTCTGCCTTTCGGGCTGGAGTCCAAGTTTTACTCGGAAGAGGACGCCAAGACCTACGGCGCTACCTTCTACGATCCGGAGCGCGCCAAAGCCACGTTGAAGGCCGCCGGTTATCGCCCGGTGTTCGACGAGAAGGGCGATTTGGTCGAGACGCGCGATGCGCAGGGCAAGGCCGTTCCGACCGTTTTCATCATGTCGCCCACGGGCTGGACCGATTGGGAGTCGATCGTGCGCATCGCGGTGCGCAGCATGCGCGCAGCGGGCATCGATGCGCGCGAGCGCTTCGTCGACGCTTCGGTGTTTTGGGGTGCGCGCGACAATGGCGAGTTCGACCTGCTCATGTACACGCCGTCGTCGGAGCCCTCGCCTTCCAAGCCCTGGTCGCGCTTCGAGTTCGTGCTGAACTCGCAGGATTGGGCGCCCCAGGGCGAGAAGATGTTCAAGAACTACGGCCGCTTCAACAACCCAAAGAGCGCGGACTACGTGCCACGCGTCGACGAGCTGTTGAACCTCATCCCGCAGCTGAAAGACGAAGCGGAGCTCATCAAGGCCTACCGCGAGCTCAACGTGCTTTACATGCAGCTGCAGCCGACGCTGCCGCTGGTTTATCGCCCCGACCAGTTCTACGAATACAGTGATCAAAAGTGGAAAGGCTTTCCGAATTCGGACAATCCCTTCCTGCCCGCGCAAATTCCTGGAGACCGGCTGGGGACGCGGATCTTGTGGCACCTCAAGCCCGCGGGCTGAGGGTTACGCCGTCTAGAGGAACACCTGGATGCTGCGCAATCATCCCACTCTCCGTCACATCGCCGGCCGCGCCGGTTGGTACTTCGTCACCTTCTTGGTGGCCGTGACCATCAATTTTTGCCTGCCGCGCTTGGGCAAAGGCAATCCGGTCGACGCGCTGCTCGCGCGCGCCGCGGGCGGCGGGACGGTCGACGCCAAAGCGCAGCTCGAGAAAGAGAAGGCCTACCTCAAGGAGTTCGGCTTGGTCGAGCTCGACGGCAAAGGGGAGGTAGTGCTCGACGGCGCCGGTAAACCGATGCGCGCGTCGCTGCTCGGGCAGTTCTGGAGCTACCTCGGCATGAGTCTTCGGGGAGACCTCGGTACCTCGATTCTGCAACACCCGAAACGGGTGGGGGAAATCATCGGCAATGCGCTGCCGTGGACTTTGGCGCTGCAGTTCCCGACCATCGTCTTCGGCTGGATTTTCGGGAATCTGCTGGGCGCGCTCGCGGCTTACAAACGCGGCGCGTTCGACAAGATAGCCTACCCGCTGGCGCTGCTGGCCAGCGCGATTCCGGCCTTCTGTGTGGGCATCGGGCTCGTGTTCGTATTCGGTCTCAAGCTCGGTTGGTTCCCGGCCTCTGGCGGCTACGACGACGGCTTGGTGCCGACCCTGAGCTTCGAGTTCTTCGCCAGCGCAAGCTACTACTACGTGCTGCCCTTCCTCTCGGTGTTTCTGATCGTGCTCGGCGGACAGGCCATCGGCATGCGCTCGATGTGCATCTACGAGCTTGGCACCGACTACGTGAAGTACGCCAAGCTGCTCGGTATTCGCGAGAACAAGATTCTGCTCTACATGTTTCGAAACGCGATGCTGCCGCAGCTCACCGGGCTCGCGCTTTCGCTCGGCGCGATGGTGGGCGGCGCGCTCATCACCGAGATCATCTTCAGCTATCCGGGCCTCGGCATGGCCATGCTCACGGCCATTCAAGGCAAGGACTACCCCGTGATCACCGGCTGCACGCTGCTAGTCACCGTCACGGTGCTCGTGGCAAACTTCAGCGTCGACGTGCTGATCGGCTTTTTGGACCCCCGCATTCGCGCGGCGCAAGCGGGAGGGAAGTAAGCCATGAAGCTCCTCCGCGGCTTGCTGAAGTCCCCCGGGTTCGTGCTGGGCATGGTGCTGTTCATCGGCACCTTGCTGCTGGCGTTCCTGGCGCCACTGTTGATGCACATCGACCCACGCACTCGCGTCGGGCTGGCCTACCTGCCTCCTTCGTCCGAGCACTGGCTCGGTACCGATCACATGGGCGTCGACATGCTGTCGATGCTCATCGCCGGGCTGCAGTCCTCTCTTTACGTGGGGTTTTTGGCCGGAACCGTCGCGACCGTGGTCGGCACGCTGATTGGTGTCTATGGCGGCTACAAGGGCGGGTTGCTCGATGACCTGCTGACCGTGGTCACCAACCTGTTCCTGGTCATCCCGTCGCTGATCGTGCTGATTTTGCTCTCCACCAGCCTGGAAAATGGCCGCAGTTTGTCGCTGATCGCGCTGTTCATCGGCGGCACGACCTGGACCTGGAGCGCTCGCGCGGTGCGCGCGCAGTCGGCGAGCCTTCGCTCGCGCGACCACGTGAGCCTGGCGCGGGTCAACGGCTACAGTACGCTTGGCATCGTGATCCTGCACATTCTGCCGTATCTGCTGTCGTACATCTTCATGGTGTTCATCTTGCAGACGGCAACCGGCATTTTGTCGGAGGCGAGCATCAGCCTGCTCGGGCTCGGCCCGTACGACTCGGTTTCGCTCGGCAAAATTCTGAATGACGCCATCCAGAACGAAGCACTGGGGGACGGCGCTTGGTGGGCGTTCGTGCCTGCGGTGGTGCTGATTACCGTTATTGTTTTCGCCCTGTACGTGGTCAACACCGCCATGGAAGGCGTGTTCAATCCTCGGTTGAGGAAGTGAGCGATGGCAGCAGTCCTCGAAGTCGAAGATCTCAGAGTTCACTACCTCACCCGCTTCGGAGACAAGATCCAGGCGGTCGACGGAGTCTCGTTCAAGCTCGAAGCCGGCGAAATCCTGGGCATCGCGGGCGAGTCCGGCTGCGGGAAGACCACGCTGGTGAGCGGCTGCATGGGGCTCTACATTCCGCCGCTGCACCTCACTTCCGGTGACGTGCGTATCGACGGCAAGAGCATCGTCGGCATGAGCGTCGACGACAACCGTAAGAACGTGCTCGGTCAGAAGATCGCCATGATCCCGCAGGGCGCGCTGAACTCGCTCAACCCCACGCGCAAGATCAAGGACATGGCCACGGACATGATCCTGAGCCACGACGAGACGGTCGATCGCAAGACGATTTACGACCGTCTGCGTGAGCGCTTCGATCGCATCGGCCTGAAATCCCAGCAGGTTTTGGACAGCTACCCGGTTCAGCTGCCTGCGGGCATGAAGCAGCGCGTGGTAATCGGCATCTCGACGCTCTTGAATCCGAAGGTGGTGATCGCCGACGAGCCGACCTCCGCGCTCGACGTTTCCACGCAAAAGTCGGTGATCCGGCTGTTGTTCGAGCTGATGGACGAAAACATCATCTCCAGCATGCTGTTCATTACCCACGAGCTGCCGCTGCTCCGCCACGTTTCGAGCTCGATCGCGGTGATGTACGCAGGTGAGTTCGTGGAGGTCGGCACGACCGAACAGGTGATTTTCGACGGACGCATGCCGTACACGCGCGCGCTGATGGGCTCGATGCTCAGCGCCGAGCAGGGGCAGCGGGTGAAGAAGCCGATCGCTATCGAAGGCGCGCCGCCCAACTTGGGTAAGCCGATCGTGGGCTGCCGCTTCGCCGAGCGGTGCCCCGTGGTGCGGCCCGACTGCAAGACCACCAAGCAGGAACTTCGAGTCGTCGCCGAGCGCCCGGTGAGGTGTATGTATGCCAGCTGAGACCTTCAAGTTCGAAGCCAAAGACGTCTCGCGCGTGTTCGGTCACGGTAAACGGCTGGTCACCGCGGTCGATCGCGTGAGCTTCAAGATCAAGGATCGCGAAATCGTCAGCTTGGTGGGTCAGTCCGGCTGCGGAAAGACCGTGCTGGCGAAGATGCTGCTCCGGCTCGAGGCGCCCAGCAGCGGCACCTTGCTGTTCGACGGCAAGCCGATCGACAGCGAGCCCGATCCGCGGGAGCACTGGCGCAAGGTGCAGGCGGTGTTTCAAGACCCGTTTTCGGCCTTCAACCAGTTCTTCACCATCCGCGCCCAGTTGAAGAGCTCCTTCAACTTATTCAAGCAAAAGCCGGCTGAAGCGGAGATGGAAGAGCGCGTCGATCAGGCGCTGCTGGCCGTCAACATCAAGCCCAAAGAGGTCGAAGGCAAATACCCGTTCGAGCTTTCGGGCGGGCAAATGCAGCGCATGCTGTTGGCGCGCATCTTCATCCTGCGTCCGCAAGTGTTGATCGCGGACGAGCCGACCTCGATGGTCGACGCCTGCAGCCGCGCCAGCATTCTCGACTACCTGATGAAGCTCAAAGAAGAGCTGAAGATGACGATCGTATTCGTCACTCACGACATCGGGCTCGCCTATTACATTTCCGACTCGATCTACATCATGCACAAGGGGCAAATCGTCGAGCAAGGTCCGCCGGATCAGGTGACGCTCTCGCCTACGAGTGAGGTGACCAAGCAACTGCTCGACGACATTCCGAACGTGCACCACGACTGGCTGCACCGCGGCCCGCCCGGTAAGAAATCCGTGACTGCGGCGCTGCCGTAGTCAAAGTCGGCTCAGTCCGAGCTCGCCGGTGGCTCCCACAGCTCGATACGATTGCCTTCGGGATCCATCACCCACCCGAACTTTCCGTACGGCTCTTCTTGGACTTTTTCGTCGACCGTGGCGCCGGCGGCGCGAAGCTGCGTGAGCATCGCGCGCAGGTCCTTGACGCGGAAGTTCACCATGAAGGGCGCCTTGCTCGGCTCGAAATACGTGGTGTTGGCGGGAAACGGCGACCAAACCAGGCACGGGCCGGGATCTCCCTGCGTGGCGAACACCGTCTCGCCGTGCTCGTCGGTGGGAAGTCCCAAGTGGTCGCGGTACCAGGCCTTCAGCTTTGCCGGATCCTTTGCCTTGAAGAAGATGCCACCGACACCGACCACGCGTTCCATCGCTGCGGAGTGTACTCGTCCGCAGATGCCGCTGTCGACGGCCCCGCTTTGGCCGACCTCGCCAAGCGCAAAGCGCAGCGATTACAATGTTTGCCGGATCTTACGGCCGGAAGGCGTCATGCCTTCGTTCTTGACCGGCGCGGGCGGAGGCGCTGGCGGTGCGGCTTTGACCGCGGCTGCAGCTTTCGTGCTTGCGACTTTGGCGGTGGTCCTGGCCGTGCCGCTCGTGGCCTTCACGGCGCTCGGAGCCTTAGCTGCCACGGTCGGCGCATCGCTCTTCGCGCTCGGCGCAGGCGCGAGATCGATCGTGGGCTTTTCCGGCTCGGAGCTCGGCTTCGCGGTTTCTGGCGGAGCCGCGGGCAGCGCGCTCGGCAGTGCGTTTACCGGGTGCTCGGTGACGCCCGAGGTGGCCGTGGCCGACGCTGCGCCGGGCGGTGATTTTCCGGAGAGCAGCATATAAGTGCCCGAGCCGCCGGCGACCGCCACGATCGCGGCGAACGTCGCGACCAGGCTGGCTCGGCTGGGCTTCGGCTTGCCGAAGGTAGGTTCGGCGCTGGTGCTGGTGCCTGACCAGGTGCCGGGCGTGGCGCCGAGCGGCGCGTTTTCCAGCGGCGTGTGCGGGTTCAGGCCGTGCCCGGTTCGTTGCTCGATCGCCGGATAGCCGCCAGTGGCGGTGGCGTTGAGCCCGGCGCCGCGCGCCCACTCGTCGAGCGCGAGCTGTATCTCTTGCGCGGACTGAAAGCGCTCGGACGGCTCGCGCGCCATGGCCTTCTCGACCAAGTGCACGAAATACGGGTCGAGCTCGGGAGCGAGCGCGGTCAGCGGCTGCGGTTTTTCCAGGACGATCTTGAACAACAGCTCGTTGAACGTGTCGGCCAAGAACGGGACCTGACCCGCGAGCGCTTCGTACAGAATCACCCCGACGGCATATAGATCGACTCGGTGGTCGACCTCACGCGAGCCTTTAGCTTGCTCGGGCGCCATGTAGTAGGGCGTACCCATCACCGCCCCGGTGCGGGTCATGCTGAGCCCGGTGCTGGTGCCGCCGAACTTGGAGATGCCGAAATCGAGCAGTTTCACGAAGTCCGGCTGGCTGCGGCGGTTGCGCAGCAAGAACACGTTGTCCGGCTTCAAATCGCGATGAACGATGCCGGCGCTGTGCGCGGCGGAGAGCGCGTCGAGCAGCTGGCGAGCGATCGGGTAGAGCTCACGCGGGTGCATGCGACCACGCTGGCGAATGCGGTCGCTCAGGCTGTCGCCGTCCATGAACTCCATCACCATGTAGCGATCGCCGGACGAAAGCGTGCCGAGATCGAGCACCTCCACGATGTGCTCGGAGCCGATTCGTCCCGCGGCCTGCGCTTCTCGCTCGAAGCGTGCGACGACATCCGTCATGCCGGCCACGTTGGCGTGCAGCACTTTGATCGCAACCCGGCGGTGAATGCGCGTGTTCTCGCCTTCGTACACCGCGCCCATGCCACCTTCGCCGATCAGGCGCACGATGCGGTACTTGTCGTCTATCAGATCGCCCGGGTTTAGCCCCATCTTCCAGGCAGCACCCTAGCATGATCGGCCGTCCGCGGCTTTCGCCGGAAATTCAAGGAAGCTGCACGAATGTGGCTGAATGTGTGCCGCCAGGCCGCCTTGCCTCGGCGTTTGATCCGAACGATGATCCCGAGCGCTTGGTGAGGATTCGGATGAGGCGAGCGATCCTAAGTTCCAGCTTTTTGTTGGCTTTCGGCCTGGTGGCAGCGGGGGCCGCCGCAGCGGACAGCGTGCCCATTACCGAGGAGGCTCGCGCGCACTTCTCCGCCGGCGTCAGCTTTCTTCAGGACCCGGACGGGGCGCGCTACGACGACGCCTATCGGGAGTTCAAGGCGGCCTACGCGGCCTCACCCTCCTGGAAAATCCTGGGCAACTTGGGCATTGCCGCGATGAAGCTCGAGCGCGATGGCGAGGCGATCGAGGCCTTCTCGAAGTACCTCTCCGAGGGCGGCAAGGAAATCGACCGCGAGGAACGGGCGCAGTTCGAGCGCGACTCGAAGACCCTGCAGGCTGGGCTCGTCAGCGTGACGCTCTCCTTCGATCCGCCCGCTGCGCTGCTGACCGATGAGCGGGTGTCGGTTTCGGGAAGCCCGGTGGTCAATCGCTACGGCCCGGTTGCGGCCAGCCAGACTCTTGGTTTGCGGGCGGGCCATCATCGGCTCTCGGTGATGCTCGAGGGCTATGAACCCGCGGTATGGGAGTTCGATGCCACGCCGCGTCAGCAGCTGAGCCACGCGTTCACGCTGAATCGCCTGGCGCCCCAAGTCGCACCACCGCTCGCGGCGCAGCAACCAGCGCCGACGATGCCGAATGTGCCTGCGAATGGCCACGACAGCGGTGGCGGAAACGGTTTGAGAATCGCCTCTTACGCGGCGCTGGGCGTGGGCGCGGTGGGCGTCGGGCTTGGCACGGTGTTCGCGCTCAGCGCGAAGAGCAAGTACGAGGAGGCGAACGACTTCTGCCCGACGTTTCCGTGCAACCTCACCCGCGTGGACGCCGCTCGCCGTTCAGACCTGGGCGATGAAGCCGACTCGGCCAAAACTCTCTCGATCGTCGGCTTCGTCGTTGGCGGAGTCGGCGTTGCCTCCGGGGTTACGCTGTTCGTGCTCAGTGGCAAAAAGGGCGGTGTCAGCGAAGGCGCGACGCTTTCGCCGTTCATCGCCCCGGGCTCGGCTGGCGTCCGAGGGAGTTTCTGATGCGAATTCGAAGCGCTTTTCTTTGTCTCGGCGCCATCTATTCGGCGGGCGCGGTCGGTGCTTGCGGCAGCCTCGATAGCGGTGCGATCAACATCATCGACGCATCCGGTGGCAGCACGAACGGGGGTGGTCGAACTGGCGGTGCAGGTAGCGGTAGCGGGGGGATCAGCAACGCGGGCCGGGGCGGCGCGGGCGGCTCGACCGCCGGCAACGCAGGGGCGTCGGGAGCGCCCGAAACGGGCGGACAGGCAGGCGCGGCTGGCGAGGGTGGAATGGCAGGCTCCTCGGGTGCGCCGACTGGCGGTGGTTCCGGCGGGCCCGGCCTCGAAGGCGGCGCTGGCGCGGGCGGCGAGGGTGGTGCCGGCGGTGAAGCGGGCGGACCGGCGAGCGGTTGCACTCCCACGAGTTGCGTTGGGTCGACACCGATTTGCGCAGCCGGCGGGGTATGCCGCGCGTGCGTGACCAACGCAGAGTGCGCGGCAGACGATGCCAAGGTTCCGTTCTGTCACCTGGGCAGCTGCGTAAGTTGCCTCACGAGTGCCGACTGCCCTGCCACCACGCCGGTGTGCGGTACGGACTACAAGTGTCGTACGTGCGCGGAAGGTTCCGAGTGCGGCACGTTCGCGTGCACCGCGAAAGGGACGTGCGCGACCGCGGCGCAGACCGTTTACGCGCTGGCTCAAACCGGGTCGAGCGCTTCCGACTGCGGAACGATGGCCGCTCCGTGCCTCAATCTGGGTGTGGCCGCGAGCAAGCTCAGCGCCGCACGCCCGCATTTGGTGCTGATCGCCACCAAGAGCAGCTTCAACGAGGGCGCAGTATTGCCGGCCGACGTCGACGCGGTGGTGTTCGGCAATCACGTGCGCGTCGCTCCTTATGACGGCTCGGTTGGGTTTACCATCAAGGGCGGCAGCGTGATGCTGGACGACGTGTTCGTCGAGGCCAGCGCGCCCTCTATGGCAGGCGCCACCGCGGCGGCCATTTCCTGTACGGGCGCCAAGATCAAGATGCGCAAGGGACAGATCACCGACTCCGCCACGTCGTACGGATCCGCCGGATTGTTACTGAGCGCATGTGACGCCGATGTGCAACAGGCTACGTTCATCGGCAGCCAGACCGGCATCGTATCCGCTTGTCCGGCCGCGGCTTGCCCTACCCCGTCGCAGACGCTGACCGTGGAGCGCAGTCTGTTCCGCGGCAACAAGAACGCCATCTCGTTCGACGGAAAATCATTTTTGATTCGGAACAATTTGTTCCTCCGGAATGGCAACACCTCCTACGTCGACATCATCGGCATACGCGGCGTTTCTGGCATTTTTGCGTATAACACGATGGTCGGGAACGAGAACAATTGTAGTTACGAGGGTGGCCTCGTTTCGTGTGAGGGTGGCGCGATGAGCTGCGGCACCTTCAGCAGCAATTTGTCCTGGAACAATATGCTGAACGCGAGCTCGATGCCGCCGAGCCCCTGCCCGGACCAGGTCTACTATTCACCGCCGCCACTCACGAACTCGCTCTCCGAGACGACGTGGCCAGGCACCGGCAACATCAGCGGCATGGACCCGAAGTTCGTGGATGCCGCCAAGGACAACTACACGCCCGGCGCGGGGTCACCTGCGTTGAACAAGGGTAGCACGGTCGCCGGCATCGTTCCGGACGTCGACTACTACGGCAATCCGCGCTCGCGTAGCGCACCCGACATCGGGGCGATCGAAGCGCAATGACCGGCGCCCGCGCGGGTCAGCCGGTTAGCGCAGCAGGCCGAGGCGCTTCTTCTCGTCCAGGTCGTAGCCGGGGAGCACGCTGCTGAGCTCCACCGCGGCGAAGGCGGGTGCGAGCTCCGCGAACACCTGACGGAAGTCGGTCGTGACGGCCAGATCGCGGCCTTCGTATCGCTGTTCGGGCTCCAGACCGGGAAACTTGCCATAGACCTTTTTCCCGCGCACGGGGCCGCCGAGTAGGGTCATCACCGTGCCGTGGCCGTGGTCGGTGCCTTGAGTGCCGTTCTCTTCGACGGTGCGGCCGAACTCACTCATCACCAGCACGACCACGTGTTCGAAGCGCGCGCCGAGGTCTTGCCGAAATGCTGCCAAGCCGCGGCCCAGATCGTTAAGTAGAGGGGCAAGCCGGCCACGCTCGGCGTTGCCTTGACCTTGGTGGGTATCCCAGCCGCCAAGATCGATCCAGGCGACACGCACGCCCAGGTTCGACTTGATCAGAAAGGCCGCATCGCGCAGCTGAGCCGCCGATTTTTCATAGCTCGCGCCATGCTCCGGCTTGTAGTCCTTCACGCCCAGCTCGCGCAGTTGCTCGGCGACGCCGAGCGCGTCGCTGCCGGCGCGCGCGGAGAGGCTGGGCTCCTGCGCATACATTTCGGAGAATGCCGTTTCGACGCGTCCGCGCAACCGTTCCGGCGCGCGTAACTGAAAGCGTTCGAGCCCCGGCGTGGAAAGGACCGAGCCCGGCCCGCGGAGCGCGAGCGGCGTGCGCGGGCTCAACGCGACGCGCGGCAATTGCAGCGAGGCGGTCGCAGCCGTCCCCGGCAGGCAGCGAGCGAGCCAGCCGTCGCGCCGATGCTCGCCAGGCGTGGCGGTCTCCATGTAGTCTTGCGCTTCGAAGTGCGAGCGTGTGGGGTGGGGCGAGCCGACCGCGTGCACGAAGGCCAGCTCCCCCGCGTCGAACGCGGGCTTCAGGGGCGCTAGCCGCGGATGCAGTCCGAAGCGGCCATCGAGGTTCAACGCGCCGCCCGCTCGCTTTGGCGGAGGAATGGCGATGGTATTGCGCGCCTTGTAATAGGCGGGCTCGGCGTGTGGCACGACGATGCTCAGGCCATCGACCGCCCCGCGCAGGAACAGGCAAACCAGAGTCTTCGGCGGCGCTGCACCCGCTGCGAATGCTGCGCCCGGCGTGAGCCAGAAACCGCTCGCCGCGCCGGCCAGTAGCAACGAGCGCCGGCTGAGCTCCCGTTCGAGTCGAAGGCGGTTCATTGGCGTTGAAACTCCGGGCTGCCGAGCAGCAGGGCGAGGGTGAGCTCGCGGCGGCGGTCGGGCTGTTTGATGCCGTCGAGCGCCGCGGTCACCGCGTCGAGGGTCTTCGCGCTTGCCGAGCCGCCGAGCAACACGCGGTTCGCCTCCGCAACGAGCACGCGTTCTTCGACGTGCGCGAGTGGTGATTCACTCGCGTGGCTGACGCCGGGCACCTTGCCGAGCGCGAGCGACGTCGCAAAACTCATCCGCGCGAGCATGCCGCTGCTGCTCGCCCACTCGGGTGCGGCATCGGGGTAGCCAGTGGGCACGCTCTCTTCCAGGAGCGGCTCACCCAGCGCTTGCAGCGCGCGCGACAAATCGCTCGTGCCGTCCGGCTTTTCCCCGATCGCGCGCAGTGAGCTAGCCACGAATTCGAGCGGAGTCTTCAGCTTGGCACCACGCACCGCGTCCGACCAAAAGCTTTCGTCGCCGGCGATTGCGCGCACGACTTGACGGATTTCCCCGTCTGACTCGCGGTAGGCGCGCGTCGCAGCCTCGACGCAGCTTGGCGGCGGATCGTCCGCGACGAACAGCGCGCAGAGCTTACTCGAAAGGTGTTTCGCGGTCGCCGGGTGCGCGGCGAGCAGTTTGAGCAGGCGCACTCCCTCGTCCTCCCCGTGACCGGCCGGGAACAGCTGACCGAGCGCCTTTTTCTCGCCGGCGTCGTGCCGCGCCTTGCGGAACACGAACTCGAACTCGCCTTGCTGCGGGCGCGCGACGCTGAAACCGGTGAGAATGCGCGCGACCTCGGTGACGTCTTGCTGCGTATACCCGCCGTCCACGCCCAGCGTGTGCAGCTCGAGTAACTCGCGCGCGTAGTTCTCGTTCAGGCCGCCGCCTTTTTTCGATTTTGGATCTGTGTCGTGCCCGCGCTTCGCGGAGCTCTGGGCGTTGTCGAGGTAGATCAGCATCGCCGGGTGGTGTGCGGTGGCGAGCAACAAATCCTCGAAGCGTCCGAACGCATTCGGACGCACCGCGCGTTCGATGTAGTCTCCGGCGAACACGCGCACCAAGCCCTTCTTCGCGAACACGTTGAAGTGATTGGCCCAAAAGTCGACCATCACTTCTTCGAGCTGGCGTTCGCCGAGCACGTGGCGCGTGACCTCGGCGAGCGCCAATTTGGCCAAATGATCACGAAAATAGGGCTGAATTCTGCGGTTCAGGTCAGGGCCTACCGTCACTTCTTGCGTCCAGTCGTCGCCCAGCCAGCTCTCGACCAACTGGCTCGGCGGTGCCAGCGCTTCGCGGTAGGGCGAAAGCGCGGACTCGAGAGCGGGCTCTTTCTCTGGATTCTTGGCGAGTTGAAGGTCGAGCCATTTGCCGAACCCTTGCGTGGCCAGAGCTTCGGCTTCCCCTAGGCGGGGGCCAAACGCGAAGCGGTTCAATGCGTGGCGGGCTGCGGCGACGTCGAGCTTTCGTTCGGGCGTGGTACTGGCGGTGGGCAACGGCGCGCCGGGGCCAGGGGGCGCTGCGGCGGAGCGGGGCGCGCTCTGCACGTTGGTTGGGGCAGCCGCGACCGGCGGCGGGGCGCTTCTTGCGCTACAGCCAACGAGAGGCAGCGCGAGCGCGAGCCAGAGGGGAGGGCGCATGGCAGTTTCTTCATGCCACCGAAGGTGACTTCGTGAAAGCGCCGCGTCTCGGGGGTTGGGAAGGGCCTTTTCCCTGCGTGCGCCCTAAATCGTGGGCGCTACGGATTGCAGTCCTTGGTGGCGGGATTGCACTTCTTTTCGCAGCGCTTCGTGCGTTCCCAGCGAGTTCCGTCGCAACGCTCGACGAACAGCGAGTTGCAGCGCGTTTGCCCGGACGTGCAGCCCCCGGTCACGCACTCGCTCCCCGCGGCGGCGCTCGGATCGCACAGCGTTCCCGCCGGGCAGGTCTGAGTCGCAACCCAGCCGGTCAGATCGGGCTTGCATTGCTCCACGGTGTTTCCGTTGCAACGTCGCTCGTTTGACGCGCAACGGGCGTCCTCACAGCGGCCCTGCTCGGCGTTGCACAATGCAAAATTAGTGCATTGGCTGACCATCGCCCACTGGTACGTCTCCGAACAACGCTGGAGCGAGCTGAAGTCGCGCAGGCAACGCAGGACGCCCGGCGTGTCGCAGGTCGGAGCGGCGCAAGCCCCGCTGCCTTTCGTGCAGGACACGGTGCACGTGACCGGTTCGCCGGCATTCGCCTGCGCGTCGGCGGCGGCAGCGTTGCAATCGGCCGGAGTCGCGCAGGTCGTGACTTTTTGCCAGCCCGTTCGATCGGCTTTGCAGCGTTCGAGCGTTCCGTCGGCCTGGCAGCGATGTTCGGGCGGCGCGCAGACGGCCGGCAGGCAATCTCCCGCGCTGGCCGAGCAGAGCGCAGCGGTTGGGCAATCCTTCAGTTTTTGCCACTGTCCGCTCGCGTCACAGGCGAACAGCGTTCCGTCTTGGCACTGATGTTCGACGCCTGCCACGCACGGCCGGCAGGTGTCCGCGTTGAGGTTGCACTGGCCGGCCGAGGGACAGGTCGCAGACACTTCCCAGTGCGAACGATTGGCAGCGCAGACCTCGAGCAGCTCGTCCGTGCAGCGGTACTCGTCAACCTCGCAGATGCGTGCATTGAGCGCGCTCAGATCGACTTTGTAGTCGCCGAACACGGCCTGGCAGGCTGGGGCCAGGGCCAGCGCGAAGGCCGATAAGATGGCGATGAGATTCGGGACTTTTTGCACCAGCTCGGACCGGGCTTTAGCCAGTGGGGCCAAAACCCCAAGCCCGAGCGACTCTCGCCGCAAACCGCGGGCGGAGTCAAGTCAGGGCGGCACCACGCAGGCGTCCATCGATGCGTCGCAGGTGGCCGAGGTGAGGGTGCAGTCCTGGAAGTCCATCCAGTGGCCGCTGGTGTTGCAGTGCTGGAGCACGTTAGCGGTCGTGCACTGAATGGCTCCGGAGACGCAGTCATCGCACTCGCCGCCGGTGGGGTCGCACAGCGCGGCGCTCGCGCAAAGCGTCTTGTCGTCGTAGCCCGTACGAGTCGCGTTGCAGAGCTGCAGTTGTGCTCCAACGCAGTTGTATTGGTCTTTTGCACAAGCCGGAGTAAGGCACATCTTGTCGACTGCGCTGCAGAGCGGTGCGCTTGCGCAGAGCGTGCTGTCGTCGTAGCCGGTGCGGTCCGGGTTGCACACCTGCAGCTGGGCCCCGGTGCACTTGTACTGATTCACCGCGCACGCTGGCGTTCGACACACGCCCTGCACGTCATCGCATAGCGCGCCGGTCGCACACTGCATGCCCCCTTCATTGGTGAACCCGGTCTGTCCCGCGTTGCAAACCTGGAGCCAGGTGCCGTTGCAATGCAACTGCATCGGCGAACATGCCGGCATCGAGCAAACGCCTGCCGAGCAGAGCGCGGCGGTTGCGCAAGCCATACCGTTGTTCTGGAAGCCGGTGCGGTCGGCCTTGCAGATCTGCGGTTGATCGAGCTGCATCGGGTCGCAGCGCTTCGCTCCCACGGCGCAAGCAGGGTCATTGCACATGCCGCCGGAGCACAGCCCGGCTGTTGCGCAGGGCATTCCGCTGGCGTCCCAGCCGTTGCGGTTGGCGTTGCAGAGCTCGGGCTGATCGGCGTTGCAGCGGCGTTCACCCACGGCGCAAGTCGGCGCGGTGCAGGTGCCGGTGGCCGCGACGCACAGCGCTGCCGTAGCGCAGGGCGTACTCATGGGATCCCAGCCGGTTTGATTGGCGTTGCAGACCTGGGGTTGCGCGCCGTTGCAGCGCGTTTGACCCGGGGTGCAGGCGGCGGCCGCGCAAGTGCCGGTCATCGAGTCGCACAGCGCCGCGCTAGCGCAGGCCGTGCCCATGTTGGTCCAACCGTTTTGACCCGCGTTGCAGATCTGCGGTTGCGCGCCGTTGCAGCGCTTTTCGCCCACCGCGCACACGGGAGTGGCGCACGTGCCCGCGCTGCAGAGCGCGGCGGTCGGGCAGGCGGGGCCGTCCGCGACGAAGGCGGTGCGCCCTGCGTTGCAAATTTGGGGCTGCGCGCCCATACAGCGTTTCTCTCCCACCGCACAAACCGGATCCATGCAGGACCCGGTGGCGCCGTCGCACAAAGCGGCGGTCGCGCATGGCGCCGCCGTGCTCGCGGCATATCCGGTCAGATCGGCCTTGCACTTTTCGGGCTGCGCGCCGGTGCAGCGGGTTTGATTGGCCATGCACGCCGGGGCGGTGCAGGTTCCCGTCGTGGCGTTGCAGAGCGCGACGCTCCCGCACACCGTGCCCATGTTCTCATAGCCAGTGCGATCTGCGTTGCAGACCTGGGGTTGTGCGCCGCTGCAGGTGTGCGCGCCCACCGCACAGGCGGGGGTTGCGCAAGTGCCGGTCGTTGCCTGGCAGAGCGCGGCGGTGGCGCAGGCGGCGCCTACGTTGTCCCAGCCGTCACGCCCGGCGTTGCACACTTGCGGCTGAGTACCGTTGCAGCGATGAGCGCCCGCCGCACAAACCGCTGCCTTGCAGGTTCCAGTCGCGCCATCGCAGAGCGCCGCAGTGAGGCAAGCCGTACCGGTCGAGTCCCAGCCGTTGCGGTTGGCGTTGCAGACCTGGGGCTGAGCGCCATTGCAGCGGTGCGCGCCGGTGTCGCACACGGGTGGATCGCAGACTCCCGCCGTCGCATTGCAGAGCGGCGTGGAGACGCAGGTGGTCGGGGTCTCCTTCTGCCCATCCGCCGCGCACTTATACAGAATGTTGTTCTGACAACGCGAAGTGCCTGCCGTACACGAATCACATTGCCCGCCGCTGGCGTCACACAGGTTCGGGCATGTGGTGGGCTGCAGCGCCTGGCCGTCTGCGCTGCAGTGATTCAGGACCTTCCCGCTGCAAGTATTGCTGTTCGGCGGTGTGCAGACGTCGCACTGTCCGCCCGCCGCGTCGCACAACGCTGCGCTCTTGCAGACCGTGGTGACGAAGCTCTTGCGATCGGTCGCGCACTTCAGCAGGTTTACCGTGCTGCACATGGTCTGCCCGGTGTTGCAGACCGGGCAATAGTCGGCAGTGCCGCTGTCGACACAGGCCATGCTCGCGTTGCACGTCTGCGTCGTGGTCCAACCTTTGCGGTCGGCCGTGCAGGTTCTGACCGTGCTCGGGCTGGTGCTGGTGGCAGCCACGCACTGCGCTTCTCCCGCGGTCGGGCAGGTCGCGCAGTAGCCGTTCAAGAATTCCGGCGACGCGCCCGGATAACACAGCGCCGCGTCTTTGCAGTCCACCTGCGTGCCCGTGTCCCAACCATTGCGACCTGCTTGGCACTTCTGCAAAACGGTCTTGGCCGTGCCGGTGGCCGGGTTCGTGCAGCGATAGCTGTCCTTCGCGCACACGGGCACGCCGCAGCCCGTCGTGCCGAGCCCGCCGGCGCACGTCCCGTTCAGTGCGCACGTGCAAAGATCCGCGGTCGCGCAGTCTGCCAGATGAACTACGCCGCCGGTGGCGGTACAACGTCGGAGCTCTGCTCCGTTGCACAGCGTCGGCGCTGGGCAGCTCGTCAGGCAGCCGGCGTTGTCGGGGTCCGCGCTACAGATTTGATTCGCAGGGCAGGTCGCTTGTACGTCCCAACCCGTCAGATCTTTGTTGCACTTGCTCAGCGTCTGCCCGACGCACTTGTACTCGTTGGGCAGGCATGCCTGCGTGTTGCAACGCTGATCGAGAGCCCTGCACAAAGCGGGTGAGCCGCAGGTCGCGACCGGTTCCCAGCTCGTCAGGTCGAGGCTGCACTTCTGAAGAGAAGCGCCGTCACACTTGTACTCGCCCGCGACTTTGCAGGTCGGGTCGACGCACTTGTCGGTCTTGCAGAGCGCGGCGGAAGCACATTGATCCACGTGCTCCCAGGTCATCTTGTCCGTACAGCGGCGCAGCTCGGCGCCGTTGCACTGCAGCTCGCCGGGCATGCACGGCTGCGAGCAGACGCCCGACTGCGGATTACACTGGGTGCCTTCGGGGCAGGGGTCTCCAACCGCTTCCCAAGCCGTCTGGTCGACGTTGCATTTCTTGAGTTGCGCACCCTCGCATTGGAACGCGCCGGGGCTCGGGCAGACGAGCGGGCACTTGTCGACCGTGCCTTCTGCAGGAGTGCCGTTCTTGGCGTTGCCGTCGGCCGCGCCGGCCGCGCACAGCGCGTTGCTCATGCACGTGCCGATCACGTCCTGCCCGGTCATGTCCGCCCGGCAGCGCAGCAGCGTCATGCCGTTGCAGCTGTATTCACCGGGCTTGGTGCAGGCTGGCGCCTGACACTTCTTGGCCCAGCTCGGGTCCATCACGGCCATTTCCAAACTGAGCTTGCAAAGGCCTGGGCTGGTACAGCTGTCGAGCTGAATGGTCCAATCGCCGTTGGGGCTACACTCGAAAATATCCTGCAGCTTGGGCCCGCGGCAGTCGCGCGTGCCCGGGATGCACATCCCACAGTAACGGGGATTGCACATTGCCTCGGAAGGGCAGGTCTCGAGATCGGTCCAGCCGTTGCCGACCGCGTTGCACTCCTGGCGCACCTTGCCCGAGCAACGTAGCTGGCCGGGTTCGCAGGCTTGGCAGAGCTTGCCACCGGAATCGCACAGATCGGCGCTGCTACAGGTTTCGCTCAGCATCCAGCCGACGTCGCCCGAGGTACAAGTCAACAGGTACTCGGCGTTGCAGCGGTAGTCGCCCTGCTTGCACGCCCCGACGAAGGTGTTTTCGCCGACCTGGTCGTCGATCTGAACGTCGCCGAACACCAGCTGGCAACCCACCAGCGCGTTCACGATCAACAAGAGCACCAGCCAGACCGGCCTGAGTTTGCTCTTTTGCATCAGAACCTCCCCGTCACGCCGAGTTCACCGAGCCCCAGATACGGCACGACCCGCGCCGAGGCGTTCGGCCCGCTCTCGCTCTTGTTTTGCATCAAAAGCAGCGCAGTACCGGTAGCCGCGCCCGCCACGCCGAGCGCGAACCCCACTCCCGAAACGACGCCGAGCGTTTGGTACTTGCTCTTCTGATTTTGCATGTGGCTGAGTTGATCCGGCGTCTTGGCCGTACAATGCAGGTCCGGGCACTCGGAGTCGATGTCACTGCGCACGCCGAGCGCGAGCACGCCAGCGGTCGCCCCGGTGACCAAGCCAGCGGCGCCGACCCCGTAGGCCACGTAGATCCAGGTCCGATCCTTGGCTGGTGGCGGAGCGACTGCGGCCACTTGGGGGGTAGCTGCGACGGCGACCGGTGTGGGTTCCGGAGGCGCCGGCTCGAGCTCGATCTCCAGCGTGGTTTCGCCACCCGCCGTGAGGGTCAGCGAAGTTTCCTTGGGCAAGAATCCAGCGGCGCGCGCCGTTACCGCGCGCGTGCCGGGGTCCACGGCGTGCCGCGTGCCGAGCTCCTCAGCGGAAACCTCGCGACCGTCCATCCACACGTGAACTTCGCCCGGCGTTTTGACGCTGAGCGTGAGCCAGGCGATCTTGGCCGCCAGCGGCTGCACTTCGCGCTCTGCGTCCTTCACCGCTTGCTTCCAACCGCGCGGTGCGTTGGCGGCCGCGCCTTCCTTCAACACCAATTGATAGCGCTCATAGGCTTCCGCGAAGCGGCCCAGCCCGACGAGCGAGCGCGCGTGATCGACCACCAGCGTCGGCGCGTGAACCAAGGCGTCTGCGCGCCGGAAGCGATCCTCCGCAGTCTCGTAGTTCTTCTTCTTTAGCGCGTCGTTGCCCTCCGCCGCGAGCTCGCGCGCGGTCGCACGGTCCGCCTCGGACTCGGCGCGCGCGACGGACGTGACGCTAACCCCTGCCGTCGAACAAGCAGCAAGCACCGCTAAGAAGGACCATCGTCGAAGGTGACCCACCCGGCTCTGATCGCGAGGCCGCATCGTCGAACACCCAATTTCTTCCGCGGCGTACCCCGCGCGCGGAGACCAAGAGCTGAAGAGCATCGCTCCGTTAGACCGGCGCGACTATAGGTTGTACCTATGTGTAAGAAATCTACCTACCTTTACATATATAATTAAGTTACGCAAGGCCAGCCGGACGGCACAACGACTGCCCGAAATCGGCGATATTTCCAGGTCGGCACGCGGGCTCCGCGCGACCTCGAGCGACAAAGGACGCGGAAAAAAAGCGACGCTGCCTCTGGCGGGGCTAAAACCGACCGAACACGCCGATTTCGTCGCCGCTCACGTACGGCGTCGCCGAAAGCCCGTTCCCTGCGCTGTCCTTCTCACGGTCGCGGCCATTTAGCCAGAGCAGGACGCCACCGGTTGCGGCTGCGGCCACCCCCGCGCCGAAGCTGACGCCGGACACGGTTCCGAGCAAGCGATAGCGATCGATGTCCTTCTGATACCGCTTGGCTTGGCTCTCGAGCTGCGGGTGGCACACGCCGTCGGTGCAATCCTCGTTCAGCTTGCTGCGCAGCCCGAGCGCGAGCCCGCCGGTGACCGCGCCCGTGACTAGCCCGGCACCGCCGATGCCGAGCATCACGTAGGCCAGCGTGTTGTTGGGCGCGGTTGCGCTCACCTTGGCAGCCCCACGCGCGCGTTCCTCCGGGTGTTGCTCATCGAGTTCGGCGCGGTCGACCGCGTTGCCTTCGAGCTCGAGCGACACTTCGAACACCTTCACCTCGCCCTCGCCCAGGGTCACGCTTTGCTCTTTGGAGCCATAGCCGCTGGCGCGCACCTTGATGGTGTGTGCGCCAGGGTCGGTTGCGCGGCGCACGCCGAGAGCGGCGCGCGGGATGTCGCGATCGTCGATTTCCACGGTGGGCTTGCTGGGCCCACGCACACGAATGGTGAGCCAAGCCAATCGCGGTTTCAGGGCGGCGAGCTCGCGCTCCGCGTCGGCGGCTGCGCGTTGCCAGGACCAGGGCACGTTCGTCGGCAGGCCCTCGCGCATCACGAGCTCGTAGCGCTCGTGCGCTTCGACCAAGCGTCCCAAGCCCACCAGGGCGCGCGCGTGATCGACCACGATCGTCGGCGCGTGGACCAGCGCGTCGGCGCGGCGAAACAGGTCTTCCGCCAGGGCGTACTCCTTGCGTTGCAGCGCGTCATAGCCTTGCGCCGCGAGGCCGCGCGCCTGTTCGCGCGTGGCTTCGCTCGGTTCGCTCGTCTGGGCGAGAGCGTTGCCGCTCAAGCTCGCGACGACCAGCAGCGGCGCAAGAAAACGAAGGCTTCGAGCCATACCGACAGCCCGTCTTACCCGCGAGGCATCGGTCCATCAAGTCACAAGCCATTTTCAGTCGCGACCCCTGCCCAGCTCGGCTGGAGCTCTTCGTGCAAGGCCACTGGAAATTCCTCGCGCGCAAGCGGGACACGAAAGAAGCGGCGAGCCCGCTCAGGTCAGGGAGAATTGGGGCACGAACAGCACGCCCTGTTCACCGGGACCGTGCACACCTTCGATCAGGATGCCCTCGACGTCAGCGGTCTTGGACGGGCCGGTGCACCAGATCACGTTGGGATCGTCGCCCAGCGCGCGGATGGCTTGCGCGACATCGCGGAACAGCGTCGACTCTCGAACCACGGCGATGTGCACCCAGGGCGCGAGCGCCCCGAGGCGCCGTGATGTCGCCTCATCGTTGAGCACGACCGTCCCGGTTTCGGCGATGGCGCCGACCGCGCGGGTGATGCCGAAGGTGTAGTCGTCGATGCGGTTTCGATCGAGCTCGGTCTCGAGTCGGAACCCTTGCGCAAAATTCGGTGCGAGCAGCGCGAGCAGCGCCGGATCCACGTAGCCTCGAGTGGCCCCGCGCTCGGCGAGCCAGCTCGCCAGCGCGCTCGGATTCTGAAAGAGCACTCCGCGCACTCGCGAGAGACGCTCGGCGAACGCTTCCATCAGCGACTTCTGGGCGAGGACGCGTTCGGCGACCATGAGCTCGTCCGCGTACTCAGGCCGTGGCGCGCGCTCACTGCGCCCCGACAAAGCCTGACGAATGCGCTCGAACACGAGCTCGCGATCGTCGTTCATCGCCGTCCCTCCCGCTCCCGCCACCAACGACGAAACGCACCGCCGCGCCAGGTGGGGAGCTCGTGGTTCTTTTGCCAGGCGCGCATTGCAGGCGGCAGCAGCCAGCTCGGAAGCTTCTCGAGCAGCCCGCCGCCGAACAGCGCGGCGCGCCAGGAAAGCGCCTCCGAGGCGACGCTGGACCAGCCCGCCATACCCGGCGCATCGCCACGCGGCGCGCCCGAGCGCTTGCCGCGGTTTCGCAAGCGCAGAAGTAGCTCTTCGATCGGAATGTTGACGGGGCACACCTCGTGGCACGCGCCGCACAGACTCGACGCCCGCGGCAAGTCCGCGAATTGGTCGAAGTGTTCTTGTGCCAAGAGCGGCGACAACACGGCGCCCACGGGTCCTGGGTACACACTGCGGTAAGCGTGTCCGCTGGCCTGGCGATAGACCGGGCAGACGTTGAGACAGGCGCCGCAACGAATGCAGCCCAGAATCTCGCGGCAGTCACTGGCGAGGGCCGCGGTGCGGCCGTTGTCGAGGAAGATCACGTGCATCTCCTCGGGCCCGTCGGTTTGTCCCGGGGCGCGCGGGCCGCTGATGAACTCCGTATAGACCGTCAGCTGCTGGCCGGTCCCCGAGCGTGCGAGCAAGTTCAAGAACAGGCCGAGCTCGCGATCACTCGGTACCAGTTTTTCGATGCCGACCAGCGCGATGTGGCAGCGCGTGGCCGCCAGGCAGAAGCGCGAATTGCCCTCGTTCGTGACCAGTACCAGGCGGCCGCTCTCGGCTGAAACGAAGTTCGCTCCGGTCACGCACGCGTCGGCTTCGAGGTACTTCTTGCGCAAATATTCGCGCGCGCGGCGAGTGATCACCTCGGGCGTGTCGTCATAAGCGCCGAGCCCGCACGCTTCGAAGGTGCCGGCGATTTCGCGGCGATTCTTGTGGATGATGGGCTTTACGATGTGGCTCGGCAAATCATGGCTGATCTGGACCACGAACTCGCCGAGATCGGTCTCGACCGATTCCACGCCGTGCTTCTCCAGAAAATGGCCGAGCTCGATCTCCTCGCTGACCATGGTCTTGGACTTGACGACTCGTCGTGCACCGCGCAGGTTCAGAATCTCGAGCGAGAGCCGTCGTGCGCTCTCCGCGTCCTTGGCGAAATGAACCTGCACCCCGTGCTCGCGCAGGCGCGTGGCCGCGAGCTCGAGGTACCAGTCGAGGTGGTCGAGCGTGTGCGCCTTGATACGGCCGGCCAGCTCTCGCAGCCGCGCAGGGTCGTCGAAGTCTTCGAACAGCGCCGCCGTACGCTTTTCGTGACCGGCTTTGCTGCCCGAATAGACCGACAGCTTGCGCTCGCGAGATTGTTGGTGCGAAAAGCGATCGAGCGGCTCGCTCACGAGAGCACCTCCCCCGACGAGCGCAGTGCATCTCGCAGCACCTGTGCCAGGTGGCGCGCGGTAAGTGGGTCGCCTCGCTTCTCGGCGAGACCACTCAAGTGCAGCAGGCAGCCCATATCAGCGGAAATCAAACCCTCGCTCCGAGTGGCGCTGAAATGGGAGAGCTTGAGTTTGCCCATGTCCGCGGAAATATTGGGGAATGCAACAGAAAATGTGCCCCCGAAGCCGCAGCACTGCTCGGCCTCCCCGAGCTCCACCAGTGTCAGCCCCTCGATCGAGCGCAGCAAGGTGAGCGCGGATTCCGCGTAGGTCGTGCCACGTGAGTGACACGAGCGATGAAAAGCGAGCCGCGCGTCAAGCCGCCCAGGCCAGCGCGTGATGCCCAGCTTGCGGACGATGAAGTCAGAAAGCTCGAACGAGCGCTGACCGAGCTCCCGGGCCCCAGCACTGTCGCTTTCGCCCTCGAATAGCAGCAGCGCGCCGTGCGAGAGCATGCGCGCGCAGGAGCCGGAGGGGACCACCACGCTGTCGTTGCCCTGAAACACGCGCAGCGCGTGGCGCGCGACCGGTCTGGCCGCTTCCCAATCGCCCGAGTTGAACGCCGGCTGACCACAACAGGTCTGATCCTCCGGAAACTCGACGTGGCAGCCGAGGTGCTCGAGCACTTCCACGGTCGCGATGGCCACGTCATCGAAGAAAGCGTCGCACAGGCAGCTAGCCATCAGCTTGACCCGCGGCGGGCTCTTCTCGTTGGGCTTGGCGACGGTGGCCATTTCGTGAACCGAAAGCGGGCGCGGACGTCGCTAGCGGCCCGACTCGGCGACTACTGGATTTTTCAGCGTTCCGATGCCCTCGATCTCCACCTGAACGTCGTCGCCGGCAGCTAGCCAACGGGGCGGCTTCTGGGCCATTCCGACGCCGTGCGGCGTACCGGTCAGAATCACGGTACCGGGCAAGAGCGTCGTGCTTCCGCTCAGGAACTCGATCAGTCGAGGCACGTCGAAGATCATGTCCGACGTGGTCCAATCCTGGACGCGCTGCCCGTTGAGGATGGTCGCAATCTTGAGCTTGTTCGGGTCGCGAATTTCGTCGGTGGTGACTAGACGCGGCCCGAGCGGTGCGAAGGTGTCGAAGGTCTTGCCGCGACACCACTGGCTGCTGCCAAACTTGATCTGCCAGTCACGCGCCGAGACGTCATTGGCCGCGGTGTAGCCGAGCACGTAGTCGAATGCGCGGTCACGGCTCACGTTCTTGCAGGCCTTGCCGATCACCACCGCGAGCTCGCACTCGTAGTCGACCTCGTGGCTGGCGAGGTGGCCTGGCAGCACGATCGGCTTACCCGGGTCTTGCACCGCGTTGACGCCCTTCATGAATAGGATCGGATACTCGGGGATCTTGGCGTTGGTCTCCTCGGCGTGCCTCCGATAGTTGAGGCCGATGCAGAAAAATTGCGAGGGCACCACGGGCGCGAGCAGCTCCTTCACGTCCGCGCGCTCGGCCGAGATCGAGTGCTTTCCCAAAATGTCGCCTTCGATGCGCAGGGCGGAGCCGTCGCTTTGCTCGCTGCCGTAGTGAGCGATTCCGGCGCTGTCGCGGTAACGAATGATCTTCATGTGCGGTCTCCCTGAGCCCACACGGGCCCGTCTGGAAAGAGGTGCGCGGCGAGCGACGCGGGTTTCATCGTGATGCTGGCGCCCGCGGCGAGCGGCGCCTGGTAGTGGCCATTGCGAATCACGCAAGGGTCGAGGAAGTGCTCGTGCAAGTGATCCACGAACTCGATACAGCGGTTCTCGAGCGAGCCGGAGACCGCGACGTAGTCGAACATCGAGGCGTGCTGGACGTATTCGCACAACCCGACGCCGCCGGCATGCGGGCAGACCGGCACCCCGAAGCGCGCGGCGAGTAGCAATACCGCTACCACCTCGTTCACGCCCGCCAGCCGGCAAAAGTCGAGCTGGCAAAAGCCAATCGCGCGCGCTTGTAGCAGCTGCTTGAACATGACGCGATTGGCGCAATGCTCGCCGGTGGCGACGCCGATGCCGAGCGGCTCGAGGGCGCGCGCGATGGTCGCGTGACCCAGGATGTCATCCGGGCTGGTCGGCTCTTCGATCCACAACGGCCGCGCCGGAGCCAGCATCTTCGTCCAGGAAATGGCCTCGTCCACGTCCCAACGCTGATTGGCGTCGACCATCAGCGTGCGCTCGGGGCCGATCACTTCGCGCACCAGGCTGGCGCGGCGGAGGTCGTCCGCGCGATCGAGGCCCACCTTGATCTTGAAGCGCGAAAAGCCCTCGGCGAGCCCTTCGTTGCACAAGCGTCGCACTTTTTCGTCGGGGTAACCGAGCCAGCCCACCGAAGTCGTGTAAGCGGGGTACCCGTTCTTCAAGATCTCGGCTTCGCGCGCGGCGCGGCTCGGCACGAACTGATCGAGCGCCGCGCGGGCCTGCTCTTTCGTGAGCGCGTCGGTCAGATAGCGAAAGTCGACCAAGTCGACGATTTGTTGGGGGCTCAGACTGGAGAGCAAACGCCACAGCGGTTTGTTTTCGAGCTTTGCCCACAGGTCCCAGAGCGCGTTCACGACCGCGGCGGTAGCCAGGTGCACGACGCCTTTTTCCGGGCCAAGCCAGCGCAGCTGGCTGTCGCCGGTGAGCCGTCGGTAAATTTCTCCTGGCGCCTGTCGAAAAGCTTCGAGCGACAGCCCGACCACGAGCGGAGCGAGCGCGTGCAGGGCGGAGACCACGATCTCAGTGCCGCGCCCGATGGTAAAGGTGAGGCCGTGGCCCTCGATGCCGTCCCCGCGATCGGTTTCGATGACCACGTAGCCGGCGGAGTAGTCCGGATCGGGGTTCATCGCGTCGGAGCCGTCGAGGCCGCGCGAGGTCGGGAAACGCACGTCGAAGATACGAAGGCTGGTAACCGTGCCAGCGAGAGCAAGCGTCGACATGTGCCTATTTCCCAGCGCTCCAGCCGTCGTCGATCATGAGCGAGCTGCCAGTGACCATGCTCGAGGCGTCGACGGCGAGATAGAGCGCAGCGGCAGCGACCTCGTCCGGGCGCAGCAGTCGCCCGCTCAGTTGGGTCGAGGCCATTTCGCGGTAAGCGGCCTCGGGATCCTTGGACTCGGCCAGGCGTTGTTTTACGAACGGAGTTTCGACTCGGCCCGGGCAAATGCAGTTGAAGCGCACGCCGGTGTGCGAGTGATCGAGCGCGAGTGACTTGGTCAGCCCCACGACTGCGAATTTGGTGGTCGTGTACGCCAGTCGGTCGCGCACGGCGACCACGCCCCCGATCGAGGCCATGTTGATCACGCTGCCGTGCCCGCGCTCAATCAGCGCCGGGGCGAATGCCTTGCAGCAGCAGAACACACCCTTCACGTTGACCTGATACAGGCGGTCGAGATCCGCGACGCTGGTGCCGAGCAGATTTCCGACGTGGCCGATGCCGGCGTTGTTCACCAGCACGTCGACCGTGCCGACGCGCCCGGCGAGTGCCGCGACGTCGCTTTCGTTCGCGACGTCGACCTTCTCGAACTCGGCCGAACCGCCTGCAGCCTTCAGCGCTGCCACGGTTTCACGTCCGCCTTTCTCGTCGCGATCGACGACCCAGACGCGCGCGCCTTGGCTCGCGAACAGTTCGGCAATGGCGCGACCGATGCCGGATCCGGCGCCGGTTACGAGCGCGACTTTTTGGTCGAGGCGGAAGGGACTCATGGGGTTCATCGAAAGTGCGAGGGCGCGGAGAATGTCACGACCCGAGCGGGGTTTCACCTAGGAATCGCCGTGCCGCCGCGATCGCTCGATTGGTAGCAGGCTTCTACGACTGCCATGGTTTTGAACGCGTCGGCGACCGAGGTCGGGAGCTCCTCCGTTTCGAGGTTGGCGCGACGCATCAGGCTGGCCATGGTGCCTACGAACGCGTGCGGAAACCAATTGCCGACCAGCTCTAGCTCCTGCCAGGTCGGCGGCGTGCCTTCCTTCAGCAAACAGTACTCGAGCCGATCCGGTAGCCCGCGCGGGTAGTCCAGGTTCACGCCGAGGCGTGCCACGATCGCGCCGCGCGTGCCCTCCAGCTTGACGTAGCTCTCCTGGTGCTGAAGGCCGAAGGAGTGTCCGTGGTTGCTGGTGATGTTCGCGCGCCTCACGTTGCCATAGTCGAACGCGATGGCGGTGCGTGTGGAGGCGAGCTGCATCTGGTTCGGGTGCTTCACGGTCTTTGCATACACTCCTTGCGGCTCACCGAAGAAGGAACGCACCAGGTCGACGTAGTGGATGCTGTGATAGACGATTTCCATCCGCGGAATGCCGAACAAGAACGTCCAGAGTTGCCAGGGCATGTCACAGGTGACCCGCACTTCCACGTCATGCAGCTCGCCGAGCTGGCCTCGCTCGACCAGGTCTCGCGCCGCCATCAGGCACGGCGCGTAGCGCAGCTGAAAATTCACCGCCGCGGTCAGCCTCTTCGTCTCACAGATCTCGAGTAGCCGCCGCGCTTCTTCGAGGTTCTCGCCCATGGGCTTCTGAATCAGCACCGGGGCTCCATCGGGCAGCTGGGCGAGCACCTCGGCCACGGCAGCGGCAGGCAAGGCGAGATCGAATACCGCGCCTTCGGGCGCGCTGCCGATGGCCTCGGACAACGAACCGCACACCTTTGGAATGCCGAACTCGGACGCCAGTTGCTCGGCTCGCGTTCGCTCGATGTCGTACACGGAGCACAGCGAGAAGCCCGACATGCGATAGGCCGGCGCGTGAGCCTCGCGCACGATCGCCCCCGCGCCGATGCCCACGATTGGCCGCGCTCGCAGCGGCAGCTCGGGGCTTTGTCGAATCGAGCTGGTTTCCAGGACGGGGGGCGCCTGAGCCGGGCCGGTCATCGGCCGGACGTTACACCGAGTTCGGGTCGAGCGCCCGCTCGACTGCGCGCACGAGCTGCGCCATGTCGTAGGGCTTCTCGAGGATACCGCTCAGCTGGGCGTGAGCCACGTCGCTCGAGCCGACGTCGTAGCCGCTGCTGAGCAAGATCGGGACGCGACTCTCGCGCGCGCGAATCCGTCGGATCGCCTCGAACCCGTTCATGGTGGGCATCGTGACATCCATCAGCACCAAATGGATCTCACTGGCGTGCTGTTCGAATAGGTGAACGCCCTCAGTGCCGTCCGCGGCCGTGAGCACGCGGTAACCGTTCGCGAGCAGCGCACGCCGCGCCAGGTTTCGTACGCCCTCGTCGTCGTCCACGACCAGCACCGTGCCGCGCACCGCGTGGTCGCCGGTGGGCGTCGAAGCTTGCTCGCGGGAGCGCACGGGGAGCAAGACTTGCACGCGAGTTCCCGCGCCCTCTTGGCTTTCGATGCGAATCGCGCCGTGGTGACTGCGGATGATGCCCAGCACTGCCGCCATGCCCAGCCCACGCCCGCGGAATTTGGTGGTGAAGAACGGATCGAACACGCGGGAGCGCGTGTCCTCGTCCATGCCCGCGCCGCTATCGCGCACCTCCAGGCAAAGGAACGTGCCCGCGCAGCTCGCGTCCCCGATGTAGGAGGCGAGCTCGGACTCGGTCACGTGCCGCTGCTCGACGGAAAGCACGACTCGCCCGGGGCGTTCGGCCATGGCTTCGGCCGCGTTCGTGATCAAATTCATGGCCACTTGCCGGAGCTGCGCCGCGTCGGCGTCGACGGTCGGCAAGCCTTCTTGAAACTGGTAGTGAACGTCGACGTGCTTGGGTATCAGGGCCTTCACCAGCTTGGCCATCTCGCGCACGAGCGTCGACAGCTCGACCTGCTGTAGCTTGAATTTGCCCTGCCCCGCGTAGTCGAGCATTTGCTTGGTGAGCTCTGCCGCGCGCCGCGCGCCGATCTCGATTTCATCCAAGAGCGGGGCGATGCGCGGATCGGCGCTGGCGATGCTCTTGGCGAACGAGGCGTTGCCCAGGATGGTCACCAACAGATTGTTGAAATCGTGCGCAATGCCGCCCGCCAATACCCCCAGGCTCTCGAGCTTCTGAGTGTGCCGAAGTTTGTCCTCGAAGTGCTTGCGTTCGGTGATATCGAAAAAGCTGACGACCGCGCCGTTGATCTCCTGCGTGCTCGCATCTCGAGTCGGCACCGCTCGAAACACCGCCCAGGCGATTTCGCCGTTGGGTTTGCGCACGCCCATCGTGGTGGCCGGCTGTGTCAGTCCGGTGACCAGCGCTTTGGTCACCGGGTATTCCGAGACCGGGGCGGGCGAGCCGTCTTCGAAGATGGTTTGCGTCGCAAAATCACCCACGTAGCGCTGGGTGAGCGTGTCGTAGCTCATGCCCAGGATGCGCAGGGCCTCGGCGTTCGCGCGTAGCAGCGCGCCGTCCTTGCCGACTTGCACCACGCCGCCCGGCAGCGCCTCGATCAGCCGCTCGTTCAGCTCCTTGCTGGCGCTGAGCTCGGCTTTGTCGAGCTTCAGTCGCTCGTTGATCGCGAACAGGTCTTGGGCTCGCTGCCGTTCGCGTTGTTCGAGCTCGAGGTTCTTTCGGAGCAGCTGCCGATCGGTGCGCTTGCTGAAAAAGCCAGGCACCGAATAGTTGACGATACGCGCTGCGAGCTCCGGGTGCTGCTGCTTGTAGCGCGCGATGTGCGCTTCGATCTGCTCGGGCGGCGCCATGATGAAGCGGCAGCTTTCGTCGCCCTTGGCGCGGCACAGGATTTCGACCGCGACCAGCGAGAGGCCGAAGCTGTGTTCGCACCAGCCCGACGAGTAGCCCGCGTTCATCACGCACACGGGGCAGTCGCTATTCTTGCTGGCCGCGAGCCAGGAGTCCGACTCGAACGAGTACGGGTGATCGTAGAGCAGATAGTAGTCTTCGTTCGGGGCCGGGTTGCTCTCTTCCGAAATGTCGACGAACGCCCAGCCCGCGTGCGCGAAATGCACGGGCCCTGCCGAAAGGCGCGCGATCGGGTCGCTGACGCTCATGCGCTCGGCGAAGGTCTTCGCGTCAGCCAGACCCATGGCGTGGGCCACGTCGAAGAGCAGCGCGTGCACCACCGCGCGTGCCTCCTCTTCTTCGCGCGAGAAGCTCCGCACCATTTCGTAAAATTCGACCGACATCGAAGCAGCGCGCACCAGCACGTAACGCTGCCCGTGGATCTCGAGGGTTCCCCGTTCGGGGGTCGACAGCAGATCCGCGAAATAGCGAGAGACGTAGCTCTGAGCCTGCTGGAAAAGCGGTGCGAACTTTTCGGGGACGTGTACGGTCGTCAGCGCAGGCGCTGAGGGTCCTGGCTCGGCAGGTTTCGCCGCTTGCGACACGCTTCCAGTATCCCAGCCGGGCAGCGGCTAGGGAAGCCCCGCGAAGGCGCCCCGTTCTTCCGCTGGCTCACCAGGCTACGGTCTTGTGGACCGTGACCGCTTCACCCTCGAACGCGCGGACGCGGGCGCGACCCATGGCGCGCAGCACGCAGGAGTTGATGCCGGGCTCTCCGAACGATTGCTCCAAGGTGACCCCTTGCACGCTGCCGGACGGCGAAAAAGTCAGGGCGACACGGCCCTTTTGCGGACCGTCGGCGCAAGAGGCCGCGGCGCCGGTTGCGCGCCCGACTGCTTGGGCCAGCGCCCGGCGATCGATCGGTCCGCTCGACGTGGCACCTGCGGCGGCCGCGATGGCGGCATCGACGCGCCGAGGGGACGCTGCCGAGTCTTCCGCGAGCAGGACGCGCCCCGAGCCCTTGCGCGAAGCCGTGGCGCGCCCTGCGCCGTTGCCGTTCGCTGCCAGCGTGGCCCGTGCGTGGTCCGTGCTCGCGCTGTGCTCGCTTGCGCCGCGCTCGCTGGTGGAAGCCCGAGTCACCAACGGCAGCTGGTCGACCGAAACGGGCCCGCTTCGATCGGTGCCCTGGGTCGCGACGGTTCCGCCCCCGAGCGCGCTGCCGGCAACCGTGTTGGAAGAAGGGCTGGCGCAGGCTGAGCCAATCGGAGCACTCACCGAACCAGCGGGCGGAGTAATCGCTAGGCGCGTGCCAGCTGCCGCCGGGCGGTCGAAGTCGTGGCGCAGGCTCCAAAGCAGCGCAGAAACCAGGGCGCCGTTGCTCGCGCTGAGAGCCACCAACGCCGCTGCGCCCCACCAGACCGCGCGCGAGCTCACGCCTCGCTGTGCAGGCCGGGGCTTCATCTCGAGCGACATCGGCGGGATGGACGGCGGCTGTTGCGCCTCGCGCACCGCGCTCATCGAAGCAGGCTCCGAGTTGACCGGCTGGACCAATTTGAGGACGCGAGTTGAAGCGAGCTCCGGCGCGCTCCCGCGTGCTTCTATGGGCGGAGGCGGTGGCAACAACAGGTCGCTGCGCGGCACCGCCATGGCGTTGGCGATGGGCGGGATGGTTTGGCGACCGGAGCCGAACAGCGCGCGCGGGCGTTCGAGTGGAGGGATCGAACCAGAGCCGGAGCGAGAAGCGCTCCGACGCGTCAGCGGGATGGGCTGCGGCAGGCTGTCTTCGAGCGAGGGGTCGTTCGCGTCGCCGCTCGGCGGAGCCGAATCCCCGACCCGTAGCGGCTGCCATTCAGGCATGCCTTCACGCCAGGCCAGAGCGCCGCCCGTGAAGCCGAGGCGATGCAACGTAACGAGCTCGTCGGGCTGCAGCTCGAGGTGCACGTGCCAGGCCGGCAGCGCCGGGTCCGACGGAGTCTCGTTTTGCGGACGCGTGATCTCGGCGTCGCTCGTGCGACGAACCGCATCACCTCTGTGCATCGACCGCATTTCGGATGGCTCCACGAGCCAGGACCCGGGTACCCACGCGATCGCGTTACGGCACCCAATTCGGCTCAGGGCTGCTTTTAGGCCCAAATTCGCGCGTCGGCAAGCGAGTCGCTTTGCCGCACACGAGTGCTCGCGATTGGTTCCGATCTTGCTGCAATACTCGTCGTTCTCGCGAAGCACGATTCGAGCGCGTGATTGCGAAATTTGGCCTCTGGCAAGACAGTTGCGTATTCCTTGCTGTAGCCGCGATTCGGGAATCGCTCGCGGCTGCTAAATATGATTGCCAATCCCGCCTGCCGTTTGTGCGACCAGCCCACGTCGGAACACGACGCTTTGTGCACCCGATGCAAGTCCGAGAAAGGGCCGCGGGTGGCGGCTTCGCTCGCGCGTGCACTCGTGGATCCGAACTACGCGAGCGCTTGCCTGGCCTCGCTGGCGCCGGATCCACGGGCGCGGTTTGCTCGGCTCTTGTCTGCCGAATATCTCGCGTCACCCACGCGAGGGAGCGCCCGCGGACCCGGTGTTCGCCGCGCCCAGGCGCCAGCTGGCGTCCGGCCCGTCGCCCTGCGCAGAGCGGGCTGAGCCGGCAGCGCGCTACGATCTCACCGGAGGGTGAGCCTTGAAACGCCTCTGCTCGTGGGGCAACGCGCCCCGTGCTGCGCTGTGCTCGCACTGGATCTTGGCGCATGCGCTGTTCGAACGCGCGCTTCCTTAACCGGACCCAAGGGAGTGAATAGAGGTCGGTTTCGTCACGTACTACCAGCCCTGCGTCGGTTGACCGCAGGCCTGTACTCCGTGGCTGAGCTGTGGGAGGAGCCGTCCTCGTGGCGCTCGCCACCGGCGCCGACCCTCCTCGCGAAAACCCATGAGCCTCGTTCCTGCGCAAACGACGCGACCTCGCTCCCCCGCCATCGATGCAGTGCGTGGCGCCGCGATCGTCACCATGTTTGCCGCGAATCTGGCCGGCCCCTGTTTGCGTGAGCCGCACCCGCTGTGGCTGCGTGCGTTCGGTAGCTTCGCGGCGCCGGCGTTCGTGCTCTTGGCTGGCATGATGACGAGCCTCTCGGATCGCCCTGCGCCCTGGCCGCGCTTGCTTCAGCGCTCGCTGTTGTTGCTCGGTTTGGCGGCTGGCATCGACCTTCTGTGTTGGCGTATCGATCCGTTCGAGACGTTCGACGTGCTGTATCTGCTCGGATTGGCGTTGCCGCTGGTCGGTGTCTGCGCGCGGCTGCCGTTCACCGCGCACCTGCTGGTCGCTAGCGCAATTCTGGCCGCGACGCCCTGGCTGCGCGGGGCGCTCGGCTACGGCCCACTGCTCCCGGAGCACCTCGCTTACCCCTGGCCGACCTGGCGGAGACTCCTGGTGGACGGCTGGTTCCCGATGTTCCCATGGCTCGGCGTCGCCCTGCTCGGCGGCGTTGCGGGCCGGCTGGAACCGCTCGGCGAGCCGCGCCGGAAATGGCTGATGCCCGCCGGCGTCGCGTTGATGGCGCTCGGCGCGTTGGGTTGGTGGCTCTCGCCGCCCAGCATCGTTACCCGCTCGGGTTATAGCGAGCTGTTCTATCCGGCGAGCCCGCAGTACCTCGCGTTGGCGATCGGCGCGGTCCTGCTCGTGCTCTCGGCGTTCGAGCGGCTGCACCGTCGCCTGCCGCTGACCTGGCTGGTCGTGCTGGGTCGCTCGTCATTGCTGCTCTACGTCGCGCACGTGGCGCTCATCGCATTTCTGCTCGATGAATGGTTCCAAGGCCAAACTTTGCCCGCTTACCTAGCGCTTTACCTGGTCATGGCCGGCAGCCTTTGGCTGCTTGCCTGGGCCACGCAGCGAGGCCGGCACTGGCTGTTCAAGCTGCGATCCCGTCCGACCGAGGGCGCTCGCGCCGCTTGAGCCTCGTCGCTTTTCGCGTTCAATCGACGCGAGGGTACTGCGTGGGTTGACGTAGGGGGCACCCAGTGTGTGTCGCGGCGGACGCTGGCCGTGGGATGGACGACACGAGCGCGGTCACGCTGAGGGCGAAAGAACCTCGAAGCACTTCGTGAATCTCCGGGATTTACGAGCTCTTGGGGCTCGGCCCGGGAGTTTCGACGAGCTCGCATGCGGATTGCACTGCCGGCCTCAACGCCGCTCACACACGGCGAAGGAGAAGCGATGCCGGAAGTCATGGCCCGAATGCTGGGCTTCGTTCTGATCTTGTTGGCTCTGACCCTTGCGCCGGCCTCATCTGCAGCACGCGGTGACACCCCGAAAGCGGATAAGACCCTGTCTCCGTATTTTTTGGTCGAGACGCCGGACTCGACGCTCGAATCTTTCCCGCTCGAGTCGACGCGCGTGGACGTCGCGGTGGCCAACGTAATCGCCGAAGTGACGGTGACACAGGTGTACCGAAACCGCGGAACCCGGCCGATCAATGCGAAGTACGTGTTTCCCGCTTCGAATCGAGCTGCCGTCCACGGTCTGTCGATGACCGTGCGCGACCAAGTCATCGAAGCGAAGATTCAGGAAAAAAAGCAAGCGGAGCGCACGTTCGAGCAAGCAAAGAAGTCCGGAAAGCAAGCGACCCTGCTGGAAGAACAGCGACCGAACGTGTTCACCATGAGCGTCGCCAACGTCATGCCGGGCGACAAGATCGAGATCAGCCTGCGCTACAGCGAGCTCTTGGTGCCGAACGAAGGCATCTACGAGTTCGTGTATCCGACCGTGGTCGGCCCGCGCTATTCGAGTCGCGCGGAAGGCAAGGCGCCTGCGTCGTCGAAGTTCGTGAAGACCCCGTATCTACCCGAGGGGCGCGCGCCGAGCGCGGAATTCCAGCTGTCTGCGTCGCTCTCCAGCGGCATCCCGATTCAGGCCGTGGAGAGCAAGACTCACGCCCTCACCCAAACCAGGTCGAGCCCCGGCCTTTTGCGTCTCGCGCTCGACGGCTCGGAGACCCACGGCGGCGACCGCGATTTCGTGCTGCGCTATCGTTTGGCCGGCGACGCGATTCAGTCCGGGCTTTCGCTCTACGACGCAGGTGGCGAGAAGTTCTTCCTGCTCTCGGTCGAACCTCCGGAGCGCGTGGCAGAGAGCGAAATTCTCGCGCGCGAATACGTGTTCGTGGTCGACGTTTCGGGCAGCATGTACGGCTTTCCGCTCGATACGACGAAACAACTGATGCGCGATCTGCTGTCCCAGCTGCGGCCCAGCGACCGCTTCAATCTGCTCTTGTTTTCGGGTGACTCGCGCTTGTTTTCGAAGGCTTCGCTGCCTGCCTCCGAGGCCAACGTGTCCGCCGCGATCGCGACTCTCGACCAGGAGCGTGGCGGTGGAGGGACCGAGCTCTTGCCGGCGCTTCAACGCGCGCTCGCCTTGCCCACGCCCGCCGGAATTTCGCGCAGCATGATCGTGGTCACGGACGGCTTCGTGGAAGCCGACAAGCAGGCCATGGACTACGTGCGCGGGCACCTCGGCCAGGCCAACGTGTTCGCGTTCGGAATCGGGAGCAGTGTCAATCGTTACTTGATCGAGGGGCTGGCGCGCGCGGGTTTGGGAGAGCCATTCATCGTTACGGAGCCGAACGAAGTTGCGGCAGTGGGCAAGCGCTTCCTCGACTACGTGCGCGCGCCGGTGCTGACCGGGGTTCGCGTCGCTTATTCGGGCTTCGATGCCTACGACGTCGAACCGCGCGCGGTGCCAGACGTGCTGTCGCGTCGGCCCGTCACGATCTTCGGAAAATGGCGCGGAAAGCCGCAAGGCGCCGTGACTCTGAGCGGGCTCGGCAGCCACGGGCCCTACAGCCGGCGCTTCGAGCTCGCAACGGTCGAAGCGCGACCGGAGGACCGTGCGCTCGGGCAGCTGTGGGCTCGCGCGCGCATCTCTGCGCTCTCGGATTTTGGTTTCGGTGTGCCCGAGAGCCAGGTGCAGCGCGACGTGACCGCGCTCGGCCTGCGCTACAACCTGCTGACGCGCTACACGTCCTTCGTGGCCGTTTCTCGGGTCGTTCAAAACCCCGGCTTGCCGGCGAGCGACGTCAAACAGCCGCTCCCGCTTCCGCGCGGCGTTTCGCAGAGCGCGGTCGGAGGCGAGCTGGAAAATGCCTCGGAGCCGGAGCTCTTCCTGCTGCTCGCGATTGTGGGTGCGCTCTTGCTGCTGTCAGCGTTGCGCATACGGGTTCGGGCGCAGGAGCAAGTCGCTTGAGCCTTTGCACGGTGCGGCTGTGTTTGCGCGCTCGGCGCAGCGACGTTGCGATCGTGCTGGTCACGCTGGTCGTGTGTGTACTGGTCAAGCTCCACTACCGCTCCGCGAACGCCGCCGAGCTCCGCTGGCTGCTCGGTCCCACGGCGGCGCTCACCGGGCTGGTCACCGGGCACGAGTTCCGATTCGAGAGCGACGCGGGTTACGTCAGTCGCGAGCTGGGCCTCGCGATCGCTCCGGTCTGCGCCGGAGCAAACTACCTCGCGATCGCGTTTGCCGCGTTGGTGTCGGGCTTCGTCTCACGCTTTGCGACGCTGCGTGCGAAGGTCACCTGGTTCGCCCTCTGCGCGGTCGTGACCTATGTGGCGACGGTGCTCACCAATTCGCTCCGGATCGGTCTTTCGGTGCTGTGTCGCCCGCTCGGCGATGCGCTGGGCGTGGCGGGGCGCGCGCAGGTGCACCGCGTGGAAGGCGTGCTGGTGTACCTGGTCTCCTTGTTGGTGCTGTACGCTGCGACTGCAGCTTGGCTGCGCGAGAAGCACCGTCCGCGCGCGTCCCTGTGGCTCCCGCTCGGCTGCTACTTGGGTGTTACCCTGTTCGTCCCGCTCGCGCTTGGCGCGCGATTGAGGGGCGAGTTCGCTCCGCACGCCTTGGTGGTGCTGCTGCTTTCGGCGGCGGTCGTCGCGCTTTCGCGACTGCTCGAGTACACTCGTCGCGCATGACCCAGAGCCCCGTCGAGCCCACCCGTTGCCCGGTTTGCGGCGCGTCGAATTCGTGCGCAGCCGCCGCGGGGTCGAGTGAGCCGTGCTGGTGCATGGCGGTCGAAATTTCCCAACAGGCACTCGAGCGCATTCCCGAGGCCGCGCGGAATATCGCTTGTTTGTGTCCACGCTGCGCGGCCTTCGCGGCCGAGCCGCGCGCGTCGGTTGAAGAGAAAAGCTAAGCGTCGCTGAACAGCTCGGCGTTCGGCTCGGTGAGCACCACCATTGCCTCGAACGTACCGAACGGCGCTGCTTCGCCGTTCTTCAGCAACCGCAGGATGTACACGCCCGCTTCTTGGCTTTGCTCGATGCTGGCTCGCGCCGCCTGGCGGCTAGAGTCTTTGGGGGGTGCGCTCGGTCGCTCCTCCGTGCTGTCGATCACCGGATCCAACATCGGCACGCGCTCTTCGGCGAACGCCGCTTCCGGCTGCACAGGCTCGTAAACTTGCGTCGGAATCAACGCTTGCGGGCCCGCGCCGCGGGGCGCGTCGCGGAAGCTCGCGGTCGGTTGCGAGGTTGCTGCTGCCGCCGTTTGCTGAGCCTGATACCGCACCGTGGGCTCCGGCGCCGCGGGCGGACCTTGCAAGGTTGCCGCGGGCTCGGGGGTAGGCGTCTCCGGAGTCGGATCGGGCGAACGCATCGCCAGCGTTTGCCCGAGCGCGTTTTGAGGCGCGGCGACGGGTGCTGCGGCCTTGGGCGCCGGGTCGTCGAAGAGTGCCGCCAGCGCGTCGTTGCCGGGCGCGGCGGCTGCGGTTTGCGCTTGTGGTGCTTGAGGTGCGCGCGGGGGCGCATCCGAGGGCCGCGCTCGGTGCGGCGGGTGTTGGGACGTGATTTCGCCCTCCTCATCGCTGCTCGCCGCCTGCGGGGCTTTTTGGTTGAGCGAAACGATGGGAGACACCGACACCGCTTGATGTGGCTGTGAAGGGCGCGCGTCCTGCGGTCGACTCGATGTGCGATTGGCCGTTGCCACCGGCGGAGGCGGAGGAGGTGGGGGAGGCGCGCTGGCGACCTGCGCAGCGCTCGCGTTGCCCGAATTCTGCGCGGGCGGTGCGGCGCCGCCCGCGGGCGGTGCGCTCTCGGGTCGCCCGGACAAGTTGGTCGTCAGATCCGCGGCGGCGCGTGCCAGTGCGAATGCGCGGTCGTCGATGCCAGCATCACCGGCCAGCTCGGCGGCGCGACGCACCCAGCGCAGCGCTTCGCGCATGTCGCCTTGCACGCCAAAGATGCCTGCGGTTTCAAGCGCAGTGGCGACGACTTCAGGGTCTTCGGGCAGCGGTTCCGGAAAAGCGAGTGCGGTCTCCATTCGGATCCTCTCCTAGCACTGCGTTCGAATGGCGGGCGAGCCCAAGCGAAAGCGATGCTGCGAAGAGCACGCGGGTCGCACGCGAACGGCAACGAGAGTTGCCGTGGTGGTTGCATATTTGCAGCTCGACGGGAGCCGTGTTTCGAGAACGCTACACGCTTCCACGTCGACGCGACGCGTTCGAACTCAAAACTCGCTCGTCGACTCGACCAGCTTCGGGCTCGGTCCCGAGGCCGACGATACGGGTGGCGGTTTCGGCGCTATGGGCGTCGGAATGGGCGTCGGATCGCTCTCCGGACTCGGCGCCGACTTTGCGCTCAGCGAGGCCGCTGCATTCGACGAGCCGAGCTCGAGATGATCCGGCAGCAGGCCGCTCCCCGTGATCGCGATGCGTGTCGAGAGCTTCTGCTTGCCGCGCGACAGCTCGATGATCGGCGTATCGCCGACTAGGCCGCGAATGGCCACGCGCCCCGCGGTGACCGGCGCGCTGACTCCGTTCACTTGCACCCGCGCTTGCGCCGGGACGCGAAGCCACAGCTCACGCTCGGCCTTCGCGCTCGGCACAGCGCTGGGAATCGGGGCGAGCGCCAGCGCGGGCTCGGGCTGCGCCGAGCGTACTGCAGCCGATGCCGGTGACGAGGCGGTGGGCACCGTGGCTGCGGTCTTCGATGTCGCGGTGTGCGCGTAGAGCGCCGCCCCAAAGCCGAAGGCAGCCAGGATGCCGAGTGCACCGAACATCGCGCCCGTGAGCCTGCGTTTTTCGCGTGCCGTGGTGGTCGCGCCGTTTTTTCCCGGCGCATTCGACGAGGATACCCAGGTGGGCTCATGGCCAACCTGGCGTTCTCGCGGAGGATCCGCGCGAGTTTCCGCTGTGGCGCTGCCGCGCATCTCCTGATCGTGGAGCAGCACGAGGCGCGGCGAGATGCGCGTTTTGTCGGCGGACGATACGCCCATCAGCGCGCTTTCTTGAAAATGCGCGTTCCCCGAGAGCACTTGCGCGAGAGCATCGCGCATGGCCTTGGCGTCCGGATAGCGCCGGTTGAGGTCGCGCGATAGCGCTTGGTGCACGATCGCTGCGAGATCGGAGGGCACCCAGGGCGACACATCCTGTAGCAGGCGTAGCTGAGAGGTGAGCACGTCCGCCACCAGCTCACCCACCGTGCCTTCACTCGGGAACGGGACGTCTCCACTCAGGCATTCGAAAAGCACGATGCCGAGGGACCACACGTCGGTGCGCGCGTCGACCGTAGCAGGCCGGCGCACTTGTTCAGGCGACATGTACAGCGGCGTGCCGAGCAAGCCACCGGTTCGGGTCAAGGTTCCGCTCGAGACGAGACCGGTTTCGGTCTTCACTTTGGCGATGCCGAAGTCGAGCAGTTTCACGCAAATGTCGCCCGAATCGCGGCGGCTCAGAAATAGGTTGGCGGGCTTGATATCGCGATGAAAAATTCCGAGCTCGTGCGCCTTGGCCAGCCCGCGCGCCGCCTGCAGCGCGATCTTCGCAGCGATCCACGGATCGAGCGGACCGTGCATCTCGAGCGTGTTCTTCAGGTCATAGCCCTGTAGATACTCCATGACGATGTACGGGCGACCGGTCTCGTTGTCGATTCCGGAGTCGAACACCTGCACGATGTGCTCGCTTTCGAGCACCGAGGCAGCTCGCGCTTCCAGAAAGAAGCGCTGTACGATCTCTGGGTGTTGCTCGAACTCGGGCGATGAAAGCAGCTTCAGGGCGCAGCGCCTGAACGTAGACGTGTGCCGCGCCTCGTAAATCGCGCCCATTCCTCCCTCGGCAACTTGCTGAAGGAGCTCGTACTTTCCAGCAACGAGCTGTGGCATTGGGGACTGCGGAGCGTCGACCACGGCCCAGTATAGGGGGCCTGCCAAGCGCTGGGTCAAACCGCTGAACAAACTGCTATGCGGTCGGTTGGCAAGGGCGCCGCGCGGCGGCTCGCACCAGGTGTGCCCAGGTAAGAAGCGATTACCGAGACGGCGGATCGCAGCAACGACGGTGTTGGCATAGAATGCCGGCCATGGCCTTGGACGACGAATTCGTGGCAGCGCAAGCGCGCGTAAAAACCTTGCGCTCTACCCCCGCCCCCGACGAGCTGCTCGAGCTCTACGCGCTCTACAAGCAGGCAACCTCGGGAGACGTTCAGGGTGAGCGGCCCGGCATGCTGGATTTCAAGGGGCGGGCAAAATACGACGCCTGGTCCGCGCGCCGCGGGACGTCGAAGTCCGACGCGATGACCGCTTATAACGCGGTGGTCGCTCGGCTTGCCGACAAGTACGGAAGTTGACGCGTCGCTCGAGACGCTTTTCAATTGCCGCGTGCCAGACCAAATTCAGCCGGCCAGCACTGGTCGCTCCAAATGTCGAGGTTGCGGCCGAAATATTGCGTCGGGTGAACTGCGCTTCGGTGAAAGCCTGCCGAACGCCTACGGGGAGGGCGAGGCCCTCCATTGGTTTCACTTACAGTGTGCCGCGTGCATGCGGCCCGAAAAGTTCTTGCCGGTGCTCGAGGCCGCGCCCGAGCAAATTGCCGACCGAGCTTGGCTCGGCGAAGCCGCCACTTTCGGTGTGGCACATCCGCGCCTCGCGCGGTTGTTGCGTGCCGAGCGCGCTTCCTCCGGGCGAGCCCGCTGTCGGGCGTGTCGCGAGCCTATCGACAAGGGCGCCTGGCGTCTCTCGCTCCAAATGTTCGAGGAGGGTCGCTTCAGCCCGATCGGCACGATTCACGCTGACTGTGCAGAGCCCTATTTCGGCACGGGCGACATCGTCGAGCGACTTCGGCGTTTGACCCCCGAGCTCGAGCCGAACGACCTGGTGGAGCTCGAGGCATTGCTGCGCTCACCGCGGCCGCAGCCCGCCGAAGCTGCGCCCGCCGAAGACGCCACTGCGGCGCAAAGCGAGCCGGAGCCCGCTCCGAGCCCCGGCTTGGCCAAGGCTCTCGCCACTGACGAACCGGCCCCGCAGCGCGTGCGCCGCTGAGGCGGTGGATTCATTCGCTGTTCTTCTTGCGCAGCGTGGGGTCGTTGCGCCCGCGCGCAGCGTCCAGCCCGAAGCGCTCCATCCAGCGGTAAATCTGGGCGCGCGTCGTGTTCAGGCGGCGCGCGACCTCCGAGATGTTGCCATCGCAGGTGCGCAGCAAATTCTCGAGCTCGGTGCGGTCGCTGAGCGGGTTGCGGAGCGCGTGCGTCCCGGAGCTGCTGGTGCTGCCGACGACGTTGCGCTCTTGCAGCGGAGCCACCATGGCGGGGTTCACGCTGCGCAGGAAGTCGGCACCGAGCGAGGCCGAGCTTCCCATCGCGCACCAACGCCGGATGAGGTTTTCCAGCTCGCGCACGTTGAAGGGCCAGTTCCAGAGCAACAGGGCTTCGGCCGCGTCGGCCGTGATTGCCAGGCGTCGTTGGTTGGCGGCCGCGAACCCCTCGGCCAGTGGAATGATCTGCTCGCGTCGATCCCGCAACGCCGGAATCTGCACCGGAATCTGCGCCAGACGCGCGTAGAGATCCGCGCGGAAACGCCCCTCGTTGACCGCCACGTCGAGCCGTACGTTGGTCGCGGCGATCACGCGCACGTCGACCGGCTGCTCGCGATCCGAGCCGACCGGGCGAATCGCGCGTTCCTGCAGGGCACGCAGCAAGAGCGGCTGGAGCTCGAGCGGTAGCTCCCCGATTTCGTCGAGCAGCAGGGTCCCGCCCTGCGCCGCGTGAAACACGCCGCGCCGTGGACCCGCCGCGCCGGAGAACGCGCCCTTTTCGTGCCCGAACAATTCGGATGCCGCGAGGTCGCGCGGCAGCGCTCCGCAGTTGATGGGCACGAACGCGCCGCGCCGGCCGCTCCACTCGTGAATCTGGCGGGCGAGCACCTCTTTGCCGACGCCGGTCTCACCGTTGACTAGCAAGGTTACCGACGAGCGTGCAGCTTGCTGCGCCATCTCGAGCAGGCCGGTCATGCCGGCCCCTTCGCAGACCACGAACAAGCTGTCACCGATGCGCACCACATCGCCGTTCGAGAGCGGGATCGTGGTTTGACGCACCCCATTGACGCGCAGCCCGTTGGTGCTCTGCGTGTCGGTGGCGCGGTAACACCCTTGCTGCCGGTCCCAGGCCACGCGCAAGTGGACTCGCGAAATTCTGGAGTCGGTGATTGACCAGCCCGGGTTTCCGACGTCGCGCCCCAGCAGCAGCTCGCCGTCACCGGCGAGCACGCGCTCACGTGCGCAGCCCGCGTCCGGACTCGAAACCAGGCGCAGTGAAGTGCTCGACCAGCGACGGCTCGAGGCCTGGATGTCGAAGTCCTGCTCAGTGGTGTGCCGTTGTAGATCGACGCCCGTGCGCAGCGACGGTGGCGCGCTCGGCGAGCGCGCGCTGCCCGGATGATAGGCGTTCTGTAGCGCAAGCAGCATTTGCTCGGCGTTTTGCCACCGGCCCGCAGGATCTCGAACCAGCGCGCGGTCCACGACCGCGATCAGCTCGCGGGGTAGCTCGGGGCCCACTGCGGCCAGTGAGCGCGCGTCGCTTCTCTGCACGATGTGCTTGAGCTCGTCCGGCGGAGCTTCGTGAACGGTGCGTCCGGTTGCGAGCGTGAACAGCGTGGCGCCGAGTGACCACAGATCAGTGCGGCCATCCACGTCCGACCAGAGCCGCCCGGCCTGCTCGGGGGCCATGAACGCGGGCGTTCCAATCACCACGTTTCCGGTTATCTCGAGCCCACGTGCGGCGGCGAGGCCGCGGCATAGGCCGAAGTCGAGCACCTTGAGGTCCCCGGTTTCACTCAGAAATAGATTCGCGGGCTTGATGTCGCGATGGATGAAGCCGGCGGCGTGCGCATGGGCCAGCGCTTCGAGCGCGCGGATGCCAAACTCGTACACTTCTTGGGGTGGTAGGCGGCCGCCCAGGCGGACGCGGTGCGTCTCCAGATCCCAGCCGACGATCCACTCCGTGACGAACCAGGGCAGGCCGTCGTCATCGATGCCGTGGTCGAGCAGGCGTGGGATAGCGCTGTGAGTCAGCCCCTGTAGCGCCGCGATCTCGCGTCCGAACCGCTCCGCTGCGGTCCGGTGCGCTATCGTGTTCGGCCGTAGGGCCTTGAGCGCGCCGACCGTGTGATCGTTGCCCGTCGCTCGATAAACACACGCCGTCTTCCCAACGTGAATCAGGCGGTCGAGACGCCAACCGCGGATCCACGATCCGGAAGCAGGAGAGGGGGGAGCAGACGGGACCGTCACCAAAGACGGGATAGCGGCTCGAGGCCCGCGCCTCAAGTTTTTCGGCTTTCGAGCCGAGAAGCTGCGTCTTCGTTCAGGCTTTGGCGCGCAGGTGTATCAATGGACTGATGCACTGTTCGAACAGTGGAACACCGATCTGGACAGCACCCGGAGCGCACGCCGCGCCGCGTTGCGCGGAGCAGTGGCCAGGCGAAGCGCAGTTTTCGGCGGAAAACGCCGGTAACGGCGGAGTTGCGCAAGCAGGGCTCCCAGCCTGCGCGCAGGTGGCACGGTGTCTGCAGTGCGCTCAGACGTGAACGACGATGTGTCAACCCAGACGAGCTGCGAGGAAACTCGCCGCCGAGCTGAGTCGGACCCGTCCAAACGTTTGCGCTCGGGCGGAGCTAGACGCAAGGAGTTGGGGACATACCGCCTAGTCCGACCGATTCCCTCGTCGGGAGGGGCTAGGGGGGGATCCCGACGTCTAGTGCTCGAGCGGGCGCCCGGGGGGTCACGAGGTTAAAAAGGGTTGGGGTCGGAGTCACGGTGTGGAACGCGACGGCCGGCTGTCGGGTGGAGGAACCGAGTGACCCCCAGGGCGTCTTTTTTTCGGATGCAGAGCGACGCAGCGGCGAGATGGGGCCGCGTTCAGCGTCGCAATGCTGCCCAAGGGTCGATGATCTCGCGCGTCGACGGACGAAGCGCATCCGATCGAGCGGGCCACGGATCGACAATCTCTGCGGTCGCGACGAACTCCAGACGCTCACGTTGCGGGGGCTCGCACGGCGTACGTTTAGGCGCCCAGGGATCCACTGTCTCGCGCACCCGCCAGGGCGGAAGTGCCGGCTGACAGGCGAGTTCCAATGCGCCGAGACCCGACATCGCGCGCGACCAGACTTCCAACGGCTGAGCCGCGGGCACGGAGCGCTCCGGGCCCTGCGCGTGCGCGTTGGCCGCGGCGCCGAGCAAGCCGAGAGCGAGCGCGGTGCACCCGATCAGTAGCTTCGAACTCCCGCGCTGCATCCATCGCAGTTTAGCTGACCCTGGAAGTCGAGCGAGCGGTGACAGCTCGAGCGGTATTCTCTCGGCGATTCTCACGGTAATTCCTGCGTTGGCCCGCGGGCCTGTCACCGGCTGCCGCGTTATTCCGCTCCGGCGCGGGGATCCCAATCCCACGACTTTCGTATATGAGTACCAGCTGGGTTTTTGCCCCGCCTGGTGGACAGTAGGCAAAACGCTGAGGGGCCCCTGGCCTTGTGGAGCAATCGATGAAAAGCGCGCGATCCTTATCCAATCTGCTCATTGCTGGCGCCTTCGTGGCTGCCCTGGTCTCGAGCTGCACGATCGAAACCAAGGACGATGACGACGACGAGACGGGGGGCAAGTCGGGGGCTACTGGCGGCACTTCTGCGACCACGGGCGGCAGCAGCTCGGAGACGGGTGGCAGCAACTCGACGACCGGCGGCACCAGCGCGACGACTGGTGGCAGCGCGAGCACTGGCGGTAGCACGACGACCACTGGCGGCGCGACGACCAACGGCGGAGCTTCGAGTGGTGCGGGCGGCGAAGCGGCGGGCTCCGGCGGTACGGGTGGAGACGGCGGAGGCGACGGGCAGGGCGGTGCTGGTGGCGCTGGCGGCGCGAGCTTCGACGACTGCGAGAGTTGCTTGGACGCGAAATGTCAGAAGGAGCTGGATGCTTGCTTGGGCGATCCGCTGTGCTTCTCCGATGCGGGTGACGGCTCTGGTCAATACGAGCAGATCATCGTCTGCGTCGACCAGATCCGTGTCTCTCGGCCAGTGAAGCGCATCGATCTCCGCACCTGCGGGACCCAGGTTGGCACCAACGACTTGTGGCCGCCGGACGGCATGGCCGACACGACGCGCAATCTCATCAACTGCATGGCCACGGGCGTGACCAACGAAGCCGAAAACGATGCTTGGGCGAACTCGTCCAACGTCAACAACGTCTGGGCTGCGAGCAGCTGCGCGAAGCTTGCCTGTACGGCTCAGCTTCCCTGAAAATACAGGGCGCTACCAGCCGCGCCCTGGCCGCGCTGATCGAAGGAAAGAGGCGGAGATCCGATGAAACGATCTTGGTACAAGTCGCTGGTCTTGTTGGTTGCGTTGGGCGCGCTCGCTGCGCCAGCGTGGGGACAAGACGCAGCGGCTGCGAAGCGTGACAAGCTACAGAAGCTGAAGGCGGAGCGCGAGGCTGCGCGAAAAGGCGGCGCGGTCACGCCCCCGCCGCAGCCAACGCCGACCCCCACGCCACCGCCGCCGCCTCCACCCACGCAAACCACGCCGCCACCACCACCACCTCCTCCTCCGCCTACCCAAACCACGCCGCCGCCGCCTCCACCACCGCCGACCCGGACAGCGACCGCGACGGCAACCGCTTCCGCGACCGCTTCGCCCAAAGGTTCGGCTTCGGCAACCCCGCCGAGCGCCTCGGCGTCGGCTTCGGCGAAGCCGCCGTCTAGCTCGGACGCGACCCCCGCGTTGCCTGGGCTCGAGGAGCTACGCAAGACCCGAAAGGATCGACGCCGAGCGCAAGTATCGAAATTGAAGGAGCGCTGGGGGGACCTGACCAAGGACGAGCGGGCGCGGGCGGAGTTGAAGTTACACGCCCAGCGCAGCGCTTACCTGCAACGCATCCGCGCTTTGGCGGAGAAAGCGAATGACGCGAAGTTGGTCGAAAGCGTCGACAAACTGATCACGAAGGAAGACCTGCGCGACGCCAGCAAGATGAACAGCCTACGCAGCGGCGCGCCGGCCCCGGCGGCCAGTGGAGCGAAGTAAAATGAAGCGCTCAATCCGGTTCAACTGGCTCTTGCTCGTGCTGCTCTTGGTTTCGCTCGCGGGCTGCAAGTCACTCTTGAAGAAGCGCGTCCCCGTGACTGCGCCGTCCGACTCTGCGCCCATCGCAGTGGCGCCACCGCCCGTTACCCCGCCGCCCCCGGTTGCGTCGGCACCAGTGCCCGCCCCGGCTGAGTCGGCGGCTGCCGTTGCCGACGACGACAGCATTCCGTCGCCTGAGGATTTCGAGGACGAGGCGTTCGAAAAGGTCACGACGGCCAATTTCAAAGCCGAATTTGCCCGGCTTCAAAAAGAAGTAGCCGCCAAATAGACTTGGCTCGCTGCGGTGCGGCTTGACGGGGCACAGCGCCTCGCTCAAGGCATTCGCCATGCGGAAAGACCTGGAACCGCAGGCCAGCTTGCCGTGGCTCGTGCGCTTGCGCTGGCTGTCGCTCGGCGGCCAAGTGGTCGCGCTCGTGTGCGCGCGATTTTGGTTCGGGATTCGACTGTCGGAGCTGCCGCTCGCGTTGATCATCGCCAGCGTCGGGGCATCGAACTTCGTGCTTTGGCACTGGCTGAGAAGGAAACCCGACAGCACCTCGGCCAGCGCGGTCGTGGGCGGGATGTTCGCGCTGGACACGATTTTGCTCACTGCGTTGCTCGCCTTTTCGGGTGGCGCGATGAACCCGTTCTCGGTGCTCTATCTCGTGCACATCACGCTCGCCGCCGTGGTGCTGGGCGCGGGCTGGACGATGAGCATTGCGGGGCTCTGCATCGCCTGTTTCGGCTCCTTGTTCGTGCTGCCGGTTGCACCCATGCAGTCGGGGCCGAATCACTGGGCCCATCACCTGCAAGGCATGTGGGTCGCCTTCACGCTCGCGGCTGCGCTGATTGCGTTCTTCGTCCGACGCGTCGCGACCACGATTTCGGCCCAACGTGAGCACATCGCGGCGCTGCGCGAGGGGGCCGCGCGTAACGCCCGCCTGGCTTCGCTCACCACATTGGCTGCGGGTGCCGCGCACGAGCTCGGCACGCCGCTCGGTACCATCGCGGTGGCCGCGCACGAGATGGCGCTTGCTGCGCCGTCCGACGCGCCAGCGCTGGTCGCGGACGCGCGCTTGATCTCCGCCGAGGTCGAGCGTTGCCACGAGATTCTGGCCAAAATGGGCTCGCGTGCAGGCTTCGAGCTGGGCGAAGCCGTTGCGATTTCCCCTGCCGAGCTGGAACGCCTGCTGCGCGCGCGCTTCGATTCGGATCAAGGCGAGCGAATCGTCGTCCGGGCGGGCGCAAACATCCCCACGATTCAAGCGCCGATAGACGAGTTCAGTCACTCGATCTACGCGCTGGTAAAAAACGCGATAGACGCCAGCGGCGCCGCTGGCAATGTCGGGGTTTCTCTGGATTGCGATGAGGCAGGCGTCCGTATTTGCGTCGAGGATGCGGGTGTGGGAATGCCGTCGCAGGTGCTCGCACACGCTGGCGAACCGTTCTTCACCACCAAGGACCCCGGACGAGGTCTAGGGCTCGGTCTGTTTCTGACCCGCGCGTTTGCCGAAAGTCAGGGTGGCGAGCTGCTGCTGGAGTCGGAGCCCGGCAGGGGAACGCGCGCGACGCTGCGTTTGCCACGGGGGGCCGCGTGACCGCCGCGGACTCGACCGCGCACGCGGGGGATGCCGAGTCGCCTGCCGAGCTGGTCGACGTCTTGGTCGTCGATGATGACGAGCGCTTCCGAGAGCGCTTGGTGCAAGCCTTCCGGCAACGCGGACTGACCTCCCTCGGCGCGAGCGGCTACGACGAGGCAAACTCGATTTCGCAAACGAAGCGGGTCGTCGGCGCGGTGGTCGATCTACGCATGCCGGGACAACACGGCCTCGCGGTGTTGCGGCAGCTACGAAAGCAGGTTCCAGACTGCGCTGTGGTCGTGCTGACCGGCTTCGGCAGCATCGCCACTGCGGTCGAAGCCATGCGCCTCGGGGCTCGCGACTACCTCACCAAACCCTGCGATGCAGACCGAATTTTGGCCGCGCTGTTGCCGGAGCCCGCGGGCGTAGAAGAGAGCGCGGAGCCCGCGTTCGAGACACCGTCGCTCGCGCGGATCGAACGCGAACACATCGAGCGAGTGCTGCGCGAGTGCAGCGGGAACGTGTCCAAAGCCGCGCGAGTGCTGGGAATTCATCGCCGGACGCTGCAATACAAACTCGCAAAGTTTCCGGTAGGTCGCTGACTCGCGAGTCTTCCCGCTGGATCAAATCATCGTCACGAGTAGCCGGCGGCCTTCTTGCACCAGCTCGGAGGTGGGTGCGTCGCGGCCTTGCTCGATGAGCGCGTCGATGCGTTCGTCGAGCCCGCTGAGCGGCTCCAACCGCCGCAGCCAGTCGCTCGGGTCGCAGCCTTCGTCCGCGCAAAGCTCGCTGATCAAGGCAATATCGTGAGCCCGCAGCTCCTGCCGCTGATTGATACCGCGCAGAAGGCCTGCGCAAGTCCAAATGTCTTCGAGCAACTGCAGGCCGGGCTCTCGTCGTCTGCCGTTCTTTGCCCAGTCGAGGGCACGCTCGCGCAGGCGACGAAGCAGCGCGCGATCCGCAGCGCGAACCTGGTCGTATTCCGGCGAGGCCACGAGCAACGCCAGCGCCCCCGCCGCGTAGCGCAGCGCGTTCAGCAACGAATCCGCGTCGTCGTCGCTCGGACGTTTGAGGCCTTCGCGCAAGCGCGCGTAGAGGCGACGGACTGCGAGAGCCGATTCGAGGTCTGCCAGCAGGGTCCGATCGAAGTCGAGTGTTGCCGGTTCGCCCCCCATTGCCTGCTGAGCACCGAGCACGGCGCGCAGCGCGCGCCGAAGCTTGCGGCGCGCCGCTTCTGCCGCCGGCAATAGCTGCTCGACGGTCTGCGCTTCGGAGAGCGCGTTCAGTGCTCGCTTCAGTTCGAACGTTCCCGCGAAGCAGATGTCCGCGATTTTCGGCGGCGCGAGGATCGGCGTGTACTGCGAGAACCAGTCGGAGCCTTCGGCTGCGAACGGATCGAGGCTCGCTTCCCGATCCTCGTGGCTCTGCAAGGCGAGTAGCGAGTCAATCGCGCCCTCGAGCAGCGTTTGCAGTCGACTCATGATCAACTGCCCGCGCACCGTATCTGCTTCGGCGGCTCGCAGGTCTAGTTCTCGGACCTGGCTCTCGATCAGCAGCAGTGATTGCAAGAGCTCAGCGCTCGAAAGGGCGGGCGCCGTGAAGTCCTCATCCACTCGAACGATATCGAATGGAGCCTCGTCGATTGGGGCTAGCCTCTCGCCGGTCTGCATCTCCACACACGCGAGGACGGTAAGCCGTAACTCTAGCAAGCCCCGTTGACCGCGGCAGGCGACCCGAGAAGAGGAGTAGCCCTTGCCACCACATGCGAGAGGGGGTGTCGTCTTCCGCCGCTCTCGCCGGAGCGCAGAGACGATCCCAACGATTTCCAGTCGATCAAGGTCGGTATAGTCGTTCGACGTAACGACGCAGGAGCTCGGCGATCGCGCCGCGCGCCGGAAAAGAGCCGGCCATGCCATAGATTGGCGCCATGCCTTGTTTGCTGGCGGGCGTACTGCGCACGACCTCGACCGATTCGCGTAACGCGGAAAGGAAGCGCTCGACCACGCCGGGTTGGGCGTGTCGCAACGTGACGCACAGGTGCACGCTGGCCGGGTGTTGCAGGCCGTTCAAGCTGAAGCCCCGCAGGCTCATTTCATCGAGCACGCGGTAAATGTCTAGCGAGCGCGAGGCAAAGGCGATGACCCAGAGCGGATCACCGAGCACGTACAGCTCTGGAATGCTCTCGATGCCCCGACGAATGGCGGCTGCAGCTTCCAATATGCTGCGAGTGGTCGTCATGTAGCCGCTCTCGCCGATGCTGAGCAGGCTGGCCCAGCAGGCAGCGCTCAGCCCGCCCGGCCGACTGCCCGCCAGAGTGGGCGAAAAATACAGCCCTCCCGACCAATCGGTGCTCACGAAGTATTGGTGACGACTGAGCTCTGCGCCGCGATAGAGCACTACCGAAGTACCCTTGGCCGCAAAACCGTATTTGTGCGTGTCCGCGGAAATCGAAGTCACGCCTGGAACCAAGAAGTCGAACTCGGGTACCGGATAGCCGAGCTTGCGCGCCCAGGGTAGCAAGAACCCGCCGAGACACGCATCGACGTGCAAGCCGAGCTGATGCTCCCGACAAAGCTGGGAGAGCTCTGCGATCGGATCGATCACGCCATGCGGAAACGACGGCGCCGAGCCCACCACGACCAGCGTGCGCGGGCCGAGCGCGCGGCGCATGGAGGTGACGTCCGCCCGATAATCCGGCCCCAACGGCACGCGAATCAGCGTCAGATCCAACAGTTGCGCCGCTTTGTCGAAGGCGGCGTGGGCGCTTTCCGGGGCGACGATTTGCACACGAGCGCGCTGCCGCGCCGCCCGAGCTCGGTCGCGGTAGGCTTTCATCGCGAGCAAAATACTTTCGGTGCCGCCCGACGTTACGGTGCCGTGAATGCGTTCGTCCTCGGGCGTGCTTTCGTCCTTGGGCGAGCCGAGCATGTTCGCGGTCATGGCCACGATCTCTGCTTCGAACTTGCGCGCGCTCGGCCAAATATCGGTGTGCAGCGGGTTCGCCTGCGCGGTCAGCGCGTAAATCTGGTTGCTGAACGCGATGTGCTCGGGGTCGCCGTGATACACGGCGCCGGAAGCCTCGCCGCCCTGCCAGTGGCTCTGCTCGCGTTCGCTCAGCGAGCGCACGAGCTCGAGCAGCGCCGCGCGCGGTAGGCCCTCGGCAGGCAAGCTTCGGTGCGTTGTCAGATCGCGGTACGGGCGCAGCCCCTCGTTGGTCGGCGCGAGCAGCGACTCGAAGGTGCTTTCGATGCGCTTCTTGATGGGGCCGATGTGCTGCGCGCGCTCGAAGGCATAGTCGAACAGGCGCGTACGCGCGCGTCCGAGCACTCGCCGAAAGCGCTTGTCCGAGCTGGTCATTTCGCCCCCGTGGGTGCTTCGAGCCCGCTCGGGTTGAGGCGATGAAAGACCGGGCGGTTCCTGCGCAGCAGCTCCTGAAACTCGCCGAAGAGCTCTTGATACAACTTTTGGTGTCGCAGGTTGGGCTCGAAGGTCTGCTCGACGCGCACGCGGCCCGGGATGGCGTCGAAATCGAGCTCGCCCAAGGCGACGAACGCGATGAACGCGGCGCCTCGCAGATTGGACAGCCGCGGAGCATGCAGCTTGAGCAAGCGACAGCCGAGCACGTCCGCGAGAATCTGGCTCCACAACGCGGAGTCTGCCCCGCCCCCGATGAAGCGCAGCTCGGAGATGCTCTGCCCGATGAACCCCTGCACGTGTTGAAACAGCCAGCGTAGGTTGAACGCTACGCCTTCGAGCACCGAGCGCGCCAGGTCGCTGCGTTCGTGTTCCAGTGAATAGTTGAACAGGGCGCCTCGGAGCGCGCGGTCCTCGACTGGTGCACGCTCGCCGTACAGCCAGGGCAGGAACAAGAGCTTGCGGCTGCCTGCGGGCGCTCGCTGCGCCACCCGATCGAAGGCCTGAAAGTAGTCCGCTGGTGCGGCGCCGAGCGAGAGGTCATCACTGGCGAATAGCAGTTTGTCTCGAACGTGAGTCAGGCAAGCTCCAGCGGTTTCTTGTTCACTAACCAGCAGGTAGCGGCCCGGTATCGCCGAAGGCAAGGAGGCCATGTTGTGAGCGATGTCCGTTTTTTTCTTGGGTACGTGGCAGGCGAGCCAGGCCGAAGTTCCGATGTACAGGTGCGTTGCGAAGTTCTGGGTCGTGCCCGCGCCGATCGCGGCCGAATGCACGTCCGGCGTCGATCCTGTCACCACGACCTCTGGCGAAAGCGAAAAGTGCTCGGCATGTTCAGGCAAAATCGGCCCAATGATGCTGGGCGCGGCCACCAGCTCGGGCAGCTGCGAGCGCTCGAGCCCTGCCAGCCGTAGCAGTGAATCTTCGTAGTGGATGTGGGCCGGATCACGATTGTCGGTCACCCAGTGCAGCGCAATCGAATCGAACGTGGCCGTGATGCGACCCGTCAGCAGGAACGTCAGGTAATCCTTCGGCTCCAGGAACTTGTGAACGCGCGAGTACAGGTCCGGTCTGTTTTGGCGCAGCCACGCGATGTGCGCGACCGGATCCTTGCCGGAGTGCCCCGGTGCACCGCCAGTGAGACGCACCCAGCGCCAGAGCTTCGGCAGCGCGTAGCCGGCGACCGCGGGGAAGCCACCGCTCAGACGTCGGACCGGCACCGAGCCCCGCGAATCCATCCAAATCATGGCGTTCATCAGTGGCTTACCAGCGCTGTCGAGCGCGACGGTGCCAGACCACTGCGAGGTAACACCGATCGCGGCGATGGCGGCGCGTGGCGCCAAGTCGCGAGCCAGCAGGCGCTCCGTTGCGGCACGAAGCGCGCGCCACCAGTCGTCGGGGCGCTGCTCGGCGCCGCCGCCCGGCGACAGGAGCAGCTCTACGGGCTCGAACTCGCTGCCGAGTACATCACCCTCTGGGGTGACGATTCCGGCCTTGGCTCCCGAGGTGCCGAGATCCCAAGCGAGCACGTAGCGTGTGGCCATGCGGCCACGAGCTTCCTAGATTTTGGCGTCTGCGTGTAGCGGCGGCCGCCGGTTCGACCACGGCCGAGCCATTTCGAGCTGCGCGGCCAACCGGAACAGCGTGGGCTCCGCGCCCAACCGGCCCGTAAACTGAGTACCGATCGGCAGGCCTGCCTGGCTCCAGAACAGGGGCACGCTCATCGCGGGCTGGCCAGTCACGTTGGCGAGCGGGGTGAAGGGCACGAACTCGAACACGCGATCGACCGTGGCCTGAATCACCCGCTTCAGCTTGAGCACGGAGCCGAGCCCGAGGTTCACGATCGTGCGATGCGCCAGGGCCTCGGCGCCGCGCGGTTCGAGCTCTCCGATGCGCAAGGGCGGGCTGCCGAGCGTCGGGGTCAGTAGCAGGTCATAGCGCTCGAAGAAGCGGTGTGTGTCGCGGGCAATGTCTTGGAGATCCTGCAGCGCGGCGACCGCTTGACCGCCGGATAGCTCGGCGCCGAGCAGACCGGCGAGCCAGGTGGCTACCTCGAGCTCGTCGCGGCTCGGCCTTCGACCGAGCTCGCGAGCCGCGCGCTCGATGCCCGCGGCCACCGAGCTACAGATGACGGTAAAGAAGGCGTGCGAAAAGCGGTCGGCGTTGACGTTGGGCGAGGCCTCTTCCACCTCGTGGCCGAGCTCGCGGCACAAGCCCGCGGTGTCCCACAAAGCGCGCACGCAGTCGGGTGCGACTTTGCCGCTGAGTTGCGGCCGCTGGCTGACCGCGATGCGCAGCGTGCCGACGGGCGCACCGACCTCCTCGAAAAAGGAGCGCTCTGGAGGCGGGGCCCAGTAGGGAGAAGTGGCTTCCGGGCCCGCGCTCACGTCGAGCAGCGCGGCGCTGTCGCGCACCGTGCGTGTGAGCACGTGCTCGATGGCGAGGCCGAGCCAATGCTCGCTCGCGTCGGGCCCGACCGGGTTTCGTCCCCGGCTCGGCTTCAATCCAAATAGGCCGCAGCAAGAGGCGGGGATGCGAATCGAACCGCCGCCGTCACCGCCGTGGGCTACCGGCACCATGCCCGACGCCACGGCGGCCGCAGCGCCGCCGCTGGACCCACCGGGCGTGCGCCGGAGGTCCCATGGGTTTCTGCAGGCACCGAACAGGACCGGTTCGGTGACGGGTAAGAGGCCGAACTCCGGGGTACTCGTCTTGCCGAGCACGAGCAGCCCAGCGCGGCGATAGCGCTGAACCAGCTCGGCGTCGTAGTCCGGGACCAAACCTCGATACAGCCGGCTACCCGAGGTGAACGGAGTGCCCGCTACGGCCGAGAGCAGGTCCTTCAACAGCATGGGCACGCCGGAGACGCGACTTTGGGGCAGCGGCGCGCCGGCACGCGCGCGCGCGTCGTCGTAGAGCTTGGCCACGACCGCGTTCAGGCGTGGGTTCAAGCGCTCGATGCGCTCTATCGCCGCTTCCACCAGTTCGAGCGGCGTGACCTCCCGCCGGCGCACGAGCTCCCCCAGAGCGACCGCGTCGAGACTGGAAAACTCACTGAAATTGCTCATGGTCCCGAGCGCCGCCCCGCGCGCGTTCAGCTCTCCTTGGGGCGCCCTTTCGTCGATTCGTTGCCGTATGGCAGAGGACCATTCGGATGCCAGGCGAGTAGCTCCGCAACTGGACGATCTTCGACGCGCGTGACGAGGAGGTGCGTGCGCGTAGCGGGAAGATTCGGGACCAAGCCGTCTTCCACTTCGTCTTCCGCCCACGCACCGAGGTTCACGTACGTCGCGTGCTCGGTGGTTGGCTGCTTCTCGGGTAAGTGAGTGTGGCCCATCACGATGAACGCAGCCGGAAAGAGCCGCGCGACCAGGGCCGAGCGCTCGCGCAGCTCCGCGCTCGGTTCCAGCGTATCACGCAGCCGGCGCCAGGCCGCGCCGAGGCCGACCAGCGAGGCCACGACCGCCGCTACTATCGACAACGCGATCGCGGTCGACTCCACGCTGAGCAACACCACCAACACCGCGACCACGCCGAGCGCTCCGAGCAGCACGCGATCGAGCATCACGCTCGCCAGCAGCGCGAGCAAGCTCTTGGTGATTGGCGGCCGCTGCAGCCGCAAAAGCCCGCGCAAGCGGTCGAGCTGAATGCGATGCAGACGCCCGAGCACAGCCAGCTTTCGCTCCTGCTCGCCACGCACCCACTCGGTTGCGTCGCTCACGTGCTCTTGCCACAGGTCGATCAGAGCGCGCGTGGCCGCGACGAAGCGCTTGGCCAGGAGCAGCATGCCGCGAGCACCGAGCCCGAAAGCGAAGCGCAGATAGGTGAGAATGCCGGCTGCTGCGTGACCGGCCTCGGTCATGCCGCGCGTCGGGCGCACCACGTAGCGCAAGAGCACGTCCGACAGCGAACGCATGGTGCGACGCGGATCGAACGGTGAAACCGGGTGCAGCACGTGTTCGAAGCTGCAATACGGGTCGTACTGGTGGCCATGCTCGATGAACACCAACCCTTCCTCGTAGTAAAACCACGGCGCGAATTCGAGCTGATGTTCGGGGAACGTGGCGTGGGCCAAGAGTTTCTTGCGAAACGCCTCCTGCACCGGCTCCCAGTGCCAGTCCACGTCGTGATTGCCGCGCACGACCACGAGCGAGTTGCCCGCTGCCACGAAACGCGCGAGGCTCGCCATCACGCTCTGCTCGTGCTCCATCAATAGCTCGAGCTTGGCCAGCGTGTGATCAGGAGCGCCGCCTAAGCCATGCGCAAGCTCTTCGCTCGTGGGCGCGGTCTCGTAGCTCACGTCGGGCATCACGCTCATGCCCGCGAAATCCATGAAATCACCGGCAATTACCAGACGCCACGGGCGGCCGCCTTGCGGGTGCTCGCGGTAATGGTCCAAAAATCCCACCAAATCCCGGTTTCGGCGTTGGCTTGCGCGGGCGCGTCGAGGCGCGTCCGGCTGCGCGTGATGCACCAGATCACTGCCCAGGTGCAGGTCCGAAAGGACCAGGAGATTATGGGTGAAGAAAGCCACAATCATAGTATGAGGCCAACTCGATGGAACGGCCATGAAGCCCTGTCGCGGGCCCTGGTTGAACCACGCTCGCGTGCGATGCGTTATGGCGAGTGGCGCGCGGCGTTAGATCTCACTCGGGCTCCACCGTGAGATCCATCTCGAGCAATCGCCGCAATGGTTCGCGAGGAAATGGCTTTCTAGCGCCAGTGTAAGCGAACCCAAACGATTCGTAGAGTGCCCGGGCCGATGCCGAATCTTCCTGCACCCACAGCCTGAGGTGCTGCTTCTTTCGTTCTCGCGCCCAATTCACGACCGCGTCGAGCATCCACGAACCCGCGCCGCGCCGACGCTGGGTCGGGTTTACCCACATGCCACCTACGCGGCAGACTTGCGGATCATTGGGGTCTTCGACCGCCAGCACCAGCCCGGCCGGTTTCTGATCGACCTCGGCCACGAACACCCGAGGACCTTCGGGATCGGTGAGAGTGCGTGCCTGCTCGTCCCACTCTTCGCGCGGACGATTCAGGGCGTCTTCCAGCCTTTCCCCGAAGGTGTGGGGAGAGTCGTGTAGCGCGCCTAGCCGCAATTCCCGCAACAGAGGGCCCTCATTGACCGAAAGTGGGCGCACTCTCACTGGCAGCGCGTCATCGGAATTTCCCTCTGAGTTGGCTCTATCGGCCGCCGCAGACGCTGGCCCGGGTTCTGGCGAAGGTGGCCGGGACTCCGACGACGGCGGCCGCGACTCGGGCGGAGAGGTCCACTCCACCGGGCGCTGGAAGCTGATGATCGTGCCTTCGCTGATGGGGGCCACCCCAGGGGGCGACAGCGTGGCTTCGACGCCGAATGGCGGTAGCTCGACTGAGCGGTACGCGTCCTCCCGAAAAATCTCCATGAAGCGTTCGGGGCGTGAGAGCGGCGCGAACTCGTGACGGCGGTAGAGTGCGTGTGCGTCCCGCGTGGCGAGCATGAAACGACGCAAGTCGGTGAGCCGGGGGTGTGCGCGCACGACCTCGATGAGCCAAGTTCCGAGCCCCTGACCGCGGTATTCGGCAATCACGTACACGTCCGCCAAATATCCGAATGTGGCGTAATCGCTGATCACGCGAGCAAAACCGATCTGCTTCTCCAGATCATAGAGTCCGAAGCAGAGCGAGTGTTCGATCGCGCGCGCGACCCGCTCGCGAGAGATGCCCTCGGCCCAGTACGAAGCGCTCAGGGTCGCGTGGATCCCCTCCAGATCGAGGCGCTTGGGATCCGTCGAGATGACGAAGCGGCCTCGGCTGACTTCCAATAGGGACATGTGCGTTCGCGGTCGCGGGTTTCCGGTGCGCCCAAGCCGTAACTATTCATAGTTTGCTCAGGGATCGCGCGCGGGCGCCACTGCCATTGAACTACCCGGCCGGGGAGGCCGTGATGCCACCCAATTCAGCCCCCGAATAGCTAGGTCCGGGGGCCGGGGTGTCCGCGTTGGCTACGCGCTCGGTACTTCGCTGCCGACCGGGATTCGACGTCGAATCAGGCGCTCGATGTCGACGAGTAGGCGGCGCTCCTCCTGATCACAGAAGGAGATGGCTTGGCCAACCGCGCCGGCGCGACCCGTGCGGCCGATGCGGTGCACGTAGCTTTCGGCCACGTTCGGCAAGTCGTAGTTGATGACGTGCGAAACGCCTTGAACGTCGATGCCGCGCGCCGCGATGTCGGTGGCCACGAGCACGTTGGTCTTTCCGCGACGAAAAGCCTCGAGTGCGCGCTCGCGCGCGTTCTGCGACTTGTTGCCGTGGATGGCGGCGGCTTCGATGCCAGCTCGCACCAGCTGCTTGGCGACGCGATCCGCGCCGTGCTTGGTGCGTGTGAACACCAGCGCGCGTTCCACGCCCGCGGTTGCCAGCACACGTTCGAGCAGCGAGCGTTTCTCCGGCTTGTCCACGAAGTATACCGCTTGCTCGACCGTTTCCGCGGTCATGGTTTGCGGGGTTACCGAGACGCGCACTGGATCTTGCAGAATGCTGCGCGAAAGCGCCTCGATCGGGGCCGGCATTGTGGCGGAGAAAAGCAGCGTCTGGCGCTGTTTCGGCACTGCCGCGACGATTTGGCGCACGTCGTGGATGAAGCCCATGTCGAGCATGGTGTCGGCTTCATCCAGCACCAGAATTTCGAGCGCGCGCAGGTTGATCAGGCCCTGACGCATCAAGTCGAGCAGGCGCCCGGGCGTGGCGACCAGAACCTCCGGCTTGCGCTGGAGCTCGCGCTCTTGAGCGCGCTGCGCCACGCCGCCGTAGATAACCGTGTGCCGGAGGCCGAGGTGACGCCCGTAAGCCGCCACGCGGCTGCCGATCTGCGCCGCGAGTTCGCGTGTTGGCGAAAGCACGAGCGCGCGGACCGAGCCCGGTGCTTGCGAGCGATCGAGTCGCTGCAAGAGCGGCAGGGTGAAAGCGGCAGTTTTGCCGGTACCGGTCTGCGCACAGCCGAGCACGTCGCGGCCCGAGAGCACCGACGGGATCGTCTGAAGCTGAATCGGTGTCGGCGTCTCGTAGCCTTCGTGAAGCACGGCGCGCACCAAGCCCGGAGCGACTCCGAGAGCCGTGAACGGCGAAGCCGCGACTGCTTCGTCGGAATGCGCTGCGCTCGCGGCGTGTACGCGCGGTGCTTCGAGCTCGGCGGGGATCGCCTCCGCACGCGGCGGCGGCGCGCTGAACCCGGCACGATCGCCCTCACGCCGGAAACGATCGTCACGACCGCTGCGTTCGCGTTGGGGCGGGGCTCCGCGGTCGTGGCCGGCGGAAGCGTTGCGCTGAAAGCTTGGTGCGCCGTTGCGCTGGCCGGGTTGGGGGCCATCCCGGTGGCGCTCCGGGGAGGCAGCGCGTGGCTGCCACCGGGGCGATGGGCCGCGGTTTTGCTCGCGACTGGGGCCTGAGGTCCGGCTGCGTTCGGCAAACGCGGAACGCGGGCGATCGGGGGAAGCATCGGCGCGCTGAAAAGCGCCGCCGCGCTGAAAAGCACGCGGCGCTTGGTTACCTGCGCCGCGGTTGTCTGAACCTGACGACGCGCGTCGCTCGAACGGCCGCGGACCGCCGCCGCGCGCGTCACTTACAGGGTTACGAGAAGCAGGCGAAAAGGAGGAACCACGCTGATCGCGCGATGGAGATGGGGGACGCGACGAATCGGGTCGTCGCCGAGGGGGGAAACTCACGCTTTTACACTCGGTCTTGCGGCGCGCACGGAACGGAGCCCTTCGCCTGCGTGCCGCAGAATTTGCCGAAGAGCACGGCGCTGCCGATTGTTGGGCGGCGCCCGCACGTGCATTTCAGCCGGTTTTCTCGCTACAACCCGGGCTGCGGGCCGAAAAACGACCTGGCAGCGCGAGGGCGAGCTCGTTCGAAAAGCTCGTGACGGCCCCTATCTAGCTCAAGCCGGCCGCCCCCGCAACTCTGGGAGCTTACGCAGCGCGTTCAAGCCAGGGGCCCTGACCACTCGAAGCGACGCTCATGTGCGGGGTCGCGCCCGAGCTCGATGCGATCCATCGCTTCGTTGCCCAGGCGATCGACGTGCTCGTTGCCCGCGTGACCGGAATGCCCCGCGACCCAACGAAACGTCACTTTGCGTGGTGCAATCAGGGTGTCCAGCTGCTGCAGGAGATCGACGTTCTTGAGCGGATCGCCTTTGCGCTTCCAGCCCTTCGCTTTCCAACCTGCCATCCACTGCGTACAGCACCCGATCAAGTATTTGCTGTCACTCACGACCAGCACGCTGGCCCCGTCTTGTTTCACGGCCTGCAGCGCTTCGATGGCCGCCTGCATTTCCATGCGGTTGTTGGTGGTGTCGGGATTGCCACCGGCTCGCTCGAGCGCCTTGCGTGTCTTCATGTCGACCAGCAGGAAAGCCCAAGCGCCGACCCCGGGGTTTCCCCGGCAGCCCCCATCGGTAAATGCAATCACGTCGACCATTGAGCGCACAAACTCGCGCACACCTGCTTCCACCGCAACCCCTCATTCATCGTTAGCGGATGTTCCAGGCTGGTTTGCCGGACGACCGACTCGAGCTAGTCGATTTTCACGGTCTTCTTGACCGTCACGTAGTCGCCCGAAAAGGCGGGAACTCGCGCGGCGCGCAAGGTCGCTGCGATGCAGCCGCCGGTTGCGGTGCCCGCAAACGGCTCACCCGCGACGTTTGCGGTGGTGGCTCGGCCGGAGGGCGAGAAGGTGATGGTAACGACTGCAACGCCGCTCGGATCACCCGGCTGCTTACACGAAGCGGCACGCGACGCGGCCGCAGTGATTGCAGATTCCGCGGCGCGAGCGTCGAAGGCCGCGCCCGCGGGTTGCTCTTCTGCTGCCGGCTCCGGACTCTGCTTGGCTTTGGTCGGCTTGGCGTCCGCCGTTTCGGCTCTTGGTGTCGCCGGCGCGACCTCCGCGGCACGCGCGGCTGTTGGCGCAGAAACTTGCACTGCGGCGACGGGCGTGGTGGCCGCGTTCGCTGGAGGAGCCGTTGACGCGACGTCAGGGGCTGCAGCGGCCGACGGCGGCGCGACCTCGGGCTTTGCTGCTTCGCCTGCCTCCGCGCTCTTAGCCGGAACGACGGCGAGCGGGAGTGAGGCTGGGCTTTGTTCGGGAGCCGCGGGTTCGATCGCGAACTCGGGCGGCGCGACCGCCAAGGCAGGCTTGGCTGCCTGGATGTTGGGGGACGTCTCGACGATTCGATGCGTCGTGGGCTCGGTGCCTGTCACTACTGGTGCCGGGCGTCGAACCGAAAGACCGGCCGCAAACGCTGCAGCCGCCACGGCCGCTATCACCACCGCCATCGAAGTGCGGTTGGTTGCCGCCGGACGCGGCGCCTCGCTGCCGTTCACGACCGGGGCGTCGCTCGTTGGCGTTCGCACGAGCGGCACGTCCCAGTCGTGTGTTCCCAGATCGAACCCGTGGTTGGCGAGCAGCTCGCTCGGAATCGACGGCGTGGGTGGCCTTTCACTTTCGGAGCGCTGCACCAGCGCAGCGAGTGTGGGTGTGCCGGAGCTGTGCGGGAGATCGTCCAGCCACTCCGTACCTTGTGGTGACGCCTGCGCGTGTGCTTGAGGTCGCGCGGGCGCTCTGGGCAAACGCCGTTGCCGCTCCGGCGAATCCACGACGAAGTCACGCGATTCGATCGGAATGACCGAATCTCTGTCAGCAACGGCGCTTGCTGACGCGGCGCTGTCCGCGCCCGACTCCTCGCTCGCGACGACTGCGGTCTCGACATCGGTCTCGAGCTTGGCCTCGACGTTCGGTGCACGTTCCGTCGGGACTTCCTCGCTCGCCGGGCCTTCGTCGCTGGCACTGGCCTCGCTGGCACCGGCCTCGCTAGCACCGGCCTCGCTAGCACCGGCCTCGCTGGCACCGTCCTGGCTAGCACCGGCCTGGCTAGCACCGGCCTCGCTGGCACCGTCCTCGTTCTGAAGGCCCGGAGTTTCGAGCGCTGTAGGCTCGACCTGGCCCTGTGCGCTGTCTGCGCCCTTGCTTTCTTGTTCGGTTGGCGCTTCGGCGCCGTTCCAGGTGTCACGGGCGGCCTCCGCGTCGAGCGCCGGTTCGCTCGCGTGCGGGTATTCGCCGCTGCCTGCCTTTACGGTTGGAGGCTCAACCTCCACTCCGGCCACCGCTTCCCCACTCAGCGCGGCCTCTGCACCGGGCGCGGCCTCTGTGCTGAACGCGGCCTCGCTCGAAGCATCGCTCTCTGCCTTCTGCGCGGGTTCGGGCGCGGCCGCATCGAGCGCGCTCAGCTCACGCTCACCACTGGACGGCGTGGCGGATTCTTCGCGGACACTACTTGACTCGTCGTGCTCCATCGCTCGACTACCACCTTGCTCGCGCAATCTTCCCTGCTTCTGCACGCTCGCGCAAGTTTCACCCGCGAGTCGCGCGCTCTCGCGAGGGCCGTTCGTTTCCGCCACTGTTCAAACGTGTCTGGAAATTCGTCGCGTTTCTTCGTGAATCATGTGAACAAATTCCAACGAATTCAGGCTGCAGCGTTACGCTTGAACCATTTCGCCTCGATCGAGATCTTCTCCCAGCAGCGCATCCTGAGGCGTTTTTCGCTGGCTCCGGTGCTCAACTGCACGAAGGAGTCTCGCGTTGTCCAAATTGCGACATCCGTCGTCCCCAATCGCTAACGGAACCTGGACCGCGTTTCCTGGCCGTTCCTCAGGTCGGTCGCCAATAGAACCGCTTGGTACCGCCCACGGCAGGGGTGCGCTGGATCGAGAGCGCTGTCGCAAATCAACGTGGCGATTTTCGCAAGACGACTTGAGGACGCTTTGGTCGAGCCGCAGCTGACGGGCAAGCGTCATACCAGCCGGTGGGCACGCTGACACTGCAATTGCGCGACGGGAGGTCGCGACAATATCAGCGCGCCGGCCATCGGCTATCCAAGCACCAAGAAACCTTGGCACTGTGTGCGGCGCACGTCGATGAACGCCGTTACTTCCGGTTGTGTCGATAGTGGAGCTTGCCGCGCGAGGCGCGGTCGCTCGATACACGCAGAGGCTTGTGCGCGTCGTTCGATCCGTGCCAATCAGACGGGCACGGCAAGCGAAAAAACCGCAATCAAGAACCGGCTGCCAAGCGTGGCGTGCGAGGTTCGAGATTGCTGGTCCGCTCGGGCATGCGGCGCATCGGTGGCGCCTGGCCATCGCTCCATGCGAGCGTGCAGGCGGAGGAGTGAAGACGCCACGTTTGGCGCCTCTCTGCTCTGTATCCGAGCGCGGAGAGCAGAGGCGAATGCTGCAATTGGCTGCAGCCAGCGCGCCTGCGCGGCTCCACCCCAGCAGCTTCGTCGCCCCGCCGGTGGCTGCGCTATGCTCGAGCTTCGGAAGGAGACGCCAAAAGATTGTCCATGGATCCCAAACTTTCGGCGGCGCTTTTGGATCTGGTGCCCAGTGGGGTGATCGTTTGGGAGCCAGCGGAGAGCGGCGACCCCGCTTCGCTGCGCCTCGTTTACGCCAACCCCGCGGCGTCTCGCCTGCTCGGCGTCGACCTCGGCCCGCAGCTGGGTGCATATTTTTATCAGGTATTTCCCGAGGGCAGCCCGGATCGCGCGAGGGCTTACCTCGAGGTGGCGCTCAAGCGCGTCACGCGCGACTTCGGTCTGGTCAAGTCGAGCGTGACCGGTGGGCACACGCTCTGGATTCGCGCGACCCCCGTGCTGGAGCGGGCCGCCGCGGTGGTGTTCGAAGATCGCGACGCCCTGCGCGTCGCCGAAGGGGAGGCCGAACAGCTGACTCGCTTCCTGGACTCGATCATCGAGCAGATGCCGGCGATGGTGTTCATGAAGGACGCGGAGAACCTCCGCTTCGAGCGCTTCAACCGGGCGGGCGAAGAGCTGCTCGGATTTCCTCGCGAGCAACTGCTGGGCAAATCGGACTACGATTTCTTTCCGGCGAGCCAGGCGGATTTCTTCGTCGCCAAGGATCGTGAGGTCTTGAGTACCGGGACGCTCGATATTCCGGAAGAGCCGATCCAAACCCAAGGCGGTCAGCGTTGGCTGCACACCCGCAAAATCCCGCTTTTGGACGAGCACGGACGAGCGCGGCATTTGCTCGGCGTATCCATCGATATCACCGAGAAAAAGCAGGCCGAAGACGCGCTGCGCGCGGCCTACGGCGAGCTCGAGCAACGCGTCGCCGACCGCACCGCCCAGCTCGAACGACAAATCGAGGAGCGAGTGCGCGCCGAGCGCGCGCTGGAGAGCACCGAGCAGCAGCTGCGCCAGTCTCAGAAGATGGAGGCCGTGGGCCGACTCGCAGGCGGCGTGGCGCACGATTTCAACAACATCCTATCGGCGATTCTGAGCTACTCGTCGCTGGCGCTGAGCCAGCTCGCGCCGACCGATGCGCTGCATGGCGATTTGATAGAAATCATGCGCGCCGCGGAACGCGCTGGGCGGCTGACCAAGCAGCTTCTGGCCTTCAGTCGCCGGCAAATGCTCGAGCCGCGCGTGGTGGATCTGAACCAGGTCTTGGCCAACTTGCAACAGATGTTGCGCCGGCTGATCGGTGAGGACGTGGAGCTTCACAGCTCACTCGCCCAGGACCTGTTCCGCGTTCGCGTGGACGTGGGGCAGCTCGAGCAGGTCGTAATGAACCTGGCGGTCAACGCACGCGACGCCATGCCGCGTGGCGGCCGGCTAACGATCGAAACGCGGAACGTCGTTCTGGACGAAGCATATGCGCGCGAGCACGTGGAGGTGTCGCCCGGGCCGCACGTGAAGCTCACCGTGAGCGACACCGGTGTCGGAATGGACCGCGACACGCTGGGCCGCATTTTCGAGCCCTTCTTCACCACCAAAGAGCAGGGCAAGGGCACCGGCCTCGGGCTGTCTACCGCGTTCGGAATCGTCAAGCAGAGCGGGGGCAGCATCTACGTCGATAGCGAACCAGGCCTGGGCGCGACCTTCACCATCTATCTGCCCAGCGCGGGTAGCGGGCGGAGCGCGTCGGAGCCGCGCCTGCCTGCCGCCGTCGAGCCGGGTCCCCGCGGAGAAACCGTGCTGGTCGTCGAAGACGACGACCAAGTGCGCGCGGTGGTGCTCAGCATCCTGCGCCGTGGCGGCTACTCGGTGCTGGAGGCGAACAGCGCGGCCCAGGCGTTCGTGGTCGCCGGGCAGCGCCTGGCCGAGATTCAGCTGCTACTCACCGACGTGGTCATGCCCGGGCTGAGCGGGCCAGAGCTGGCCCGCGAGCTCAAGGCCCGGCGTCCTGCGCTTCGCGTGCTGTGCATGTCCGGCTACACGGACGACGCAGTGCTGCAGCACGGCATCTTGGAGGCCGACATGGCGTTCATCCAGAAGCCGCTCACCCCAGACGCGCTGCTGCGGCGGGTGAGTGAAGTGCTGGACCCCACGCGCGCCCCCACGCCGCGGTAGGCAGCGCTCAGAACCGGCAGCTTCGTCCCTGAACCGCCCAGTTTTTCGAGATTTTTTCCGTTCTGAGCGCTGTTTGGCCCAGAACCTGCTAGTAGCGCGGCGCTCATGGCTACCATCCAGGTTCAGGACGTCACCAAGGCGTACGGTCAGAAGAAGCTGTTTCAAGAAGTGACGGTCGGCTTCAATGCGGGCCGCCGCTACGGCATCACCGGGCCGAACGGCGCTGGCAAGACCACCTTCCTGAAGATTCTGTCCGGAGAGCTGGAGCCTGACACCGGCACGGTCCAGCGCCCCGAACGCACCAGCGTGCTCAAGCAAGATCAGTTCGCGTTCGAATCGTGGCGCGTGCTCGATGTGGTGATCATGGGCAACGCGCGGCTGTGGGCGGCCATGCAGAGCAAGGAAGCGTTGCTGGCCAAACGCGAGCTCAGCGACGCGGACGGCACCGAGCTCGGCGAGCTGGAATGCGTGATTGCGGAGGAGGACGGCTACACCGCCGAATCGGACGCGGGCGAGCTGCTTTCGGGCCTGGGGATCCCCGAAAGCGACCACGAAAAGACGATGAGCGAGCTCGCGGGTGGCCGCAAGCTGCGCGTGCTCTTGGCGCAAGCCCTATTCGGAAATCCCGACGCGCTGCTGCTGGACGAGCCGACCAACAACCTCGACATCGACAGCATTCGTTGGCTCGAGCGCTTCCTATCGAACTATCGAGGCGTGCTGATCACGATCTCTCACGATCGTCGCTTCCTGAACGAGATTTGCACGCACATCGCCGACATCGACTACGAGACCATCATCACCTACACCGGCGGCTACGACGACATGGTCGAGGCCAAAGCGCAGTCGCGCGGCAAGATCGAGCAAGACAACTCGGAGCGCAAAAAGAAGATCGAGCAATTGCAGGACTTCGTGGCGCGTTTCGCGGCCGGCACGCGCGCGTCGCAGGTGCAAAGCCGGAAGCGGCAGATCGAGCGGCTATCCCTGACCGACTTGAAGCGCTCCAACATCGAGCGCCCGTTCATTCAGTTTCTGGTCAAGAAGCCCTCCAGTAAGCAGACCCTGACCATCGACAGCATCACCAAGCGCTGGCCGGAGGTGACGGTGTGCGAGCGCTTCCGCGCGGTGGTGACCAAGGGCGAAAAAATCGCAATTATCGGCCGCAGCGGCGTGGGCAAGACCACGCTGTGCAAAATGCTGATGTCCGAGATTGCCCCGGATTCGGGCAGCATCGAGTGGGGCACCCAGACCAGCATCGGTTACTTGGCGCAAGATCACCGGGAAGGGATTCGGGGCGGCGTGACCGTGAGCGAGTGGCTGCACTCGTTTCAGCCGAGCGCGAACCTGCAGGAGATCCGCGGGCTGCTCGGGCGCATGTTGTTCAAGGGCGAGGAGGGCATGAAGCCGACCGAGGCGCTCTCGGGTGGTGAGGCCGTGCGCCTGATCTTCTCCAAGCTGATGCTGACCAAGGACAACGTGCTCGTGCTGGACGAGCCGACCAACCACCTCGACCTCGAATCGATCATCGCGCTCGGCGACGCGCTGCAGAAATACGAAGGCACCGCGCTGGTCGTGACTCACGATCGCGATCTGGTGAGCACCTTCGCGACGCGGATTTTCTCGTTTACCGAGTCGGGGCTGATCGACTGGCAGGGCAACTACGACGATTACGTCGAACGCTACGGCGGCGATTCCCGTGGCAACGCCGCGCGTGGCGGCAATCGGCCAGCCGCGCCGCTCTGAGTCGAGCGGCGCGAGCGATTCGGACGGGAACGGTCCCGTCCGAGCCTACTTCGGCACGATCGGCGGGGGAGGTGGGGGAGGCGGCGGAGGTGGCGGAGGCGGCGGCGGCGAGCCTGCTGGCGCGCCTGGTGCAGGCGGTGCCGAACCGGTCGTGACCGGAGGCGGCGTCGGGACCGTGCCGTCTGGAATGAGGCAGGAAGAAAGGTCGAAGATCATGAAGGCCAGCGCCTTCTCCTGGCTCAACAGGTCGCGCTTTTGGCAGTTGTCGGGGAAGCCCGGCTTCTTCGGATCGCTCACCGACTCGGCGCCCGAGGAAACGTGAACGCCGGTGAAGACGAAGCGCCCGCATTGCTTGTCAGCAGGCTGTCCGACGGGTGCGTTGAACGTAAAGTAGTGCACCAGTGAAGACGGGGTCTGGTCGTAGATCCAACGCTGCGAGACGTTTGGCACCACGGAGATGGCCGTCTCCTTCACGTCGCTCTCCAGCAAAATGCTGCCGGCCGGAGCGGTCGAACCCACGTTCTTGAGCCAAGTCGAGAACGCGACGCCCTTCGGGAACGACTGATCGATCAGCGACGTGCGGCTCATTCCGTCCGTGTCGCCGTTGCCCGCGACCCAGGTGGCCACGTCCGTGAAGGGCGCGTGCCCGTCTGGCGCGATCGACGCCGGGTTGTCGTTGCTGCCCGGGATGTACTTGATCGGGTCTTTCTTGGGCGGGTAGGACTTCAACCAGCCGTAGTGAAAATGCTCGGCGAACACGCGCCCGCCGCGATTCACGTAGTCGACCATCGCCAGCTTCATGGGATCGGTCAAAATGTTGCTGGACGAGTAGACCTCGTAGCGCGCGTTGCTGCCGCCGCACGCCATCAAGACCACGTCGTAGGTCATCAGCTTGTTGACGTCCGACCAGAGCGGGATCGACGGTGGCCAGGCCGCGCCGCTCGTGTAGCTCGCGGTCCCGTTCTCGTTGTAATTGTCGTTGTAGATGTTGATCGCGCCGTTGCCCTCGGGGTTCGTGAACTCCGCCGGGTCGATGCCGAGCCGCGTGAACAGGCATTGCAGGCGATCCGCGTCGCCGGCGCTGATGGCAATCTTCGGTAGATTGCCTTCCGCCTGGTTGCGCGGCAGGCGGAGCCGCTGTGGGTCGTTGATGGTGGCGTTCGCGCACTGCATCACCTCGGACGCCTTGATCGTGACCTGCCGGCGCCATTTGCCGACCTGCATCACGAGCGGGAAATCGATGCCGACCGGCACATTTTGCAGCGTGAACTTGCCAGCCGCATCGGTGAGCGCGGTGGTGATCGGGTGCCCCGAAACCGACGCCGAACAGCTGTCACACGACGCCCCTTTGGGAATCGCGGAGAGCGCTGCGTCCGGCACGTAGACGATCACGTTGTAGAGCGGCAGCTTGCCGGACGGATCGTAGACCGTGCCGCTGATGCTGGTCGTCGCGGTGCCAGGACACTTGACCTGCGCCGCGCAGTACTTGTCGCACTTGATAGAGGGGCACACGTTCATCGTGCAAGTGCCGGCGCCGGGACAATTGCCGCAGTGGAGGGTGTTTCCGCAGCCGTCTCCGATATCGCCGCAGTACTGCCCACCCTCGGGCGTGACACAGGCGACCGGCTTGCATTCCGGGCCGCCCACGCACACGCCTTTGGTGGTGTCGCAAACCCAGCCGGGCGTTTGCTGCGCGCAGGTATCTCCACAATCGATGGCTCCTCCGCAGTCATCGCCGATCTTGCCGCAGAATTTGGCGCCGCCGTCGGCGGTGCAGGTGCGGCGCTTGCAATCCGGGCCGCCGACGCAGAGATTGTTCTGACAGCTCCAGCCCGCGGGGCAGGTGTTGCCGCAATCGATGCCGCGACCGCAGTTGTCGCCGATGGTGCCGCAGTACTTCACGCCGCCGCCCGCGTCGCAGGTGGTCGGCGTGCACACGCCGGCAGGACCCACGCAAACACTCTTGTCGCAGACCCAGCCGGACTTGGCCGTCGGGCACGAGGTGTCGCACTCGAGCGCGTGGCCGCAGCCATCGGAAATTTTTCCGCAATAGGATCCGGTCGCGAAGTTGCAGGCGTACGTGGGCTTGCAATCCGCGCCACCGACACAAAGGTGCGTGGTCGCGTCGCAGCTCCAGCCCGCTGGGCAATCCATGCCGCAGTCGAGCGTGCCGACACAGCCGTTGCCGATCACTCCGCAATAGCGCCCACCAGGCGTTTCGCAGGAGGTGATCGGAACGCAGGTCGAGTTGCCCGCGGTGCCAGTGGGATCGATGCCCGTATTGCCACCAGCGCCGGTTTTTCCACCGGTGAGGCTGACCGAGTTGCCGCCGGTGTGCGTACTCATGGAGCTGCCGCCAGTTCCGCTGCCGGCGCGCGTCCCATCGGGTTGCGCACAGCTGCCGACCATCGCCAAGATCGGCAAAAACAGCAGAAAAACGGCCACAAATGAGCGTTTGTTGCGCGTGGTGAGGGCGTGCATCTTCATCTTCGAGCTCGCGTTTGCTCGCGTCGAATGCAGCCAACCACACACGTCGTGGCGCGCGACGACGCAGCCTCGATTGTAGGGATTTCGCGATACGAAGCAAGGAACGCTTCGCGACAATATGCAGTTCGAGAATAAGGGATCTGTTCTTACTCACCGCGTCGCGTGTTTGCTAACGCAGCTGATTCACCGCGATGTCCTCTGGTTTTTGCAGAGCGCGCATGTCACCACTGGCTCTGCTCGGTGCGCGGCTCGTGGGAGTAGCGACAGTCGGCGTCAGAGCTTCGGCGCGGCACGCCGCGACATGAAATCAAGTTGCAGCAGGAAGGCGCACATGCCCCACATCACCGTCTCACGACTTCGTTCGCCGCTCGCGCTAACCAGTGCAGCTCTCGCGCTCGCTTGTTCTCCAACCGACAACACGCAGCCGCGCCCCGCGGTCACGGCGCAAGGTGGCAGCACGGGTGGTGTGGTGGCTCAGGGCGGCTCGCGCCCCACCGGGGGCACGGTGGCGACAGGCGGTGCGACCCTCACTACGGGCGGGGTGCTTGCCACCGGCGGTACCACCACCGGCGGCTCGCCGATGGCGGGAAGCGCCGGACAAAGCGCCGGTGCCGGAACGGGCGGCAGCACGGGAGGCAGTGCATCGAACACCGGCGGTAGTAGCGGCGGCACGTCGGGTGGCGCGGGAGGCGGCGCGTCTGGAGGCGGAGCAGCAGGCGCAGCGAAAGGTGGAGCGGCGGGCTCAACGGGCGGCAGCACGAATGGTGGAAAGGCCGGCGGCGGCAGCGGCGGTGCTTCCGGAGCGAGTGCGGGCTCGGCTGGGGCTTCGGGCAGCGCGGGCGCGAGCAGCTGTCCCGGCTTCGTGCTGTGCGACACGTTCGAGGACGGCAACCTCACCGCCAACCCGAATTGGCTCGCGACCGCCAACTCGTTCAGCGTCATCGACGACGGCGGGAGCAAGGTACTGAAGCAGCAGGCGAGCACCGAGGCCTGGGCCTACTCGGGCGTAGGAACTTGGACCGATGTGACCATCCAGGCTCGCGTGAAAATCCTCGATTTCATGGGCACCAGCTCCACCAACTGCGGCGGCATCATCGCGCGCTGGCAAGGCAGCAGTAGCCCAAACTACATGGCCAGCCTTTGCGCCAAAGGCACCGTCGGCATCTACAAGGACGGGGATGTAGTGGACGAGACCAACGGCACCAAGACCATGACTCTGGCCGTGAACACGTGGTACGCGCTCAAATTCAAGGTCTCGGGCAAGCCCGGCAGCGTGAGCCTCACGCTCACTATCAACGATATGCCGGTGATCAGCGTCACCGATCCCGACACGAGCACGCCGGTCGCCGCCGGCTACGTCGCGCTCGGCAGCAAGAAAGCGATCAGCATGGAGTACGACGATATTCAGGTGTCGAGCCCCTGAGCGCGCTCGTTCATTCGGAGGCGATCGAGATCACGCTGACGCTACCCACGAGCGCGGCTCCAACGTCGCGATAGGTCGCGCCGACCAGGTGGGGGCAGGAACCCGAGTCAGCGAGCATGACGTTGACCGCATCGCTCGCCGAGCGCGCCTGAAACGCAAAACTCTCCGCCCACTGGTCGTCCAGGTAGCCCGCCGCGTTCATGCGCTCTTCGGTATTGCGACCGAGCGAGTCGGTCAAGCTTTGCGCCCGAGTCACCTCGAGGTCACTTGCCAGCACGTTCGCCGCGCAGGAAAGTCGCGCATCGAGCCGCAGCGCACCTACTGGGGTCGAGGGAGGATCGCTGCCGCACGTCACGCCACCCGCGGCGCGCGCCTCGTTCAGGGCTTGGACGAGCTCATCCTCCCAGGTTCGCGCGCCTTGGTCGGGGGCGGGGACCGCTTGGCAGAAGGCCGAGCTCGGCCGCGCTGCGAGCACGCACGAGCCTTGCACGCACGCCTGGCCCTCGAGGCACGAACCCGGTTCGCAGCGCGGCAGACAGATGCCGAAGCTCGAGTCTTGTTCCGCTCCGCGGCACTGCGACGCGCGCCCGTTCTCGGTCGCCGCCGTGCAGCGGGCGTTTTCGAGGCCGCCGCACTCCACGTCCGAGCTGCACTCGCGCGTACACCCGCCACAGCGGCAAGCCGCCGCGGACCCACACTCCGCGTCGCTCTCGCAGGCGAGCAACCAGTTCGAGTTGCTACCCTCGCTCGGTGCGCTGCCCGGCTCGCTGCAGCCGAGCGCGGCCAGCGCCACCAAGAGCAGGGCTCGGGCCCGCTTCAGCCGGCATTGCCGCCGCGCGATCACAGGAAACTCCGAGAGCCACATGTCATTCACCATCGGGCAAGGTCAGGCACTGCCCGAAATAGAACGATACCTCCGTGATCGACTCCGCGGGTACCGGGTTTTCGGCGTTGTGTTCTTGCACCTTGGTCCAAAGCTCGTTGACCTCGCCGCGAACCCGCTTCAGAAGACCGAGCACCGCTTCGCGCTGCGGGTGCGCGTCGTGGATGTCGAAGCAAAGCGTGGCGCCGCCCACCACGTTGTCATCGGCTGACCGCGCCACGCCTTTTCGCACCTTGCTCGAGATAGCGCGCACTACGGCCTGAAAATGGTCGAATACAGCGGCTTCCCAGCCGTGCTCGGCACCGACCGGCACGACGAACAGCTCGGCGCGGTATTGCGTCGCGTCGCCTTCGCCGACGCGCTCTACTTGGCCTTGCGCTTCCAGCGCGGCGAGCGCTTCCGCGAGCGTCTCGTCCTCGAGCTGCAGCTGCTCGCGCAGCTCCGCGCGCGTAATGCCGGGGGCGCGGTAAACGAGCAGCCACACCACCGGCGCGAGCGATTCACGCCGTTGCTCGCGCAACGTACGCGCCAGGTCCACCTCCTTGGTCAGGCCGAACACCGTGCTGTCGCCCGAACCGGTCTTGTAGACGAGGCCATTCGAGACCAAGTCCGAAAGCACCGAGCCGACCACGACCGGATCATCACGTAGAAAATGGTCGAGCAACTCGCGCCGCGAAGTGCCGCCGGTCGCCTGCAAGTGCTCGAGCACCGCTTGCCACAAGGTGCGGTCGCGCACGCTGACGCTCTCGGTCAGCCGTTGCACCTTCTTTTGGTAAGTGCGAATGGCCAGGCCGAACATGTCCGCGGCCACCTTGCGCGATACGCCTTGGGCTTCGATCTCTCGCGAGAGCTCGACGAACACTTGGTCCGCGATATGCGCGAGCGGCGCTCGAATCCCAGCTGCCGTGGAGAGTTGCGCAATCAGCACCGTCGTCTGGTGGACGATCGCGTCGATCAGGAGCTTGGTATTCATGCCTCGTGAGAAGACGCTCTCCGCCGCAGGCTACGCCGGCGCAAGGCAAAGCCTACGAGCGCCAGGGCGAATTGTCCGATCACGCCCGTAAAGCCCGCGCGAGGAGCGCCTTTGCTGAGCCCGCAACCATTGTTGATATCGTCGGACAACGGATCGGCAGGCGGGCTGCCCGCGGTGCCCGTGTTGGGCTGGCCAGCAGTCGTGCTGCTACCCGAAGCGCCCCCAGTCACCGCGGTCGTGGGCGTACCGCCGCCGCTCGAGCCCGCAGTGCCCGGGATTCCGCCGGTCACCGGGCTTCCTCCAGTGCTCGGATTTCCGCCGCTCGAAACGCTGACAGCACCGCCCGAGCTGCTCGGCGTGCCCGAGCTGCCGCCGCTGCCGCCGGTGGTCGTCAGCGTTCCGCCGCTGGAAGCGCCGCCGTTGGCCGTGCCGCCGGATTGCGGCGCACCGCCCGAACTCGAACCACCGCTCGAAACGGGCCCTGCGCCCCCGCTCGTTCGGGCGCCGCCGGATGTCGCGCGCCCACCGTTGCTTGCGCCGCCCGTGTTCGTGTTGGTCGCTCCACCTCCGCCGCTGCCGGGGCTACCCGCTGCGCCGCCGCTGCCCGTTCCATCGTTGGCGACTGCGTGCAGAAAGCAGGTTGCGCAGCTGATCTTGGCGTTGCGCCGCCCCGCACTGTTCTCTTCCACCAGCGTCACGGTCCCCGCGGAAGTGTTGACGACGTCGATCACCGCGATGTGCCCGGTCGTACCGTCGGCGCCGCATACGCCCGGAGCAAACACGATCAAGTCTCCGTGCACCGGCGTGGTGGCCTTGGTGAGCGTGGCCGGCAAGTTGCCATCGCACCAGCCGCCCGCGTTGCCGTTCTGGTAGTCGATGCCCCAACGGAAATGCATGTAGCGCCAGGCCCACTCGGTGCACTGGTAGCCGCCGCTGCGCTGCGTGCGGATCCAGCCCGTGCCCTGGGAGGTTAGCGCGGTGTCGATACCATTGTTCGACCAGATGGCGCTGCTGTTGGTGCTGTCGCACTGGGCGTAGGCCGGAAAGCCGTCGACGAAGCGATTCGCCGGCACGGTTTCGTCGCACACGTTGATCGCCTGGGAGATCTCCGCGACGGGCTCCGGCTCACTGACTGGGCCACTGCAGCCGCCGAGCGCGAGCAGGCTCAGCGCGCCCAGCTGCGAAAGCCGCGGCAATCGCCGTCGGGCTGCGTTCCGAGTCGCTACAATTTTCGGCTGTATTTGCATGATGCGCTCTCCGCTGCATTGACAGATGCCCGAGAATGCAGCGGGTTCGCGCGTCGAGGCTAGGTGTCCAAATCGACATCGGTCGCATCCACGCCAGGGGCGCTTCGGTGTCCGGGAGTTGTCCGCCCCCGTGTCCGCTCGCACTCAGCTTCGCGGATGTTGCGCCACAGCCCTGAGACGCGTCACGATCGGGCCGCCCGACCGAGAGCACTCGGTCGACCGACATGGATAGGGCGAATAGGCGCCGTTTCCGCAGTAACGCCCGGCAACCAGCCGGCCCATTCAGTTGCTGTGACACTGTGCTTGGAGCTGGCACAGCGGCTGCAGAAGGCGGGCCAGAGCTTCACAATGCCCGCCAGCGCCACCTTCACAGCGTCCGACTTTCCAGCCCAAGCAAACGCCACGCTCGGCGTCGAAGACACCCTTCCTCCGAGTGCTGCCTGGTCCGCGCCGGTGGCTCCGACTCGCGCTCGGCGGCGCTTTTTGGTCGCGCTCGTCGCAGCCGGAGCCGGCGCGCTGTTCGCGACTTGGACCGCAACGCGCACGCTGCCGTGGTTCGGGCCGCTGCTCGCCGACTCCCTGCGCTCGCTGGTCGGCAGCGAAGCGGTGACGCGCCTGGAAGAGACCACCGCAGATCTGGAGGACCGCGTCCAACAAGTTCAACAAGCGGTGGGTCGTAGCCAGGCGCGCACCCTCGACGAGGCGACCCCCAGCGACTTACTCGCAGTGACCGCGAAAGCGCCCAGCGCGCCCGCGGGCAATCGCCCGAGCGATGTTGGTCCGATGTTCGCCGCCACCGCGGGCAGCGACGACGGAGCTTGGCAGCCGGCGCGGGTGCGTACGACCGATGATACGTTGCTCTATCGAACCATCGTGCACCCCGACCCCGAGCGCTTGTACTCCGAGCTCTTCGTATTCGCGCTCGACCTCTCGCGGCTCAAAGTGCACGCAGTCGCGGGCAGCGTGGAGCCGAAGAGCCTGGACGCGGGGCCGTCGGTGGCGCGCCCTGGCGTGATTCCGGAAGCTGACCGCGAGCATCTGGTCGCGGCCTTCAACGGCGGTTTCAAAGCAGAACACGGCCGTTTCGGGATGATGGTCGACGGCGCCGAGCTGCTTGCCCCTCGGCCGACCTCATGCACCTTTGCCGCGGACCAGAGCGGCGGGCTCACCATCAAGCGCTGGACGGCACTCAGCAATCAGGCCTCGCGCTTTGCCTGGTGGCGTCAGACTCCCGGTTGCATGGTGGAGGGCGGCGCGCTCCACCCCGGCCTGGCCGGGGCTGACTCCAAGAATTGGGGCGCAACCCTGGAGGGTAAGACGGTGATTCGCCGCTCGGCGGTGGGCCTGTCCAAGGACGGGCATACCCTGTTCGTCGGTATCAGCAACTCCACCACCGCCCGCGCGCTCGCCACCGGCATGCAGCACGCGGGCGCGGTCGACGTCGCTCAGCTCGACGTCAACTTCTCGTTCCCGCGCTTCTTGTTGTATCGCGAGGCAGAAGGGACCGGCGAGCTGAGCGCGTTCGGCGCCGTAAAGGGCCAGCTGTACGAGCGAGACGAGTACCTCGGCCACGCCTCGACGCGCGACTTCTTCTACGTCACCGCCGACTGACTAGGGCGACTCCCACTTTCCGCTCTCCGCCGAGCGAAACAGTGCGTCGATCACGCGCATGTTGAGCACCGCGACCTCGATCGAGTTTTCGACGGTACCGCCCTGGCGAATCGCGCGCGAAAAATCCTCGCTCTGAAGGCTATATTGGTCGACGATTGGGAACGCTTGCGCCTTCTTGGATGCGCCGCTCAGAATCGAGCCGTCGTCGACGAAGATTTGGCAGGCCTCCCGAGCCGGTGCGTTGAACGGAATCTCGACCTCGAGTCGACCTTTGCTGAAAAGCGCCTGCACGCGCTGATACGGAACCGCCTGCGTGCTGCAGGTGAACGTCAAGTGTGCGCCGCCGTAGTCCAGCATGCCCGACGTCAGGCGGTCGGTACCAAACTCGGGATCCCTCTCGCACAGCGCAATCGCGCGCTTCGGCTCGCGCCCGAACAGATAGCGCGAGGTGTTCACCGCGTAGCAACCGATGTCGAACAGCGCGCCGCCGCCGATGTCCTTCTTGTTGCGAATGTTGCCGGGGTCCCGGTTGAAGTAGGAGAAAGCGCACTGCACGCTGAGCAGGTCGCCGAGCTCCCCGCTCTGCACCTTTTGCCTGGCCGCGTGCCACTGCGGGTGGCTCCGCACCATGAACGCTTCGGCGATGAGCTTGCCGGTCTCCTTCTGCACTTGCACGAGCGTTTCGGCTTCCTTGGCGCTCAGCGCGATGGGCTTCTCGCACAGCACGTGTTTGCCCGCGCGCGCCGCCTTGGCCGTCCAGGGCACATGCAGGTGATTCGGCAGAGGGTTGTAGATCGCTTCGATCTCCGGATCCTCGAGCAGCGCTTCGTAGCTGCCGTAGGCCTTCTCGATGCCGAGCGAATCCGCTGCGGCGCGAGCTTTGCCGAGGTCGCGTGAGGCCAGCGCGCACAACTTGGTGAGCCGCCCCTTCTTCATGCCGGGCAAGCTGACGTTGAGCGCGAAGCCGCTCGCGCCGAGCACGCCCCAGCGCACGGGTGCGAGATTCTTGCTTGCCTGGTCTGGTTTTCCGATGGTTGACATGTCGTTTCCTCGTTCTCACTTCGGCCTGGCGGTAAATTCGAGCTCGATAGACGCTTCTTCCGCGACCTTCTTGCCGAGCGGCCCAGCCAGCGCTTCGCCGATGGTCTTCAACATTTTCCCGGCCTTGCTGCGCGGATGAATGTCGTAGTCCTCGAGCGCGATCTTGAACGGCTCGCTGGTCCGGGCTGACAGAGACTGAAGCTGGTCGCCCGAATATTCGAAGCGCAGCGCGACGTTGACGCTCTTCTTGTTCCGCCGGCCGTGCAGCAGCAGCTCGCCGCGCGCGGTGGCGCCGACTTCCCGCGTCGCGCCGCTCAGCGCGGCGACGCTGCTCGCAGAGGCTTTTTCGAGCCGCTCGATCCGAAACTGCGGAAAGCGGTTTCGCTCGGCTTGCTCGGCGGCGATTTCGCCCTCGCGCGCTTCGAGCTGCAGCCATTCACGGGCATCCTTGTTTTCCGCGTCGTTCTTCTGTCGGGCGGAGTAGTCGTGCTTTTCGTCGCTGCGCTTCTCTTGATAAAGGACCAGCCGCTCCAGCGAGACTTTCACCAAACCGCTCGAGCGCGTGATGTCGTTCAGATCCACCTCGAGCTCGCCCTCCACCGCGCCGGGCGCCTCGCCGCTGATCTTCTCGAGCGGCGAATCCATGTGCAGCGTCAATTTGGAAGAGGGTGCCTCGATCACGAAATGCACGAGCGCTGCCGCGGGTGGCGCGCCCGCGCTCGCGGACGCGCTCGCGACGACGCCCGACCTGTGAGTTTCGTTGCGGCAGGCTGGGGCCGAAACCAGGCCGCACAAGCAGACCGCGACGATCGAGGCTCGGAGCATGTTCCCGCAGCGACTCTGCCCCAGCCGCGAATTTCCCGCAACTGCGGCGCTGCCCGTCCGATTCGGGCACGAAAACGGAGCGCGCGGTAGGATGCGGCTGTCTTGGTGCGGCGCAGAATGGAGGCTAGCGACTGATGCTCGAAGCGAGCGGGATCTCTTCGCCAATGATCGAGTTCGTCGGCCTCGGCAAGCGCTACGGTGACTTCAGTGCACTGCGAGACGTGCACCTGCAAGTCGGGCGAGGGGAGTTGTTCGGCCTGCTCGGTCCGAACGGCGCGGGCAAAACCACCAGCATGAAGCTGCTCATGGGCTTTTTGAAGCCCAGCTCGGGCACGGCCCGCATCGCCGGGCTCGACTGCTTCCAAGACCGCGTCGAGCTCAAACGCGTGGTCGGCTACTTACCCGACGAGCCCGTGTTCTACGACTACTTGCGCGGTCGCGAAATCGTCGAGTTCGTGGGCGACATGCACGGCCTGTCACGCGGTGAAACGCGCGCCCGCTCCCAACCGCTGTTCGAGCAGCTCGAGATCTTCGACGCCGTCGAAGACTACGCCATCAACTATTCCCGCGGAATGAAGAAGAAGCTCGCGCTGGTGTGTGCGCTCCTGCACGAACCGCCGGTGCTCGTGCTGGACGAGCCAACCAGCGGGCTCGACCCGCTCGCCACCCGGCGCCTGAACGAACTGCTGTTCGCCCGACAGCAAGCCGGCACCACCATCTTGCTCAGCTCGCATCTCTTGGATCAGGTCGAGAAGCTGTGTGAGCGAGTGGCCATCGTCGCTCGCGGCCAGGTCGCAGCGGTGGGAAGGCTCGCGGATTTGAAGCAAGAATGCGGCGAAAACGCCTCTCTCGAGCAGGTCTTCTTCGCGGTCACGGGTGCGGGGGCGGTAGCGGCGGAGCCCGCGTGAACGTACCCCCCTCTACCCTGCGCGTAGTGCTGCTGGTCAGCGTGCTGTCGCTGCGACGCTTCGCCAATCGAATTTCGCACCTGCGTTCGCGGGGCAAGAAGAACGGAAAGCGCACGGCCACCGCGCGCAAAGCCACCGGCGGCAAGCTGCTGATCGCCTTCATGGCGCTCTCGTTCGTGTTTCAGGCCAGCACCATGTCGGCCTCACTCGTGCGCAACGTCGCGGCGGCCGCGGAGCAAGCGGAAAACCGTGGCTTCGAGCTGGTGAGCCAGTCCACGTTCGACCGCGCGCGCTTTGCGGAGGAAGCTCGCGCCGATCCCGAAGCCGACGCGGAAGAGGCTCGCGAAGCGCTGCACGCGGCCGTGCGCAACGAAGGTTTTCAAATTCGCGACGAGGTAGCGCGCAAGGCATATCGGCAGCGACTCCTGCAGCGCTTCGAAAGCCAGGGCTCCGCTGCGTTTCGCGTCAGCGTGGTGCCGGCCATGGCCGCCTTTCCCGACACCGACCTCTGGTATCGCGGCTCCGATCCGCAAGGCATGTTGCGTCCCTTGGGCCTGGTGGGGATCATCCTGGGGCTAGCGATCGCGCTCCAACATTTGGGCGCCGATCGCGATTTGGCCAAAGTCGACGGGGCGCTCGAGTGGCTCTTCACGTTCCCGGTTCCGGCGCGCTCCCTGTTCCTATCGCGCGCGCTGGAAGCCGCGCTGATCGGGCCGCTGGTCATGGCCCTGATTTGGCCCTTTTACGCGGTCCTGTACTGGTGTGCGGGCTATCGCTGGCTCGGCGTGCCGCTTGGCGCGGGCGCGGCCCTGTACACGGGCGCCCTCGCTGGTGGCCTGCGCGTGGCGGTCGAAACGGTGCTCCGACGCACGCTCTCGCTCAGTACCGTCGCGCGCGTGCAGTCGGTGCTGCTCGTGCTGAGCTACGTCGGGCTGGTCGGCGCGTTCGCGGTGGCCTTCTCGCCGCGCGTTCAGTGGCTGGCCAAGATTTCGGAAACTCTTCCGCCCGCACTGCTGTACACACCGTTCGCCCTCCCCGTCTGGCTGACGGTGGGTGGCAAGACCGCCGTCCTCGCTGGCCTGCTCGCGGTTTTCGTTCTGGTCGCGCTGCTCGCTCTCGCCATCGGTGTTGCCGAATACACCGTACGCGGGGGCATCACGCCGGGCAGCGGCGAGCTCAGCGCGTCCCGAGCCCCGTCCGAACGCAGCCACGTCCTGGCCCCCGCCGCGCTACGCGGAGTGGTCTTGAAAGAGCTGCGCGCGGTGCTGCGCGACCGTCAGCTTCGCGCTCAAGCGCTGATCACGCCGCTAGTGTTGATTGGCCTGCAGCTCTGGCTCAACCCGGCCTTGTTCTACGGCATCCTCGAAAATCCACGCAACGTCGCGACCGCGGCGTTCGCGCTGTCCATGCTGGTGCTCGCGACCGGCGCGTGCGGCGCGCTCGCTACCGAGGGCCCGGCGCTGTGGATGCTGTACGGCGTGCCACAACGCATCGAGCGCTCGCTCGTGGCAAAGCTAACGGTTTGGGTCGCGCTCGGCCTCACCTTCAGCCTGGCTATGCTGGTGGCGGTTGGTGTGCGCTCTCCGCTGTTGCTGCTTCGGACCTTGCCACACCTGGCGTTGGTCGTACCGGGCGTCGTGCTCTACGCGGTGATCGCCTTCGGCCTCGGCACGCTCGGCACCGATCCGCTCGAGCCCGAGCCGCGACGTCGCCTGCGTGTGGGCTCGGTGAATTTGTTCATGATCCTGGCCTCGATGTTCGCGTACGCGTTGTACGTTCCGTCGCTCTGGGCCAAGCTCACGCAACTGGTTCTCTCCGCGCTGCTCGCCTTCGCGCTATGGCAAAAAGTGAAGGATCAAGCACCATTCCTGCTGGATCCGACCGAGGCTCCGCCGGCCAGCATCGCGGTCGCCGATGGGGTGATGGCCGCGCTCGGGTTCTTCGTGCTGCAAGGCGTGATCGTGCTCGCCGCCGCGCGCTTCGACTTGCCTGTCGGGCAAACCGTTCTGATCGCGTTCGTCACCGCTGGTTGCCTGGTGACGCTCACCACGCTGCTCGTCTTCGAGCTCAGCTCCATCCCCTCGCTCTATCGTGCTTTGGGCCTGCGCGCTCCTTCCGGCTACCGCTTTTACGATCGCGTTCGCGCGGTCGCCTTGGGCCTGGGTGTTGGTCTGGTGGCCGCTGGGCTGGCGGTGCTCTACTTGCAAATCATCGACCGTGTTCCGTTCTTGCGCGCGCTCAAGCAGCAAGCGCTGGACGGCGGAGAATCGCAGCAGCACCTCGCGCTCGGCGCCTGGCTCTTTCCGTTGGCCGTGGTGGCGGCGCCCCTGTTCGAAGAATTCATCTTTCGCGCCGTGCTATTTCGCGGGTTTCGCCGCTCCCTGAGCGCGCTCGGCGCGGCCCTGGCGAGCGCTGCCGTGTTCGCCTTGGTTCACCCGGCCATTGCCGCGGTCCCCGTGTTCCTGTTCGCGCTCCTGGCCGCGCTCGCCTACGACCGTTCACGTTGGCTAGTGACCCCCATCCTCGCGCACATGACCTACAACGCGATCGTGCTATTCGCTTCGATTCGATAGACTCTGGTGACACTCAACGCGGAGATTGAACCGCAGAGACGCAGAGCCAGCATGACCCAAAGAGTCGCTCCAAGGTTGCGACAAAAATCCCAGATAAAAATCAAACCGAACAAACAACGGCGCCCAGCGAGTTCTCTGAGATCTCTGCGTCTCTGCGGTTCAATCCCCAGGTCTGACAAAATCCCAAATCAAACCGACTAAACAACGGCGTTCAGCGAGTTCTCTGAGATCTCTGCGTCTCTGCGGTTCAATCCCCCCCGCGAATCGTTGGTTCTTGGTGGTGTCACAGCGCACTTTCGCTTCTCGTGTAACGACGCTCCCGCTTCAGTGCGAGGCTTGCGCGGCTGCCGTGGGGGTCTTTGCCGACCGCTTTGCCCAATGCCGAGTGGGCCGCCCAGCGCGCCCGTTCCCTCGTGGCCATCCAAACCCAAGCGTAGGAGGGGGAAATCATGGCTCTTTGGTCGATGGCGCGCCTGGGGGCAGGCGATGGCGCGCAAGAGATCCAATCGTCCAGACACCCGAAGCTTGCGGAAAACTGCGTTGAGTTGATTCGCCACCGTTCGCGAAGAGACGCATCGCAGCTCGGCAATTTCGCGATGGCTGTGGCCTTCTACGAGAAGCTGCATGGCCTCCCATTCGGCGCGGGACAAACCACGTTGCAGCTCGAGATCGCCTCTCGGAAAGTGCACGAGGTGGCTCGCTGGGCTGCCCGGGTGCGGGGTAACGGTGGCGCCATGCGGTCGCGGGCAACTCACCGCGTGTGCGAACTGCGCGACGACAAGCGGGGCCACGCTCGGAGTGATGGCAAGGGCGACCGTCCGCTCGGATACGAAGGCGTCGGTCACCGCAGCTCGGCCAGTAGCTATGGACTCCCACAGCTTCAGGATGGGAACGTGCTCGGCAGGGTCGGTAGCCAGCAATTCTCGCTGCATTCACGCGCAGCTGGCCAGGTCCGGCGCGCCCTGTGCCATGGTCATTTCCATATGATGTCGCCGTGAACACTGGCAATCTTGCGGCCGAGCTCGGCGAGCTCATTTCAAAGTGACTATGCGCCCAAGCGGCGTGAGCCTAGCGTCGCCCCATGCATCCCGTGGAGATGGTCGAACTCGCCTACCGGGCGGAGGGTCGACCGAAGACTGGTTGTTGGGTCTGTTGAAGAGCCTGCCCTGGGTCGAAGGCAGCAGCGCTGCATTTGCATACGAGGTCGACCTTTCGACTTTCGCCGAGCCCAAATTCGATCACTTCGCCTCCTTGTTTGGCTCGTGTGACAAGGAGTGGGTGATCCAAGGGCATAAATTCTTGATGGAACACAACAGCTTGTGGTCGCTTTACCGAAAGCGTGTGACTACGGCTCGCTCCACGTTCGGTTCGATGCACCCGGTCGTGAAGAAGTTCCTGGCTGAGAGCGGAATCAAGGACGGGGTCTTGGTCTTCGCTTTGGACGCTCGCGGGTCAGGTACGGTGCTCTCCACGCAGTCCCCGTCCGTGTATCGGATGGACGCGAAGGACCGGCACGTCTACAAGCGTGTCGCTTCCCACATTGCTGCCGGGTCTCGGCTGAGAACGCTTTTCGGCGCGTCTCCGTCGCCCGAGCAGGCAGAGGCCAGCGCAAGGTCTGCGCGCTCGCGGTCCGTGGACGGACCAACGCCGAGATAGCCGTGGAACTCGGCATTGCTGTGCGAACCGTGGCGAACCACATCGCGGCGATTCTGAAGAAGACCGGAGCCACGTCGCGATTCGATCTGGCGCGTAGGTTCGACGGCTGACGTCGAACCTACTCGCGCAGGGAGGGTGAAGCGGATTGTGCCCAGAACCGGGCTCGGCTAGTGACGGGGGATGGTTGTAAAGGGCTTGGTCGGACTGGCTTGGCTAGCCTCGTTCGCGGGTTGTGCCTCGACGTCGAGTGTGCTCGCGACGCGCTTTGCGAAGCAGCACAGCTGTCAGGAGAGCTTGGTTCGGGTGCGCGAAGCGGGCGGCAGCGAGTACGAGGCGGAAGGGTGCGGTTACCGCACTCGCTACATTTGTGGGAGCTTCACCGGCGACCACGGTTGCGTGGAGCAGGGCGTGGTGCCGCAGGCGGGCACCGAGCCCCCGCGGCGCGCGATACAACCGGGGTTCGAGGACCCACCGAAGTGATGTCGCTCGGTAAGTGTCTGTAAATATTAATATTTAAGCGATCTCGGCAAGCCGTGACTCGTTCGGTGCTCGGCCGCTAAGCCGCGGCAGGATTTGCGCGAGGCCCCCTGAGCCTTTGCCGGGAACGTCCGTTATTCGGTTGAGGCCGAAGCGGAGGCCAGCTCCAGCTCATGTCGCACAACAGCCCACCATCGGACGAGGCAGCGGGGCACAGTCACGCGGATCCCAACGCCGCCGAGATGATCGGCAAGCGGGTGGGCAACTACGTGATCGAGCGGCCGCTGGCGAGGGGCGGTATGGGGTCGGTGTTCGTGGCCAAGCACCCGCACCTGGGGCGCGAGGTCGCGGTGAAGTTTTTGACCCAAGAGGTCAGCGCCGTGCCCGAGCTCGCCGAGCGGTTCGTGAGCGAGGCGCGCATCACGGCGAACCTGCGGCACCCGAACATCGTCGATATCTTGGATTACGGCGAGCTCGATGGGCGCCTCTATTACGTGATGGAGCTGCTCCGCGGGCGCAATCTGCGCTCGGAGATGAAGGCGCGCGGGCGCTTCACGCCAGCGTTGGTGGCACTTTATCTCGAACAGGTGTGCGCTGCGCTCGACGCCGCACACGCAGCTGGCGTGGTGCACCGCGATTTGAAGCCGGGCAATATCCTGGTGCTCGAGGGGGATCCGCCGCAGGTCAAGTTGGTCGACTTTGGCGTGGCCAAGGTCATGACCACGAGTGGGCCGCAGACTCGGCACGGTCAGGTGCTCGGGACGCCCACTCACATGGCGCCGGAACAAGCGCTGGGCGACGTGCATCGCATTACCCCATTGAGTGATCTGTATTCCCTCGGGGTGATTGCCTACGAAATGCTCACGCAGCTGCCGGTCTTTCAGCACGAATCCGAGATGATGCTGATGATCATGCACGTGCGCGATCCGGTGCGGCCGATCCGAGCACTGGTCCCGGAGGTGCCCGAGCGTTTTGCGCGGGTGATCGAGAGCTGCCTGGCCAAGGACCCCAAGGGCCGCCCGCAATCGGCGCGCGTTCTTGCCGAGCAGCTGCGGGACGCGCTGCGATCGATCGAGCAAGGCTCGGACGTGGAGCCCCCGCCCCGCGAGCCGTCACCGCGACTCGCGCCGCAGGAGGCAGGCGAGGAGAAGCACTCGCGTTTCGGCAGTGAGGCCACGGTGGCAGAATCGGTGGTTGCGCCGCAGATGCCGCCGCCCGCTCCTGCGCCGGCGCGCGTGGGGCACACCCTGGCGACCCACGCGGTGGGTTCACTGCATGCGACCCAGCTCGCCGCGGCGCCCGTGCAGCGCACCAGCCTCACACGCGGCGCGATCGATGTGCAGGCGCACACGCTGCACGCGGCGCAGCAAGTGGCCACTGCGCGCTCGGCCGAGCTCGCGCCGCTGCCAGCTCGGGACGAGCCGCCGAGCGAGGCAGCTTCTGGCGTGGTGCAACGAGTCAGCTCGCACCCGGCCGAGGCGACCGAAACACCCGCGCCGGAGGCGCCCACGGCGGAGGAGCCGGAGCGCACCGATACGCCGCTCACCGCCACCGCGCAGACCACGCTGAACAAGCTGCAGCTGCGGCTCAAGCGCAAGGGCGATTTTCCGGCCTTTGCGCAGACCATCGGCGAGGTGAGCAAGAAAGCCGATGCGGAGAGCGCGTACTCGGCGGGGCAGCTGAGCGCGTCGATTTTGAAGGACTACGCGCTCACGGCCAAGCTGCTGCGCGTGGTGAACTCGCTCTATGCCAACCGCTTCGGCGGAAAGGTGTACAGCATTCAGCATGCGATCGTGATCTTGGGCTTCGACAAGGTGCGCTCGCTCGCGCTCAGCATCGGGCTGTTCAAGGGCGCCGGCAAAAACGAGCAGTCGCAGCGCATCTCCGACTCGGCCATCGGCTCTTTGGTGAGCGGCGAAATCGCGCGCGGGCTGGCCTGGAACGCCAAGTTGAACGACGAGGAGGCCATGGTTTGCGCCATGTTCAGAAACCTCGGTCGACACTTGGTCGTGGTGTACTTACCCGAGATGTACGACCAGATTCAGGAGATCGTGCAGCGCGAACGCGTCACCTTGCGGGCCGCTTCTGAACGCGTGCTCGGCGTCTCGTTCGGGCGACTGGGGCTGACGGTCGCGCAATCCTGGCGCTTGCCGCCACGCATGCTCAGCGCGATTTCAGCGGTTCCGAGCGGCAATGGTCCGCTCACGCGGCCCGAAGACAAGCTCAGCGCTTTGTCCGAGTTTGCCAACGATTTGTGCGAATTGGTGGCCTCCGAGCGCCCGGGCAACCGCGAGCGCGCCATCGGTGAGCTCTTGGGTCGCCACAAACACTTGCTCACGATCGATCAAGAGGCGGTCGTCAAATTGCTGGCCGGCGTCCGAGAAGCGTTTCAACAGCGCTACGCGGCGCTGTTCGGCTTGGATCTCGGCGCGAGCCGCTTTCTGAACAACGTCGGCGATCTGGTGAAGGCACAGGCCGAGGCCGCAGAGGCGGCGAGTCTCAAAGCGAGCTCGCTGGCCGAGACCGCTCAAGACTCTCTGCCCGCAGGGACGCTGCCCGAGGGCGGCTTCGGCGCAGAGGTGCACAGTGAGACGGCCGCCGAGGTGAAGGTGGTGGTCGCGCCGCTTCAGCTCGGACGCCAGCTGGCTGGGCCCGACCCGCTGGGCGACCGCATCGAGCAGCTCAAAGCGCTGAGCGCCCGTCTGACCGCGGACGAGATCCTCGACCGCGCGCTCGGCATTTGGTCGCAAGCGCTGGGCGTTTCGCGGCTTTTGCTGCTGGTCGCGAGCCCCGCGCGCGACGAATTGTTGATTCGCTCCGGCATTCGCGATGACCTCGAAGCGTTGGCCAAAGAGCTGCGCTTTCCGCTCAGCAATCCGCGCGTGCCGACCGGCTTGTTTTCGTCGATCTATCACTCGGGGCGCGACACGCTGGTGGTCGATGCATTCGCGACGCGCAGCGCAGCGGCGGCAATTCCGCCGCGCTACTACGAGGTCATCGGCTCGCCTGCATTCGCGCTTTACGGCTGTCAGGCGAAGGGCAGCCCGTCTGCGGTGATCTTGGTCGACGTGGAGTCGCCCGATCTCTTACCTGCGCCGGAGCAGGTCGCGCCGCTCGCTCAGCTGCGGCCGCTCATCGCGCAAGCAGCGGCGCGGCCGTAGCGCGTCGAGATGCCCCTATCAGTGCGCTAAAGCCGCCGCCGACGACGCAGTAAGCTCGCGCTGATCGCCGCCAATGCCGCTAGGCTCGCGAGCGACGACGGGCCTTGGCCCGGCAAACTGCAGCCGCATCCGCTGTCCTCGGTCATCGCGCCTGCCGCACCGGCGTTCGCGGCGCCGCCCGCGGTGGTGCCCCCGGTGAGCGTCGCGCCTCCGCTCGCGCCGCCGGTGTTCGGCGACGCACCACCCGTGGTCGTGAAGGTGCCGCCGCTGGTCATCGCTGAGCCGCCCGTGGTCGCGGTGCCACCAGTGGCCAGCGGCGTGCCGCCGGCGTTCGAAGCGCCGCTGCTACTGCCGCCCATCGGATTGCCGCCATTCGTGTTGGAGCCGCCCGCGCTGGTCGTGCCGCCGTTGATTGCGCCGCCTCCCGCGTTGGAGCCGCCCACGCTGCTGCCGCCCGCGCCGCCTTTGCCGCCGGCGTTACCACCCGCGCCGCCCTTTGCGGTCGCGCCGGCTGCCCCTGCGCTACCGGCGCCGCCCGCGCCGCCGTTTCCGGGCAGGATCGAGATGTCGGCGCAGTGGTGATAGAAGCAACCTCCAGGGTTATTGAGTCCGTGGTTCGACATGAACTCGATCACTTGCAAGGTGCATTTCGTGCAGGTGATGTTGGTAGGGAGGGTGACTTGAATGTTTTGGGCGCCGGACAGCGTGCCGGTGTGAACGAGCGCTCCGTCGACGAGCACGGGAAATTCGGGCGTGGAGTCGATGACGGTGCTGCCGCAGGCCGTGTCTCCGGCGGTGACCGGGGGATCCGCGGGCAACATGCTGCGATCCTGTGCGAGCGCGACGCGGTAGTGCCCGGGGTGAGGGACGGTTTCCTTGATGGTGACGGTGATCGTTTGCCCGGGCTGAAATGGCGTCACGATGTTGGTTGCAACTGCCTGGGTCATGTTGGGCATGTTGGTCTCACCACAGGGTCCACTCTTCTGCGGGTCACCCGTGGTGTTTTGATTGGCCCAGGAGGGCGGCGCGTCGAGATGGAAGTGCGCTCGCGCGAGGCGCGGCACGGCGACGCCGAGCGGAGCCAACCAGAGCGACCAGACCAGCCAATTGGCAACGCGATTTCCAGTGAGCCTCGTCATGGCGGTCTCCAATCAACGGCAAGAGTAGAGCGATTCACCGCTATTCTGAATGCTGCGCGGCGCGGGTCGACGTCAGGCACGGGCCGTGGTCGATGGGTTCCGGCGAGCGAACGGCTGGAATTCGCGCCGAAACCCTCATGGTAACGCGGGCTTCGCTCCGTTTCGACCGGGCTGCAGCGCGTTTCTACGCAGTCCCTGACGGAATCTGCGCTCGAAGACCGGACGTTCTGCCGCCACGTGATATAGCGGCCCCCGATGCAAGCTCCCGATTTCACTGCACTGCTCGGCCCGGAGCTCTCCGCGTCGCTCGCGAAGAAGGGCTACACCAAGCTGACGCCGGTGCAGGAGGCGGTGCTCGCGCCAGCCCTCGCCGACCGCGATTTGCGCATTAGTTCCCAAACCGGTTCAGGCAAGACTCTGGCGATCGGGTTTTCGCTGCGTCACTTGCTGGGCGCGGAGGGCAAGCCGGCCGGGCGCGTCGCCGCTCCGCGCGCGCTCGTGGTCACGCCGACCCGTGAGCTCGCGCAGCAGGTGAAGGCGGAGCTTTCGTGGTTGTACGCGTCGGGCAAGGTAAAAATCGCCTGCGTCACGGGCGGCGCCAGCTACCGCGACGAGCATCGCAGTTTGGCAAGCGCGCCGGAGGTCGTCGTGGGTACGCCGGGCCGTCTGCTCGATCATCTCAAGCGCGGTTCGATCGAGCCGAAGGAACTGAAAGCGATCGTGCTCGACGAAGCCGACCGCATGCTCGACCTCGGCTTTCGCGAGGAGCTCGACTCTATCCTGGCCCTGCTGCCCGCCGGTCATCGCACGCACCTGGTGTCGGCTACGTTCTCGCGCGAGGTGACGGCGCTGGCCGATCGCGCGCAGAAGAATGCGGCGCACGTTCAGGGGACGCCGCTCGGTACCGCCAACGCGGACATCGAGCATGTGGTGCACCTGGTGCTTCCGCGAGAACGGGTCGATGCACTCGTGAATTTGCTGCTGGCCGATCCGGACGCACAAACTTTGATCTTCGTGCGCACGCGCGCCGATGTGGCCAACATCGCGGACGAGCTGTCTCAGGCCGGCTTCAAGGTGGGGTCGCTCTCGGGCGAGATGGAGCAAGCGGCGCGAAACCGGGCGCTTTCGGCGTTCAAACGCGGGGATCTGCAGGCCCTGGTGGCCACCGACGTCGCTGCGCGCGGCATCGACGTGCAGGACATCTCGCGCGTGGTGCAGCTCGACGTGCCGAGCGATCCGGACAGCTACACGCACCGCAGTGGCCGCACTGGGCGCGCGGGGCGAAAAGGGCGCAGCCTGGTCTTGATCCCGCCATCCGCGCTTTCGCGCACCTCGGCGTTACTGAATCGCTGTCGGGTGAAGTTCCGGGTCGAGCCGGTGCCCGCCGCGGAAGCGATTCGCAGCGCGCGCGACGAAGGCCTGTTTCAATCGCTGACGGCGGAGCCCGCGAGCGATGCGCCCGTCGACGAGCTGTCGCAGGCACTCGCACAGCGCATCGAACAGAGCGGCCACGCCTTGCGTGCCCTTTCCAAGCTGATTGGGCAAGTTCGGGGGGGCGCGGGCGGCGAGCCGCGCGAAATCACTCCGATTGGGGCCGAGCGTTCTGGGAAAGCGAAGCGCGGTCAGAGTCCCGAAAGATCCGAGCGCTCGTTTCAGTCCGCGGAACGTCACCACCCGCGCGCGCGGGGGGCGCGTGACTCGGACGAGCGACCGTTTCATTCCGGCGAGCGCGGGCCCCGCGTCCGAGCGCCGCACGCGGGGGAAGCGCCATTTCATGCGCCCGAACGCCCCGCGCGCGCCCGTGCGGGACACGCGGCCAAGGCAGACTTCGAGGCGCCCGAACGCCCCGCGCGCGCCCGTGCGGGACACGCAACCAAGACCGCTCCTCACGACGAAGCGTCTGCGCGGACGGTTGGTCCGCGCACGCAGGAGAGCTTGGTGTTCGAAGGGCGCCTGCGCGGAGGCTTCGATGCGCCGCCCAAGCGGCAAGCCGCGAACGAGCCTCAGCGCTGGCAGGCCTTTCGCGTCAGTTGGGGCGAGTCGCACGGTGCCGATGCGCGCCGCTTGCTGGCCATGCTGTGCCGCCGCGGTGGCATCCGGGGCAGCGACATCGGCGCGATCCGCGTCGCGTCGCGCTTTTCGGTCGTCGAGATCGCCGCCGCGGTCGCCGGCTCTTTCGAACGTGCCACGCGCGAACCCGATCCGCGTGATCCGCGCGTTTTCATCGAACGCGACCGCGCTCACGGAGGCGACCGCGCTCACGGCGCTGCAGCCAAAGCGCCTCGCGCGCCCAAGGCTGCGTCGTCGCGCTAGCTGCGTCTACTATTGCTAGCCCGCGTCCTGCAGCGCGCTCACCAGCGCCGCGGACAGTGGCTCCAGCACACTCCGCGGAAAGGCTTTGGAGCGCAGGGAGCGCGCGTCCCAGCGCGCCTCGCCGCCGAAAGCCCAGTCCCACGTGCCTGCTTTGCGTAGCGAAATGCACAGGGCGGTGCCCTGTTTGCCGGCGTCGACGCGATAGTCGGTGTCGCCGAGCTCGAGCTCGACCAAAGGAGCGCTGTCGTAGTTGACCGGGCTTGCGGAAGCGGTGTGGGGTGTACTGTCCATTTGTTCAGTATACACGATCCCACGGCGCGGCAAAGAGGCTCGAAACAGGCCGGGCGAACAGAGCGATGGGTTATTGTGGGCGAGTGGCTGGTCGTGCGCTTTCAGGCCTGGCGCTGGCTGCAACTTTGCTGGGCGCGCGCGCCGCGCGGGCGGAGCTCGCCTGCGACGGCGAGCGACCTTGGGTTCGGGTGCAGCTCCGCGCGCAGGGGTTCAGCGCGGCGCAGCGTGAGCGCGTGCTTCTGAATCTCGAGCACACGCTCTCAGCGCAGGGCATCGATGCCTGTACCGAGGAGCGGGCGCCGAAGAGCGAAGCGCTGGCCGCGTTGCGTATCGACATCGATGCCGAGAGCCGAGCCAGCGTCGAGATCGAGGTGCGTGACTCGGTCACGCACAAGCGCGTGGGGCGCGAGGTCGATTTGCGTCCGATTCCGGACGATGGGCGTGAGCTCGCGGTTGCCATCGAGGCGGATGAGTTGCTGCGCGCGAGCTGGGCGGAGCTGGCGCTGGACACCGAACGAGCGCGCGCGGCGAAGCCACGCCCGCAAGTGGTCGAGAGCGTGCGACGGGTGCTGTCACCCGCGCGCGTACGCTCGACGAGCACGCTCGGTGCGCGGGCTGCAGCGGAATATTACTTGGCACGAGGGACCGTGCTGCTCGGCGCGGATGCGCTCGGCAGCCTGAGTTTGGGGCCACGCGCCGCGCTGGAGCTCGCGGTCGGAATGCGCACGAGCCCGACCTTCTCGGGGGACCACGGCACGGTGCGCGCCCTGGCGATCGGAGCGGGCGCGCGGCTCCTGTTTCGACTGGTCGGCAGCGACGATGCGGCGCTCGATGGTGGCGGCGGATTCTCAGGAAATTGGCTGCAATTTCGCGCCGAGCCGAGCGCGCCCGCCACCGCTTCGCCTTACACCGATCTGCTGTTGGTGGCGCGCGCTGGGCTCTTATTTCACCTGGGGCTCGGGCGCTCGCTCGAGCTCTCGGCGGGGCTCTCGGGCGGGGGCGCGCTGCGCGGCGTCGAAGCGACCGATGCGGGTCGTGTCGTCGCCAGCGCCAGCGGGCTCGAGCTGGGCGCAACCCTGGGTCTGGGGGCGCGATGAACCCGCGCGTCAGCTTGCTCGTGGCCGCGCTCACGACCGGAGTTGCTTGTACGCAATCCGCCGAAGTGCTGCATCCTATGGGCGCAGCCAGCGGTGGCAGTTCGGGTAGCGGCAGTGGTGGGAGTGGTAACGGTCCGGTCGTTCTGCAAGTGAGCGAGGTGCGCCTGGCGACCGGACAGACCCACGCGTGTCGAGTGGTGAGCGGTGCGCTGTCGTGCTGGGGAGAAGATGACGACGGTCGGCTCGGGGTTTCACCCAGCAGTGCACCCGGTCAAGGACCGGTGAGCGTTGCTGGGGGTAACTGGCTCGTACCCGCAGCGGGAGAACGGCACTCGTGCGCGCTCACAACCGATGGGCAGGTGTGGTGTTGGGGCGCCAATGACCTCGGGCAGCTCGGCAGCGGGGATCGCACGGCGAGCGTCACTCCGCGACTCGTGACACTGCCCGCGTCGGCGATCGAGCTCAGAACCAGCTTCAATCACAGCTGCGTAGTGCTGTCCGACGCGAGCCTGTGGTGCTGGGGCGACAATCTGGAAGGTCAGCTCGGCCTTTCCGATCGCTATCCGGGAGAAGCTCAACTGAGCCCGGTTCAAGTGGGCAGCGACAAGGATTGGGTGTTCGTGGCGCCCGGCCAGGGGCACACTTGCGGCATTCGCTCGCCGGGCGCGCTCTACTGCTGGGGGCGCAACACCGACGCTCAGATTGGGCAAGGTGCCAGTGAGCCACAGCAGTATCGGGCGCCGACTCGGGTCGGGAGCGACAGCGACTGGCTGGAGGCTGCTGCGGGGCAAGCGACGAGCTGCGCGCGCAAGCGCGACAAGACCCTGTATTGCTGGGGAAGCTCGGGGAGCGGGTTGCTCGCGGTCGGTGATCTCGAGCCGCGGCTCTCGCCTACGCGCGTGCCGGACTTCGACGATTGGTCGGGCCTAGCGAGCGGAACGTTTCACACCTGTGGGTTACGAGCCGCAGGCGAAATTTGGTGCGCGGGGCGCAACACCGAAGGGCAAATTGGCGCGAGCGATTTTTCGGATGCGCTGCCCGACATGCAGCGCGCCGACCCGAACCCGAATTGGGTCGAAGTGCGAACCGGGCGGTTTTTCAGCTGTGCGCGTAAGGCGGACAGCTCGGTATGGTGCCTGGGAGTCAACCGAGAACGCGAGTTCGGGGAAGACGTTACGCTCGACCACAGTAACGTGATGCAGAAAATCCCTTGAACGCCGTCGCCTCAGGCCTTCAAAAAGGGCAAGAAGTCACTGGCCATCTGGAAGTAGCGCGAGGAGGTGTCGGTGTAGTGCTTTACGAAAGGCGGCGTCCAGCTTTCCTTGGTCAGGAAGGGAACCCCATAGCCTTTGTGCCCCCAGCGCTCGAACTCCTTTGGCGGAACGCCGAGCGACTGCAGCACGGTGGCGAGCCACTGACCATAGAGCAAACCGAGCACTTGCTTGTCGCCGCCGCCCGCGTTGTAGCTCGAGCTTGCGACCGTCGTGCGCCGGTAGTCACAGAGCAAACCCGTGTTCAGCTGTCCCGCGCCGCTGCCAAAAGTGACCACGGGCACGGACACGGTGCCATGCGTCTCCATGCCTGATTCCTGGGTCCACACCAGAAGTGAGTTATCGAGGTAGGTGAGGCCGGGCGCTTCCTCGACGTCGAGACGGCGCGCCATGTCCAAGAAGACGCGCTCGAAAAAGCGCTGGTAGGACTGCACGAGCAGCGCCTGCTTGTCCGCGAGCTGCCATTGATGTGCGACTTCCTGGTGCCAATCTCCGCCGTAGGAGACGAAGCTCGAGGTGTCACCGTAGCCGAGCACGGCGATACGACTGGTGCCGCACATGAAGGCCGCTGCCGCGACCTCGTTGTACAGTTGGAGCTGGCGCCCCGCGTCCTCGGGCGTGTTGGCTTTGTGCTTGTTGGCGTCGTCGGTAGGGGTGCTGACGCTGCCGCAGGAAGCACCAGCGGTGAGCTTGCGTTGGAGCTCCGCGATGCGCGCGATGTGGTCGTCGAGTCGCGTGCGGTCCGCTGCAGACAAGCGCGTATTGCCGTTGCGCAGCCGCTTGTAGTTTTCGAGCACGCGGTCGACGATGGGTGCGCGGGCCGCGCTGCCGCTGCTCGGCGCGACGAAGATCTTCTTGAACAGCTCGAGCGAGCTGGTATAGCCGCGCACGTTTTCGATCGCGCCGGTGCCAGCCGCCGGATCCGCGTAGTTCCACGACACGGGGCGCCCGGACATGACCATCGCGCGCTCGCGCACGCTGCCGAGGTTCGGATAGAACGAAGGCGACCAAGCCAAGATCTGATCGATGGTCGGCCGTGGGTCGCCTTGAACCGCCTTGCCATCGTTGCCGTCACCGTTGTTTCGCGCGTAGTTGCCGAGGTGAAGGCCGGTGTTGTGCGCGATGTAAAACGGCACATCCAGGCCCCAGAGCACGTTCATTTTGCCGACCAGCGCGGGCGTCAGCGCCGCGGCGTCGGCGCGCAAGACCGCCGACAGAACCGCGCTGCTGCCCTCCGCTTTGGTCGTAAGCTTGCCTGAGCGCACGGTGTGATCGCTGAACAAGGCCGAGCTTGCCGTGAGCAGCGAGCTTGCCGGAAAGAAGCTCGACTCGAACGCACCGCCGTGTTCGGTGGTGACCCAATACAGGCGGGGTGGTCGGGTGAACACCGGATCGGCGCCGTACGCCGTTTTGGTCAAGAGCGAAGGCAGTACCGGCAGGGCCAAGATGGCGCCGCCCAAACCCGTCAGTACTTGCCTTCTGGATAGATCGATGACTCGCTTACTCATGGGCGGCTTCCTCGTCACTCGAAAACGCGCCGGCGGAACTCGGGCGCGAGCGCGGCGGCGCGCAGTAGTTCGGCCACGCCGCCGGACACGAGCGCGCTGCGCGACGCTTCCAGCGCACAACCGTCGCTCTTCGGATCTTCCCAGCGACCATAAGTAAACCGGAAGTAGTTTCGTGCCAGGCAGGCCTCCACTTGGCCGCTCTTGGTGATCAGCGTCATCAGCTCGCGAGGTGAGGTGATGGGCGTCAAATCACCAGGGGTCACCTGCGGGACACCGCTCGTGTCGACCGGCTTACTGCCGGTGGCGCGGCCCGTGTCGTCGAATAGTTTCTGTTCGGTACGGTAGCGGCCGAGCGCGTCGAAATTCTCGGTGGCATAACCGAGCGGGTTGATCACCGTGCTGTGACAGCCAGTGCAAATCGTGCCTGGCATTTCGGTGATGGCTGCGACGCTCTCGCGGGTAGTCATGCCGGCGTCGAGCACTGGCGGCTTGGCATTCGCGCCAGGCGGCGGGGGTGGAATCTCGTTGCACAGCACGTTTCTGCGGATGAAGACGCCCTTCAGGATCGGTCGCGTGTTCGCGGTGCCAGTCGACAGGAACAGCGCGCGGGTGAGTAGCCCGGGCCGCTGCCCTGCGGGCAGAGTGGGCGGCGGCAGCGTCCCGTCCCAAGCAGAAACGCCGTACAGCTTGGCCAGCTGCGCGTCCTTGGCCGTGGAAATCTCGCTGCTGAACAGCTCGCTCACTCCCGAGGGTTTGGTCCAGGTGTAGTAGTCGAGCAGGCCGACTACGTCGTCGATCATCGCTTGGCGCAACGTGGCCTTGGGCAAATCAGCGCCAGCGAAGGCTTTGAAGACCACGTCTTGGTTCTTCGCGTCGAGCGCGGGCAGATCTTCGACCTTCATCCAATCTGCGAAAAATTCGTCGAGCGCGGGGCGTGCCCGCGCGTCCGCGAGCAGCCGCCGGACTTCGCGCTCATAGCCGGCTGGATCAAGCAGCGCACCGCTTTCCGCAGCAGCCAGCAATGCGTCGTCCGGCGCGGTTTGCCAAAGCTGGTAAGAGAGCCGCGAGGCAAGCTCGTACCCGCTGAGCTCGAACACTCCGGTTTGACCCGGGGTCATCGCAGCGCCGTGTTCCACGAAGTAGAGAAACTCCGGCGCGGTCAGCACAATCCCGATCAAATCCGCGTACGCAGCGGCGCTCGCGCTAGTGTCGCTGCCATAAGCCGCCTTGTAAAACGCGAGCTCGTCCGTGCCGAGAGGGTGGCGCAGCGCGCGCGCGGCGAATTTCTTCAGGAAAGCGTCCAGACAGGTCGCGTCGTTGGTGCGGTCGGTGTCACTCGCGCAGCTGCCGACCACTTTGCTCAAGCGGGCCGGGGTGGTGAGCGCGGCGCCGATGGCGACTGCCACGTCGTACGTGGCATCGACGTGGATTTGTTGCACCGTTTGATCGAGGCGACGATAGCTGCCGTGAAGATCCTGAGGGACCGGTTCGCGCCGATCTTCGGGCAGGCTGGCCAGCGCGCCTTGGACTTCGGTGCTGACCGCGCGCGCGGCGGTCGCGTCCGCAAGCGCCCAGCTCAGCAGATCCGAAAGCGTATTGCGGTACTGCGTCATCGTGAGCCGTCGCAGTACGGCTTGCGCGGGCTTCGCGCTGCTGTCGCAGGCGAAGGTCGGCGGCGCGCCGGGTGCTCCGGCGTTTGCGGCGCCCGCGGTCGCCGAGCCAGCGGTGCTCGCGGCACCCGCCTTGCCGGCCGCGCCTGGGTTCGACACGCCGCCAGCTCCACCCGCGGTACTCCCACCTACATCGGAGGTAGCCCCGGTGCTGCTCGTGGCGCCGCCACGATCCACGGCGGGGGCGCCGCTCTCAGCGGGCGCGCTTTTCGCCGGATCGTCGATACTCGACGTGCAGGCCGCAAGTGTGACGCAAAACGCGAAACGACCCAGCCAAGGCGCGGAGAGGGACGAGCCGACCATGCTGCGAGTACGACCCGCGAGCCCCGTCACTCGGTCCACGCAAAATGCGCCGAGCTATTGCGCGCCGCAAGCCACGGCTACGGTACGCTTGCGCACACCGGCCGGAAATTCCCGCAGATACTGATCGCGTGTGCGCTGGCATCCGGCTTGGTTGTGCAGGCCCGCGTAGGCCGTTACCAGGCGCGCCAAGGCGTCTTCGCGAAAGCTCGAGCCGGGCGCGAGCGCGACCGCGCGTTCCAGCGCTCGCACTGCACCCGCTAGATCGCCCAGGCGATCCATACGCAAACGACCGAGCTCGAACGCGGCCAGGCCGGCACGCGGATCCCGCGGATAGGTCGTGAGCAGGCTCTGATAGGCCTGCGCAGCCTCACGCACGCGCCCCTCACGCCACAGGCCGCTCGCTTGCTCGAGCAAGTCACGCGCGTCGCCGGTGCGCGCCGAGCTCGGATTTGGGCTCGCAGCGCGCGCTGCGGCGGCTTCTTCATTCGCTGGCGCGCTCGCGCTGCCGCTGGCACTCGGAGAACTTGCGCTGTCCGCCGGGCTCGCTGGCGGCGAAATGGCAGGCTCGGCTGGCTCGGCGTTGCCCCCGCCGGCCGTGCTCGGTTTCGGCAGAGCAGAGGTCTTGGTGATGCGAGACCAGCTGCGGCCCGCTTCGACCAGAGTCACTTCCTCCGGGCTGCCCGGGCCACGCACTTCCACCGCGCCGCGCTCCACGCGCACCTCGACGCGCACCGAATTCTCGTCCTGTTCGGTTGCCACCGAGAAGCGAGTGCCCACGACGCGTACTTCGACCCCGCCCGACAGCACCGTAAATGAGCGGCCTTCGCGATGCGTGACGTCGCAATCGATGCGACCCCGCTTCAGCATCAGCCGCACGGCAGCAGGCGTTTCCTCACCCATTTCGACGCGCGACTGCGGGTCGAGCTTCAACTTGGACCCGTCGACCAGTGTCACTGCGAGCGCGTCGGAAGAGGTTTCCAAGCGCGTTCCTTGCCAAGCCGAGCTCGCGCTCTTCGGCGCGGAACTTTGCGAGTGGGCTATGACCAGCGCGACGCCGAGCGCCGACGCCAGCGCGGCTGCCCACAAAAAGCGCCGCCCGCCGCGCGGCGATTCGAGCCGCTCGGCGACGCCGGACCAAAGGCGCGCGACCCGTGCCTCGGACAGGTCGACCGCAATGTGGCGCGAGGCCTTGTCAGTCGCGGGTTCGCTCAAGCAGCTCCTCCGCGGCTTTCAAACGTCGTTTTACGGTCGAGGCCGAGAGGCCCATGTGTTCCGCAATCTCCGGAATCTCGAGGCCGTCGACCCGGCGCAAGATCAGCGCGACGCGCTGCTCGGCCGGCAGGGACTCGACCACGCGATACACTCGACGCAGTTCGATCGCCACCTCGGCGGGCGCGCTCGGGCCGATCACGTGATCGGGATCGATCGGCTCCGCTCGGCGCAGGCCGAGGCGCGACAAGAGCCGGCGCCGGCGCAGGCGCTTGCTCGCGGTGCGCACCACAATCGAGCCGAGCCAAGCCGCGAACGCTTGCGGATTCTGCAGCGATGCGAGTCGATCGAGCGCATAGACGAAGCAGTCCTGAACCAGGTCGTCCACCTCGACGTCGCTCGGCAAGAGCCGGTGCGCGAGTCCGATCGCCAGGCGTGCGTGGCGTCGAAACAGCGCTTCGCGCGCCCAGGCTTCGCCAGCGCGCGCGGCGACGACCAGGGCCGCGTCGCTGGGGCCGGCCCCCGACTTGGTGAGTGAGCCGGTTGGCAGCGCCGTCAACGTGACCGTCCGGTTCCGCTGTCGAGAGAATGGCCTTCGCCCACGCCAGCCAATTCGACGAGTCGCGGCTGGATGTTAAGGGGGGGCGGGGGCATCGCATGACGTTGCTCCGGACTCGATTCCGGGCCTGCCGTGTAAGTACCGCCAGGCGGCGGAGATGGGTCAAGCCCCGATCGCCAGTTCTGGGGAGCCTCGCGGCGGTGCCGCCCGGACAGGTGTTGCGTAGCTCGCGGACACTCGTCGCGGTCGGACACTGGTCAACGGCTCGCTGGCTCGCAGAATGCCCCGATTTCTCGAGAAATTGGCGAAATCGAGCCCTTGGCCCGACTCGTGCTCTGTGCCCGTTCAGGTCGGACAGGGAAAAAGCCGACGTGGGAGTCAATGAGTCATGAAAACGCTGGGCTTCGTAGGAATGGCTGCACTCGTGCTGGCGACTGCGCAGAACGCCTTCGCCGAGGACAGGATCTCCGCCACGCGCACCTTCAACACCGCGCCCGAGCACGCGTTGGAGCTCACCCTCGGGGCGGGCTACACCCAGGGCTTTGGCGACGTCTCGAAGGATCAGAGCGCGAGCCTGACCCAAATGGGTCAGGCCGGGATGGGCCTTCAGGTTGGCATCGGCTATCGCTTCGATCCGCGCCTGATGGTCGGTTTCTACGGTGAGGCCGCCGGATACGATCCTGGCTCCCGCGTCGATAAGCACGCGGACGTGTTCAGCGCTGCAGCCGGGCTGCAGGCGCAGTGGCACTTCATTCCGTACGCACAGCTCGACCCGTGGGTTGGCCTCGGCACCGGTTGGCGCGGCTATTGGGTGCGTGAAGACGACGCTGAGAGCTACTCGCTGCAGGGCCTCGACCTCGCGCGCATTCAGGCCGGCGTCGACTATCGCTTGGCACCCGGCATTTCGCTGAGCCCGCTGCTCTCGCTGTCGGTCAGCAAGTTCTTCGCGGATCGGACTCCGAGCGACCGCGACTATCAGGAAATCGACCGCCCGACCTCGAACATCTTCTTGTTTGCCGGTTTGATGGGGCGCTTCGACATCGGGCCGCAGCGCACGATCGGCGGGCGCAGCGCGGTCGCCAGCCGTTGAGCGGGGCTACAAAACGCGGGCGCGCCGCCGGGGACAAGCCTCGGCGGCGCGCGTCGCAGCGGTCAGGCGCTCAGCCGCCGAACAAGCAGGTCAAGAACGCGGACTCTTGGTCACCGCAGTCCATCGAGCTCGGCATGAAGTCGTCGCCGTTGCACATCCAGTGATCCTCACCGGGCGGCGTGCTCGCGTAGCACTGGTTCATGGCCAAGATCTCGGCCGAGCACTCCGGGAACGCATCGGTCAGGCCGAGGCAGTCCTGAATGCACTGGGTGTCGCTCGGCAGCGCGTCCGGACAGCCCGCGTTGAAGCCGGCGCGGCAGAAGCCGCCGCACGCGACCTGGGTCGCCACTTCCTCGCCGCAGCGCGGCGAGTGCTTGGTGGCGCGGAGCAGCGTGGTCGGGCCGTGCTCGGGCAAGAGCCAGTACGCAGCCGGGTCACGCGGCGTGAAGTCGACGCCGAACACCCAGTCGTGCCGTCCCGGCAGGAAGTGCGTGGGGCGCGACTTCTTGGTGTCGTTGGCGAGGAAGTTACGGAAGCCGAACGGGACGTCGACGCTCACGCCGTTGTCGTTCTCGTAGCCGAAGTAAGCTGACATCGTGCCGTCGCTATTTTCGGCCACACACTCCAAGTGCGGAGTCACGTCTTCGCGCCCGCCGCGCTTCACCGCCCTGTCGATGAACGACAGGAACGGATCGATCCGGGTCCACAGCGAGTAATCCTCGCACCAAAGGCCGGTCCACGAGCTGATGCCGGCCACGTACGTCTTCCCGCCTTCCTTCACCAGGAGCGGGCTGCCAGAGTCGCCGGCGCAGGTGTTGGTGTTGGGCGCGTGCCCGTCGGTCTTCAACGTGTTGCGGCGGATTGCCGGCACCAGCATGCCCGCGTTCGGATCCTCGGGGTGATAGTCGGCTGCGGTCGGCGAACCGAGGATCTTCGCGCTGCCCGTTCGCTGCGTGCGACCGCCCACGGTTTGGGAAATGTCCGCGGTCAGCGCCCCGCTCGCGCCCCAACCGACCAGGGTAGCTTTCTTGCCGACCCAGTCCTGATCGATGCGGAAGCGCGCGACCGGCAGCGGATCGAACGGCGGTTTGCGATCGAGGTAAACGACCGCCATGTCCGGCGCTGCGAGCGCGGGATCCCAATTCGGGTGGACCTCGTACGAATCCGCCTGCGCCCAGAGCGAGGGTTGTCCCGGAGGCGGCGGAACCAGCGTTTGACCCATCGGCGTCAGCATCGAGAAGTCGGCCGCGAAATCGCTACCCCAATACGCGAACACTTGGTTTCCCCAAGCGTCCTTGAGGCAGTGCGCCGCGGTGAGCAGCACGCGAGGGGCGATCAGCGTCGCACTGCAGGAGCGGCTGCGAACCTGGCCGTTGACGACCGTCTGCGCGTAGAGCAGAACGACTTGATCCTTGCCCCCGTCTGCGGTGGCGCGAACCAGCGGTTCCTGAGCCTTCTCCAGCGAAGAGTCTTGGACGTCAGCCGAACAGGCGGTGGTAGCGATGGCTGCCACTGCCCACAGGTATCGAACGCTTCCGCGGATCATGCGAGTCCTTCCTTTGCTCGTTCCGAGTCCATCCACCCGGATGGAGTTTCGAAGGTACCGATCGAGGGTAGTCTTGTCGATAACAAGCTTTCGATGCACAGCATTTTGCGCAAGTCGGCTAGCGTAGATGTGGGTTTTTGCGGGCAGGTATGCTTCAGTGGACACCGCGAATTTCTCGGTGTTTTCGCAAATTTTGTGCGCACCGCGAACGCGCTTGTGCAAACGCACTCGGGAGCTCGCGAGCGCTTCGCACGACCCGAGTGAGTGATTAACGTTGTAGTGTTCGTGCAAACAACAACGCGAGTCTGACCGAACCGGAGCTCAAACCGGCGTGCGCTGCGATTTCGCTCGGGGTCGGCGGGCGGCCGAGCTCGTAGCGCAGGCTGCGCGCGGAGCGCAGGACACGATTCAAGCTCTCTTTCGCGCTGACCGGCGCCTCCAGCACGTGGCGCCCGGCGGACTCGAGTTCGACGAAGATGGCTTCGATTTCCTCCGACGAGATCTCCGCGGCGCCGATCGCTTCTGCAATCTCGTCCAGGCTGAGCTCTTGCGTGGGGCGACTCAACAGTTGGTCGACGATTGCTTGCAGGTCAGCCCGAAGTTCCATGCCCTTCGAGCATACGACTCGGGCCTGCCCACGTCCCGCGCGATCTGCCGATCCCGCCCCATAGAGCCGCCAAAATTGCGTGCTCGTCGGACCCAGAGGAGCCCGCTAGACTCCGCCCCCGATGCATCGTCCCGTTGCTCTCGCCATTTCCGCCTCAGTGCGCTCGTTCGCGCTGCTCTTCGTTTGCTTGACTTGGATTGCCTGCAGCGGTGCGGCCGCACCGGCGCCGCAAGCGGCCCAGGTCTCCGCCTCGGGGACGCCGCTGCGCCCGCTGCCTCCCGCTGAGGTGCTGGTCAGCGAAGGCTCCGCGCTCGCAGCCGATGGCAGCGCGGGCGGCGCGTCGCCCTCGGCAAGTGCAGCCTCCGCCAGTGTTCCGGTGAGCAGCGCCGATCCGCAGCGCGGCCCGAGCACGGCGCTCGTGACCGTGGTGGAGTTCAGTGATTTTCAGTGCCCCTTCTGCTCGCGCGTCACGCCCACGCTGAAGCAGCTCGAAGCCGCCTACAGCGGGCGCGTTCGTTTCGTGTTCAAGCACAACCCCCTGCCGTTTCACAATCGCGCGCGCCCCGCCGCCGAAGCCGCCGCGACCGTGTTCGGCCTGGGCGGCAGCCGCGCGTTTTTCGAATTCTATTCGCTGGCCTTCGGTCATCAGCTGGATCTCAGCGACGAGAATTTCGCGGCTTGGGCCCGCACCGCTGGCGTCGACGTCGCCCAGTTTCGCGCCGCGTACGCGGCAAAGAAGTTCGCGAACAAGGTCGATGAGGACATCGCGCTCGCGAAAAAAGTCGGGGCGAACGGCACTCCCGGGTTTCGCATCAACGGTGTGACCGTGTCGGGCGCGCAACCGCTCGACAAATTCAAGGAAGTGATCGATCAGCAGCTCGCGGAGGCCGAGAAGCTGGTCGCGGCAGGTACCCCCCGCGCGGACGTCTACGCAGTGCTCACCAACAAGAATCAAGCACTGACCCAGGCGCCCGATCAGGCGCCGGAGCCCAGCAAGCGCGGCGACGAGGACGACGACTCCGCGGTCTGGAAGGTGCCAGTGTTGCCCGACGACCCCGTGCGCGGTCCGAAAGACGCCCTGGTCACCGTGCTGGTGTTTTCGGACTACCAGTGTCCGTTCTGCAAGCGCGTCGAGGACACCTTGAAGCAAGTCGCTGATCGCTATGGCAAGGACGTGCGCTTCGTGTGGAAGGACAACCCCTTGCCATTTCATCCTCGCGCGCGCCCGGCCGCGGAGTTTGCGCGCTTCGTGCTCAGCCGCAAAGGCGAAGCGGGATTTTGGGCGGCCCACGACGCGCTGTTCGAGTCCCAGCCCAAGCTCGACGAAGAGGATCTGGAAATCATTTCGGTGAAGCTCGGAGTGCCTTGGAATGCGGCCAAGCAAGCCATCGCCCAGAACCGCTTTCGCGCGCGCATCGATGCGAGCATCGAACAGGCCTCCGACTTCGAGGCGCGCGGAACCCCGCATTTCTTCATCAACGGCGTCCGTCTTTCCGGCGCGCAGCCCTTCGAGAAGTTTCAGGGCGTGATCGACGCACAGCTCGCGCGCGCGAAGACGCTCGTGGAAGAGGGTGTGCCGCGCGCTCGGCTGTACGCCGCGCTGATCGAAGATGGCAAAGGGCCCGAGGAGCCCGCGACGGTCGAGATAGCGGCGCCGGACGCGACCACGCCGGTGCGTGGTAACCCCCAGGCCAAGGTACTCATTCAAGAGTTCTCCGACTTTCAATGCCCCTTCTGCAAGCGCGTGCAGCCCACCCTTAGCGAGCTCGAGAAGGAGTTTCGCGGACAGATTCGCGTGGCCTACCGACACTTGCCGCTGCCCTTCCACCAGCATGCCGCGCTGGCCGCCGAGGCGGCCCAGGAGGCGTTCGCCCAAAAAGGCAACGCTGGCTTTTGGGCATTCCACGACGAGCTCTTCGACGCGCAAGCCGAGTCCGAGGGGCTCGAGCGCCCGCATCTGGAAGAAATCGCCAAGAAGCTAGGTCTCGATTTGGCCCGCTTTCGCGCGGCGCTGGACTCTCGCAAGCACGAACCGAAGGCGAAAGCAGACTCGGACCTCGCCTCGCGAGCGGGTATCAATGGCACTCCGAGTTTTGCCATCAACGGATATCAGCTCTCGGGAGCCATGCCCGCTGCGGCGTTCCGAAAGCTCATCAAGAAGGCGCTCTTGGGCGGGCCGCCGAGCGCTACCAAAAAGAAGTAGGGATTCGTCGGGAGGAGGGACGACTTCTGCGCAGTATTGGGGTTTTTGGGGGGGCGAAGAGACGGGCGCGCTGTTCGTCGCATACGACTCTAGGCAACGCGAGCGAACCCGGACCGTCCGAGCAGCCGCGCCTCCCCGGCGAGAGAACGTCCGCCTTGCTCTCATTGGGTCCGCGCACGCGCTCGGGCTGCTTGCAGGCCCTATTTAGCGGTGTCACTCTGCACTCGTGACACGGTTGTTTGGCGGGATGGCGACGCTCGCCATTTGGGCGATGGTTGCGTGTGGGCAGGCCACTCGCGACGGCGTCGACAACTGGTGGGGCTCGGACACGGGCGGCTTCGGCGGAAGCCCCGCTGACGACGCGGGAGTTGCCGCGCGCGGAGGAAACGAGTGGCTGCACAGCGGCGGTACGAGCGGGGCGTCCGGTTCGCAGGCGACTGGCCCGGATTCGCCCGCTTGCAAGGAATGGAAAGCGGCGTCGTTCCGCGATTCTTGCCAAATGCTGTTTGGCGATTGTCCGACCGATCTCGATAGCTTTCTCGCTTCCTATCGCGCTTCATCGGCGCCAGCGCTGCCTGCCACTGCGACGCAGGGGTGCGGGCTGATGGCTCGGTCAATCGGAGCCTGAGCCAGGCCTCGAGCCGTGCGAGCGCCCGATGCCTCCGCGTTAGGGTCGTTCAATAGGTAAGCCTCGAGCTCGAACACGTGCTCGTCGTCCAAGCCGAGCTCGCGGAGGGCGCTCGCCAACGCGAGAACGTAGTCGCGGTTCGTTCCACTCGGGCCGCGCGCGATCTGCACTTGCTGCACCAGGGCCGAAAGCTCGGCAGCGCCGAGAAAGTTCGGATTGTTCGCGGTCGCTACGTACACCAGCGCTCGCACGGGCGAGCCGTGCTCCACGCCCGCTTCGCGTGGGTGCCAATGTAAATCGACGAGAGCTCGCTCGTAGCCGCCTTGCTCACGCCGATCGAGTTCGAGCAGTACCTCTGGCGCGAATTCAGAGGCCACGCGGTAGGCCACGCCCCAACAGTCCGCCGTCGGCTCCTCCACCAACGTGACCACGCGTCCGGGGGCACCGGGCACGCCGCGATGGTCCACCGAACCTTGCCAGAAGCGCCGTGCGTACCCGCGCAGTAGCGCCACGCGCCGTTCGACGAACGGGATTCCGGGTCGAAAAATCAATGAGCCGTAGGCGAAGATCCAGAGCGGATCGAGCATCGGCTGGCAATCGAAGCCTCAACTCGGGCAAGCTGCAAGCGCGGGCCGCGGGCTTAACCGAGACGCGCTGCCGCGCTCGGTCGAGCCCCGGTCGCGACGCACTGGTGCACGCGGGCTTCCGCGCGGCAGCCCCCTAAAAATTACCCAGAAAGTTCGATAATTTCGGGAAAGGCGCTGGGAAACGGCTTTCCCCCTCAACTTGTGCGGGTGCTGGCCGTTCCAGTGTCACGGGCTTTCCCAGAGTTACGAGGTCCGCTTTTCGGAACGCAGCTGATGCACGCTCAAGAACAGCTCCCGCCGGTTTCCGTTGCACCCGATGATTCACTCGCGCTGCTGCGCGCCGAGCTCGAGCGACGACTCGAAGAAGGTAGCCTCGAGTTGCCGCTCTTGCCGGGCGTGGCGATGGAGGTCACTTCGGCGGCCGCGCGCGAGGACACCGACACCCGCTTGCTCGCCGATATCTTGAAGCGCGATCCGGCCATGGCCGCACACGTCCTGCGAGTGGTGAATTCGCCCGCGTACAGCCCGCGCGCTCAAATCGTCAGCTTGCAGCAAGCGGTCGGGCGGGTCGGGTCGGCCAAGATTCGTGAGATTGCGCTGGTGATTGCCTGTCGCACCGGCGTGTTCAAGGTCAAGGGTTACGAAGCGGAGGTCGACCAGGTTTTCAAGCACTCGGTGGCGACCGCGCTGTTCGCTCAGGAAATTGCGCGGCAAACCCGCAACAACGTTGAGGACGCCTTTTTGTGTGGGCTGCTGCACGACGTCGGGCGTCCGGTGCTGCTGCAGGCGCTGCTCACCCTTTCCCGTGAGCGCGGCGCTGCGCAGCCGCGCGAAGCGTTACTAACCCTGGTGAGTGAAATTCATTGTCGGGCGGGCGCGGCGTTGGCAAGCTCCTGGAAACTGCCCGAGACGGTGTCCGCAGCGATTCTGGACCACCACACGGCCAGCTCCGAGCATGCTGCTTCGGTGCACATCACCGCGCTTGCCGATCAGCTCGGTCACGCCTTGCTCGAGACGCCCAAGGTCACGCCTGAAAGCGTCAGCGAGCACCCGGCGCTCGAAAAGCTGGAGATCTATCCGGACGTGCTGGAGAAGATTCTTGGGCGAGCAGAGCACCTGCGAAAAGCGGCGGAGGCGCTGTCGTGAGCGCGGAGCACTTCGACCTCGCGGTCATCGGCGGCGGCCCGGCTGGGCAAAAGGCCGCGGTACAGGGCGCGAAGGCCGGCAAGAGCGTGATCGTGATCGAGAAGGGAAAGAGTGTCGGCGGCGCGTGCGTGCGCTTCGGTACCATTCCCAGCAAGACCTTGCGAGAGACCGCGCTCGCGTTCGGCAAGTTTCAGCGACTGACCGGGCAAGTGGTCGACGTGAAGATGCCCGAGCACCTGCAGATCGACAGCCTGCTCACCCGCAAGGAAGAGGTCATCACCTCGCACGAGCGCTACATGCAAGCCCAGGTGCAGCGAAACGGCATCGAGACCCGCCAGGGTATCGCCAAGTTTCAATCGCCCACCGAGCTCGAGATCACCTCACTTTCGGGGCACAAGAGCCGCGTGAAGGCGGACTTGTTCGTGATCGCGACCGGCTCGGCGCCGCGCACTCCGGACGAGGTGCCGATTGATCACGAGCACTTGCTCGACAGCGACTCGATTCTGTCGGTGTCGTACCTGCCCGAGTCGCTGACCGTGCTCGGTTCCGGCGTGATCGCTTGCGAATATGCTTCGATCTTCGCGGCGCTCGGCAGCAAGGTGACCATCATCGACAAGGCTCCGCGCCCGCTGTCGTTCATGGATTCGGAGCTCACCGACCAATTCGTCGATCAACTCGAGCGCTTCGGTGGGCAGTTTCTCGGCGAACGCAAGCTCGAGAACGTGGCTTGGGACGGCCTTTCCCGCGTGAATACGCGCCTGTCGAGCGGTGAGGTGGTGAGCAGCGAGAAGCTGTTCTGTGCGCTCGGGCGCCTGGCGCAGGTGAACGGGCTCGGGCTCGACAAGGCCGGCGTGAAGATGACCGCACGCGGATTGGTCGAAGTGGACGCGAATTGCCGCACGGCGGCGGCGCACATCTACGCGGTGGGGGACGTCATTGGCCCGCCTGCGCTCGCCTCTACCTCGATGGACCAAGGCCGGCGCGCGGTGTGTCACGCGCTCGGCATCGATCCCGGTCGCGCAAAAGAGACCACCCCGATCGGCATCTATGCCATCCCGGAGCTCGGCTCGGTCGGGCTCACCGAGACTGAAGCCGTGCAGCGCTTCGGCAGCGCGCTGGTCGGCCGCGCGCGCTTCGACGAAGTCGCGCGCGCGCAAATTTCAGCGGCCACTGGCGGCCTGCTGAAACTGGTGGCTCACCCGGAAACCGGCGCCGTGCTGGGCGCGCACGCGGCTGGCGAGAGCGCCGCAGATTTGGTGCATCTGGCCGAGATCGCCATTCTCGGTAACCTCGGGTTCGAGACCTTCATCGACGCGATCTTCAATTTCCCGACCTACGCGGAGACCTATCGCATTGCGGCGCTGGACATTTGGGGCAAGCGGCGGGCGCGCTCAGCGGTGTGAGGCGTCGGAAACCCCATAATTGCGCAAAATAACGCCTTCGTTGGCTTCGAGCGCGAAGCGCTCGTCGACGGTTCGCGTGCTGCGCTCGGGGTGCGTGGAGAGCACGAGCGCGCTGTGCGCGAGCTCCGGCGGGAGCACGAGGCGCCGCGCTTCAGCGCTGAAGTTCAAGAGAACGGTGAAGGTCGTTTGCGCGTGACGGCGCTGAAAAGACAGCACCGCCGGCTCTAGCTCCAGCTCAGCGTAGTCGCCGATGGCCAAGGCCGGCTCCGCGCGGCGAAGGTGGAGCAGAGCGCGATACAGCGACAGCATCGAGTTGGAGTCGAGCTGCTGCGCCTCCACGTTTCGGGTTTGATAGTCGTTCGCGATCGGTAACCATGGCGTGCCAGACGTGAAGCCCGCGCCAGGTTCTTTGGACCACTGCATGGGCGTGCGCTCCGGATCTCGGCCCAGGCCCAGGCCCGGTACGTTCTTCTCCCAAGGGTCGCGCACGCTGGCTCCGGGGATGGGGACGTCCACCATGCCGAGCTCATCCCCGTAGTAGAGCGTCGGCGTTCCGCGCAGCGTCAAGAGCAGCGTGGCAGCCACGCGCGCCTGCGCCGCGCCGACTCGGGTTGCGATGCGCGATCGGTCATGGTTGCCGAGAACCCAGTTCGGCCAGGCGCCGGCGGGCAGGGCCGCTTCGTACTCGCGAATCAGGGCGGCCAGCACACGCGCTTCCCATTGCGCGTTGATGAGCTGGAAATTGAAGGGCAAGTGCAGGCCAGAGAGGCCGACGCCGTAGTACATCACCAGCCGGTTGGTGGGCAGCCACGCCTCCCCAATCAGGACGCGCTCGGCGTAGCCGTCGACGAGCTTTCGCATCCGCGCGATTGCGCCGTGGACTTCCGGGCGATCGGTCGTGAACTCCCGGATCAGCGCGCGATGTGGGGACATGCCCGCGCTGAACTGCGGATTGCTCGGGTTATCTCGGAACTGGTCGTCCTTGATCAGGTGGTGAATCGCGTCGAGGCGAAAGCCGTCGACCCCGCGCTCGAGCCAGAATCGCAGCACGTCGAGCAACGCTTGCTCGACCTTGGGATTCCTGAAATTCAGGTCCGGCTGCTGCTTCAAATAGGCGTGGTAGTAGTAGTGGCCGGTGTCGGCGTCCCATTGCCACGCCGAGCCACCGAATTCGCTCAGCCAGTTGTTGGGCGGGCCACCGTCGGGCCGCGGGTCGCGCCAAATGTAGTAATCGCGAAACGGGTCGCTGCGCGAGCGACGCGCCGAACGAAACCAAGGGTGCTGGTCCGAAGTGTGATTGGGCACGAAGTCCAGGATCACCTTCAGCTGAAGCCGATGCGCATCTTCGATCAGGTCGTCGAAATCGGCGAGGGTGCCGAAGCGCGGGTCGACATTGCAGTAGTCCGAAATGTCGTAGCCAAAGTCCGCCATCGGCGAGGGATAAATGGGTGAAATCCAGATCGCGTCGACACCCAGCCATTGCAGGTAAGAAAGACGGCTGCGGATGCCCGGCAAATCTCCGATCCCGTCGCCGTTCGAGTCCATGAACGACCAGGGGTAGATCTGATAGACCACCGCTGCTTGCCACCAAGCGGGTTTCGACTCACTCGCCACGTTCGCCTCGAGCTCCTATCCGTCGCTTGCTTCGAATATGCGACGCGCGCCGCTCGGTTACCAGCTCGGAAGACCCGGATCACGGGCGCTAGCGGCGGCGTGTGGCACGAATGAGCACCTGCGCATTCTCGCGGCGTGGCATGGATGAGACTTACATTCGGCGCGTTGGCGCGCGAAACTTCGGCTCATGAACCACACGGAGCTCGAGGGCAAGGTGGCGCTCATTACCGGCGCGGGCTCGGGGATCGGCCGAGCGAGCGCGCTGTTGCTCGCGCGCTCTGGTGCGCGCGTCGGCTTGCTCGGAAGAACGGAGGAACAACTGCGCGAGGTGGAAGCGGCCGTAGTCAAAGACGGCGGCCGCGCTGACGTGCTGGTCGCCGACGTCGCGCGCGAAGAGCAGGTGGAGGCGGCAGTGTCGGCGCTCGTGGCCTCGGCCGGCCGACTCGACATCGTGTTCGCAAACGCGGGTATCAACGGGGTGTGGGCGCCGATCGATGAGCTCACTCCGGTCGAATGGCGAAAGACTTTGGACGTGAACCTGAACGGCAGCTTTTTTACTGCGAAATACTGCGCTCCCTACCTGAAGAAGCGAGGCGGCTCGTTGATCGTCTGTGCCTCGGTGAACGGCACGCGCATGTTCAGCAATACCGGCGCTACCGCCTACGCCTGTTCCAAGGCGGCACAGGTGGCGCTCACCAAGATGCTCGCGATCGAGCTCGGTCGCGACAAGATCCGGGTGAACGTGATTTGTCCTGGCGCGATTCGCACCGAAATCTCCGAAAACACCGAACGGCGCGACATCGAGCGAGTCAAACAACCGGTCGTCTACCCCGAGGGCTCGATTCCGCTCACCGAGGGCAAGCCTGGCGTTCCCGAGCAAGTGGCGGAGGTCGTGCTGTTTCTTGCGAGCGACCGTTCGAGCCACGTCAACGGTACTGAGATCTGGATCGACGGCGGCCAATCCCTGGTCGAAGGCTGACGCGTTCAGCGAACGAAGCAACTCTCTTCGTAGTAGAGCTGCTTCGAGGCCAAGCACGGGTAGCGCGCGCTGCCCAAGGCCTCGGTCAAGCAGGTTTGGAGCGGGCTCAAGTGCTCGACGTTCATCCAGCTGTTCCCACCGGGCGAGACCCAAACTGCGCACCCCTCGGAGTTGAACCCGAATAACAGCGCCCCGCATCCGTCGAAGCTGTTGAAAGGATCGCACTCGGCGAATGCCGGCGTGTGGTCGAAGCCACTGTTCGACTCGTAGCGGGCCATCACCCGCTCGCAGTCGGAAGGTGGCCGCGAAGCGCAGTCGGAAGCGTCGATGGCAACCGGAGCGCTGTTCGCCACTCCAGCATTCTGAGAAGACGCTCCGCTCGTTCCGCCGCTGGAAGCTTTGACTCCGCCGCTCGTGCTGCTCTTGCTTCCCCCAGACGTCGTTACGTCGCTTGCCATCCCGCCCTTGCCGGTTGAGTTGGCAGGCCCGGCGTCGTGGCTGGCTAGACCGCACCCGAGCGGCAGCGCGCAAAGCAGCGGCCGCAGGGCGCCCGCGAGTGCGCCGGCAAATGGCTGAGAGCGGCTCAAGCAAGCCAGAATAGAGCTGAGCGGGGGGCGCGGCAAATGTGCCGCGCTGGCCCAACGGAACGCCCCGCGCGAGGTTGGGTAGCCCCGCGCGAGGTCGGGTAGCGGACGCTACCCGTGCTCCAGCGCCCACGGCCGGCCGCTAGTGCTCCGAAACTTCCGGTCGCCCGCTGGAGCGTCGCGCGCGGCCGTCGTGGTCCGGCGCACTAACCGCGGTTCGTGGCAACTCCGCTCGTTGCGTTCGAGCGCGACCCGCGTATTCCGAGCGAGCTGTCGCACCGCGGGTGCGCTCAGGATCCGCGGCGCTTCGCGGCCGCACCAAGGGCAAGGGCCTCCTCTCCCGGAGTCTTGCAGCGAGCGCGTGAGCTCGAACACGCCGTGTTCGCGACATTCGTACTCATAGAGCATGGCGGACCTCACTTCGCGAACGCGAGGTCGACCCCGCTCGCCACGCTTGGTTTCGGGCCGAACGCGCTCGGGCGCAGGTCGAAGTTGAAGATTTCGGTGGGCAGCGCCAGGGTCGCGCAGGCGTTGGGGATATCGACGATGCCGCTGATGCGCCCCTCGACCGGCGCGGTGCCGAGGATCGCGTAGGCCTGCGCGCCGGTGTACCCGAACTTCTTCATGTATTCGATCGCGTTCAAGCACGCCTGGCGGTACGCCACGTGTACGTCGAGGTAGTGCTGCTTGCCTGCTTCGTCGACCGAAATGCCTTCGAAAATCAGGTACGACGAGTAACGCGGCTCGAGCGGGCTCGGCTTGAAAATGGGGTTCTTGATGCCGTACTTGGCCATGCCCTCCTTGATGATGCTCACGCGAATGTCGAGGTAGCCCGCCATTTCGATGGCGCCGCAGAAGGTGATCTCACCGTCGCCCTGCGAGAAGTGAATGTCTCCCATGGAGAGACCGGCGCCCTTGACGTACACGGGGAAGTACACGCTCGAGCCGCGCGATAGGTTCTTGATGTCGCAGTTGCCGCCGTGCTCGCGCGGCGGCACCGTGCGCGCGCCCTCCGCGGCAGCCATCTTGGCCGCGTCGCTTTTCATGCGCCCCATGTGGGCGGTCGGCGCTGAGGGCAGTGTGCACAGCGGTGGAACCCGCTCGGGGTCGGTGTCGAACAGCGCCTTTTCACGCTTGTTCCAGGTCGCGAGCAAATCCTTCGACGGCAGGCAGCCAATCAAGCCGGGGTGCATGATGCCCGCGAATTCCACCCCGGGGATGTGACGGCTGTTCGCGTAGATACCGCTGAAGTTCCAGCAGGCCTTGCGCGCGTCCGGATAGTGCTCGGTCAGGAAGCCGCCGCCATTTTCTTTCGCGAAAATGCCGGTAAAACCCCATTCGGAGGTCTTGAGCACGCCCACGTCGAGAATATCCACGACCAACAGATCACCCGGTTCGGCGCCCTCGACGCCGATCGGACCACTCAGGTAGTGGACCTTGGTGAGGTCCACGATCTTGATGTCGGTCGCGCTTTCGTCATTTTTGATTTGCCCGCCCGTCCAGTCCACGCACTCGACGCGAAACTGTGCGCCGGGCTTCACCCAAGACACCATGGGGATGTCCGGGTGCCAGCGGTTGTGCAGAACGTCTTGGCTCTCGGGCGCGGACGAAACGTCGACACTGATCAGTGTATCCATTGCAAGTGGCTCCTGGTTGAGACGCGAGGGACGAACGACGTAAGCAATGAGAGACCGAAAATCAGATGGCCAAAAGACGCCCGAGCTTCTGCTCATCGAGCTCCGCGCGCGGGCTTTCATGGACCAGCGCGCCACGGGCCATCACCAGCACTCGGTCCGCGACCGAAAGTGCGAAGCTCAGCACCTGCTCCGAGACCACGATGGTGAGCCCCTGCTGCTCGCGGATCTCTTTGAGCTGCCGCGCGAGCTCTTTGATAATGGAGGGCTGAATGCCCTCGGTCGGCTCGTCCAGCAATAACACCCTCGGGTTGCTAGCGAGCGCCCGCGCGATGGCCAGTTGCTGTTGCTGCCCGCCGGATAAGTTGCCGGCCCGGCGCTTGCGCATCTCTTTCAAGACCGGAAAGAAGCGGTAGATGTACTCCGGAACGCGACGCTCGCGACGAGCGAGGCCGGTCTGAATGTTCTCCTCGACGCTCAGCGTCGGAAACACCAGCCGGCCCTGCGGCACGTAAGCCAGGCCTTGCTCGACACGCTCGTGCGGCGGCGTCCCCGTGAGGTCGCGCCCGGAGAGGCGAATTTTGCCCGCGCGGGTGGGCAAGAGACCGATCAGCGCTTTCATCAAGCTGGTCTTACCCATGCCGTTGAGGCCCATGAGCGCGACGATCTCGTCCTTCTTCGCGGATAAGGAGAGCCGGCCGATGACTTCGCTCTCACCGTAACAGACGCGGAGCGTTTCCACCGTGAGTAATTCGGCTTCGTTCATGATGATCCTCAATGCCCCAGGTACACTTCGACCACCTTGGGGTCGGCTTGAATCGCTTCCATCTTGCCTTCGGCCAGCACTTTGCCTTGGTGCAGCACGGTCACGCGCTGCGCGATCTGCTTCACGAAATCCATGTCGTGTTCGATCACCACCACCGCGCGCTCGCGGCCGAGCTTCAGAATGAGCTCCGCGGTCTTCTCGCGATCCTTCACGCTCATGCCTGCCACGGGCTCGTCCAGCAACAACAGCTCGGGGTTTTGAATCAAGAGCGCGCCGATCTCGAGCCACTGCTTTTGGCCGTGGCTCAGAGTTTCCGCGCGGTCTTCCAGCCGATCGCGAAGGTAGATGAGCTCGGCCACCTCTTCGACTCGCGCCACGACCTCCGGCGTCCTGCGAAAGCGCCAGGCCGACCACCAGCCGCGCTTGTCGGGGAAGGACATTTCCAGGTTTTCGAAGACCGTGAGCGAGTCGTACACCGACGGGGTTTGGAACTTGCGGCCCACGCCGATGCGAACGATCTGGTACTCGCGCCGGCCCACGAGTTCGCGACCGTTGAAACGCACGGTGCCCGCGGTCGGCGAAGTACGGCCCGAGATGAGATCGAGAAGCGTGGTCTTACCGGCGCCGTTCGGACCGATGATGGCGCGTATCTCGCTGCGGGCCACGTACAGCGTCAGGTCATCGACGGCCTTGAAGCCGTCGAACGACACGCTCAAGTTCTCGACCTGCAGGACGTAGGGATCGTGCATCGTGCGCTCTCCGTGTTTCGCAAGGGAGGGTCAGACCGGGCCGTCGCCGCCGCCCGGCCGACTCGGCGCGGGATGTGGAGGCGACAAGTTCGGGACGGCGAGGCCAGCGACGCCGGTCGAACGTCGAAGCCTTGCACTCAGCTGCTGCAGCAGAGGCAACGCGCGCTGCGCCCGCAGTCCCGAAAGCCCGTTCGGAAAGATCATGACGACCGCGATGAACAGAGCGCCCAAGAGGAACAGCCAGAGCTCCGGAAAGCTCTCGGAGAAGTAGGTCTTGCCGAAGTTCACGAGCAGCGTGCCGTACACCGCGCCGAACAGCGATTGGCGGCCGCCGACCGCGGCCGCGATCACCATTTCGATCGAAGGCACGATGCCGACGAACGACGGAGACATGAACCCTACCTGCAAAGTGAACATGGCCCCTCCGATGGCCGAGAACACGGCCGCGAGCACGAACACGAAGGTCTTCAGATCGGCCACGTCGTAGCCGGTGAACAGCACCCGCTCTTCCTTGTCTCGAAGCGCGATCAGGATGCGCCCTAGCTTGCTGCGAACGAGCGAGAGCGAAAGCCCAATCGCGCCGAGCAACAAGACCGCGTTCACGTAATAGAGCAAAAGCTTCGCCGAATCGGTGCGAATGTCCCAACCGTGCAGCGTCTTCAGATCGGTGATGCCATTGACACCGCCCGTGTAGCCCTGGCGGCCGATGATCAGAATCGACAGGATTGCGGCGACCGCTTGGGTAATGATGGCGAAGTACACACCGCCCACGCGGCGCTTGAACATGGCCAGGCCGAGCACGCATGCCAGAGCGCCCGGCACGGCCGGAATGGCGAACAGCGTGAACAAGAAGCTCTTGAACGGCACCCAGAAGCCAGGCAGCGCCTTGAGCTGGTTCCAATCCATGAAATCGGGAATGCCGGGCGTCGATTGAATCGAGGTGCTGGCTGGATCGGAGGCTTCGAGCTTCAAGAACATGGCCATGCAATAGCCACCGAGTCCGAAGAACACGCCCTGACCCAAGCTGAGGATGCCGCCGTAGCCCCAGCACATGACGAGGCCCAAGGTCACGAACGCGTAGGTGAGATACTTTCCGACCAAGTTGAGCCGGAACGTGTCCAGCAGAAGCGGAAACAGAGCGAGCAGCACTACGGCAAGGATCAGGAAGGACAGGCTTTCGCGGCGCAGGCTCGGGCTGCGCAACAAGCGCGCTTTGAGTCGTTCCAAGCGGGGCTGGGTCGTCTCAAGCATGCGTTCATCTCCTTATTTTGGCGCTGAATAGGCCCTGGGGGCGCACCATCAGAATCAGAATCACGAGCGACAAAGTCAGCACCTTGGCCATCGATCCGGTCATGAAGAACTCGGTCGTCGCTTGCGTTTGGGCAATGCCGAACGCGGAAGCAATCGTACCGAGCAAGCTCTCGGCCCCTCCGAACACCACCACCAAGAACGTGTCCACGATGTACAGCGAGCCACTCGTGGGCCCGGTCGAGCCAATGGTGGTAAATGCCGCGCCCGCCACGCCGGCGAGCCCGCAGCCCACCGCGAACGTCAGTTTGTCGATTCGCCCGGTGTTGATGCCCGCCGCGCTCGCCATGGCGCGGTTTTGCATGGTGGCCCGCACGCGCACTCCGAGGCGCGTATAGAGCAAGCCGAAGAAGACCAGCGCCGTGAGCAGCAACGTCAGCGCCATCACCACCAGGCCGTTGATTGGGATGTCGATCGTTGGGGTCGGCTTGACCGAGCCCATGAGCCACTCGGGAAGCGTCGCGCTCACTTCACGCGCGCCAAACGTGGAGCGAAAAGCCTGCTGCATGATCAAACTCAGGCCCCACGTCGCGAGCAGCGTATCGAGCGGGCGTTTGTACAGGTGGCGCACCATGAAATGCTCCACCAACAGGCCGACTCCCCCCGCGAGCACGAAGGCCACCACGATCGCGATGAGGAAGTACCAGTTGCTGAGCGCTGGCAAGAAGCGCTCGCTCGCCTGCGAGAGCAGGTAAGTCGTATACGCGCCGATGGTGAGAAATTCGCCATGGGCCATGTTGATCACGCCCATTTGGCCGAAGATGATGGCAAGGCCGAGCGCCATCAGCAGCAGCACGCAGAAGGTGCTGAGCCCATTGAAGGCCTGCATGGCCCAAATCGAAAACGAAGCATCCATGGGTCACCTCGAGTGTCGGTGGCCCTTTGCTCACTGATACCCCTTCGGGAACGGGTTGGGCTCGATCAGCTCGGACTCGTAGACCACTTTGTATTGCCCATCGAGCTGCACCTGGCCGACGCGTAGCTTGCTCCACAAGTGGTGGTTCGGGTGGATCTTGACGTAGCCTTCGGGCGCGGTGGTGAGCTCGATACCGGGCGACGCAGCCACGACCTTGTCGACCTCGAAGCTCTTGGCTTTCTCGACGGCTGCCTTCCACAGCCACGGCCCGAGGTAGCCCGCCTGGGTAACGTCCCCGATGACCGACTTCGCGCCGTATTTTTCCTTGAACGCCGCGACGAACTTCTTGTTGTTCTCGTTGTCGAGGCTCTGAAAGTACTTCATGGCGGCGAAGAAGCCGACCATGTTCTCGCCTCCGATGCCGAGCAGCTCGTCCTCGGTTACGGAGATGGTGAGCAGCGCCTGGTTCTCGGCGGTGACACCTGCAGCCTTGAGCTGTTTGTAGAAAGACACGTTGCTGCCGCCGACGACGATCGCGTACACGACGTCCGGCTTTTGCGCCTTGATCTTGTTGATCAAGGAGCCGAATTGGGTGTGGCCGAGGGGGTAGTATTCCTCGCCTACGACCTGGCTTTTCAGCACGTTTTCGATATGTTTACGCGCGATCTTGTTCGAGGTTCGCGGCCAGATGTAGTCGGAGCCAATCAGAAAGTAGGTCTTGGCGCCCTTGGTCTTTTGAATCCAGTCGAGCCCCGCCAAGATCTGCTGGGTCGCTTCCTGCCCGGTGTAAAAGACGTTCTTCGACTGCTCGAGGCCTTCGTAGAAGGTCGGGTAGTAGAGGAGCCCGTTCTCCTTTTCGAACACGGGCAGCACTGCTTTGCGTGACGCGGAGGTCCAGCAGCCGAACACGGAGGCCGTATGGTCTTGAACCAGCAGTTTTTTTGCCTTCTCGGCGAAGGTTGGCCAGTCGGACGCGCCGTCCTCCTGAATGATCTTGATCTTGCGTCCGAGCACACCACCCGTCTGGTTGATTTGATCGATCGCGAGTCGTTCGGCCTGAATCGATCCAGTTTCACTGATCGCCATCGTTCCGGTAGCGCTGTGCAATTGCCCGACCGTGACCTCGGTGTCGGTAAGCGCCATCCCGTTCCCGGCGGGTGCCGGTCCTTTTGCACTCTCCGTTGCGGTCGGCGTGCTGCCTTTTGCGTTCTGACAAGAAGCAAGGCAGAGCCCGGCGAGCGGAAGCAGCGCGCGCGCGATTCGGAGCCGCGAAGCGAACACGTAAAGAGACATCGGATCCTCCAAAAGTAGCCGAAATGATGCCGTTTCGGCGTAAACGAGCCCGCGCTGAACGCGCTCGCGCGCGGTCGTTGCAAGCATTCATGGACGACGTGATGCGCCGTTCGTTATCTGCCGTTGTCTTACGACGATGGATGTTTCTCGCGCGTGTGGACATAGTGACCGCTCGATAAATCTTCACCGCGCAAGTTCTCCAACGCGTTTCGTGCGCGTGCGCAATCAGTCTGCGCGAAACAAGAGCGAGAGTGTCCGCGAAAACGCCATGCATGCGCGACGTTCACAACTCCGCGTAGTGACAATCGTCCGCGCATCGCACTGCAAACGACTCAGGCGCAATCAAACGCGCGCATACTCTCGATCGTGAGCACGGCGTCGAACGACCGCAAACCAATCGTGCGCAAGGCAGCCATCAGCTTGAGCCAAAGCGAGCGACAGAGCCTGCATGCGCTGCTCGCCAACGACGCGGTGAGCGCTCGACACGCTCGGCGCGTACGCGTGATCCTGCTTTCCGACGAGGGGTTGCTGGGTATCGAAATTGCCAAACGAGTGCAGCTCTCGGTGGGCCAGGTGTCGCGCATTCGCAAGGCCTATCTCGCGCGCGGTTCGGCCTCGCTCGCCGACAAGCCGCACCCAGGAAGGCGCGATCACGCGGTGCCGAGAGAGACCGCGCAATTGATCGCGCGCATCGCCGCGTCGCCACCCCCGAACGGGCGCAAGCGCTGGTCTACGCGGCTGATTGCCGCCGAGGTCGGACTGACCAGCGCCACCATCGCTAAAGTGCTGCGCCGGATCCAGGGCTCGGACGGTTCGCTTTCGAACCCTACCGTCGACGGTAGCCCGCCTCCCGCGACCAAGTCGCGGCCACGCGCTTCGTGCAGCGAGGCACCGGGCGCGGTCAGCTCTTGAGCACGGTTCGCTGGGCTGCTCGCGATGACACCGCGGCGTGGCGCTGAGCGGTCGTGGCTTCTTCCCAAACGTCTAGGGCCGGGTGCCGTCGCTCGCGACGTTCGTGTCGTTCGTGTCGCTCGCGACGTTCGTGATCGGATACCTTCTGGCTCGCGTCCTTGCGTGGACGGGTCGCTGCTTACCCGGCGTCCTCGCGCACGGAATGCTGAAACGTGATTTGCGACGTCAGCGCAGCCGCGCCACGCGCACTCGTGGCTTCGCCGTGGCAGCAACCTCCACGCGGAAATCCAGGGTCTTCTCTGGAGCCGCGGCATCGAGCTGCAGGAGCTCCAGGCCGCCGGAAAGCAGCTTGCCATCTGCGGTGGCCGCCTTTTGCACGTAGGGGCCCTTCAGGCGCATGCCATGGAATGAGGCGAATAGATTCGCGCCCCGTGGGTTACCGGTAACCGGGTCCAGCTCGACGGGTGAGTAGGCGAAGCAGGGATTCAGGGGTGCCGCTCCGCCGAGTTGGTCACGATTGCTGAGCGCCAAGGTGGTGAAGAAGTCCATCGCGACGTCTTCGATGCGCGTCGCAGCGAGTTCCGGGAGCGCGCTCGCCACCGACTCGGGCGCGCTGAGCAGGGCGCGCAAGAACGCCGGGCCACCACGGCTCTCGATCGTCGATCCGAGTACCGCGTCGCCGCCGCCGCGATCGTAGAGATAGCGCACGAAGAGGTAAGACCCGCCTCGGAGCAGGCCGTCCCGATCGAGGTCATAGGCGCGTCCGTCTGCCAGGATGTCGCCGAGCGAGAACTGATCGAGCCCTTCGAGGCCGGCCTGAGTCACGTACAGGTTCCCTGCTTGGTATCCGATGACGTCCTGCGCGAATCCGCCCACCCCCTCCGTCATGTATTGGCTATCTGGCCACGAGCGCAGCTGATTCTCGAGCACCTTACGGCTGAAGTGGAGCAGGTGGCTGGTTTCGTGCGCCAGAATTTCCTTGATCGCGTTGGGCGTGTTGTAAGGCGGCTCGATCGCGTCCGGCGGAGTCAGGTAGAGGTATTCGCCGCGGTTCGAGCTCGGGCAGCCCCCAAGCCCAGAGAGCAAGTCGCAACCGGTGAAGAACGCGACCGCCGTCTGGTAGGTGAGGGGCGAGAACACGATTTGAATGTGGCCGTCGCCGTCGAGGTCGGGCTCGACGCCGAACACCGCCCGTTCGCGCGGCATGATGATCTGTTCGAAATCACTCAAGAACTGCTCGACGAACTGGGCGTCGAGCGTGCTCGGGTTCGTCGTGTCTGCCCAAACCACGGTGTGCTCGCCCACGGCGATCACTTTCGCATCGATTTTTGCGCTGCCCTTGGGTGTCGGCAGCTGGAGTGAACGCGAAGCGCCTTCGCTCGGCGCGACGCCGCTAGGAGGTTCTTCGCGCGGAAGCGCGGAGTCGCGGAAGGGGTCGCTCGAGAGCGAACACTCGGTAACCCGTTTGGCGGCTTGGGACAGTCGAGCGTCGCCCAGTGAAAGCGAATAGTTGAACGGGGGCACGCTGGGATCGAGCTCCATCGACCCCAGGACGAGCAGGAACTGCTCGCTTCCGTTGGGGGTCGCAAGCCTTTCACTGGCGACGCCGTCCGGGCTCAGTGACAGCTCGGCGACTTCTCCCGGTGCGAGTGAAAGCGCTTGCGGCTCCTCGCTCGCCATTCCGCCTTCCCCGCCTTGGCCGGAAGGGTCGGTTTTGAGCGCGGCGCTCGAGCAAGCCACGACGAAGGTCGAAAGCCACAGGCAGCGCGCAGCAACGCCGAGACGCATACAGAAGACGATATCAGCGCCTAAGCGCACCCGGCAAACGTGCGGTTGCTTCAGCACTGGAATCCGGTGCCGGGCGAGCGGCGCGCCACGACCTTGGGAGGTTCCAGACGTCGCGAGCGTAAGTTTCTCGGTTCAGCCTCGTTCCCTGGACGCAAACGCCCCAGCCCCGAGAACACCATGATTCGATTCAGTTCATTCAGTGCGCTTTTGTTGCTCGCCTCGCTTGCCGGAGGCTGCGCTCGATCGGCCGTCCAGGCGCCGCCGATTCACACCGAGGCCGCGCTCGGACGGGTGGTCATCTATCGCAACGGCGTGGCCTACTTCGAGCGCCGCGCCACCGTGCACGGCAACCTGCTCAAGCTAGAGGTCCCTGGCCGCCGTCTCGATGATTTCTTGAAGTCGCTCACCATCATCGACGTCGGGACTGGAAAGCTCGTGCCCATCTCGTTCCCGACGCGCGAGGATGAAGCGGACGAAGTCAGCATCCAACTCGAGCTCCCGAAGAATGGCGTTCACGACCTGAAGATCACCTACGTGACCGAGAGCCCCTCCTGGAAGCCGAGCTACCGCCTCGAGCTCCACGGTAAGAAGCCCGCGCGCTTGGAGGCCTGGGCCGTGGTGCACAACGTATCGGGTGAGGATTGGAAGCACGTCGCCGTCGGCGTTGGCTCGACCTCGGCGCTGTCATTCAAATACGATTTGCGCAGCGTGCACTTCGTCGACCGCGCGACTCTGAGCGACCAGACCGAGCTCGGCCTTGCGCCCCCGACCGGCGGCTCGCCCTATCAAGTGGCGAGCAAGGAAGTCCAGATGCTCGGCGCGGTGCGCCGCCCCGTAGCGCCTGAACCGACTTTGGTCGCGGAAATGGCCGCGAGCGGGCACGGTGGCATGAAATCGGCGCCCGCGGCCGCCCCGACCAACGCGGGCGCTGGCGCGGCTGCGCGCGGCGGCGATGATGGGTTGCTCTCGGTGGCCCAGCGCGCGCTCGGCACCAAACAGAAAATTCGCGTCGAAGGCTACGCGCGAGCCGAAGACAAAGACAGGAAGCGCGCATCGCTCGACAACGCCAACGCGGTCCGCGACGGCTTGGTCAAGAACGGCGTGCCCCTCTCGCAAATCGAAGTGGTCGCGACCGGCCAAGCCTCGGCCGACGTCGCTCGCGTCGTGGCCGTCAGCGGCGGTGAACCGCCACCGGCGCAGCCGGTTGCTGCTGCGGGCGATGAACCACTCGGTGACGCCTACTTTCTCACCCAAGGCCCGCTCGACGTCGAGAAGGATCACTCGGCCATGGTCAACGTACTGGCCGCCGACGTGAAGGCCGAGCCGGTCTACCTGTACGACCCGCTCTCGGCGCGCGGCTCCAAACGCTTCGCGTTTCGCGCGGTGGAGTTCGATAACCCAACCGAACACACGCTCGACCCGGGTCCCGTCACCGTCTACGCCGACGGCCAATTCCTCGGCGAGGGCCTGAGTGACCCGATTCAGCCAAAAAGTCGGGCGTTCGTGCCGTTTTCACTCGACAAGAAGCTACTCGTCGAGACCAAAGAAGGCGGCCGCGAAGAAATCGATCGACTGGTCACCGCCCAGCGCGGCGTACTCACCACCGAGGCGCGCTCCATTCGCACCACCGAGCTCAACCTCGTGAACCGCGGCCTCAGCGACGTCACCGTCTACGTGCGCCACGCCGTGAACGCCGGCTATCGTCTCGAACAGCCGAGCCAGGGCTTCGAAAAATTCCGCGATGCCTACCTAATCCCGGTCAAAGTGCGCGCCAACGCCGCTGCCACCTTACGGATCGAAGAATCGACCCCCATCGAAAAGACCGTCGACATTCGCAGCGCCAGCGGCGTCAGCGATCTCAAACTCTACCTCCGCGCCGCAGCTGCCCGCCTCGACAAAGACACCCGCGCGCGCCTCGAACAAATAGTCGAAGCCCACCGCGCCATGGCCGAACTCGAAGAGCGCCGCCAAACCGCGGCCCTCCAGAGCCAGACCTATCGCGAACGCATCGACGAGCTCAACGCCCAACTCGTCTCCCTCCGCCGCGTTGCCCAAGCCCAAGCCCTCAGCCACAACCTCGCCCAAAAAATGGACGACATCAGCCAACGCCTCCAAAAACTCACCATCCAAATCGCCGACCTAGACGGCCAACTCCTAGCCGAACGCGTCAAACTCCAAGACCGCCTAGCGGAGCTGACACTCGGCAAAGGGGAGACGGCGGTGGCGGCGAAGTAACGGGAGAGATGCGTGCGGGTGGGGGGTGCGGGTGGGAGACGAGGACCTTTGGAGGAGGGGCGGTTGGAGGAAGGGGCGGTTGGAGGAAGGGGCGGTGCGCGTTGAGGCGGTGGGTTGGGGATGGGGCGGTGCGGGGGAGGAGTGGCACAGTGCGGTGCGGTTGCACGCGGGGGCGGCGCGTTGAGGGAGGGGAGGAGCGGAGCGGAGCAGAGCGGAGCGTTGAAGGGAGGGGAGAAGCGGAGCGTTGAAGGGAGGGGGAGAAGCGGAGCGCTGAAGGGAGGGGAGAAGAGGAGCGCTGAAGGTAGGGGCGGGGCCGAAGACGGAGGTACGGTTTGCAGACCGCAGTGCGGCAGGGAAAGGACGGTGCGCTTAGCGGAGATGGTGGTCGCCACCGGGTCACTTTTTTGCGGGTCACCCGCGGCTCGATCGCAGCGTGTGGCGCGCCTTTTCGGCAAGCACACGCGCAGATCTTTTGTGCTCCCGACCAGCGCGTGCGGTGCGCTGGAGAGGAGCGCTACAGCTGAAACACTGACGCACTCGAAATACCGCGCGCCGTCCGCACTCGAACTCTCGAGCACTCGAGTGCGGTCCCGTTCGCGCCTCGCCAAACGAGCGATAGACGCCATTGTGCGTTCGCGATAAAACAGCGCGAAATGTGGACGCTTTCGCCGAGTCCGCCGGTTGAGCTATAGGCCCAATCCAATCCGCCCGGAGGGAGCCCGAAGCCAGAGAATCTCCGGTTGAAGGCTAGGCACGGCGAGCAGTCCTGCGCCAGCAGTTCTCGTCGGTTCGATACGAGTCGATGCACGGCGTTCATCAAGCTCGTTAGCTTATGAGCCCAAATCAATATTCCAGAAAAGGTCGGCTAAAGAAAGTCTTCGATCCGAAGCCGCACGGTGACGCTCGAGTGCATCCTTCGCTGTGCGCTGTCGACGCGACTGAGTGAAGGATAGCTGTTGTCTCCAACACCCTCTCGAGTTATAAGTCTAGTTCACCAGCTATTGGCAGGGACCCATGTCCGAGAAATCTGCTGAAGGCTGTTCAACGATTCGCGTTCGAAATTTGCGCCGTCGAACTAGGCCGGAGCCACGGACCAATGCTCAGTTGGAAATGAAGTTTCCTGCTGGCAGGGGTGGCCGGCGGGTGGGTGCTGGGCGCCCGCCAGTGCCCGGCCGACGCCAAGTTCCGCATCGGCGCCGTTCTCTTCACCGGGCTGCTCATCCTGTGCACGTTACCCTGCGCACCGTGTGTCGTTCGCTTCGATCGCAGTTCGTGTTTCCCTCCGTGCGCGCGGCCATTTCTGCCGCAAATCGCGCCAATCCAGGGAGATTTCGCGTCGTGCACTTTTCCGTCCAAGGGGACCACTTGCACCTCATCGTCGAGGCGAGCGAACACGCGGGCTTGGTCGAGGGTCTGCGCGGTTTGTCCATTCGCATCGCTCGTCGCGTGAACCAATTGCTGAGCCGAAGGGGCAGATTTTTTGCGGATCGCTGGCACGGGCGCGGCTTGGAAAGCCCGCGCGCGGTTCGTCACGCTTTGGTCTACGTCCTTGCCAACTTTAGAAAACACCGCTGCGATCGCGGCAGGCAGTTTGATCCCTATTCGTCAGCACTCTATTTCGACGACTTCATCGAACTTCCTCAAGGCGCACCTTTTCACACCGAGCCACGGCAGGCTCCACGCGCGTTGGCACCTCCGAGCAATCCCGTCGTACTTCCTGCTCGAACCTGGCTCCTCTCCTTCGGTTGGAAGCGACACGGAAAGCTTTCAGTCTGGGAGCGTCCGGCTCACTGAGCTTCGGTCAACACTCGGCCTTCGACGCGCCAAACGTCCGCGCGGACGAGCCGTGAACAAATCCGCTCCCCACCGCATCCCACGGGGCGCGGCTTCCGCCCGCGTGCCCCGTCGCTTCCGGCCGGCGAGGCGTGCCGTCGCCTCCGCCTGACGACGTCGCTTCCGCCCGCGTGCCGCGTCGCTTCCGTGAGTGTTGAATTTCGCTCTCGCATGCCGCTGCGATGTGTAACCCCACACCGCCGCGTACCGGATCATCGCACCGCCGCATCCCGCAGGGTCTTCCGTCGTCGCTCCCGGCTCCAACCCACTCGGCCCCCGTTGACACCGCCGCATCACCATCACCGCACCGATATACACTTCGCCGCGTTGCCTCTTCCCATCTCTCCGCCGTGTCAGTCCTGGTCCCGCATCGCCGATCGCCGCCTCGCCGCCTCGCCGCCGCCTCGCCGCCTCGCCGCATCCCGCATCGCCGCATCGCCGCCTCGCCGCATCGCCGCATCGCCGCATCGCCGCATCCCGCATCCCGCATCCCCGCCTCCCGCCTCGCTTCGCGGACCCACCGCGCATCGCTCCGCGCCGGATCGCCTCTCCCCACGCCGCCGCCCTCCGCGTTCCGCCGTGCCCGCGTTCCGCCGTGCCCGCCGCCGTGCCCCTCGCCCGCTGCACAGCCACACCACCGCCTCCCCGCAGCCGTCCCGTCGCCTCCGGCTCTGCCTCCCCGCCGCGAAGGCCCCGCGAGGTCGGTCGTGGCCAGAAAAACCGTAAACGCAACGCGCGGTGCGCCCCGCCTCCCCAACCACGATTCCCCTACCGTCAGAGCCTAGGGTCCGCGCCGCAACCATCGTGCTGCCCTCAGGTGCCGCGCGTGCACCAGTTCTGCGGGTCCCTCGGCTCGCGGACGGCAGCGAAGCGGTTGTTATGCGAGGGGCGATGGTGGGCGACGGCGGCGGCCGGACCAGATGGCCCAGGCGCCGAAGACGAGAAAGAGTGCGGTGCTGGCGCCTTGGGCGTTGAGCTCCGGCACCCCTTGAACACCCGTGGCTGGTAAATCCGACGGCGGGGCAGAGATTTCATGGGCGGTGCCGGTTTCGGCAACTGGTTTGCGTCCTTCGAGTACTTTGGTCGCGGCGCGCGTCAGGCGTTCGGCAGCAGATGTTTCTTCGTTGAGCGAGCCGGTGCGCAGCGTCAGGAGTAAAGCGGCGCTGGCAGTAGCTAGTCCGGCGAGCGAGCCGAGCATGCCAAGGGGATCGAGCGGAGCAGACCCCACCGGCGCTGGAAGCGTACGCTTCGGCAAGGCGATGCACGCGAAATGCAACTCCTTCAGGGGCGCTGGCGGTAAGTCCTGCGCTTCGGGGAAGGGTGTCTCCCAGTAAGTCGGGCGTACGAACTCAGGTCTGCGTAAGCTGAGCGCGTACTCCCACTCGCGTCGCACGAATGCGGACTGCATCGAGCGCGTGGACCAAAAGAGTTGAAAGATGTCGGCCTCACCGATCATTCGTTCCAGCGCCTGAGACCATTTTTCGCCCGACCTCAGCTCCACGTGGTCGACCAGGTAACGGTCTCCGGTGGCCGCAGCGTACGCGCTCACTTGCTCCACGATGTGGCGGTCGTCGTGTGAGTAAGACGCGAAGATCTTGCGATAAGCGCGCGCGCTGCCGCCGTGCTCGAGAGTCTCGACCGACCACGGTTCGCCAGCCGCGCCCACGGATATGGAGAGGTTCAGCTCAGCGAGGAGTAGACCGCCGCACAGCACCCGGAGCTTCCCGCGCAGCGTTTGCCCTGCGCGCTCGGGCATTGCTCGTACTTGAAATTCGGCGCGGTGGATTTCGCCGAGCCACACGAACGTGCAGTACGGGGGCTCGAAATCGAGGCCGTCGAACGCGGGCAGAAAGGTCAATCGGCCTTCACGGGGCACGGCGCTCGCGGAGTCCTCGACGCGCTGATCGAAGTGACCGAGCTCCGGGCCGAGCAGAGCGGCAGCCTGCTCTCTCACCCGCTGCTCGGGCGACGGTGTGCCGGGTGGGGCGTCCGTGGGATTGCGCCCGAGGTGTGCAAAAGCGAGGAATTTATCCCACCGACCCGGGAACAAGGTTTTCGGCTTGTAGACCGTGAATTGGACGTCTTCATCGACGCGCGGCGGTGGCGTCGAGGGCCGCGCGCAGCGCAGCAGGTCGGGATTGGGCTGCGTTGCCAGGGCGGCGCAAAGGTCGATGAGTGCGCGGTTCAGACGCGTAGGCAGGAGCGCCGACGCGGTCGGCTCGGGAACTTCCGTGAGCGCGGCCGATTCGGCCCAGAGCGTGACGCTGAGCAGGACGCTCAACAGGTCGAGGTGACGCTGCTCCGCAAGCCACCGCCGCAGCACCGGACAGCCGTGTTTCGAAAGCGCGCCGGCGATCGACTCGGCAACTTGCTCGAGGCTCGATGCCTGAGCGAGCTGATGGTCGTTGGCCAGGGCGAGCTCGCGGTGCAGCCGGAGCTCAGCCAGCTCCGCCTTGAGATCCGGCAGCAGCCGGCCCGAGCGTTAGGCGTAGAGAGGACGCGAGATCAGCCGGCAGCGCGAGCGACGAGCCCTCGCTGCCAACGATGCCCACACCTTCTGCCGAGCAGGCGAGTTCGAGCGCGATCCACAAGAGCGCGTTGGCACGAGCGCGAGCTGCGCCCGCGAAAGGACCATCGAGGAAGCCGACGAGTCGCATGCGCTCGTCTTCGTTTCGGGCGCGGCGCGCAAGGCTCTCGATGCCGAGGCGAACGAGCGCCTCGAGAAATCCCGGGTTCCCTTGTTCCGAAATGATTTCAGGCATCGGCGGTGCGAGGCCGCTTCCAACCTATCACAGCGCTCGCGCAGATTCAGCAGTTTGCGCTATCCCTGCTTGGCTGTCGTCGGTGTGTGGTAGCGTTCGCGTCGCATGTCCACGTTGCTCAACGTGCTCTTGCTCTTCCTCGCCCTGCTTTTATTACTATTGATTCACGAGCTCGGGCATTGGTTGCTCGCGCGTCTCTGCCGCGTGCGCGTCTCCACGCTAACGCTGGGGTTCGGCCCGCAACTATTCACGTTCGAGTGGGGGACTCGTGTCAATCTTCGACTCTTCCCGATCGCAGCCTCGATCCAGTTTGCGCGACATGACCATTCTTTGGAGGACGACTACCTCGCAGCCCCTCCTTGGAAGCGCAGCCTGATCGATTTGGGCGGTCCCGTGGCGAGTTACGCCACGGCCTCGGCGATCATCTTCGTGCTTTCACTGATGGGCTTACTCTCACCCGCTCCGCGCGCCGTAGTCGCCAGCGTCGACCCGGGTTCCAGGGCGGAGCAGCTCGGCGTCGTCGTGGGTTCGCCCGCCGACGCGCTTGCGGAGCTGAACGAGTCCGCCGAGAGTCTCGGCGTCCGGCTGCAACGCGTTCGCCGCCCGACGTCTCTGGCGTCTTCGCTGAAGCTCGCAGTTTGGGTGCCCGTCGAGCTCACGCGTGACCAGCTCTCGGCGCTGAGCGGGCTGGTGTTTGGAGGCGAGACGGAGCGCGTGCAGGGCCCGGTAAGGGTCGGTCGAGACTTGATGGCAGAGGCACAGCGCGGCTTCTTCTCGTTCGCGTCGGCGATGGCGCTCGTTTCGATCGCGGTGGGGTTCTTCAACCTGCTGCCCATCCCTGGGCTCGATGGGGGCAAACTCCTGTTCAATGCGCTCGAGGTCGTTCGTGGGCGCCGGCTCTCTGGGCGGGTCGCTGGGCGCATTCAGGCTTTCGCGCTCAGTCTGTTGCTGCTCGTGGTTGCCGCACTCAGCGCGCGCGAGCTCAGCTTTCCTTGGCTCGCCTTTCCCGCCATGCTCGCGTTCCCCGTGATGGTTGGCGCGATCGCGGGCATGTTGCGGCGCGATACATCGCCTTTCGCGCGCCCGGTGTCGGACGCACCTGGCGCGAAACCCTGGCGCAAGGCCCTCGCGATTGGGGCGGGGCTCGGACTAGCGGTCGCTCTCGTGGCCGCTTTGGTTTGGGGATTCTGGATGGGCGTGCTGCTGGCGGTGCCTTTCATGATGCTCTTTGCCAGCGCGGCTGCGCTCACGCTGGCAGGGCACCGCTGGTCGAGCAGCTGGCGGTTCGGCTAAGCCCAGTTCGCAGCGCGTATCAGCCGGTGCGTTCGCCCTGCGATGCAGAAGTCGAGCGGGGCGAATCTGCGAGAGTGGTGGAAACGAACGCCCCAAAATGCCACGCAAGCCTTGGAGACCCCAGAAATGCGGGATAACCGGCATCGGCGTGGGGCTTGCAGAGACCGTGGCCATGACGCTCTCCATCACGGGTCTATTGGTCTTGTTGGTCATCGCTGGCATCTGCGGCGGTGTTGGGCGCGCGATCGGCGGCGGAACCGGCGGCGGTTTCCTGGTTTCCATCGCGGTGGGCTTCGTGGGCGCGCTGATCGGCATGGCGATCGCTCACTACCTGCATCTGCCAGAACTGCTGTTGGTCTCGATCGATCAGCATCCGTTCCCCATCCTGTGGTCCATCATCGGCGCTTCGCTGTTCGTGGCGTTGGTGCACTTGATCTCGGGAAGCCGCGGCTACAATTCGTGGCGCTATCGCTAAATCGTTGAATCCAACCCGCTATTTTCGGGTGACTGGGCAGTCGCGCGTCGAGCGCTGATTTGTCTGAATTGCGTACAGGCGCAATTGTGCGGCGCGTACGCGGCGCGCGCAGGTTGGTCCAAAAGCTTAGTCCAGTTTTTTAGATTAGCTGAGGCCTCGCGCCCCTCGCGCTCCAGCTGTAGGAGCCCGACGCTTCTTCCTTCTCTAAGCTCACGCAGGCTCGATAAGCTCACGCAGGCTCGATAAGCTCGTGCACCGAAGTTGAGGCCGCCCGCGCGCTTCGCCTAGTGCAGTATCGGCGTCCCGTGCGCCTGAATCTTTGTCGATTTCGCTTCTTGAACCACGACGCGCCCCTGAGCGACACACTTTCCAATGAGCAGCGATGCTTCCAATGAGCAGCGATGCTTTCAATGAGCTGCGATGCTTTCAATGAGCTGCGACGCTTCAATGAGCAGCGACGCATCAATGAGCAGCGACGCTTCAATGAGCAGCGACGCTTCAATGGCAGCGACGCTTCAATGAGCAGCGACGCTTCAATGAGCAGCGACGCTTCCTGCCGCGCCGGGCTCCGTCTCAGCCGCTGCGCGCAACCTAGACGGCCGCGCGCCACTAGGCGCGCCGCCAAGCGCCCCAGCGCCGCCGCGCCCACCGCTCTCAGTGACGAGTTACTGGCGTAAACTGACGCCCGGCCTGGGTGGACGAGATGCGGCGCGCACCCTGCAGGCGGTTGTGCCAGGCCTCGGCTAACTGTTGCTGCAGAGACGTGTCGTGGAGGCTGGCGCACAGTACCTCTCGCCCGAGGCAGAACGTCGCACTCTTCCAACCCTCGGCAGTGACGTAGTCGACTCGAACGGCGCAGCGATCGCCGCGCGAACGGGTCGAAAATAGGCATGTTTCCAGGCCGACGAGGGCAAGAATCGCGTCCACAGCCTCGGGCGCTTCAACGGTGCCGGTTGATATCGAGTCCATGTGATACTCCGACGGGTTACGTTGTCTTACTCCAGAGCATCAGGTGTGCCAGCATAGGCCGTCTCGACGACCCTATCGTCAAAAAGTCGATCGCGGTGCGCTCGTGCACCGCGCGCGGGAGGTGGATCTGTGACGCTAACGATACGGTTCTAGCCCGCTCGGCCCCCCGCAGCGTCGCTGGTTGAACCATGAACGAGCGTCGCGTGGCGGTGAAGGCTAGCGAGCGCCCGGGTTAGCCGCCCATTGAGGCGGCGAACAGGTGCGGTGGCGCGCGAACTCGAAGCGGCGCACTGCGTGTTTTGCCTCGCGTGTGGCAGCTCGCGCCGCGCGCGACCACTGCGTTGCGATCGGGGCGCCAAATGAACCTCCACGGTTCGGGTCTGCTCAGCCCCGAATCGACGCGACTACGGCTACGGCCACTTCGCGAGATCTGCGCGAATGAACGCGACGCGCTTCACGAGGAAGTCTTTCAACAGAGCGATTTCGTTTTGGTAAACGCCGCCTTGCGGTTGAGACATGGTCCAGCGCTTGAAGTTGCGGTCAGCGGCGGGACCGATGGTGGTCACCATTTCATCCACCATCTGGGTCAGCTTTTCCGGGGCGAATTCGCTCGAAAGCAGCGCTAGAAAGCGAGCCTTGTAGCGGGCCTTGAAGGCCGGGTCACGGAACAAGGACTTCCAGAAATTTTCGCCGAAGTAGTCGCTGCCGTCGCTGCCGGCGCGCTTCCACTCTTCGGGTGCTTTGGCGCGGTCGTCGTAGGGCGTGCCTAGGCTGCGATCGAAGTCCCAGACCGGGCCCGCCGCAAGATGTCCGCCGCGATCCTTGTAGAAGTAGGCGCTGATGCGCAGGGCATCGACGTTCTTGGTCAGCGCGTTCACGATGTTGTGGTCGATCCAGGCGTCGACGTCGATGAACTCGGAGTAGTGAAGCCCCGTGCTTGGCTGCTTGAAATCAGCCGCATTTTCAGCCTGAGCAAAGGCGTCGACCAAGCCGCGCACGTAGTCGACTTGAGCCTTGCGCGCGGGCACCCGCATCACTTCCGGGTCAGGATACACGAACTGCATGCCCTGGCCGCCCGCGGTAAAATCGTTGGCGCCCTTGTCGATGCGCAGCATGTAGCCGCCGTTCAGGTTGGGCTCTGCGATGTCGGTTTCGAGAAGCTTGTGCACGTCGACGCGCTCGTCTCCGCGTTTGATCTTCTCGATCAGCGTGTAAAATCCCAGAAAATCCTGGTTTCGAACGTCACCCCCGCTGTCGGCCAGGAACACTTCGACGAAGCGGGTCCGGGGCGCGTAGCGACCGATGCGGTTGCTCAGCGCGAAGCCGAGCGCGTTGCGAATCAAGCTGCGATCCATCGTGATTGGATCGCTGATGACCCAGTCCGAATCCGCGGGCAGGCCGAGCAACGGTTGGTCGACGTCGTCGTCGCTGGTGAGCTCGCGAAACTCGACCGCGTATTGCTTTTTTGGGAAATCGCGCGAAGTTTCGCCGCGAACGTGAATGCCGATGCGGGTGTCGAGCGACGCCCTGCCGACCAGCGCGGTGGTGCCGGCGGCTGGCTCGCGCAACTCGAGCGTTGCGGGTACGAATTCTTCGTTGTTCGGATTGATGACGCCGCTCTCGAAGGTATGAATCACCAAAATCGGCAAGTTGGAGCTGAACGACGCGGCGTCGCTGGCGACACGCAAATAGTCTTGACCGGCGACCGGCCCGAGCTCGGCCATGCTTGCCTGGGCCCCGGCTCCGGCCATCGCCGACGGCGCGACCGCGATCGCGCGGATGCGCGTGGATTTCGCGAGATCGAGGGGCGCGTCGTAGATAGGGGAGTTCGGCGTCGGCGCGGAGCCGTCGAGGGTGAAATGGATTTCGGCCTGCGAATTCCCCACCGAGAGGCTCACGGTCTGCGAATCGACGAACGTACCTGCGCCTGGCGAGAACTGCACGGTCATCGAACCGGGACCGGACGCATCCGCGGGTTCACCCGAGCACGCCATCAGCAATGCGCTCGCAATCAGGTGCAGACCAGCGAGCACGCGTCCTCTGCAGGGCTCTCTCATTCCCGCTCAGTGTAGCAAAGTCGGCTCCGCGAGAGGTGAGCTCGCGCGCGCCCGCGGATTGCTAACGATGGCGGCTGCTCGCTTGTCCCGGGAACGCCGCCCAGGGTCAGGCGATGTGGGACCTAGGACCACGACTGTGCCGACGAGCCTACCGGTTGCTGATAGGATGCGGCGCATGTCGAGCGCTAGCGAACAAGAGACCGAGTGCCTGCACGCAGAATCGGAGGCGATCGAGCTGATCATCGGGGCGCGCCCGCGCGACTTGGGTGGGTTCAGCGTGCGGCGGCTTTTACCAGCGTCGCACCGACGCCTGGTCGGGCCCTTCATCTTTTTCGATCACATGGGGCCAGCTCAGTTCGAGCCAGGGAGCGGCATCGACGTGCGGCCCCACCCGCACATCGCGCTCGCTACACTGACCTACCTGTTCGACGGAGAAATCTTGCACCGAGACAGCCTCGGCTCCGCGCAGCCGATTCGCCCCGGTGACGTGAACTGGATGTTTGCTGGACGGGGAATCGCCCACTCGGAGCGCACGAGCGTGGAGGTGCGGAAGCAAGGCTCGCGCTTGCACGGGATTCAGTGTTGGGTCGCGGTGCCGACCGAGCAAGAAGAAGACGAGCCGAGCTTCGATCATCATCCAGCCAAGAGCATTCCCAGCCTGCGCCGCGACGGTGTGTCGCTCGATGTGGTCGCGGGCAGTGCCTATGGCCTGCGCTCACCGGTTCGCGCGCGCTCGGGCATGTTCTACGTGCATGCGCAATTGGAACGAGGCGCGGCACTCGACGTGGAGGACGAGTACGAGGAGCGCGCGGTGTACATCGTCGAGGGTGGCATCGGCTGCGACGACCAGGCGTTCGGCGAGGGGACGCTGCTCGTGCTCACGCCGGGCGCGAAGGTCACGATTCGCGCTGAGCGACCGAGTCGCGTGATGTTACTCGGCGGCGCCAAGCTCGCGGGCGAGCGGCATATCTTCTGGAACTTCGTGTCGAGCAGTACCGCGCGGCTCGAGCAGGCCAAGCAAGACTGGAAGAATGGGCGCTTTGCCAAGGTGCCCGGCGACGAGCACGAATTCATTCCACTGCCCGAACGCTGAGCACGGCCTTCGCGCTTCTCGACCGAGAAAGCGGGGGGGTTCCTACTTGGTCGCCGGAGCGTTCGCGAACAGGTTGCCGAGCGGCGTTAGGTTGCCGCTGCTATCGACCAGCTCGTTATGGGTGTTCCAGGGGTACCAGGCGTAGCGCTCCACGCGCGGGTGCTTGGCCAGCATGGCCACGGCGCCGCTGAAGAACGCTTCGACCGTTGCTGCATCGGGGTTGCTTTGGTTCATGCAGCCCCACTCGGTGATCCAGATCGGGCGATTGCCGGGCAGCCCTTCGGCCCACTTGAGATAGTTTTCGAGCGTGGCGGCCTTGGCGTCGCATGAGCCCGCGTTCCAGCCGTACCAATGCACGGCGATGAAATCGACGCGCAGGCTCTGCGAGGTGACTTGAGCCATGAAGTCGTTCGACCAAGCTTGCGCGTCCGCGGAGGTCGCAGGGCCGCCCACGCGGATGTTCGCGTTGCCCGTGAGCGAAGGCCAGAGCGAGAGCACTTGCGCGACGGTCAGGTTCGATTGATCGGTCTTGTTCGGCTCGTTGAAGCCGAGCACGGTCTTGTAGCCAGCGTTGGCGATTCCGGTGATGGCGCTCGTCACCGCGCTCGTGGTCTTCTCGTTCTTGCCGGACACCATCGGCACGAACTCAGGCGTTTTGCAGCTCCCCGGGCTGGTAGTCCAGTTGTACCACCAGGACGCTTTGAGCCGTGTGAGGTCGGCGCACGCCGAGTTCGCCACGCCTTTGTAGGGCTGGCCGGTAGCGCCGGCCGCACCTCCCGTGGCAGTGGTGCCGCCGCCGCTCACTCCACCCACTGGAGCATTGCCTCCGCTCGAACCGCCGCTCGAGTTGGCGCCGCCGGTTGATTTGCCGCCGCCGCTGCTCTTTGCGCCACCGCTGGTCGCGCTGCCGCCCGTGCTCGAGGTCCCGCCCGTGGACGGAGCTCCAGAGCTGGGCGCGCCGCCGCTCGTGCTGCCGCCACTGCCGCCCGTGATGGTTGCGCCGCCGGTAGTGGCGGTGCCGCCAGTGCTTGCGCCGCCAGTGTTCGCATTACCGCCCGTGGTCGCGCCGCCGGTGCTCGCGTTGCCGCTGGTGTTGCTGCTCGCCCCACCGGTGCTCTGGTTCGTTGTACCCCCGGTGGTTTGCCCGCCACTGATGTTGCTGGCTCCTCCGGACGAGTCGGAAGGCTCGCCCGCGCCCTGGCAGCCGATCGCCACCGTCGGCAAGAGCGAGAACAAAACCCAATGGTAGAGCGAATGCCGCATGGCTGTTTCCTGCCCAGCCTTCGGAGCGCGCTCTCCCGATGCTTGGGCGTGGTGACTTACGGGTGCCACAGCTTTCGGCGTTCGGGAAGGCCGCGTCGCACGAAGTTTTTTTCCGCCCGAAATTTTCGGTCGGCCCCACGCGGCCAGAGAACCTCGTTAACGAGCGATTTTACTGGCGGATTCGATGCCAGCGCGCACCGCTGCGATGGCCGGCTCGCTTTCGAGCAAAGCGTTGTGCCCCACTCCCGGCAACTCCAAGTAGCGCGCGCGGTCGCCCAAGCCCTCGACGAGCAGTTTGGCTTGGCGGACGTCGCCGAAGGCCTCGTCTGCGCTGCCCTGCACCACCAACACCGGCGCTGGCACCTCTGGCAAAGAGGGCAACAAATCGTACACGTCACCGGTGGTGAAGCTCGCAAGCAGGTTCTTGTGAACCATCGCGATGCGCGCCACGCTCGCGAGCAGAGAGAGCGACCCCGGCTTCTTCCCGGCCTTGGCGGAGTGGCTCGCCGCCCGCGCGGCGCCATAGCCACCCAATGAGAAAGCAACCAGGTGGACTTGCGACGGGTCGACGCGCTGCTCGCGCACGACCGCTTCGAACACCGAGATCGCATCACTTTCGAACGCCGCCGCGCTCGGGGTTCCGCCCGAGGCGTCGTAACCGCGGCTCGCGTAGACCGCCAAGCCCCAAGGATTGTCCGCGCGGATCTGCTCGAGCAGCCGTTGGCCGCGCGCGAGCTGTGTGGAGTCGTTACCCGGAAAAAAGATCACCCAAGGCGCTCCGGCCTGCGCCGGGCGGCTGACGAGCCCGGCGAGCGAGACGCCGTCCGTCATGCGCAGGGAGCTCTCGGCCCAACCAGGTCGCGCCGCCAGCGCCTGATAGCTTTCGCGGCTCAGCGGGCTCATCGAGTACGTGAACCACGGCTTGGGGCGGGCCATGCGCTGCATTCCGACCCGACCCAGCGCTGCCACCACCAGTGAACCCACGATCGCGAGGTAGCCCCAACGCGGGAGTGCGAGCCTCATTTCGCGAGCTCCTCCACCACCTTTGCGGGGATGCCTCGGACGCGGGTGTGGGCTGCGACGTCCTTGTTCACCACCGACCCTGGATCCACGATCGCGCCAGCGCCGATGGTGACGCCCGGCAAGATCACGCAGCGCGAACCGATCCAGGCCCCATCCTCGATTTTAACCGGGTTGCGAACCGCGCTGCCCGCGCGATGCTCGCGCGGACCGAGCTCGTGCGTGGTGGTGATGATGAGCACCTGATGGCCGATCGTGACTCGGTCGCCCAGCGTGATGGTGTCCCCCACCTCGAACGAGCAGCCCACCCCGATCACGCAGTTCTTCCCCGCGGAAAACTTGTCGAAGCCCCGGGCTTCGCCCCCGGTGAAGCGCGGCGTGTCGCGCACTTGGGTGCCCTCGCCGACTTGGATCCCTCGCGCGCGCAGCAAGGAAGCACGCAGCTCGTTGCCGCTGTCGCGCGGAATCGCTTGCGAAAGCAAGCCGAACAAGTGCTGCCGCGGGCGGATCTGATCGAGCTCCGACTTCAGCACCACGAACAGCTTCTTGGCCAGCGAGGGCCGAGCCGCGGGCGGTGCGCTCATGTCGTGCCTCCGCTGCTCGGCGTCCCCGGGCGCCGCATCTTCTTCAAACGCTGGCCGAACTGGTCGGCGTCGGTCAGCTCGATTCGTGCGGGGATCTTGTAGCTCGGCAGGCGCTCACGGCAAAACGCGCGCAGGCGCTTCTTGAAGGCGTCGAACGGCTCGGGCGCGATCAGATTGACGCGCGCGGCGAGGATTTTTCCGGTCAGCGGGTGCGCCTCGCCGTACACCGCGACGTCGCGCACGTTGTCCATCGTCATCAGCACGTTCTCGACTTCCGCCGGATACACCTTTTGCCCGCCCACATTGACCAGATCGCTGACCCGCCCGAGAATTCGCACGTAATCGCCGTCGACTTCGACCGCGTCCTCGGTATTCAGCCAGCCCTCTTCGTCGAACAGGTCAGGGGCGTTGAGGTAGCCGAGCATTGCCGTGGGCGTCCGCACCCACAGCGTGCCGTCGACGATTTTGGTTTCGAAGCCCTCGCCGCTGAACTTCATCCACAACGAGCCAGGCTCGCGCGAGCGCGTGCGCAGCACGCCGAGCTCGGACATGCCATAAGTCTGCACCAGTTTGGTGCCGGGAAACGCCTCGCGCAGGCGAGCAAGCACAGTCTCCGGCATGGGCTCCGTGCCGTAGGCGATCACCTGCAGGCTCGACAGATCGTGGCGCTTCCAGGCTTCCGAGATCAAAAGCAAGTTGAGGAAGGTGGGCGAAGTGGGCAGGGTGTGCACCCGGTGCTCTGCGATCGCTCGACAGACAACGTCCGGGTCGCGGCTCGGCACGGTCACCAGCGTGCCGCCGCTGGCGAACGTGTTGAACAGGGTGTCCATGCCACCGATATGATCGAAGAGCAGGAAGGTCATCGTGCTCTTCTTCGCCGAAGGCCGCCTGAACTTCTCGAGCAAAGCAGAGAAGTCGTGCAACACGGCCTTGGGATTTCCCGCCGAGCCGGAGGAGAAGATGACGAGCCCGGGATGCCCACGAACGATTAGCTTTTGCGTGAGCGCGTGGGTCACCGTGCGATCGTGCCGCGTAATGGTGTAGCCGTCGCTCGGGTCGAACACGACGGTACAGCTCGCTTCCGAGATCTGCTCGTAGCTTTCGCGATGCACGCTGGACAGCGGCGTCAACGGGACGACGATGGCGGAAATGCGGATCAGCGCGAGGACCAGCGCGATCGCGTTCGGCGAGAAGTTCCCCTCGACGACCACGACGCTGCCCGCGCCGACGCCGTTCTTCTGGAGCTCAGCTTGCCAGAACTCGACCCGCGCGAGCAACTCTCCGTAGCTCGCCGTGGCCGACGCAAAGACGATCGCCGGATCGTTCCGAAAGCTTTCGAAGCGCTCGAAAAGCCAGGGCGCAATCGCTTCGGTCATCGCTTTTCAGGTGATCCCACCCAGGTAGATGACCTGCCCCGTGATGTTGTCGCTGCTCGGGTTGATGAAAAAATCGCACACGTTGGCGCAGTCCTCGGGCGTGCCCAGTCGCTTGATGGCGAGGCTGTTCACGACGGCGTCGATCTTTTCCTGCGGCACGCCGCGGATCATGTCGGTCATGATCGGTGTCGCGCCGAATGAATTGCAGGTGATGCCCCACTGGCCGAGCTCGTACGCCAAAATCCGGGTAAACGTGACGACTGCGCTCTTGGACGCGGCGTACACCGCCTCCCCGGCCAGCGCGATGGGCGCCACGATCGTCGTGAAGTTGACGATGCGGCCGTAACGGCGGCGCATCATCACTTTGGCCGCGTCGCGGCAGAACAGCATGGTGCCGGTGACATTTACCTCCAGCATGCGGTTCGACGCTTTCGCGGGCGTGAGCAGCACGTGGTTCATCGAGGCCACCGCGGCGTTGTTCAAGAGCACGTCGATGCGTCCGTGTCGCTTCGCCACGCTGGAAATCATGGTCTTCACCTGGCGCTCGTCCGCGACATCCACTCGGTGGTGCGTGTAGTTCTCGGCCTCCCAGCCAGCTTCGCCGCGGCTGCAGCCCTCGACGATGAAGCCCCGCTTCGCGTAGGTCTCGGCCAGGTGACGACCGATGCCTTTACGCGTCCCGGTGATCACCATCACCTGTTTTTCACTCACGCTGCTTGCCCTTCTTCGATGGTTGCACAGACGTGATCGGCCAGTACACCTGCGTTGCGGAACGGGCTGCTGCGCTGAGACATCGCCTTTTCACTGGCCAACGTGACCGAGACACCGTGGTCCATCTCCAACTTCTGCTCGATGTCCACGATCAGCGAGACCACGCCGATCGAGTCGAGGACCGCCGCCGGACCAACGATTACGGTTTCTTCGTTGATCTCCGTCGCGGTGCCTCCGAACTGTTCGAGCGCCTCTCGTAGACAACTCACGACCACTGCGAGTGCTGTATCTCTGTCCATCGTTCAGCCTTGATATTCGTCCCAGATATCTAACGCCATTTTGCGATCGAGAGCTTGGTTGCTCCGGTTAGTAACGTATTTTCGGGCACGTCCTCGGCGACCACGACGCCAGCGCCGATCACCGAGCTCTTGCCGATGGTGACGCCAGGCATGACCACCGCGCGAGCGCCTAGCCACACGCCGCTGCCGATCACGACCGGCGCGGTCTTTCGGGCTTCTCGACCGCCAGCCCGGCCCTTCGGACAGCTGGTCAAGAACATCACGTCATGGCCGGCCGCGACGTGATCACCGATGGTAATCGAGTCTTCGAGATCGAAGAAACAGCCCGCGTTGAAGCCGCAGTCCGTGCCGACGCGAAAGCGTTCGCTGATGGGCTCCGGGCCGACCAGCGTGGGGAGCCCGAAAAAAATCGAGGATTTCCCGATGCTAAGGCCGGCGGCGCGCATGGCCATGGTGCGCACGCGACCCGCTACGAACGGGGGCACGGCGCTGAATGCCAACTCGAGCACCCGAAGCCGCAAGTGAAGCCGCCCTGGTCGCCGTTGCCGCTCATCGCCGACAGGGCTCCACTCCTGAGGTTGATCCGAACTCGTAGCGTGCTGCACCGGAATCAAACCGAGAACCGTAGTCGAAGAGCACCCAGGGGTCCACAGGTGGCAGGCCGCCCATTCGTGCGGAATCGCTTGGAAATTACACCGAGGGCACAATGTGCAGCTCGTCGGCACCAGCAGAAAAGCCTCAGCCCGCACAAGAGCCTGAAAGTTCCTTAACGTCGGACCGCGCGACGAAGTCGGCGCTGCAAGCAGAGCGCGTCATTCCCCGTTGGGGTTCGCGAGGGACATTCCCGCGAGTTCGCCGACCAGAGCGCGCCCTTTGCGACTCGTCGATTTCAAGTCGCTGCTCGAAACTTCTTCCACACCGAGCGGCGGCCCGATGCGAACGCGCACGCGGTGCGGACGAAGCAAGCGTCCGTGCTTTGGAAGCACGTGACGCGTGCCCGTGATGCCGACTGGGAGGATGGCGGCGTTCCCTTGCTTTGCCAAGCGAAACGCGCCCGTCTTGAAGGTGCCGATCTCGTCCTTCGTGCCACGTGTGCCTTCTGGAAACACCAACACCGCAGCGCCCATTCGCACTTGGGTTGCAGCTTGCTCGAGCGAGTCTCGGGCGCTCGTGCGATTGCCGCGTTCTATCAGGATGTGCTTGCCCCAGCGCAGCGCCGCGCTCACGAACGGAATGCGGAGGAGCTCACGCTTGGCGATGAACTGCGGAAGGATCGGCAGCGCCGCGAACAGCGCCGGCACGTCCATGTAACTCGAGTGGTTGGCGATGATCACGTACGGCTGACCGGGCCGCATGTGTTCTTGGCCAGTCACTTCCAGGTCGATGCCGCACACTCGAAACAAGCTCGTCGCCCAGTGTCGTTGCCAGCGATAGAAGAGGTCACGATCGCGGGTGAGGGTGACTGCCACTACGCCCGCGGAGACCCAGACCACGGTCCAGGCCGGGAGTAGCACGGAGTTGAATGCGGCGCGCACGGTGCGGAGCGGATTCACGGCGCGGACGATAGCGGGTCTCTGGCGGGTGGCACGGGCCCCGGGGGCGAGCGTGTGTCCGTTAGGTGACGGATTTTTGCTCCCGCATGCGAGCTTGCGTGGCGTTGCGGCTACCACCGGAGGATCGCCCACTTCTGTAACTCATCTTCACTCAGCGAGCGGTAACGATGACTTTTAGGCTTTCTGCCGTCTTTTTGGCCGCTGGATCCTTGCTCCCCATGTTGCTTGCCTGCAGCCCTGATGCAGGTGAGACGCTAGGTTCCGGTGGTACTGGAACCGCAGCCGGCGGCGCGACCGGCACGGGCGGAACCCCTGCGCAGACTGGTGGGACACCCTCAACCGGGGGCTTTCCCAGCACGACCGGCGGGACACCCGGGGCGACCACGGGCGGCACGACGAGCACGGGCGGTTCGGTCAGCACTGGCGGTTCGATCGGCACTACGGGCGGCAGCGTTACGACCGGCGGTGTCGGCGGTGGATCCGCGACGGGCGGCTCGCCGATGACCGGTGGAACGCCTGGCGCGACCGGCGGGGGCGGCAGCAAGAGCACCGGCGGCAATGCAGCGACCGGAGGAAGCGGCACCACCGGCGGCAGTGCAGCGACGGGTGGCTCGGGTGGCGGCGGAACCTCGACTTCGAAGTTCAGCTTCTTCGTGACCAGCTACGCCGCGCTCACCAAGTTGTCGGGCAGCATGGACGGCTTCGGTGGAGATCTTCGCTACGGCGAGACCGGAGACGGAGCCGGGCTGCGTGGTGCGGACAAGATCTGCGCGGCCATCGCCGAGAGCGTGGTGCCCGGCTCCGGCACCAAACAGTGGCGTGCGTTCCTCAGCGCGGGCGGTGAAGGCGTGACCACGGTGAACGCCATCGATCGCATCGGCAATGGTCCCTGGTACGACCGCTTGGGCCGGCTGTTCTCAGCCAGTAAGGCGAACCTGATCGGCTTTCGGCCAAGCGACGCCGACCCGCTGATCAAGAATGATTTCCCGAACGAAAACGGCACGCCGAATCACAACCCGGACGGCCGCGGGCAAGTCGACAACCATGACACGCTCACCGGCACGGGTGCCGACGGAAAGCTGTACACGGGCGGCACGAATCCGACCTGCACCGGGTGGACCACCAAGGTCGGTAGTGCAGGAAAGCCACACGTTGGCCATGCGTGGCCGCGCACGCCTTCTGCGAACAACACCTGCATGGCAGGCGGCGGCTTTCCCGGAGGCGGAGCCGGCGGAAGCACTGGAGATCCAGCTACCGCAGGCTGCTACGGCCACTGGATGTCGTCACTCGACGAGGCGGGCTGTGCGCCGGGCGCGAGCTTGGTCGAAATGGGACCTCCGAATCCCAACAATCCGACCGTGGGCTCCGGCGGCGGCTACGGCGGATGGTTTTGCTTCGCGCTGACCCCTTAGTGACCAGAAAGTGCAGCGATCGTTCGTGGAAGAAAGTTACAGGAATTTCCCTCGTGATTCTCTGGAGTCACCCTTTCCAAGACCGTCTATCTGAGGCATGGCTGTGAAGATGTTTGCTTTTGCTGGGTTCGAATTGCGCGCAATGCGCTGGTCCAAATTCGTTGGCTCTCTCGCGCTGTTCTGCACACCGTTGCTCGGCGCCTGCTCGTCCGAATCTCCGGCCGCGCCCGCGGTCGAGCTCAACTGGCCGTGTGAGCTTCCGGCCGGTGCGACCGGCGACAGCGTGCCGGACTTCGTCACCAAGACCGGCTGCGTCAGTGACTTCCAGGCCATCGCTTCGCAGCCGCTCGATGCCAGCATTCCCGGCGCGCGTTCGGGCAAGGTGGTGCTCGACCTGCGCCGCGGCAACCAGCTCTACTTTCAAAACAGCGCGCGCTATCAGATTCACTACGAATTCGTGTCTCACTCCACGGGGGTAACTGCCGAGCAGCTCTACGTTGGGAGCCTGGATAGTTTCAATCCGCAGTACACGCAGCCCTTGGATCAGCGCTTGTTCCTGCTCGGCGCGGTGACCTACTACGAGCAACCGAAGGTGTGGGCGCTCGAGATCGCGCCGTACGACACCGCCACGCCGGCGATGATCGAACAGCTTTATAACGCGGTGAAGGAAAAGGCCTACTACGGCCCGGTGCTCAAGTTCCACCCGACCTCCGAGAACGTGGAGGCCACCGCGAAGAACGCGAAGGTACCGGTGGTCACCACCGACGATCTCTATGCGGCGATCGACTACCAGCCCCTCAACTTGGGTGAAGCCGTAGGCACGCTCAAGATCTTGCACGCCGACCAGCTGGCGAACGAGTACGTGTCCATCAAGGACATCGTGGTGCTCGACGCGGTGCCCAACGACATCTCGCCGGTGGCCGCGATCGTCACCGAAGAATTCCAGACCCCGCTCTCACACATCAACGTGCTGGCGCGTAACCGTCACACGCCCAACATGGGCCTCCGTCATGCCACCACCAACGCGAAGATCGCGCCGCACGCTGGTAAGCCTGTGAGGATCACGGTAGGCTCCAACGGCTGGGACGTGGAGCCCGTGACGCAGGCCGAGGCCGACGCCTGGTTCGAGGCGCACAAGCCCGCTCCGGTCACGGTGCCTGCGCCGGACCTCACGGTCAAGGATCTGCGCGACATCAACACGGTGACCGTGCACACCGATACGCCGCCCTACGTGACGTTCGACCAGATCAAGACGGCGACTCGTCAGTTCGGCGCCAAGGCGGCGAACTACTCGGTGTTCGCGACGGACACCGGTGGCAAGGTTCCCCACAAGCCGGCTTTCGCGATCCCTGTCTATTTCTACAACCAGTTCATGGTCGACAATAAAATCTTCTCGCAAGTCGACATGCTGCGGCAGGATCCGACCTTCGAGAGCGACGACGTCAAGCGAGAGGCTGCGCTGCTCGACCTTCGCAACCAGATTCTGGTGGGCAAGTTCAGCGACGAATTCCAAACTGCGTTGAAGGCCAAGCTCGACAAGGATTTTCCCGGCAAAGCGATGCGCTTCCGCTCCAGCACCAATGCCGAGGATCTGGACGGGTTTCCTTGCGCTGGTTGCTACGATTCGCACACCGGCGATCCCGCCGAGTTCGCTGGCGACCAGATGGCCGCGTGTTTGCAGGCCATTCGTAAGACCTGGGCCACGGTTTGGAACAAGCGCACCTACGACGAGCGCATGATTCACAGCATCGACCACGACCAGGTGGCGATGGCGCTCTTGGTCCACACCAACTTCCCGGACGAGGAGGCCAACGGTGTGGCGATCACCAACAACATCTTCGATTCGACCGGCAACGCGCCTGGCTTCTACGTGAACGTGCAGTACGGCGGCCTATTCGAGGTCGTTCATCCGCCGGCGGGCATCACCAGTGACTCGTTTTTGTACATGCCGACGAGTCAAACCACGATTTACTACACGCACTCGAACCATCCGGCGCCCTACGTGGGCCCGACCGTGCTCACGGATCGCCAGATCTACGACCTGGGCATTGCCTTGGCCGAGCTCCACACCCGTTTCTCGAACGCGTACCAGACTGACCCCAATGCCTGGTACGCCATCGACTCCGAGTTCAAGTTCGACGACGACGCTGACAAGAGCAAGCCACCGACGCTGTACATCAAGCAAGCGCGCCCCTATCCGGCGAGCGACAGCGTTTCGACCGGGGACTAGTACCCGCTCACCCTTCCGCAAAGGCGGATCTTCGGGGCCTACGCGCACGGCGGGGCCCCGAAGGCGTTTTGTGCGCTGCGGCGCAAAGCGGATACCGAGTCGCGCGTCGACCGAATCGCAGACTCGGTGCGAGCAGCGCTTTACATCTGGCACGCGAGGGCGAACAATTCGGTGGTCCTTCAGCTCCCGGGGTAAAGCGATGGCTATTGGGTCTGAGCGTTTTGCGTGGGCGGCTCGTACTTTTCGCGCGGTCACCGGCGGGCTTTCGCTCACGGTGGTGGTGAGCGCTTGCTCTTCGGAACAGGCTGAAACACCGAAGGAACGCGAGTGGCCGTGTGAGCTGTCGAGCGACACCGCTTCGGATGCGGTGCCCGATTTCTTGCTCAAGACGGGTTGTCGAAGTGACTTCCATTTGCTCGCCTCACAGCCACTCGACACCAGTATTCCCGGCGCGAACTCGGGCAAAGTGGTGCTCGACCTACGGCGCGGCAATCGGCTGTATTTCCAGAACACGCAGCGCTTCGAGTTTCATCATTCGTTCGTGAGAGGCTCGACGGGCGTCACGAACATGCAGCTGTTCACTGGCTCGCCCGACGACTTTCTCCCCCAATACTCGGCGCCCCTCGATCAGCGCCAGTTCCTGCTTGGCGCGGTCACGTACTACGAGGAGCCCATGGTGTGGGCGCTCGAGATTGCGCCGTACGACACGGCCACCGCGCCGATGATCGAGCAGCTCTACAATGCGGTGAACGAAAGCGCGTACTACGGCCCAGTACTGAAGTTTCATCCGACATCGGAAAGTGTGGCGCTCAGCGCACAGGGCGCGAGGGTGCCCATCGTCACCACGGACGACCTGTATGCCTCGATCGCCTATCAGCCGCTGAATTCCGGCGAAGCCGTGGGCACCTTGAAGATTCTCAAGGCGGAGCAGCTGGCCAATGAGTACGTGTCGATGCGGGATATCGTGGTGCTCGACTCGGTGCCCAACGATATTTCGCCGGTGGCGGCCATCATTACCGAGGATTTTCAAACACCACTTTCACACATCAACGTGCTCGCTCGCACGCGCCATACGCCGAACATGGGTCTGCGCGGCGCGACCACCCACGCGGACATTGCGCCGTACGCGGGGCAGCCGGTCAAGCTCACGGTCGGTGCAAACGGCTGGCGCCTGGTGCCGGCGACCGTTGCCGAGGCGAACGACTGGTACGAGTCGCGGCGACCCGAGCCCGTCGTGCTGCCTGACCCCAACCTCGACGTGACTGACTTACGCGAAATCGGAGCGGTGACCGAGCACACCGACAGCGCGCCTTACGTGACGGTGGAAGCGTTGCAGACGGCGATCAGCGCGTTCGGTGCCAAAGCCGCCAATTACTCGGTGTTCGCGACGGACACCGGCGGCCGAGTGCCGCACAAGCCCGCCTTCGCAATTCCTGTCTATTACTATCACCAGTTCATGACCGAAAATCGCATCTTTGCTCAGATCGAAGAACTGCGAAAGGATCCGAATTTCGACGTGGACGACAAGGTCCGCGGCCCGGCGCTACTCGACATTCGAAACCAAATTCTGGCCGGGACGTTCAGCGACGAGTTCCAAGCAGCGCTCAAGGCCAAGCTCGACCAGGACTTTCCCGGCAAGGCCATGCGTTTCCGCTCCAGCACTAACGCCGAGGACCTCAACGGCTTTCCATGCGCGGGTTGTTACGATTCGCACACCGGCGACCCGTTGCAGTTTGGCGGTGACCAGTTGGCGGCCTGTTTGCAAGCCATCCGCAAGACCTGGGCCACGGCGTTCAACCTTCGTACTTACGATGAGCGCACCTGGTACGGGGCAGAGCACGACAAAGTGGCGATGGCTCTGCTCGTGCACACCAATTTTCCGGACGAAGAGGCGAACGGTGTCGCCATCACCAACAACATCTTCGACCTGACCGGAAACGCTCCTGGTTACTACGTGAACGTGCAATTCGGCGGGTTATTCGAAGTCGTGCATCCGCCGACCGGCATCACCAGCGATTCGTTCCTGTACATGCCGGAGACCCGGAGCACGGTTTACTACACCAAGTCGAATCACCCGGCGCCGTACATGGGCCCGCACGTACTCACGGATATACAGATCAACCAGCTGGCGATCGCGCTGGGTGAGCTACACACGCGCTTTGCCAACGCCTACCGGCCGAGCGCCACCGCCTGGTACGCCATCGACTCGGAGTTCAAGTTCGACGACGACGCCGACCCGACCAAGCCGCCGACTCTCTATATCAAGCAGGCGCGGCCGTATCCGTTGGGCGACAGCGTTTCTGGTGACGACTGAGTCGGCCGCTCGTCTCTGTGCATGAGCGCCAGAAGAAAAAAGGCTCCCGCGCCGGTCGCGGGAGCCTCTCGACGCTCTAACTCACTTGCAGGTGAGATCGGGTTGGCACGTTTGGCCCGTGGGGCACTCCGACGTGTCCGAACAGGACTTCACTCCGGTGTCGACGCTCTTCTCGACGGAGGAGCTGACCGAGAGCTTCACTTCGCTCTGAGTGGCCGCTGCGGCGGTGGACTTTCGGCCTACGACGATGGTCGGGAAGCCTGCGAGCCCGAGGCTCACGAGCTTGGTGACCAACGGTTCCGGAACCTCGAACGAGCCGGTGTCGGGGACCTCGCAGTTGATTTCGCCCTTCTTGCCGCCGTGGTGCGCGATGTCCAAGTGAATGAACACCTTGCTGATGCCGGACACCCCGGGCGCCGTCCAGGCGAGCGGAATGCCCTGGCCCGAGCGGACCGGAACCGGATTGGTCGTGAGGTTGAACGGGGCGATGCACTTGCCTTCGATAGTAAAATCCTTCGTCGTCACGACGACCGGTGCGCCTTCGCTGCACGAGGGGTTCGGGAGCGTCACGTCCGGCTGATAGTTGAACCCGGGCCCCATACTCGGCATGACCACCTCCGTCGTGCCGAGCCCGGTGAGGTGCACGTCGCCAAGGTCCTGTGCCTTGGGGTAGAGCGTGCAGGTGTTTTCAGCCGTACACACGCCGGTGGCGCCGCAAGATGGGCTGCAGAATGGCGTCTTCGGGACCAACAATTCGCAGCCGTTTTGCTGTGAATCGACCGCCAGCTGAATGATGTCCGGGTAGTGGCCGTCGTAGACCACGCCGAGAAACTTGGTGAAAGCTGGTGTGCCCAGCTCCGGCACGGCGGCGATCAGCTCTGCCGTGAAGTTGCCTTCCAAGGTTCCCACCTTGGTGTTGGTCGGGGGAGAGTCGCTGGAGGAACAGGCCGAGAGTGAAGCGAGTAGCGCGAGCGCTGCGAAGCGAGAGGAGTAGTGCATGAGTCGCTGTTGGGTCATGGGGGGTTTAATCTGACTCCCTCGCAGGGAGGGGGGTCAAGGGTGCGGCCCGGAAAATGGGCTTCGTGCCTAAGGTAGTATCCGCACGGCCCACAATGCTTCGCGCCCTCGTCCGATTTCGTTTCAAATCGGCGATTGCGAGGGATTTTTTGCCCCACAACGGACCTCCCGGCCGAATCGACTGAAATACGATCAGCCCGAGCAGGGCATTACGCGCGCAATTTGAATGGTCGCGCTGCTCGAGCCGACTCCCGCATATGCGGCACTCCCGTCCGGAAAGGCCTTGAACGACTGGTAGGGGTGGCCGGGCGCAGCGATGGGGAAGGTGGGACTCACTTGATTGCCGCTCGTGTCGAAGACCTGACCGGTCATGTTTCCGGTGATTGACGAGGCCCAGATCGCAATCATGTTGTTGGCACCGTAAGCGACCAGATGTGGGTAGTTCGCGTTGCCGAGGTTCTTGTCTTGGTCGGCTTGCATGCCTTGGTTGAAATGCAGCAGGTGTACTGAACCGGCGTTGCTTACCGTGAGCCAATACCCGCCACCTTTGGCCAACACCAAGTCGCCGACGAACGAGCCGTCGAGGGTTACGGGTAGCACGGTCGAGTAGGGGTTTGGCTGGGCGATGCGGTTGTTGTTGTCGGTCTTGCACACCATGGCGAAGCGGTTGGCCGCCGGGTCCCAAATGATGCGCGTGAAGCCGCTGTGGCTGCAGCCGGTTCCGAAGCTGTTGTGGCCCGTCAGCAGGGTGCCCGTGGGGCCGACCACCTGCATGCGATCACCCTCGTGGATGTCCACGCATGAGCCGTTTTGCACCACGATTCCGTCGCAGAAGAAGCCCGCATAGTTGGTACCGTCGGTGGCGATTCGGCCCTGGTGTTGGTACCACCAAACCATGTAGTTCGTGCCGCCGCCCGAGCTATACGGCACGTTGGTAGCGCTCGACGTCGTGAGCTTGGTCGCCCACTGTTCGGCCCCGGCGCAATCGTAACGCACCATGAACATGTTGTAACAAGCGATCGGCGGGTTCGGCGGTGTTCCACACAGGCTGCTGGGGGTGCCGCAGTTGAGCGTGCCGCCGCCCTCGGCATCGCGCGTGAGCATGATCACTCCGCCGTTGCCGTCCGCCACCAAGTCCTGAAAGTCGTGAGCAGGTAGCGTGAAGGGAGTGCCAACCAGCTTGTCCTCGCAGTCGAGCTCGCCAATGTGCACGAGACTCGATTTGCTGCTGGTGTTGGAACCGTAGCCGGTCATCCACGCAATGCGCGAGCCGCCCCCGGGCTTGGCTGCGATCGCGAGCGGCAGGACGCCCGTCTCGTCCGTGCTGAAGTTGACGGCGCTGCCCACGTTGATCGCGGTCACGCGCACTTGTGGCGCGCTGCACGCGCCTGCGGCTGCGCTCACACAGTTGCCCGCGCAGTTTCCGGTCACGCCGCCCGTGGTCGAGGCTCCGCCGGTGCCGGCCGTGGCCGAGCCACCGGTCGCGCTGTTGCCTCCGGTCGAAGGCGAGCCGCCCTTGCCGGCTGAGCCGCCCGTCGTGCTGGGCCCGCTTTTCCCACCGCTCCCTCCGGTGCTGGCGTTGCCGCCGGTCGTAGCACTGCCGCCTTTGTTGGCGTTGCCGCCGGTCGTAGCACTGCCGCCCTCGTCGACTTGCCCCCCGCTCGTGCCCCCGCCGGTTCCTCCGGTCGCCGTCGCGCCTCCGGTCGGGCTTCCGCCGCCCGTGGCCTCACCGCCCGCGCAGCTGAGAGCCAGAGTGAGCGGGACCGTAGCGAGCCAGGCAATTTGACGCGACATTGGGAAGGCCTCCAAGGCTGAACGCAGAGCTCCCCCTCCGCGTCGAGTTGGCCTCGGACGTGGGGCAGCGCTCTGTTCGCAGTTACCTTGGGGGCTAGATTTAGTTCACAAAACGCGCGCACTAACGCTGGGTCGTTCGCTCGGCGAGTGCCAGGGGAAAGTTCTCGCTAGACACGAATGCGGATTTCGCGCTCTCTGGATTGGCAGAGTCGGTTCGCCGCGAAGTTCGACTAGCGAGGGCACTCTAAGCCTGCGGAAGGGTGTCGAGTATGGAGCTTTCAAGAGGGCCGAACTCGAAGGGTCACTGGACCGTTGGCGCTCGCCTGCGAAAGTTCGCACCCCGGCGCTCGGCACTGCTGGTGAGCGGCCTGCTGCTCGGCAGCGCATGCAGCCGATCGCAGCTCGACCCCGGCTCGGTCGATATAGCCGCCGGCGGCGTTTTTGGGCCAGGCGGCGCGCTGAGCTCTGGCGGTCGGTCGCTCGACGCGACGGGCGGCATGGCGAACTCGGCCGGCGGTCGCTCGGGTTTCGCGAGTGGCGGCAGCGCTGCTAGCGGGGCGGTCGGCGCCGGAGCTGGGGGCACGGGCGCGCTGGCGAGCGGTGGCAAGGCGACGGGGGCCAGCCGTGCTTGCGGTCCGCTGATCGACGACATGGAAGATGGGAGCGGGCGCATTTGCCCAGGAGAGGGACGAATCGGCGTCTGGTACGCGTTTAACGACGATCAAGGCAGCCAGTGGCCTCCCAAGACCGCGCCGGGCGTCCCCATCGACACCTCGCTCATTCCAGGAACCCGCACAGGCAGCCGTCGCGCGATTCACACCTACGGCAGCGGCTTCACGCGCTGGGGCGCTGGCGTGGGTTTCGATCTCAGCTTCGATGGTCTGCGCTACGGCCTGTACGACGCGAGTCGCTACACGGGCGTTCGGTTCTGGGCGCGCGGGGCACCGGGTGATCTGGTGCGATTTCGCGTGAGCTCGCAAGCGACGACCGCGACGCTCTATGGCGGCACGTGCGACGCCATGTGCGGCGGCCCTGGCGGCGTTCCACTCAGGCTGGGACCGAGCTGGGTCGAATATACGGTGCCCTTTGACGAGCTGGATTTTGCGACAGTCTACAAAGGCGAGCTCGCCCGTCTCACCAACATCCAGTTCAAGACCGAGCCCAGTCACGATTTCGATTTTTGGGTGGACGACGTGCGATTCCTCGACGCCGCGCCGAACTGCTGCCCGAGTCTGCCGCGCTGTAGCGGCGCGGTCGAATTCGCGGATCCGGCGCTCAGGGACAAGGTCGCAACCAGCCAGCTGGCTTCGTCGTGCGAAAAGGTTTGCTCGCTGCGTAACCTCAGCGCGCCTACCCTCGAGATCGCCGATCTCGCCGGGGTCGAGTGCTTGACCAGTCTGAGCGCGCTGTTCATGCCCGAGAATCGAATCGTGAATCTCGACATGCTGGCGCAGCTCTCGGGACTCGCCGAGATCGTGCTCAACCACAACCTCATCCAGAACCTTTCGCCGCTCGCCAAACTGGAGAATTTGGTTCAGCTCGACCTCGCGAACAATGCCGTGAGCGACCTCGGCCCGCTCTCCTCACTAACCGCCCTGAACGAGCTTTCGCTCTCAGACAACGCGATCAGCGAGGTCCGGCCGCTCTCCAGCCTGGGTCGAATGCGGAAGCTGTTTCTCGCCGGTAACCAGATTCGCGATCTGCAGTCCCTCGCCGCGCTCGCCGCGCTCGAGTCACTCGACCTTTCGCGCAATCAGCTGTCCGGGTTCGCCGCGCTCTCTGGCCTCGGCAAGTTGAATTCCCTCAGTCTTGCGGACAATCGCATCGAGGACTTGGGCAGCGTCGCCCGACTTCCCGCGCTCAGCCAGCTGAACCTCGACCGAAACGCCGTCGTCGACGTGCGCCCGCTGACGATGCTTTCCGGGCTCAGCAGCCTTCACCTGGCCGAAAACCGCATCGAAGATCCGAGCGCACTGGGCGCTCTCTCTCGTTTGAGCTGGGTCGACCTAACGAAGAACCAGATTCAGCGCTTGCCCTCCGGTTTCGCGGGGCCAGCTTTGCAGATGGTGCTCCTTCCGGGCAACGGGATGCGCGAAATCGATTCGTTGCTCGGAGGCACGTTTCAAGTCCTAGATCTCGCGCACAATGAGCTGACGGACTTGACCGGGCTTGCGAGCGCGGTGTTCACCGCCATTCCGTGCAATACGCGCTGTGGGCCGCAGCCAGGCAGTCTGAACCTCTCGGACAACCGAATTGTCGACCTGACGCCCCTGCTGGCGGCAAAGTTCACTCCGCCCTTTGCCATCGATTTGCGTATGAACCCGCTGGTTTGTGCCGAACAGGCGGCAAATATTGCCGCCCTGCGGGCGCGTGGCATCGGGGTGCAGGTCGATTGCCCGTAGTTTGGCGCTGCCCAGGCTCAGTAGGGCAAGCCTGGCACGGACAGCTCGATCTTGAGCAGCTTCGCGTTGTTGCCAAGCGCGGTGATGTAGAGCGTTTTGTGCTCGGGTCCGCCGAAGGCGGCGTTCGTGGTCGCCTGCACGTCGCTCACCGGAATCTCAGCCACCATCTGGCCAGTGGTGGAGCTGATGATCACGATCTTGCTTTGCTGGCTCAGGTACAGGTTGCCGGCGCAGTCGATGGCCATGCCGTCGCTGTTGAACGAAGTCGTCAAATTCGCCATCGTGCCCAGGCTGCCGTCGGCCATGATCGGGTACTTGTCGATGCCGCCCGCATCCGGGCCGTGGGACACGAACAGCGTGTTCTCGTCGACCGACAGCGTGATGCCGTTTGGGCCGTTCGCGTTGTCCTGAACGATGGTCGCGGTACTTGCGCCCGGCGCTACTCGGTACACGCGCTGGGTCATTCTGGTGGAACCGGCTTGATGCTGAGGATCCGTGAAATAGATGTTGCCGTCCGAGCGCACCGTGAGATCGTTGGGGCTGTTGAAGCGAGAGCCGCCGTAGGTCCCGACGATCACGGTGGGCGCCGCCGCGCCGGTTGGGTCGAGCCGGACGATCGCGCCCAGTGTGTGATTCGCGCCCAACAGGCGACCCATGGCGTCCGTAGCGAGGCCGTTCGTTCCCGCCATTTCCGGCGGAATAGCTACGGAAACGGTGCCGGTGCTGGTGACCTTCAACACCCGCGAGGGTGGCGGTGCCATGCCGTTCTTGATCTCGGACAGATAGAGGGCGTCTTTGTACCAAACCGGGCCCTCCAAGATCTTGAAGTCGTTGTTGTTGTTGTTGAAGGTGTCGGCGGGTGGCACGCCGGCTATCGGCATTGCCGTGGCGCCGCTCGGGACCGGATTGGTTCCCGCTGCGACGGCGGGGCAGGGGAAGCGCCCGTTGCTGCCACCTTGTGTTCCTCCAGTGCCCCCTGGTGTGCTGCCACCCTGAGTGCTGCCAGCTTGACCACTACTGCCTCCGCTGCTCGCGCCACCGGGCGCGCTGCCGCCAGTTGCGGAGCCACCGGTTGCGGAGCCGCCGCCAGCCAGTCCACCGGTTGCGGAGCCGCCGGTCGCCGGTGTGGTTCCACCCGTAGTAGCGCCACCCGTGACCCCGCTGCCGCCGGTCGTGTTACCACCCGTGTTGACTCCGCCGGTCGCGTTACCCCCGGTGCTGGGTCCGGTTCCACCCGAGGAAGTTCCACCAGTTGTACTGCCACCGGTGTTCGGTACGCCGCCGGTCGCGGCGCCTCCGCTTGGCGTGGACGAACAAGCAGGAGCGAGAGTAAGGGCAGTCGCGGTAGCGAGGAGACAAGTTCGGGTGAAGCGCATCGTGGGGTCCAGAGTGAAGCAGAAGCCTTGCCTTGGCGCAGCCTTCGGTCGAGGGCGAGCGGCACCCACCGCGAATAAACCGCGAAAATTCGCCAGTGCACGGCGCCTGCAGACGGCCTAGAGGGTCGCTTCGCGTCCTCTCACCGCGCGCGCTGCTCACCGGTCATGTTGATCCTCCGGGAGCAAACGGTCTCTAGGGCACGACCCAAATCGCGCCCGTCATCTCGCTATGAATGCTGCAGATGTAGCCGAACACGCCGGGTCTCGAAAAAGACCAGTGCCCACCCGAGAAGGGACTGGGCATGTCGCCGCCCAGCGGCTCGAGCGGATGCGCGTCGAAGTCGCCGTCGAACACGACATCCTGATGAGCGCGAATCTTCAAGCAGCGCTCGGCGGCAAACGCGATCGATGCGTCCCAAAGTACCGTGCGCAGCGCGCTCGGGGCGGTGCGATCCACGTACTCGATGCACCCATTCAATTCGGGCGGCTCTGGCCCGCTGCCACCTGCGCCGCCGCTAACCGCGCGGCCCGCCGCGCCACCGGGTTCGGACTCGGAACCTCCGGCGCCGCCTTCGCCGCTGCCGGCGGAGCTCGGCGCACCTGCTTGTGGACCCGAACCGCCAGTGGAGCTTCCGGGAGAACCGGCTTCGCCGCCCGTGCGTCCGCCGTCCGCGTTGCCAGATGTCCCGCCCGTGCCCCCGGTCGCCGGTCTTCCGCCAGTCGCCGCGATACCCGCGCTACCGCCGGTGCGCCCGCCGCTTGCTGCATTTCCGCCTGAGCTTTCGCCCGAACTTCCGCTGGAACCGCCCTGTGCGCCATCGCGTGGCTCGTCGTCCGACGCGCACGACACCAGCCCGAGCCCGCAAGCGAGCCATGCGATCCAAAACGGAGTACCGAACCCACCGCGCGCACGCGGCCGACGAAAGCCCATCCTTTCATCCTACCTACGCTGCGAGGCGCAGAACCATAGGCATTGCGTGACGGTGTGCGAATCGCACACTGGCGAGCTTCGCCAGCGGCTCAAACTGAAACAACTGGGATGTTGCGAGTCTCAGCGCGAACCGCTTCGGCTAGGGCTGCCTGGTCGATGTGCGCGAGATTGAGCGTGTTTTTCGCGCGGAGCCCGCGCGCGAACTTTCGGCACGGCCCCTGCACTAGCGAACACTGCCGGCGACGCCTCTGGGTCATCCCCCCTCCCCCGGGGAAGGTCGCCGGCACTTAACTCGCACCGAGCTCGATGAGCAGCGCATCGTCGCCCATCAGCAACACCTGATCGCCCACGATTTCCCCCTCACGAGCGCGGTCGGTGGCGAGTACGACCTTGCCCGCTCCGAGCGAGTGCAGGGCGAGGTGAGCCGAACGCGGCCCAAGATTCACGACCACCAGAAAGCGCGACTCTCCGCTGCTGCGCAGGTACGCGATGAGGTCGCCTTCGCAAGCGTACGGGGTGTACGCGCCGAGCGACAAGGCTGGCTCACGCTGTCGCAGCGCCAACAAGCGACGATAGAGAGACAGCATCGAATCGGGCTGATCCTGCTGCAGCGCGACGTTCACGCGCGCGTAGTCGGGGGAGAGGGGTAACCACGGAGAGCCGCTCGTGAACCCGGCTCCGCTCTCCGCGGACCACTGCATGGGCGTGCGCTGGGGATCTCTACTCACACCGATGTTGATGCCTTGTGGGTCCTGGTAGTGCTCGGGCGCGATCGGTACGTCGCGCATGCCGAGCTCGTCGCCGTAGTAAAGGGTCGGCGTTCCGCGCAGCGTGAGCAGCAGCATGGCGGCGACTCGCGCTTGCGCTAGGCCGACGCGACTGGCGATGCGGGGCTGATCATGGTTGCCGAGCACCCAGTTCGGCCAAGCCTGCGGCGGGAGCGCGCCCTCGTATTCGCCGATGGCTGCGGCAATGCGCTGCGCGTTCCAAGGCAGCGTGATGAGCTGGAAGTTGAACGGCAAATGCGCGCCATTTTCCTTGGGGCCGTAGTAAGCGACGAGCCGACCGACGGGCAAATAGACTTCCCCGATCAAGACGCGCTCTCGATAGTGGTCGAGCAGCGCTCGCATCTCCTGCACGATCTCGTGTACCTCGGGTTGATCGGTGGAGTACGTCGCGCTGAGCGCTTCGTAGGGCGGCTGCTCGGGGCGGTAGTCCGGATTGGCCGGGTTGTCGCGAAAGGCCTCGTCTTTGATCAGATGCCAGAGTACGTCGACTCGAAAACCGTCGACGCCCCGTTCGAGCCAGAAGCGCATCGCCGAATAGGCCGCTTCGCGTACCGCGGGGTTACGCCAGTTCAGGTCGGGCTGCTGCTTCAGGAAGGCGTGAAAATAGTACTGTCCGGTCGCTTCGTCCCATTCCCAGGCCGAGCCGCCGAACACGCTGCGCCAATTGTTGGGCGGCGAGCCGTCGGGCTTCGCGTCTCGCCACAGGTACCAATCGCGCTTTTCGCTGGTTCGCGACTTCTTCGCTTCCTCGAACCAGGGATGCTGATCCGAGGTGTGATTGGGCACGAAGTCCAAGATGACCTTCAGGCCTTTCTGGTGCGCGCGCTGAATCAGGCGATCCATGTCGGCGAGTGAGCCGAAAATCGGGTGAACTCCCGTGTAGTCGGAGACGTCATAGCCGAAGTCGGCCATCGGTGACGGGTAGATCGGTGAGATCCAAATGGCGTTAACGCCTAGCCAGCTCAGGTAGTCGAGCTTCTCGATGATGCCGGGCAGATCCCCCACGCCATCCGCGTTGCTGTCTTTGAAGGAGCGCGGATAGATTTGGTAGATCACTCCGTGCTGCCACCAAAAAGGCGTCGTCGTCATGTCAGAGTTTCTCCTTGCTTGCATCGGGTTCCGCTGGCGGAGTCGCTCGCGCCTCGAGCACCTGCGTCGAACGCGCGGGCAGGTGCCACACACCGTCCTTCCAGACTTGGCCCGCCCCCGTTCCGCCGTAGCGAGGGTCATCGGTCGAAAGTAGCTTGGCCCAGCCGCAGCCACTGGGCGGGGCGAGCAGCGGCTCCGGAGCTGGTTTGAGATCCAGATCGTCCGCCAAGTTGCAGATCAGCAATCGGTCTCCCTGGGCGCAGAAGAAGCGCAGCACCAAGGTTCGCTCGCCCAGGACCGCCCCATGCATCGACCGCGCGTCACACGCGCTAAAGGCCGGATCTCGCTTTCTCAAGGACAATAGGTCGCGGTGGAACGTGTACACTGCGGAGTGCGTGACGCGCTCGGCCAAGTCGAGCTTGCAGCGTTCGAAGGTCGCTGGATCTGCGATGTCCACCAAGCGCGCACGGACCTGCTCATCGGCGATCGACGGGAATTGTGCCAGAAATTCCGCGCGCGACTCATTCACCTGCTTCGCTCGCTCGGGGTCCTCCAGGTCCGCGAAGAACAGGAACGGCGCGGAAGCGGCAAACTCCTGGCCCTGAAATAGCATGGGCGTGGGCGGTGACAGCAAGAGCAGCGCGGTCAACGCGCGCAGCGTGCCGGCGTCGGAGAGCGTGTGTGCGCGCGCGCCCGTAGCGCTGTTGGCTACTTGATCGTGGTTCTGCAGATAGGTGACGAAAGCGCTGGCGCCGAGGTCGAGCGCGGGCTCGCCCCGACACTGCTGCTGCCAAAAATAGTGTTGCCCCTGAAACAAGTAGCCCCACTTCAAGCCGGAGAGCAGCTCCTGCGCGGTGCCGCGATAGTCGCTGTAGTAGGCTTCACGCTGGCCGGTCAGCGCCACATGGGCGCTGTGATGAAAGTCGTCGTTCCAAAGCGCGTCGTTGCCCTGACCGCCCGCGGCGCGTGGCCTCACCAGTGAACTTTGCTGCGGTTCGTTCTCGGACACGACGAAGATCTGCTTTCCCAGCGCCTCGCCCGCGTCCCTGGCGGCCTGCGTCAGTTCGCCGATCACGTGCTCCGGCGAGCAGTCGATGATGCTCTGCGTGGCGTCGAGCCGTAACCCATCGAAGTGAAATTCTTCGATCCAGTAGCGCGCATTTTGCACGAAAAACTCGCGAACGGGTCCCGCGTTCTCGCCATCGAAGTTGATCGGATCCCCCCATTCGCTCTTGTGGCGCCGGCTCACGTAGTCGCGTGAGAACTGACCGAGATAGTTGCCGATTGGGCCGACGTGGTTATAAACGACGTCGAGGATCACGCACATCCCGAGCGCGTGCGCGCGGTCGACCAGGGTTCGCAGCTCGTCGGGCGTGCCATAGAGTCGCGTGGGTGCGAACAGGTTCACGCCATCGTAACCCCAACCGAAGCGGCCGGGGAAGTCCCCGAGCGGCATCAGCTCGAGCAGGGTGATGCCGAGCTCCGCGAGTTCCGAGAGCTGCTCGGTTGCCGCGCAGTAAGTGCCCGCCTTCGTGAAAGTGCCGACGTGGCACTCGTAGATGGCGTGCGGACCGCGCCGAAAGCCTTTGAACTCCTGATCGTGCCAGCGAAAAGCGTGCGGCTCTACGATCTGTGATGGACCGTGCGGGCCTTCCGGCTGAAAACGCGAGGCCGGATCGGGGTAAGAGGCTTCGTCCGAATCCAACTGGAAGCCGTACAGGGCTCCGGGCTTCAGCCACTCTACCAGCCCCGAGTGATACCCGTTCGGTTCTCGCTCGAGCAGCGCGCTTCGCCCGGGCGCCTTCGATGCCAGCTGACGCTCGACCACGCTGACGCGCTCGCGAGCAGGGGCCCAGACTCGAAAATGAGTTCCGCCCTCGGCCATGGGCTCTGCGCCGATCGGGAACCGCCGTTTGAGGGTCGACATGCGACCGCGCAGTTTTGCACGAGGCGTGCCCGCGCTGGAAAAGGTCCGTGTTCCATCGAATTTCGCGCGCGCGCGCCGGAAGCATCGCGGAAACGCCGGAAGAGACGCCACAGCGTTGCCACGACCCGTGACAAAAGAGCTCGCTGCGCGCCTGCGCCGGCCGTACGATCGGATCTGCTCAGCGCGTTGCCAACAGCGCGCCCAACCCCTCGACTTCGCTCGAAAGGTCGATGCGCTCCACATTTTGAAAACCGGCTCGTTTCAGCGAAGCTCGCAGAAACGATCCCGGGTGCGCGCGGCCACCTTGGGTGCGCATGGCCAGGTGCAGGCCGTATGCGGCGTAGGCGACGTCCCGGCCGAGCTCGTCGAGCACGTCGATGACGACTATATCACCCTCTGGTATTACTAATCGAGCGCTGCGCGCCACCAGCGCGTCGGCCCCCGCTTCGGATTCGAGGTGCAGCACGTTGGCCAGCACCACCCGGTCGAAGCGCTGGTCGATCGTGAAGTCGTGAAAGTTTGCCGGGAACACTTGCACGCGCTCGAGCAGCCCGAGACGCTCGGCGCGGGCGCGGAAGTTCGGTAGCACGGCCTCGAAATCGAGCGCCGTGAGGCGCGCGTCGAGCGCTTCGACGAGCATTGCCAAGCTCCACACCCCGGAGCCCGCGCCGACGTCCAAGATTTGCCGGCGCGCGGGCAGTCGCTTGCTGAGTAGCGCGGCCGCTCCGCTGAACAGCTCTCCCAATCCGGAGACCGTACCGGAATACTCCTCCGAGCGCTGTGCCCCCGACCCGTCCATGCTGCGCAGGCGTGTCCCCGAGCGCAAGAACTCGGGCGTGTGCGCCCACAGCGCTCGAAAGCCCGGCCAGCCGCCGGGGCCTCGACCCACGGCTTCCGAGAGTCGCTCGCTGAGCGCGTAGCGATCACCAGTTCGAGCCAGCGTGCCGGTCGCCAACAGAACCTCCAGCACCCGCTCGGTTGCGGACGAATCGCAGTTTGCGCGGCTGGCTAGCTCCGCGCTCGTGCCCGGGCCTCGCCACAGCTCGTCCAGCAGGCCGCAAGAGATCGCGCTCTGGAGGGCAGCGCTCACGCCGAACAACGAGTAGTCGGAGAAATTCATCGGGTTACCGCTCGGCACTGTAAGAGAAAGAGTTGTCCGTTCACGAACGCCCACTCCAGATCGCGCGGCCCATCGAAGACGCGTTCGCACGCGCTGGCGAGCTGTTCGAGGGCCTCGAGCTGTGCGGCTTCGAGGCAGCACTGCGTGGCCAGGGCACCCGTGACTTCGCACTCCAGCGTGCCCCCGTTCGGAGCTGGTCGAATTTGCGTGTCCTTGGTGCCCGCGCGCGCTTCCAGTAAGCGCCCACCGCGTGCAAGCCGATACAAGTCGGGCGTGACGAGGCCCATCACCACGCTTTCGCCGAGACCCAGCGCGGCTTCGACGACGCGCTCGTCGGCGCCGCTCACCGGATTCCGTGTGAACAGCACTCCCGCAGTCTCCGGGTCGAGCATCGGTTGCACCACGACGCCCATGCGAATCGAGCGCTCGGTGAGGCCCATGCGCGCGCGATAGGCAAGCGCCGAGGCACTGCGCGCGGACAGCCACACTTCGCGCACCGCGGACTCGAGCCCGCTGGCCGAAGCGACGTTCAACAGCGTTTTGTGCTGCCCGGCGAAGCTCGCGCTGCTCGAATCTTCGCCGATCGCAGACGACCGCACCGCGACCGAGGGTTCGAGCTTTCGTGCGAGCTCGGAGAGCGCAGACAGCGCCGCTGGCATTCGCTCGGCGACAGCTTCCACGAACTCGGCTGAGAGCGCGAACCCAGGCGGAGCCGGAAGTCCGGCGTGGAGCGCGCGAGCGAGACCCGCCGCCTTACCGCCGAAGCGCTCGGGATCCGCAGCTTCATCGAGCGGGACCGGCGGCGTCAAACCAGGCGCGCCTCGCCGCGCGCACCATCCACCAGCACGCGCGCTCCGTCCGGAATGGTCTTGGTTGCGAGCTGAGTGCCAACCACCGCTGGAATCCCGTACTCGCGCGCGACCGTCGCGGCATGCGAAAGTAGGCCTCCGCGGTCGGTGACTACCGCGCCGAGTAACGGCATCACGCCGTTATAGGCCTCGGTGGTCATGCGAGCGACCAGCACGTCGCCGCGCTCGATGCGCGCGAAGGTATCCGGCCCGAGCACCACCCGAGCGCGGCCTTCGTAGCGCCCCGCGCTGGCGTTCAAGCCGCGCACGAGCTTGGGTTCGGCGCGTGGATCCGGCTCGTCGAACAGCGCGTGGACGGCAGCGTCGACGGCGCGGTTCAGCCGCTGACTGGCCTCCGGATACCATTCGACTGGCGGGGGCGATGCAGCGGGAGAGCCCAGCCATTTGGGCGCGCCGTCGCAGGTGGTGGTGGTGCGGTAGTCATAGCGATCGGCGAGCTCGCCTGCGCTCGGGCCCGCGGCCCCACGCACGAGCGCCAGCATTTCCTCGTGCGAAGCGTCGAACAAGTGCGCCGCGTCACGGACTCGGCCGGCTTTCGCCACGCGCCGGCCCGCTTCTTTCACTGCGCGGCGCACCAGGCCGAAAGCCCAGAAATCACAGACCAGCGCGCGCTCTTCGCGCAGGCTGCTGACCGAAAGGGCTTCCTTCAATAGTGCGTCGTAGTCGCTTCGGTGCCTGTCCGGGACGGCGTCGCGCACGCGCGCGGAGAGTTCCTGCCGAGCTTCGAGGGCGGAGCCGCGAGGCAGGAGCGCCGCCTGCAGCGTACGCAGCAAAAGCTCGGGCATCTCGAGCGCGGTCAGGTCGACGATGTCGTAACCAGTAACCAGGCGGTGTCCCGTCATTTCCAGCCAATCGCGCGCGGCGGCACCGACGTTACCGGGAAGCGTTTCGAGCGCGCGTAGCCGCTCGCTCGGCGGGTCGTTGCCCGAGAGCAGCGCGCGCGCTTCAGACGAGTTCGCAAGCTCCTGCACCACGCGATCGAACTGCTCGCTGGCCACGGTTGCGACACCCTTCGGCTGCCGGCAGGCTTGCAACAGCTCACCGGCGCCGAGTCCGGTCCAGTCTCGCGCGTGAGCGATGAAGTCGCCGACCGGGGCGAACGCGCTAACCGTGAAGCGATGATGCAGGTAGTACTGGTGACGCGCGTTTTCTCGAAGGCGCTCCAGATAGGCGATCAGCGCGTCGTCGGAGAGCACAGCCGGGTCGGTGCGCTGCAGCTCCAGGTGCGTTTGGGTCGAGCTCGGCCGCACCTGGCTTTGCCACAACGCGAGATCCTCCCGCCAGGCTTTGCGTTCGAGCGTGGCCGAGGCCGCGCGCAGACGCGCGCGAAACTCCGGGTGAAACCAACACAACAGCTTGAACACGAAAAACGGCGGCGGACCCTTGGCGCCCTTCGGCGCCCCCACCGCGCGCGCGCAGTTGTAGTCGAACCCGTTCACGAAGGCGTGGTCGAAGTGGCTCAGCAGAAGGCCGATTTTCCGGCTGCCCTCGCGGAAGCCGCGCGGAAATTCCTCCTTCAAGATCGGCTGGAAGTAGCGCGTGAGCGGCACCGGAAAGTGCCCGGAATCCAGCTGCCAGCATCCAGGCTCGTCGATCTTCCATTCTAAACTGCTCATCGCTTGGCTCCCTTTGCTTTCTTCTCCTCGATCTCGAGCTGATTCTTGAGCGCGCCGATGGCCCAAGCGATAGCCTCGCCGGACTCGTTGCCGTCCATGTTCAGGCTGAGCCGCAGGCGCTGCCAGGCATCCGAGCTCATGAGGCAAGTGATGGCCGCGGTGCAGTGACGCTTCAGCGCCGGATCGACGTGCGGCGCCGCACGCTCGACCGCGGTGACTACCGCCTGCGTGCGCTCCTTTCGCGCATGCGAGCGGAATTCGCGCCCTTTGCGCGTCTCGAGTTGAGCCATGATCAACGGCGCGTTCCGGTCGAAGGCCGGGAACAACTTGCGAACCAGCTCGATCGCCGCATCGAAGCTGGTCGGATAGCCGTGAAATCCGACCTGTTCGTTCACGCGCACGCTGAGTGCGTCGAACAACGCCTCGCGAGTCGGGAAGTGGCGGTAGATGGTGCGCGCCGAAATGTTCGCGCGGCGGGCGAGCTCGAACATGGAGAACTCGAACGCGCCGGTGTCAATCAACTGCTCGACCATGGCGTCGAGGATGACCCGCCGTGTTTCGTCGTTCAGCCGATCGCGCAGGGAGGGCGCAGGCTTTTTCTTCGGGCTCGCCGACTTGGCCATGGCAGACAATATGCACTTGTGTCACGGACCATGTCAACAGTGTATGTTTAGTGACGTGATTGCGCGCTATGCGACTCTTGCCGGGGAGAATCTCACGGCCGCCGCGGACCGGTCCTGCGCGCCCGGCATCCGGGCGGACAGATACAGGTGTACCGGTGCCGCGGACGTTCGGGTGGCCGGTTAGAGCGAAGAATCCTAGAAAATCGGCGCAGAACGCCGGTTGAGAGAGGACTGGAGAGCCGCAATCGCGAACTGAGCGGCGGGCACGGCCATTGCTAAGGGGTGGGCGCGCTCAGGGCGGAGTGTTTGCGCGTGTTCGGATTGCGTGCGCGCCGACAGCCACTCCGAAGCAACAGACGATTGGATCGAGACGACACGAGCGCGGAGAATCACTCTTGAGAGTTACCGAAGTCACGCAAACGATAGGCCAGCACAAGGCCGGGTCCAGCCCGCTTGCGAGCAGGCAAGGACCTTGCGGCTCGGGAACACCCGCTCCCGCTGTTGCGGTGAGCGAATTGGGGCTTGGGGTATCTGGGAAAAGGACGCGAGTAGATCGCCAATTCGGGTAGACGGGATCGGTGAGACGGGCCGAACGGCAAGAGGGGTTGCCGTTCGGCCCGGGGGCGGTCGGGGGACGAAGCCGCAATTGAAGTCAGAGGGTGTGCCAAGTGTGCCAGCGAGCGGCAGTGGACAGCCGCCGAAATTCGGCCATTTGTCGAGGGAGGCGCTGGCACGAGCGTTGCTGTAAGAGCGGCATGAAGTTGCGCGCTGCAGCCCGTGGGAGCTTGTTTGTCGTCTTGCTGGGTGCGGGCTGTGGTCGCGTCAGTGACGACGACGGGCCGAGCGGTGGCGAAGGCGGCGAGCTTTCGACAGGCGGAATCGCATCGAGTGGGGGGGCTTCCGCAACTGGCGGTTCGGGCGCGTTCGGCTCGGGTGGGAAGCTGCAAACCGGCGGCACGGTTTCCGGCGGTTCGCCGAGCACCGGCGGCCGCAACGGTACGGGCGGCGTGACTGCGACTGGCGGAGCAATCGCGACCGGAGGCGGGAAAGCGACCGGCGGAACCACGAACACTGGCGGTGTTGCCGGTGGCGAGGGCGGCGTTGGTGGCGTGGGATCGAGCTACGTTCCGATTGGCAAGAGCTCCTGGGAAGTGGAGATGGTGGTGAGCCTGACGAGCACCCCTTCTTCGGTGCCAATCAGCTGCAAGAGCGCGAACTTTACGCTGCATGTCGAGCCCAAGGCGGGCGGGCTCAGCGTGCTGAGCGGTCGCGATGGCAGCGTGATGCCGGGTGAGTTCGTCCTCGTTCCGGGTGCAACGCCGAGTTACAAGAGCAGCGATCTGTTCGCGCTGCCCAGTAAGGGCGACTGCTCCGTTTCCAGCATTTCAGTGAACGGCCTGACGCTCGAGGGCGTGGACTTCGACGGTGACGGCATCGCCGATGAGATTTCGGGTGAAGGTAAGGGCTCCGCCATGCAGATTCTGGGCGACGTCGGCGTGACCGCCCAACTGGAGTTCGCGTTGCATGGCGCACCGGACGCCCAGCCACCCGCGCTGATTCTCCCCACGACCGTGCACCCGCTGGACGGCGTGCGACTTTTCGCTTCCGAGCCAGTGGCCCTGGGCAGCAAAGTCACCTTGAAGAACGGCGCCAGTAGCGTGGCACTGGGTGGCTACACCGCGAGCGATGGTGCGCTCGGCTCTTTCTCTTCGCCCGTGGTCCTTCCGTTCGCGTCCAGCTGGGACATCGCGGTCACCGGCGCGGATTTGATTGGATTGCCGTTCAAGACGTCGGGTCTTGCGCCGCTTCAGATGCTGGCAGATCCAGGAGTCTTCGCCCAGGATGGGTTCGAAAGCACGCCCAAGGTTCTGCTCGTCGGAAACGCGGCGATCGTTTCTGGCATCGGCAACCTGCCCGCGATTAGCGGCACCAAGTCGCTGTTCGTTCCGCCAACGGGAACCGCGACGCTGCATTTGGCGCGCGTGGCGGGCAAGAACAACGTGCGCTTCACGGCGCAGCCGCTGTCGAGCACGAACGGCATTGGCGTAGGCGCGCCGCCCGTACAGGCCGGCGTGTACTTTGGTAGCGAGCGGGTGCGCGCCAGCGCGCCGACCACGGCTGGTACTTCTTCGCCGACCGGAGATGCGACCTGGAGCTATGCCGGCTCCAAACAGGCCTATACGCTAACGCTCAGCGAGAGCGAGGGCGACGTGGTCGTTCTGATCGCGCCGCCCGGTTGCTTTGGCTTCTGTCCGCTCCCGCAGGCAATACTGATTGACGATCTGCGCGTGGAGTGAGCGTACTGGTTCGTGAGAGCGGCACGCGCCGGCCGCGCGTCACGTCTTCTTCTGCACCCAGGATTTGCACACGCCGTTCGGGTTGATTGGACCCTTCAGTAACTGACAGCCGCCGCACTGGTTTTCGCCTGCGGGCTTGAAGAACTGGCAGTTGTCACATTTTTTCTGCGGATCTTTCGAAACATCCTCGTAAGCGAGCGTTCCGCGGAGTGCGATTTCGTCCGGCTTGAGCGCGCTGGTGTCTTGGCACGATAGGGGCTTCTTTCCGCAGGCCAGCAGGGCGGCGGGGGCAACCACGACGGCGGCGAATCCGAGCAGTGAGGTTCGGCGATCCAGACGCTGCATGACACGACCTTTCTTTTGCAAGCTCGAGGCTTTCGAGCCGCGCCGGGCGGCCGCGGCGAGGCCACGGCGCCGAAGCGGCCCGCTCTGCCTACCCCCAGCGCTGCCCGCCGCAACCGTGAAAGGTTTTTCGCGTCCGTTTGGCGCGCCCGTAGAGGTGGCCGGGTCGGCCCGCCCGGCGGTTCGGGTGTCCCAGATATCTATCGGACCACGATATGATCGTTTCCGCCACGATCAGCGGCCGAGATTGACTCCCGGCGCGTCAGGGCAGCCCTTGCAGCGGGTCGATCTTGCCGACGCCTGCGTTTTGCGTGACGAGCGTTTGCAACGCAGCTGACCGGGGCCGCGGTGTAGGTGTGGCCGGACCAGGTACAGGTGCCCGGGTACTCGCTGCCGGTCGCTTGAGGGGTCGATTCGAATAGGTGTCGACGACGTCGGCCTTGCCGGCAATGTCGCTGTCGAGCGTGCAGATTGGCTTGAAGGCCCGCACGAAGTGGTGCTTCTCGATGCGAATGCAGGCGTTCACGCGCGTGTTGACCCCTGAGACCTGTTTGCGCGAATCTTCCAGCTGTTCACGAGTGGACAGCTGCAGGCGAACTGAGGCATTGCTGTCCCGCTGTGCGTCCTCCGCGTCTCGACTCGGGACGGGTGAGCGCTTGGGGCGGTTGCGAGCCTCAATGGTTTCGCGAGTTTGCGAGCGCGACGCTGTCTCGAGCTCGAGGCACACTTCGTGTATCTGCCAAGGGTGGAGTCAGCACCGTGAGACGTAGAGAAGAACTCGACAAGATGGCGAAGATACTGGGCGGTATCGTCGTGCTTGGTTGTCTGCCCGACACTCCGGCCCATGACGCGGGCATTTGCTACGGAGATATCTTGCTTGCGGTGAACGGCGTCGAGACATCGACGATCGAAAAATTCGTGGAGGCGCGCAAGCTGCGCAGCGACGCCGCCGAGGTCGTGTTGTTCCGCAACGGCGCGACGTTGCATTTCGATTTGCAGTTCAACGACTGACGCGCTCGTGCGAAGCGCGTCCGCGCGCGATTAGGTGGTGGCGCTCGGTAGCCAGGTAGGATCCCCGAGTAATCGCTCCAGATCGAGCCGAGCCGCGGCCAGCGTGGTCTCTTCGGGCTTGAACACCATCAACACGAACGCCGAGCTCGAGCCGGGCAACCGCCGCAGCAGCTCGCAAGAGCTCGCGCTGTTGAGCACGAGCTCTTCGAGCTGTTCGCCCTCGTCGCAGCGGGATACCGTTTCTACCTCTTGCCGCAAGATGGTCAGCGCCATGGCCGAGAGCTCGCTCAACGGCACGCCTGCCTTCTGGCCGTGAGCCAAAATCACTCCGCTGCGCAGGTCGACTACGGCCACGCCCACGGCGTTCCCGGGCACGGTGAGCCCGCGTGAAGCGTCTTCCAAGACGAACGGGGGAAACGACTTTCTCGCCATGAATTTCTGATGCGCGTGCTCGTCCTGCAAACGTAAGGCCTCCATGATTACGAAGCTCATGGGCTTGTCGATGCTGCGCGCGGGCTTGGGGCCCGCGCCCGAAATGGTGATGCGCGGGCTAGGCCAAGCGAGTACTAGGAGCGCGGCGGCCTCGCCCGAAAGCTTGCCGGCGCGGGCGTCGAACAGCTCACCGTCCTGAATGAACAGCCTGCCGCGCTGGTTCGCTCCCTGCACCGTCAGGGTGCAGGTCGCCCGCTCGAGCTCCAGCAGCTGTAAGAAGGGCGGCAAGCTCAGGTTGCGTACGTGGCCGCGCAGGCCTTCGGACAAGCTCTGAGCCATACGCGCGACGACCGACTCGATGTCGATCGGCTTGGTAAAACAGGCGACCGGCCCGTAATCGGCGAGCTGGCTCGCGGTTTGCTCGTTGCCATAGGCGGTCATGGTGAACACGGCCACGCCGGGCCGCTGGTCGAGTAACCACGCCAGCAATTCGAACCCGTTCATTTCGGGCATTTGCAGGTCGGTGAGCACCAGATCGACGTCTTGGTCGCGGAGCAGTGCCTTGGCCTCGAGCCCGTTTTGCGCGATCAAGACTTCATAGTCGGGCTGACGGACGCTGATGGCGCGCGAAAGCAGGCGAGCTTGCGCGGCGTCGTCTTCGACCAACAGTATTCTGGTCATTGCGCTCCCCCTTCACCAATCGGCCGAACATGCCTGCGGGCGAGGCGATCGATCATCAGCGTGGAAGCGACGCGATGCTCGCACAGCGCAGCGAACCCCAGGTCGTCCAGTCGCCAGGTCACGACGCTGTTGGCGGAGCCCCACGTCGCCGCGGCGAGCGAGGTCCGCTCGTTCACGGTTGCGCCCAAGTTCAACAGGTCGAACGCCCAGCGGCACATGCCCAGTACGTGACTGACCGGCAGCGCGCAGCCTCCGCCGGCCGCGATCAGCGTGGGTGGCAGAAACGGAGACTCTTGCCTGAACGCGATGCCGGTCGAGCCTTCGACCAATGCGAGTTCGAGCTCACCGTTCGCTACGCGAGCCCGCCCGTACCCGGTTCGTTCGCCGACCGCGGCCAGCACTTCCGTGGTCGTGAGCGAGAAGCGGTCGTCGTAGCCGCGCGCCAAGGGCCGGAAGCGCGGCCGCGCGCTCTCGCGCGAGAGCCGCACGACAGCCTCGCAGTTGTGCTCGCGCAGCGCAGCCCGCAGGCGCTGCTCGCTGACCAAGCCGTTCTCGAGCAGCGCGTCGCTGAGCCGTTCTCCAGACTTACGGCAGCGCCGATACACCGCTTCGATGTCGGTTCGAGAGATCCTCGGGTCTTCCATCTCGCATAGCAAATCGGTCAGGTACAGGCCCATGTCGCCGGCGATGGCCCAGCACACACGCTGGCGCTCCACCAGCACCAAGCCATCTTCGAAGGTGAGCGCGCCGGTTTCGTTGAGCGGCACCTGTTCGACCCAAGACAGCACGCGAATGCAAGCCTCGAACGAAGAGACCCGGGGGGGAACGCTACGAGAAACCGGCCGCAGGCTTTCCGCGTTCATGGCGTTGCTCAGCGCGCCTCTAGCTCGGCGGCCTTCTTTCGAACCGAAGCCACGACCAACCCGACGCTGGTTCTGCTGTCGGCGACCGCGATCAGCGCCATGTCGGAGGAAGGGCCCAAACGCTGCACCACGTGCACCGCGTCGTCCGAAAGGAACACCACGTCTCGAAACTCGTCCTGAACCTCGCCGCCCAGGCGCTCGAAGAGGGCGCGCCAGTTGGTCGTCGACGCAGGGCTGAACAGTTGCGGCAAGATGGCGGCCAGCTGCTCGGCCTCCACCGGCTCGCCGCTTTGGGTGTACCAATCCAGCACGATGCCGGTTCGCAGGCAGCCGAGCGCGAGGATCATGTCAGCGCGCCCCCCCGCGCAACGACCGCAGCACTACTTTGCGGCCGCGGCGCGCGCTTTCGCGGCTTTCATCGTCGCGTTGTTCGACTGCGCATAGGGCGTCGAGCAATAAAGGCTCGAAGGCCCGCGCCATGCTGCGCCCCTCCGGAAGGTTGGGTGAGAGGGTGACCGCGCCACCGAGCGCCAATATTTCGACCAGCGCCGTTTCGCCACGCAGTTCGCCCAGCGCGGCGTGCACGAGCTCTCCGTCTTTCAATACCAGTTCACCCGGCCCAATCTGTAGGCTCAGCGAGTTCTTGCTCACGTGCGCGCGGCTGAGCAGGTCCAAGAGCGACTCTTGGCCAAGCGCCAATCCGAGCTCGTCGCTCAAGATCTGGCTCAACTCGGCGCTCGTGAATGGCTTTTGCAACACGCGCGCGCGCTCGGAGAAGCGCTCACTCGGTTCGCGCTCGAGGAACGAGGCCGTGACCACGATTTTCGTGCCGGCAAAGGCCTGCAAGTCGCGCGCGCTCACCAGGTTGCTGTCGATCAAGAGCAGCGAAAATTCTCGCTCGCGCGAGAGCTCGCGTGCGCGCTCGATGCCGTCCACTGCGCAGACTTCGACGTGGTGGCGCGACAGCACACGCCCGACGGCCGAGATCAGGGCCGCGTCGGTCTCCACCATCAAGACGCTGGTCATCGTGGTTTCTCCGAGCGCCGAAGGTAGAGGGCGAAACACGCTCCTCGCGAGACCGGCTCGAGCAGCAGACGGCCATCGAAGCTCTCGGCCGCTTCGCGCGCGCTGGTGAGCCCGATGCCGGTGCCATTTTGCTTGGTGGTGAAGAATGGGTCGAACACCGAGTCGCGCTCGGCTTCCGGAATGCCGGGGCCGTCGTCCCAAACCCGTACGCACACGTGGCTCAGCTCGGTGCTGTCTGGTGCGTCGGGCGCGGGGGAGGCGACCGAGGTAACCGCGACCGTGCGTGGCGTCGGTGAGCATTCGGCGGCGTTGAGCAGAAGATTGACGAAAATTTGTTCGATGCTGATCGGATTGCCGAGCGCCCACTCGGCGTCGCTTTCCAGCTCGACCCGCATGCGGTGCGCTCCTTCGCGATAGAGCGAGCGCAACAGGCCCTGAGCGCGATTGAGTACCTCGCGCAGCGAAACTGGAACCGCAATACTCGGCCCGAGTCGCGCGTAGTCGAGCAGGCCGTCCACGGTCAGGCGCAGGCGGCGGCTAGCCTCGGAAATCTCGTGGACGGTCTCGCGCAGGCCGTCGGGGGTCAGTGAATCGCCGCTCACCGAAAGAAAGTCGGCGCTATAGACGATGCTCGCCACCGCGCTGCGGATGTCATGGGCGATGCTCGCCACCAGGCGCCCGGTGGACTCGAGGCGTTGGCGGTGCAGCCGCCGCGAAAACGCCAGGTGTTTGACGGAGACCTCGCGCATGAGGAGCAGCGAGCCGGTTTGCGAAACGTCGTAGCGCGTGCAGCCGAGCAGGTTGCGTTGTGCGTTCGGCGGCCGCCATTCCACGGCTTCGCCCGCTTCGGCGTGCTCCAGCAGGTGCCATAGGTCGGATGGCAGCGTCGCCTTCGCGCTGTCGACGACCCCCAACCTCCGTAGAAGGTCCAAGGCGACGGGAGTCGCCGCCTCGAGCTGGCCGCTCTTCGAACACAGCGCGATGGGCGCCTCGATCGCGTTCAGCGCGAGAACCTCACTCGTGCTGCCCGACGTGGACGAGTCGGCCGTTTTCACCTTTCCCTACCCGAAGCAAAACACGAGCCAGTGCGGTCTGCGCGCCGCGCCGCGCGCCCGCCAGGTGTGCGCTGGCGGAGACTGGCGGACCGTCGCCAGATCACCGGCGACAGTCCGCCAGCGGCGTCGCGTGGAGCTTCGCCGTGCGAGCGAAAAATCAGCAGCTGGTCGCTGGCTCGGCCTTTGCTTCGTAGGGGCAAACCTCACTCGAGACGATCCGCCCGTTCGCGGACGATGTGAGTGGGAACCATGCCCGAGGGGCGCCGAGGAGAACGAGGATGTCGAACATCAAGGAAAGTCTTGCCAAAGTCATGCAGCTCGACGGGGCGATGGGGGCCTGCATCGTCGACAGCAACAGCGGGATGATGCTCGGCGCAGAGAGCGCCTCGAGCACGATCAACTTGGAAGTCGCTGCCGCCGGCAACACCGAGGTGGTGCGCGCCAAGCGCCGCACGATGAAGAACCTCAATCTCAAGGACAACATCGAGGACATCCTGATTACACTGCACAGCCAGTATCACATCATCCGGCCGCTCGCGAGCAACGAGGCGCTGTTCATCTATCTCGTGCTCGATAAAGCACGCGGCAACTTGGCAATGTCACGTCACCAACTCTCGGGCATAGATCGCGAACTCACCATCTGAGGAAAAATATGGCTACCGAAAAGCAACTCACGGAATTGCTCGAAAAGATCTCCCAAGAAGCCAGCGGCTTCATCGCAGCGTCACTGGTGGACTTGGAGTCCGGCATGACGCTCGCCGTAAAATCGTCGCGCTCGGACTTCGATCTGACCGCTGCCAGCGCTTACAACAGCGAGCTCGTCAAGCAAAAGCTCAAGATAGCCAGAACGCTTGGCCTGACGGGCACCGTCGAAGACATGCTCATCTCTCTGACCGACCAAATTCACTTGGTAAAGCTGATAGGCACCACGATGTTCCTCTACCTCGCGGTGGATAAGCGTCAGAGTAACCTCGGTATCGTACGCGCGGCGGTGAACAAGCACGTCTCCGTGCTCACCTGATGCTAGCGGCCGAACCGCGTCATGCCGACGATCGACGACTCACGTGGCGTGCTCGTCGTGCGGATCGTCTACGACGGCCCCGCGATGTCGGGGAAGACGACTAGCTTGCGCGCGCTCGCGCAGGGCTTCGGCACGACGCTCGAATCGCCCGAGGAACGGGACGGGCGCACGCTCTACTTCGACTGGATGGACTACGTCGGCGGCCTGTTCGAAGGCCGTCCCATCCGTTGCCAGATCGTGACCGTCCCGGGTCAGACCCAGCTCGCAGAGCGCCGGGCGCGGCTGCTCGAGACTGCCGACGCGGTGGTGGTCGTGCTGGATAGTAGGAGGGGGGAGCTCGCCTTCGGCATGGGCTGGGTGCGCGAAACGGCTCAAGTCCTCGGCAAGAAGCAACCGCCGGTGGGTCTGGTGGTGCAGGCCAACAAGCGCGACGCCGAGGACGCGACGCCGCGCGACGAGATTCGGGCGGAGCTCACGCGCATCGGCCCGATTGCTCTGGTGGAATCGGTCGCGACCAACGCCGACGGCACGCGCGAAGCATTCGTACTCTCGGTGCGCTTGGCGCTCGACCGCGTGCGCGCGCTGTCGAGCGCTGGACAGCTCGGGAGCGGTCCGCCCGACGACAACGACGCGAGCCAGCTCCTTTCGCGGCTGCGCGCGGCAGAGCGCTCGCCGACATCGACCGAGGCAGCCCGGCCTGCACAGCTGTCCGCGGTTTTACCGGACGTCGAGGGGCCGCACTCCCAGGTGTCGCATCTGCGCGACCGACCGAGCGAGCCGCGGCTCAGGCTTGTTGTCAACGACGAGATCGTGTTCGAGCCCGACCCGATGATGCCGGGGGGCATGATTTGGCCGCCGGTGGAGGGTCGCACCTTGCTGCACGAGATCTCGATGCTCGATATGCGTCCCACCCGCACTCAGCGCGGCGACTGGTGGGGCTCCGGTTCGGGTTGGCGCATGCACTCCGAACGGGAAGCCATCTATGCCGATCACGACTCGGCGCGCCAAGAGCTGATCGAGTGGGCGCGTCTGCACGCTTCGGTCAACAAGCAGGTTTCGAGCGGCCGCGTGGTGATTCTGGCTGACGCTGGTACTGGTCGGCTGCGGCTATGGCAGCTGGTTCGGGTCGAGTCGGCGTTGCGCGAGCGCCTCGCCTCCGCCATGGCCCAAGCGGAAGCCGAGGCGGTGGCGCAGGGCATGGCCGACGTCGCGACCCGCTTGGTCGCGGCCCGCGGCTGGTTCCGCGAAGGCAACCTGAACTTGCCGTGTACGCTGTGGACGATCGGCGATCAGGCTGGCTACCGCCCCGTGTACGTCGGCTTGATGCCGCGCGCCTCCAACTTGACCGCGACCGAGCCTCAAGCGTTGCCCTTGGTGGCGCGCGAGCTCTTGCCGCACCTGCGCGAGCTGCGTCGCGTGCGCGTCGACTACCCCGAGGTCGAAGCGCGCTTGCGCCGCATCGGCAGCGACGCGCCGCAAGATTCGCCCGCGGCCTGGCTCTCCGCGCTGACGCGCAGCATTTGAGCGAGACTTGTCAACGCCAGCCGTACTTGCGAATGCGGTCGCGCAGCGTGGTGCGCGGCAGTCCGAGCGCGCGCGCTGCAGCGCTCATGTTGTGGCCGGTCGAATCCCACGTTTCCTTGATCGTGCGCCGTTCGAGATCGCGCAGCGGTTCCTGCGGCAGGACTCGGCGCAGCGTGCCGGAGACACCGGCGCCGGTTTCCTCATCATCTGGCTCGAAGGCCTGGCGATCTCGCACCCCGGCCACAACTTCCGCGACGCCGACGCGGCCGTCGCGCGCGAGTACTGCGGCTTGCTCGACCACGGCGCGGAGCTCGCGCACGTTGCCCGGCCAGTGGTGCGCATGCAGCGCTTCCAAGGCTCGATCGGAGAAGCGCAGCTCGACGCCGTAGTGCTGACAAAAGCCGTCCAAGAAATGGCGAGCCAACAGGTCTATGTCCGCGGGGCGGTTGCGCAGCGCCGGCGTTGCGATCGTAAACCCCGCCAAGCGGTAGTAGAGATCAGAGCGCACCAGCGAGTCTTTCCCGAGCATGCGGCGATGAGTCGCGCTGATGATCCGCGCTCGCAGCGGGATGTCGCGGCTACCTCCGACGCGCCGAAATGAGCGCGTCTCGATCGCGCGCAGCAGCTTGGGTTGGAGTGAGCTTGGCATCTCGCCCAGCTCGTCGAGCATCAGGGTGCCGTTTCCGGCCACTTCGAATAGACCCGCGTGCGGCGCGCGCGCTCCAGTGAACGCCCCCGCTTCGTGCCCGAACAGCTCACTCTCGAACAGCGTTTCGGGGATGGCGGAACAATTGATGGGTACGAAAGGGCCCCGCGCCGCGCCCAGCGCGTGAATGGCCTGCGCGACCAGCTCTTTACCCGTCCCGGTCTCGCCGGTGATCATCACGGTCAAGTCCTTGTAGCGCGCGACCGTGCGAATTTGCTCGCGTAACGCGCGGATAGCCGGCGTTTCCCCGAGCACCAGCGAGGCTGGATCGTCGCGCGGCGTTTGCGGCCTGCCCGAACGCCGCCGTTCAATGGCCTCGCGCAACCGGCGGTCGACGAGCAGCGCGTCGATCGGCTTCTCCAGCACGTCGTCCGCCCCGGCTCGAATCGCGCTGACCGTGGCGCGCACATCCAGCCCGACCGAAGCCACGACGATGCACGATTCCGCGTCGCTTTGGCGCAGCTGCTCCACGAACGAGAGCCCGAGCTCGGAACAGCGAAAGTCGGTGACGATCGCCTGAGGTGCACATTCCCCCGCGAGCGCCAGGGCCTCCCCAGCCCGCGAGACCGCCCGCACACGCCAGCCGAGCCCCGTGAACTCGCGCTCGAGCGTGCGCAGCAACGGAACGTCGTCGTCGACCACCAGCAAGCTGAGCGGTTCGCTCATGTCTCACCTTGCATTCGAGCTAGAGCTACGCGGATGTGTTCGGGAATCGCGCACGCACGCCTGCCTTGGGCAGCGCGCTCGGCACGAACTAGCGATGATGGGGCCTGCGTCAAACCGAGCATGGAGAGTAGGACGAGCTTTCGAGGATCGCGAACTTGCGGCGTTGCAGTCGTGAGCGAGGGGAAGCCGAGAACGCGTCTTTCATCCGAACGGCACGTGCACCATAAACGTCAGGCGTTTTCTGACGTGCGCCGGGCGATTTGACGCGCGCCTCCCTCTCTTGACGAACACCGAATCCTCTCCCGTTCGTGCGCGAATTACTAGACCTCTCGCGCGGCGTTCTCTGCTTCATTCGTCCCGATTTGCGAAAGACGGGTTTCGCCAGATTCGGTGTTTCACTTTCGATGTCGCGGCGGGTATGGCGACCCTCGTCCGCGCGCAGGTACGTCGAGATTCGACGCGGACCGCTCGTCGCCGCTGGGGCGCTAACCGACTGAAATCACGCCGCACATTCGCTCTGTCGCGTTGCGAACGAGGTGTGGCATTCGTGCACACTTGCTCTCAGGCAGCTGTTTTCTGCGCGCGAAACCCGAACAAACCCCGCGCGCGGATCACCGCCGCAACGGGCGGTGGCACGAGCGCTTCCCAACTCGTCTCCCCGCGCTGCAATTTCGCCAGCACGTCGCGTGAGAAAATCGGCAAGCGCTCGCTGTCGTAGTTGTCGAGCCCCCGAATCGAGCCAGCGCTGAGCAGGTGCCGATAGAGGCCGCGCAGGCGCGGGCCGGGGTCGAAGTTCTCGGCCGTGGTGAGCTCTCCGCTCGTGGGATCGAGTAGCGGGTAGACGTACAGGATGAGGTCGTTTCGGAACAATCGGCCGAACGCTTCGAGCATCCCGCCCTCGAGCCCTGCCGCGCTCGCGTCGCCGAACAGCTCGCTGAGCGTCCCGGCGCCGATCACGAACCCCGGTTGCTTCTTGGTGTAGCGCGCGATGTAGCCGGCCAGGCGATGAAATTCGAAGTAGTCCGAGACCAGAACGGTCTTGCCTGCCGCCGCCAGCGTGTCCGCGCGAGCCAGGAAGTCGGCCTTGTCGAGCTCGCCTCGCTCGTTTCGCAAGTTCTGCAGCGTGAGCTCGGCGAGCTCGAGATGGTCGCTCTCACGCACGGCGGGCCCCAAATCCGCGAGCTGACGTTCGCGTGCGCTCCGCAAAATGTCGAGGTGCGAGAGGCACACGGGCCGGAAGTTTCCCCGCTGAACCAACACGTGCTTTTTGTACAGCGCCTCCGAAGGCTGCAGCACGTGCCCGGCCGGGTCGAACATGGCCGCGCCCGAGAGCCCCAGCTCGACTAGCTTCAAGCTCATGAAGCGGTTGTCTACGTAACGAAATTCGATGCCTGAAAACTCGATCATGTCGATTTCGACGCGGCTCGTGGTCAGGCCATCGAGCAGCGATTCGACCAGCTGCTCGGGCTCGTGGAAGTGGAAAAAAGCGCCGAACAGCAGGTTTACTCCGATGATGCCGAGCGCCTCTTGTTGCAGTAGGTTCTCGCGATCCAACATGCGCACGTGGATCAGAATGCAGCTGTCTTGGTCTCGCGGGTGCGACTGAAACTTCACCCCCATCCAGCCGTGGCACTCGTTGCCGCCCTTGTAGCTGCGGGCCGACACCGTGTCCGCGAACGAGAAGAACGCCGTGCTCGCCCCGCGCGACTCTTGCAGCCGCTCGCGATTCAGCTGGTGCTCGTGCTCGAGCATTGCTTCGAGCCGAGCGCGACTCACGTAACGCTCCGCGCGCCCGTAGATGGCGTCGCTCACCGCCATGTCGTAGGCCGAAATACTCTTTGCGATCGTGCCCGCCGCGCCGCCTACGCGAAAGAACCAACGCGCGACCTCCTGGCCTGCGCCAATTTCGGCGAAGCTCCCATAGCGCGAGGGGTCGAGATTGATGCGAAGGGCCTTCTCTCGCGTATCGGTAATTCGGGAAGAGGACGGCATGGCTCGGGTTCTCCGGGGTCGGGCGAGGTGTTGCTCGCGTTACCGAGCGCTCTTTGAGCAAGCGCCGGGCCAGCTCGAAACGTCGATGAATTGCGAGAAATCACGAATAGACGCGCTGTCCGAGTGGACAGGCGTCCGCCACAGACGGACGGCTGTTCGCGAAGCCCGGCGCGCCGCAGCGGCCGGGCCGGACCGCCTGGTTTTTTCGCCTAGCTCGGCGCGCCGACGTCGCGTTTCGGTGAGGCAGGGCTTGCCGGTCCAAAGTGAATCTCGCGTTCGGCGAGCTTCTCCGCGCTCATCCCCTCGGCAGGCTCGAACAGCGACGCGAAACGTTCGGCCAGTGCAGTGATGGTCAGGCTGGGGTTCACTGCCAGATTTCCTGGAATCACGCTGCCATCGCACACGTATAACCCCGGGTACCCGAAAACCTGGTGGCGCTCGTCGATCACGCCGGTTTCGGGTGAGCTGCCGATGCAGCAGCCGCCCAGGATGTGCGCGGTGGCTGGGGTGCGCAAGAGCACCTCCGAAAGCACGTTCTGCGCTTCGCCTTCGAGCTCTTCCGCGAGCAACTCGGCCGCCTCCTGCGCAACCGGCAAGTAACTGGGCACGGCTTTGTCCGTGGGTTCCCCTTTCAAGCCGAGCCCGCCGGAGCTCAAGAGCGACCGGCCCAAGCGCAGTCGCAAGTGCTGGTCGACCGACTGCATGACCAGTAAAATCACCGTGCTTTTGGCCCAATCAGCCACACGCCATAACCGCCAAAGCCGGAAGAAGCGGGCGAACAAACGCCAGAGCAGCTTCAGCGGCCTCGTCAGCGCGCTGCCATCTGGCGTGAGCGGTACTCCCAAAAGGCGCATGGCGCCGGAGCCCGCAGGGTAGCGAACGTTTTCGATCTTGGTCAGCGAGTTCGGGTGAAAGGCAGCACCGATGGCGATGCCGCGCGAGAGTTCACGGTGTGCTTCGAAGCTGGTGGCGCCGAGCAGACTTTCGCCGTTGGTCCGCACGCGGTCGCCGAGCAACGCGGACACGTTCGGCAAGGTTCGATACACCTCGCGATTTCTCAGGAGCAGCTCGACCGAGCCGAGCACGCCTGCGGCCAGCACCACCTTCTTGGCAAAGTAGCGTGGACCTTCTGGGCGCCCGAACGCGGTGCTCGACTCGGTTTCGACACGATAGCCGCCCGCGACCGGGACGATGCGTGTCGCGGAAATCTCGGGGATGACTTGTGCGCCCCAACGCTCCGCGAAATAGAGGTAGTTTTGATCCAGCGTATTTTTGGCACCGAAACGGCAACCCACCATGCAGCCACCACACAGGTTGCAACCGCTGCGCGCTGGGCCTGCGCCCTGAAAATAAGGGTCTTCGACCTTCTGGTTCGGTTTACCGAAGTACACGCCCACGTCGGTGGCGTGAAAGGTGTCGGCGCTCGACATACGCTCGGCTACGCGGCGCAAGGCTTCTTCGCCTTCGAGCAACGCGGGGTTCCGAGTGACGCCCAGCATCTTGCGCGCGGTCTCGTAGTGAGGGCCGAGCTCGCGCGCCCAGTTCACCGCCCCACTCCAGGCCGAGTCGCGGAACACCTCTGGCAGCGGCTGCATGAGCGTATTCGCGTACACCAGGCTGCCGCCGCCCACGCCCGAGCCATGCAGCACCATGACCCCCTTGAGTAGCGTGATGTTCTGAATCCCGAAGCAGCCGAACTTGGGAGCCCAGAAATACTTCCTGACGTCCCAGTTGGTCTTCGGAAAGTCCTGGGCGCGATAGCGCTTGCCCGACTCGAGCACGGCCACGCGGTAGCCCTTTTGCGCAAGGCGCATGGCCGTGACCGAGCCACCGAAACCACTGCCGATCACGAGCACGTCGAAGGAAGCGGGGGGAGCGGTCACCACCACTCATCTTTACCCCCCGCTTCCGCCGCGCAAAAGCGGCATGTATTCCGCGCGTTTTTCTTAGAGCGAGTCCAAGTAGGTGACGATCAAACCGACCTCGGCGTCCGTGAGCTCGGTCGTCGACCACTTCGACATGTACCCGGTGCGCGACGAGAACTGAGTCAGGCTGTGTCCGGATCGCACCATTTGCAACGCTTTGCTGAGGGGTTGACCCTTCGCGTTGTGGCCCGCGGTGCCACCGGTGCCGGTCGCGCTGTGGCAGTTGGCGCAGAAATCCTTGTACAGGGCTGCGCCCGTGGTCGGTTTGGGCAGCGCGGGTGTCGATAGCCAGTCGAAGATGGCGGTCAGCGTGGCGTCCGAAAGCGCGGCCGTCGTATATGCAGCCATCGTTTGGCCGGGGAACCCGGGATTCCCGCTGCGGCCATTGCGCACGACCCACGTCGAGAAATCTCGTACCGGGTGCTGAATTTCGGGCCCTTTGCCCGATACCCCTTCGCCACGCGGCCCGTGGCACGACGCGCACACCGCTGCATAGACTTGAGTCGGATCGGTGCTGGTCATGCCGCCGCCGGAGCCGCCGGTGCTGGTGCCGCCAGTGCTCGCACCGCCCGCACCACCGCTCGCCCCGCCGGTGCCGGCTTTTCCGCCGAAGCCCTTACCACCGCTCGAGTTGCCTCCACCGGCGTTGTCGCCGCCACCGCTCTTTCCACCGGTACTGCCGCCCGAGCTGTTGCCGCCCGAGTTGCTGCCGCCGGTGTAGCCGCCCGTGTTCGAGCTGCCGCCGGTCAAGCTGCTGCCTCCGGTGCTACCGCCAGTGCTTACGGTGTTGCCGCCGGTACTCGGTACACCACCAGTGGTTGTCACCGAGCCACCGGTGTTGCCACCGACGACTCCACCTGTGGCGATACCGCCGGTTGCGGTCGTGGAGCCACCCTGATTGCTCGTACCGCCCGTGGAGCCACCGAGACCGTCGTCCGTTGGCGAGGCAGAACAACCGATGCCGCAGAGCAGGCCTGTGCAGTAAATCCAGTTCGAAAATTTCATCTGTCGGTGGACCGATGTGGCGAGCACCGCTCGATACGGTGACGCATGTGTTGTGGAGCGCCCCTACTGCCAGAAAATAGGCAACCACTTTGCGAAATTCTCAAATTCAGGCGCCGAGTGTCAGTGCGCGCGCAATGTTTTAATCCTGGTGTCCAGTTGCATGCGCAGCAACTTCGACGAAGTCACGACCCAGGGGGATGCCGAACTGGTCCGCGACGTCGACGCGAATCACCCAGGGGCCGCGGCCCGTTCGGGGTGGCACGACGGCGTGGAGCTCGCTGCCCTCGCGACGCCAGCTGACTTCGAGCGGTTCGACGCCAACTTGCACTTTCGGCACCACCTCGATGAAGGAGGGGACCGGCGCGCCTGCGCGCGTGCGCAAGCGCACCGTGAGCGCGATCGGATCGCGCGGCCAAGTCGCACGCTTCGGTCCAGCGAACACTTGCGCGTAGACGTCGCGCGGCTCGAGGCGCGCGTAGGCGATTTCGGCGGTGTTCGGGTAGCGCAGGCTGACGATGGTGCGTTGGTTTCGATACAGCCCGACTTCGTCGGTCGCAGGGAAGTACTGGCCGGCGCCCACGTACGTCATTTCCAAGCCGCGCGTGTGCGAGAAGCGGAGCTTCTGTCCGCCACTCAAATAGATGCCGCCCGCTTCCTGATACGCACCCGCGGGAAGTTCCACGCCGACCACTCGCAGTGGCAGCGGGGCCGACCACGGCCCTTCGATGCCACGCGCGTCGACCGAGCGGATTCGCAGCCCGTACTCTCCGGGGCCAACCGGAGCTAGCGCGTCGCCGAGCTTCGGCTCGCTCAGGCTTGCGTGCGCAATCAGCTTTTGGCCATCTCTGAGCTCCACGTCGAAGCGTGTTGCCCCCGCGACCGGGCGCCAGTGAAACCCGCTCAGCTTGACTTGCTCGACTCCCGTGAACCAGACGCGATCACCTCTGTCGAACGCCGGGCTCTCGAGCAGCTTGGAATCCAATCCAGCAGGGTGATCGGCCGTGACTTCCAGCTGGTGGCCGGGCTCGACCGTCGACCAGCGATTGTCGATGAAGGTCTTGGCGGCTCCATCGGTGTTCACTACCGTGACCGAGCTCGGCTCCGCAAACACGACCACGTTGCCGGAAGAAACCACCGCGGCGACGCGTGCGATCGAAACCAGCACCGCGCTCCTGGTGTTGGGCGGAACTTCGACGTCCACGCGGCCGTGTGACAGCGCGAGCGACCAAGTTTGGGTTTTGCCGCCTGGACCCAGGCTCAGCGCCTGAGGTCGCGGGAAAACTCGCAGCGCCGTGCCGGGCGAGACCCGGAGCAACGCTCCGCTCGGCAGCGCGAACCGCGCCCCGTTTGGACCTGCGGTAAACAGCCCGCCGGCGCTTTCGCCGGAGCCTTCTACGACACGCGGAGTCGCTGGCGCGGCCCAACTTGCGGGCGCCGCACAGGTCAACGATAGGCCTAGAAGCGAAGGGATCCAGCGCGCCCGAAACCTCATGTTTGCCACAACGGTCGAGCGCCGGGCCGGTTGAGCAAGTTTCCGCGCGGTCGCGTGTGGGTGCAGCGGAGCGCATGCAGGCGTCGAGGTGTTTGCCGCTGACGCAGTGCTTGACTAGCTTGTGATGGCAGAGTGGAAAACTACCCCCTGCCCATGAAAGGTCTGTGCTGGGCGACGCCCCGCGGCTCTCTCGGCTTGTGGACTCCGGCACCAGACCGCGAACCATTTCTGGCGGCTTTGAAGGACGTGCTGCGCAAAGAAAAATCACGGGCTTCTCGACCGACGTGCTCGGCAATCTTCCGCGCTCTCGGCTGCCGAGCGAGCGCCCCTAGCGTGCGGCACGAATCGCGACGCGGCAGGGGGAGCGACGAGCTGCCGCCGAGCGGAACCTGGTGCCGGAAAGGACTGGCGCACGCGAGCTGCCCTTTCGCGACCCCCACCAGATTCGAGTAAGCTGCGTTGGTTCACTCTTCCGATTGAGGCGGTTCGTCTTTGAATCAGATGTACGTTCTGTGGTGGGTCAAGGCGTTCGCGCTCACGCTTGCGATCGAGTGGTGCGTCGCGGCTTACCTGCTCGGGCGTCTGCACTCCGCGGTGACGTGTCCTGCGCTGGGTCGCCGTCTGCTAGCCGTCGCTTTTGGCAACCTGGCCTCACACCCGGCCGTGTGGTTCGTGTTCCCCGCCTTTCTGCGCGGGACGGTGGCGCTCGGCGTGGAAGAAACGTGGGCGGTCGCCGTCGAGGCCGCGCTCTATGCGTTGGTGTTTCCGACGCTCGGCGCGCGCGGGGCGCTCGCGGTCTCGGCGTTGGCGAACGGAATTTCGCTGGGGATCGGGCTCGCGCTGCGGTCGTTGACCGGGTGGGTGTGAGGCAGCACAGGCTGGAGCAGTAGGCGCCCGTGACCACCACTCGTTGGTGACCTTAGACATCGAATCGGCTCGCAACGCCCCGTGGACTGCGATGAGTGCCCAAGGGTTAGTGGAAAACGAAGCGGCGCGATCGCGAACACCAAAGCCACCACGACACTCCGAGCGGCGTAGTTCAGGCTACGCCGAAGAGTAGCGCCCAGCGAGTCGGGGACGAGTGATAGCCACGGGCCAGCGGAATTCCTTTCGCGGGTTCTAGGTGGTTTGCCATCAAAACGCGAACGCAGAGCGCATGCGGGCGCCGCGCGTTCATGCCAGCTCGGACCGAACGAAGCACACGTTAGCACTTCTCGCGCACGTTCGGCAATGCTCGTGTCACGACACGAGTCGAATCACATCGATGCACGAAGCGCGAGTCGAGCGTCGATATACCGAGAGGGTAACGCGCGCTAATTCGGCGACGGTCCAGCACTTCGTGGGTCGTAGTCGAGCCCGCAAACATGCGAGATCCATCGGTATAAAGATTCCATAACGCCGAGTAGCCAGTCCCGAAATAGATCCGAAACCGCGGACACGCAGGGCTCGGTCGAAGACATGCGCACGATGCTCGAACGATACAAACGAACGTTCTATGGCACGCAAGCGATCATCGTTGCGGTAACTGCGGTGATCTGGTTTCAGCTGCGGGCTTTTCAAACGGCCGCCGTCTTCTTCGTGATGATGCAGTTCGGGGCGGTGGTCGGCGCACTTTGGGCCAGCAGTCTGAAGCGACGAATCGAGCAGGGTCAGAACAGGTTCTTATCGCGCTGAGATTCGGCGCCCCACGATTTCGAAAGAGGTACGCAATGAAGCAGCTCGTTTCTTTGGATCGTCTACGCCGATGGCTAGCCGGCATCGGCCTAGCCATCGCCGTACTGACAATGTTCAGTCCTCCTGCTCGCGCCGATGAACCGGTGCCCGACAAGACCGGAGCTTTTCAGACGACTCCAACGCCGCTGACGGTGCCGGGGTACACGAAGCCCGATCCGGAGAAGGCGACCACGAAGGAGCTTGCCACGGCGGTCGATGCGGTAGCGCAGTCGGCGGCGCACGGCATTTTCTCGATCAACTTCGTGTGGACGTTGGTCGCCGGCTTCTTGGTGATGTTCATGCAGGCCGGCTTTGCGTTGGTCGAATGCGGCCTGTGCCGCGGCAAGAACGCAGCGCACACCATGTCGATGAACTTCATGGTTTACGCGCTCGGTATGTTCGGCTTCTTCGTGTGCGGGTTCGCCTTCATGTGCGGCGGTTTGAACGGCACGGCCATCGGGGGGCCCGGTATGCTGGGCGGAACTCCGACGCTCAACCACATGATCACGGTGGGCTCGTCGGTGAACGGCGATCACGGTTGGGGGTTGATCGGCGCGACCGGCTTCTTCCTGACCGGTAGCGGCTACGACGCTGCAGCGATCGTGCTGTTCTTGTTCATGATGGTGTTCATGGACACGACTGCGACGATCGTCACCGGCGCTTGCGCAGAGCGCTGGAGCTTCAAGAGTTTCATGCTTTACAGCGTGCTGATCGGCGCCGTCATCTATCCGATCTTCGGGTGCTGGGTGTGGGGTGGTGGCTGGCTGGCGCAACTCGGGTACCGCGCGGGCCTCGGTCACGGCGCGGTCGATTACGCGGGGTCGGGCGTGGTTCACCTTCAGGGCGGCGCGCTGGCTTTGATCACCGCGCTCTTGATTGGCCCGCGCATCGGCAAGTATGGGAAAGACGGCAAAGTGAATCCGATCTTGCCGCACGATATCCCGATGGTGCAGCTCGGCACGTTCATTCTGGCCTTCGGTTGGTTCGGGTTCAATGCGGGCAGCTCGCTCGCCGGCTCCGACGGTCGCATCGGCATCGTAGCGACGAACACCATGCTGGCGGGTATGTCCGCGACCTTGAGCGGAGTGCTCTACAACTGGAAGGTGTACGGCAAGCCCGACCCGTCGATGATGTGCAACAGTATGTTGGCGGGCCTGGTGGCAATTACCTCCCCGTGTGCCTTCGTCACCCCGATCAGCGCGTTCATCATCGGCGCCGTCGCCGGCGTCTTGGTGATCGTGAGCGTGTACTTCTTCGACAAGATCAAGATCGACGACCCGGTGGGCGCCATCAGCGTGCATGGTGTCAACGGACTCTGGGGGCTGATTGCGGTGGGTCTGTTTTCCGATGGTAGCTACGGTGCGGGTTGGAACGGCGTTGGCGCAACGGACTATCTGGGTACGGCTGGCCAAGGCGTGACCGGCCTGTTCTATGGTGACGGCAAGCAGCTCATCGCTCAGCTGATCGAGGGCGGAGCGGGAATTGCTTGGAACGTCGCCTTGGGCGGGATCCTATTCGTGATCGTGGGCAAGCTGGTCGGGGGTAATCGGGTCTCTGCGGAGGTCGAAGTCGCCGGTTTGGATGTGCCGGAAATGGGGGTACCGGGCTACCCCGAATTCCTTCCGCCCATCTCGCCAGAGGCGGCGGAAGCGCAGCTGAAGGCCGTGCGGGCGGAGGAAGCTGGCTTCGAGGGGGTGAAGATCGTGGGCGCGCACTGAGCGCTGCGCTGGGCTCGGCAGAATGATCGGGGCGCGACGGACTGCTCAGGCCGTCGCGCCTTTTTCCTGCGGGCGCTTCGCGTTCTCGTGCGTTCGTGGTTCTGTATCGAGCCTTCTCGCCATTCATGCCCGCCCATTCCTTGGACAGTCTGCCTACGTGGACTCTGTTGCCGTTTGGCACCCTCGTGCTGTGCATGGCCGTGCTGCCGATGCTTTGGCCGAGCGCCTGGGAGAAGCGCTGGTTTCAGGCCTTGATCGTGCTGGCCTGCGCTACCCCGGTGGTTTGGTTCTTCCTCGGTATTGGTCAAGGAGAGCGGGTGCTGCACGCGGCTTCTGGCTATGCGGCCTTCATTGCGACCTTGACCGCGTTGTTCGTGACCACGGGCGGCGTGTTTGCGAGCGGAGACTTCGAAGCCACGCCGCGAACGAACGTGGGCTTTTTGCTGCTGGGCTCTTTACTGGCGAGCGTGGTGGGCACGACCGGGGCCAGCATGCTGATGATTCGGCCGTTCTTACGCACGAATTCCCAGCGCGAGCACACCGCCCACCTGGTTCCGTTCATGATCTTGGCCGTGGCCAACGCGGGTGGCCTGCTGACCCCGCTCGGCGATCCACCCTTGCTCGTGGGCTTCATCGGCGGCGTGCCTTTCTTTTGGACGCTGCGGCTGTTTCCGGTCTGGCTCTTGTACGTCGGCAGCTTCGCGCTCGCCCTCTACTTCATCGATCGGCGGGCGTACGCTCGCGAGTCCGAAGCCGTCCGCGCGCGCGACCGCAGTCAGCGCGAGTCGCTCAAAGTTCAGGGCTATCGCAACCTCGTGTTGCTCGTTTCGATCGTTCCACTCGCATTCCTACCGGCGGGTTATCGCGAGGTCGCCATGCTCGGCGTCGCCGCCACGTCGTACTTCGGGACGCCGCGCGCGCTGCATGCTTTGAATGGGTTCTCCCTGGCGCCGATCGTAGAGGTCGGGCTGCTGTTTGCGGGGCTGTTCGCGTGCTTGGTGCCAGTGGAGCTCGGGCTCGGGGCGCGCGCACACGAGCTGCCGTTAAAGGAGAGTTGGCAGCTATTCTGGGTGTCGGGGGGGCTTTCGGCGTTGCTCGACAACGCGCCGACTTACGCGGCCTTCGTGGCTCTGGGTCGCGGGTTGAGCCATGGGCAACCGGATTTGGTCGCCGGCATCGAACCGTTGAAGCTGGCGGCGGTGAGCGCCGGCAGCGTGGTGATGGGCGCCACGACCTACATCGGAAATGGCCCGAACCTGATGCTCAAAGCCGTGGCGGAGCGCGCGGGTTACACGCTGCCCACCTTTCTGCGCTACGCGTTGTTCGCCTTTGCGGCGATGCTGCCCGCACATTTGCTGATGACCCTCGCCTTCGTCTGTCTAGAACGCTGACGAGAAACACGGAGAGTCACCATGGCCTCGGACGAGAGTGAATTGCTTCGAAACAGCGGGGACGACCCGTCCCTGATCCTCGTCGCGGTCGACAGCTCGAACGGCGCCAACCGCGTGCTTTCGACTTCGGCCCGCGTCGCACGCGCCTTCCCGCAGGCCAGCTTACACGTGGTGCACGTGCTTCGGACCAGTCGCTTCGATCGGGCGCACGTGGGGGTGCCGATGCCAGCGCCCGACGCGCTCGCCGACGCCAAGGACCACCTGGAATTTTTCGTACGCTCGGCGCGTGCGCAGTGTCGGAACAGCGTGACTGGCCATTTCGGTATCGGCAGCCCGACCGACGAAATTTTGCGGTTTCGAAGCGAACTCGGCGCCGACATGCTGGTCGTCGGAACCCACGATCACGAGGGCTTCGAGCGACTGTTGCTCGGTTCGGTGGCGGAGACCTTGGTCCGTAAAGCCGGCTGCTCCGTGCTCGTCGTGCGGCCGACCAAGCGTTAGCGGGCGCGTTCCGCCGTTTTCGCTAGTCGCCGAGCTTCAAGCGGTAGCCGACGCCCGGCGTAGTCACCAACAACTTGGGCTTGCTGGGGTCGCGTTCCAACTTGGTGCGGAGCTGCTTCATGAACACGCGCAGGTACTGCACGTCTTGAGTGTAGCTGGGTCCCCACACTTGGCGCAGGAGTTGGCGATGGGTCATCACTCGCCCCGCGTCGCGGGCCAGAACTTGGAGCAGGCTGAACTCGGTCGGCGTGAGCTCTACCTCGACGTCGTTCAGATAGGCTCGTCGTTCGAAGCATTGCAGCCGTAGGCTTCCGACCACTATGCATTCCGAGTTGCGATTGGCGCGCGCCGCTATGCGCAGCGCCGAGCGCAACCGCGCGAGCAGCTCGCCCTCGCGAAATGGTTTGGTGACGTAGTCGTTCGCTCCCGAATCGAGCGCGCGCACCTGATCGCGCTCTTCGCCGCGAGCCGAAATAATCACGATCGGCGTTTCGGAGGTCTCTCGTATGCGTTCGAGCAGTTCGAAGCCCTCACCGTCCGGTAGCCCTAGGTCCAGGAGCACCGCCTCGGGAGCTCGCTGCTCGAACAATTCCAGCCCTTCTTGCACGCCCCCGGCCTCCAAGACTTCATAACTTTGTGCGCCCAGCGCCGACTGCAGCACGCGGCGCATGGACCGGTCGTCCTCGACGATCAAAATCGAAGCGGTCATGGGTGCGTTGCCTCCTGGGCAGGCAGCGGCAGCGGCCGAGGCTTGCCGGACGAAGAGAGGGGCAGCGCGAACTCGACCGTGGTCCCGCCGCCCAGGCGCGGGTGGATGGCGATCCGGCCGCCGTGGGCTCGCGCGACGGCGCGGCAAATGGTGAGGCCGAGCCCAGAGCCCCCGTCTTTGAGTTTGGCGCGGCTGCCGCGGTAAAATTTGTCGAACACCTTGCTGCGCTCGTCGTCGGCAATTCCGGGGCCGCGATCGGCGACCTCCAGCACCGCTTCCTTGGCGTTCGTGTGCACCGATATTTCGAGCGGTGAGGCGTCCGGCGTGTAGCGCAGCGCGTTCTCGATCAGGTTGGCGAGTACCTGGTCGATGAGCACGGGATCCATGGAGATCAGCGGCAGCTCGCCGCGCACGTTCACTTGAACCTCGCGCTGGCCCAGTCGGCTCGTGAACCGCGAGAGCGCGCCATGGATCAGATCGTCGAGGGCTTCCGGCACCTTGTTCAGCTGAACCTTTCCGGACTCGAGGCGCGTGACGGTGAGTAGATTGGTGACCAACCCGTTGAGTCGCTCTGTCTCTTCGACGATGGTGTGCAGCAGCAGGTGGCGGTCGGGCTCGGCCGAAGCGCTGCGATTCAGCAACGTGGTGCCAGCGGTGAGGATGCACGCCAACGGCGTCTTCAAATCATGCGACATGGCGCTCAACAGCTCGCTCCGCAGGCGTTCCGCTTCGATTTCCACCTGCGCGTGGCGAGCCGCAGACGCTAGGGTCCAGCGCTCGAGCGCCACGGCAACCCGGTCTGCGCACGCAGCGAGCAATACCTCTTGCCCGGTGGGAGAGACGTCGCCGTCGGACAGCTCGCTACGAATCACACCGAGCGTTCGGCTTCCCGAGTTGATCGGCTGGAAGACGACCTCGCCTCGGCTCGAAGGCGCGGCCCAGGGCTTCTGCGTTTCCAGAGCACGCAACGCGAGCGCATGCTCCGCGGCGGGCAGGCGAAGCTCCGCCAAGCCGCTATCGCTGTCGCGCAGGAACACCTGCGAAGGCAGCCCGAACAGCTTCACCAGGTGCGCCTCCGCGGTGGCGGGGAGGTGCTTGACGTGCGCGACCTGCGACAGGTCGAGGCTTAGCTCGCACAGCGCCAGCGTCCGAGCCTCGCTGCTGCGCGCCAGGCTTCGCTGATAACGTAGCCGCTGAATCAGGAAGCTGACCAGTATGGCCGTGAGTAGCATGCCTCCGAGCGTGACCGAGTCGTGCACGCTCGGGGTTGCGAACGCGAACTGAGGCGGAATGTTGAAATAGTCGAAGCAAAGCGTGCTCGTCATCACCGTGAACGACGAGACCGCGGCCCCGAAGCGCGTCGAAATCAGCACCGCGCCGAGCAAGTAGATGATCATCACGTGTGCGAGCGACGCATGTGGCGCCGCCAGCAAGGACAGCGCCGCCGAGGCCCCGCTCGTCACGCCGCCGACCAAGTAACCCCAGGGTTCGCTGCACAGGACGTGCAGCCAAAATCGCACTCCGCGTCGATGTGCCGGACGTCGCGCCAGCCGCATGACTCGAAACCTAGCTCGAGTCGCTCGTCGACGCTGGTTCGGATCCGTCCTGCGCTGCGGCGCGAAACGTTTGCGAAACTCCCCGCGTTTCCGTGCGGTTTCGTCGGTTTCCGTGCGGACTCAAAAACTGGGATCGTCGAAGGAGATCGCAGGGCGATCGAGGACCGGGCTCGCGCTGCACCGCGTCTTGCCTTGCGCGTCGCGCTTGGTCGTAATGTCGGCGATGCGCCACATCAGGCCGAAGCCGCGCTCGGACGGTCCCTGAAAGTTAGGCGGGAGCGCAGGGGCGTCGAACGAGCCGGCGCGTTCTCCGCTGCAATACACGAATAAACGTGGCTTGGCTGGCTTGTTGTTGAAGTTCTGCGCCATCACTCGAAAGCGCTCGCCGTCGCGCGGACTATCGAGCTGCATGCGCTCGGTCGTGCCGGTCGTGCCGGTCGTGGGCGTCGTCGAGCTTTGGTTGTTGTCCAGGGCCGCGCGCGGATTGGGGCAGCGGCCCGTGCCTAGAAACCCCTGGAAGGAAGGCGTGTTGCAGGCGTCGAGCGGCGAGTCCGGATAGCCCCAGTCGACTCGGGACTGCCCGCGCAGCTCCCAGGATGCGTTGGAGGTGTTGCACGTCGTTCCATCGAGACCGTCCACTACTTGGGTCGAGCCGGGCTTGAACCATGGGTTTTGGTTCAAGGGGCTGTGCAGGTACAAGTCCAGATCCGCGGTGAGGCTGGTGTCCCAGCACAGTTCGGTGCGCAGGCCAACGCCTTCCACTGGCACCTCGAGGTCGCATGCGGCGCGATCGCCGCCACGCCCGGTGACTTCGAGCGTGAAGTGATAGGGCGCTGGACGCGAAGGCTGAAAGTGAACGACTTGAGTGGTGACACCCTTCAGGATGAACTCGGCATTTTGCACCACCGCATCGCAGTCTTCGGCTTTCAATGTCCAGCGATAGGAGGCAACGTCACCTTCGACGAAATCTGCTCCGTCGAGTTTGGCAATTTGATCGGGTCTGATGCCCATGACGCGCGGGTCGTCAGGGGCGAGCGTGCAGCGCGTTCGAACCGGAGCGCCGGCGACCCCGCCCGATGCCGTTTTCGTGCCTGCGACTCCTCCCGACGCGATCGGCGGCACGCCTCCAGTTCCGGTTCCGCCGCTTCCGGGTGCGGATTCCAGCTCAGTACGGGCGCCGCACGCGATCGCGAATGCGAGAGACGATAGCCACACCACCTTGCCGTACCGCATGTGAGCGAAGTGTAACCCGCTCGGAACCAAGCAGCGGGCGGATAATCGGACCGCGAGCCGGGTTCGCGAGCGTCTGTTCGGAGCAAGCGTTGGACCGCGCCGCTAACGCTTTCTGGGGTCAGAGCGCGTGCTGATAGGTCCGGTGCATGAAGCGGTTGCCGCGCTCGACCGCTGTGCATGGCAGCTGGCGCGCCAGAACCAGGGGTGGGGCCCGGCCGAATTCAATTCGGCGCGTTCGGGGACAGCGTCCCCGAAAACCGCCGCTGTCTCAGTAGGAAGAGAACACCCCCCACGTCATCTTGGCCGCAAAAGCCGGCCAGCCGTGGTTGGTGTTGCTGTAGTTCGGGTCGGTGTGCAGGCACCAGTACACTGGGTAGCCCGCGTCGCAGCCTTGGTACTGCACGCAGTTCGATAGCGTGTCGGTGTAGCCGGAAACTGGCTGCGTCGTGGTTGCACAGTGGTTCACCGCTACGTAGAAGTCGCGCGTCTTTGGGCCGTTGGCAGGCCCGACGACGTTGTCATTCTTGCCATGGATGATGATGGCCGTGACCTCGCCGGTGCACTTGCGCTTGGTGGCGTCGAGCGGGTACTGGGGCACGTCCTTCGTTGCGCACGGCCCGATCGCTCGCAGCAGGTTCGCGTGTTCGCAGCCGATGATGCTCGAGAAATCACCGCCGGAGCTCTCCCCGGAGGCGAACACCCGCGCCTTATCGACGCAGTATGCGCCCGTGACCTGGTCGTAAAGCGGCTTGAAGAAAGAAACATCGCCGGCGCCCCAACCACTGCTCGGGTTCTGGGGATGCGGATAGACTCGAATCGCGTCGGATTTCGCGCTGAGCTGTTCGTAGCCGGCGCTTTGCTCGGCCCACGTGATCGGATTGTTGGTCGGATTGAACACGATCAGCATGGGGTACGGCTTGTTTGCGTCGTAGCCCGTCGGCAACTTCACGTAGTACTGGTGACTCGAGACCATGAGCGGGCTGCCTGACGTGCCCGTTTGAGGGTTCGTCTTGCCGCAGCCCGAGCTCGGGTTCGCGGGCGCTTTGCCGCCACTACCGCCCGCACTTCCGCCGCCGCTGCCGCCGGTCGCGCTAGTGCCTCCCATCGTGCCGCCGCCCTGCGCGCCGCCGGTCGAGCCACCCTTACCACCGGTGCTCGGGCCCGCGCCGCCGCCACCGCCTTTGCCGGCAGTGCCGCCACTCATCCCGCCGCCGTCGCTGGTTCCGCCGCTGCTGCCACCCGTGGTTGGCACTCCGCCGGTGCTCGGTAGGCCACCGGTGCTCGGCACGCCACCGGTGCTCGGATTGCCCCCAGTTGCGGGGAACCCGCCCGTGGTGCCGCCCGTTGCAACGCTGCCTCCGGTGGTTCCCCCAGTCGTGCCGCCGGTGTTGGCGACCGTGCCGCCAGTGGTGGGGGTGGTGCCGCCCGACGCGACTGTGCTGTCACCATCGCTCGGGGAGCAGCCGACTACGGCGTGCGCGCAAAGCAGAGAACCGGCGAGCAGGGGTGACCAGGTCGAGCCGAAGCGCGCAATTCGTGTCGTTCGCATAGGGGAGGCCTCTCAGGGGACTAAGGAGTGCAGAAACACCGAGTGGGCTGCGGCCTCATTCCCGGATGTGCCGATCGTGATCTTGCTCGGCCCCTTCCACTCAATTTAGTGAGGCTGGACCCGATTCAGGTCTCCTTTATGCGCTGAGAATCGAATAATTCGCCTGAGCTGTTGGTCGCACGCAACCAGAGCCGCCCGATGCGACCCACGGATTCGACCTAGCTCTTGAGCTTACGGGCGCTGGCGAGCTTCACGCACAACGTGACCACTTCCATGGCCGTCTCGACCTGCGAAACGGGCGGCAACGAGGGCGCGATGCGGATATTGCGGTTTCGCGGATCTTTACCGAGCGGAAACGTGGCGCCCGCGGGCGTGAGTTTGACGCCGGCCTCGTCCGCGAGCCTGACCACCTCGCTGGCGCAGCCGTCGAGTGTGTCGAGGCTGATGAAGTAGCCACCGCGCGGTTTGGTCCAAGTCGAAAGCCCTGTGCCCCCCAGGTCGCGCTCGAAGATGCGCGTTACCGCCTCGAACTTGGGACGCAAGAGTGCGGCGTGCTTCTGCATGTGCGCCTTCACACCCGCCGCGTTCCGGAAAAAGCGCACGTGGCGTAGCTGGTTCATCTTGTCCGGACCGATGGTCTGGATAGCCAGATGCTTCTTGGCGTCCGCCACGTTTTCGGCGCTGCTCAAGAGGGCCGCGACGCCCGCGCCCGCGAAGGAGATTTTCGATGTCGACGCGAATTCCAGCGCGCGGTTCGGATTGCCAGCTTTTGCGCAGGTCGACAGAATGTCCACCAGTGGGTCGCTGGCCTCGTACAGGTCGTGGACCGCGTACGCGTTGTCCCAGAACAACCGAAAGTCCGGCGCTGCCGTAGGCATGGCCGCGAGTCGCTGCACCACTTCGGCCGAGTAGGTCTCGCCCGTCGGGTTCGAGTACTTCGGCACGCACCACATGCCTTTGATGCTGGCGTCGGCCTTCACGAGTTTCTCGACGGCGGCCATGTCGGGGCCGTTCACGTCGAGATCGACCGGGATCATCTCGATGCCGTGGTGCTGGCAGATCGCGAAGTGACGATCGTATCCCGGCGCAGGGCACAGAAACTTGATCTTCGCCTTCGACCACGGGCCATCGCCGCCTGGCACGCCGTGAAGCAATCCGCGCACCACCGCGTCGTGCATCATGGTGAGGCTCGAAGCGCCGCCCACGATCACGCTCGCGGGCGTGGTCTCGAGCAACTCCGCGAAAATGGCCTTCATTTCCGGGAGACCGTCGAGGCCGCCGTAATTGCGCGCGTCGGTGCCGTCCGCAGCCTTGTATTCATCGGACGACAGAATCGCCGTGAGACCGTTGGCGAGATCGAGCTGCTCGTTCGACGGCTTGCCCCGCGTCATGTCGAGCTTCAGCCCCTTCTGCTTGACGGCTGCATAGGCCGACTCGTACTCGCTGAGGTTTTGGACGCTGAGAGTGTTGGGGTTGGGGGCTGTCACGATGCGGGAGTGTTAACAGAACGAGCTCAGGGCGCCAGCGGGACCAGGTGCGGAAACGCCGTGCATCTCAATGAGTTTGCGGGGGGGACGCCGCGACCATGCATCAAATTTGCCGGTTTACACGGCGCTTGCTAGCTGCTCAGCATGGGTGTTCCGGCGGTTCGCGCGCAGTCTCGGCCCGCGCTGGCCCTGGCTCTCTGTGCCCTGTTCCTTTCGAGCAGCGCGCGCGCTGACGAAGGAGCGAGCGAGGAGGCTCAAGAGCAGGTGAGTGAGGAGGCATGCGCGTTCGGCGCAGCTCGAATGGGCAGGCTGCGCACCGTCCAGGAACCGACGGCCTGCGGGCGGTATTGCACGACCACCACCCGGTTCACGGTGGAAGACGCGGACGGCACGCCGCTGCTCGGCTTGACGAACGACCAGTTCACCGGTCCCGAGCTCTCCGAGGAGGACGGCTACAGACCCCTCCTCGGCGTGCGCTGTCAACGCGGCGCCGTCGTGCTGACGCTCGAAGAACGAGACGACGTGGCGCTCACCTTTCGTTGGGACGAAAAGTCGGGCCGGCTGCGTCTCGTGCATACAGCGGCCGTGCAGCGTGCCCTGGTACTATCGCCACTTTCGGGGGCCGATGCCGAGCGACGCGTCGCGGTGCGGGCGCTTGCGCGCGCCGCACTGGAAGGCGCGGCTGCCGCTGGTCCTGACGGAGGACCAGCGAGCCAGTTAGGCGGCATCGACCAAGCGTTCGTGGATGGGCTCACGCTCTCTACCGCGCGCGACGCGATCGAGGCAGGAGCCTGGGAGCGCGGCGAGCAGATCGTGAACCAAGTGAGCGCAAGTTGGCCCTCTAGCCGAGCGCAACCGTTTCACCCGCCGCTTTCGCTGCGCAAGCGGGCAGCGCAGCTGCGCGAAGAGCTCGCGGACCGACGCAACGACAGCGAGCCCGTGCGCGTTCTCAGTCGAACGCGGCTGGGTACGCTCACGAAGGTACAGGCTTTGCCGATCGATCCTGGCCTCGCGCCGACGCTCTTTTGGCGGCGCGGCGAAGTGTGCGTCGTACAGGAAGACGCGTCGGGCACGATGCGCTGCTATGCGCCCGACGCTCGTCGTTGGGGCCCACGGCTTCCGGTCGAGACACCGGTGAGTAGCGCGCGGGAGCTGAAGCAGCTCGATTTCGGCTCGCGGGGTATGGAGTCGTGCCTGTCCGGCCCGAGTCTGGCTCTGGTCGTGCGCAAGGACGTTCCCGACGACAGAGTGAACCCGTGCGAACGAGGTCCCGGTTCGGATCTCGCGGACGTTCTGGCGGTGGTTGACGGCAGCGCTCTACTGCGTGTCGGCTTCCAACTCGATCGCGGCGGGAATGAGGGGGAGCCGCTGAGCGTGGCGCTCGCCAACGAAGCCTTCGCACGCTCTGCTGGGGGACTTCTGACCGGCAACGGCAGCTCTCGATTCCTGCGCGACGGGCGGCTTGCGCTCGTCGCGGACGACGGCGAGCGACGCTGGGACGTGCTCCGCGCCGCTGGCCCGGGACAGTCCTGGGCCGCGCCGCCGCTGGTCTCCCCCGATCAGCGCTGGGTCGTGGCGCAAAGCCAGCAGGGCGGAACCGTCACGCTCTGGCTCTTTCACCTATCGCCATCGATCGGACCCTGAACCGCGTACCGTCAGGACGTCACGCTCGCTTGCACGAGCTCGCGGTCCGATTGGCGCGAGTGGCTTCCATCCACTAGAGAGGGGCGCCAAGGAGCCAAGTTGCGAATCGAAGCTGTTTCAATCGGAGCGGACCCGCCGAACGAGGTCAACGTGATCGTGGAAGTGCCGGTCGGTGGCGAGCCGATCAAGTACGAGATGGACAAGGATGCGGGGACCTTGGTGGTCGATCGTTTTCTTTACACGTCGATGCGCTACCCCGGCAACTATGGCTTCATTCCGCACACTTTATCCGGTGACGGGGACCCGCTCGACGTTTTGGTCGCAAACCAGCGCGGCATCGTACCGGGGGCGATCGTCGCGGTGCGCCCGATTGGCGTTTTGAAGATGCAAGACGAAGCGGGTGTCGACGAGAAGATCATCGGCGTGCCCGTGCCGCGCCTCACGCGCAGGTACGAAAGCGTGCTCGAATACACCCAGCTTCCGGACATCACGCTGAAGCAGATCGAGCATTTTTTCGAGCACTACAAGGATCTCGAGGATCTAAAATGGGTGAAGGCGCTCGGCTGGGGCAACGCCGAGGAAGCCAAGCGCATCATCGTCGAGAGCATCGACCGCGCGAAGAACGCAAAGCGGTGAATACGGTCTGACTCGGCGCGCGGGGCTGGCAGTGGGCGCAGGCGCGGCTGCCATGACCGACAGCGCGGGCAGGGCTGCCCGGTGACGAGCTTCACCGGGCAGCGCGCCCTTTACAGGGGGGCGGCCCCAACCAAATCCGACGTTCCTTGCAGCGCGGATCCCACTGGGGGTCAGCCGTGCTCGTCGGATGCGAGAGCTATTGGCACCCTCACGCAGGATTCGACCGCCACGGTGGCGACTATTCGCGACGCCCGTGAGAGGCGCTAATCTGAACCGGCGGAGCCGCCATGAATCGAAACCCCATCGCGCGAGGAAGCTGGATAGCGATGGCTGCGGCAGCGCTGTTCGGGCTCACCACGCCGCTCGTCAAACATTTCGGCGCACAGACCGGACCGTTCGCGACCGCGACGTTGCTCTATGCAGGGGCGGCCCTGGGCGCAGGGCTCCCGCGGCGTCGGGCGGACGAGGCGGCCGTCACGCGGGCGCAGGCAGCTCGGTTGGCAGTCGTTGCACTGTTCGGGTCTGTTCTGGCGCCAGCGGCGCTCGCCTGGGGGCTCCAACGTTCGGGGGCGCTGGCTGGCTCTCTGCTGCTGAATCTGGAAGCTCTTTTCACCGTGGTTCTGGCGGCGCTGGTCTACCGCGAGCCCATCGGGCGTCGCGTGGCGACGGCGTGCCTGCTGATGCTGCTTGCCGGCGGCCTGTTGGCGCTCCGGACGCGGGGTGGCGGCGTATCGAGCGCGCTGGGTTTAGCGGCGATCGCCGCGGCAACGCTCTGCTGGGGAGTCGACAACACGCTGACGCGACCGCTCGCTGACTTCGATCCGCGCGCCGTGGTGTTCTGGAAGGCGACGCTCGGCGCTGCTCTCTCCGGCAGCCTGGCCGTCACGCTTCACGATTCCTGGCCACCGCTCGTTGCGCTGCTCGCGCTCCTTGCATGCGGCGCGTCCGGTTATGGACTCAGCTTGCGTCTGTATCTGCGCGCACAGCGCACGCTGGGCGCGGCTCGAACCGGATCGCTGTTCGCGCTGGCGCCGTTCCTGGGCGCTTGCGTGGCCTTCGTCGCAGGCGATCGTGGCACCGCGGAGCTCATCGCTCTGGCAGGTTCCATCTTCGGGGTCGCTGCCTATCTTCACGTTACCGAGCGTCACCAGCACTGGCATCGCCACGCGCCGCTGGACCATGAGCACGCGCACACCCACGATGACGGGCACCACAATCACTCTCACTACCCGCCGGTGCTCGGCGCGCACACGCACGCCCACCATCACGACGCGCTCGAGCACGACCACGCGCATGGCGCCGATCTGCATCACCGGCATCGTCACGATTGAGTCGACGAAAACCGAACGCGATTCGACCGAGTTCGCGCTCGGTTACGACGGTCGCTCCCGTGCTGACCAGGAGATGGCGGCATCTCGGCAGTCCTCGGGCACCTGATCGAGGTTTCGTGGTTCGCACTCGATGACGCGGCCACGGCAATCGACCGAAATCTGGCAACACTCCTCGAACATGTAGCGAATCTTTTTGCGACCGCGCTGGACCCGGGATTTCAAACCCGACAGCGATACGCCGAGCATCTCCGCCGCTTCCTTCTGGGTCAGTCCTTCGAGCTCGGTCAACGTGATCGCTTCGCGGTACGGCGAGGGCAGGCGACCGACGAACAGCGCCACGCACTCCCCCAAGTCGGATTGAAGCTGATCTTCGGGAACGTCGGCCGCGACGTCCGCCGTGACATCTTCTGTCGGGCTTGTCTGCGCCGAGCGCGCACGCCGACGCGCATGGTCGACGATGGCGCTGTGGGCGATGCGGTACACCCAGCCACCGAAGCGCTCCTCGTCTCGCAACTCGGAAAGCCCCTGATGCATTCGAACGAAGATGTCTTGCAGCAGATCGTCGATGTCGGCCGGTGAAGCCACGCGGCGCGCGAGGTAAGGGCGCAGTCGCTGCTCGAGGTCCTTCCACGCGCCGCGGGCTTCAGGTCCGATCATCGTCATCTCTCATGCGCAGCAGGTCGGCGCGCAACAGGACGCACCGCCCGGCTTTTTGCCTTCGATCGTGGCAGAAGCGACGTAGCCCTCGGCGCCAGGCATGCACTGAGCGATGATCGCGCTGCTCTCGGGCTTGACCACGATTTTCACGTCCTCGAAGCCAGCCTCCTTCAGCAAAGACTCGAGCACGGTTACTTTCGCCGAGCCGGATACGCAGCCGGTCATCGCTTCGACGCTCTGCGCGAGCGCGGTCGGCATGTCTTTCAGCGCGACCACGTCGGAGATGGCCAGGCGACCACCCGCCTTCAGCACGCGGAAAGCTTCGCGGAACACGGCGCCCTTGTCTGGCGAAAGGTTGATCACGCAGTTCGAGAGGATGACGTCGACCGAGTCGTCGGCGACGGGTAGGTGCTCGATCTCGCCGAGTCGAAAGTCGACGTTGCTGGCCTCCACTTTGCGCGCGTTGCCGCGCGCCTTGGTCACCATCTCCGGAGTCATGTCGACGCCAATCACCTTGCCGGTTTTGCCCACGCGCTTGGCCGCCAAGAAGCAGTCGAAGCCGCCTCCACTTCCGAGGTCGAGGACGGTGTCGCCAGCGCGCAGCGCCGCGATCGCTTGCGGGTTGCCACAACCGAGCCCGAGGTCGGCTCCGTCGGGCGCGGCGCTCAGCTCCTCCTCTGAATAGCCCATGGCCATGCTGCCGTCACCAGAAGTGCCGCAGCAACCGACGCTGCAACCGCCCGCGCCGTTCGCGACCTTGGCGTAGGCGGTTCGAACCTGAGCTCTGACCTGATCGTTGTCTTGGGTTTCCATCGTGACCTCCGACAGCAAGGACGCCGGGGGTGGGGAAAGGACGCAAAAATTCTGAGGAGGCTCGGGTCGCGCCCGCTGTCACGAATCTGTTTCGAGAATACTCGAAATTGGTCTTGCGCGGTCCTTCGAATTTGTTAGAAGTATCGGGTGCCCGGAAAACTGGACCGACACGCCGAACAATTGAGCGCGTTGGGCCATCCGACTCGCCTTTCGATTCTCCGATTCGTCGTGCAAGCGGGGGAGGGCGGGGCACCGGCCGGTGAAATCCAAGCACACGTGGATCTGCCAGCCTCGACCTTGAGCCACCATTTGAAGCGGCTGAGCGATGCCGGTCTGCTCAAGACCCGAGGTGAAGGCACGTTCCACTACTACTCGGCTGACTACGCCTCACTCAGAACTTTGACCGACTACCTGTGGGAAGACTGCTGCCGCAAAGGCAAGTCCAGCTGCTGCTAGTGACGTTACCGGCTCGCTCGTGAAAGGGTCGCCCATGCATGTTCTCAAGGCGCACGTATCTCTGAACGTTTCGAACATCGACAAGTCAGTCGATTTTTACGAGAAGGCTTTTGGTGTCGCCGCCACCAAGCGTCGCCCGGGCTACGCGAAGTTCGATCTCGAGTCCCCTTCGCTCAACCTCACGATGTCGGAAGCCCCGCGTACTGGCGTCAACGCCAGCCATTTCGGCATCCAAGTAGCGAGCACCGAAGACGTACTCGAGGCCAAAGGACGCTTCGAGGCCGTCGGTCTGGCCACCTTCTCGGAAGAGGACACGGCGTGTTGCTATGCGGTGCAAGACAAGGTTTGGGTGGAAGACCCGGACGGCAACTCGTGGGAGGTGTTCGTCGTCAAGAGTGACGCGCCCGTAATGAAAGCCGATGCCAGCAGCTGCTGCGCGCCCGTCGGTATTTCCAAGAAACCCGCTGCCACGAGCCCAGGCTGCTGCGGACCCGGCGCAACCAAGACCTGAATCGAAGGGACGCCGTGATCAGAAATGCAATCAGTGAAGCCGTGGGTACGGCATTCCTGTTAGCCACCGTGGTTGGCTCGGGAATCATGGGTGAGCGGCTGGCGGGGGGGAACGTCGCGATCGCGCTGCTAGCGAACACGCTCGCGACAGGCGCTGGGCTCGTGGCGCTGATCTTGACCTTCGGTCCGATCAGCGGCGCGCATTTCAATCCGGTGGTGACCATCGCCGACGCTTGGGAAGGCGGGCGGGCCTGGCGGCAGGTTCCCCTCTACATCGCGGCTCAGGTTCTGGGCGCTCTGCTCGGGGTCGCCGTTGCACACGAGATGTTCGGTGAGCCGGTGTTCACCGCCTCGCAGCACTCCCGCGCGGGCGCCGCCCAGCTGCTCAGTGAATTCGTGGCGACGTTCGGTCTGCTGTCGGTAATTTGGGGCGTGTCACGAAAGAGCGCGCAGTTCACGCCTTTCGCGGTCGGCGCATACATCACCGCGGCGTACTGGTTCACTTCGTCCACGTCTTTCGCAAACCCTGCCGTGACCCTCGCGCGCTCGCTCACGAACACCTTCTCCGGAATTCGACCGACCGATGCTCCTGGTTTCATCGTTGCGCAGGTGGCCGGAGCCCTGGCCGCGACCGCGCTGTTCAGGTTTCTGGTGCCCGTGAGAGGCATGAAGGCCGAGCTTCCGATCGTGGACGCCGCGACCGTACAGAAAGGGGAAACAGCTTGAAGACCGTACTCTTCGCGTGCATCCACAACGCCGGCAGATCGCAGATGGCCGCGGCCTGGTTCAACGCGCTCGCCGACAAGACCAAGGCGCGCGCCATCTCCGCTGGTACCGAGCCTGGCGCGCGGGTGCACCCCGAGGTGCTGCAAGCGATGCGCGAAGTGGGCATCGAGCTCGAAGGCGTATCGCCGCGCAAGTTGACCGACGAGGTCGCCAAGGAGTCGGCGATTCTCATCACCATGGGCTGCGGCGAGCAATGCCCACACATCCCTGGGCTGCGTCGCATGGATTGGCCGCTGGAGGATCCGAAGGGCAAGCCGGTGGAGCGCGTTCGCGAGATTCGCGAAGAGGTCAGAAGCCGGGTGACGGAGCTGCTGCGGGCTGAGGGCTGGCAATAAGTACGGCGCAGCAACTGGTTGCCCAATACGCCGGATAGCGACCGTTCGCCCTAACGGTGCGAAACTTCGAAACCGCGGCCCACGGTGTGCCATGCTATCGGCTCCTGGATCACTGCAGCGCGTTCCATATCGGAGCGGCGCAAAAGCGCGGGAAAGCTCGTTCGGCGTTCCCGACAGACAGATGACAAATTCGAAGATTCCGGCCCCCGCTTGCAGGGTCGTCCGCCAATATCACAGCGGCGGTGAGCGGGTTTACCAGCTCGCAACCGTTGACGCCTCTCTGGAGCTCCGAATTTCGTCGCGGGCGCTTGCTGGTGGCGAACGCAGCTGGCACGTCGCAGCACAACAAGGCGACGCGCCTGATTCGGCGGCGATCGGCGAAGAGGCGGAGACCAAGCGCGACGCGCTGAGCAAGGTGGGTGCTCGCTGGATCGAGCAAGCAGCCGAGCTGGGTCTGCCAACCTTCGACTGGACGGCCGTCGAGACGGCGCTGCTCGCAGTTCGCGGCATCTAGGGCGCCGTGGGGCCTTCAAAGCGAGCGCTCGTGCCCCGAGGAGGGTGATTTGCGGAATTCGAAGGTACCGGTCGTGCGGACCGCGGTGCGCCTGCAGCCCGATCCGAAGCGCGTGATCTCCAAACCGTTTCTGCCCGGGGGCAACGCCTTTCCGGATGGTCGTAGTCGCATCGAGCGCATCATCGCGCGGGTGCTCGAGCTCTCCGAAGAAACGGTAGAAGCGACGTTGCTGGACGTGTACGAGCGATTCGCTCCACGGCACCTCGACTTCACGGCGGTCCTCGAACGACAATTTCAGGCCATAGCGGGCCAGGTACCCGAGCCCGCGGGGCTGTCGGAGCCGCGCCGCCGCCTGCTGGGCGCCTACTTCACGCACGAGTACTCGGTCGACGCCGCTGCGCTCACGAATCCTTCACTGGTCCAGGCGCCGCATCAGGAGGGTCTGGCGCCGGGCTCGCTGCGCGTGATCATGAGCCTGCGCGCGATCGGCGAAGGACACGTCTCTTCCATTCAGTTCCGGTCGGGTTTGGTCGACGGGCAGGGTCACATCGAGCTCGAACGAGCGAGCCAGTTCGCGAGGACCGCGCTCCACCGCCATCCGACCTACGATAGGAACACGTTTCGCGCGAAGCTGACTGAAATGGGCGTCACCGCTCAGCCCGCGGACGAAGTGCTCGAGTCTTTGGGCGAGCGCTTCTCGCTGGAAAACCTGGAAGCGAGGATTCGTGAGGTCGAGCGGGCCCACGGCACCGACCCCGACCTGGTGCACCTGCTGCGCACCATGCAGTGGCTGGCGTCCTCGAATTACGAGAGCACCTTCCACGGTGATTCGCAGCCTTCCGAGCGCATCATCTTTCCTTCGAGTCCGATGGAGAGCCACGGCATGGAGGACGCGCGCTTCGTGCGCTTCAGATACGACGACGGTAGCGTGACCTACTTTGCGCCGTACACGGCGTACGATGGCCTTCGCATTTTGCCGCAGTTAATCGAGACGCGCGACTTCATGACCTTCCGCATGACTACGCTCAACGGCAGCGGGGCGGTGAACAAGGGCATCGCGCTGTTTCCGCGCATGATCGACGGTTCGTTCGTGGCGCTCGCGCGCGTGGACAACGAGAACAACTACGTGCTTCGTTCGAACAACGTGCGCTTCTGGCACGAGCAACAGCTGCTCCAGGCGCCGCGATCGGCGTGGGAGCTGGTGCAGCTCGGCAACTGCGGTTCGCCGATCGAGACCGAAGCGGGCTGGATAGTGATCACCCACGGCGTGGGGCCGCTGCGCACCTATGCGCTGGGCGCGCTCCTTTTGGACCTGCACGACCCTTCGCGGGTCATCGGCTGTCTGGATCAACCTCTGCTCACGCCGGCGGCCGACGAGCGCGACGGTTACGTGCCGAACGTGGTCTATTCCTGCGGCAGCCTGCTATTTGGCGATGTGATCTTCGTGCCCTACGGCATCTCGGACGTCGGCGCTTGCGTCGCGACCGTGAAGGTCGACGATCTGCTCTCCGCCCTCACCGCTAGCTGACGAGCAGGCGCCGGTAGAGCGCCAGGTACTCGTCGACCATACGACCCGCTGAGAATCGTCGCTCTGCCACGCGACGAATGGCGCTTCGCTCGAGCGCTGGAACCTTCTCGACCGCCGCCACGGCTGCCGCGACGTCAGCGACCAGGAAGCCGGTCACACCTTCGTCAATCACCTCCGGCATCGAGCCGAGCGGGTAGGCGATCACCGGAGTGCCGCAGGCCATGGCCTCGACCACCGACAGCCCGAACGGTTCCGCAAAAGCGATCGGGTGGAGCAGGGCTGCCGCTGCGCCGAGCACCTCGGCGCGCTGCTCGGGGCCTACGGAGCCCAAGTACGTCACGCGATCACCGTCGATGTGGGGTAACACCTGATCGCGAAAGTAGCGCTCGTCCTGCACGATGCCGCAAATGACCAGGCGACGGCCCGCGCGGCGCGCGATTTCGATGGCCGTGGCGGTGCCCTTGTCTGGATGAATACGTCCGAACACGACGAGTGTATCGCCCGCGACGCGCGCGAGCGGCAGCGCTGCGAGATCGATGCCGTGGTAAATGGTGGCCGAGTAGCGGAGCTCGGGAGAGCGATCGGCGTTCGAGATCGATACGAAATGAGCCGACTTGGCGCTTTCGTATGCGGGAAGGATGCCGCTACCCGAAAAGCCATGGATCGTGGTGAGAAGTGGGGCGCGGCAGTGCGCAGCGAAAGCCAGCGGCAGCCAATCGAGGTGACTGTGAACCAGATCGAACTCGCTCGAGCGCTCGAACGCGTGCGCCACGTGCAGCGCTTCCCAGACGCGGCCGTCGAGCCCTTCGGTCTCGGCGTAGCCGCTTGCGCTCACCCCGTCGAGCGTGGCGCTGGTCAGCGAATCGAGCGTGGCGAATAGGGTTACGTCGACGCCGCGGGAGGCCAGGCCCTCGGCCAAGAGGCTCGTCACTTGCTCCCACGGTCCGTAGTGGCGTGGCGGCGTGCGCCAAGCGATCGGACCGAGCAGCGCCACCTTCACGTCAGCGCCCCGGGCCCGCCCGTGGCGTCCGCGCCCCGCACTTCGAGCAGGGCCATCAAAAACGAGAGCGTCGACTCGGCGCCCTGGTTTTCATTCGGCCGATCGCTGTGCAGCCCGTCGCGACAGCCACCCGTAGCGGCGTCGTAAAGGGGCGTGCCGAGATGGTTCTGCCCGAGAAACCAGTCGAAGGCCGCGCGCCCGTAGCGGGCCCAGCGCGGATCGCCGGTCGCGCGCAGCGCATCCAAGCTGGCCGAAACCATGGCCGCCGCCTCGAGCGGTTGCTGATCGAACTGAGCTTTGACGCCGCCCTTCGAGTGAAAGCCGTTCGAGCCGATCGGCGCAAAATGACCGTCGGCCGAGCTTTGAGTGATGGCTAGCCAGGCAAGGCTGCGGAGCCCGATGCTCGAAGCCTCTTCCGAGCCGAGAGCCTCACCCGAGACAATCAGGGCCTGGCTCAGGCGCGCGTTATCGTAGCTGAGCGAGTCTTCGAACCACTGCCAGTCGGGGGTGGCGTGTCGCTTATAAAGAGCGCAAAGCTTCGCTACCAGTTCTTGGCGTTGCGCCTGCGCGCTCGCGTCCTCGGGGAACGCCCGCAGGTATTCGTTGATGCCCAGCAGCGTGTGGGCCCAGGCTCGGGGACTCGTGAAACTAGGCAGGGCCGGCAGCGCGTGCTGAAAGAGCTGTCGAGCCAGGCCCTGACGGCTCGGCTCGCCGGAGCGCCCTGCCACCGTGCCGAGCGCCCACAGGGCGCGGGCGTGGCTGTCTTCCGAGCCCACGTCTTCCAACCAGTGGCGCGCGTACGACATGAAGTTACGGAAGCGCTGCGTGTCCTGGTTGAACGCGAAGGAGACGAACGCCAAGTAGCGAGCACTGAAGCTGCGCGACTGTTTGGCGCGCACGCCGCTCGTTTCTTCGAGCAAGGTCATCAGCAACAACGCGCGCGCGTTGTCATCGAGACAATAGCCTTCTTGATAGCGCGGCACGTCGAAGGTGGCGTGCTGAATCAGGCCGGTGTCGTCGGTCATGGCCTGCAGGTGCTCGAGGTTGAGCTCGGGCAGATCCGCGGGCCGCGCCAGGGGCCAGCTCGCGGGAGGGCTTTGCCGACGCCGCTGCCCCTCGAGCGCGCGCTCGAAGCTCTGCAAATAGCTGCGCGCGACCACCGGCCACTCGCTGGCGCGAGCGTGGTCACGGGCACGCCTGCCGAGCTCGGCACGAGCTTCGTCGTTGCCGAGCAGGTCGTTGGCAGCGCTGGCGATCGCTGCGGAATCGCGCACCGGAACGAGCAATCCGCGCCCATCGGTCAAGAGCTCGCGCGCGTGCCAATAGGGGGTGGAGATCACCGCGCGGCCTGCCGCGACGGCGCGGGCCAGCGTGCCCGACGTGCTTTGCTGCGGATTCAGGTAGGGCGTGACGTAGATGTCGGCAGCGGCCAAAAACTCTGCCAGCTCGTCGTCCTCGACGAATCGATCGTGAAAAACGACGCTCGCTTCGAGGTGCAGCCGCCGAACCCGGCTCAACAGATCGAGGCGATATGCCTCGCCATGCCGCTCCTTCACATGCGGATGAGTCGCGCCGAGCACCACGAAAACGGTCTTCGGGTGCTGCTGCAAAATGGCCGGCAGCGCCTCGATCACGTACTCGACGCCCTTGTCGGGTGAGAGCAGCCCAAAGGTCAGGATCACCTTCTGATCGGCGAGCCCGAGCTGCGCCTTGCCGCGCGTGCCCTCGGCTGCCAGCGGAATACCGTGCGGAATGACGTCGATGCGCGAGGCGTCGACGCCGTGCAGGTCCCGCAGCGTGCTCGCGCCATGCTCGCTCATCACGACCACTCGATCAGACAGCTCGATGATCGCGTCCAACGTCGTGCGCTGCAGCGGCGACGGGCTCGTCAAAATGGTGTGCAGCGTCGTGACCACTGGCATGCGCAGCTCACGCAGCAAAGTGAGCACGTGACTGCCACATTTGCCGCCGAAAATGCCGTATTCGTGCTGCAGCGAGACCAGTTCGGCACCGCTGGTGTTCAGCGCTTGAGCGCAGCGGCGATAAGCTGCCAGGTCGTCCTCGGCGATTTCGAACCGCACTACCGGCGGGTAAGCGTGCTCGCGATCGGCGTCGTTCATTGCCACCACGAACGACTGCAGACCGGGAGCTGCCTCGGCGATGGAGCGACTGAGATCGGTCGTGAAGGTTGCGATGCCGCAGCGACGCGGCAAATGATTGCCGACCACCGCTAGCCTGCGCAGCGTGGTTGCAGGAGAAAGTGGTTGGTTTTCCATATTGTTGCGTGCCAGCGACGCGACGATCGGTTGCTCGCCGCGAAACGCACACGATGAGCGTTCCATGGTCAGCGGCCCTGCCGAGCGACGTATGGCAACGGGCACCATAGCATGTGCTGGCGCAGGTGGATGAATCCACCCATATTGAGCGGCCGCTTGCGTTCGCAACGCTCCCGTGGGTTAGTGCGTGCGCGGCGCGCGCAGCGAGGTTTCGAGTTTCGCGTGATCGGGAGGTGACGCGCAACCGATCAGCGGCGCGATCGCGGCGCCGTGTCCAGCGGCGCGCAGCTCATCGGTTCGATCGAGGGTACTCGTGCAGCTCGATCGGGTTGCCTTCCGGGTCTTCGATCAAGACCTGTTTTCCGCCCGGTCCCGCCTCTATTTGGTTTCGAAAGCGGACGCCGGCCCGTTGCAGCGCGACCATCTCTGTCGCGAGGTCATCGACAGCGAGAACGATTCGGTTCCAGCCGCCCGGCTCCTGGCGCCGCCCATCCGGCATCGCCCGGGAGCCTGAGCTGCCAGGGCCGCTCAAGATGAGTCGAAGATTGCCGCGGACTACGTCCGCGAAAACAGTGCCGCTCTTCGTGCCCAGCCGAAACGCGAGGTGCTCCGTGTAAAAGGCAATGGACCGTTCAATGTCACTGACCTGGTAGCGAACCGTGACCGTCGATTCGGGTGAAGTAGTTTCAGACATGGATCCTCCTTCTAGCCATGACGTCTCGTGCTCACGCAAAGTGTAGGTTTCGGCGACGTCTCGGTATTGGAGAAATTTTACCTTTCTGCACCGCCCAACGGCAGGTGGTTTTCCTTGACTCGTGCTTTCGAGCGGTGCAGGAACTCGGTCGGCGAGAAACCGGAGAAGTCGACGAAGTCTCGTATTAAGTGCGACTGGTCGAAGTAGCCGCACTGGACTGCGAGCTCGGACCAGTCGGCGCACGCATCGCGGCGGACCAGCTCGGCTGCCCGCTGAAATCGCTGAATACGACCGAACGATTTAGGCGTGATGCCGACCTCGCTGGTGAAGATTTCAATGAAGCGACGATGGCTAAGATCGAGCTCTGCAACGACGTCGCCCACGGACGTCCCTTTGCCAAGCGCAGTTAGCGCAAAATCCACGGCGGAACGTCGTCGTGGCTCACGGAGCCGAGCCAACAGCGCTGCTTCGAGAATTGGAAAGCGCCGCGCGGACGACGAGGCCGCGCACAGCGCTTCACGAAGGTTTCTCGCCTCCGCACCCCAAAGCGTCTCTAGATCCACATGGCGACCCGCGAGCGCGCCCGGAGGCAGGCCAAGCACAGGCAGAGCCCCGCCTGCTTTGAAGTGCACGCCAATCACGGACGCATGCTCGGCCGTGTCGATGACGAAGTAGCTATCATACGCGCCGGACACGATAGCCCCGGAAAAACGCTGAAACCGTGCCAAGCCCGCGCGATCATGAATGCGGAATTCGTCCTCGTTCAGATTGATGACGAGCTCGAGAGTGCCGCTCGGGACAATGCGTTCTTTCGCGTGCGAAGGCGCATCACTCAGCGACCAGAGGTTTGCGACGAAGTCCGAAAGCGGCGCCACGGGGACGTGCAATGCACCGAGCATGACGCCTCGATTTTAGCATCAGGACGAGTCGAGTCATCGTCGCAGGGCTTACCCAGTCGAGCTCATCCCAGGGGATGGCTCAGACATATTGGCGCTCGTGCATCCGCTGCGGTTGTGATTGCGGTGTGGCGGACTGTTGTCGGCGCATGCGCACGGCATCGCAGACGTGGCGAAGTTCACCATCGAATGACCGCGGGGGGTAAGCGCACCATTGCCAAAGTGGTGAAAAGGAGCGCCCTTCGAGACGCGGACCCATCTTTGCTGACGAGCTCTGCCCCTCCGGAGGTCCCAGCTGGCGTTTTCACCGACGTTAGCCTGGGCACAACGCGCGCTTGCGCATTGCGCGCCGACGGCAACCTCTTGTGTTGGGGACCGACGAGAGGCGCGGTTTCTCTGCCCGCAGGGTTGTACCGGGCCGTCCAGGTGGGCAATCGCAATGCCTGGGAACAGAGATATAGCTGAGCAGCCTTCCTTCCAGGTAGCTCATGGCCGGTGCATCACGCACGACGCTGGTGGTGCCAGATCCAATCGCGGCAAAGAACAATTCCTCCGGATTGGTATCTGCGACCGCGTTCTGCGAAAAGGCGTGCGGAATGAGGCCGCCGTGATTGACCGGCTGCTGCAATGCCAAGCGGCAGCCGGGACCGCACGGCGATTGCCCCGCGCTGCCGACTGTCTCCACGTCCACATCGCTCCAAGTAAGCGCCGAACTGGGTTGACCCCCCGTTCCGGGCTGGCCGCCCTCTGCGTCGGTTTCCTTCGGCCCGATGCTTTCGCTACGGCACGCGGCTACGAGAAGCAGCTGAGAGACGAGGAGCGCTCTCAATGTCACGGTCGCCAGCCGCCTTGGAAACCAACCTGAGTGAACGTCGTGTTTTGATGGAGCTCGACCTGTTTTGCGAAAACGGCGCCGCCGTGTCCGGGATTCGCGACCGATTTGAGCTCGACCTTTGCGTTGGGAGCAACCAACGTGGCGCCCAGAGGCTGCTCGATCGACGCCATGCCCGCGCCGGTGTACACCAATAGCACACGCCCGGGGCCCTTGCTGCTGGGCATCGGACCGCGCAGTGTGAGAACGTTACGCACGTAGACTCGAATCAGCCCGTTTGACGTGTTGAGCGAGAGTTTGCCTTGCGGTTCCGTGGTCAGCGAGTCGAAGTAGCGTGCCGGCCGCCAGCTTCAGTTCAGCGCGCGACTTGATGCTCACGTTCCTATATACGCCCGGCGCAAGGGTCCGAGTCTGGTCCGGCTCTACGCCCACGTCACCCCCACTTGAGCTCGGGAACGCCACGACGGCGCAGCTCAGCGTCGACGCACCGTAGTCGGCGTGCTCGAGAGTCGAGCCACCCACGGTGGTCTCAGCGAGGCCACCTCGCTCCAGTGGCGCGACCTTGATCTTGAGCACGGAGCCGTGAACCTCGACGCTAACAAAACGGACGAGACGCGGTCGTGGGCACTCTCCCCCGGTGTTGCGGCTGCTCTGCGCAGAGTTAAGCCGCAAGACGCCGAGGCAACAGACCGGGTCTTCGCTCCGCTTTCCAACCCAACGAACGCGGCGAAGACACTGCGGCGCGATCTAAGGACTGCTGGTGTCGCGCGAACCGAGCTTTTCCGTCGTACTTCATCACCATTCCATGAGAGCTGTCGTTGCTCTCTGGGACAGCCGCTGGGACAGATTGGCGCGCCCGGCAGGATTCGAACCTGCGACCTACGGCTCCGGAGGCCGTCGCTCTATCCAGCTGAGCTACGGGCGCGTTTGGGGGTGCCCATTTAGCGCAGCGCGGGCGTTCGGGGAAGCAAAGCGGTGTTGCGGGCCAAAATGCGCGCGCTGAGCCGGAAGGGGCGCGTGAAAAATCGAGGAATGGTGGGCCCTCCGGCCCGCGGGCATGGGTGCTAGGCTCGGCGCATGCAGGTCGAGATCGTGCCGTGCCTGGAGGATAACTACGCTTACGTGTTGCGCGCGCAGGGTAGCTCGCGGGCGGTGGTGGTGGATGCGAGTGAAGCAGAGCCGGTCCGCGCCGCGTTGAAGCGGCTGGGGCTCGAGCTCACTGCGATTCTGTCGACGCACCATCACCACGATCACGTGGGCGGTAACGAAGAGCTCGCGCGTGAGTTTCCGGGTATCCACATTTTCGGGTACCAGTCGGATCAGGGGCGGTTGCCGGGGCTCACCGATCCGCTCGAGGACAATGCACGCTTCGATGCGGGCGGCTTTGGGTTCCGGGCGCTCCATATACCGGGGCACACGTTGGGTGCCGTCGCTTATGTGTGCGACGACGCGGTGTTCACCGGAGACACGCTGTTCGTGGCGGGTTGCGGGCGCCTGTTCGAAGGCTCGGCAGGGCAAATGTATTCGTCGCTGAACGAGAAGCTCGCGGGGTTGCCGGACGCGACGCGGGTTTTCTGCGGGCACGAGTACACGGCGAAGAACTTGGAGTTCGCGGCGCACATGGAACCGGGCAACGCGGCGGTGCGTGAGAAGGCGGCGCGCGTGGCCGCGAAGCGCGCGAAGGGGGAGCCAACCGTGCCCTCGACGATTGGCGAGGAGCGCGCGACCAATCCATTCATGCGCTGTGAAAATCCGGAGATCTTGTTAAAGGTGGCGGAGGACTTGGCGGGCGATCGTTCGCCGCAGTCGGTGCTGGGTGCGGTGCGTCGCGCCAAGGATCGCTACCGGTGAGACAGGGCGAGGGGGCGCGAGCGCTGCTCGATGGGGCTACTTTGCGTGCGGCGCTGTTCGTTTCGTTGGTCGGTCTCGGCGCAGCCGCGAGTGGGGCGCTGCTGAGCGCCTGTTCGCGCAAAGCGTCGACGCCGAGCGCCTCTCGACCGCCCGCGCCGTCCAGCGCGTCCTCCGCTGTAATACCTTTGGGTGAAAGTCCGCCATCGCTGCCGGTCGCTGCATCGACCCTAGCCGCAGCGACGCTGCCTGCGCAGGAGCTCACCTGGACTTACGACAGCACACCAATCGGCAAAATGAACGTGGTGGTGCTATTGCCGGTGCGCCGCGCGGATCAAAAGTTGCCGGTGCTGCTCACCATGCATGGTCGCGGCGAGGCGATGAAGGGGCCCGAGCGTGGCGCGCGCGGATGGGTGGATGACTACGAGCTTTCGCACGTGATTCAGCGGCTCGCGAAGCCGCCGCTCACGCGCGACGATTTCAAGTCGTTCGTGAAGGGGGAGCGGCTCGCACGTCTGAACGCCGCGCTGCTCGAGCATCCGTACCGCGGGATGGTGATCGTGTGTCCGTACACGCCAGACATGCTCACCGGGGACGATCCGTTCGGCAAGGCGCCGCCGCTCGCGAGTTTCTTGGTAGATGAGCTGCTTCCGCGTGTGTATCGCGAAACGCCGGCGCTCGGCACGGTGCCGACCACGGCGATTGACGGAATTAGTTTGGGCGGGCGCGCTGCGTTCAGTGTGGGGCTGCTCCGACCAGCGGCGTTTGGCGTGATTTCCGGGTTGCAGGCAGCGTTTCACGCGGATCACGCGGACGACATCGCAGAGCGCGCAGTGCGCGCGCGTGCAGCGAATCCGCAGTTGGTCTTCCGGCTGCTCACGAGCCAGGACGATTTCTTCCTGGACGCGGACACGGCGATCGCGCGCGCGTTACAGGCGCGCGGTCTAAAGACTTATTTCGACGTCGTGCTCGGTCCGCACGACTACGACTTCAACCGCGGCCCCGGTGCCATCGAGATGCTACTGTTTCACGATCGCGTACTGCGCGGCGAACCGCCGCCGTGACTCGGGCCTCAACCGAACGCGGCCGCTTCGAGCAGTTCGGTTAACGTACGCAGCAGCCGGCCCGCGCTCGACCGAAACTTCACACCGAGGTAGGTGGCTTGCGCGCCGGGTTGTTCGCCGACCCAGGCCACCGAGCCGTCAATCTCGAGCGGGTCCCAGAGATGAGGTGCGTCGATGACGAGGGCGAGCGGCGAACCCACGGGGATCGCTTCAGGGAGCACCACGCAGGCTCCCCCCAGGCCCAGGTCGACCAGCCGCGCAGGGCGCTGCCAGGATCCGCCGCCCGCGACGACGGTGGCATTTAGGTTCACGGGTCGGCGCGCCAATGCCCGGAAATGCTGGGGGGTGATGTGGGTCATAGGGGGGCGGGGTAGGCGTCCTTCCGATACTACCGGAACCCTTGGCAGCAGTTAGATCGATCGACTACTTGGGTGTGCTGGAAGCGGTCCGCTACCATAGTGAGCCACTATCCCATGGGCTATTCGCCGGCTAGGCCGCGTGCCCCCCGTAGGTTTCCATGACCCAGGACACCCGAAAAGACCCGCGCGCCAAGGTGCTCACGATGACCGTCCGCTACAAGAGCGCGACGCTGGACGAGTTCATCGAGCATCACTCTCACGACGTTAGTCGCGGTGGCATGTTCATCAAGACGCCGTCGCCGTTTCCCGCGGGCACGTTGCTGAAGTTCGAGGTGAAAATCGCCGCCGAACAGCGCGTCATGCAGGGAGTAGGCCGTGTGGTGTGGAAGCGTGAGGCGTCCGAAGCGGACGAAGCGCGCCCGGCGGGCATGGGCGTCAAGTTCATCAAGATTGATGATGAGTCGCGCAAGGTTATCGATCAGTTGGTCGACGCACGCGGCGCGGCACACAGCAATTTCGAGGATGGTGCAGCCGCAGAGCGCACCGCCGCGGCGCGCGGTTCTAGTCCACCCGCAAAGGAGGCACCGAAGGAAGTGCCCGCTCCGACGCCGCTCACTCCGTCAACGGTGGCGGTGCCACGTGGTCAGGCGCGCAAGTCGACCATGATCGGCCTCGGCGCGATGGGTGCTGCTTCGACACCTTCGCCCGCGCCCGTGGCGCCCAAGGCCGAAAGCGCCGACGCCTTCTTCCCCAAGACCGAGCTCGACATGCCGGCTCCGGAAGATCGCACGGTGATGAAGCAGGCAGCCGAGCTGTTGCAAGAAGCACTGCGTGAAGCCGGCGGCTCGCTCGAAGACGTGGGCACGCCGGTTGCTGCCGCACCCGCGCGTACCGCGTCCGAGTCGAAGCGCCCCGCCGCGGTCGTGCCCGAGAAGAAGGCGCCCGCAGCGGAACCAGCGCCCGCCAAGGCGGCTGCGCCCGAACCAGCCAAGCCTGCGGCGCCCAAAGCTGCGCCGGAGTCGAAGCGTCCAGCTCCGGATGCAGCGCGCGCTGCTGCGGCGAACCTCGCGGCGACCGCGCCGGCGACTCGCGCGAACGCGGTCGTGCCCAAGGCTCGTGCCGCTGAGCCGGCTGCCGCATCGGACTCCGGCGGTGGCAAATTCGTGTTGGCGTTCGCTGCCATCGCCGTCGTCGGCGGCATCGTGTTTTTCGCGACCCAGAAAGAGCCGCCCGCTCCGCCCGCAGAGCCAGCCGCGGCAGAGCAGCCCGCGCCGCCGCCGCCTGAGCCGACGCCGCCGCCAACGCCACCGGAGCCCGTCGCGACTGCGCCGGCGCCCGTTGAGCCCGCTCCGAGCGCCGCCGCTTCGGCAGCGCCAGAGCCGCCCGCGAGTGCGGCACCCTCTGCCGCGGTTGCCGCTGAAGCACCTTCCGCGAAGGCAGCTCCCGCGCCTGCGGCGCCCGCACCAAAGCCGAAGGCGGTGGCGCAGCCGCGTCCCGTGGCGCGACCGAAGCCCGCTGCGACCGAACCAGCGGCTCCCAGTCAGCCGTCTGCCCCGAGCGAAGCGCCCGCTCCCGTCGAGAAGCCCGCGCCGGTCGAAGCCGCTCCGGTCGAAAAGCCTCCGGCCGCCGAGAAGCCGGCACCGGCGCCCAAGCCCGCGCCCAAGCCCGCGCCGGCGAAGAAGCCGGCAACGGACGGGGACAACCCGTACTGATGCCGCGTTCGGAGCAGCGGCCACAGCGGTTGGCTGAGCCGTCGCACGCGCCGCGAGCCGAGTGATGGGCGACGACGTCCGCATCGGAACGGTGCTCTCGGATAGGTACCGCATCGACGCTTTGATCGGCGAAGGCGGCATGGGCCGCGTCTACTCGGCCGAGCACATCATGATGAAGAAGCGCCTCGCGGTGAAGGTGCTTCGGCGCGAGCTCACCACCGTGCCCGACGTGGTGGCGCGCTTCGAGCGTGAGGCCATGGCGGCAGCGAACATCGACCACCCGAACGTCGCGGCGGCCACCGACTTCGGCAAGCTCAGCGATGGCTCGGTGTTCCTGGTGCTCGAATTCGTGCAGGGGTTGAGCCTGCGCGACGAGATCGCCGAAGGGCCCATGCCACTCGAGCGGGCGCTGCACATCGCGCGCCAGGTGGCGGCCGGGCTTGGCAGCGCGCACACCCAGGGCATCATTCATCGGGATTTGAAGCCCGAAAATGTGATGCTGGTCGAGCGCGGCGGGGACAAGGACTTCGTCAAGGTGCTCGACTTCGGCATCGCCAAGGTGCCGATCGGTGAGGTTTCACAAGAGGCGCGCAAAGATCACCTGATCACCAAGGCCGGCATGGTGTTCGGTACGCCCGAGTACATGTCGCCCGAGCAAGCGCTCGGCCAGCCCGTCGACGGCCGCGCGGATCTGTATTCCCTCGGGGTGATGCTGTTCGAAATGCTCGCGGGCAGCCGGCCCTTCTCGAGCTCCAATCCGGTCGGCATTTTGGGCCAGCAGCTGGCGAATCCGCCGCCGAGCTTCGCGGAGCGTGCGCCGGATGCTCAGGTTCCACCTGCCGTCGAGCAAATCGTGCAGCGCTTGCTGGCGCGCGATCGCGAGCAGCGCTTCGGACGCGCTTCGGAGCTGGTCTCCGCGCTCGACGCGCTGCTCGCTCCGGCGCCGCGCGATTTCGCGCGCGAGGCTCGGGATGCGCGCCCGGCCCCGAAGGCGGGCGGCTCGGAGCTCGAGCTCGAACCAGGTTCTGAGCTCGAAACCCCGGACGCGCCGGACTCGGAGAGACCTCCCCCGGCTCATGGACTGAAAGCCGCCATTGCCTCGGTATTTCCGCCCGGGGACGCACTGCGCGAGCGGCTTCCGCAGCGGCTACGCGAGTCGCTGCGTCCGGTTTCCACGCGCACCTTGCTGATCGCCGTCGCGGCGTTCGGAGTGCTGATTTCCGGCCTGCTCATCGCGGTGACCATCAGCGTGGTTCGCGCGCTTTCACGGCCCGGGACACCCGCGCCGGACGCATCGACTGCGAGCGCTTCTCCGCCGCGGATGGCCTCTACTTCGAATGCTTCGCCTGCGTCGTCGGCGTCCAACGCCCCGCCCGTCTCGAGCGCGGTGCGCGCTCCCGAAATCGCGCGCGCTTCCGACAGTGAGCTCGCCGCCGCGGTCAAGCAGGGAGCGCCCGCGTTGGAAGCCCTCGCCGGTCGCTACCCGCTCGACTCGCGACCGCTGCGCGAGGCCGCGCGCGCTTGGGTCATCGCCAAAGACTACGTGAAAGCGACAGGCGCGGTGGGGCGAGCCCTGGGCGTCGATGCACAGGCCAACCGCGACGAACGCTTGGCGACCGTGCTCTTTCAGACCGCCCAGTCTCGCCCGTCGACCGATGCCGCGTTTGCCTTGCTGGAGGGGCCGATGGGCGCGCGCGGCGCCGAGATCCTCTGGGATTTGGCGGCCGAGCCTGCAGTGAAGCCTTCGGTCCGTCAGCGCGCCGGGCAGTGGCTGCGCAGCGCCGATTTCCGCCGCGCGGCGCCGCCGTCGTTGCAAATCGCCGCCGAGCTGCGCACTGCCGCGAACTGCGAGGCCGCGCACGGGCTGCTAGCGCGCGTGAAGCGCGACGGAGACGAGCGCAGCCTGTCTCAGCTCGAGGCCTGGAAGAGCACGACCGGTTGCGGAAAAAAGCACACCGACGACTGCATGCCCTGCTTGCGCAAGGACTCCGCGCTCGACGAGGCCATTCAGGCCGTCCGCGCTCGTCCTCGCGTCGCTCCTTGAGAGCGCCGCCACGGTCACACAAACGCCGACGGCGCCGGCCCCTTTCGGGAGCGCGGCGCCGTCTAGCGATTTTCTAGTCGCCGAAGCGAAGGACTACTTGCCTTCGGCTTCCTTCAGGGCGCGGCTGATGAGCTTCTTGAACGCGGCCTCGGGCTGAGCGCCGCTCAAGAAGTAGCCGTTGATCACGAAGGCCGGCGTACCGTTGATGCCAGCGGTATTTCCGATCTTCGTGTCGGCCTCGACCTTCGCCTTGTGTTTGCCCGAGTCGAGCGCTGCCTTGAACTTATCCATGTCCAGGCCTTGCTCCTGCGCGACCTTCTCCAGCGACGGACGCTGAATGTCGGGCTGCAACTCGAACAGCTTGTCGTGGAACTTCCAGAAGCCCGCGTTGCCCTTCTGCGCGAACGCTTCCTGAGCCGCTTCCGAGGCCAGGGGCGCGTCCTTGTGGAAAGGCAGCGGCATGTGACGCCACACGAACTTCACCTTGTTGCCGTACGCGCTCTCGAGCGAGTGCAGCGTGTCTTCCACCCGCTTGCAGAACGGGCACTGGAAATCGGAGAAGATCTGAACCGTGACCTTGGCGTTGTTCGCGCCCTTGACCGGGCTGGCAGCGTCAGGTGCCGGAACTTCCTTCTTCTCCGGAGGCGGCGGCTCTTTGCCCTCGCGCGTGACCTCTTCGTAGATCTTGTTGCGCGGGGTGCCCTTGCCCACCAAGCCCTTGGCCTTGGCGAGCTGCTCGTCGATCGTCGCCTTGAACTTCTCGAACGGCTGCGCTCCGCTGAGACGCACGCCGTTGATGAAGAAGTGCGGCGTGCCGCGGGCCTGGAAATCCGTGGCCGACTCGATGCTCTGGTCGAGGCGATCCGCGAACTTGTTACCGTCGATGGCCGCCTTAACAGCGCCCCAGTCGAGCCCGATCTTCTCGGACACGGCTTTCAGGTCGTCGTCTTCCAGCTTCGGCGCCGAGTCGAACATGGCGTCGTGCGCGTCCCAGAAGCCCTTGTCGCCCTTCTGCTTGTACGCCACGCGGCCGAGAATCGCGGCCGGCTTGGCGCGGTTGTGGAAGGGCAGGGGGTTGTCCTTCCACACGAAGCGGATGTCGTTGCCGTAGGTGGTCGCGACCTGCTTCAGCGTGTCTTCGACGCGCTTGCAGAACGGGCACTGGAAGTCCGAGTAGATGATCATGGTGACCAGCGCGTCCTTCGGGCCCCTGACGGGGTCGTCCGCGAGCACTGGCACCTTCCAAACCGACTTGTCGTCTTCGTCCTCGGCCGCGGGCTTCTTGTCCGCCGGCTTCTGGGGCTGCTCCGGCTGCGCGGTCTGGTTCTTGTTGGTGAGCTGAACGTACACGTCGCCGGGGCGAGTGCCGCTGGCGACCAGCTTCTTGGCTTCCGCCAACTGCTGATCGATCACTTCCTTGAACTTGTCGAAGGGCTGCGCGCCGCTCACGGTCACGCCGTTGATGCGGAACGCGGGCGTGCCGTTGGCGCCAATCTTTTGGGCCAACGCCAGGTCCTCGTCGACCTTGGACGCGAATTTCTTCGCGGCATAGGCCTCCTTGAACTTCGCCTTGTCCACGCCGGACTGCACGGCCCACGCCTCGAAGTTTTCGTCAGTCAGGTTTTGCTGATTGGCGAAGGCGAGATCGTGGAACTTGAAGAACGCCTGACTGCCGCCGAGACCGAACACGGTGGCTGAGGCTTCGGCTGCGGGGCGCGCACGATTGTGGAAGGGCAGGGGGTTGTGCTTGAACACAATCCGGACCTGATCCTTGTAGGTGTCTTCGACCTGCTTGATGGTCGGACCGACGCGCGAGCAGAACGGACATTGAAAGTCGCTGATCTCGACGATCGTGACCGGCGCGTCTGCCTTGCCCTTTTGCGGATCCTTCGCGCCCACCGGGACGCTGGCTGCGGATTGATCGGGCGCGCTGCCCGATGCTGCGCTCTCTGCCTGAATGTCCGGGCCTCGACCTCGGTCGATGCCCCACATCAGGAACGCGCCGGCTATGAAGCTCATGATGAAGCCGACGATTGCGGTTCCCTTGTTCATGAAACTGACTCCTCTAAGTACGAACGAATTCGAATGCTGAAAAACTGGGGTTACGCGCGCCGAAAACTGGGCGAAACCCGACTCCGGGCGCACGCATCACGCTCGACCGACACGGTCGAACGCGGACTCTACGAAGGCCTCGAGAAAACACGCTCCGCGCTGCGGAGCGTGGCGCTCAGCGAGGGGGTCGCTCGATGCCACGGCCGTAGCCCGGGCGCTCGCCCGCGACCGCTGACTCGACCGGAACCAAGACATAGGGCGCAGGCGGCAGACCGTAGCGCACTGGAGGCAGGCGCGGCACGATCTCGACCAATGGGGCCGAGGGTGGCGCGGGGTTCGGCGCATGATTCTCGAAGCGCGGATCGTCCTTACGATCGCAGCCACTCGGAGCCAGCGGGTAATCCTTCGCGTTGCGCGTGATCGGCGGAGCGGTGAGCGTCTCACCGTGACCACCGCACATCGGAGCGAGCACCATGGCTGCGGCTGGGCGCGACACGAACAGCAGCAGCGTGGTCAGCAAGCACAGCATGAGCCGAAGCTCACGCGGCATGACGCGCGCGAACGCCCGCCCGCGCGCCCCGTTGGGCGCCGGCGGCGTCTTTTGCATGTGCCCGCTCGCTGCCATTGCTTCGCGCGCAGTCTAGTCCCGCGCTTCGCCGGCTCAACGGGCACTGTGCCCCAGTCATTCCCATTGAGGCCCACTGGCCGACCGTGCCCGATTTGTTGACCACAGTGTCCTACATTGACACCATCGGCCCATGCAGGCCCTGGAGCTGAACGAAAACGACTTGAAATCACTCGGGAAACAGGCGGTGACGGCACCGCCCGAGCAGGCGACCGAGCCGCTGCCCCGACCGTTCGAACGCTTCACTTTGCTCAGCCGCGTGGCCCGCGGCGGGATGGGCGAAGTGTACCTGGCCTCAGCACGCAGCATCGAGGGCGCCGAGCGCCCTCTGATCGTCAAGATCATCCGGCCCGACCACGCCGACGACCGCTCCTTCGTCGCGCGCTTTCTGGACGAGGCTCGCATCCAGGCGCAGCTCCAGCACCCCGGCGTGGCGCAGATTCTGGAGGCAACCACTGACGCCAGTGAAAAGCCGTACGTGGTCGTCGAGTACGTCGAGGGTCGCAATCTGAGCGACGTGCGCACCCGCGGCGGCCAGCTCGGCGTGCGCATCAGTTGGCCCGAGGCGCTCGCGCTCGCGGTCTGCATGGGCGAAGCGCTCACCCACATTCACGAACGCACCGACGCCAATGGCCAGCCGCTCGAAATCGTGCACCGCGATCTCAGCCCGCAGAACGTGATGATCGGCTACGGCGGCGAAGTGAAGCTGATCGACTTCGGCACGGCGCGCGGCCAGAACCGTCGCTGCCAAACCATCAGTGGCGTGGTGTTCGCCAAGCCCGGGTACGTGGCACCCGAGGTAGCCAACAACTGCCCGGGTGGCGTGCCCGCCGATCTGTACGCCTACGGCGTGATCTTGTGGGAGCTCTTGGCCGGCCGTCGCTTCCTCACCGGCGATGCCTCGGCGCACCTCGTCGCGGTCGGCGCCGGTAAGCGTGGCTTGCCTCCGCTCGCGCGCGTGGTCGGCGCACCCCCCGAAATCGATACGATTTTGGCCAAGCTCACCGCGACCCGCCTCGACGAACGCTACCCCGATGCGCGCCAGGCGGTCTCGGACATCGTGAAGTTGCTGCAGCGTGCGCCGAGCCTCGCCGACGGCGATCGCAGCGTGCGCGGGCGCATTTCGGATCTGATGCGTCGCCTGTACCCCGCCGAGCCGGCGCGCAGCCGCGCCGAGTTCGCGCGCCGCGTGGCCGAAGCGAAATCGATCGAGCCGCGGGTGGTGGTCCCGCCGCCGTCGCCCGAACCACCCGAGACGAATGATCCCTCGCTGCTCGCGGGCACTCGTTACAAGCTCCTGCGCGAGCTGGGCCGCGGCGCAGCAGGCATCGTGCACGAGGCCGTGCACACCGATCTCGGACGCACCGTGGCTTTGAAGGTGCTCGAGAGCGACGCGATGAGCGCCGAGGCGCAGAGCCGCTTCCGCAGCGAAGCTCGGATCGTGGCTCAGCTCACCCACGAGAACTTGGTCAAGGTGCACGACTTCGGCTCCTGCCGCGACGGGCGCCTGTTCTACGCAATGGAGCTGCTCGAGGGCGAGACGCTCGCCAAGCGGCTCGATCGTGAGCGACAGCTACCGCCGAGCTCGGTCATCGACTTCGGCATTCAGGCTTGCCGAGCGCTCGAGGTCGCGCACCGCGCGGGCGTCGTGCATCGCGACATCAAGCCCGAGAACCTGTTCGTGACCCAAGCGGGGACGCTCAAAGTGCTCGACTTCGGCGTGGCCAAAGCGGAGAGCACCGAGAAAAAGCCGGCGGGCGAGGGCGCCGACACGGCCAATGCGGAATCGCTGACCATCGTCGGCACGCCCGAGTACATGGCGCCCGAGCAGGCCAAGGGTCGCGCCGATGCGCGCAGCGACGTCTACGCGCTCGGAGCGGTGCTGTATGAGCTGCTCACCGGCGAGCTGCCGTTCGATGCGGCGAGTCCGCTCGAGACTTTGGCTCGGAAAGCCGCGAGCGCGCCGGAAAGCCCGAGCGAGCGGGGCACGCTGCCGAAAATGCCCGCAGGCCTCGACCACGCTCTGGTCCGCGCGCTCGACCCCAACCCCGAGCAACGCCCCGAGAGCGCGGCCGCGTTCCGGCGCGAGCTCGAAGCGCTGCTCGTAACTCCCGCGGTGAAGAAGCCCTTGCGCCGCCGCGCGGGAAGCCTGGTGCTGATGTCGCTGTTATTCGCGGGCTCGGCCTTGCTGATGCACACGGTCGTGCGTCAGCCGGGCGTCGGCACGGCGCTGCGCGACGGCTTCCAAATGGCCAGCGAGCGCGTGGCGGGCTTTGCCGGACGGGTGCAGGCCCGCCGCGCCGCCTTGATCGCCGAGCGCAATCGCGCCCTGCCGGAAGCCAAGGCCGCGGCACCGGTCGCGCTCTTGCCGGCCGCACCCGAAGCGAAGCCCGCCGATGCTGACGCTGACACCGCCGTGGCCGCGCCCAACGCGAGCGAAGCGAGCGCGTCGAGCGAGGCCAACGAGGCGGATGACGGCGAGGTCGACGCCAGCGTCGCGAGCGCCGACCAGACCGACTCGGCACCGGCCGACAAAGACGCAGCGATTGCCAGCGTGCTCGCCGAAGCCAAGGCCTTGAGCGACAAGGGTCGCGAACTGCGCGCGCTCGAGCTACTCCGCCACGCCGCGCGCCAACACAAGAACAGCCCCGCGGTGCTCGACTCGCTGATCAAGGCGCTGCAGAAGAATCGCTCCTGGGGTGAGGCGCTACGCTTCGCTCGCCGGCGCGTCGAGCTCGACAAGAGCCCGACAGCGCGCCTCGATCTCGCGCGACTGGAACGGGCGACCGGTCATCGCGAGCGTGCGCTCGCCCTGTTGAACCCCCTCGCCGAGGATCCGGCGGCAGGCCCTCAGGCGCGCGAGCTCCTGCGCTCGCTGACCGGCTCCGAGTCGGTCGCGCTACGCGACTGACCAAAAGCCGTCACGAAAAGCCGGGAATAATTCCGGTCTAGCCACTTCCGGCGCGCATTTCCGGTGATTCGGAGTGCCGCCGGGCGCGGGAGCTTGCGGAGGCGCCGGAAGGCACCTAAAAACCCCCGAGCCTCCGTAATGGCAGCGATCCCCAATGCGTCCGGCGTCCCCGTCGCCACCGCCGGATCTCCGTATCGCGTCGTGCTTCGGCTCGCGATACCGACCGTCTTGGCCATGCTCGCCCAGAGCGCGGTCAACGAAGTCGACATCATCTTCCTGTCGCGGCTGCCCTGCCCGGAGTCGTCCAACGCGCAGGCTGCGCTGCTGCCGTCCCTGATTCTGCTCTGGATGTTCGGCGGTTCGCTCAGCGCTATTTCGGTCGGCACCCAGGCCATCGCTGCGCGCCGCTTCGCCGAGAAGCGGCCCACCGAGGCGGGGGCGGTGCTCGCGAACTCCTGGCTGTTCGCGCTGGGGTCCGGCATCGTGTTCACCCTTCTGGGTTATCTGGCGATGCCGTTCGTGCTCGATCTGTTGATCCGGGTGCCCGAGGTGCGCGAAGCCGCTCGCTCTTATTTGGGCTGGCGGCTTCTGGGCATCACCTCGATGGCCATGACCTTCTCGTTCAAGGCCTTCTTCGACGGCATCGGCAAGACCCACGTGCACATGATCTCCTCGATCGTGATGAACGTGATGAACGTGCTCCTGTGCATCGCCTTCATCTTCGGACGTTGGGGCGCGCCGCGCATGGGCATCGGCGGCGCGGGTCTGGCCGGCTTCATCTCGACATGGATCGGCCTGGCAATCATGATCGGCTGGGCGCTGCGCGCCAACTATCGCCGCGAGTACCAGCCGTTCGCGATGGGCAATGTCACCCGGCGCGCGACCTGGGACATTCTCAAGCTCTCCGTTCCGAGTGCGATCGCGACCGTGGCCGTGATGACCGGCTTCGCCCTATTTTCCACGATCGTCAGCCAGCTCGATTCGGTCTCGCACGCGGCCATGGTCTCGCCAGATTGCCCGGGCGGGCGAGCCGAGGCCGTCAATAGCGCCGCCACCATGCTGATTGTCGGCGTGCTGAAGCTGACCTTCACCGCGTGCCTCGCGTTCGGTACCTCGACCGCGACCCTGGTCAGCCAGTCCCTTGGGGAGGGCGCTCCCGACAAGGCCACTCGCTTCGGCTGGGTCTCCGTGCGCCTCGGGCTCGCCATCTTCGGCGTGGTCGGTCTACTCGAAGGCGTCGTCTTCACGCATCAGCTACTCGACCTGGTTACCCGAAGCGAAGCCGTTCACGCCGCGGCGCTCGGGCCCATGCGCTTGATGGGCATCTGCACGCCCCTGATCGCTACCGGCATGATCTTGACCCAAGCCCTGTTCGGCGCGGGCAACACGCGGTTCGTCATGCTCGTCGAGCTGGTGTTGCACTTCGGCTGTCTAGTGCCGCTCGCCTGGCTACTCGGTATCACCTTCGGCTTCGGCCTGCCTGGCATCTGGTCTGCCGCGACCACCTACGTGGTGCTGCTGACCATCGTCATGGTGCTGAAATTCCGAAGCGGCGACTGGAAAGCCATTCGTCTTTAGCACTAGCGCGGCGTGGCGAGCCGAGCGAAATTCGTTCACCAAGTCGGGTAGCCAGCGACCACTCATTCAGCACGTCAGAGATTCGAACGAACTCGAGCGGCTAGGAGTGGGTCATGAAGAGGAGCAGGGCGGAGCCATGGCGCGTTCCCGTGCGAGATTCCGCAGCGGGCTTTAACACTGCGTGCCTCACGGTCGATTGGGAGGACTTTGGGCAGCTGAATTGCTCCTACTACACGCGGACTGCACCGAACCCGCGCCCGGATATCGATCGTCAGACGCGCATCGTGCTCGAACTGCTGGCGGAGACCGGCACCAAAGCGACGTTCTTCTGCCTCGGAATGCTGGCTAGGCATCGCGTGGATCTGCTGCGACGAATTCACGCCGAGGGGCATGAGGTCGCCGTACACGGGACGAACCACGTCCAGTTTACTCGGCTGGACGTCGACGCCGTGCGCCGCGACATCGCAGATTCGGTGGCCCTCGTCTCCGATATCACCGGCGCCCGGGTTCACGGCTTTCGCGCCCCCGTGTTCTCGATTACGCGGCAGAATCTGCACGTTCTCGAGGTGCTTTCGGAGCTCGGGCTTCGCTACGACAGCAGCATTTTCCCGAAGGAGCTGGTCCGTTACGGAATCGCTGGGTTCGATCCTTGTCCCAGAAACTACGAGCTGCCTCACGGGGGGCACATCGTGGAGCTGCCGCTCACGGTGATGTCCTGGGCGGGCGCCGACTGGCCGGTGTCGGGGGGTGGTTACCTGAGGCTCGTGCCGGAGCGCTTACTCGGTCCCATTTCGCGTCGGGTTCATCAGGCCAAGCGCCCGTTCATCGTTTACACGCACCCCTACGAGTTCGACTCCGAGCCGTTGGACGTCACGTCGGACATTCCGCACGGCATGTGCTTTTCGCGGGCACGGCGCACGGCGTTGAACGTCCGTTGGAATTTGTTCCGAAAAAGTTTCACTCAAAAGGTCCGATTCTTGTTGCAGACCCTGCGATTCGTAACGTGTCAGGAGCTCGCCGATGATTGCGAAAGATCAGACTGTACTCCGCTACTGGGCTAGTCGCGCCAATCTTTTCAACGACTACTACACCGACCCGTCCTGGTTCGACCGCGTCTTCCGCAAGGCCATCTTCCTTCGCGCGATGGTCGCGATTGACGTGTGTCGCAAGCTCCCTGAGCCGACGGTACTAGACGTCGGCTCAGGCCCGGGAATCAACAGCGTCGCTCTGATCCAGGAAGGACACGCGCGCGCGGTGACAGGCATCGACTTCGCCGAGAGCATGAACGAACTAGCGCGTGAGCAAGCTCGAAGCCGAGGTGTCGATGACCGGTGCCACTTCATTCAGGGCGACTTCATGGGTCATTCGTTCGACGCGAAGAGTTTCGATCTGGTAGTCGCGCTGGGTGTCTTCGACTACGTCGACGAGCCGCGCCAGTTCCTGACCCGGATCGCCGAGTACGCCCGCGCCAGCGTGGTCGTCTCCTGGCCGGAGGCCGGGCTTCGCATGTTGCTCAGGCAGGCACGCTACTCTTGCCCCGTGCGTTCCTATACGGAAAGTCGCATTCGCGACCTGCACCGCAGCGCGCGCCTGAGTCAGCTCGAACTGCTGAAGGTACCTGGCGGATGGGTGAGCACGGCGTCCGCTCGGCCCGACTAGGGCGCGGGAGGCGATCGCTATCGCGCTGCGGGCGCGCCACGCGGCGCGTCTGTTTTTGCCGCGTCGAAGCACTCGGCGCCCACCACATGACTCGTCAGGTAGCGGCGCGCCCGTCGCTTGGCGACCACGTTTTCCAGGCGCAGCGCCGGTGCTGGGTCGCTTTCGCGCAGAATGCGATCGAGGTCACGTTCGAAGCCCCGGCGATCGTCGCGCTTGCAGGCGAGCATCCGTGCGCGGAAGAGCGGGACCAGCAGGCGACCGCGCGCGGCCGATTCAGCGAGGGCGAGCTCCCGTTCGACCAGCCCCAAGTCGGCGGCCGCGCCGGAGGCCGCGGCCAATGCGAGGCCGAGATGGCCGAGGCCCGACGCGGCAGTCGACGAAAGCGAGAGCGAGTGGCGGAGCAGGATCGCGCCGACGCGTCGGACCTTTTCCGCACTGCTGGCTGCCGCTTCGGGCTGGGCCGCGTCGGCGTCGCCGATTCGGGAAAGGCCCGCCCAGAGGAGCGCCTCGGCCGCGTCCGCGTCACGCACGCTGCGAGTGAGCCAGCCGGCGAGCGCTTGGTCGTCGCCGAGCGCGGCGCCAAAGCCGGGTGCGCGACGCTCCAACCAGGCATCCGCGTAGAACTGTCCGCGGCGAAAGCCGGCTTGAGCGCGCAGGCGCTGATAGTTTTCGGCGGGGCTGTCCCCGTTTTCGAGCGCCCGCTCGTAGTCGTCGAGCGTAAATTCGAAGGTCAGCTTGGTCCACGCGCGCGCGAGGAGCAGCGCGACGCGCGAGTCTCCGCCCGAGGCCGCATAGAGCCCTTCCAGGTTTGCCACGCGCGCTTGCGCGGCGCTCTGTCCGATCTCGTAGTCGTGCAGGGTGTCGAGTGCGCCTTCGGCGTCGCGCGCTTCACTCACGCGCGCGTCGACCAGAGAGCCACCGAGGCAACCCGCGCTCAGAACAGCAAGGACAATCGCGAGGCCGAGCCCGCGCATCGCGTTACCCGCGCGAACCCGAGCGGGAGTGCCACTCTTGAATGCTGCGAACCTGGACGTGGCCGTGCGCGTGGTGAGCGAACTCGAGCGCGTCGACCGCGGCCAGCGCCGCCGACAAGGTCGTGAAGTAGGGGATGTTGGCGAGCAGCGCGTTGCGGCGAATCGAGTAGCTGTCGGCGATCGCCTTGGTGCCCTGCGTGGTGTTCACCACCAGCTGAATGCGGCCTTCGCGAATTTGGTCGACCACGTGAGGCGACCCCTCCAGCACCTTGTTCACGCGCTCCACCGGCAAGCGTGCGGCGCCGAGCGCTTCGGCGGTGCCGCCGGTGGCCACGATCTCGAAGCCCAGGTTTCTGAGGCGGCGCGCGACGTGGCAGGCCTGGCCCTTGTCGTCGTCCTTCACGCTGATGAACGCGCGGCCGCGGTCGGGCAGAGCGAAGCCGGAGGCGGCCAGTGACTTGTCGAACGCGGCTGGGAAATTCAGCGCGATACCCATGACCTCGCCCGTGGAGCGCATTTCCGGGCCGAGAATGGTGTCGACACCCGGGAACTTGGAGAACGGGAACACCGACTCCTTCACCGCCACGTGCATGGGCAGCGGGCGTTCGTCGATGCCGAGCTCGTCCAGCGTTTTCCCTGCCATGACTTTGGCGGCGATCTTGGCCAGCGGGCGACCCGTGGCCTTGGCCACGAAGGGCACCGTGCGCGAGGCGCGCGGGTTGACCTCGAGCACGTACACGTCGCGATCTTTCACCGCGAACTGCACGTTCATCAAGCCAATCACGCCGAGCTCCAGCGCCAGAGCGCGCGCGTCGCGCTCGATCTGGGCGACCACGTCGGGGTCGAGCGAATGCGGAGGCAGCACGCTGGTGGAGTCGCCCGAGTGCACGCCGGCCTCTTCGATGTGCTGCATCACGCCGCCGATCACGGCGCGCTTGCCATCGGAGACCAGGTCCACGTCGACCTCGGTCGCTTGCTTCAGGAATTGGTCGATCAGCAGCACTTGCGAGCCGCCCTCTTCACGCGCGGCCTCGATGGCCAAGCCCACGTAAGCCTCGAGCTCGCTGTCGGCGGTGCAGATCATCATCGCGCGGCCGCCGAGCACGTAAGAGGGCCGGACCAACACCGGGTAGCCGATGTCGCGCGCGATGGCGCGGGCCTCTTCCAGGCTGGTGGCCGTGCCGGCGCGCGGGCGGCGCATGCCGAGCTTGGTCAGTAGTTCGTCGAAGCGCTTGCGATCTTCGGCGCGATCGATGGCGTCCGCCGGGGTGCCGAGCAGGCGCACGCCGGCGCGCTCCAGCTGCACCGCGAGCTTCAGCGGTGTCTGTCCGCCGAATTGCACGATCACCCCCAGAAGCTCGCCGCGGCTCTGCTCCTCGCGCGTGATCGAGAGCACGTCTTCCAACGTCAGCGGCTCGAAATACAGGCGATCCGAGGTGTCGTAGTCGGTCGACACCGTCTCGGGGTTGCAGTTGACCATGATGGTCTCGAGCCCGAGCTCGCGTAGCGCGAACACCGCGTGGCAACAGCAGTAGTCGAACTCGATGCCCTGCCCGATGCGGTTCGGTCCGCCCCCGAGGATGATCACCTTCTGCTTGTTCGAGACCTCCGATTCGGACTCGGTCTCGAAGGTCGAGTAGAGGTAGGGCGTCTTGGCGGGGAACTCCGCGGCGCAGGTGTCGACGCGCCCGTACACCGCGTGCAGCCCCTGAGCGCCGCGCAGCTTGCGAATACTTTCGGCGTCGGTGCCGCGCAGCGCCGCAATTTGCGCGTCGCTGAAGCCCAAGCGCTTCGCTCCACGTAGCAGCTCCGGGCCGAGCTCAGCCGCCTTCGCCAGCTCCTGCTCGGTCGAAACCAGGCGCCCGATTTGCGACAGGAACCAGGGATCGATGCCGGTGAGCTGGTTCACGCGCTCGAGCGAGATGCCCGCACGGACCGCGTCCGCCACGTAAAACAGGCGGTCGGCGGTGGGCACGGCCACGAGCTTCTCTAGCGCGGTCTTGATTTCGTCTCCGCTCGGCGGCGGAAGCGTCTCGCGCGGCTTGGCAGCGGGGGGCGCGTCGCGCGTCAGATCGCGCTCGGTGTCGGGCTCGCGCGCGAGCAAGCGATAGTCGATGCGATCGACGAGCGAGACGAGGCCGGACTTGCCGGTCTCCAGCGAGCGCGCGGCTTTCTGCAGCGCCTCCGGGAAGGTGCGCCCGATGGCCATTGCTTCGCCCACGCTCTTCATCTGCGTGCCCAAGCGCGGGTCGGCGCCCGGGAACTTCTCGAACGCGAAGCGCGGCCACTTCACGACCACGTAGTCGATGGTCGGCTCGAACGCGGCGCTGGTGCCGGTGATGTCGTTCTCGAGCTCGTCGAGCGTGAAGCCCACCGCGAGCTTGGCGGCAATCTTCGCGATCGGGTAGCCGGTGGCTTTGGAGGCGAGCGCGCTCGAGCGCGACACGCGCGGATTCATTTCGATCACCAGCACGCGACCGGTCTTCGGATCGACCGCGAACTGCACGTTCGAGCCGCCGGTCTCCACGCCGATTTCGTGCATCACCGCGCGCGCCGCGTCGCGCAGACGCTGATATTCGCGGTCGGTCAGGGTCATGGCCGGGGCCACCGTGATCGAGTCACCGGTGTGCACGCCCATCGGATCGACGTTTTCGATCGAGCAGACGACGATGAAGTTGTCCGCGGAGTCGCGGATCACTTCGAGCTCGTACTCCTTCCAGCCGATCACGCTCTCTTCGACCAGCACTTGTCCGGTCGGGGATTGCTGAATCGCCCAGGCCACCTTGGCGTCGAGATCTTCGGGGCGATACACGACCGCGCCGCCGGTCCCGCCCATGGTGTAGCTGGGGCGCAGGATCACCGGGTAGCCGGTGGTCTCGACGATCGTGCGGGCCTCTTCGATCGTGGTCGCGAAGCCGCTGCGCGCGCACTCGAGCCCGCAGTTCTTCATCGCCTCTTTGAACAGCTGGCGATCTTCGGCTTTGCGGATGGCGTCGACCTGCGCGCCGATCAAGCGCACGCCGTGCTTCGACAGCACGCCTCGTCCGTGCAGCTCGAGCGCGAGGTTCAGCGCGGTCTGCCCTCCGAGCGTCGGCAGCAGCGCGTCCGGGCGCTCACGCTCGATGATGGCCGACAGGGTCTCGACCGTGAGCGGCTCGATGTAGGTTCGGCGCACCAGCTCCGGATCGGTCATGATCGTCGCTGGGTTCGAGTTCACGAGCACGACGTCGTAGCCCAGGCTCGTGAGCGCTTTGGCGCCTTGTGTTCCGGAGTAGTCGAACTCGCACGCCTGACCGATGACGATCGGGCCCGAGCCGATGAGCAGGATCTTGTTGACGTCGTTCCGCCGCGGCATCGGGGTGCGCCTTAGCACACACCTCGCGGCGTCTAGTCGCTTTTGCGTTGATCGCGACTTCGCGCGGCTTGCGTGACACCTGGCCTGGTGGCCGGTGGACGCGCTGCGGATGTCTCGTCCAGCTCCGGCGAAAATCCGGGCGACCGCGTCCCGGAAACCGTACGGCCCTGCGCCCGCTTACTTAGCTCCGCGGATCCGGCGTGATATGGGTGTCTCGATGGGTCGCCTCGGATTGGAGCTCCGAACCGCGGGCTATTGGTTGCGGGCCACCGCGTTCACCGGGTTGCTCCTTTCGGCCGGCGTTGCGCACGCGCAAGCGGGCGACACGGCCGACGACATGGCGCGCCGTCATTTCGAATCCGGCGTCGCGTACCTCGAAGAGAGCGACTACGAGAACGCGCTGCGCGCTTTCCAGAAGGCTTACGACCTCTCGAAGCGCCCGGAGATTCTGCTGAACATCGCGGTCGTGCAGGAGCGTCGCGGCGACGTCACCGGCGCCCTCGCCGCGCTGCGCCAATACCTGAGCGAAGCGCCGAAGAACGCCGACATCGAGACCGTCAAGCTTCGCATTCAAAATCTGGAGAAGCGCCAAGCCGCCACGCCGCCGTCTGCGCCCGCCGCCCCTCCTGCGCCCGCCGCCCCTCCTGCGCCCGCTCCGGCCGGCGCGCCCCCGCCGTCTGCTCCACCCCCGGCGCCCGCGCCCGTTCCAGCGTCGCCTCCGGCACCCAATCGCACCCCAATGCTGATTGCCTTCAGCGTCGGTGCCGTTTCTGCTGGCGCCGCGGTCGTCACGGGGATCTTCGCGAACAGCGAGTACCAGAGCGCCAAATCGGACTGCAGTCCGCGCTGCTCCGATGGTGATCTCTCGACGGGTCGCGCGCTTGCGCTGACCAGCACCGTGTTCACCGGGCTCGCGGTAGTCGGCGTCGGGGTGGGTGTCACTCTGCTCGTACTCGAAAAACCCGGCGCTTCAGGAGGCGATTCGCTCGCACTCAGCGTCGTCCCGACCGTTGACGGGGCCCGCGCTGGCGCCGCGTGGAGGTTTTGATCATGCGCGTGGCGCTGCTGCTGCCCGTGATGCTGTCGTCGTGCATGTTCATCCTGGACTTCGATGAGCTGCAGAACGGCGAGCCGCTGGCCACCGGCGGCGCCGCCGGCAGTAATGGTTCAGGCGGTGAGGGCGAGTCCGCGGGCGAAACGGGCAGGGGAGGTTCGAACGGGACTTCCGGCGCTGGTGGCGGCGGCGGTGGCGCCGACTGCGGCCCGTGTATGGAGGACTCGGATCCGTGCACGGTCGCGCGCTGCGTCGATCAAGGCAGCGGCCCCGAGTGCGTGCAGCAGCCGGTCGATGGCTTGGTGCTCGAGCGCGAGTATCCGCCCGTGGTTGCGGATCGGCATTACCAGCTCAGCATGGTCGCCGGCTCGAGCGAATTTTACCTGTCCGCGCTGTCGAAGGTCGGCTTTGCCGCGGACGCGGCCATTTACCGCTTGCCGGTCGCGAGCAACGCCGGGCTCTCCGAAGCGGCACGCCTGAGCGGCCTCGCTGCGGCGGGCGAACCCATCAGCATGGCCTCTCTCGCGGTCGACGAGAGCGCCGGGCTGCAGGTGCACGCTTACGTGGCGCTCAAGGATTTGGTGGGAGCCGGCGCCAAGGTTTGGCACATCAAGTTCGACGCTGATTTCCAGCCGCTCGGGCGCATGGCGGTGGGCTCGACCTATTTTCAAAACCCGAACTTGGAAGCTCAGCTCCACCACCCGGACGCGCGGAAGATCGGCGACGCAGTGTGGGGTACCTGGATCAATGCCGACGGTTCGATCTCGGTCGACAATGGCAGCAATCCGCGCCAGTTCCAGCTCGGGAGCAACGCCACGCCGGCGTCCACCGTGACGCTGATCGCGACGCGCGCGAATCAACCCGCAGTGCTCTACACGGGCTCGACTCACGGCGTCTTCCTGCAGAGCGAAGCGGGCGGGCAAGCCACCGCAACCGAGTGCCAGCCGAGCGACGGCCTTTACTACGGGGCTGTAGCCGCTCCGACCAGCCTGGCCGGGCTCTGGTTTACGAACTGGACCAAATCCGGCACCGGCTTTCTCACGACCGAAAGCAAGGTCGTGCTCTGCGGTCCGAACGGCTGCGCCGCGGACACCGGTTGTGACGCCAACGAAGCGCAGAACTTCACGCGCAACATCGCGCTCGCCACCGCGCACCTACAAGGGGATCCGGCGGGCGTGCTGTATTACGTGGACGTGCTGCCGAACCTCGCACCGGGCGGCAACGACGAGGTCACCGCGTCGATCGTCGCGCTGCTCATTCGAGCTGACTTTGGGACGAGCGCCACGCTCACTCAACCGCCGATCACCAAGCAGGTCGGTGAAACCCTGGTGCTCTCGACCCAGGCTACGGACGAAGCGCATGGATTTCGAGGTCCCGATCTAGCCGCTGCGGCGCTGATCGGCCGAACCGCGGCCATCGGCTGGGTCGAGCCGCTTGCGGACGGTCGGGACCAGCTCCGGGTCCAGCGCTACGCCCTGTGCTTGCCGCCTCCCTGAGCGTCGAAATACCAGCGGATTTTCGGCTCGTTTCACGCCCTTTGGGCCCCGCTCTTGACGAATCGGCGGGCTTCCTTCATAAGACCGCGCTCCGGACGCCCCGCTGGGAGAGGTCCGGTCCCCCTTACCGTCTCGTCATCGCTCGTTCGGAGTCCCCCACATGTCGAAAATGAAGACCAATCGCGCTGCGGCCAAGCGGTTCCGCGTCACCGGGAGCGGGAAGATCCGTCGCCCGAAGGGCGGCGCGCAGCACGGCTTCATTGGTAAGTCCCGCAAGCGCCGTCGCCGCCTGCGAGACAACGACATCGTCGCGCAGGGCACTGAGCGGCGCATCAAGATCCTTCTGCCGTACGGCTGAGTTAGAGGAGCATCGGCATGTCCCGCGTTAAACGAGGTCCCAGTCCCCGCCGTCGCCACAAGCGAGTTCTCGAGCAAACCGAGGGTTTCTGGGGTGGTCGCAAGAACCACTACCGCCAGGCGATGCGCGTACTGTGGAAGTCCTGGCAGTACGCCTACGCTGGACGCAAGCTGCGTAAGCGCGATTTCCGGCAGCTCTGGATCGCGCGCATCAACGCCGCGTGCCGCAGCAATGGCGTCAGCTACTCCCGCTTCATCAGCGCGCTGAAGAAGAACGGGCTCGAGCTCGATCGCAAGGTGCTGGCCGATCTGGCCGTGCACGACAGCGCCGGCTTTCAGAAGCTGACGCAGCTCGCTGCGAGCGCCTGAGCCAGCCTCCGCCGTCCCGCCCGACGGCCTGACGGGTTCGGGCGGGTTCCGGAGACTAACTCCGTGTGGCGGATACCAGCCCGTTTCACCCGCAGCGGTGGTGAGCTCGGCATGTCCCACCCAGGTTGCACTTTTCGTTGAAGCAATCTGCGCGAGCCGACCTCTAAGGGTGTCGTCTCGCGCGTCCGCGACGTTAGTGTCCTACGAGGCACAGCGTGTGCCGGCCGGGTCGGGGCCCTGCAATTATTTCATAGTCGTAAACTCTGGTTGCCCCTCCCCGAAGGCACCTTGACGAAGTTTACAACAGGACCGAAGTTCTAGATCAACGCCACAGTTGGTGCCCCAGCGGGCACTGAACTCTTAGCGCTCGATCGAATGAAGGATATCGACCAGTCACCCTAACACTCAGGAAGAATCGGGCCGTTCCCACTGTTGATAGCTGAAGCATCCTTCGGCGCCATGAAAATCCGACGGCTGCTTACTTCTTCCAGCACATTTCCTAGTTTTCGCACATCTAACTAACCGCACCAGACGTACCCATCCCACCGAGTCCCCGATCATGACACTCCGCTCCTCTCCGGTTTCCAGCAGCTCATCGCGGCGTTTGCCCGCACGAAAAGTGGGGGCTGGTGCGCGCCACGCGGCGGAGTCCCCGCGGTCTGCCTCGAAGGCACGCAATTTGCTTAACCATGAGTCGGAGGAGGAGACGCCAGTGACCACATCCGCAACCGCCAAAGTGATCCCCTCTGGGTCGAAGAAGGCCGCACGGTCGGAAGCCTCTCGTGTTCGAAACGAGGTGCCCGATGCACCGCCCGCGGGCGCTTCGCGTAAGGACGAAGACGACTACGCGGACGACGTAGCGGAGGCCGCGCCTTCGCGTGGAGCGAGCGCGACGGAGCCGCCCGCCAGCGCGGAGGCCGAAGAGTTTCAGGAGGCCGATCTCGGGTCGATGGCGCCGGAGCCGGCTGCCGGCACGGACGTCGATGGCGCCACTGATTCCACGCTGTCGCGATACTTCCGCGACATGGCCACCCATCAGGTGATGGGGCCGGATGAAGAGCTCCAGGCTGCGCAAGCAGTCGAGCAGGCGGAAGTGCACTTGTGGTCGGCGCTGCTCGCGTACGTTCCGGTCGCGGAGCTCATCCTCGACAGCTTGGAGCGTGACGTCACCGCGATGAACCCTCCGGAAGAGCGACCGGAAATTCCGCAAGTAGCGGAGCTGCGCCGCCTCTCGAAGGTGCACAAGAAGCAGCGCTCGAAGTTTCACGCGGACCAGCAGCGCGAGTGGGGCGACTTGTGTGAGTCGCTCGCGCGCTCGGTGCGCCTGCCGGACTCGGATCGCGTGTGGATGGCCGGCGCCATTCGCATCGCTCGCCAGGCCATGGAGGAGCCCACCGAGGACGCGCCGATGCGCGCGCCCGTGCCCGAGACCGCGGCGTACCGTCGCTTCGTGGAGCGGGTGGAGAAGGCGGACTCGACCCAGCGCCACGCGAAGAACCGCTTCGTGAAGGCAAATCTGCGGCTCGTGGTCAGCATCGCGCGCCGCTACAACCGCGGTCGCCTGCCGCTCATCGACCTGATTCAGGAAGGCAACATCGGCCTGATGAAGGCGGTGGAGCGCTTCGATCACACGCGCGGCTACCGCTTCTCCACGTACGCTTCGTGGTGGATTCGGCACGCCATCAGCCGGGCACTGGCAGACAAGGGCCGCGCGGTGCGCATCCCCGTGCACATGCTCGACACGTACAACCGCGTTTCGCGCGCCACGCAGACCATCATCGCTCGCACGGGTCGTGAGCCCACGATCGAGGAGCTGGAAAAAGAGACCGGCGTTCCGCGCGATAAGCTCGACAAGGTCAAAGACCTTTACGCGGACACTCCGTTCTCTCTGGATCGCCCGGTGGGTGACGAGGACGGTCGGCGCTTCATCGACTTCCTGGTCGAGGAAAATGCGCTCTCGCCCTACGACTGCCTGGCCAACCAGAAGTGGGCCGAGGAAGTGAAGCGGTTGCTCGGCACGCTCACGCCCATTGAGTCGCGGATCATTCGTTGGCGTTTCGGTCTCGACAACGAGGACGAACTCACGCTGAAAGAAATCGGCGACAAGTACAACCTGTCGCGCGAGCGCATCCGTCAGCTGCAAGAGCAAGCGATCGGTAAGATCCGTAAGCAAATGCGCGAGTTCTGAGTCGCTGCCCGCTTCCGAGCGGGCAGCGCTTCACGCGCGTTTGGTTTCGCTCGGTAGACGCCGGCGTTTCGCGGAGTATCTCGGGGGAAGCGCGCGTCGAGCGGCTGGGGCGGCTCGCCGCGTTCGGTCACATAAGCTAGCAATTTCAATAAGTTGCCTGTTTGTGGCCGGTAATCATTTACATTTCTGTGCGGGGAGCGCATAAGGTCGCGCGTCAAACCCAAGAGACTCCTTCCGCGCGCACGGAACCAGCCAGTGGCGGAGGCGCGAGCAGCTTGTCTGCAGCCCCGCGAGACGTTGGGAGGTGCGCGCCGAGTGTCCCTCAAGCGTGTGCCCTGACGGCTCCCTCCAGCTCCGATCCAACCGCGTGACCTCGCGTTGCGGTGCGGCGTGGGTCGTGGACACGCACGAGTGGCTCTTTCCGCCAGGCCCGATCTGCCGGTCGGGTACCGCCCGCAATCTGCCGCCATCCCGAGCCTCCGGTCCTTAGCAATGAAAGTCTTCGTGTTTCCGCGCTGGGCGAACAAAACCCGCCAGCTTGCTGGTATCGCTCTCGGCGTGACGCCGCTCTACCTGATCGGATTGGTTTGGTACGGCGCGTCGCCGAAGACGACCGACGTCGGCTACATGCCAAAACAGCCGGTGCCCTATAGCCATGCCCTGCACGCGGGCCAGCTCGGCCTCGACTGCCGGTACTGCCACAACACGGTGGAGAAGGCGGCGGTCGCCGCGATCCCGCCCACGGCGACCTGCATGAACTGCCACGCGAAGGTGCACACGCAGAGTCCGGCGCTCGAGCCGGTGCGCGAGAGCTACGCCACCGGCAAGCCCGTCGAGTGGACGAAAGTCCACGATTTGCCGGACTACGCCTACTTCAACCACAGCGCGCACGTCGTGCGTGGCATCGGTTGCGTGAGCTGCCACGGCCGCGTCGACCAGATGGAAGAGGTTTACCAATTCGCACCGCTCAGCATGGGCTGGTGTCTCGACTGCCATCGCAACCCGGACCCGAACCTGCGGCCGCCCGAAGAGGTCACCAACATGGCCTGGAAGGCGCCGGGCGATCCGGCTGAGTACGGCAAGAGTCTGCGCGAGAAGAACCACATCGCTCCCCCGACGGACTGCTCGACATGTCATCGCTGAAGAAGTTCAAGCCCCGCTACTGGCGCAGCCTCGCTGAGCTCGAGAACACTCCGGAGTTTCGGGAGTACGTCGAGCGTGAATTCGCCACCCCACTTGAAGAGGCCCCGCCGAACTCCCCGGAGCGGCGTCGCTTTCTCGAGCTCATGGGTGCCTCCTTCGCCATGGCCGGCGTTGCCGGTTGTCGTTGGCAGGAAGACAAGCTCGTTCCGTTGAGCCGGCGTCCCGAGGGGATGATCCCCGGAGTGCCCCGCAAGTTCGCGACCGCGATGGAGCTCAACGGCGTCGCCGTGGGCCTCCACGTCACCAGCTACGACGGTCGACCGATCAAGGTCGACGGTAATCCGCTCCACCCGGAAAGCCTCGGCGCCTGCAGCGTCTACCAGCAGGCGAGCGTGCTCGGGATGTACGATCCGGACCGCAGCGACTCGGTGCGCAAAGGCGGAAAGCCGAGCACCTACGGAGAGTTCGATGCGTTCGCCAAGGAGCACTTTGCCGGGCTGCGCGCGAAGCAAGGTGCGGGCCTTTGCATCCTTTCGGAGCGCAGCTCTTCGCCCACGCTGGCTCAGCTTCGTCGTCAGGTTGCGGCTGCCATGCCGCAAGCGAAGTGGGTCGTTTACGAGCCGACCGCGTCGGATTCGACTCGCGCCGGCAGCGTGCTCTCGTTCGGGGCTCCGCACCGCACGCACTTCGCGTTCGAGCAGGCGCGCCTGGTCGTCACGCTCGATGGCGACTTCATGGCCGCCACCTTCCCGGCAGGCTTGAGCAACGCACGGGCGTTCTCCAAGACCCGTCAGCCCGAAGGCGACATGAGCCGGCTCTACGCGATCGAGAGCGGCTACACGCACGCTGGCGCTCTCGCCGATCATCGGTTGCCGGTTCGCGCAGAGCTTATCAAGGCCGTGGCGGCGTTTCTCGATGCGGAAGTCAGCCAGCACGTGCGCGCGTTGCCCGAGCTCGGAGCCGCGCAGCCCAAGCCGAACGCGCCATTCTTGGCCGAGCCGACCGTCGCCAAGTTCCTCGGCGCGGTGGTGAAGGATCTGCTCGCGAACGTCGGCCGTTCGATCGTCGTGACCGGTCCAGATCAGCCTGCCGAGGTGCACGCGCTGGTAAACCGCCTGAACGCGTTGCTCGGCAACGTCGGTCGGACCGTGTTCTACACGGAAGACACCGACGCGGGGACCGGTAGCGACGTGCAAGCGTTGAAGACGCTGGTCGCAGAGCTGCCCTCGGTCGATACGCTGCTCATCCTGGGTGGAAACCCGGCCTACACTGCGCCGTCGGACGTCGCTTTCGCCGCGGCGCTCGGTCAGGTGAAAACCAGCATTCACCTCAGCCTGTACGACGACGAGACCTCACAACTCGCCACTTGGCACCTGCCTGCGGCGCACTACCTCGAGAGCTGGGGCGACGTGCGCGCGTGGAACGGGCTGATCAGCATCGTGCAGCCGCTGATCGCGCCGATTTACGGCGGCCGCACGGCGATCGAGCTGGTCGCGCGCTTGCTCGGTGACGAGAATCCCGATGGTCGCGCGCTCGTGCAACGCACGCACGCGGGCTGGCTCGGCAACGAGCGCGTGTTCCGCAAGGCGCTGAACGACGGCTTCGTCCCCGGTAGTCAAGCGCAGCAGGTCGTTCCCGCGCTGCGCCCGCTCGCCAATATCGCCTTCAGCGAGCGCGAGCTCGGCGCGAGCAAGCTCGCCAACGGCGCGTACGAGTTGGTGTTCATCACCGACCCGAAGGTCTACGACGGTCGCTTCGGTAACAACGGTTGGCTGCAAGAGCTGCCGAGCTCCTTCACCAAGCTGGCGTGGGACAACGCCGTGCTCGTGCCAATTGGCGTCGCCGAGGAGCTCCACCTCGAGGACGGTCACCTGGTGACCCTCACCTTGAACGGCAAGAGCATCACGCTGCCCGCGGTGGTTGCGCCCGGCCAAGCTGAAGGCAGCCTGCGCGTCGCGCTCGGCTACGGACGGACGCATGCCGGTCACGTCGGCGGCCTGGCCTCGTCCGATATCGCGCCGGTGGGCGCGAACGCCTACTCCATTCGCACGTCCGAGGCGTACCACGTTGCCCCTGGCGCGAACCTCGCGCTGGCCGGTGAAGGACCGCGCCTCGCCTACAGCCAGGATCTCTACGCGATTGACAAGATCGGCCGCGAAGGGATCGCCGATCGCGTCGACGAACTGGTGCGCGAAGGCACGCTCAGCGAGTTCCGCGAGAAGCCTGAGTTCGCGAAGGAGAAGGTGCACAGCCCGCCGCTGCTCAGCCTGTGGGTGCCGCCGGTGTCCTACGAGGGGCACAAGTGGGGCATGAGCGTCGACCTCAACAAGTGCATCGGCTGCAGCGCCTGCGTCACCGCGTGTCAAGCCGAGAACAACATTCCGGTCGTCGGTCGCAAGCCGATGTCGATGGGCCGCGAGATGCTGTGGCTGCGCGTCGACCGCTACTACGTCGGTGAGCCCCAGACCGCGGAGCTCGCGTTCCAGCCGCTTCCCTGCCAGCAGTGTGAGAATGCGCCGTGCGAGCAGGTGTGTCCGGTCGGCGCCACGCTGCACTCGAGCGAGGGCCTGAACGACATGGTCTACAACCGTTGTATCGGCACTCGCTACTGCTCGAACAACTGCCCGTACAAGGTGCGGCGCTTCAACTACTTCAACTACAACCTCGACGTGATCGGCATCACCCCGTTCACGCCCACCGACGACCCGAAAATGAAGGTCAAATCGATGGTGTTCAACCCCGAGGTTACGGTTCGCTCCCGCGGAGTGATGGAAAAGTGCACGTTCTGCGTGCAGCGCATCCAAAACACCAAGATCCGAGCGAAGAACGAGAAGCGCCCGATCGTGGACGGCGAGATCAAGACCGCTTGCCAGCAGACCTGCCCGACCGAAGCCATCGTGTTCGGCGATTTGAACGACGGGAAGAGCGAGGTCCGCCGGCTGCAGAACCTCCCCCGGTCGTACGCCTTGCTCGGCGAGCTGAACAACCACCCACGGGTCCAATACCTGGCCCGCATCAAGAACCCGAATCCGGAGCTGGTCTGATGGCTGCCGTGAGTGATGTCACCCCGTTCGTCAGCACCGCTGACGGTGAAAACCCGTTCGTCAAACCGCCGGTCGGCGACAATGCCTTCGCGAAGATCACGGACAACGTGGCGCGCGTTGCCGAAGCGCCACGGCCGCCGCGCGCCTGGTACATCGCGTTCGCGTTCGCGCTCGGGCTGCTGACGATCTTCTTCATCAGCATCAATTGGGCGGTTTGGACCGGCATCGGCGTGTGGGGCAACATGATGCCCGTCGCCTGGGCCTTCCCGATCGTAAACTTCGTGTTTTGGATCGGTATCGGCCACGCCGGCACGCTGATCAGCGCGATCTTGTTCCTGCTGCGCCAGAACTGGCGCACCGCGATCAATCGCTTCGCCGAGGCGATGACGATCTTCGCGGTGATTTGCGCCGGCATCTTCCCCGGCATCCACGTCGGCCGGCCCTGGATGCCGTACTACATGTTTCCGGTGCCCAATCAGATGCAGATGTGGCCCCAGTTCCGCAGCCCGCTCGAGTGGGACATCTTCGCGGTCGGCACCTACGCGACCACGTCGATCTTGTTCTGGTACATGGGCATGATCCCGGACTTTGCGACCTTCCGGGATCGCACGACGAGCACCGTTCGCCGCATCACTTACGGCATCCTGGCCATGGGCTGGCGCGGTTCTTCCCGCCAGTGGCACCGCTACGAGCGCGCCTACCTGATCCTGGCCGCCCTGGCCACTCCGCTGGTGCTCTCGGTGCACTCGGTCGTGAGTTTCGACTTCGCGACTTCGCAGCTGCCCGGCTGGCACACCACCATCTTCCCGCCTTACTTCGTCGCGGGCGCCATCTTCGGCGGCTTCGCCATGGTGGTGACGTTGGCCGTGCCGGCGCGCCAGTTCTTCGGGCTGAAGCGCATCATCACCATCGACCACCTCGAGTTGATGAACAAGATCATGATCGCGACCGGCCTGATGGTTGGTTACGCGTACGGGATGGAGTTCTTCATCGCCTGGTACAGCGGCAGCAAGTACGAGGGCTTCACCTTCATCAACCGCGCGTTCGGGCCCTACGCCTGGGCTTACTGGACGATGATCACCTGCAACGTGATCTCGCCGCAGCTGTTCTGGTTCAAGAAGCTGCGCCGTAACCCGTGGGTGACCTTCGCCATCGGCGTGGTCATCAACGTCGGCATGTGGTTCGAGCGCTTCGTGATCATCTGCACCTCGCTCACGCGCGACTTCTTGCCCTCCAGCTGGGGCTACTACCTGCCGACGCCATTCGACTTCATGACCCTGGTTGGCAGCTTCGGCCTGTTCTTCACGCTGTTCCTCCTGTTCTGCCGCTACATGCCGATGGTGGCGATGTCGGAGGTCAAGGCCTTCCACCCGAGCGTTCTCGCGCATGCCCACGGTCACGGCGGGCATGGCGACGAAGCTCACGGCGATCACCACTGACTCTTCGGGAACGACGATGAGCCACGATCACGACAGCCAGCCGAAAACCTCTCCCGCCGACGCGCCCCTGCACGGGCTGCTCGCGGAGTACGAGTCGCCTTGGGCGCTCGTCGATGCCTCGAAGAAGGTGAGGGACGCGGGCTTCTCGCGTTGGGACACCTACGCCCCGTTCCCGATCCACGGCATCGATGGCGCGATGGGCATCAAGATGACCGTGTTGCCCTGGATCGTGTTGTGCGCGGGCCTCACCGGTCTGTGCGGCGCGATTCTGCTGCAGTGGTGGACGAACGCCCACGACTACCCCTGGATCACCAGCGGTAAGCCGTTCTGGAGCATCCCGGCCAACGTGCCGATCATGTTCGAGGGCACGGTGCTGTTCAGCGCGATCACCACCCTGGTCGGCATGCTGATGTTGAACGGGCTGCCGGCTCCCTCGCACCCGCTCGACCTGAAGGAGCGCTTCCTGCGCGCCACCAACGATCGCTTCTTCCTGCTGATTCAGGCCAGCGACCCCAAGTTCGACGAGAAGCGGACGCGCGCGCTCTTGGAATCGACCAAGCCCTACCTGGTCGATGACGTGAAGGAAGACCGCGTCACTTCGCCGGTTCTGCCCAAAGTGGTCGTGTACGGCATGATCACGCTGACGGCCGCGGCGGCCATCCCGTTCGCGCTCGCGGCCAAGGCGCGCTTCAGCAAGTCGCGCGACACCCGCATCCACGCCATCGGCGATATGGACTGGCAGCCGAAGTACAAGGCGCAGCGCGAAAACCCGTTCTTCGCCGATTTGCGCGCGACGCGCGACTACGTTGCCGGCACTGTCGCCGTCGGCGATCTGCGCGACGACGACCATTTCGATCACGGCAAGGTTGCGGGCACGTTCGCGCGCACCTTCCCGAGCCAGGTTCCCACCACGGAAGCCACCATCGAGCGCGGTCAGCAGCGCTTCGGCATCTACTGCACGCCCTGCCACGGCTTCGCTGGCGAGGGCAACGGCATGGTCGCTCAGCGCGCCGAGTACCTGCAGTCGAGCGGCACCGGCAAGGGCATGGCCTGGGTACCGCCCACCAACATCAACCAGGAATACTTGCGCCTGCAACCCGTGGGTCAGCTGTTCGACAGCATCACCAACGGGGTGCGCAACATGCCCGCTTACGGCCCCCAGATTCCAACCGAGGATCGCTGGGCGATCGTGATGTACCTCCGCGCGCTGCAGCGCCGCGGCGCAGCCCACTGACCCCGGACGGCAGGACCATCTTCATGGCGACCTCGAAAGACAAAGGCGACAAGAGCAAGGCAGAGCCGAAGAAGGCGAGCGCGAACGCCGCTGCGGCCGAGCCGTCCGAGAGCTTCGGCGACAACATCCGCACGGGTGATGCCGCCTCCAGCATGGTGGTGCGCGCTGGCCTGGTCGGCGTTGCCGGGTTGGGCGTGAGCGTCGTGCTCGGCATGGGTCAGAACGACTCTTTCCGCCGCTTCTCGTTCGCGTACCTCACGGCCTTCATGTGGGTGCTCGCGATCGGGCTCGGCGCGGTGTTCTGGGTGACGCTGCAAAACCTCGTCAACGCGAAGTGGAGCATCGCGCTCCGCCGCGTGGGTGAGCTCTTGGCCTCGACGATGCCGGTGATCGCGCTCTTGTCGCTGCCCATCGTCGTGCCGGTGTTCCTGGGTCACGACGTGCTCTACATCTGGGCCGACCACGCCAAGGTGGAGGCGGACCACATCCTTCACCACAAGGCCGGCTACCTGAACTCGGGCTTCTTCCTGGTTCGCTTCGTATTCTACTTCGGCTTCTGGTCGTTGCTCTCGCGCTTCTTCCTCAAGCAGTCGCTCGACCAAGACAAATCCGGCGCCGAAGGCATCGCGGATCGTATGCAGAAGGTGGCCGGCCCGGGCATGATCGTGTTCGGCCTCACGCTCACTTTTTGCGTGATCGACCTGGTCATGTCGCTCGACCCCTACTGGTTCAGCACCATGTTCGGCGTCTACTACTTCGCGAGCTGCGTGCTCGCGGTGCACGCCGCGCTGATTTTGACCTTCCTCTGGCTGCAAGGGCAGGGGCGTCTGAAGAAGAGCCTCACGGTCGAGCACCTGCACGACCTGGGCAAGATGATGTTCGCCTTCACGGTGTTCTGGGCCTACATCGGTTTCTCCCAGTTCATGCTGATCTGGTACGCGAACGTGCCGGAAGAGACCGCCTGGTTCAAGGAGCGCTTCGCCGGCGGCTGGGGCGACCTTTCCTGGGCGCTGCTCGTGCTGCACTTCATCGTCCCCTTCTTCGGCATGCTGTCGCGGCACGTGAAGCGTAACCGCAAGGCCATGGCCTTCTGGGCTTGCTGGGTGCTCGTCGAAATCTACCTCGACATGTACTGGCTGGTAATGCCGAGCATGAAGACCGAAGAGGTTCCGTTTGGCCTGATCGACGTCACCTGCTGGGTTGGCTTGGCGGGCACGCTGGTCGCGGCGTTCGCGCACTTCAGCAAGAACGTGAACCTGCTGCCGGTCAAAGATCCGCGGCTACCGCGCTCTCTCGCCTTCGAGAACCTCTGAGGACAGTCATGGCTACCGAGGAAGACAAGGTAAACACTGGCGCGCTGATCACGTTGGTCGGAGTTTCGACCTTCGCGATGATCGCGGTGACGCTCGCGGTGACTGCGATTGCCCGCGACGAAATGGGCCAAGCTCAGGAAGCGAAAGAAGGCTCGGGCGCGACCCAGTATCACGACATGCGCAGCGCTCAGCTCGCGAGCCTCGGCAACGGCGTGACCATCGAGCAGAGTATGCAGAACGTGGTGCAAGGGCTCGCCCGCGATCCTGGCAGCGCCACGCCGCCGATTCCCGTGACCACCGCGACCGCGGCGCCAGCGGGGACCGACGGCACGGTGGCTGCGGGCGGCGCGGCCGCAGGGGGCGCGGCTGCGACGGCCGCGCCCGCTCCTGGGGGTGCTGCCGCCGCCGGCGGCGCGCCCGCCGCGCCCGCTCCGGCGGGGAAGGCGGCTGCCGCAGAAAAAGCGCCCGCTGCCGCCGCCGAGAAGCCTGGCGCGGCTCCAAAAGCGAAACCGGTAGCCCCAGCGGCTCCCGCTGCGCCAGTGGCCCCGAAGCCGGCGCCGGGTCAACCTACGCCTGCCGCTCCGGCGACCCCCGCTCCCGCCACTCCGCCTCATGGCTAAAGCCTCGGTGCGTTCCCTCGCGGCGGCCCTCGTGGCCGGCCTGCTCTTGACGGTGAACCCCGCCGCGTCGGCGCCTGTTCCGTTGAGTGAACGCATCGATCGGACCGAGCCCACGCCGAAGCAGCTGCGTGGTGTGGACGTGAAAGAGCGCTTGGGCAGCCAGCTGCCGCTGTCGTTGCCCTTTCGCGATCAAGACGGCCGCAGCGTCACCCTCGGGCAATACTTCGACGGGCAGCACCCGGTATTGTTCACGCTGAACTACTCCAACTGTCCGATGCTCTGCAGCCTGATGCTCACGGGCCTGGTCAAGGGTCTGAAGAACGTCGAGTGGGGCATCAATCGCGAGTACCAGGTGGTCACGGTGAGCCTCGATGCGGCGGAGCCGCTCGACGTCACGCAGCGCACGGCAAACCGCTACCTGACGCAATACGGCCGCCCCGAAGCCAGGCCCGGTTGGCACTTCCTGACCGGCTCCGAGCAGAACATCCGCGCGTACGCGGACGCGCTCGGCTTCTCGTATCGCTACGACGAGAAGCGCAAGGAGTTCGCGCACCCCGCTGCGATCGCGCTGGCCTCACCGAGCGGCACGCTGGTTCGCTACTTGTACGGCATCGAATTCGAGCCGAAGACCTTGCGCTTGGGCTTGGTCGAAGCATCCGAAGGCAAGATCGGCACGACGCTCGATCGGCTGGTTCTGTATTGCTTTCACTACGATTCCAGCGAGGGTCGCTATGCCCCGGTCGCCAAGCGCATCATGGAGATCGGCGGCGCCCTAACGGTCGCGCTGCTGGGCGGCTTCTTGTGGGTCCTTAGCCGGGCCGACAGCAAACGGAGACGGCATTTAGCCGAGAGTACAGTCACATGATCGGAACCACGAGCCTGCTGTTGAGTGTCGGCGAGCAGCCCGCTGATCTGCCGAAGTTCCCGGAGTCATCCGAGTTTTGGATGCCGGTCGACGCTTCCGTCACCACGCGCAACGTCGATTGGATTTACCACTTCATGTACTGGATGAGCATCATCTCGTGCCTGTTGATTCTGGGCGCGATGATTTACTTCGTCGTCAAGTACAAAGCGAAGAGCCGCGCCGCAAACGAGCAGGCCGAGTCGAGCAGCGATCACAGCACGGCGCTCGAAATTGGTTGGTCGGTGGCGCCGCTGTTCGTGGTGATTGCGCTGTTCGTTTGGGGCTTCAAGGGCTTCGTCGATCTGCGCACGCCGCCCAAGGGCGCGCTCGAAATCCGCGTCACCGGCCAGAAGTGGAAGTGGCTCTTCACCTATCCGGGTGGTTTCGTCGACGACACGCTGCACGTCCCGGTCGATCGCCCCGTGCGCATGGTGATCAACGCGGTGGACGTGCTGCACAGCTTCTACATCCCGAACTTCCGCACCAAGATGGACGCGGTGCCGGGTCGCTACACCGATCTCTGGTTTCAAGCCACGAAGACCGGTGATTTTCCGATCGAATGCGCCGAGTACTGCGGCACTTCACACTCGAACATGTTGAGCCACGTGGTCGTGCACCCTGCCGGTGGCTACGAGGCTTGGCTCGACGAGCAGAAGAACAAGCTGCTCTCGATGCCGCCGGTCGACCTCGGCAAGCTGCTGTACGAGAAGCAGGGCTGCAGCACCTGCCACACCGTGGACGGCACCCCGAAGATCGGCCCGACCTGGAAGGGCCTGTTCGACAAATCGGAGGCCTTCACCGATGGCAGCAGCGCGAAGGTCGACGAAAACTACTTGCGTCAGTCGATTCTCGATCCCCAGGCCAAGATCGTGCAGGGCTTTGCCCCGGCCATGCCCACCTACCAGGGCAAGCTGAAGGACGTCGAGATCGACGGCCTCATCGCATACATCAAGTCTTTGAAGTAGGAGAAGGCGTCCGATGGCATCCCCCAGCACCACAGCCGACGTAGTCGCCCCCTCGCCGAAAACCCGAGCGGACGAAAACTATCTAACCCACGAGAAGGGCTTCCTGTCGTGGATCCTGACGCTCGATCACAAGCGCATCGGCGTCATGTACCTGTGCTCGGTGCTCACCGCCTTCGCGGTGGGCGGCCTGTTCGCCTTGATGGTTCGCACCGAGCTCTGGTCGCCGGGCCACACCATCGTCGACGCCGACACCTACAACCAGCTGTTCACGCTGCACGGCGCGATCATGGTGTTCTTGGTGATTATCCCGGGCATTCCGGCCGCGCTGGGTAACATCATCATGCCGCTCCAGCTCGGGGCGAAGGACGTGGCCTTCCCGCGCCTGAACCTGGCCAGCTACCACCTTTGGCTGGTCGGCGCGGCGTTGATGCTGACCTCGCTGGTGACCAACGCGGTCGACACCGGCTGGACCTTCTACGCCCCGTACAGCACCACGACCGCGACCAACGTCACGCCGGCTGCATTTGGTGCGTTCATCTTGGGCTTCAGCTCGATTTTCACCGGGCTGAACTTCATCGTCACCATCCACAAGATGCGTCCGCCCGGCATGACCTTCTTCCGCATGCCGCTCTACGTGTGGGCGCTCTACGCGACCGCGCTGATTCAGGTACTCGCGACCCCGGTGATCGGCATCACGCTGCTGATGATGATCGTCGAGCGCGCTTTCGGCATCGGCATCTTCGATCCGGCGCTCGGCGGCGACCCCGTGCTGTTCCAGCACTTCTTCTGGTTCTACTCGCACCCGGCCGTGTACATCATGATCGTGCCGGCGTTCGGCGTGGTCAGCGAGATTATCCCGGTTTTCTCGCGGAAGCGCATGTTCGGCTACAAGTTCATCGCGATCTCGAGCTTGGCCATCGCGTTTCTCGGCTTCTTGGTGTGGGGCCACCACATGTTCGTCAGCGGGCAGTCGGTGCTCGCGGGCACCATCTTCAGCGCGATCACCTTCCTCATCGCGATTCCGACGGCCATCAAGGTCTTCAACTGGATCGCGACCATGTACAAGGGCGTGATTCATCTGGAGACGCCCATGCTGTACGCGCTGGCGTTCTTGTGGGTGTTCACCATCGGCGGCTTGACCGGCGTCTTCCTGGCCGTGATGAGCGTCGACGTGCACCTTCACGATACCTACTTCGTGGTGGCGCACTTCCACTACGTGATGATGGGTGGCGCGATCACCGCGCTGATGGGCGGCATCCACTACTGGTGGCCCAAGGCGTTCGGGCGCACCTACAACGAGAAGCTCGGCCAGATCGCGGCGACCCTGGTGTTCATCGGTCTGAACGTCACGTTCTTCCCGCAGTTCGTGCTGGGCACGCGCGGCATGCCCCGGCGCTACTACAACTACCTGCCGGAGTTTCAGGGCCTCCACCAGCTGTCGACGATTGGTGCCTACATCTTGGGTGCGGGCTTCCTGCTCACCGCCGGGTACCTGATCGCTTCGCTGAAGAAGAAGGCGGACGCGCCGGCGAACCCCTGGGGTGGCACCACGCTCGAGTGGCTCACCACGTCGCCCCCGCCTTACTACAACTTCCACACGCCCCCTGACGTCCTGCAGGGCCCGTACGACGGCTACGAGAACCTCGTCTACGACGAGAAAGTCCGCGGCTACGTCGCGAAGAAGAGCTGAGCAGAACAGGGAATCGACATGGCGGAACACACTTCGGAATCGCACGACGCGCCCCACGGCGGCAGCTCGCCCCCTCCCGCGGGCGGCCACGCCGATCACGGGCACGGCCATGGCCACGGCCACCACTACCCGAACCTGGCGCATCACTTCGACACGCCGCAGCAGCAGTTCGACGCCGGCAAGCTCGGGATCTGGCTGTTCCTGCTGACCGAGGTGCTGTTCTTCTCGGGCTTGTTTTGCGCGTACACCATCTACCGCGCGATGCGGCCCGAGGTGTTCGTTTACGCGCACTACTTCCTGAACACCAAGCTCGGCGCGCTCAACACCTGTGTTCTGCTCGGCAGCAGCCTCACGGCGGCCTGGGCGGTGCGCAACGCGCAGCTCGCCGAGACGCGCAAGCTGATCGTCAACATCGTCATCACCATCGCCTGCGCCTGCACGTTCATGGTGGTGAAGTACTTCGAGTACTCGCACAAGTTTCACGACGGCTTGCTGCCTGGGGCGCGCTTTCATCCAACCGAGCAGGTGTGGGAGCTCGAGGCGTTCAAGCACAAGCACCCCGAAGCGGCCGAGTACGCCGAGCACCTGACCGAGCTGGCCAAGGAAAAAGCCGGTGCCGCTGGTGGCGAGGCAGCCAAGGCGGGCGAGGCAGCCCAGGCCGGCGAGGCAAAACCTGCGGCAGCTGCTGCTCCTGGCGAGGCAAAGCCTGCCGAGCCACTAGCGGGCGAAGCGAAGCCTGCGGTGCCGGCGGGCGAAGCGAAGCCTGATGAGGCGCCGGCCCACGCGGTCCCCGAGCGCGTGACGCGCGAGCAGCTCGAGCCGCTGATCAAAGCCGGTGTGTTGGGCGAGAAGGCGGAGAATCCGAAGGTCCCCTCCAAGCCGCGTAACGCTCACGTCTTCTTCAGCATCTATTTCTTCATGACCGGTCTGCACGGCTTCCACGTGCTGGCGGGCATCATCGTCTGGGTTTGGCTGCTGTTGAAGGCGAAGAAGGGCGTGTTCGATGCCAACTACTTCGGGCCTATCGACTACGCCGCGCTGTACTGGCACTTGGTCGATCTGATCTGGATCTACCTGTTCCCGCTGCTTTACCTGATTCACTGAGCCTACGGAAAACCAAGATGGCGGACCACGACAAGCAAGACGACGCCGACGGCGAGAAGCACGAATCCGAGGCGAAGGAGTCGAGCGGGAAGCACTCCGCGTCCGGCAACGGCGCCGCTGCCGCGGCGGCGCCGAGCGCGCCCGCTGCCGTCGCGCTCGCGGGCGGTCACGGTGCTGCGGCCGCGCACGAGGATCATGGCCTGGCGCACACCACGCCGGTCTCGCTGCTCGTCGGCATTCTGGCCGCGTTGATGGTGCTGACCATCCTGACGGTTTCGGTGACCAGCATCGACCTCGGTGCTCAGGGCAACCTGGTGGTCGCCATGGTGATCGCCACGATCAAGGCGGCCTTGGTCGTCGCCTTCTTCATGCACTTGGTCTGGGACAAGAAGCTGCACCTGATTCTGTTTCTGACCTCGGTGCTGTTCTTGATCTTGTTCCTATCGCTGAGCGTGAACGATCGCGGCGAATACCAGCCCGATCTCGATCAGTACCAGGCGACCGAAAGCGCGAAGTAGAGCGCCGCTGGTCTACGCGACTCGCGCGATCGCTTCGATCGCGCGATCGATGCGCTGACGGCCTTCGGCGAGCTTGTCGCCGACGCCATTCAGCAGCACCGAGAACGCGAGCGGGCCATTCGGCGCTGCGCGCAGAACGTAGCCGGACAGCGCGGTCACGCTGGCCAGGGTGCCCGTTTTCGCGCGTACCGTGCGTGCGTTTCGTAGCGAGCGGAAGCGCTGGCTCAACGTGCCGTCGAGCCCTCCGATCGAGAGACTTGCCAGAAACTCCGGGTACACCCGGGGATCATTGGCAACCTCGCCGAGCACGCGCGTGAGCGTGAACGCACTGACGCGGTTCGCGTCGTACAGCCCGGAGCCGTTCTTGAGGCGCGTGCCGAGGTCGAGCGCCGCGTGGCGCGACAGGTACTCCTCGATCACGGTCGCGCCGGCGGCCGAGCTGCCCGCGGTCCCGGAAGCGTTGGCCCCGACCGATTTCAACAGCATCTCTGCCACGAAGTTGTCGCTGTGCTTGCCGAGCGCGTGCAGCACCTCCGCCAGGCTGCGCGAGCGCACGCTCACGCGCTCCGCTTGAATCTCGGAACCACCGCTACGAACGCTGCCCGAGATGGAAATCTGCTGCTCGCGCAGCAACCCGAGCAGCGCTCGGCCCGGTGCCAGCTCCGGATCGGCGATTCTCCGCCCGAAGGCCAGCGGAGCTTGGCTCGATGGCATGGTTCCGCCGACCAGCAGCGTGAACCCGCCGCTCTGCGCGCGCACACTGAGCCGCACGTCGTGCGCGCGTCCAGCTGGACCCGTCGCCACGCTACCGCTCACGGTCGCGAGCCCCTCCGGCGTCACCCATACCCGGGCAGGGCTCCCTTGCGCGTTCGCCGCGACGTGCAGCGACACGGTGTTTCCCTCCACGGCCACCGCGCTCACCGGCGCGCGATAAGTCGCCCACTCATCCATATGCTTTTCGTACGCGGGTGGATCCCACAGACGATCGAATGCGCTCTGGTCGACCAACAGGTCGCCGCTGACGCGCCGATAGCCTTGCGCGGCGAGCTCTCGCGCCAGGTGCAGCAGATCGTCCAGGCTTAAAGTCGGATCGCCGTTGCTGCGCAGAACGAGCTCGGAGAGAGTGTCGCCGGCCGCGCGTCCATGCAGCGACGTCGAAAAGCGAAAGTCGGGCCCCAGCCGTTCCAGCGCTACCGCCATCGTCAAGAGCTTCTGGTTCGAAGCAGGATTCAGGGGCACATGCGCGGCCGTGCTGGCCAACTCTCGGTCGCTCAACGCATCGGTGACCCGCGCGCTAATCTCCGCGCGCTCGGCCTTCGCCCACGCCGAGAGTGCGGCAACCTCCGTCCGCGCAACCGCGGCGAGCTGTTCCAACGAAAGCGGCGCTTCAGCGCGGACCCCTCGCGCAACCGAAGTGAGCCCAAGCCCACCAAGTGCCACGCCAAAGTCTCGCCGTGAGATTCGCCCGCGAAGACCAAAAGAGCCGATCGACAACTCGCGCATCCTATCGCGACGATCGCCTGCGTGTGCGCTCGTGAAAGGGCTTGCGTGCGCTCGTGAAGGGCTTCGCTGCCCGGACGGTTCGGATCACCGCCCCCAAGTTTGGATTATGGCGAGACTTTTTCGAGCACCGGAGCGACGCGCTTCGCGGGCCCCGGAGCGCAGAAAAAACGAAGCCAAATCCACAATGGCGGGCGTGGCTTCCCGCAGTTGAAGCCTTTCCTACGAACCTCCTTGCGTTTGGGGGGAAAGCGGGCAATGAGGGGGCCCGTGTTCCGCACACGGCTAGCCCTCTCCTCCGGCTCGATCCTCCTCTTGTTTTCGGCGACCGCCACGGCGGAAGAGCCGACAACAGCCGCGCCCGAACCTGCGACGCCCGCGCCGTTCGTTGCGGAAACTCCGTCTCCGGGCGCTCGAGGCACCCTCGCTGCAGCGGGTGCCGGCGTTTTCGTCGGCTGGTATGGCGTCGCGCTCGGGGAGTCTTTCTTGTGGCCCGACGCCCCCGAGGCGAACAAGCTGCGCATTCCGGTGGCCGGCCCCTGGCTCACGGTGGCGCACGCCGGGTGTGGGTCCGGTGAGGCGGGCTGCACCGACATTCTTGCCGTAGTCCGCGCGGTCGTTGCCGGAATCAGCGCGGTCGGTCAGGTCGGCGGCCTTCTGGCGCTCGGTGAAGCAGCATTCTTACCTACATCGACGGGCGAGCGCGCACCGCAGCCGAAACGCGCGCTGCGCGTGGAAAGCGTGAGCGTGAGCGCGGTGGGGCAAGGCTTCGGTTTCGGCTTGAGCGGTCAGTTTTAGAAAGGTCGAACCCGAAACATGTCGCGCAATATCGAAACACATGACGGCGTTCGCCAAATCTCACCGAGCGGTTTGAAGGGGGTGCGCTCGTCGCCAAATCGTGATACTGAACACTTCATCATGGAGGTACTCCGGTGAGTCGACGAACCAAGTTCGTCTTAGTCACCGGTGGAGTTGTCTCCTCCATCGGTAAGGGGCTAACCAGCGCATCGATTGGCGCGCTGATGGAAGCGCGCGGTCTGCGCGTCACCCACATGAAGCTGGATCCCTACATCAATGTGGATCCGGGCACGATGTCGCCTTACCAACACGGCGAGGTCTTCGTCACGGATGACGGCGCGGAGACCGATCTCGACCTCGGTCATTACGAGCGCTTCACCAGCTGCCGCCTCACCCGGCAGGCCAACGTTACGACTGGCCGCATCTATGAAGCCGTAATCAGTAAGGAACGGCGCGGGGAGTACCTCGGTGCGACCGTGCAGGTCATTCCGCACATTACCGACGAGATTAAGGCGCGTATCCACGAGGCGACCAAGGGCGCCGACATTGCCATCGTCGAGGTGGGCGGTACCGTGGGTGACATCGAGTCGCTGCCGTTCCTGGAAGCGATTCGTCAGCTCAAGCTGGAAGCGGGCAGCGAGAACGCCATTAGCGTTCACGTTACACTCGTGCCGCACATCGCGACGGCAGGTGAGCTCAAGACCAAGCCGACTCAGCACTCGGTCCGCGAGATGCGTGAGATCGGCATCCAGCCCGACATTCTGATCTGTCGCTGCGATCGTCCCATCGCGCGCGGTCTCAAAGAAAAGATCGCGCTGTTCTCGAACGTGCCGGTCGACAGCGTCGTGTCTGCGGTGGACGTTTCGTGCATCTACGAGCTTCCGCTGGTGCTGCACGCTGAGGGCCTCGACGAGCAGATCGCCGAGCGGCTCAACATCTGGTCGCGCGATCCCGAGATCGGTGCCTGGAAGCGCACGATCGAGAAGTTCAAGAAGCCGAGCAACGGTTCGGTTCGCATCGGCGTGGTCGGCAAGTACGTCCACTTGAAGGACAGCTACAAATCGCTCCACGAAGCGCTGGTGCACGGCGGCTTGGCCAACGATGTCGCTTTGCAGCTCGAATATATAGATTCAGAGCAGCTGGAACGCGGTAGCGCAACTGCTCTGCTCAGCGGCCTCGACGGCATTTTGGTGCCCGGCGGCTTCGGGGATCGCGGCGTGGAGGGCAAGATCTCCGCCATCCGCTACGCCCGGGAGAACTCGGTTCCGTTCTTCGGAATTTGCTTGGGCATGCAGCTCGCGGTGATCGAGTACGCGCGCAACGTGTGCGGCCTCAAGGGCGCGAGCTCGACTGAGTTCGACAAGGACTGTCAGAACCCGGTCATCGACCTGATGCCCGATCAGCGCGGCTTGCGCGATAAGGGTGGCACCATGCGCCTCGGCGCTTTCCCGTGTGTACTCAAACCGGGTAGCCGCGCCGCGGAGGTCTACGGGCGCGAAGAAATTTCGGAGCGCCACCGTCACCGCTTCGAGTTCAACAACGATTTTCGGGAGCCCCTCACTCGCGCCGGCCTCGCGCTGAGCGGCACCAGCCCCGATGACCGCTTGGTGGAAATCGTCGAATTGAACCAGCACCCGTATTTCATCGGCTGCCAGTTTCACCCCGAGTTCAAGAGCCGCCCCAACGCGGCGCACCCGCTCTTCTCGCACTTCGTGCGGGCGGCGTGTGCTCGACGGGATGAGCTGGCGCGTTCGGTGCGGGATGACGCGCCCTCGGGGCACCCGACCGAAACCACCGTGAACTGAGCCACTGCCGCTCAGCGGCGGAATTGGGCTACGCTTCGGGCGTGATCCTGCTGCGCGCTGCCGGCTTGTGGCTTTTGGTGTCCCTCTCCTCCGGCTGTGGGCCCGCGGGTCCTGTTCGCGCTGCACTGTACGAAGATCTGCCGAGCCTGCGGCTGCAGATTCAACAGGCCGAGCGCGCGGGCAAGCTCGATCGGGCGCGCGTGACGGAGCTAGCCAAGGCGGTAGCTAGCCGCGAAGTCGCCTCGGCCACGGGAGCTTCGGGCGTTCGCCACGTGCGCGCGCTGCTCGGCTGCGCGCACCCAATGCTCTCCGCCTTGCGAAAGCGCGCAGAGATTCACGACGATCCCGGAGCCGAAGCCATGCTCGCGCTGCTCTCCGTGCGCGATGCCCAGCCGGGCGCTCTGGTCGAGCGTTATGCGAGCGAACCCGACCCGGCTTGGCGCGCGGTCGCTGCCCGCGCTGCGCTCGACAAACGAGACGCCCTGGCGCGAAGGGCGTGGTTCGTCGATGCGGATGAGCGCGTTCGGCGCGGCGCGCTCGAAGCCGCGCTGTTCGCTCCCGAGCCTTCAGACCTGCCAGTGCTGCTGGAATCCTTCCGACTCGATCCAGATCCACTGAGCCGCAGCCTGGCGGCGCGCGCAGCGGGCGCGATCGGCGGCGAGGCGGCCGTGCTCGGTCTCAAAGATCGTTACGCTCGCGCCGACGAGGAGGGACGCCTCACGCTAATCGAGGCCTGGTCGATGCCGGCCGCCTACGCGAGCGGAGGTGCGCGGGAGCTGCGCATCGTCGCCGAGAGTGGCGAGGGTTTGCTAGCCATTGCCGCGGCCGACGCGCTGCTGCGCGCGGGCGACGCGGACGGGGCCCTGGTGGGGCTCTTGGTGACCGCGCTCGATCACGGCACAGAAGACGAGCGGCGCCTTGCTGTGCGTCTGGCACCGACCAGCGACGCGCGCGTCCTGGCGGCGCTCGACCGCGCGCGCAACGATTCGAACCCCGAAGTGCGGGTGATTGTGCTCGCGCGCCTGCTCGGCGTGAAAGCGCGCGTGGCCGAGGCGAGCAAAGCGCTGCGCGAAATGGCGGCACGCAAGGACGGCACTGCCGACGAGGCACGCGCGGCGCTGGCAGCGTTCGGAGATCGCAGCGTCGTCTCGTCTTTGGTCGAGCAGAGCCAGAAGGGCGAGCCTTGGCAGCGCGGTCGATCGGCGGTGGCGCTGTACCGCTTGGGCGAGACCGCGCCGGCAGCGAAGGTCCTTGCTGACGCGGATCCGGGCGTTCGGATCAGCGTATCGTGTGGAATTTTGGCGGCACGCTGAGCGCGTGCCCTAGACGTTGCCGTGCGCCGGGGGTCAAGGAACGTGACGACCCGCCTGGAGTCGGGTATTTGTTCGTCGGTGAAGACGAGGTATCCACTCGAAGCATTGAAGGTGCTCCGGGAGGCGCGGACCGATCGCTGCGCCCAAAGCCTCGCCACCGCACAGCACAAGGCCTCTGCCGCGGCGGCCGAGTTGGCGCGAGCGCACGCGACCCTCGAAAATGAGCGCTCCGTGAACGCGGCGATCGAACAGCAGGCGCGCGAAGAGCTGGAGGCAGGGCAGGCGCGAGTCGCCGATCTGGCTCGCGCTGGCGATTTTGCGCGGGCGGGCGCCGCGCGTGAGCTGTCACTGACGCAGGCGCAGGCAGCCGCCGAAAAGCGCGTGGCGGACGCGGCGCGCGTCAGCAAGGCCGCTCAGCTGGCGCTTGGCAGCGCACGTTCCGAGCAGTCGGCGCTCGAGCGTCACCAAGGTGAGTGGCGCGCTGCGCGCGCCCGCGAAGGCGAAGCCAAGGAAGAGGAAGCGGCTCTCGAACGATGGAACGCCGAGCGATTCGGGCCTGGGCGGCGTTGAGCCGTCGCACGCGACGTCTGGTCGTGGTGCTGGCCGCCGCGATGGTGGGCTGCTCCTCCGCCGTGCTGCTCTATTCGGGGGAGCCACCACAGCTTTCGCAGCGTCCAGCCAAGGTGACTGCGCTGCCCTCGAACTCCGCCAGCGCCCCGCCGAAGCCGCTCGAGCTCGAACGATTCACGCCGTTTCTATCCGAGGCGCGCTTTCGCCCGGTCGCGGACGCGCTCGAGGCCGAACAGGTGCGCGCGGCAGCCGAGGCTCTTTCCGCGGCCCGCGAGCGTGAGCCGAACCTCGACTCGCCGACGCTTTCGCTGTGGTCGGGGCGGCTCTGGGAGCGCGCTTCGGAACCGGGGCGCGCAGAGAACGCTTGTGAACGGGCCGCGGTGCCCGGTTCCCTGCTCGAAGACTACGCGCGGCTGTGCGTGGCACGGGCTCAGCTGAGCTCCGGGCGCGCCAAAGACGCCTTGCCAAAGCTGCGCGAGCGCGCGTTCACCAGCGCCGCCGAGCCGGAGCGGCGCCTGCTCGAAGCGCGTGCGGCGCGCTTGGCTGGGGAGCGCGCTGCGGCGCTTTCCGCGTTCCGCGAGGTGATTCTGCTCACTCCCGAGGGTGGTGACCGCGCTCGGGTCCAGCTCGAGCTCAGCGAGCTTTTGCTCGACGCGCCATCTCCGTCCAGCGTGGAGGCTTCGGAAGCGCTGTCTTTGGTTCGGCGCGCCACGGTGACCCTGGCCGCGGCCAAGTCCGAGCGCGCGCGTTGTGCGGAGCTACAGCGTCGCGCGCTGTCCTTGCTTCCGCCCGACGAACAGGTGCGCAAAGCGTTGCCCTCGCCGGAAGAGCGCGTGCTCGAGATCGCCGCGTTGGTCGAGGCGCGTGCGCATGAATCGGCTGAAAAACAGGCGAGCGAGCTGCTCGCCGTGCTCTCGCCCGCGGAGCGTTTCAACGCATCGGGCTGCGAGGCGCGCTTGCTGCGAGCCAAGGCGCTGGCCGGTTTGCGTCAGTTCGGCGCCGCCGTCGAAGCGCTCGCCGACGCTCGCACACAGTGCCTGGACGATCCGGAGCGCGGCGCCCGCATTTGGTACCTGTCGGGGCGCTACGCAGCGTCGAACGGTAGCCACAGCGACGCGGTTTCCTATTTCGCCGAAGTGGAGAAGCGGTTTCCCTCCCACTCGCTGGCCGACGACGCTCGCTTCAACGCGGCCGTGGCCGAAGAAGAGCTCGGAGTCGACGCGCGCGCGACCGAACTGCTGTTGTCCTTGCCCGATGACTACCCGAAGGGAGACATGGCGGCCGAGGGCTTGTTCCGCTTGGCGCTGAAGCGGATGGAGCGCGGCGCCTGGTCGGACGCGCTCGGGCTCCTCGATCGGGCCTTGCTGTTCTTGGGCGACGGCGATCTTTCGCGTGGCTTCGAGCTCGCCGGGCGGGAGCGCTTTTTCCGTGCGCGCGCGCTGTTCGCGCTCGACAAGCAAGAGGAGGCGCTGAGTGAGCTTTCGGCGCTGCTGAAGGGTGCGCCGCTCTCTTACTACATGCTGCAGGCCTATTCGTGGCTCGAGCAAAAGCGGCCCGGTAGCGCTGCCAGCGCGGTCAGTGAGGCAGAGGCGCAGGCGGACTCCGAGCCGTTCCAAATGGCGGGTGGGCCCGAGCTCACTCGCCCCGGCTTTGCGCGCATGATGGACTTGCTGCGCATCGGGGAACTCGACGCAGCGGTGCGCGAGCTCGACGCTCTGGGTTTGCGTGGCGACAGTATGGGCTCGGACATTCTTTGGGGCGTCGCGCTGTTGTACGAGCGCGCGGGCTTCTCGAAGTTTTCGGCGGCGCTCACGCGCAAGCGTCTGGGCGAGGTGTCACGACGCTGGCCGGTGGGGCAGTGGGCGAAGGCCTGGGAGCTGGCATTTCCGCGGCCTTATTGGGACGTGGTGAAGCGGGAGGCCGCGCAGGCCGGCGTCGAGCCGGCCCTGGTGTACGCGGTCATGCGCGAGGAATCGGCGTTCGATGCGGACGCGGTGAGCAGCGCGAACGCCTACGGCTTGATGCAGTTGATCGTACCGACCGCGCGCAACGTCGCGCGTGCCGCGCGGCTGCCCTATGGGCCCGAGGCGCTGAAGCGCCCCAAGGTGAACGTGGCACTCGGCTGTCGAGAGCTGGCGCGCCTCAGCGGAATGTTCCCCGAGAACCCGCTGCTGGTCGTGCCTGCGTACAACGCGGGACCCGGGCGCGCCGCGCGCTGGCTCAAAGAGCGACCAAACCTCGACTTCGACCTGTGGGTCGAGCGGATCCCGTTTCAGGAGACTCGGCGTTACACCAAGCGGGTGCTCTCGAGTCGCGCGGTGTATTCGTACCTGTACGAGCGCGAACTTTCCGCTTCCCGGCTGAGCCTACCCGCAAAAAGCGGCGGATAGCCGACCTCTGCGCGAATTATCGCGGCTTCGGCTGGCGGTCGAAGCCCTGCGCAATACGATAGGCCCATGGCTCGTACCCCCTCGAACATGCTCGCGCTCGAAACCTCGCTCCCACGCTTTGCGCTGCCGGATGCGGTCAGCGGCAGGGTGGTCGAGTCGAGTGAGTTTTCCGGCCGCCCGCTGGTGGTCGCCTTCATCTGCAACCATTGCCCGTTCGTGAAACACATTCGCGAAGGGCTGGCGCAGATTGGCAAGTATTGCAGCGCGAACGGCGTGGGAATGGTCGCCGTGAGCTCGAACGATGTCGGGAACTACCCCGACGACTCGCCGGAGAACATGGCGAAGGAAGCACGCGAAGCTGGCTACACCTTCCCTTATTTGTACGACGAGTCGCAGAACGTCGCGCGCGCCTTCGACGCCGCGTGCACGCCCGATTTGTACCTATTCGATCGTAACGGCAAGCTCGCCTATCGCGGCCAGTTCGACGACAGTCGCCCGGGTAACGGCGTGCCGGTGACCGGGCGAGACCTGCGCGCCGCCGTGGACGCCGTGGTTGCAGGGCGGGCGCCGAACGTGGATCAGAAGGCGAGCATCGGTTGCAACATCAAATGGAAGGCGACCGCCGCGCATTGAAATGACGCCGCTCCGAGCCGGGCTGTTTTTTGCCCTGACGTTTCTTTTGCTCGGGTTGCCCTTGCGCGGGGCCGACAGCGCTCCGCGCCCTGTTGGGCTGGTCGACCTACACGTCGATCTGCCTTATCAATACGGCTACAAACAGGCGTCATTTGCGCACGGAACCGGGCAATTTGCGGCCCGGGACCTGCTGCGCGCGGGCGTGGTGGGGGTGGTGCTGCCGCTGTTCGTGCCGGCGCGCGTGTCGCCCGAAGGACCCCGCATGGAGGATCTCGAAGCGTCGTATCAGCGCGTGGTGTCGGCTATCTCGGCCACGCAGCCTTACGCGGCCCCGGGCTGTACTGCGCCCGCAGGGCGCGTGCGCACTTGGCTCGCGTTCGAGGGTGCGGGCCCGCTTGCTGGGCAACCGGAAGCGCTCGATGGCTGGGTCGCCCGCGGCGTGAGCAGCGTGGGCCTAGTGCATACGCGAAAGAACGCACTGGCTTCGTCATCGGGAGATCCGGCGCCAGTCAGCGAGGGGCTCAGCGACCCGGGGCGCGCCTTGGTTCGTCGCGCGCAGTCGCTCGGCATCGCGGTGGACGTCTCGCATGCCTCGGATCTCGCGGTCCGAGACGTACTCGCGCTCGGGCGCGAGAGCCACGTGCCAGTCATCGCGACGCACTCGGACGCGCGGGCGCTGGTGAACGAGGCGCGCAACCTCGACGACGATGCGCTGCGCGCGATTGCGGCGACAGGCGGCGTGGTCGGCGTCAATTTTTACACCAAGTTCCTGGTACACGGTCGCCGAGCGAAAATTGCCGACGTGGTGCGTCACGTGCAGCACCTGATCCGTATCGCCGGCGTGGACCACGTCGCGATTGGCTCGGATTTCGAGGGCGACATCACTCCGCCCGAGGATTTGCGGAACGTGCGGGCGCTGCCGCGCCTTTCCGCGGCGCTTCGGGTTGCCGGGCTCTCGCCGGACGCGATCGAACGCGTGTTCGGACTGAACGCGCTCAGGGTGTTGTGCGGCGGGAAGCCTCCGCGTTAGAACCCCGGGGCTTGGCAGGCTCCGCCTTCGGGTGTAGCGCTCCGAGCCTCGAGGAAAGGCAGAACCCATGTCGTCGTTGGAATCTCGTTGCTTGGAGTCATTTCCGGACTGGCTGCGCACGCTGCCGGGTGACGCGAGCGCTCTGGCTCTATTGCTCGAGGTCAGCGAGGTCGACGTTCTGGTGTATTCGTGCGTGCGCGCGCTCACCTATCTGTCGAAGTCGCTCGATCTGATTCCGGACGGGCTCGAGGAGCTCGGGTACATCGACGACGCGTTCGTGCTTCGCGTGGCGGCGGCGAGCGTGCCCGAGGCCGAGCGCGCCACCGATCCGAGCGGAACGCTCCCCAAGCTTGCCGGTGAGGCGGAGCTGATCCGCGAGTTTCTGGCCGAAGACTACGAACGCCTGGAAGCCTTCGTGGAAGGGCTCGCCTCCGCGTCAGCTCGTGGCCGCAGTGTCGAGGAGGCGAGCACGAACCCGGAGGCGCGCGCCGCGCTCGCGAACGACGTGCGAGCCTGGGCCGAGAGCTATCAGAGTCCTGGCTTTTCTCGCGACCAGAAGAACCTGGTCAAGTTGCGCTCGTTCATGAAGAACAAGCTGCCGTGACGCGCACCTTCAAACGCAGCGCGCGATGAGCTGCGCGGCCTCGCGCGCCGCTGCGGTTTGCGGCAGGTAGGCGTCGGGCTCGGCATATGGGCCCGTCGCCAGCAGTTCCCCGCCGAGCTCGAGCGCGCGCAGATCCAGCACGAAGTGGTGCATGCTCGGGTAGCGGTTGTCTGGTGATTTCCGCAGTGCTCGCAGCACGATCGCCTCGAGTCGCGGATCGAGCCCCTCGCACAGCCAGGACGGTGGTGGCGCCGGTGAAGCGAATTGATGCCAAAGCAGCGTCGGACAGAGCTCGAGGTCGAACGGCAGGTGTCCGGTCAGCATGCGGAACAGCACGACCCCGAGCGAATACACGTCGGTGCGCGCATCGACCCGGTCGCCGACCACCTGTTCGGGGGCCATGTATTTGGCCGTGCCGCGCAGCATGGGGTGCTCGTGCACTTCGTCCTCGCCGTCCACCGCGGCCAGGTCGAAATCGATGACCTTGAGTCGCGGCGGGCCGAGCGTTGGTAAGTCCACCAGCAGGTTCTCGGGCTTCACGTCCAAATGAACCACGCCCGCCCGGTGCGCGGCGTCGAGGCCGGTGGCCGCTTGTAGCGCGAGCTCGACGCACAGGCTCGCCGGCAGCGCGCGCTGCTCGCTGAGCAGCGTGGAGAGCGCAGAGCCCTGCACGATTTCCATGACCGCGAACGAGGCGGAATCAGGCGGATCCACCACCTCGATCAGGCGCACCAAATTCGGGTGATCGACGCGCAGCGCGCCGCGCGCGCCCTGCAGGAAATAGCGACGCAGGCGAGCGTCGGCCATCGCCTTGGGTTTCAGGATTTTTACCGCAACCAGGCCGCCCGAGAAGGCATCGATGGCCGTGAACACGTCAGCGGTCCCGCCGCTATCGAGGTAGCCGGTGATCTCGTAGCGTTCGCCGAGCGTGCGCGGACGGGCCCCCGATTCGTGGCGGAGTAGCTCCGCGGCGCTGTCCGGGGGAGGAGAGGAGACCACGCGCGGCCCGGATTCGCGCTCCGGTTCGACGCGGGGCGCCGGCGGGGTCCGCTCGTAGAGCCGCTGCAGAGCAGGCGCGTTCAGAGCGCTCGGTGGAAGCGGGTGGGAGGAGAGCGACGCCATACAGCGAGCTCAACTCGCATAGCATCCACCCCCCGCTCCCTGACAAGTTTCTGGGGGAGCGGGGGAAACGCTGCGCGCCGGGGGACCTACTTCCCGTAGCCTACGGCCTTGACGTTCTTGAAGACGTTGAGGTCGGTATCGTTCGTTGGGCGACCGGCGGTGATCGCCCCTTCATAGAAGGTGCCCCACGAGTTGTTACTGTTGTCTCCGCCGATGCCTATGAGAATGCCGCCCTCGTTGTTCCAGGTCTTGGGGGAGGCGCCGTCGTAGGCGGTGGTGAGGTCGTTCGCTGTCGCCATGTCCGCCATGCGAAGGGCGTATTGCCCGGAGCTGGTCTTCAAGATGCCGAATGCGAACGGAACCTTCAGCGAAGGACTGTTGTTGTTCGTGACGTTGCTGCCGCCCGAGCCACCGGCCCAAACGCCGCCCTCGAAGTCGCCCAAGAACCACGGGCCCGAGCCGGCGCCCTTGCCCCAATAGCCGACGCCGAAGAACAGGGTGTTCATGACGCCGTACTTGGTGGGATCGGTCGACACGTTGCCGAAGTCCCAGCAGCAGGCCGTGCCGGAGTGCGTGCCGTCGGCCAACATGTAGATCCCCTCGGGTGTGTTGCCGAGCGGCATGCCCGCGCCCTTGGAGGTGAGTCGGTATCCTTCGCGTGCGGCCATGTAGAGCGAGTACACCTTGTGCCCGGCCACCATCATCGAACCCTTGGTCGCGCTCGACTCGAAGTCATCCGACGCGGCGTAAGTTCCGCCGTTGGAAAGGCCCTTCGGCGCCACCTTGAGATTGTTGCCCTTGCCGGACTGGTCGTAGAGCAAGGAGATCGTGCACACGGAGCCCATGCAGTGAGCGTCTTGCACCGAGGTGTCGGCGAAGCCGTCCGCAGTCATGGGGATGTCTTTCAGCATGCCGCCGGAGCCGGTGTTCATGGCCGAGCTTCCGTTTCTGACCTGATAGAGCGGGCCGGTGTACGCCTTCGAGAGCGCGCGGATCGTGCTGTACGCCGCGACGCACGGCGTGTTCGCGCCCGCGTAAATGTCGCAGGGGCCGTCGGTTCGCGTTCCGCTGCTGCCGCCCGTGCTGGTCGCGCCGCCGGTGGACGACTTACCGCCACCACCGCCCGAGCCGCCCGTGCTGGTCGCACCGCCGCCCGACTTGCCGCCGCCACCGCCGCCGCCTGAGCCACCGGTGTTGGTGGTGCCGCCCGTCGACTTACCGCCGCCGTCGGAGCCGCCGGTTCCGGTCGCGCCGCCGGTGCTCGTGCCACCGCCAGTGCTGGAGGTGCCCCCGGTGCCGGTGGTGCCTGCCTTCTGGAACGTGATGGTGCCCGAGACCGGCGCGATCCAGGCCGTGGGCGTCCAGGTCATGGTGTTCCCCGAGACGCAGTAGGAGAACTTCGCCTTGCTATCGATAGTGACGACGTTGTTCGCGGTCTCCCAATTGCCGCTCTTGTCTGGTGCGGAGTTGGGCCAACCGAGACTGCCGCTCTGATCGACCTTTCCGACGCAACTGCATCCACCGCCAGCGGCAGGGGTGCACGTCGCATCAGCCAGACCAATCCCCTTCAAGGGACCCGAGATGCCCGGGCAGTCAGTCGTGGTTCCTGAGATGAAGAGACACTCAGCGGGGAGCCCGATGTTGAGGGTGCCCGTGGTCTTGCTGCCGTCCTGATAGGACGTGTCGCTCTTGGCGCTCCAAGTTCCGGTCACGCTCATCGAACCGGAAATGGTGCCGGCCTTACAGCCCAGGCCCAACGAAGCCAGGTCGAGGACACCGGACACGCTCAGGCAAGAAGAGGAGATCGTCCAGGAGTTGACGACGTCACCGCCACAGGGTGTCGCGCCGGGGCACGATCCTCCCCCGGAGCCGCCCGTGGTGCCGACCGAACCGCCAGTGCCAACGGTGCCGCCGGTGGTCGGCCCAACCGAGCCGCCAGTGCTACCGCCAGTCGAGTTACCGGTGGAGCCGCCGGTGTTCGTGCTTCCGCCCGTTCCTGAAGGAGTGCTCGGGCTGGTGCTGCACCCCGCGATCGTTCCAAGGGCTACGGTGACAGCAAGAATAGGATATTGAAGCCTCATCAAACGAGCTCCTTTTCAGGGTGAAAGCGCGTCTGGTGTATTGGGATCTCTGACTTGCCTTTCCGCACACTTTTCTTAAGGTCCGCATGCAATTCCTTGGATGCGTGGGACAGTGATCCGCTCGGCAGGTCCCGGGAATAAGGAGCTCGCCATTCGTCTCGAGCGCGGACGCATCGGGGCGAACGTGTGCGCGCTCTTTGGCCGCGTTAATTTTTCAGTGCGCGCAGACCAAGCCAGACGAAGCCGACGATCAGCGAGACTCCACCTAACGGAGTGATGGCGCCGAACCAGCGCGGCGCGCCGAGTGCCATCGCGTACAGCGAGCCGCTGAACAGCGCGATGCTCAGGGCGAACGCGGTCGTCGGGCTCTTAACGGTCCAGCGCGTGCGCTGCCGAAGTCCTTCGGCGAGCATGCCGAAGGCGGCGATGAAGTGATAGTGCGCAGCGGTCGTCCAGAACCCGAGCCGCTGTTCGCCGATCCCCGATAGCGCGTGCGCCCCGAACGCACCGCACGCCACGGCCAGCGCAGCAGCAAAGGCGCCTGCGGCCAGACCAGTCACCGAGAGACCGTCAGCTCGCGTCGGCGACGCGAGGAGCGGGAACGTTGGTCGAGCCACTCTCGACCTCGATGCCGTCCGCCGAGAGCAGCTCGTTCATGAGCTCCCGACATTCGGGTTTCCCTTTGAGGTGCCCGACCAAGAGGTGCGAAGCGTCGAGGAAGGTCTTTTCGTACTTGAGCCCTTCGCGCGTTCGCCCGGCGACCTTTTCTCGACCGCTCGCCAGATCCTCTTCCAGCGCTTCGGCGTAGCGGGCGAGCTGCGAGCGCAGCTCCTCGATTTGCCGGCGCAGGTCGACCGCGGTTGCCTCGCGCGCAGTGCGGCGCGACTCCCGCGTTTTGAGCCACTGGCGCTGAGCCTCGATCATGGCGGTGGCGGCCCCGGCTTGCTCGTACACGGCGCGGGTCCCCTTACCGGCTCGTTCCGCCTGATCCGCCAGGGCTACTCGCTCTTGAGCCAGCTGCTGAGCACGCGCGAGCTCTCGGCGCGCGGTTTCTTCCTCTTCGCCGTACGCCGACGCTTCGCGCAGCACGCGCGACTCTTCCTGCGCCAGCTCCTCGACCTTACGGCCAATTTCGGCGCGTAGCGCGCGGCCGCGTCGCTCGAGCGCTTCGAGTTTGCGGGTGTGGCTCGCGACTTCGCCTTCCAGATGATTGGCTTTGGCAGCCACTTCCCAGATCGAGCTGAGGCCCTGGGTGATTTCGGGCGGCGCGTTGGCCGAGGGATAAGCGCGCGACACCATGCGCGCGAACAACCCGGCACGCGTGCCCCACTCACCGACCATGGGCGAGCGCGGAGGTGGCGGAAGCGGTGGAGCCACCGGAGCTGCCTCACCACCCTCCTTCTCCCAAGAGGTGTTCGGCTGCGAACGCTGCAGCGCCTTCAGCTCCTCGAGCAAATGGTGCCCGTCGCGGTAGCGCTTGCGCGGATCCTTCTCGAGCAGCTTGAGCACGATGCGCTCAGCCACCGGATGACAGTCCTTCTTCAGGCTCGACGGGCGGGGCGCGGGCGCTGTGCGCTGCATCTCCAGCAGCGTTTCGCGATCGCTGGCCCGGAACGGCAGCTGCCCCGTGAGCATCTCGAAGAACAGCACGCCGAGTGCGTACAGGTCCGAGTGCGGCCCGGCTTGCTCGCCGCGCGCCTGCTCCGGCGACATGTACTCGGGCGTGCCGAACACCGCGCCTTTGGGCGCGAGCCGCGGATCATGCGCGAGCGCTGCCAGACCGAAGTCCAAGATCTTCACGAAGTCTTTGCGACCGCCGCGTTGCGTGAGCAGGATGTTGTCGCTCTTCAAATCGCGGTGCACGACGCCGAGATCGTGAGCGCGCGTCAACGCCGCACCCATTTGCTCCAGGATGTCGAGCCCGCGCCCGAGCGGCACTGGCCCTCGCGCGAGCTCGCTGGAGAGCGGAGTTCCGACCAGGTACTCCATCACCAGATACAACTCCCCTTCATCGGTTTCGCCGATGTCGTGGATGTCGATGATGTGTGCGTGATCGACGCGGTTGGCCGCCCGCGCCTCGCGCAGCATCCACGCACGCAAGTGCGTTTCGCCGCGGAGATCCGGACGGATTAGCTTGACCGCGACGACTCGGTCGATGAGCACGTGACGGGCTCGATAAACGATGCCCATCCCGCCCTCTCCGATCCGGGCCTCCAAGCGGTAGCGACCCGCGATGACTTTGCCCAGTGCCGGATCGTCGCCCCGCCGGCTTCGGGAAGTGCTGCCACTCTTTTGCGGAACAGGCTGTGCCATGTTGCTCGGCAGAATTGCGCTTAAAAGGAGCGCATCAGCTTAGGATGCTAACGGCAGCCCTCCGCCAAAGCAAAGGCCTTTCACGGAAGGTAACTGCACTTCCCGTGAAGACCGCTTAGAAAAGCACGTTCAACACAGGGATGCGCACCTCTGTCGCCTGAGGTGCGCCCATGGCGACTTCAGCTCTCGAGAACACTTCACGGATCTCGACTGGCGGCACGCTGAGGCTCAATCGCTGCGGCTCGACGCCGATCAGAGCGGGCGGCGGGAGCGCTTTCTTCTGCGCAACCGGGCGAGCTTTCGCGGCCCCGGATTTCGCGGGCGGCGGCGGCAACGGCACGGCCTGCGGCGGATCCGCGACCGGCTCGTCGGCAGGAGGCTGATCTTGAACGAAGGTCGACGGTGGCTCGTACGCAGTCGCGCTCAAGATTGCGACGGTGGTCGGAATGGCGAGTGTTAATCCTCCGGCCAGCATCAACATCGGATAGCGAGCGGAGCTGTCGCGCTCGATGAAGTAGCCACCGACCCCGCCGGCCACGGCACCTGCGGCACCACCACCGATGTAGGCCCAAGTATTCTGGACACGAAAGGCGGCTTCGACCGCCGTGACCAGCTCAGCACCGAGCAGCGCGCCGCCAGCGACGCCTTTACCGGTGGGGGACGCCTCCTGCGCGTGAGCGGCGCGGCCGGTTGCGGCCAAAAGCGAAAAAACCACGGCTGAAGTCAAAACAGACGGAAGCACTCGCATCGTGACCTCTTGGTATGCCGAGGCTCCGTTGCCAGACCACCCTCGGACATTCGGCGAGCGAGCATAGCACCCCTTGTTCCACCAAGAGCCAGAACTTCCTTCGCGGCGAGGCTGTCGCAATATTGCGGAAGGCGTGCTCAGATGGCGCTCCATTGGCCGTTTGGCGCGCACTTTTGGTCTACCTGGCCATCGTGGCGGTGCTCATCGCAATTTCGGCCCACCGGCTCACGACGGTCGCGCTGCCAGGGGTCCCTCGCGCGCTTTGGATGCCGTTCGCTCGGCCGCTCGCCAGCGCCGCGTTCGAAATGGCGCTGTTGGTCGCTGTGCCTGCCGCGGTGCTGGCTAGTCGCGCATCGGCTCTGCCCCTTCGCTTCGTCATGCTGCTCGGGGCCGCGCTGACTGCGGCAACCGCCGGCGCCGCGGCGCTACTCGATCCGGTAGCCCTGGCGCCCGGGCAAATGGCGCAGCAGTTGATCGACTCGGGAAGGGAGTCTTGTCCCAGTGCGACCGAGCGCCGGGTCGACGTGCCCATCGTCGGGCTCACCTGGACCTGCCCGCTCGCGGGGCCGGTGCGCGCTTCGGGTCACCTCCCGTCTCTTGCGAAAGCTCGCTACTCGGCGGGCTCGGTGCAGGTCAGCGCCGATTTGCGCGAAGTCGAGCTTGCCGCGCTCGAGCTCACGCTGCCGCCGAGCGGCGAGCGCCCCGGTCTGCGCGCGAACGTGAAGCGCGGGCGCGTGCGCGGGTTACCTCCCTGGGGTCGCCCGGCGGGGCGTCCGATCGCGAGTCGCTTGTTGGGCTCGGTGTTGACGTGTTTCGCCACAGCCGCCATGGCGCTGCTGCTCTTGCACCGCGTCCGCTTGAGCTGGTTCTGGGCGGCGGCTTGGGCTGCGGTGGGCGGCCTCGTGCCGCTGCTCGTGGAACGAAAGCTCGATCGCCTCGGAAACTCGGGCTTCCCGTATTGGATGGCCTCGTTTTCCGGGGCGCTGGGCGTGGCGCTGCTGGCCCTGCTGTTCGTTTTGCTGCAGCGGGGGCTTCGCCGCCGCTCTTCCGTTGCCGGGCCGAGCGCGTGATGGTACGGCAGCGTCCTCGGTGCTCCTGCCTGCGGGCCGGGGCCGTTTCGTTTGGCGGCTTTCCTAGTCATCCTCCTGATTCTGTTGCTCTTGTACGGGGGCGATAGGCTGGCGGTTCTGGGAAAAGGTCTCGGAGAAGGTGTAAAAGCGTTTCGAAAAACCGTGCGAAACCCCGAGCCGCCGCAGCCTCCCTCTCGCACCATCTCGGTCGAGGTGTCACCTCCGAAGCTGCTACCTGCAAAGGGCGAGACGAGTTCGGAAGCCCCTCCCGAGGATTCAGAAAGGCACTGATTGGTACTCCCTTCCGGCCCTCTCGCGCGTGATCTCAGCACCGACGGAAGCCTCGCGGTCGCGCCTCAATCCGAGTTTTCGCGCACGCTCTCCGCGCTGATCGAGCTCGGAAAGCCGGGCGTCGGCGGCCTGGTGATCGCGACCAGCTTGTGTGGCGCGCTGACCGCGCCCGGCGGCATTGGTCTCGGACGCCTGCTACTTTCGCTCTTCGGCACTTCGTGCGTCGTCGCTTCTGCCAACGGCCTGAACATGGTGCTCGAGCGCGACTCCGACCGGTTGATGCGACGCACCCAGGTTCGCCCTCTGCCTACCGGGCGCCTTTCAGTCGAGGCCGCGCTCGCGTTTTGCGTGGGCGCGGCGATCGTTGGCCTCGTGCTGCTGTTCGCGTTCGTCGGTCCGCTCGCGGGTTGGCTGACGTTTGCCGCGCTGCTCAGCTACGTGGCCTTGTACACGCCGCTGAAGCGGGTCACGCCGCTGGCGTTGTTCGTCGGCGCGGTTCCCGGTGCGCTGCCGCCGCTAATCGGCTGGGCGAGCGCCACCGGCACGCTGGGCACGCTCGGCCTGCTCGAGTTCTCGCTGCTTTACGTGTGGCAACTTCCGCACTTTCTCGCGATCGCGATCTTTCGCCGCGAGGAGTATGCGCGCGCGGGCATGCGCGTGTTGCCCGTGGTGCACGGCGTGCGTCGCACGCAGATTGAAATTGCGCTCTACTCACTGCTGTTGGTCGGCGTGAGCTTGCTGCCCGTCGGCTTGGGCCTGGCAGGCCTCGGCTACGCGGTGGTCGCGCTGGCGAGCGGGCTCGGTTTTCTGGCGCTCGCCACGGCGGGGCTCTCGATTCGCGACGAGCGGCGCTGGGCGCGTCGCGTGTTCTTCGCGTCGATGCCGTATCTGGTCGTGATGCTCGGCTCGCTCGCGGGCTTCGCCGCGCACTGAGCCTCAGCGCCGCGCAAGCCGCGGACGCGGCTGCGAGCCGCGTCGCGCGCCGCTGGCACCGCGCGGTGCTGCGGTCACCGCTTGCAGCAGGGTGCCGAGATCCCCGCTCTTGGCCACGACCTCTCCGAATTGCGCCGCGCGCACCAAGAGCGATGGATCGGCGGCTCCGCTGAAGAACACGACGCCTTCGGTCGTGCCCAAGCCGAGCAGCTCGCCTGCCATGTCGACGCCCGTGCCGTCGGGCAGCTCGAGATCGAGCACCGCCACGTCGAAGGCGCGACCGAGACCGCGTGCCCCGCCGCAGCGCTCGACCGCTACCACTTCGTGACCAGCTCCCTGCAGCGCGCGCGTGATCGCGCGGCGGATCATCGGGTCGTCCTCCACGATGAGCACCTGCAGACTCCCAGTGCGCTCAGCCGACTCCATCTAGCGCGGCACGCTATCAGTCTTGGAATGACTGAACAAGTGAATGGTAGTTTTTACTTGGACCCGTAACTAATTCGAGATCTTGAGCGGCAAAGGTTCAGGTGCCGCTTGAGGGTCGCAGGCGGTTGTCGCCAGTAGCAGCGCGCTCGCGACGCTGAGCAGTGCAGCAACGGGAGCCCCCGCGGTCATGCCGCCGATGAGGCACAACGTAAGCGCCGCGCGCACATCTGCGCTCCGTCCCGGTAGCAGCAGCAGAGCGCTCGCGAACAGCAGCTGCACGAGTGAAGCAATCTCACCGAGCTCTTGCGGCAGCATGGAAGGCGGCTGCTGCGACAGCGCTTCCAAGCTGCGATGTAGCAATACGAGCCCAGCGTTGGCTGCGTGGTTTTCGCCCGCACGAGCCAGCGTCATCAGCAGCAGCGTGACAGCTAGTGAGATGAAGACCGTGATTGCAAGGCGCTTGCGAGTCTGAGTCGCCCAGACGACTGCGACGATGGTGGCGACCAGACCGGACGAGATCGAGAACAGCGTGGCTGCGAGCGCGAACAGCGCTTGCCCTGAATCGTCTTTGCCTGCCCGGCGCGCGAGCTCGCACGCGAACAGCGCCAGCACACCCGAAAGAGCGGTGCACAGCAGGACCACGCCGGGGCCGCGCGCCCAGCGCAAGCCGAGCAGGAACGGCGCGGTAGATGCCGAGGCAACCACCGCCGCGATCGCTAGCACCTTGCCCAAATCCGGCTCTAACGGCCGCGCGATGGCCGCGGCGACCAGCGCTATCACGCCGAGCCCAACCGGCAGCATGGCGAAGCGGAAGGCAACGCCCAGGCTGGGCAGTCCGAACACCGCGCTCATTAGCCGGATGCACAGCACCACGCCGCCCGCGGCCACCAGCTGACTGGTGCAAGCGGCGATGCGCGAAGTCACGGTGATCAGATCCGCGATGCCCGTTGCCGAGCCCGGTAGCGCCGGCGCGACTCCGCGTGCCGCGAGCATCGCGACCAGGGCCAGCGTGGCAAACACCGACGGTGATACGCCGGACGCCGCTTCCGCCAGCGCGGTGGTCGTGGTCTCGACTCTCCTAGCTACGGGGCGCTCCGAAGGCGAGCGCCGCTCCGCGTCCGGCTCGCGCGGAGTCATGCTCACAGCGAGCGCGCCGGGAGCGCCGGAGCCTCGACCGAGCCGTGCCGCTCTTCGGGAGAACCCTCGTCGTCTGGGCGTACAGGGGGCGGTAGCGTGGGCGGCGCGGTCTTCGGCTGCGCCTTGAGCATGTACGGCCGCGCGTTGTACGTCGTGCACGCGATGTTCGGATCGCGATGAAACTCCCAGTGCAAGTACACCTTGCCGTCGGGAGACACGATTTCGTGCGGCGGCGGACCGAAAGGCGAAGCGCGCTGCACCGAATCGAGCGCGGCGATGTCGAACGCGGTCACCCCGCTGTGCTTGGTGACACCCATCCTCACGATGCGGCCTTCGTCTTGATCGAGGGTGATCTCGAGGTTCGTGCTCAAGTCCGGGCGATTCATCGGATTGTTGCGGTCGAGCGAGTCCAGGCTGGCCAGGAACCAATCCGCGAAGATCGGGTGCAGGCGATTGTGGATCATCGATAGGTACGTGCCGAACGGCGAGCGAGCGGTGTTGAGCGCGGTCTGATTGCCGGGCTTCACGCTGGGCACGTAGTTTTCGATGGCCGAGCGCCAGCGCTCGATGCCGTTGGTCTTCCAGGAGCCGAGGTGCGCGCTGCGCCGGCGTGCGCTGTCGGCGCGACGCTCGCGAGACAGTTGATCCGAGCCGATGGCGTTCGCGGCGAGCCCCGGGGTCAGGTTCAAATTGATCCCGCTCGCGGTCGTGCCCGACGCGCCGAGCCCGAACATGTCTTCGGCCCCGCGGATTCGGCGCTGCGGGAGTTTGCGCTTCTTTCGCGCGCGCTGGCCTTCCTGTTCGGCTTGCTCGACCTGCGCTTTCGCCACCAGACCCGCGCCCTGATCGCTCGCCACCAAATCGGGCGCACCCGTCTGCTCCTTTTGCTCCGCGCGACCTTGAGAGCCGGGGGAAGCGTTCTTCGCGACTGCTCGCTCGGGTGGCTTCTGCACGCCGCTCGTCACGCCGTTTCGCGTGGGAGCGGCGTGCTTTTCCGCGACCGCCTCGGGAGCGCCGGCATTGGGGAGCGCGTCCGTGGTCTTGGGTCTCTGCGGCGCGGGTTCGTCGCTCGGCGCGCGTGCTTCCTCACCCGGTCGATCCTCGCTCTCGGCGATGCGGGTTTCGTGGGAATCGCCCGGTTGTTCGCCAACCCCGCTCGCGCTCGAGCCCGGAGTCGGATCCGGATCGTTCTGGTCGTTGGCGGTGATGCGCGCTTGAGTCTGCTCTGAAACCTTGTTGTTGTGCTCGGCGATGAACTCGGCGTCGGGGTTGTCCGGCTGCTTTTCGTCCTTCACGTGCTGCCGCACCGCGATGCTCTTTTTCAGCACCAGTTCTTGTGCCGGGACGACCTTCTCGGGCTCGGCGACCTTCTTCTCTTCCTCGGGCTTCTTCTCGGGTTCCTGCGGCTCGAGGTCGGGCTTTTCCGGCTCCGGCTTGGGCTCCGGCGTCGCGGTCTTCAGCGGCTTCTTCTCGTCTTCTTCGGAGTCCTCATCGCGCGCCGGTTTGGCGTCAGGGCTGGGTTCGGGCTTGGGGGCCGCGCTGGGTTCGGGCTGCGGGGCGGTTTCGTCGAGCAGCGCGATCTCGACCGCGTCGTGCGACGACTTGACGTAGCTGCGTACCCCCTCGGCGAAGCGCCGGAGCTCGATGCGCTCCTCGAGCCAGACCGCGGCTTCGTGCGCGCTACCGCCGCCCAGCATGTGGACCAGCAACGCCGTTGCGATCCACAAGAAGAGGGGGATGTGTGCGTCTCGCGGCATGCCGTGCGGGCCTCGACGAAAGCTAACACCCCCCCTGGGGTGCTTCAATTAAAGGCCCTTTACGCTGTGATTTGTGCGTCAAATTTTGGACAACGTGTCGAAATGCTCCGCGATCTCCTGCGCGGTCCAGACGCCCCCGTCCGACTCCTTGTACTTCCCCGCGCTCTCCACGACCTTGTACACGCTGATACGCGCGCCGGCGACCGCGAGCACCACTCCGCTCACATCTTGAGAAAGGTCGCTCGCCAAGTACAGATGTGCGGGCGCAACGTGTTCGGGCGTCAGCGTGCCCTCGATCTTCTCGAACATGGGCAGGTCCTCGGTCATGCGCGTCTTGGCGATCGGCGCCAGGGCGTTCACGCGGATGCCGTAGCGCTGTAGCTCTATCGAGGCGGTGCGCGTGAGCCCATAGATGCCCGCCTTGGCGGCCGAGTAGTTCGACTGCCCGAAATTGCCGAGCAAGCCGGACACGCTGGTGGTGTTGATGATGCTGCCGCGCGTGCCCTTGCCCTTCATCACTTCGGCCGCCGCCTGCAGGCAGAAGAAGGTGCCGTTCAAGTGCACCGAGATCACCGCGTCCCACATGGCCTGGTCCATCTTGAGCAACGTCTTGTCGCGCACGATGCCGGCGTTGTTGACCAGCACGTCGAGGCCACCAAAGGCGTCGAGCGCGGTCTTCACTATCGCGCGCGCGCCGTCCCGGGTCGCCACGCTGTCGTGGCTTGCGATCGCTTGACCGCCCGCGGCGCGGATCGCTTCGACGACCTCCGTGGCCGCTTCTTTACCGTCTCCGGTTCCGTCACGCGCGCCACCCACGTCGTTGACGACCAGGCGCGCGCCCTCCTTGGCCAAGAGTAGGGCCGTGGCTCGGCCGATGCCGTGGCCGGCGCCCGTGACGATCGCGATCTTTTGCTCGAGAAGTCCCATGACCGCGGCATCATGGTAGCGACCCGGCGCGCGCCGCAAGCACCGCTCGCGTTTTCGGGTTCACCGAGCGCGGTTGGGCGCTCACCCTCGGTCGCTCAGTCGATCTTTACGGCCCGCTTCACGGTTTGCGCGTTGCCCGCGAACGGCTGCACCTTGGCGGTGCTTAGCACCGCTGCGATGCAGGTGGCTATCGGGGTTCCGGCAATGCGCGCACCCGATACGGTGACGTCTTCCACCCGACCGGACGAGCCGAAGGTAACCATGGCGAGCGCGGTGCCACCCGGGCTGCCAGGCTTCTTGCACGCGCGCGCCCGGGAGTTGACCTGAGCGAGCGCGGCATTCGCGGCTCGGGTGTTGAACGCGGGCAGCGGCTTTCCGTGCGCGACCTTGGTGGTTGCACTTGCGCCTTCGGGGCGTTCCGAAGCGGTGCTGGCGGAGGCGGGCACCGAAGTTGCGGTGGGCGGCGGAGCCACGACCTCGGCAGCCGTCGCGCGCGGCGCGGGAGGCGCGGGGATCGCCACGGCGGCAGCGCGCGGGGGCGCGTCTGGGTTCATCTTTCCGACTTGAACGCCGCCGACGAAGGCGGCGACCACCGCGGCCAGGGCTGCGCCGAGCGGAGCGAAGCGGCGGAGCTTGCTCGGTGAGGGCTCCGGCGGCAGCCAGGAACGGGTCGTGGGCGCGTCGCTCGTGGTGCGCTGGGCGAAGGCCGGGATGGCGAACGCTGCAGACACCGCGCTCGCAGGGGCCGGAGCGGGAGCTGCAGCGGCCGCGCTTGGCTCCGCCTCTACCCGCAGCTCGTTCGTGCGTGCTTGAGGCGCGGGGATCGGCTGAGGAGGTGGCGGAGGCGGCGGAGGTTCCGCAGCTTCCGCGCCGGTGGTCTGCAGCTGCTCGTCAGTGGTGATGGCCGGAACGGTTTCACGCGCTGGCAAAGTCGGACCAAACGGTAGGGTCGCCCGAATGTTGGCCGCGTTGCTTTCCTGAGCGATCTGGGGAAGGGGTGGCGGCGTCGAGATTCGTTGTTTGATGACGGGCTCTTCGCCCGGTTCAGCCGCGCTCTCCGGCGCATCGTCTGCGAGCGCTGCGAGTGTCGGCTGCGAGGCTTGCTCGGCGCCGAGCGTGTCCGGTGCGTTCTGCGCCTCTGCGCTCGGCTGCTGACTGCTCGGCTCAGCGCTCTGAACGGACGCGCTGAGCGCGCTCGGTGCCGCCACGGCCTCGGGCGCTTGTACCGGGGCCACGACCGCCGGCCCGATTCGCTGCGTGTCGGTGGCGAGCGCTGGTGGCGCCTCGGCGGAGGCGTCGGTTAGAGCCACGACTGGTGCAACGCCTGCTTGCTCAGTCGATTGAATCAGCGCGGGTCCCTCGAGGGCCGCGTTGTCCGCTCGGGTTTCAGCTAGGACCGCCGGAGGCGGAACTGGGCTCGGCAACTCCCACGACAGCTCCTCCGCGGAGTCGCGGTTGACGGACCGAGCTACCGGCGCCGCAGGCGCGACGATGGCCATGGGGCTCGGCTCAATCACCGCGATCGGGGTGGGGGCGACAATGGCAATTGGGGCCGGCTCGACCACGGTGATTGGTGCAGGGGCGACCACGGCGATTGGTGCAGGGGCGACCGGCGCGGTCGTAGGTTCTGGCGCGGCGACCGCGATCGGCGCGACGGCGGAGGGGGCTTCGACTGGCTCACTCCCGCGTGCGTGTGAAATCGCAGCGGCGGGAACGCCGGGCTTTCTCGCGGACTCGCTGGGCCGGGGGATGCTAACTCGTGGCGGCGTGAGAGCGGCCGGGATGGTCGCGGAGACGGCACCCTCGGTCGGCGGCGCGGCGATTGGCATCGCGCTCGGTGGCATCACTCCTTCGGGTGAGGCGATCGGCGCTGCATGCCGTTCGCCTGGATCGGCGTTGAGCGCGCTCGGAGCGGTCTCCGCGAGCGCAACTGGGACGGCCGCTGAGCTAGCGGGCAGCTCGTCGGTCGAAAGGGCCGCGGGGGGAGATTCGATTGCTGCCGCGCTTGCGAGCGCCGGTTCGCTTGCGAGCGCCGGTTCTTCTGCGCTCTCGTCTTGTGCTGGCGCGCCGTTTGCCGGCGCTTCCAGCCCGTCAGACGGAGCTTCCTCGTGCCGATGTGCCGGATGCGATTCGGCGAGCGGCATGCTGAGTAGCTCGTCCAGCAGATCGCCGGAGCCGCTGCTGGGGCTCACCACTGATTCGCTTGCGGATCCGCCCTCTCCTGCTGCTTCCGCGCGAAGCTCGATGCGATTCGCGCACGCCCGGCAGTACAGGTAGGCCGTGCCCGCGCCGCCCTCGGCTTGCGCGCTGCTGGGCCGCTCATTCTGGGTACCACACTCATCGCACACGACGAACGACATGACGTGTCTCCTGCCCGAATCGCGGTGCTCGGTTTTCGAACATTGTTGCGGGCCGCGTGGTCCGCGCAAGTCTATCCCGAGATGCTTCCTTCATACATGCCAGGAATCTCCGCGCGCGGGGAGGGCATTCCTGGTCCCCTGCGCGCGACCTGGAAGCGGTACCGGAAACTTTCGCTCTAACTCGCCTGCTTTTTTCGGCTCCACAGCGAAATTGTGAACTGTTTGTGCCCTGCGCGGATTCGCTACGCGGCGAGTTGGTGCAAAGGGAGACTCACTCACTGCATGTGCGGGCTGGCGAATGTCACCAGCGGACGACGAGCGAGGCCTGATGCGTGCGCGCGCCGCCGTCGCCGCCGCGGACGAGCCAGACGTCCACTGCCGCCGCGAGCGCGACGCCGACACCGGTTCCAATGCCATCCCATGCCAGATCTTTGAACGACGGATCGCCGTGGCCCGACAGATCCCAAAGCTCCTTGGCGACACCTGCCGAGAGCGAGAGTGTCGCGCCGGCGAGCGCGCGTTGCCAGGGACGTTCCCACACCAGGCTCGACGCGGCGTAGCCGCCGGCGGCGAGGCCCGCGGAGACGCCGAAGTGGAGCGCCTTGTCCGGGCCCCAGAACGGGTCCGCCGCGGCGCGCGCGGTTCGGCTCGCGAAAACCGCAAAAACGCACAGCGCGAGCAGGGTTTTCAGCGGAGCTCGCCGCCCAGCGAACAGGGGTGCTATGACCGCCGCCCCGTCATGAACCGACGCCTTCTGGTCACGAGCGCGCTGCCCTACGCCAATGGTCATATCCATCTCGGGCACCTCGTCGAATACATCCAGACCGACATCTGGGTCCGATTTCAGCGCCTTCGCGGCCATCGCGCAATCTACATCTGCGCCGACGACACCCACGGCACCGCGATCATGATGCGCGCGCGCCAAGAAGGTCGCAGTGAGACGCAGGTGATTGCCGAGATGAGCGCGGCGCATCAGCGCGATTTCGCGGATTTCGACGTGCGTTTCGACCACTACGGCAGCACCAACTCCGAGGCGAACCGCGCGCTGTGCGCCGAGGTTTGGGCTGCCCTTCGCAAAGGCGGGCTCATCGCCGAGCGTGAAGTGACGCAGCTCTTCGACGCAAAGGCCGGCGTGTTTTTGGCTGACCGCTTCGTGAAGGGGAAATGTCCGCGGTGCGGCACCCCCGACCAGTACGGCGACTCGTGCGACAAGTGCGGCAGCACTTATTCCGCCACCGAGCTCGTCGAGCCGGTCAGCACGCTCACCGGGAGCAAGCCGGAGCTCAGCGCCTCGCGACATTTCTTCGTGCAGATCGAAGCGCTGCATGGGTTTCTCGAGAGCTTCGTGGCAACGCCTGGCCGCCTGCAGCCCGAGATCGAGAACTACCTCAAGGGCCACTTCCTGGCGGAGCCTTTGCGGGACTGGGACGTGTCGCGGCCCGCGCCGTACTTCGGCTTCGAAATCCCCGATGCGCCCGGGCACTTTTGGTACGTCTGGTTCGACGCGCCGATTGGCTACATGGCGAGCACGCGCGAGTGGTGTGAAAAGTCGGGCGAGTCCTTCGATCGGCTGTGGCGCGACGCGAGCACCGAGATTCACCACTTCATCGGCAAGGACATCACCTACTTTCACACGCTGTTTTGGCCCGCCATGCTCCAGGCCTCGGGCTTCAATTTGCCGAAGCGCGTGCAGGTTCATGGCTTTTTGACCGTGGGCGGCGAGAAGATGTCCAAATCGAAGGGCACCTTCGTGCTCGCTCGCACGTACCTCGACCACCTCGACCCCGCCTATCTTCGTTACTACTACGCCAGCAAGCTCGGTCCTCGCGTCGAAGACGTCGACATTCAGCTCGACGAATTCGTGAGCAAGATCAACTCGGATTTGGTGGGCAAGGTCGTGAACCTGGCCAGCCGCAGCGCGCGTTTCGTCGAGTCCACCGGGCTCTCCGCGGTCTATCCCGCGGACGAAGGGTTGTTCGAGGAAGCCGCACGGCGTGGTGAAGAAATCGCGCAAGCGTACGAGAGCTGCGACTTGGCCCGCGCCATGCGCACGATCATGGCCCTCGCCGACCGCGCGAACGAGTACGTCGATCGCGTCGAGCCGTGGAAGTTGAAGAAAGATCCGGCGCGCGCCCAGGACCTGCAAGCGGCCTGCACCGTGTTGTTGAACCTCTATCGCCAGATCGTGATCTATCTCGCCCCGGTACTGCCCGCGCTCGCGGCAGCCAGCGAGAGTCTGTTGAATACCAAGATCCAAGGTTGGAGCGACGCGAGCACGCCGATTCTCGGCACTCCCGTGGCTCCTTTTTCCCACCTGATGCAGCGGGTGGACCCGAAGAAACTCGAGATGGTCATCGAACAGAGCCGAGAAGCCGCCCCCGCCCCCGTTACCGAAGCCGCCGTGCCCGCAGACGACGGCGCCGCGCTCGCCGCCGAACCGCTTTCGGCCGAGTGCTCGATCGACGATTTTCAAAAGGTCGATCTGCGAGTCGCGCGCGTGCTCACCGCCGAACACGTTCCGGACGCCAAGAAGCTGCTGAAGCTCACGGTGACCCTGGGCGGTGGCAACACACGCACTATCTTCGCCGGCATCAAGGCCGCCTACGCGCCCGAGACGCTGGTCGGCCGTCTGATCGTGGTGGTCGCGAACCTCGCGCCGCGCCAGATGAAGTTCGGGTTGAGCGAGGGCATGGTCGTCGCAGCCGGCTCCGGTGGCGCGGACGTTTTCGTGCTCGCGCCAGACAGCGGAGCGAAGCCCGGTCAGCGCGTGCACTGAGGCGTCGAGCACGCCGGTTACGGCGGGTCGCCGCTCGGCTACCCGCCGAACAAGCTCGCGAGCTTGCCCTTCTGTGCGAGCGCTGAAATATCCATGCTCCAGGCAACCACGCAGTGGACCGCGACTCCGCCGAAAATCGAGCCGGTGCGCAGAGCGACCGTGCCGAGGACGATGCCGGTCAAGATCGAGCCGAGACACTCGGCCAGAGGCTTGCTCAAGTGGATCATCGAGTAGGGCACGACCATCACGAATATCGCGAGCGAACCAATGCTGCGCGCGAGCGAAAAGCACAGAAAGCCGCGGAAGAAAAACTCCAGCATCAGGAACTGGAAAGCGTAGGCGACCTCCCACGCGAAAAACTGCGCGAGTGAGTCGCCGGCGCCCGCATACTTCGGATAGGTGCGCAGAAACGCCGAGCTGCCCGAGGCGAGATAGGTGAGGGGCAGCACCAGCGCGAGCATGCTCAGATAGAGCAGCCAAATCTTCGGCTCCCAGACGAAGCGCACCCCGAACTGATCGACACGGCCCTTCAGCACCAACTTGATGCACAAGAGGGGCAAGAACCCGTAGTGGACGAGTTTGAAGGCGGCCCAGAACAAGTGCGGATGGAGGTCTGGATGGGGCAGGACCGAGAACCAGCGAACGAGGAACGGAAAGTCGTCGAAAGAGCTGGGGCTGCCGAAATACTTCGGGATGACCAGCGCGATCGCGGCCGTGATCAGGACCGCCGCAGCCTTCAGGTTGGGCAGGGGCTCGCGACGGTACTCGTCGTCAATCGCGGCCCATTGTTCAATCGTGATTCGCCGAAGCAGAAGAAGTGCGCGGTTCAAGGGGATAGAGGCGCATCCTACGCGATGGCGGGCGCTCAGCGGCGCGGAATGCGTTCGAGCAGCAAGCGGCCCGCTTTCGGCGCGCTACCGCCGAGCGTGAAGGCCGCGCGCACCCGCTCGATTTGCGCCTCGGCCAGCGCCGTGCGCCCAGCCTGAAGCCAGGCGAGCGGCTCACCGCGCGCCACGCTCGTCCCGAGCGGGGCAGCGATTTCGATGCCCGCGCGTGGGTCGACCTTCTGCTCGGCGCGGCTTCGCCCGGCGCCGAGAGCGACCGAGACCAGGCCGAGCTCGAGTGGATCGATGCCGGTCACTTTGCCGGCGCGCGTCGCACGCACCGCGACGCGCGCTTTGGCGTGCGTGAGCCGCTCGGGCCGTTCGACCGCGCGCACGTCGCCGCCTTGCGCGCGCACCAAACGCAGAAAGCGTTCGAACGCGCTGCCGTCGCCGAGCGCGCGTTCGAGCGCAGCGCGAGCCTGTCTCTGCGAGCGCGTGACCTTGCCCATCAGGAGCATTTCGGCGCCGAGCGCGAGCGTGAGCTCGCGCGTGTCGGCAGGTCCGCGATTTTGCAAGACTTCGATGGCTTCGCGCGTTTCCAGGCCGTTACCGATAGTGAGTCCAATGGGCGTGGACATGTCAGTGACCAACGCGACCACCCGCTTTCCAGCGCGCTCGCCCACGCTGACCAACGCGCGTGCGAGTTTGCGCGCCGCTCGGGCGTCTTTCATGAACGCGCCGCGGCCGGCCTTCACGTCGAGCACCAGTCCGTCGATGCCTTCCGCGAGCTTTTTCGAGAGAATGCTGGCCACTATCAGCGGAATGCACTCCACCGTTCCGGTCACGTCGCGCAGCGCATAGAGTCGTTTGTCCGCCGGGGCGATGCGCGCGGTCTGGCCGATCATCGCGGTACCCACGTCGCGCACGATGCGTTCGAAGCGCGCGGGCGGCAGATCGACGCGAAAACCGGGGATGGCCTCGAGCTTGTCCAGCGTGCCGCCGGTGTGGCCGAGACCGCGCCCGGAGATCATCGGCACCGCTACGCCACAGCATGCGACCAGCGGCGCGAGACACAAGCTGATCTTGTCGCCGACTCCGCCGGTCGAGTGCTTGTCGACTTTCGGCAACTTTACCGACGAGAGCTTCAGCACGTCACCCGAGTGCAACATGGCTTCCGTCAGCGCCACCGTTTCTGCGTCGCTCATGCCCCGAAAGAACGAGGCCATCAGAAAGGCACTCATCTGGTAGTCGGCGATTTCCCCTGAAAGAAGGCCGGAAACCAAGGCGCGCACTTCCGCCGGCGTGAGCTCGTGGCCATCTCGCTTCTTGACAATCAACTCCACCGCACTGCGCATCCGGCCGAAGCTAGCGCGTTTCGGGCAGTTTGTGCGGGTTTGGCGAATCTGCGCGACTCAGCGATGCGCGACAATCCTGCCATCGTGGACGTCGGAGGCGTCGATTCGGTGACGCATGCGGCCGCGGAATCGCTGGGTCGACAGCACCACAAAGCGGGCGGGTGGGCGAGCGAGCGGTGGGTGCGGCCGGATCGAGCTGCGGTGGCTGTGCGTCGATCTCGTGCGCTCGGAGACGGTGTGCTCACGGAGGTGGCACGAATGTAGGGGGATGAAGCATGCGAAACGCAGCGCGTGCTGGCAAGGCCGCGGATTCATTCGCCTGCATCAAGCCCTGCGAGTCTAGGCAAGCCGAACATTGGCGATGCGAGCGCATCTTCGAAATTCGAGCTGTCGATGCGCTCGATTCTGCTAAACACCGTGTTCGGCGTTTTGCCGAGCACTGGGAAATGTTGACGCTCTCGACGCGCCGACGCGCGCCTCACATATTTATTTCGCGCCTTCCGCGGCAAGTGACTCGATGAGCTCACGGCTGCAGCAGGGCACTGCCGGACTCGTCCTGACACTGGCACTGTCGGTCGCATCGGCTGCGCGCGCGGATGATTCTGTGGAAGACCTCGCTCGCGCGCGCTTTCAGGCCGGCGCAGCCGCGCTGGATGCGAACGACCTCGTGACGGCGCTCCGTAGTTTCCGCGCGGCCTACGAGCTTGCACCGTGTTCCGAGGTGCTCGTCACCATCGCCGAAGTGGAAGAGCGAATGGGGGCGCTCCCTGCTGCGGTGGCGTCCCTGCAACGCTATCTCGACCTAGCCCCCGAGGGCAGCCTCGCTGAAACCGCGCGGAGCAGGCTGGAACAGCTCGAATCCAGTGCTTTTGAAGCAATCGGTGCGGCGTCCGCGACCCCGCCAGCGGCTGCCTCGGCAGAGCTTGCGGCTTCGCCAGACGCGGAGCCCTCGCGTGCATCGCCGTCGCCGCAAACTCGTTCTACGCCGGTCGGTGTCCCGACACGGCCAGTGCCCGATGCGGCCTTGGTCGACGCGCCCTTGCCGCAGCGGCGTACGCCTCGGATCCGTCTGCCCGCATTCATCGCCTTCGGTGTTGGCGGGCTCGGTGCGAGCGGCGCGCTCGCCACCGGGCTCATGGCGGGCGGGCGTTACAATGATCCAACCAACTGCACCAACCATTGCGGCGACGGCCACGCGGTCTCGAGCCGGGCGTTGGCCACTACCAGCGCTGTGCTCGCGGGTGTTGCAGCGGCCGGGATCGGTGCGGGTATCGTGTTGCTGCTCACGACCCCCGCGCGTCCCGAAAAGAATCCTCTGGTGCCGGCCCTGCGCTTGAAGCTCACCGCCGAAAAGGCTGCCGCTGGCGCCGTGTGGAGGTTCTGATCCTTTTTCGGAGCGAAGCAATCGCGGGCTAAATTCGTACCCACCCGGCACGAGCCGTGGATGGTAGGCTCCTCCGCCGACGAGGACCCTGCCGTGCTGAGCGATAACTCCCGTGGCCGCCCGAGCGGCAAATTCACCCAGCATCGCCGGCTCGATCGGCTGCGAGAAATTTTGGAACGCCACCCGCGCGGGCTCTCCTTGT
>DASZQI010000083.1:0-32793 GCA_035549735.1 Polyangiaceae bacterium | reverse complement strand
TCGCGACTACGTGCGCCTGATGCTCGCGTGGCGACTACTGGAGCGCGGTGCGGAAAGCGAAGCCCACGCGTTGCTTCAGGATCGGCTGCGCGAAGTGCCAGCCGGCGATAACCCGGAGCAGCGCCTGGCGCAGGGCGATCTCAACCCCTGGCACGAAATCTTGGTCCGCTACTACCTGAACCCAACCCCAGAAACTTCGGCCAAGGTCTTCGATGCCCTGAGAGACCCGCAGGCGTTCGCTCGCTCGATGCTCTCGCGCGGCTCGCAGTCGCTGGCCTCGTTCCGCTGCGAAGCCTACTTTTACGACGCTTTGCTACAGTCAGTCATCGGCGACCCGCCCACTCGAGCGGCGCGTTACCGGAGTCGGTTGGAACAAGTGGTGGGCGAAAGGTGTTACACCACCTACGAGTACGCGATGGCGAGCTACCTGCTCAAGGCGAACTCACCGCCTTAGCGGACGAAGCAGGGCAACGCAGGCGTGGCTGCATTGCGAACCGCTGCGAACCAGAAGACCTTTTGACGACCTACGACTCGAAGCGCGGCCGAACCTAAGGTTCGCCGAATAGCAGCGAGATGTCCGTTCGATAAAGGCCAGGCGCGCCGCATCGGTTCAAGGATTACAGCTTGTTCGTGCCGACCGATTCGGACGGGGCCTCGGCGCGCGTCGAGGCATCTGCGACTCGGATGATACGTCCCACCGCCGTCACCGTCGTGTTGCGGGCTCGGCGCGGAACCGCTTTGCAAGCCGAGCAGCGTGAGGCGCGCACTTGTCACTGTTCGATCCCGCGGGCGACGCGCTCGGAGTCGCGCACCGTCACTCGTTGCGACGGGTGCGCGACGCTCTTCGCGCCGGTTCGTTCAGTTGGTTTGGAAGTAGGCCCAGGTCGGGTTACCCGTGCTGGCCTGGAAGCAATAGCCTCCGTTGCGTTTCGCAGGCGCCGCCTGTTGCTGGTCGTTGCAGGTGACGACGCTGCCGTTCACCGAGAGCGTGCGCGGCGCCGTGAATTGTCCGCACACGAAGCCCGAGAGGTTGCTCGTGGTCTGATGGCACGTCGCCGACGTGCCAAGTTGAGTGTAGTAGCTCGGGCCCGTGAAGACGATCGGGTTCGAGCACAGCCCGCTGCAAGGCGTCGCGCTACCGCCACCCACGTTGACGGTGAGTGTCGCGGTGTCCGACAGACCGCCGCCGTCGGTGACCTTTACGGTCGCGGAAGCGGCGCCGCTGGTCGTCGGTGTGCCGCTCAAGGTGCCGTCGCTCGCCACGGTGAGCCAGCTTGGACCGCTCACTTTCGAATAGGTCAGAGTGTCTGTCGGGCTGGGGTCGGCCGCGCTGCCAGCGAGAGTTTGCCCTGAGAGCGGCGTGTTCAGCGTGCCCGCGCGGGTGATGGGATCGAAGGTGAAACCCGGCGCAACGTTGGCGCGATACAGCGCGGAGACCGCGGGCATGTCGGCCTGCGCGCGGGCGAGCTGCATTTCTTCGAGCGGGCCCCAGCCGAGGAACGCGAGCCGCGCTTTCGCGGTGAGATCGACGCCCGCGGCGCCCGAGCACAGGTGCACGTAGTCGCCCAGCGTGAACGGCCGCGGCGCGAACTCGTCATTGTAAGTGGGCAAGTTCTGCGAACGTAGCTGAAAGTACTTCACGAGGAAGGCGATGCCCTTGTTCGCGGTCGCGGTGTTGCCGAATTGGCCTTCGTAGATCGGAATGAGCCAATCCCGCGCCCAGTACCAGCCGTAGTCGCCGCGATTGGCGACGCCTTCGTCGCGCCAGCGCGAAAACACGTTCGGAAACAGCGTCGGCAGGTTTTTGTACATGTCGTACTGAAAGACCCAGGCCCACCAGCTGTCTTCCCACACCGCGGGGGAGCCGTTGTAGCCGCCGTTCTGCGCGCTCACGGACTCCACGATGTGCGAAATCTCGTGGGTCATCGCGTGCACCTTCCACACGTTGTTCCAGTTGGTCCAGTCGATGCTGGCCCAGCCATCGTCCGATACCCAAGGCATGTTGCGGAAGCCGCCGCGCGGGTCGTAAATATTGACGGCGCCGCCGCCGCCGTAGCCGTCGCCGCCCGCGTTCGCGATCACGTTCAGGAACGGGTCACTCAGGCTGCCGTAGTTGTCGGTCACGCGCTTCAGCACCGCGACCATCAGCGGAGTGAGCCAGCTGAGGTTGCCCGGGTTCACCACGTGATCGTCGGCATAAATGCGAACCTTGCCGTTGTCGTCGCTCGCCGCCAGCGTCAAATTCCGCAGCTTGTGGCCGTACCAGCCGTTCTCGTGCCACGGATTCGGCGGCACGCTCGCGGGCAAGGTGGTCGCGCTGAAGGTCGAAGAGTAGGCGGACGCCGGCGGGGTCGCGGAGTTCACCGCCTTGATCCGAAAGTAGTAGGTGGTGTTCGGTTGCAGGCCGATGATGCGAGCGCGCGTGCTGTTGGCACCCAAAGTCTTGGACACCAAGTTGGCCGAGAAGGAACTGTTGGTCGCGCGATCCAGCACGAAAGAAGATTCGGGGTTGAGCTTGCCCGCGTTGTCTACGAACTTGAGCCCGATTTGGTTGCTGCTCACGATGTTCCCGGTCACGAGCGGCGAGCCATCGTCATCCGGATCTTGATGGTAGGAATAGGTATCGAGCGCGAGATTGCTGGGCGCCGTGGGCGCGGCCAACGGAACGCTGCTGGCGCCGAGCAAGCGCCACTCGGCCAGCTGCACCTCGCTGGAGCCGGTCGAATTGATGTTCAGGCGATAGTAACTGTAGGCGGCCTGGTTCGTGTTGCAGGTGTAGAGGCGCGTCTGGTTGCGCGTCAAAAAGCGCTGATTCGCGCGACTATCGAGCGGGGTCCACGTGCTGCCGTCGTTCGAACCTTCGAGCGTCCAGCTGCGCGGGTCGCGCTCCGGCAAATCATCGGCCGAAGTCAGCGTGTATTCTGTCACCACCGACCCTGCCGGAGCGCGCTGCACGAGCCAAGTGACGTTGTCTGCCGTGTACCACTTGGTGTACGGGTTGTTGTCGGTCACCTGAGCGACGCTCCAAGTGCCGCCAGTCGCGTGCTCGTCGGTCGGCGCGGTGCTGATCAGCGCGGTCACGTCTTTCAAGCCGCGCTGCGCGAAAGCGGTGGTCGCCACCGCGCGGTTGGTGGACACCGGACCACGACGCCCGCCGTTCACGGCCTGAATTTGGTACACGTAGGTCGTGCCCGGCGCGAGGCCGGTGTCGGTGTAGCTGAGCGAGGGCGTCGTGGCTTCCACCACCGACACACCGTCGTCGCCAATGCGCGACACGATGTAGCCGCCCTGCACGTTGTTCGCGGCGCTCCAGCTCACGGTGATCGCGTTCGAGTTCACGCTCGCGCTCACGTTGGTGGGCGCGCTCGGAACCGTACCGGTTGGGCCACTGCCAAATACGCGAAATTCCGCGAATTCGGTGTGGCCATTCGCATCGGTGTGGTTGTCTTTGATGTAAAGTCGGTAGTAGAGGTACGCGGTCGTGTTGCTGACGTCGAACGGCTGATTGTAGCCGAGAGTCTGACCGTCTCTTCGATCCAGCTCGACCCACACGATGCCGTCGTGAGAGCCTTCGAACGTCCATGCGGTGGGCACGCGATCCGGGTTGTTGTCCGCCGAACGGCTCAGCACGTACTGCGTGATCACCGACGGACCCGCGAGCTGATAACGAATCCACTCGTTGTCGTGCGTAAAGAACGTCTTGGTGGACAGGTTGTTGTCGTAAATGCGATCTATCCCGTCGTTTCCACCGATGGTGTTGCGTTGATCGATCACGTTGGCGGCCAGCGTCGGCGTCAAATCGACGCTCAGCGCGGCGCGCGCGACGCCAATCGTTTCGGCCTCTCCACTCGTTGACGACCGGTCGCCCGCAACGTCGGAGGCGGAACACGCCGGTAAAATGCCGAGTAGCACCAGCGGGAAAAATCGAGCACTCGCGGTCGAGAAGTTTTGCATACCGCTCTCAATGCGCGGTCGACTCCCTTTGTTCGGTCACGGTCGACGATTTTGGGCGAGGGTCGCCCGGCGGCCCCGCATTGACGCTCAGCCTCCGCGAGTGCTAACCAATGGGTGGGGGGAACGCTCGCTGCCTCTCCTCGCGAAGGAGATGGGCATGCTGAAAACGCTGGGCTTCAAGTTACCCGTATCCGTCCTGTTGTCCGCGTTGACGTTCGCCAAAGGGGGCGCCGCGGAGCCGATCGATCGCTTTCCGGGCGCTGTGTGCGTGCCCAGGGACGCGGAATCTGCGACTGACATTCTCTACAATTCAGGAGGCGTCATCGCTAACATGAGTGAGGACAAACCTGCCTGGGTCGTGTGTCCGGTCCGCACTCGCTTCACGCTGGGCCATGGCCAGATCGTCAAGTGGACCGCCACTTTCATCACCCCGATGGCGACGTCGTGCTCGCTGCGACTCTTCACTCTCCAAGGTGATTTGGTTGGTTCCACCACGGGCAGCCCGTCGGAGCTCGATGATCTGGACAGCCGATTTTTGAGCTTGGAGGTGAATCTGGGCGATACGCTCTATCGCGAAATCACGGCTAGCGTGCACTGCAAGCTGCCCGAGGCCAGCGCCGACGGAACTCCCGCCGGGCTAATCGCGCTCACGAGCGAGGTCATCGACTGAGTCGGTAGGGAGTGCCAAAAGATGCCGAAAACGCCGACGCTATACGGTTCTGCTCTGCTTACGATACTCGCGCTCGTCGGGCCCGCCGATGCGCAGTTGCTGACGACCATCCACACGTTTCCGGGTGCCGCCTGCAAGCCAATCGACCAGCGGATGGCGAAGAACGTCCTCTACAACTCGGGCGGTGTCATCGCCAACATGAGCACGACCGAAACGGTGGTGGTGACATGCTCCGTGCTGGCGGAGGAGGTGTTCGCGCCTCGAGCCGTGGAGTTTTACGTTCAGTTCCTGACGACGAGCAAAAAATACTGTGTCATGCGCATGATCGGAGCGGATGGCTCACCGCTGGTGTCCACCGCCGCCAACGCCGAAGGCTCCGCCTTGAACCTGACTTTTTACAAGACCGAAGCGCTCGAGCCCGTGAGTATCATCGTTCGCTGCGAGCTCCCGCCGGCCGACGACAAGGGCCCGCAGGGCATCGTCGGCTACCGCCCGTGGACGCGCGGCCCTTACTGAAAATGAGCAAACGATTGGTGATGACGCACGCGCCATGAGCTGAACGAAGGGTATTCGAGCTAGCCATGAAGGTCGCGATCGCCGCTGGGGTGTTGCTCGGCGTTCTCGCGCTCGCTTTTGCTGCGTACGAAATCGGGCGACGGGAGGGGATGACGGTCGACGCGCGTGAGAAACGGTTTCTGAGCTCGGCTGAGACCAGAGCGCCAGCTGCGTCGTCGACAGAAGCGGACGCGGCACGGCAACGTGAAGCCATCCTACGTCTGCAAATTCAACGCTTGGAGCAGCGCCTGGACAGGCTCGACGCCGCGCGCGACAGTGGCGCGCCGCAGCCGAAAGCGAGCGAAGCCGTCGACGACTCAGCACACCCGGCCGCGCAAACGCCGAGCGAATACCAGGCGGCGCGTGAGGCGGCGCTGCAAGCCAGTGAGGCCAATTTCCGATCGGCGAACGGGAGCAGCGATTGGGGCAGGCGACTCGAAGCGGGCTACCTGCTGCACCCGCCAAAGTCCGGCCGTGTGCGCTCGGTCGCATGTCGCGCCGAAATCTGCCGCGTGGAAGTGGTTCACGATTCGGCACAAGACGCGGAGCGCTTCGTCGACGAGACAGAGACCGATCCGCTCTTCATGAACACCACCATCCGTTGGTTCACGACCAATCCCGAGAAGACCCACCGGGTGCTCTTCGTACAGCCGGCGAAGCACACGCCGACCGTGCAACCATAGGTATCGTTTGCGCGTGCCGAACCCGGCCGTTTGCGTTATCGGAAGGTTCGGCTCGCCCGGCCTTCATGGCGTGCCGCAGGCGGGCGACCAGTTGTCACAGCTCGGTTCAGTGCCCACGATCGTCGGGCAGTCGTCCGGACCGGCTGAGCGTTTTCCGTTGAACCAATGGTAGACGAGCGCGCCGGATTCGGAGTCCCAGATATCGGTGCCGCGGTCACCAACATCACCCCAATAGGTGATGCTGACGTAGCCGCAGCCCTGCTGCCATTCTGAGCCAAACCACATCCTGTCGCACACGCGGTCACGATCGAGCTCGCACATCACGAAACCGCTGCAGTACTCGGAAAGAGGTTGTGGCTCCGGATCACACACTCCGCCGGAACCTCCGCTCGCGTTGCCGGACGTGCCACCGCTGCCGCCGCTCGCTCCGACGTTGCCTCCTCCCGACGAACCCCCGGTTTGCTCGCCTTGGCCGCCGGTGGATGCGACGTTACCGGGGTCGTTCGCGTCGAGCTCGCCGCAGCCGACGATGAACGCCAAGGCGAACAACGATGCGCGCTTCACCCACTTCGCGCTTTGGCACAAGCTGACACACGAAATAGCCATGCTGCCACTTGAGCAAGCTTCGTGCCTCGGCGCGGCTTCGCCGAAAGGCGCGAGCCAGTGCAGCCGTGAGGCCCCCGTGCGAGCGGAGCGAGCGCTTGGCGGGCCTCTGCCGCGCGCAGCCGCAGGCGAGCACGGCAGGCCGTGATGTGCCGTTGATTGCGGGGGCAACTCGCACGTTAAAGGACCAAGCAGTGCGCGCTCGGAGAGCTCACTCACTCCGTAATGGCTGCAGCCGCAGGGCCGCCCTGCTCCCAGTGCCCATCGACCCAAACGTACCCGCCGCCGTCCCAGTGCCAGTAGCCGGGCGACCAGCGGCAATCGCTTTCGCAGTCCTTGGGCTTGGGTGGGGGCGTTTCGAGGCGGGCTTCGGGGCGTTCGTGCTTGGGGCCGGCCGCGGGCGTTTCGAGGCCGAGCACGCAGCCGGAGGTGGAAAGAGCGAGCGTCAGGCCAAGCTGCCATGCCGCGATTCGATGCTGCGCGCGCGTCCACATCGCTACGATTTTCAGGCAATACCCCATCCGCGACGGGTGAGGTAGGCTGCCCGCCCAATGTCGGGCTCTCTGGACTCGCAACTCGCTGCTCTCCCCGAGGACGTGAAGGCGACGCTCACTCGCTTTCACTTCGACAAGGAGCGCTTTCATCAGCTCTCGGCGCGCTTGGTGGCGGGCGAGGGCGCCGAAAATCACGTGAAGGGGGTGCTCGCGGCGCCGAAGCCGACCGACATCGAGCGGCTGCCGGCCGCGGGCACTCCGGAATACGAGCGTCTGGTCGGGCTCGGACGCGCGGCGCTCGAAGCGGGTCAGGTGGCGCTGGCGGTGCTCGCTGGCGGCATGGCCACGCGCATGGGCGGCGTGGTGAAAGCGCTGGTCGAAGCCTTGCCCGGCAAAACCTTCCTGGATTTGCGGCTCGGCGAGATCGAGGCGCATCGCCGTAACTTCGGCAAGGCCCCGCCGCTGTGGTTGATGGCGAGCAGCGCCACCGAAGGCCCGCTGTTGAAGGCGCTCGGCGCGCGCGCCGACGGCGAGCAGGTCGCGGTGTTCAGTCAATTCTCGTCACTGCGGCTCACGCCCCAGGGTGACGTGTACCGCGACGCGAACGGTCGCCCGAGTGAGCACGCCTCCGGTCATGGGGATTTCCCGGAGGCGCTGCAAAAGAGCGGGCTCATTCAGCGCTTCGTGGCGAAGGGCGGCAAGGTGGTGATGCTCACCAACCTCGATAACCTGGGCGGCACCCTGGATCCGGCCATCATCGGCTTTCATTTGGCCCACGGCAAACCGGTGACCTCCGAGGTGGTGGACAAGCTCGAGTCGGACCGCGGCGGCATTCCGATTTACGTGAACGACACGCTGTGCGTGCTGGAAGAGTTTCGCATTCCGCCGAGCTTCGATCCGAAGACGGTGCGTGTGTTCAACACCAACGTGTTCCACTTCGACGCGCGCGCGCTGAGTGAGCTCGACATTCCTTGGACTTTTTTCTTGGTGAACAAGAAGGTGGGGGCCGATCCCGTGATTCAGTTCGAACGTCTGGTCAACGAAGTGACGAGCTACTTGAAAACGGCTTATTTACACGTGCCGCGCACCGGCGCCGAGTCACGGTTCTTGCCCGTGAAAGACGGGGACGAACTGGTCCAGCGCCGCGCCGAGAACGAAGCGGTCGCCCGCGCGCGAGGAATGCTCTGATGCGCTCGCGTTCGGTCTTGGGTTGGGCCGCCTTCGTCGCGTTCACCTGCATTTCCGGCGCCGCGTTCGCGCAGGCCGCTGCCGCGCGGCCGACCCCTTTGCCCGCGTACGGTCGCAGCGTGGCCGGCACGGATGACTCGACCGCGCTGGTCGTCAATCCCGCGAACCTCGCTTTTCTGCCGAGCGCCGAGCTGCGCTGGAGCAGCCTGTACTTGGACGAGGCCGCGCTCCTGCCCTGGCAAGGCCACGCCTTCAGCTTTGCGCTGCCGCTGCCGTTCTCGCTGGCGACCGGCGTGCGCGTGGATATCGTCGATCCGCCGAGCACGCTCGCGGGTCTGTCACCGCCCTTCCGAGCCAACTACGAGTGGTTCACCTGGGGGCTCGCGCTGCGCGCCTCGGACACCACCTCGCTCGGGCTTTCGTACAAGCACTCCACGTCCGAAGCCCGCATCATCGACGACATCGACTCGTGGAGCTTCGGATTCAGTACGCGACCCTCGGAGTTGCTCGGTATTTCCGCGGTGGCGCACGACCTCGGTAACCCCGAGAGTCGGACGGGTTACGAGCTCGGCGCATCCTACGATCTGGCGCTCGCGCTGCGTCCATTTTCGAGCCGCGCGGTGGAGCTCGGGCTCGAAGGGCGCTACGTGAGCGAAGACTCGGGCTATTGGGTGCCGCGCGCCACGCTGGGCGTGGACATTCCGGAGCTCGGCCGCCTGCGCGGCGAGTTCGCCATGCAAGATCCCACGAACGATCTGAACCGTCGCGCCTGGCTGGCGAGCGCGCAGATGAGCTTCGCCTTCAACGGCGTGAGCGGCTCGATGGAGTTCGGCGCCGGCAGCGTGTTCGGCAACGCGCTCGGCAGCGAGGCCAAGGGGCAGGCGCACGAAAACTTGGCCATCGACGTGGCGTTCCGCGGCTTCCGTGAGCCCGCAGCCGCGCCCTCGCCGGCCTACGCGCTGCGCATTCGCCTGGAAAATACGCCGGACGCGCGCGGTCACGTCGCGCTCTTGCGTCGGCTGTGGTCGATCGCCGAGCGCGAGTCGTCGGTGGCCGCGGTGGTGCTCGAGCTGCGCGCCTCACCCGCCAAATCGATGGCGCACGTGCAAGAGCTGCGCGACGCGGTTCACTTCTTGCGCATGAGCGGCAAGAGCGTGCTCTGTCACATCGAAGACGGGGACGGCTCGGCGCTCTACCTGTGCTCGGCCGCCAATCGCATCCTGGTCAGCCCGGGCGGCGGGCTGCGCTTCGCCGGCCTCAAGGCGCGCTACCTCTACTACCGCAGCTTGCTCGACAAGCTGGGCATCCACGCGGACTTCGTGCGCATCGGCGCACACAAGAGCGCGCCCGAAGCGTTCATGCAGGATGCCTCGAGCGAGACCGCGCGCGAGGACAAGATCGATCTCTTGCAGCAGTTCGAGCGCCAGCTCACGCTGGGCGTCGCCGCGGGCCGCAAGATCGAGCCGCTCGAGCTCCGGCGTCGCATCGCGCTCGGCCCGTTCATCGCCGAGGAAGCCAAGCAGCAGGGCTTCGTCGATGGCCTGGCGTTCGACGACGAAGTCGAAAAGGGCGTCGCGGACATGCTGGGCGGCCACGTCAACCTGGTGGATGACAAGCGCGCGCCGATCGCGCCCACGCACTTCGGCGCGACGCGCGGCATCGCGGTGATCTACGTGGACGGCGACATGGTTGACGGGCGCAGCCAGGTCATTCCGCTGGTCGGCATGCGCCTAGTCGGCTCGTACACCATCGCCGAGACCGTCAAGCAAGCGCGCGATAACCCCATGGTGGGCGCGGTGGTGCTGCGCGTCGAATCGGGCGGCGGCTCGGCGCTCGCGGCCGATGTCATCTGGCGCGAAGTCGAGCTCACCAGCAAGGTTAAACCGGTGATCGTGAGCATGGGCGCGACCGCTGCGAGCGCTGCCTATTACATCGCCGCGCCGGCGACGCGTATCTACGCGAACCCGCTGACCATCACCGGCAGCATCGGCGTGTTTTACGGCAAGGCCGACGTGTCCGAGCTCTTGCGGCGCATCGGTGTGAGCGTCGAGGTGTACAAGACCGCGCCGCGCGCGGACGCGGAGTCGCTGTACCGTCCGTTCACCGCCGAAGAAAAGGTCGAGCTGCAGCGCAAGGTCGGCCAGTTCTACGCGCAGTTCTTGGCGCGCGTGTCGGCCGGTCGCAAGCTCACGCCCGCTCAGGTCGACGCGGTCGGTCAGGGTCAAGTCTGGACCGGTGAGCAAGCACTCTCGCGTAAGCTGATCGACGAGCTCGGCGGCTTGCGCCAAGCGCTGAACCAGGCACGGCTGCTAGCGGATTTGCCGGACTACGCGCCGATCGTCGAGCTGCCGCCGCCCGAAGGTACCTGGATCGGCCGCGCGCTGGGCATCGACGGCCTGCACGCGGACGCGAGCGCGGGCATCGCGCTGCCGCCCGAGTTGCTCTCACTGGCACAGGCGCTGGCGCCTTTCGTGATTCATCCGGCGGACAAGCCGATGGCTCGGCTCGAAATCACCGACGTCGGGCCGTGATGAGCGACGGGCCCGCGCCTTTGCTTCGGCTCGCGCGGGCCTGTATCGTCTCGGCCGACGGCACGCAGTTGGGCCCGCTCGACGCGGAGGTGAAGGGCGAACAGCTCGCGCTGATCGGCGATTTTTCGCCCGTCTTTCGGCTGCTCGAGGGGCGCGCCACGCTCAGCGCGGGCTCGGCTGAAATCATGGGCGTGCCGCTCACTCAGGCGCTCGCTCGTGGCGTGGTGGGCTTCGCGCCGCTCGACCCGCCCCTGCCGCCGCGGCTCAGCGCGCTCGCCTATCTCGAAGAGAGCGCGCGGTTGCTCGGTCGCGGGCGCGCGTTCGCCGAGCAGAGCGCGCGCGACATAGTGAAAAAATTCGAGCTCGAACACCTCACTCGGCGCGCGCTCAGCACGCTGCGCGTCGCCGAAAAGCGCGTGCTCCTGCTGGCCAGCGCGGCGCTCGGCGCGCCGCCCGTGCTGTGCGCCGAAGCGCCGCTCGATCGCCTCGACGACGCTGCGATGCTCTACGTCGAGACCGCGCTGGAACGAGCACGCGCCGGGCGGCTGTCGATCGTCTCTGCGATCAGCCTCGACGCGCTCGGCCGTGAACGCGCGCTGGTCGAGCGCTCGCCCGAGCTGCTCGCGCTTGCGGGGGACCACGTCGAAGTGCGCTCGGCGCAGGAGCTCGACGCTGAACGCAGTGCTGGGCTGCTGCTCACGGTGTGCAGCGCGGTCGGGCCCTTCATCGAAGCGCTCGGCGCGCTGGGTCTAAGCGCGAAACGCGTCGGCAATGTCGACGCCTTGCTCGCGCTGAGCACCGCGCGGCCGGACAGCGACTTTCAGCGCGTACTGGTCGAGCTCCCCGAGCGGCAAGAGCCAGAAGCGCGCCGCGCGCTCAGGCAACGCATCGTCGCAGCGGCGCTCGAGGCGGGGGCGCCGCTGGTCGAAATGCGCCCTTACTGATCCGCTTCCGGAGCGTCGCTCTTTTCTTTGGCCTTCGGCGGCAGCGGATCGCCCTCGATCTCGACGGCCTTGGTCTGCTTGGTGCCGCGCGCGGCGACCTTTTCCAAACCGCGCCGCACCGCAAGCAGTGCCAGCCGGCGGTTCTCGGCTGCAAAGGGCTCCTTGCTGTTGATCAGCGCGCTGTCGCCGTGGGCGAACACGCCGGCCACCTGACCCTTGCGCAGCCCCGAGCGCTCGAGCACCGCGCGCGCATTGTCGGCGCGCTCGAACGAGAGCTGCCAGTTGGTGCGATTCGAGCCTTTCGGGAACGAGCGCGCGTCGGTGTGCCCGTGCACCTGAATCTGATTGTCGAGCTGAGCCAGCACCGGGGCCAGCACCTCGAGCAGCGCCACCAAGCGCGGCCTGAGCTCCGAGGACGACGAGTCGAACATCAGATCTTTGCCGCCGTCGATGATGGTGATCAAGAGGCCGTCCTCGGTCACCGAGACGCGCACGTTCTTGGCCAGATCCTTGAGCTCGGGGTTCTCGTCGGTGGTGCGCTGCATTTTCGCGCGCACCGCCAGCGCAATTTGCTCGAACGCCGCCGCTTCCGGCTGCATCGAGGAGCGACCGACCACGTCGAAGAACGCTCGATCTTGCACGCCGGAGCCGCCGTTCAGCACGCTGGGCGCGCCCGAGAACATGCCGGTACGAAAGTACTCGGAGAGCTTCTGGCGCGTCTCCTGATCGGTCTGCGAGAGCAGCCACATCACCATGAACAGCGCCATCATCGCGGTCACGAAGTCGGCGTAAGCCACCTTCCAAGCGCCACCGTGGTGACCGCCGTGGCCTTTGGCCTTCTTCTTGATGATGATGACCTTGGGACCACCTCCGCTCGGAGCGGCCTGCGGCTTCATGACTTACCTTTCAGTTCCGCGAACGCCGCTTCGAGCTCGGGAGTGCTCGGACGCTCATCGGAGTAGATTGCGCGGCGCGCGAACTCGATCGCGATGGCCGGGTTGACGCCGCGCGCGGCCGCGACGACCGCCTCTTTCACGCAGGCCATGTAGCGGCCTTCGGCGGCAGACTGCGCTTCCACGCTGTTCGCGATCGGGCCGACCACGCCGTAGCACAGCAAAATACCGAGGAAGGTACCGACCAAGGCGGCGGCCACGTGATGGCCGATCTCCTCGGGGCCACCATTCAAGTGGGCCATCGTGATCACGATACCGAGCACGGCGGCCACGATGCCGAGGCCAGGCAGCGCGTCGCCGGTGTTGCGAATCAGGTTGATCGGCGCGTGCTCTTCGTCGTGGTGAGTCTCGAGCTCGGCGTCGAACAGCATCGCCAGCTCCTCCGCGGAGCAACCGTCCACGAGCTGCTTCAAGCCGTCGACCAAGAAGTCCATCGCGTGATGACGCTTGGTCACCGACGGGTAGGCCTGGAAGATGGTGGAGCTCGCGCGCTCGCTGATGTGCGACTCGAGCGCCAGCACGCCCTCGCGCCGAATCAGCGCGAGGATCTGATACAGCATCTTGAGCAGCTCGCGGTAGTCGGCCTTGGTCGGCGAGGAGTCCTTGAAGCCACGCTTGAACGCCGCGATCACCCGCTTCATGCCGCGGCCCGGCGCCGAGATCATCAGCGAGCCCGCTGCAGCGCCACCAATCACGACCAGCTCGTTCGGCTGCCACAGCACCGGCAGCGGACCACCGCCCATGAGAAACCCGCCGATGACGCAGGCGAAGACGATGAGCAGTCCGATCGGGGTCGACACACCCTCTTAGGCGGCCGGCCCACGAGATCCTTTAGCCTCGCGCGTCCCAGCGCGGGACAAGTGGACGTGGTCCGACCGCCTACGTTCGCCCACCTCGCAGAGTGAGAAACGCGCCCAACACCGGGGTGGCGGACTTCAACACCAGCGCACGCGCACCACGTAGCTCAGCTTGGTTTTTCCGCGCGCGGGCACCTTCACCGCGAAAGTGAAGGTCTGAGCGTCCTTCCTCTGCGCCGGCAAACTGGACGAGGTCACCGTCCAACCGCCGCCGGTCGACTCCAGATCCTCCACCTCGACGGCCACATCCTTGTGGTTCCGGAGCTCGACTTCCCAGCTGCTCTCGGACTCACAGTTGCCGAGCTGGGTGTAACGCATTTGTTTGCGATCGCCGACCACGTCGAAGGCTTCGCCGAGCTTTACCTTCACTCGTTCGTCGCGCGGTGTGTGGTCGATGCTGTCTTCGCCCACGAACTGCTGCGCGCCGCCCTTGTCCGCCTTGTACACGCGCAGCGTGCCTTTCGGCAGCGGCATGCCGAGGCCGTTCTTCTCCGAGTTCATCAGCTCGAGCTCGACCGCGACCTTCTGGTTCTGAATTACCTGACCAAACTGGCTTCGGTACCAATACTGCTGGCTCGGAAAGCTCAGCTTCTTGGTCACCGCCACGCCCTTCGCCTCGAGCAGCGTCACCTGCTTCTGCTCGTTGTTGAGCACGCTGGTGGGTCGCGCGAGCGTGTACAGATGATACTCGAATAGGCCTTCTTCGCGCATGCCCGGCGCGCCCGCTGCCATCGGCATGGCCATCTTGTACTTGCGATCCACGCCTTCGTCTTGCGGCTGCACGCGATTCACGTCGCCCGCCACCAGCTTGAGCTCCGCGTTCTGGTAGCCGGTGCCCGACTGATTCACGAGCGTGACCCAGCCGGTCAAATCCGCGCGCTGCTCCTTGTCGTCGACCACCAGCACGTAGTCCGCGTGCCAGTTCATGTTTTGCGCCAGGTAGCTGACCTCGACCTCTTGCTTCGCCTTCTTGCTGTCGAGCAGCCACATCAAGGTCGGCCGCGCGATCAGGTTGTCGGGCACCGCACCGAAGCCGAACCGCCCGCCGTAGTCGAAGGTGATCTCGCCGTTGATCGACAGCACCGGGCCGTTCGCCACGCTGAGCAGCTTGGCGTCGACCACGTCTTCCTTGCCGGTCGGCTGGTGGTAGCGATACACGCGCACCGGCTTGCCCACGTATTTCTCGAGCAAGGTCTGGGGCGTGAGCAGATCGTAGCGGTAGTTTTGCTCGAGCACGCGCAGCGAGTCGCCGCCCGCGAGCGAGCGAATGTGCACCGTCTCCGGCTGAATGGTCGCGGCCACGTCCTGAAACTCGAGCGAGACCTGGCCCGTCGGCAGCGCGCTGAGCGCGCGCACCTCGCGCACCAGACCGAAGTTCTGGTTGTACACGGTGATGCTGACCTGCTTCCGGTCTTTCTCACCCGACAGGGTTGGTGTCGGCGCCGCGAGCGCTGCGCGCGCGCCGAACGCGAGCGACAGCAGCGTGGACAGCGCCGCACCGTAACGAACCAACGAACCCTTGCGTCTTAGTTTCATCGCATCCTCAGCAATAACGAACCCGAACCGTATAAGAGAGCTTCTTCTCGCCGCGCGCAGGCAGCTCGACATCGAAGCTGAACGTGTGAGCGTCCACGCGCCGCGCTGGCTGGGTCGATTTCACGATCTCCCAATCGCCGCCCGCCGGCTCTTCGACCTCGACCCGCTCGCCCGCGTCCTTGTGGTTACGCAGCGCGACCTCCCACTCGCTCTCGACCAGGCAGGAGCCGAGCTGAGCCGTGCGCAGCTGCTTGCGGTCAGCCACCACGTCGAACGCTTCACCCAACCGAATGCGGATCTTCTCGTCGCGCGCGGTGTGATCGATCGTGTCTTCGCCCACGAATTGTTGCGCGCCGCCCTGGTCGGCCTTGTACACACGCACCACACCCTTGGGCAGCGGCTGTCCCAGGTGATTCTTCTCGCTGTTCATCAGCTCGACGAACACGGAGACCTTTTGATTCACGAGCGGCGCGAACGGCGTCGCCGGAAAGAATCGCTCGTTGCCGCGGAACACCAGCTTCTTCTGCACGGCGACCGCATGCGCTTCGAGCAGGCTCACCTGCTTCTTCTCTTTGTCACGCAGCGTGGTCGGCCGTTCGAGCGTGTACAGGTGATACTCGAACAGCCCTTCCTGCCTGAACTGCTGCACGTTCGCCGCAGCGTCCATGGCCTCGGTCATCGGCATCGGCGCTTGAGGGGGCGGAGGCGGCGTCACGCGCTGCACGTCACCGGCCACCAGCTTCAGCTCGGCGTTCTCATAGCTCGCGCCGCTCTCGTTGCTGAGGCTCACCCAGCCGGTCAAATCGGAGGTTTTCTCATCCGCGGCGAGCACCAGTACGTAGTCCGCTTGCCAGTTGAGCCCGCGCGTCAGGTACGACACTTCCAGGCTCTGCTGCGGCTTGTGACTCGCGAGCAACCAGACCAGCGTCGGCTTCGCGAGCAAATTCTCCGGCACACCCGGAAACGCGTAACGCCCCGGAAAGTCGTACGTCACCTGCCCATCGATGCGCAGCACGACGCCCTTCTCCACCGCCAGCACGTCGGCGGCCTTCTTCTCTTCGGTGCCGAGCTGCTCGTTGTAGCGGTAAACCTGAATCGTCTTACCGACGTACTTCTTCAGTAGCGTCTCGGGCGACAGCAAATCATAGCGATAGTTCTGCTCGAGCACGGCGAGCGCGTCGGCGTCGTCCAGGCTGCGAATGTGCACGGTCTCCGCTTGCAGCTCGGACGCCACGTCGCCATAGGCGAGCTCGACCAAGCCTTCGCCGAGCTGCACGCGCCGCTTCTCGCGCACCAGACCGAAGTTCTGATTGTAAACCGTGACGCCAACGTGCTCGCGCGTGCGCGCGTCCGAAGTCGCGGCGCGCGCGGGGCCCGGCGGCAATGCGGGCGGCTTGCGCGCGCAGCCGCTCGCGAGCGCGAGCAACCCAAGCCCGAACGCCGCGCGCCGCGTCCAGTTCGAGAGACCGTGGTGTTTCGAAATCATCCGTCTCGCTCTCTTCAACGCTCGAAGCGCCCGAACCTTACAACCCGAGAGCGCGTTGCTTCCATGGGGCGCGCCGCCACGCGAAAGCGCGCCGAGCTCGGCCAAAGAGCCGAGCTAACTCGCAAACGGCCTCCCAAACCGCATTGCGCTGCCAGCGGACGAGTCCAACCGGCGAAATCCCGTGCTATTCACGCGGGGCCGTGACCGTGACCGTCCGCTCCGAACTCGCCCAAGCTCGTCGCCTCGTCGTCAAAATTGGCTCGCGCGCGATCGCCAGCGATGGCGAACTCGTGCGCCGGCTCGCCAGCGAAATCGCCGAGCTCAAGAAGAGCGAACGCTCGACCGTCGTCGTTTCGAGCGGAGCCATCGCGCTCGGCTTCCGCAGGCTCGGCTACCGCTCGCGCCCGAAAGAGGTCGCGCGCCTGCAAGCCGCGGCCGCCGCTGGGCAGAGTGTCTTGATGCGCGCCTACGACGAGGCCTTCGCCGCGCTCGATCTCACCGCCGCTCAGGTGCTGCTCACCTACGCCGATCTTGCCGATCGCGAACGCGTCAACAACGCCCGCGAGGCCCTGGCCGCCCTGCTCGACGCCGGTGCGATCCCAATCGTCAACGAGAACGACACCGTCTCGACCGAAGAGCTGCGCTTCGGCGACAACGACCAACTCGCCTCCATGGTCGTGCCCCTGGTCGCCGCCGACGCGCTCGTGCTGCTCACCGACGTTGCGGGTGTGCTCGACGCCGAGGGCAACCGCATCCCCGTGCTGGGCGGGGACGAGCAAATCTCAATCCGGGACGAGAACCGCGAGCGCGTGGGTACCGGCGGCATTCAGAGCAAAGTCGACGCCGCGCGTAAGGCCTGCCACTCGGGCGCCATCGCGGTGATCGCCTCCGCGACCCAGCCCGGCGTGCTCACCTCGGTGCTCGCGGGAGAAGACGTGGGCACCGCCTTCCCACGCCGCGGCCTACCGCTGCGCGCTCGAAAGCATTGGATTGCCTACACTTTGCGCCCCCGCGGCGCCCTGCTGCTCGACGAGGGCGCAGTCCGCGCAGTCCGCGCCGGCAAGAGCAGCCTGCTCCCGGTGGGTGTGCTCGGCGTCCGCGGCGAGTTCAACCCCGGCGACGCGGTGCGCCTGCTCAGCGCAGCCGGCGTCGAGGTCGGCCGCGGCCTGACCCAGCTCGGCGCTCTCGACGTCGCGCGCTCCGCCGGCAAAAAAGGCGACGAACTCGAGCTCGTCTTCGGCAACGGCGCGCGCGACACCGTCGTTGTCCACAAGGACGACCTCGTCATCGACGTCTAGCGTCGCGAGAACCGGACTCGGTCACCCACGTTCGCGGCCAATGTAGGCTACGACCAGCGCCTGCTTTCGTGCTGGACGACGACTAACAATCGCTCGAAAATCGCACGGGCGTGACCCAAGGTGGGAAAGCGAACGGAGTCGGAAACATCCGAGCGAGCGTGGTGTCGGAAGCTGAGCTTAGGTCCAGGGTCTCCGAAAGCACTCGAGTGCCTCCGCCGCCCGTCCATCGCTCCTCGCGACCGTCCAGCCCTGCGCGCGCTGGTGCGCTGGCGTGTGCCTTCGCGGCCAGCGCCTGCGCGAGCCTCACCTATCAGCCCGAAGCGCCGGAGCCCGAGCCCGCCGAAGCCGCGGATGACGGACGCCATTCCATCCCGCCTCCCGCGCCCGAAATGGTGCTCGCGGTCGAGGATGACTTCGCGGTGCGCGTGGTCACCGGCTCGGTCACCTGCACCGGCGCGCTGATCGCCGACAACCGCGTGCTCACCGCGCACCACTGCGTCACCGCCCGCTCGGCTCACGGCGAAGTCGAGGCGCGCGAAGTCGATCCCAGCAACATCCACGTCGAATTGGGCGGGGATTTACTGCCCTGGGGTGAAGTTTCGGTGCGCGCCATCGTTGCGCCGAGCTGCGGCTACACCGGCGGGGACGGCGATATCGCGATTCTGGTGCTCAGCCGCCCTTTGAAGGGCATCCCCCTGCGCAGCGTCGATCTCGACGGAGAGCCGGCCAAAGGCGACGCCCTCTATCCTCTCGGCTTCGGCCGCTGCGCGGACGCCAGCGACGGCACCTACCGCAAGCGCCGCGCTGGGTCCTCGGTGCAGCGCGTGCTCGACGGCCGCCTCGAGTTCAACGCCGCTGTTTGCCCGGGCGACTCCGGCGGCCCTGCCTTGAGCGAAGCGACCGGCAAAATCGTGGGCGTGGTCTCGCGCAGCGTCATGGACGCCAATGAAGCCACCCTCGGCCTCACCGAGCTCGTCCGCGTCGACAGCTTCCGCTCCCTGTTCTCGTCCGCGGCCCAAATCGCCTCCGGCGTGAGCCCCGCCGAGCTGCCACCGGTCAGCTGCCGGCGCTAGCCCCACGAACCGCTCCACAAAGCAGCGTTTCAGGGCCGAAATCAGCTACCCTCCTAGGATATGCGCAAGCTTTCGCGCTTCGTGGTGACCGTCGCCGTCATCGGCGGAGCCCTCGTGGGCCTAGCGCGCGCCACGGCTATCCGCTGGTGGCGCGTCCCGAGTGACGACCCGTACCTCGAAGCGTCAATCGCCCCAAGCCTGCGCGGCGGCGATCTGATCATTCTCTGGCGCCTGACCGCGCCGCACGTCGGCGATCTGGTGCTGTGCCCCGAACCGAAACAGCCCGACCGCATCGTCATCGGCCGCATCACCGCCATCGACGGCGAGACCATCGACATCGACGGCAACACCCTGCGCATCAACGGCCACCGCGCCGCCACCCAGGGCGACTGCCTCGAAGATCCCTTCACCGCGATCGATCCGCAAACCCAAATCCCCCTCGAACAGCGCTGCTCGCAAGAAGAAGTGGGCCCGCGCGTCCACATGCGTGGCAACACACGCGGCCAAGCCCCACCCAAAGTCAGCGAGACCACGCCACCGGGCACCGTGTTCCTGGTCAGCGACAACCGACAAATGCCTTACGACTCCCGCGATTTCGGCCCAGTCGAGCGCGCCACCTGCAAAGAAACGGTGGTCTTCCGACTCGTGAGCGCCGCTGGTTTCACTGACGTCGCGCACCGTCTCTCAATCGTTCGCTAAGCGCGCGCGGCGCTCAGCGCTAACCACCCATCACCCTGTCACCGGGGGTGGCCGGAGTCCCACGCCCGCCGGCCGGTTTCTGGTGCCCCCGAGCGCCGTGCCTCTTGACCCGCACGAGCGCGGCCCTTTACTTTTGGCTTTGAATGCCAGGGTTCGGCCTCGAAGTGGGCGTGGCCTGCGGGCGCTGCGACGCCTTCAACCGTTGGGGCGTCGCCGAATGCCCGCGCTGCGGCCATGCCCTGAGCCTCGACGCGGCCCCCACCTCGGTCGACAAAGATCGTTCCCAAGCGCCTGAAATTGTTGGAGGCTCTAACGGCCCGGCCCCGGCTGGCAACGCTCGCCTGGTCGACGTCGGCTCGCAGCGCCCTCAGGAGACTCTCATGGATCAAGCCCGCTATTTCGTGTGCGAATCGTGCATGACCCCTGTTCCGAGCGGTCACAAGTTTTGCGGACGCTGCGGCGCGGCCGTGCCCGATCACGTCATGCACCTCGAGTCGCACTTCTACAGCGACATGCAGGACCCCTCGAAGGCGCGCCTGATCCTGATCCGCGGCGACGGCATGGACGGCCTCTCCTACCACCTCAAGGCCGACCAACACCTCGTCGGTCGCCAGGGCCAGGTCGAGTTCCCGGACGACCCGTTCGTCTCCCCGCGCCACGCCAACTTCTTCTATCGCGACGCGCGCCTCGTCGTTCGCGACGAAGGCTCGCTAAACGGCGTCTACTTCCGCGTACGCGGCTCGGTCGAGCTGGCCCCAGGCGACCTCTTCCTCACGGGTGAACAAGTCTTCCGCCTCGACCCCACCCCGCGCGCCTCGGACGGCGCCGACCCCGACGGCACCTTCTTCTACTCGTCGCCCAAGTACCCGAGCGCCTTCCGCGTCAACCAAGTCCTCGAAGGCGGCTCGATCGGCATGACCGTGTGCGCCCGCGGCAACACCCTCAGCATCGGCCGCGAAGACGGCGATCTCAACTTCCCCGGCGACATCTTCATGTCCGGCAAACACGCCGCAGTCGAAGAAAAAGACGGCCGCTACACCCTGACCGACTTCGACACCAAGAACGGCACCTACGTCCGCATCAAAGCCGAAATGCCGCTCAGCCACGGCGACTACGTCTTCGTCGGCCGCCGCCTCCTGCGCGTCGAAATGAACGTCAACTAACCGCCCTCGCGCGCACCAAAAACACGCACGCGCACCAATCATCAAACAGGGGGGCCGCCTCCCAGCAGCCCCCTTGCGCCAGTCCTGTGCCGCACCAGGCACCGAAGCCCGGCTGCGCGTCCCTTTAGCCGCCCTCCCCTGGCAATCGCGCTCGCATTCCGCCTTCGCGCGCGCGCACCAGCGCGCAACTTCGTCTCGCGTCGAGCGTCACCCAGGCAGGGCGTCATGTGCCTTCAGCGCGAGCACGTGCCTTCAGCCCGAGCACGTGCCTTCAGCGCGAGCACGTGCCTTCAGCGCGAGCACATGCCTTCAGCGCGAGCACGTGCCTTCAGCGCGAGCACATGCCTTCAGCGCGAGCACATGCCTTCAGCGCGAGCACCTGCCTTCAGCGCGAGCACGTGCCTTCAGCGCGAGCACCTGCCTTCAGCGCGAGCACCTGCCTTCAGCGCGAGCACCTGCCTTCAGCGCAAGCCCGTGTCTTCAGCGCGAGCACGTGCGCCAGCCGAAGCGCTTGCTCCAGCCCAAGTGCTTCGGGCCCAAGCGCTTGCTCCAGCCCAAGTACGTGCTCCAGCCCAAGTGCTTCGGGCCCAAGCGCTTGCTCCAGCCCAAGTACGTGCTCCAGCCCAAGTGCTTCGGGCCCAAGCGCTTGCTCCAGCCCAAGCGCTTGCTCCAGCCCAAGCACGTGCTCCAGCCCAAGTGCTTCGGGGCCAAGCGCTTGCTCCAGCCCAAGTGCCTGCGCTGGCACGCGGGATGCGTCCGATTCGGCAGCAATGGCGGTGTGTGTGTTCGTGAATGGGTCAATTAGCAACGCGGTTTTTGTGCGTGCGCAAACGGGATGCGCCGGGAATCCACATTCGCGGTCGTCCAACGCGGCCAGTGTTACGTCAATGACTGTCCGCAACGATCGGCAGGCGGGCTTCCAGCGAAGACACTTGGGGAAAATCGGAGAACGAGCGACGTCATTGACGCCGTTCATGCGGCGGGCAGGCGTGGTGTTGGGGCGGAGAGCGATGGGGCGCGGCTGCGCTTGCGGTGCTGACTCGACGGGAAGCGCGCCCGTAGACATCGGTGCCGCCCAAAAAACCTACGGGTCCAAAGTGGGTGGCTTTGGGACCTTGCAGATTGCGCCTGGGCCTCTTCGGCTATGGGCAGGTGATTGGGACGGTCGAGGGGACGAAGGTCGGGGTTTGGTTGGTGGCGACCGCGGTGAGGGTGCCGGCGTGTTTCGTGTGGCCGCTCGTGGTCACTGAATCGGCCGCAGTGGTGCCCGAGGTCTCATTGAACCTCCAGTAGCCGACCAAGCCGGTTTCGTTCCCTACTAAGCCCTTGTTGTAGTTGCTCATGATCTCGCTGGCTGAGCGGGCCACGTTCCATACCCGGAACTCGTCGATGTAACCGCCGAAGCAACTGAAGCGCGGGTTGTTGCAGCCGATCGTCAGCTCGGTTCGCGCGGTGGCCAACATGGTGGTGGCGCCGCTGCCAGCCTTGGTCGACTTCACCACGCCGTTCACGTAGGCGCGCACTGCGCTGCCATCCCAGGTCATCGCGAAGTGGACCCACTGGTCCATGCTGGTCGTGAGCCCGGTGGCTTGGTTGTCGTTGTCGAAACCGCCGTTCGTGTACGGGTCGATGCTGCCGACGTTACCGCCGAAATCCAGGCCAAAGCCCGCCGCGGTCGCGCCCTGTGTCCCGTACTCGAAAATGGTGTTGGTCTCGCCCACCCAATCGGTCGAGCGCACGTAGGCCCAAAACTCGAGCGTGCGATTGGCGTTGCCGATCGGCAGATCGGTCATCAAATCCACCATCACGCGCGCGTGCGCGGCGTCGCTCGCTTTGCCGGTGCCGTTCGCGCTGAGCGACACTGCGTTGCCCGCGCACGTCGCGGCGCCACCGCTACCGCCCGTGCCAGCGGCGCCCGCCGTGCCGCCTGCGTTCCCACCGCTTCCCGCCGCACCGCCTTTGCCGGCGCTTCCCGCGGTGCCGCCGCTCGCGCCACCACCAGCGCCGCCAGTGGCACTTCCAGCCGTGCCCGCGGTGCCGGCCGCGCCTGCGGTGCCCGCCATACCGGCGGTGCCCGCGTTACCGGCACCTGCGTTGCCTGCTGCACCTGCGCTTCCTGCCGCGCCGCCGGAGCCAGCGCTCAGCCCGCCAGTACCGGCGCCTGCAGCCGCTCCGCCAGCAGTGCCGCCAGTGTTCGTGCCCGCGCTGTTCACGCCACCGGTGCTGGGTGCACCGCCTGTCACTGCGCCGCCGGTGCCGGGCGAAGTGCCGCCCGTAGTCGGCGCGGTTCCGCCGGTTATCGGCGCAGCCCCGCCGGTGGCCAGCGTGCCGCCCGTCGCTGGGCTACCGCCGGTTGCGGTGCCGCCGCCATCCGAGCAACCCGACGAGGACCCGATGAGCCCCGCAAATAGACCCACAAGCGCTGTGGCGCCGCGCAAGGCGCGTGAATTCCTAACCATTCTTAAGTAAATAGCACGCCGACAAACGCAGCCGCAATCCCATGCGCGCTTCAACGAAGTGTCGCCCTGCATTTTGCGCAATCCGAATGTGCAAATGGTGTGACTGCCAATCGAACTTGGCAAAACTTAAAGAACTTATCGTCGCACGCACTTTATGCCGCGAGCGCTTGCGTTAACTGGGTCTTGGTTCCCCCATTTCTGGCTCGGTGCCGTCGGAGGCTCGCAGGCTCGAGCCTGCAGACCGCCTGCGCGTCTCAGGCTCGGCTCGCAGCTGGCGCACCGGTCGCAACCGCGGCAAAGCCGGCACGGACACTGAGGCAGGCTCGAGCCTGCAGACCGCCTGCGCGTCTCAGGCTTGGCTCGCCGCTGGCGCACCGGTCGCAACCGCGGCAAAGCCGGCACGGCACCACGGCCTGCTCACCATCGACGTTGGCGACTACGAGTCGCTCGCCGCCTCGGGCAGCAGGCCTCGGCCGCGATGGCCTGGGCCGCGCTCAACGTGCCCGGATCATTGCGGGGTCGACCCGTATACGGCGTGAATCAAGTCCTGGAGAGCGTCCTCGGTCGCGTTCGGTTTCAGTGCGCGTTCGAAGAGGGAGTGGGTTTTGGGATCGTGTTCACGAAGCCATGTGAAGGCTTCTTTTTCGCCGCGGAACCAGTCATTTCGCAGGGCGAAGTAGTCTTCGAGCGAGCGAACGAGCAGGGTCATGCGGCGATAGTCGGCTTCGGCGCCGCGCAGTGTGCGGCAGCGGACCAGCATCTTCTCTGACCAGACCGAGAGTACCTGGCGTTCGTCGTCGCGCAGAGGCTCGGGGCCTCGCTCGTGAAGGGCTTGAACTCTGCCGAGCAAAGCGGCGCCGAAGCCGTCACGCTCTCGCAGGACGATGCCGCCGGCGATGCGCAGTAGCGAAGGCTCCAAGGTGTCGAACGCGGACTCGGGATAGACGAACGCATCGAGGTAGACGCCGTCGACGAGACGCGCGTCGCGAACCGCCGGACCCTGCTCGCGAACGCACAAGAGATCCACGTCGCTGTTCGCGGTCGCTTGGCCGCGCGCGTGCGAGCCGTACAGAATAGCCGTATGGCAGGCGTGGGCTTCGAGCACTTGCGAAGCGAGTCGTTCGATGTCGGCGCGGTCCATGCCCCTCGGTGCGAGCGTAGCGCGCGAGGCAAACCAGAGTCCAGCGCGACTTCGGGTCAGGCTACTTGCTCACCAAGTCTTGCATCCACTCGACTTCGGCGAGCCCGCCGGTGGTCACGCGTTTGGACCACTCGATGTCGTCGAGGCGCTGGTAGTCTTTGGTGATCAGCTCGTAGTAAGAAGAAACAGGGCCGATGTACGCGCGCGGGCCCGAGCAGCCTTCCGCGATCACGACCATGCTGCGCGCGTAGCCGGTGCCCACGTGCAGCACTTTGCCCACCGGGGTTCCGCCCTCGTCGGTGGGCTGCGTGTGAACGTCGGCGATCGTGGGGTCGAATTCGACCGAGCTGCCGTAAAATAGGTTCGGATACCAACCGCTGGCGAAAGGGGTGCCGCAGCCCGGTTGCAATTGCACCGCTTGATTGATGAAGGCCAGCATTTCTGGAGTGAACGCGGCGCCGGTGCGCTCGTGCTCGGCCATGTCGCGCAGCTTACCGGCCGTTTCTGCGAGCCGCGTGAAATGCTGAGTGACGCTGGCCAGCGCAGGGACGCTGGCTGCGCCGAGCTTGGCTAGCAGGGCTTGGCCGGTGTTCGCGTAGTCCACGACCCGAGCGAAGAACTCCGGGTACGGATCCACGTAGGCGTCAGGGAACTCACAGGTCGCGCCGGTGGTGTACGACTGCTTCGCATAGAGGATGGTGTCGTGACGCAGCTCCGCCCACGAGGCGAGTTGCGTGTTGAGCAAGCGGCGGCCCCAGGCCTCGCTTTGCATCGTGCTGGGCAGGGTTTCGCTGTCGGAGCCGCCGGCGGCAGGCGACAGCGCGCGAAGGCCGGAGAGCCAGAGATTATAGAGATTTTCCTGCCAGAATTCGTTCGGATGCGCGTCGACCAAGGTGCGCATGTTGGCAAGGTTCGGTGCGTACACGTAGTGCTCGAGCTCGGGCCGCAAGAGCGCTGCTGCCTGACCATTGCCGAGCGCGGCGAACGCGACATCGAGCGGGTTCGGCATCATGCGGAACGTCGGCAGGCGGTCGTAGACCACGTTCGAGAACACCTCGCTGTCGATCACGTAGCGCTGACCGAGTAGCGCGAACGAGCGGGCAAGCGGCAGGGTGCCGTCGGCATTGACGTTGAACATGATTTGGCTGGCGATGCGTTGAGCGCCGTAGCCGCCGTCGATGATGGTCTGCGCGATGTTGGTGTCGGAGATTGCCGCGAGCTCGGCCGGCGAGCGAACACCGAGAGCGGAGAGCAACGCGCTCACCTGCTCCACGACCATGTAGTCGTGCTCACCGACGAAGGTCGTCACGGTATCGTCGATTTGGCGATAGATGGGCTCGAGCGACGCATCGAGCAACGTGCGCAGGGCGACCGCGCCTTCGAATTGCCTTCGCAGAAAGATCTGTGAGCCATCTCCCTTGGTCTCGATCAGCCGAAAATCGGTGCGCCCCAGCCAGATCATCGCTCGGAAGTAGCGCGAGAGCTCCACGCTATCGGTGTAGTGCCCGCGTGGTTTGAACTGCGAGAAATCCAGCGTGCGCTGATAGCCGAACAAGACCAGATCCGCCGTACCGTTGGCTGCCTGTGCCTGATCGAACAACTCTCGAACCAGCGCGGCGTTGCCCCGCGCGACCGGCGCGGTCACCGCGCCAGTCAGTAGACTGCTCGCGACGGCCAGATAGACGTCCGCATCCGCTTGCGCTTCCGGGCTCAAGTCCGAAGCCGCACCCGCCGCAAGCCGACCCTGCATCCCCTGTAGGAGCTGCTTTAGATCTTGGATCAATAGCGACAGCTCGAACTGCTTCAAGATGTTGTCGTACGAACGGTGCATCGCGAACAGGATCGAATCAGCCGAGACGTAGACCGGCAGATGTTCGAAGTACGCGGTCGAGTAGCCGTAGGTGAAGGTCGGAAACGGCTTGCGCGTGCTGATGGCAAATCCGCGACTCGTGAGCGCCGCGAGCTCGGCGTCGTTCAGGGCCAGGCTCGATGCTTGGATCTTGTCGAGGCCCTGAACATCAGCCGCTTTGAACGTGGGCGCCGGCTTCGCGCTCGGCGCGTAGCGCGCAATCAGGGCGTCCGTGGTGAGCCCGGCGTCCTTGGCGAGCTCGGACTGCAGCGCTTTGCGCTCGGCTGCCGTGCTCGCGGACTCGGTCAGCTCGACCGACGCGCCGGGATCTACCTTGCCGCCGATGGTGCCGCCCACGCCGCCGGTGCCCGCCGGCGATCCACCCGTGTCACCGCTGACCGATCCACCGGTGCCCCCGACGCTACCCCCCGTACTGCTCGCCCCCGCGATGCCTCCGGTACTGGTGTCTCCAGCGACCCCTCCGGTGCTGGGGTTGCCGGCTCCCCCGGTGTTGGTGTTGCCGATTCCCCCGGTGCTGGTGTTGCCGATTCCCCCGGTGTTGCCGCCGCTGGGATCCTGCGGGCCACCCCGGTCGGAGCAACCCGCGACGGTCAGAGCAGCGCTCGCCAATAGCCACCAACGAAATGCGACACTGCCCATGACTCACACCCTTCTGTGCCAAGCTGGCACAAATCCAACTTAAAGCCAGCCAAAGCAAGGCCCGTGCCTGCATTCCGTGGCACACGATCTGGCCCGCTTCATTTGGCACAACGGGCGGGGGTACCCACGGTTCGGAGAGCCCGCAGCCCGTCGGGCGCCGTCCCGTGACTCGCGCTTCGCGACGGTCGGACGCCAATTCGCGCGCGAAAACTGCGCCGGGGAGGCGCGGCTGCAGGGGAGCGCTGCGCTGCTTCGAGTTGCCCAGGGACGGACTCGTCGAACAGCGCGCCCTTTTCAGCGAGCCCACCCAAGAAGAGATCGTGTTTCGCGCGCCGAATGCGGCGTGCATCCGCTGGCGCGGTGAACGCGGCGTGCGCCTCGCTCGGGCGCAATGCGGAGTGCGCGATGAACCGGGGGTTCAGGCGTCGGCGCGGGGGCGGCGTTTGCGGCGGCGGCGGCGGCGACCGCCGGTCGGGCTGGCTTCGTCGAGGTCGCTGACCACGGGCGCTGGCAGCGGAGAGTGGCCGAGGCAGCTCGCGCGCAAGGCCGAGACTTCAGCCGCGAGAGGATAGAGGCCCGAGCGCGTGAAGCGACCGGCGCGACCGGACTCCAAGCGCGGCAGCGCAGCGACCACGCGACGCACCGGATCGGCAATGCGACGCGGAACGTTCAGGCGATCGACGATCGGCTCCAGGAAATCGTGCGCGGCGTCGATGCGATCGCGCTCACCGAGGCACGCTTCGCGCATGGGCTCGAGCAAGAGCGTGGCCCAGAGCAGAGTGTCGTCCAGGCGATCGTTGCTGCTTTCGCTGCGACGATCCAGCTCACTGAGTAGGCGCCAAACCACGTCGTCGGTTTCGTCGCGATCGGCGAGGAAGGTCGACAGCTCGGGGAGCAGCACGTCGAGCACGCCGGTCTCCCAGGCGATCCAGATGGCGCGGTGCGCTGCGCCTTCGCGCATGAGGCGCAGCACCTCTTCGAACAGGCGCGGCTTGGCGGCGCGGCGCAGCGCGTGGCGGCAGGTGACGATCGCGTCGTACACGTCCGGGCTGATGCCGAAGTCGAGCCGCGCGCTGAACTTGATCGCGCGCAGGATGCGCACCGGATCTTCCAAGAAGCGCACCACCGGGTTGCCGATGGTGTGCACGCTGCGGCGCTGGATGTCGGGCATGCCGCCGACCCAGTCGATCACCTCTTGCCGCTCGATGTCGTAAAAGAGACCGTTGATACGAAAGTCGCGACGCTGCGCGTCTTCGTGCTGATCGCCGAACACGTTGTCGTTGCGGATCAGAAGGTCGTCGCCTTCACGCCCGGTCGCGGCCTCTGGCGCGCGGCGAAAGGTGGCGGTCTCGATCACCTTGCCGCCGCCGAACAGCACGTGGACCAAGCGGAAGCGGCGGCCGATGATGCGCGAATTGCGGAACAATCGACGCACGTCGTCGGGACGAGCGCTGGTCGCCACGTCGAAGTCCTTGGGCCGACGGCCGACGAGCAAATCGCGAACGCCGCCGCCAACGAGGTACGCCTCGTAGCCGTGGCGCGTCAGCCGCCGCACCACTTTGGCCGCGTCGGCGTCGATCAATTCCTCATCGAGATCGACCGCATAAACTTCCGGTTCGGGGCCGGTGGACTGTGTACGAGGCTCATCGGCCTCTGGACCGGCTTGATCCTCGTCCGCTGAAGCGGCCGGGTCGAGCTCGGAGTGGAGCGAAGAAGACATCCCTAAAACCCAATAATTCCGGGGCCATAGCATCTGACCCTGGGGGCTCGTGGCCCCCGCGCCCCGCTCCAGGACGAAGGACGTCCGGGCCGTCGGGCGCCGTGGGCGCACTATATCACCCGCAATCGCAGAGCAAAGCGGCCGGACGCTGCTTCCGGGTGCTTACCGGTCTGGGGGCGGCGGCCGTTGTCCGACCTCGTGGCATGAGCATCCTCGTTCTGACGCCTGACGCGGACGCTGCCCACACCCTGTGTGCCGCACTCACACGCTCTGGTCAGCAAGTGAGTTGGGCCCCCGATTTGGAGCAAGCCGAGGCGAGCGTGCGCCACGAGCCGCCGCTGGTGCTGGTGGCGGACACCGAGGTCGACGCCCACGCGCGCCTGATCGCCGAACTGCGACTGGCCTCCCCCTGGGCCCGCGTGCTGCGCATCGGCGAGAGCGCGCCCACTTCGGATCGAGCTGGCGAAAGCGACGGCTCGCACCTGATCCCCAAACCCTTCGACGCTTCCGAGCTCGCGGCCTTGCTCACGCGCGAGCAGGAGCTTGCCAGCCTCGAGCGCAGCCGTCACGACCTGCATGAACGCGTCGCCGGCCTCACCCTGCTGGTTGATGAGTGCTTCGAGGCCATCGTCGGCCTGTCCCGCGACGGCATCGTCGAATCGTGGAACCCTGGCGCGGCGACCCTGTACGGCTACGAGCCGCACGAGATCATCGGCCAGAGCCTGACCCTGCTCGACGCCGAACCTACTCGCATCAAGGATCACCTGCGCCCGAGCGAACAGCGCGTGCGCGAAGTGCGACGCCGCCACAAGAGCGGACGGGAGATCTTGGTGCTCGCGTCCGTCTCGCGCGTCACCCAAGGTCGTTCGGCAAACATCGAACTGCTCGAAGTCTCGCTCGACGTCACCGAGCGGCGCGAACTCGAGCGGGGACTCGAACACGCCGAGCGCCTCGCCGCCATCGGACGCATTGCCGCCGGCATGGCGCACGAAATCAACAACCCGCTCGCCGTCATTCGCGCCTCGGCCGCGTGCATCGCCGAGATCGCCGAGCGCGCTGGCGACACTGAACTCATCGCTTGCGCCAGTGACATCGATCTCGCCGTGGAACGCATTGGCAGCTTCGTACAGCACGTGTGCGGCTTTGCCCGCCGCGAGCGCCCGCAAATGACCGACGCGCCCATCCAAACGGCCATCGACATCGCCCTGCGCATGGTGCGTCCTCGCGTCAAAGATCGCCGCGTCGAACTCATCGTCGAACCCAGCGCCAACATCAACGTCCCCCACGACCCCCCGCGCCTCGCCCAAGCCATTCTCAACGTCCTGTCCAACGCCGTCGACGCCGCAGCCAGCGGGGGCAAGCACGTCACCCTCCGCACCCGCATCGACGACGACTCCCTGCGCATCGAAGTCGACGACGACGGCCCTGGCCTCAGCCCCGAGCTCGCCCTCACCGCTTTCGAACCCTTCAAGACCACCAAACCCTTCGGACAAGGCACCGGCCTCGGCCTCTCCATCACCCGACAAATCGCCACCGACCACGGCGGCTGCGTCAAACTCGAACCGCGAGAGGGCGGCGGCGCGCGCGTCGGCCTCGAACTCCCGCGCTTCCGAGCCAGCGTCTATCGCTTGTTGGTGTTGGACGACGACCCTGCCGTACGCCGCGCCCTTGCCAGCGACCTCCGACGCGAAGGCTTCGACGTCCTCACCGCCGACAGCCTCGGCGAAGCCCGCGACCTACTCCGTCGCAACCCCATCCAAGTCGTGCTCAGCGACTGGCAACTCCCCGACGCCGGCGGCCCCGAACTCATCCAAGCCCTCCAGCGCGAAAGCCGCGCCACGCGCATCATCGTCACCTCTGCCGACCCCTCCCTCACGGCGAGCGAAGGCGTCGAACGCGTCCTCAACAAACCCTGGACCCGCGACACCCTCACCCAACTCGTCCGCAGCGTCTGCCTCAAAGGCGAACGCCGCAGCCAGCCACCGCCGGTGGCGGCCGGGGATGAATAACATCCGGACCCCGCTATTCTTTAGTCGGAATCGTAAGTGGCCTCGTCGGGCATGAGTCTCGCTTCGCGCAGCTCGTGTGAGCACCACACATCGCGCGCGCCCCCCGGGACTTCTCGAACGCCTGCGCCTGCAACTGCGCTCTCGTCACTATAGCCCGCGCACCGAACAAGCCTACTTGAGGTGGATTCGCCAATTCGTCGCTTTCCACGACCGAAGGCACCCTCGAGAGTTGGGCGCGCGACCTCGGTGACTTTCGCGGCGTGACGCGAGCCAAACGCCCTGAGCGCCTTCCCGTCATTCTCTCAGTAGAAGAGGTACGCACACTTCTCGACCAGATGACCGGCGTCACCGCCCTCTTCGCGCGCCTTCTCTACGGTACCGGCCTACGAATAACCGAGTGCTGCACGCTCAGAATCAAAGACATCGACCTTTCTCGCCGTGAAGTCCGCCTGCGCGACGGCAAAGGCCGGAAAGATCGAATCGCCCCATTCCCCAAGACGCTCGTGCAACCCATGACGCGCCATCTCGAAAGTGTACATCGACAACACCAAGCTGACCTTCGGCAAGGTGCGGGCTTCGTTCAACTCCCGGATGGCCTCGCCCGCAAATATCCCAACGCTTCGCGAGAATGGCCCTGGCAATGGGTCTTCCCAGCAACCCGCTACTACACCCATCAGCCAACTGGGGAAGTCCGTCGCCATCACCTGCACGAAACCGTCATTCAGCGATCCATCAAACGCGCTGCCCTTGCGGCCCACCTCACCAAACCCGTCAGCCCGCACACCCTTCGCCACTGCTTCGCCACCCACCTTCTCGACGCCGGCTACGACATCCGCACCATCCAGGAACTACTCGGTCATCGCGACGTCGCCACCACCATGATCTACACCCACGTCCTCAACCGCGGCGCCCTAGGCGTCGTAAGCCCCCTCGACCACCTCAATCCCCGCCCCACCCGGTAAACCCGCTCCACTCAACACCCCACTCCACAGACCCGCATAACAAACTAACTCCCACTTCTCCCCCGGCCTACCCCCTCCCCCGGTGAGTCAAAGCACGCTTTCGCGCACTACACAGACCCGCGGAAGCAGGTAGAGTGACCTGGGTAAAGCGAGTTAGCCGGACTGAGGCGTCGCACATGTGGTCCGCACTTTCACCAATCGTGATTCTCACCGCGATGATTGTACTCCCGCAGGCCGCGGGGATCGGCGTCAGAAGTCTTGTGAAGAACCGTGCGCTCGCGTCCTGGCTCGGCCCTATCACGGCCACCGTCACTTTCGCCGCGGGTTGGTACACGCTCTGGAGCATCCCGACGAGACACGTCGTAGAGAACGGTGGACGAGTCTGCGGCGCGGCGGGCGCTTTGCTCATCCTTCCTCTGATCATCTTTACCCCGGTCAACGCGCTCCTTGCTGCCGCAATTCGGGTCCCTGGTCATCGTCGCGACTCTGCCTAGTCTCCGGCAGGTCGCACCCTCACCCAATGCGCACCACCGTTCCGCTAGCCTGGCAATGACCCTGGACGCTATTCGGTTCCCCGCGATCGCATTCTCGCCCGGTGATTCCTTTCTCGTTGTCCACGAGCTCCCAAGCATTGGTACTCCTCTCTCGTTCAAGCGCGGCTATTTCTCCGCCCTGCAGCTTTACGACTCAGCCGGAGCCCTCTGGCGCGTGATACGCGCGGAACCTGAAATCCCGCTCTCATCGCTCGACCGATTGCTCAATCGCAGAATTTCTATCCGTCTGCAGCTCGGTCCCCCTGAACGCCCAGACGTCCGTACCGTTGCGAACCAGTTGTGCGCTTTGGTCGATGCCGACCCTGACGACCTCTATCCACCAGGCATCAAGGCACGACTCTTGTCCGCGCCTTCGCCCGCTGACCTGATACGTGCCATTACAGACGCCGGCTAACTGGGTGTTGAACCTGACGAAACCCTCGCTTCGCTCGGGCTTTCGCAGGTTAACACTGCTACGTTGGGCAGACTCCGCAATCGACAGCCCGCCCCGTCGAAGGATGGCGAGCGGAGCGACTGGTCGAGCCTGCGACGCCATGGCGCGCCGCGGGACACCGGACGACAATGGCGGCGCTTGCCGCATCGGTACTACTCGAGTAGTATTCAAGTATGGCCGACGCCGCAGAAAAGCTCTCCGTCAGCATGCCCCACAAACTCGCGTCTGCTGCACGCAAGCGCGCAGGGCGCCGCGGGTTGTCCTCCTTTGTGGCCCGTGCTGTTGCCCGTGAGCTCGAGCGCGAGGCGCTCGGCGATTT
>DASZQI010000082.1:0-3974 GCA_035549735.1 Polyangiaceae bacterium | reverse complement strand
CCCCCCCAAACCCGTCTGTGGAGAAGCCTGTGCATGTCTTCGGGTCTGCTTGGTGGCCGCCTGAGGCTAGGCTCTGGGTAATCTGTTCAGTAATCGAAAGTTCAGTGGTCTCGCGATTTTAGGGCTCAAGATTTGAGGAATGCTCCGGCCCACCGGAACGCCCGAACCCAACTGGTTGTGGTTTTTTTCTTGGCATGCCCAAGGCCTTGGGGTAAAAAGCCTGTTCTCGCACTGTGACAGCGATCCTGTGTGGGAGATCAGTGGCTTACGGAAGCACAGGGCTCAGGAGCTCAGGTACTGAACGGACCTACAGCTTCTCGCTCACATCGTCTTAAGAGGTTGCTAAGGGCGTTTGGGTTGAAGGTCGACCTACTGTTGAAATGGACAAAACCTCCACAGTGATGGACCGGATAGCCGCTAGCACTCTGATAGTGGAACCGTGGATCTGCCGACGAGCTGCGCGCTTCTCGGCCTGAATTAGGTAACCAAAAAGCTGCTTCGGGGAGACTCGAGGCAATCGAGTCGCTACGCCGTTTTCGCGGCGGGCGTTTTTAATTTTGGGGATTTATGCCGCGCTCACCGCGGTGTGAGTGCCTTTTCCCTTTGAGACTGAGACGGCCGACGCGGAGGCAAGACGAGAATGGCGCAATCGACGATCGTGGGTCAGGAAATTGCAGGCGTAAAGGCACCGATGCGAACCAGTGAGCCCGCAAGCTCCAAGAAAACACCCCCGAAACGCTCCAAAAAGGGGCTGAGCGTGGAGCGCCGCTACACCGACCCCGCGAGTGACGCGTTTGCGGGCATCGTGTGGGAGAGCCGTCAGAGCGTCATCACCAATCCGGACGGCTCGGTCGTGTTCAAGATGGAGGGCGCCGAAGTGCCGGCGGGCTGGTCGCAGCTCGCGACCGACATCGTCGTCTCGAAGTACTTCCGTAAGGCTGGCCTGTTCGGGGACAAGGCCAAGGGCGAGACCAGCGTGCGTCAGGTGGTGCATCGCATCGCGCACACCATCCGCGTGGCCGGTGAGGAAGCGGGCGGTTATTTCGCCTCGAAGAAGGACGCCGACGCTTTCGAGGCCGAGCTGGCCTGGATGATGGCGAACCAGTACGGCGCCTTCAACTCGCCGGTGTGGTTCAACTGCGGTCTCTTCCACGAGTACGGCATCACCGGTTCGGGCGGCAACTGGGCCTGGAGCGAGGAAGAAGCCAGCGTTTTCGAGACCCCCAACGCCTACGGCCGCCCGCAGTGCTCGGCTTGCTTCATTCAGGCGGTCGAGGATGACCTGATGGCCATCTACGAGCTCGTGAAGTCGGAAGCGCGCTTGTTCAAGTACGGCTCGGGCACGGGCAGCAACTTCAGCAAGATCCGCGGCAAGCAGGAGAAGCTGTCGGGCGGCGGCACTTCGAGCGGGCTCATGAGCTTCCTCGAGGTGTTCGATCGCGCCGCCGGTGCGACCAAGAGCGGTGGCACCACGCGGCGCGCCGCGAAGATGGTGTGCCTCGACATGGACCACCCTGAAATCAAGGATTTCATCCAGTGGAAGGTGCGCGAAGAAAAGAAGGCCAAGGCGCTGATCGCGGCTGGCTACGAGAGCGACTTCAACGGCGACGCCTACCGCACGGTCAGCGGGCAAAACTCCAACAACTCCGTGCGCATCACGGATGATTTCATGCGCGCGGCGCTCGGTGGCGGCAAATGGCAGACCCGGGCACGCAACGGCGGTCAGGTCATCGACACGCTCGACGCGGCCGAGCTGTGGGGCGACATCGCGCACGCGGCTTGGTCCTGCGCAGACCCCGGCATTCAGTACGACTCGACCATCAACCGCTGGCACACCTGCACCAATAGCGGGAAGATCAACGCCTCGAACCCGTGCTCCGAGTACATGTTCTTGGACGACACGGCCTGCAATCTGTCGTCGCTGAACCTCACCAAGTTCCTGGACGCCGAGGGCAACTTCGACATCGCGGGCTACCGCCACGCCATCGACATCTTCTTCATGGCGCAGGAGATCTTGGTCGATCTCTCGTCGTACCCGACCAAGGGTATCGCGCAAAACTCGCACGACTACCGCCCGCTCGGCCTCGGCTACGCGAACCTCGGCACCAGCTTGATGCTGCTCGGGATCCCCTACGATTCGGACAAGGGTCGCGCGATTGCCGGCGCGCTCACCGCGATTTTGTGCGGGCGCGCTTACGCCACGAGCGCGCGCATGGCGGCCTCGAAGGGCGCCTTCGCCGGCTACGCCAAGAACCGCGAGCCGATGCTGCGCGTGATGCGCATGCACCAGGAAGCGGCGTACGCCATCAACCGTGACATCTGCCCGGAATCGCTGTGGCGCGCCGCCTGCGAGGACTGGGACGACGTGGTGAAGCAGGGCGAGCAGTTCGGCTTCCGCAATGCGCAGGCCACCGTGCTCGCGCCGACCGGCACCATCGGCCTGCTCATGGATTGCGATACCACTGGTATCGAGCCGGATTTCGCGCTGGTGAAGTTCAAGAAGCTGGCCGGCGGCGGCTACTTCAAAATCGTCAATCAGTCGGTGCCCGAGGCGCTGCGGCGCCTGCGCTACTCCGAGGCTCAGATCCAGGAGATCGTGGCCTACGTGTCGGGCACCAACACGCTGCTCGGCGCCCCGCACGTGAACCGCGCCAGCCTCAAGGCGCGCGGCTTCACCGACGAGGAGCTGAGCAAGGTCGAGGAGGCCCTGCCAGGCGTGTTCGACATCACCCTCGCGTTCGGTCCGTGGGTCGTGGGCAAGGAAGCGTACGACCGGCTCGGTGTGACCGCCGACAAGCTGAACCAGCCGGGCTTCAATTTGCTGAAGTATCTCGGCTTCTCCGAGCAGGAGATCGAGGAGGCCGGTGACGTCATCGTCGGGCGCATGACCATCGAAGGCGCGCCCTATCTGCGCGACGAGCACTACGCGGTGTTCGATTGCGCGAACCGTTGCGGCCGCACTGGCAAGCGCTTCTTGGCGCCGATGGCGCACGTGAAGATGATGGCCGCCGCGCAGCCGTTCCTGTCCGGCGCGATCAGCAAGACCGTCAATCTGCCGAACGAAGCCACGATCGAGGACGTGCAGCAGATTTACGAAGAGGGCTGGAAGCTCGGCCTGAAGGCGGTGGCGCTGTACCGCGACGGTTGCAAAGCGTCGCAACCGCTCTCTACTTCCAGCAAGGAGCGCACGGAGGAGGCGGCCGCGCCCGCTTCGGTCGCGCCGATCGCGGCAGCTCGCCCCAGCATTCGCCCCGAAGGGTTGCGCGTGCGCTTGCCCAAGAAGCGCCACGGCTTCACGCAAGAAGCGCACGTCGGCGGCCACAAGGTGTTCCTGCGCACCGGCGAGTACGAGGACGGCACGCTCGGCGAGATCTTCATCGACATGCACAAGGAAGGCGCGGCCTTCCGCAGTGTCATGAACAACTTCGCCATCGCGATCTCGATCGGCCTGCAGTACGGCGTGCCGCTCGAGGAGTTCGTCGAAGCCTTCACTTTCACCCGCTTCGAGCCGTCCGGGATGGTCGAGGGCAACGACGCGATCAAGATGTCGACGTCGATCCTCGACTACGTCTTCCGCGAGCTGGCGATCTCCTATCTCGGCCGCAGCGACCTCGCGCATGTCGAGCAGGCCGACCTGCGCCCCGACGGGGTCGGCCGCGGCATGGTCGAGGACGGCCTGCCGTCAGCCGGCAGCAACGCCGCCCAGGCGGCCGCCGATGCGGTGAGCCGCATCGCCAGCGTCGGCTACACCCGCAGCAACCTTTACGTACTGAACGGCCGGACGGCCGGCAGTGTCGCGATCGCCGAAGAAGCGCTCGCCGCCGCCTCCGCGCCTCACGGACTGACGGACGGCCCAGCCGTCGCATCGGCGCCCATCGCCGGAGCGGCCGTCGTCGGCGTCGCGACTGGATCGGCGTACACCGCGAAGCTGAAAGGCTTCGAGGGCGATGCCTGTCCTGAATGCGGCAACTTCA
>DASZQI010000081.1:0-116904 GCA_035549735.1 Polyangiaceae bacterium | reverse complement strand
GCGACCATTCGCTCGAGCGGAACTTCGCACGAGGATAGGCCCGCCTCGCGCACGACTCGTGGCATGCCGTACACGACGCACGACGACTCGGCCTCGGTCAGCACTTCACCACCCGCGGCCACCACGGCGCGCGCGCCGGCTAGCCCGTCGTCACCCATGCCGGTGAGCACTACCGCCAATACACGAGGGCCAAACGCCTGCGCGGCGCTCTCGAACAGGGCGTCGACCGAAGGGCGGTGCGCGCCGCCCTGCGGTTGCGGATCGAGGCGCGCGGATACTTCCGGGTCACCCTTCGTGAACTTCAAGTGAATCCCCGCGCGCGCCAGCAACACTCGGCCTGGACGTAGCTCGAGCCCGTCACTGGCCTCGAGCACTTCGAGCGGCGACTCGGCGTTCAAACGCTCGGCGAGCGGACCGGTGTAGCCCGGCGGGATATGCAGCACGATCGCAATGGGCACCGGAAAATCCGCGGGGAATGCCTTCAACAGGCGGCTGAGCGCTTGAGGGCCCCCCGTTGAAGTGCCGATGACCACCACTTTCGGCGCGGTGCCGGCGCGCGGGACCGGAGTGCGCACCGGTACCAGAGCAGGCAGACGAGCCCCGCGACGTTGCCCAGCCAACGTCACTTTGCTCACCAACTCCCCGCTGATGTCCTGCAAGCTGGCGAACGCGAGCGCGGTGGGCTTACCCACGATGTCGAAAGCGCCCGCTGCCAGCGCGGCGATTCCGAGGTCGCTCTCACTATCCGCCATGCTGACGACCACGACGCGACCCCGCTGCTCGGGAGACAAGGCTGCCAGCACGGCGAGCCCGTCCAGGTTTGGCATCACCAGGTCGAGCGTGATCACGTCGGGATCGAGCTCTGCGATCTTTTCGAGCGCGTCGATGCCATCGCGCGCCGTACCGACGACCTCGAGCCTCGGACTCGTGGCGAGACATTCGCGAAGGACCTTGCGCGCGAAGGCCGAATCGTCCACCACCAGCACGCGAATTGGGCTCATTTTGCGGCGTTTCTATAGAAAAATGCGCCACCCTGCTCTTCGCAAGCGAGGGCGCAATCCAGACGCAACAGGGACTCGGAAGTGCCCACCACGAGCAGACCGTCGCGCCTGAGGCATTTGGTCAAATTTCGGACCACGGCCGCGATCGTGGCGTCCTGAAAGTAGATCAGTACGTTCCGGCAAAGAATGACGTCGAACTCGCCGAGCGCGGCCAGCGCGGCCGGGTCGCGTAGATTCACCCGCTGCCAAGCGACCGCGTCACGGATCCTCGGCACCACGCGCGCGCCGTCTCCGTCCGGCTCGAGCCACCTGCCCAGAACACCGCTCGGCAGCGCGCGCAGAGAGCGTCGGCCGTACACCCCAGCGCGAGCTTGCCGCAGCGCGCGGCGGCTGATGTCGCTGGCCAACAACTGCACCTGACCGAGCAGGTTTCGCGCGTCGAGCAGCATGGCGAGCGTCAGCGGCTCTTCGCCGGTGGAGCACGCTGCCGACCAAATTCTGGGGCGTACTCCAGCCTCGAGCAGACGCGGCACGACGCTGTCGGCCACCACCGAAAGCGCGCGCTCTTCACGAAAGAAGTAGGTCTCGTTGACGACGAGTGCCTCCGCGAGCTCCGCCAGCTCCGCTTCGGCTTCTGCGTCGTAGCGAAGGTAGTAGTAGTAGTCGAGCAAGGAATCGAAGCCGCGCTCGAGTGCGCGCGGGGTCAAGCGTTCGGCGAGCAGCTCGCGATCATCCAAGGCGTAGTGGATGCCCAAGCGCTCTTCGATCAGATCGCTGAAGATCGCGAAGACTTGCGGGGAGAGCGGCAGGTGCGCGTTCATCGGGCCAAGTACGCCGAGCAAATTCGACGCACTTCGGCGTCGCCGTCGCTGACAGCAGCGAGCTCAATCGCCTGACTGGCCAGCGGATCTCCGCTGGCCACCAGCGCGGCCGCCGCCGCTCGCCGCGCGGCAGAGCTTTCGCTCGCGAACGCCGCGCGCAAGCCGGCGTTCGCCGCCTCGCTGTGTGTGCGCGCCAGGGCAGAAACCAGGGCGGACGCCAGCGCGTCGTCCGCGAAGCGCAGCGCTGCGAGCACCGCATCCACTCGCCCTGGCACCGGCCGCGCCAGCGCCTGAATCAGCGACTCGCGGCTCGGGTCTTTGCCCAACAAGCGCAGTAGTTCGGCGCTGGCCGATGGGTGAGTATGTGCGGCAAGGAATGCTTCGGCGGCCGTGCGCACGCCGGGATCGGTGTCCTCCGCAGCGCTCGCGAAGATCGGTACCGATTCGGGCAGGCCGAGCTCGCCCAGGGCGGACAACGCGACCAAGCGGGTCGCCGCGATCGGAGAAATCGCCGCGAGGCGCAGCGGCTTCAGCGCTTCTTTGCGCTTGGAGATGCCGAGGCCGACCAACGCCGCGCGGAACAAGTCCGGATCCTCGGCGTGCATCAGCGCCGCCAGCACCTCGAACGCGCGCTGGCCGCCCAAATGCGCGAGCGCCTCCACCGCGGCGACCCGCACCTGGCCCGAGCCGTCGCCGAGCAGGGACGCGAGCGCTTCGGTGGTGCTTTCGTTGCGCGCTTTGCCCAGGCTCTGACAGGCGTAATAGCGCACCCATGGGTCGGGATCGCTCAGCGCCGCGAGCAAAGAGTCGATGACCTGGGGTCGGTCGGTCATTTGCCCGAGCGCGCGTACCGCGGCCGCGCGGGTGCGCGCCGAGCGGTGGCTGCGCGCCACGAGCACCGCATCGAGCGCGGCGGGAGCGTCCATCAGCGGTAGTCCGCTCAGGGCGGCGAGGCGCAACGACTCGTCCGGATCGCGTGACGCGGCGACCAGCGCGGATAACCCTTCAGGATAAGCAAAGTAGCCCAGGACACGCAGCACCGCCGCACGAACTTGCGCGTTTTCCGCGTACGCCGCGCGCAGCGCGAGCTCCTTGGTCTCGACGCTGCCGAGCGATTGAATGGCCGCGAGCGCGGCCTGCGACACGCGCAGATCGGGGTCGCCGAGCAGCGGGAAAATGGCGGCAACGTGACGCGTGTCTCCAGAGTGCGCGAGGGCATCGCAAGCCAGCGCGCGCACAGTCGGGTCTTCGTCGTCGAGGCACGCCGCGAGCTCCGCGCCGGCGGCGAGGTGGCCCCCGAGCAGCGGCACGAGTAGCCGCCGCCGAGCGCTATTTCCAACTCGCAACGCTTCGATGAGCTGCGGCTCGGCGCTGCCGCGCAAGCGCTTGAGCGACGCGACTGCGCCATCGGCGACCGGGCCCGGCGTGTCGAGCAGCGCGAGCAGGTGCGGCACCGTGCCCTCCTCGCCAACCCAAGACAGCACCTGCATCAAGGCTAGCTGCTCGCTCGAATCGGCGCGGGTCAGCCCGCTCAGCAGCTGGCGACGCAGCTGGGGCAGATGATGAGCGCCTTGCACCACACGCTCGACCAGGGCGGCGTCGCCGAAGCGCGAAAGCGAGCGCTCGTGAATGGTCGCCAGCGCGAGCGCGATAGCCCGAACCGTGCTCTCGTTCGCGCGCGAGAGTTGCTCGACCAGCGGCGCGAGCGCCGAGTAGTCACCGACCCGAGAAAGCGCGCGGATGGCCTCCGAGCCGTACACGGGGTCCGGGAGCAGCCGAATCAGCACTGGAATCGCGCGCGAGTCGCGCAAGCGCCCGAGTGCGTCGATGGCCGGAAAGGCGCGAAAGAAGTTGCCACTTTCGGCCAGGGCCAAGAGCGGTTCGAGCACCTCGCCGCCCCCGATGCGCCCGAGCGCTTCGATCGCGGCCAGCGCGACGTTGTCGTTCTCGTGCGCGGTCAGACGGCTGAGGGTGCGCACGGCGAGCGTGCTCTCGCGCCGACCGAGGATTTGAACCGCGTCGCAGATCACCGCCAAGTTCGTGTCATCGCTGAGCGCGAGCACGTCTTCCTCGACGCGGCCGCTGCTCGCCACCAGAGCGTCGACGACGCCCGCTATTTTCGCCTCGTTGTCCCGCGTCTCACGCAAAATCCGGCAGAGCGGCGCGATCGCGGGCTGGCCGAGCGTTGCCAATGCCGCGATCACCGCACGTCGAACGGACCAGGTCGGCTCGACCAGCTCCTCGACTAGCGCCGGCACATTTCCGGCGCCACCCGCGCGCAGCTCGTTTACGCGCTCGAGGCGCGCCCGCTCGCGCGCACCGTGCGCCGCGCTCAAAGCAGTCATGGCGCTTCCACGGGCTCGCCGGACCGCTCGGGTTCGACTCGCGGTGCTCCGCCGTTCGCGTCCCGAACGCGGGCAACGCGCTGCGAGAGCTCCTGCATTTCCCCGCGAAACCCAGCGACGCCCCGGGCCAGCGCGGCGGTTTCGCTGGCGGCGCCGCGAACTTGTGCGCGAACCTCCTCGACCGCCCGCGCGATTCGCTCGCTTCCCTCGGTCTGTTCTTGGTTCGACTTACTGACTGCGGCCGCCGCCGCGGACTGGCGCGTCGCGGTTTCGGCGAGCGACGCCAGCGCGTCGTTCTGTTCCTCCAACGAACGCGCGGTTTGGCGGGTGATGCGCCGGATTTCCTCGGCGCTCTTCGCTGCCGACAGCATGGCTTTGCTCTGCTCGCCGGTCGCGCGCGTGACTTCGGTCGCGATCGTCGCGACCTGCCGCGCGACGGCTTCTTGCTCTTTGCCTGCCGCGGCCTGTTCGGCCAGCGCGCGCGCGCCTTGATGCGCGTCTTTGCGCGCCGCGTCCATGGCGCGTGCCATTTCAACAGCGCCCTTGGCCTGCTCGGCCAGGGCCGCGCTGCTGCGCTCGGTCAGCGCGCGCGCCTCGTCCGTTTGTTGCGCGATGGCCTTGACCGCAGCGGCCTGCTCGGCGACCCCGGCGACGGTGGCCTCGGTGAGCGCACGCATTTGTAGGGCGACCCGGGCCAGCTGCTCTGCTCCGGCGGCTTGCTCGGCGGACGCACTCGCCACTTGCTTGGCGCTGGTCTTCAGCTGGTCGTTGCCGCGCACGATCTCACGCAGCGCACGCGCCTGTTCGGCGGAAGCGAGCGTCGTCTGCTTGGCCATTTGGCGCATTTCCCCGGCGCTGCGCGAGAGCTCTTGCGTCGCCTTCGCTTGCTCTTCGGCCGCAGCGGCGATGACGCGCGACTGTTCGCGAACCTTGGTCGCGCTCTCGGCGAGCGACTGTACTGCGCTGACTTGCTCGCTCGCGCCGCGAGAGGCTTCGCTCACGGCGTGTCCGAGCTCCTGCACGCCGTCGACGATCGCGGTGAGCGCGCGCTCGGCGTCGCCCGCGAGCTCGACGCCCGCGCTGGCCACGCGCTCACCCTCGTTGGTGACGGTGAAGGCTTCGCGCGCGGTGTTTTGAAGCGTGCGAATCACCTTGGCGATGTCTGAGCTAGCGGTGGCGGCGCGGTCGGCCAGGGCTCGAATTTCCTCGGCGACCACCGCAAAGCCTCGTCCGTGCTCGCCCGCGCGCGCAGCTTCGATGCTGGCGTTCAGCGACAACAGGTTGGTCCGATCGGCGATTAAGTTGATCACCTGCACGAAATCACCGATATCCTCGACCTTTTGGCTCATCTCCTTGACCACGCTCGCGCTGGACGAGATGGCGGCTCGAATCTTGGTCATCCCTTCGATCGACTTGGCGACGGTCGCGCCACCGTCACGCGCGAGCGTGGTGACGCGCTCGCCGACGCCACGCGCGGACACGGTCACCTGCGCGATGCGGCGGGTGCTGGTGTCGACCTGGGTCGCGGCGGTGGCGCTGGACTCGCTCAAGCGCGCGATTTCCTCGATCGTGCGCGAAACGGAGAGCGCCGAGCGCGCCAATTCCTCGATCGTGGTCGCGTTGTTTTCGACCACCTTGGTGTTCTTGTCCGAGGTCGCCGCGACTTCTTCCACCGACGCGGCGATTTCGGCGACCGCGGCAGCGTTCTCGGTCGTGGCGTCCTCCAACGCTTTGGCGCTGGTGGCCGCCGAGCGCGCGGAGCGCGACATCTGCTCGGCCGTGGCCGCGGTCTCCGCCACCGAGCTCGAAAGCTCCTGAGCGCGCTGCGCGAGGTCGCCCGCGCCGGCGCCGATTTGGTTGCTGTTCACCACGACGTTGGCGATGCGTTGACTCATGTCGCGCGCGTCGGAGGCCAGGCGCTGAATGCCCTTCGCCATTTCCTCGGCGGTGGCGCCGATTTGTTCGACAGCGGACGCCGTGCTCTCGCTACGAGCGACGATGCCGACCAAGCCTTGAGCGGTTTTGGAGGAGGCCGCGAGCGCCTGTTCGCTCGCCGCGGCGAGCTCTTGCGCGTTGCTGCTGACGCCGCGGATCGAGCGAGCGGACTCCTCGATCGTCGCCGCCATGCCGTCAGTCGACTCGACCAGAAGCTGGGTATCCTTCTTGACCGAGCCGACCGAAGCCAGCAGCCGGCGCAGGGTAGTTGCTGCATCCTCGCTGCCGCGCAACAGCGACGCCGTGCTGTCGCTCAGGGCTTGCTGGGAGTTGACTTGCCGCGCGGATAGGTTGCCGAGCTCGTCCACCGCGCTGACGATGGACACGCTCGCGGCGCTGACCCGCTCGCCCAGCGCGCTGCGCTCACGACCAGCGCTGAGCAAATGCGCGGTCAGCTCCTCGATTGAGCCGAGCTCGTTGGCGACGTCACGTGCGTGTGCGTCAGGGCGTGAGGGCCCGTTGGAGGCCGCCGGCGTCGAGGAGAGCGTGTGGGGCGTCGTCATGGCTGGTTTCACCTAGGACTTTGGGGAGATCCAAGAGCATCAAGAGCCGAGGGCCGAGGGAGTGTACGGCGTGCACGAAGCCGTGCGAGTGCATCGACACGACCTCGGGCGCTGGTTGGTGCTTCTCTACGTCGAGCCTCAACACTTCGCGCGCGCTGTCGACGCGCAGAGCGACTACACGCTCGCCGAGCTGCGTGACCGCGATGCGAGTGTCCGGCGTGTCCATGAGCGCAGGCTTGCCGAAGCGAAGGCGCAGATCGACGACCGGCACCACGCGGCCGCGCACGGTGACCACGCCGAGCACGTACTCCGGTGTGCCCGGCACGCTGGTCGCGCCGGAAAACGACTCCATTTGCAAAATCAGGTCGAAGGGCAAGGCATACTCGCTGCCGGCGACCACGAACACGACATGAAGCTTCACGGCACGAGCTCCCGTCTAGCGCCGAGCGCCGCGACGCTGCCGCTCAGCGCGACCAAGTCCAAAACCAGAGTCGGCTTTCCATCGCCGAGATCGGTGGCGCCTGCGATGCCGGGCACGCGCAGCAGCACGTCGTCCACCGGGCGAATCACGATCTCTTGTTGGCTCAGCATGCGATCGACACCGAAGGCAACCGGCGCCCCCGCCCGCTTCACGACGATGGCTTTGGGCGCCTCGATTTCACCACCTGCCATGCGAAACACACGAGCAAGCTTCAGCATCGGCACCGCCTGTCCACGGCGCAAAATGACGTCGACCTCCGGCGCGCCGTCGGCGCTGCCGGGAGTGCGCACCACCTCGCTCGGGTTGACCTCGACGATTTCGTCGACCATGGCCACCGGAACCACGAAGCGCTGCTGAGCGCATTCGAACGAGAACGCCTCCACGATCGAAATCGTGAGCGGTACACGCAGCCGGAACGTGGTGCCACGACCCAGCACGGTCGAGAGCTCGAGCTCGCCGCCGAGCTCGTCGACCACGACCCGTTTCACGATCTCCATGCCCACCCCGCGCCCGCTGGTCGTGGTCACGATCTCACGCGTGGACAGACCCGGCCTACACAATAGCTCGAGCAAAGCGTGGTCGTCGCTCGGCACGGCCACGCCGGCGCGGCGCGCGACGGCGGCGCGGTCGATGCCGCGCCCGTCGTCACTCACCGAGAGCTCGAGGCGCGTGTTGGAGCGCGCGGAGCACGTAACGCGCAGCAGGCCCTCTTGTGGTTTGCCGCGGCGCGCGCGCTCGTCCGGCGTCTCGATCGCGTGATCGACCGCGTTTCTCACCAGGTGCACGATCACCGGAAACAGGCGCTCGGACACCGACTTGTCGAGCTCGGCGCTGCCGCCTTCCAGCTGCAGGCGCACCAGGCGGTTCACGTCTCGCTGCAGGCCTCGCACGAGCAGGGGGATACGCTCCAAGAGCTCGGCCACCGGAACCATGCGAATCCGCACGATGGCCGCGCGCAGATCACGCAGCTGTCGCGCGTTCTCGGCCAGAATCTCCTGCAGCTCGCGCACGTTGCTGCCTTGACTGGCGAGAGTGCCGACCGCGCGCACGAGGCGAAAGCGCGTCACGATCAGAGACGAGAGCCCTTCCAGCGCGTCGTCGAGCCGGCCCACGTCGACCCGCACCATACCCCGACGAAGCTGACCTTCGATGTCGGCGGTGTCGGCGAGTCCCGGCTCGGACGGGGCTTGCTCCTTCGAATCCGGGACGACGAGCGCCGCGCCGCCGAGCGTACGCAGCGAAGCCACCTCGACGCCCAGCGCCGCGGCCACGCTTTCGTCGCTGTCGCGCGTGAGCAGCAAGAGCACGAATGCCAGCCCGCCGGGCGCGGCCTCACTCTTGGGCACGGCGCGCGGCAGCACCCGCACGATCTCAGCCACCTTCCCGACGCGCTCACGCACCGAATTGATGGACAGGCCTTCAGCAGTACGCCCCGCGGATGGATAGAATTCGGCGCGAATCGCGCGCTGGCCGGTAAGCGGCGCGTTCAGCAGCTGCTCCACCTCGAACGGCGCCAGTTTCTCGAGCAGCGCGGGCTCGAGCTCCAAATCGCTCGCCGCCGGCTGAATCTTGGTCGGTGTCACGAGCGCGAGAGAGTCGAGCGACGCGAGCAGTTCCTCCGGCGGCGGAGCGGGAGTTTTGCCGACACCGAGCGTGGCTACGCGCTGCTCGATCGCGCGCACGCCGGTGAGCAGCGTGTCGACCGCACTCGCCGACAGAAGGCCGCCAGCGCGCTCGAATTGGCGCAAAAAAGACTCCATGCGGTGCGCGATCGCGACCACCGGCTCGACGCCGACCATCGCGGAAAGGCCCTTCAGCGTATGAAGCGCGCGAAAGGTCTCGCGCAGGGCGCGCGGGTTCTGCTCGGAGCGCGCAGCGGACGCTTCCAGCACCAACAGCTGCGTGTTGGCCGTCACCAGGTGCTCGGCCGCTTCGTTCAAGTACGCGACGACGAACTCGCGAAGATCCGTAGTCGGGTTCACGCCCCAGACTCGGCGCGAGCGGCGAGGAGATGCTGGACCTCGGCGATGATCGAGTCCGGAGTGAACGGCTTGGCCAAAAACGCGCTCGCGCCGGCCGACAGCACCCGCTCACGCGACTCGTCGTCACCGCGTGTGGTGACAATCAACACTGGCAGGGAGCGCAGCGTGTCCTGACCGCGCACGAACTCGAGCACTTCGATGCCCCCGATATCGGGCATGTTGAGGTCGAGCAGCATCAAATCGAATGGCGAAAGCGACAGTCGCTCGATCGCCTCGAGTCCGCTCGACGCTTGCACGAACTGCGTCTCGGGGATCGCGCGGAGACACGCAACCACCATGTCGCGCATGACTTTGCTGTCGTCGACCACCAAAATTGCGGACATTCCTTGAACGCTCGCGAAACGCTACGGCGCCACCCAAGGCCGGTCAAGCAAGCGATTGACGTCTCAATTTCCGGGAACGGGGCACAAAGCCACGCAGCATTACACTACGATCGAGTGCTCGCTTTCGTATCAGCGGTTCTTGTCTTCCCGAGCGTTTGTGCTCAACCTACCGGTCTTCGGTCAAGAGACTCGATGAACGAAAAACCAGCTCCCAATTCCGGTCGTGGTCAACGCGGCCAAGTTTGGGTGGTGGACGACAGCCCGCTCGAGACCGAAGTCGCCCGACGCGTGCTGGGCACCGAGCATGACGTACGAGTCTTCGCGGACGGCCCCACGGTGCTCGAGCTGTTGGCCAACGGCGAGAAGCCGGATTTGCTGGTGCTCGACTGGCACATGCCCGAAATGTCCGGGCTCGAGATGTGCCGGTTCCTGCGCGAAAGTCACGACGAAGCTAGCCTGCCGATCTTGGTGCTCACTGCCACGGGTGGGCAAGACGACCTGCTCGAGGGACTAGCCGCGGGCGCCAACGATTTCGTGATCAAGGACTTCGACCCGGCCGAGCTGCTGGCTCGCGCCGCCACGTTGGTGCGCGCCAAAGCGCTCCATGAAGGGGTGAAGCGCACGGAGCTGGCCACGCGGCGCGCACGCGAAGCCGCGGAGGAGGCGAGCCGCGCCAAGGACGTGTTCCTGGCCACGGTTTCGCACGAGCTGCGCACCCCATTGAACGCCATCCTCGGCTGGGCGCGGCTTCTCAACGAGGGCGAGGGCGAACTCGACTCCTTCAAACTGAAGCGGGGTCTCGAGACGATCGAGCGCAACGCTCGCTTACAATTGCAGCTGATCGAAGACATTCTGGACGTGACTCGGGCAATTTCCGGGAAGATGCAGCTCGAAGTCAGCCGCGTCGATTTGGCGAGCGTGATTCGCACGGCACTCGATTCACTCCGCCCGACGATCGACGCAAAACGAATCCAGCTCGAGCTGGCCGATCTCCCGAAATGTCACTTGCGGGGTGACGCCGAACGCATTCAGCAGGCTCTGCTCAACCTGCTCAACAATGCCATCAAGTTCACACCCGAGGGAGGCACGGTTCGCGTCGCCGTAAAATGCACCGACGCCTTCGTGCACGTCAGCGTCAGCGATACTGGAATCGGCATTCCTCCGCAGTTTCTACCGCACGTGTTCGATCGCTTTCGTCAGCAGGACGGCAGCGTGTCGCGGCGCCATTCCGGTCTCGGCCTCGGCCTGGCGCTGGTGCAGCACATTGCCCAGGCACATGGTGGCAGCGTCAGTGCGGAGAGCCCGGGAGAAGGACTTGGCGCCACGTTCATCCTCTCGCTGCCGAGCGGAGAGAAGAACTCCTTGGTAGGGCGCGACAGCGATCGTCCGAGCCCGATGCCACCTGCGCCAGCGGTACGCATGCCGATTGGAAAGCTGGCCGGCCTCAACATCTTGATCGTGGAAGACGACGAGGACTCGCGCGACCTATTGGGCATCGTGCTCGAGCAGCAAGGCGCAACGGTGGAGGCCGCAGGCTCGTGCGCGAGCGCGCTCGCCATTCTCGAGCGCGTAACGCCCGACGTCATGATCAGCGACATCGGCTTACCCAAGCAAGACGGATACGAGCTGATTCGCTCTGCGCGCGCACGTGAAAAATCCGGGTCCAAGGCCAGGATGCCGGCGATAGCGCTCACGGCGTATGCCCGGCGCGAAGATCGCAGGTTGGCGCTCGAGGCCGGCTTCCAAGCTCACGTAGCCAAGCCTGTGGACCCCGCTGAGCTGGTTGGCGTGGTGAGCGAGCTCATCCGCGCGCCGAACGACTCGTAGAGCGCGATCGAGACTGCGCAGCTCAAGTTCAGCGACGAGGCGCTACCGCCCATCGGGATCTTCACCATCGCGTCGCACAGGTCGCGATAACCGGCGCTGAGCCCGCTGGTTTCGTTGCCGAACAAGAACAGGCAGCGGCGATCGTAGCGGCCTTGACGAATCGAAACGCTGGCGTTTGCGCTGGTGCCAACGATGTGAAGCCCAGCCGGCTCGGCGCGCAGCCGCTCGATCCAGGGCATGAGTTCGCGCTGCGACGGGACGCGCACCACGGGCACCGCGAAGAACGAACCCATGGTCGCGCGAACGACGCGCGGCTCGTACGGGTCGACCCCATGCCCGGTCACCACGATGCCGGCGATCTGAAAAGCGTCGCAGGAGCGGATCACGGTCCCGAGGTTTCCGGGGCTCGAGGGCCGATCGAGCACCACGAAACTCTGGTTCGGCCCGGTAGGAATGCGAGAAAGATCGTCCTCCGGCATGGCCACCACCGCCAGGAGCTCGCTGGTCTGCTCCTTGTCGCTGAGCTTTTCCATGAGCGAGCTCGCGAGCAGAAAGTGCTTCTCCGCCAGGTTTCGCTGCAGGAGTTCGTTGGCCCAGCTCGAGAGCTCTCTGTCGGCGACGGACAGGAACGCCTTGATCGTCCAGCCGCGCTCGACCGCCGCGTTGATGTTGCGAACGCCTTCGACGAAAAACTCCGCGCGCTTCTTGCGCTTCTGCCGATTGTGCTTGAGCGCTTCAATCAGCTGAAACTCGTCGTTCTCGGAGCGGAGTGGGACCTGCCTCATGCCGCGCTTCTTTAGCACCTGCTCACAGCGCGCTCCCCGGGATCGTGATAAAAAGCGCGGCGATACGCGATGCAGAAGGTCCAGGTCCGCCCCGTCACGCGCGACAACTGGCGCGATTTCGAGCGCCTGTTCGAGGCCGAGGGCAGCCCCCATTACTGTTGGTGTACGCCCTATCGCAAAAGCGGCGGCGAACACCTGAGCAACGCTCGACGCAAGGCGTGCATGCGCAAGCTGGTCGACGCCGGAACACCGATTGGCGTGCTGGCGTACGACGGCGAAGAGCCGATCGGTTGGTGCTCGATCGCGCCGCGCGAGAGCTACGTGAAGCTCGAGCGCTCGCGGACGATGCCGCGGGTGACACCCGCGAACACGTCGACCTGGGTAGTGCTTTGCTTTTTCGTGGTGCGAGCGCACCGAAAGCAGAGCCTTTCGCGCGCCCTACTCACTGGCGCCATCGCTTACGCGCGTGCTCAGGGCGCGCAGGTGGTCGAAGGCTACCCCTTCGACACCGCAGGAATCAGCGCGACCCACCACGGTCATTCGAGCGTGTTCGAGGCGCTGCGCTTTCAGCGGGACGAGCGCGAACGGCGCTGGGCGCTCGCTCTTCGGCGCCAGCGGGCGGGCGGGGCCAGCAAACGCGCATGAGGTTGCTCGCGCGCTCGGTCCGAGGCATCGAATGGCTGCTGGCCGCGGAGATTCGTGCGCAGGGGGCGGCTGTCTCGTCGATAGGCCATCGAGTGGTGGAGTTTTCGGTCGCCGGCGAACCGAGTGACGGGCAGCTGCGGCTCGGCTGCGCTGACGATGTTTTTCTGTTCGTCGGCGAGCTGCGCGGCGTCGACCACCGGCGAGCGAGCCTCGCCACGTTGACGCAGGCCACCGCGCGCATGCCGCTCGGGCAAACGCTCGCGACGTTGAGTTCGCTGCGAGCCGCCCCGTTAGGATGGCAGTTTACCGTCGTTGCGAGCTTTCTCGGTGCTCGCAACTACAACCGCTACGAAGCGGAAGCCGCGGTGGCCGAGAGCATCACGAAGGCGACTGGGCTCAGCTACGAATCGAGTCGAGAGGGCTCGCCCGGACGGCCCGTGCTGACGTTTCGCGTGCACTTGGTGGAAGACGCGGCCAGCCTTTCTTTGCGGGTGTTCGAAGAGCCGTTGCACCGGCGCCGCTACAAGCAGCGCTCTTATCCAGGTACGCTGCATCCGCCGTTGGCGCGGGCGATGGCGCTGCTCGCCGGGCTCGGGACGAACGCGACCGTCTTGGATCCGTTCTGCGGCGTGGGCACCCTGCTGCTCGAAGCTCGCTTGCTCGAGCACTCCGCGCAGTGCCATGGCGTGGACATCGACGCAGGGCGCCTGAGCGCGGCGCGCGAGAACGCCGAGCTCGCCGGCGTTTCAATCAACCTGGTGGGTGGTGACGCCGCGCAACTGCCCTTCGAAGGCTCGACATTCGAGCGCGTGCTGACCAACTTGCCGTGGGGCGTCGCGGTCGAGCCCGAAGGCGCGCTCAAGCAGGGTTCGGGGCTCTTCTGGACCGAGCTCGCGCGCGTGCTGCGCTCGGACGGGCGAGCGATCGTTCTGACCGATCCTAAAACCGCGCTCGCGGCCGCGGTTCGGGAGAGCGAGCTTTCGCTGCTCCTGCGCTTTCGCGTCAGCCTGTTCGGGCAATATCCCGAGCTCTGGGTGCTGGGCGCCCGAGACGCCATCAACGCGCGCGAGCGCTCGCCGATCGTTCGCGCGGCGCGCTTCGGGCACGAACTCTCCGAGAGCCTGCCCTTCGCCGAGCCGCTTTCGCTGGACTTTGGGGCCGAGACTTGAGCGGCTAGATGCTCGAAAAGCCGAGCGTGACCGCACCACCGGCGCGCGCAGGGCGCGGGAGCTAGCATTCGGTGGCTGGAGGAGGTTGCCGGGAGTCGATGCGGTTTTTCGAAACACCCCGCGCTCGCGAACTCGGCGCTTGGCTCGCCGCGCTGTTGTTGCATGCGCTGACGCTCGGCTTGGTGCGCGGCACGGTCGGCGACGGCACGCAGCGGGACGCGCCGGTGCGGGCCACGCCGAACGCAACCTCGAGCGAAGAATTCGACATTCAGCTCGGCACCGATGAAAGCGCTGCAAACGACCCTGGCGACGCGCGCAGCGCTCAGGTGGAGCCCGTCGGGCCAAGCGAGCGCGCCGCTCTTCCTGCGCAGCGCGTCGCACGCGCCGTGCCGCGGGAGCCGAGCCCCGGCGCTCCGGCGGAAACCAGCGCGCTAGAAAGCCCCGAGAGTAGCGACGCGACGTTGCTGCCCGAAGCGAAACCGGGCGACGCGCAGACCGCGACGCCAGAGGCCCCGGTCCGTCCGAATCAGCCGATCGATCTCGGCATCGGTGCGGACGCCTGGCAAAAGTGGACGCGCGTGGAGCGCTCCGAACGCGAGGACAGCGGCGAAGCGCCGAAAGCCTCGAAGAAGCCCTTGGTGCGGGCACCGGTGCCGAGCAAGACCGGCGGCCTGCAGGAAGGCCTGGAAGCGGGCGATCGCGCGCGGGGATTGGGCCCGTCGGGGCGAGTCGCGACCGTGTTCTTTCAGGCGACTCACAGCGACGTCGCGCCGCAGCTCGGCGTGGCACACTTCAGTGTCACCGTGCTGCGCTCGGGCGTCGTGGAAGTGGCGTTGACCGGCGCCAACCGAGAAAGCGAAAAATGGCGTGCGGTCGCCGCCCGTGCCGCGCTCGCGTTGCGCAAGTCCCCGCCTAGAATTCCGCCATCGCGGGACGGCGTCCGTTTGACCCTCGACGTCACTGCCGAGGAGACCTACCCGAACGGCGCCAAGCCAACGGCAATGCACGGCCCACGTTTGGAAGTCACACCGCCGGTCTTTCAGCCTGGTGAAGCCGCGCAGGCGGAGCTCGAGGATTTGAATCCGATCGCGGCCACCAGCAAGGACCCCACGCAGCGACCGCCGGCCATCGTCAGCTTGCCGGGCGTCTACGTGAGCGGGAAGGGCAAGGTTTGTAGCTACCGGATCGGCATTTCCGCGCTCGGGCCACTGCTGACGGGCGGCTGTGATCCGAGCAATATCGGCGCCAAACCGCAGCGCATGGTGCGGGTGGCCGTGCAGGATCAAAGCTTCTTCTGAGCGGTTCTCTGGCTCAGCGCGCGGCGCTCGCCGGGCGATCGGTCAGCGTGCGCAGGAAGGCCACCACCGCCGCAATCTCTTGCTCGTTCAAGCGCGGTGCTTGCCCGGGCTTGCGATCGTAGGGCGCTTCATCTCGGTTCACGTTGCCGCGATACTGGGGCGGAAGGTCGTCGAACTGGCGCGGCGAACCCGCGCGCGTCGGATACCAGCGCTCGGGATTGGTGTCGCGCGTCACGTAGAAGCGGACCACGTCGGTCAGTGTCGCGAACACTCCATTGTGGCCATAAGGCGCGGTCACCTCGACGTTGCGCAGCGTGGGCACTTGAAAAGCGCCGCACAGACTCTCGACTTCGACCCCGACCGGCGCCCTGCGCGCGAGGCCTTCCTGGCGACAGAGTCCGAGATCGAACGCGGTCTCGGCCGCGTTGTCCGGCAAGGCCGGATTGCGTGGCAGCCCCAGGGCGTCGAACGTGAAGTCGGTGAACAGCCAATCAGCCGGATCGTTGGAGCGCTCGTTCCCGCTGTGACAGGCAATGCAATTGCCCTTTTCGGGATTTTTGAACAGCTCGAAGCCCCGCGCTTCGAGCGCGCTGAACGTGGCGCGACGTCGCAAGACCTCGTCGAACTTGGAGGAGAATGGATGAAAGCGCGAGCTGCTCTCGAACGCGGCGAGCGCCTGCGCGATGCGATCGAAAGCGCTGTCGACGTCATCGAAGGCGTTCGCGCCGAACAGCGACCGGAACAGCGACGCCGAGCTCGAACGACGCACTTTGTCGACCACGCTCGCTGCGCTCGAATTGTTCATCTCGCGCGGGTTCAGAAGCGGGCCTTTGGCTTGCTCGGACAAGCTGTTTGCTCGCCCATCCCAGAAGAAGCCGCCTTGCGGCTCGAGGTGCGGCGGACCGTCGCCGTCGGTCTCCGAGACGAAGCTGAACGGAGGCCGAAACGAAGCGTAGGCAATGCCGGGCACGTTGCGATTGCCAAACACTTCCTGCCTACTGCCGGCGGCCACCGCAGGGATACGCGAGCCGGCGTTGCCGGTGAACGCTCGCTCCGCCTCGTGGCACGAGCTGCACGCCTTGCCGGGCGGCTCGGAGAGTGCTGGCTCGTCGAATAGCTTCGAGCCGAGCAGCTGGAGAGAGGTGAGGCCGGCATTGACCGCAACACGCGGCGACGAGGCCGCGACTGGCAAAGGACGCGCCTTCCCCGTGCGCAAGGTCAACGCGACCAAACACGACGCCCCGATGAGCACGAACGCGAGCCAGCGACCTCGCGCGAAAGGCGCGGGCACCCGCCCCGCTGCCGGCTCACCCTCGGATTGCAAGTTAGCGCTCATCGTTAACGCGCCGCTCGGCGAGGCCCGCGTCGCCAGCAGAGCGAGTCGACGATAGTAGGTGGCGCGCGCAATGACTAGCGCCGCGCGAGTTCGCTTGGTCGCACCCGGCGACCCGCTTCCTTCAGCGAATGCCTGGAATGTCGCCAGCGCCGCAGCCGAACAAGAGCTCGACGCGAGCGCTCGCGTCGGCCTTGACCTTGTCGCACGTGGCCGGGCAAAGCTCGACGTTGCCGTCCTTGTCGAAGCTCCAGCCTTCGCTGCAGGTTCCCTGCCCGTCCGGCAGAATCAAGGTGTCGCCGGCGCCCGCATGAACAATCAGGTTGATGGCGGCGCGGTCAATGGTCTTGCCCGCAGGCGGAGTGGGAATGGTGTACGTGCACGACGCGATTTGAGTCGCGACCGAGCTCAGCCCATCAGCAAGCGCCGTCGAAAAATCGGGAGCTTGGGTCATGTCCATGTGACAGAAGTTCGGGCCGGTGTCCTTGCAACCCGCCTGCGCGGTGCCGCCTGCCGTGGCCGCCCGCGAAAGCCAGGGGCGCATGTCGCTGTTGCTCTCGGACGACTTCTCGCTGCCTGGCGAGCCAATGATGAAGGTCTTGATCCCCGCCGAGCGCGCCGCGGTCACGTCGGCGATGATCGGATCGGTGGGCATATCGACCACGCCGTTGCTGGGACGAATGCAGCCGAACGACATGGTCGGCGCGCCGTCCGTGATGAGCAGCATGAACTTCGGGGCGCTGCTCTGAAACGGCTTCAAGCCGTGCTCGAGCGCGTAGTGATAGGCGTCGTGCGTCGGCGTGTAGTTCGCGGTGCGGGCGCGCGTCAGCGAATTGAGCACCGTTTGCCGGTGCGATGAGTTTGCCGGACCGAGCAGGTTGGTGGCGACCAGCGCGCTGGTGTTGACGCACCGGCTCACGTCCTGCGCGGTGTCGCTCGCGGGCGTGTTGCCGTTCGGATAGTAAAGGACGCCCACGCCCGTGGAAGCGTTGAGCCCGGTGATGGCGTCGCGCAGTGCGGCCTGCGTTACTTCCCACTTAGTGCCGCGACCACCTGGCGCCGGATCGTTCATCGATCCGCTGACGTCGACCACCAGCTCGAGAATGGCCGGCAGCTGCTCCCCCTCGGTGCTCCAACCGGCGCACGCGGCGCCGCGAATTTGCGTGATTTGCTCGGGCGTGAGCGTACGCGTGCCACCGTTTTGATCGGCGATGCCGCCTGAACCGGGGCCCGTGCCGACGTTGATGACCGGCCCGGTTCCAGGCGAACCCGGGCTGCCCGAATCGTCGTCCGACGACGAGCTACAAGCCGCTGCGACCAACGCCGTCACGAACGGCACGAACACGTGTGCTCTACGGAACATGGACATGCCTCCGCGCAAAGTTGCTCCCATTGATAGTAGCAGCGAAAGCGGACCGAGCCGCCGCATTCTTAATGGACGCGGGTGTGTGCGCGAGACTCACTCACCCGACACGCGCATGTCACGCCGATTGCGCGCGCGCCTCGTTCGCGTCACACGCCGTCGAGGGAGCCGCGGAGAGCCAGCCCCAGAAAGCCTGCGCGTGACAGCTTGTCGCGCGACGCTCGAGGACGAGCTCGCGACAAGTCACCCTGACAAACGGAGCACCGCGTCGCACGCGAATCGAGCATCATTTTAGCTAGATTCGGTGCTGGCCCAGTTTTGGCTTTGAAGTGCACGCATGCACATGACTCCTCAGTTGCTGCGCAAAGCAGTGCCGGTTTTCAGCTTGCTCGTTCTCGCGACGTCGGCTTACCAGGTGGCGCTCGGGCTCACACGCTTGGCGCGCAGTGTGGTTGCCGGTCGCAGTTTGGTCGCTTCGCAACCGACCGCTGCCCCAGAATTTCCACTCTCAGGCGAGCGCCCGGGCAGCGCGGACGAAATGGCGAGCCGAAACCCGATTTTGCTCAGACCCGCGCGACTCCCCACCCCGACCGCGCAGAATTACCTGGGAGCCCCCGATTGCTCCGCCATTGCGGCGACCATCGTTAGCGAATCACGCGATCGAGGCTGGTCGCTCGCCAGCCTACGCGTCGTCGGCGAAGCCAACCCGCGGCTCTGCCGAGTGGGTGATCGAGTAGCCGGGCATCGCGTGGAATTCATTGGCTTCAATCCGCGCCAGAGCTCGGCCGCGGTCTGGTTCTCGAAAGGCGATCGCCTGTGCCAAGCCGTGGTGGCGGCAGGTGCGCCATCGCTCGAAGAGCAGCGCCTTCCAGTCGCCGCACCCTCCGACCCGCGCGTGCCAGCCGAAATCAGCGCGAACCTGCAGCAACTCAGCGATCGGGAGTTCAACCTCAGCCGAGCCGCGTTCGACTCACTGCGGGAGAACGCCCTCGAATTCGGGCGTCACTTACGGTTCGTACCAGAAAGCAAGGACGGGCGCGTGATTGGCGTCAGACTCTTCGGCCTGCGCGCTGGCACCTGGCCCACCGCACTCGGACTGCGCAACGGCGACCGCCTCGAGAGCTTCAATGGTTTCCCGGTCACCAAACCCGAAACGCTCCTCGAGGCCTACGCGCGCCTCAGCACGGCATCCGAGGTCACTGCGCGCATAACGCGCAGCGGCATGCCACTGGAGATTGCGGTGCACGTGAAATAGCGCGCCCGAGCTCACGACAACAGCGCCCCTCACCAGGCTTCTACCAGGATTCGCGAAAGAGTACCGCTGTGCACCTCGAGCCATTGAGAGCACTGACGCGCCCAGAGTTGCGTTGCGCTCGGGGCTTGCCTGCCGGCGGCGAGCTGCGATTGGGCGCTGCGGATGGCAGGAACCGCGCGCGTGGGATCGGCGCCGTAGGCGCGGAAGAATTCGGCAATGCGCTGCCCTTGAAACTCAGGAGCGAGCTCGGGATTACCGAGGTCGAGCCACAACCAAGTGGCGTACCCAAGGTCTTCGTCGCGCGTTCCGGGGTGCGCGGCGTCGAAGTCGATGAGCGCGGTGGGCATGCCGTCGACGAACACGCAATTGCAGGGGCTCGCGTCGCCATGGCACACAACTTCGCTCGAACCTGCTAGCGGGCTGCCCGCGGTCGCGTCGTGAAAAGAGCGCAAGAGGCGGGCTGCCGCGACCAGCTGAACGCGGGAAAAGTGCCCGAGTTCGTCCGGGACCTGACCGGGCAGAAATGACAAAATTTTCGCGGCCAGACGAGTCCAGTCCCAGGAATCGCGGCGCGCCGCAAAACCGCTGCTTCTCGAGGTAAAGCAAGAGCTCGTGCACGAACCCGGAGTTTTCGCTCACGGGTCGCAGCACCGTGTCACCGCGCCGCACCACGCCGGCGGTGGTGCGCCCACCCGGCAACGGGACTTCGACGTCGGTCACGCAGGTAGTGTTAGCCGCAACCCGCGGCCGGGCGAGGCTAATAGCTTTTTCCGTCGAACTTTTGCAGCTCGAGCTGGTCGACGTCGACGCCTTCCAGGCAGCGCAGATTGACGATGACCTTCTCCTGGCCGCCGGCCTGATAGTGACCAAAGGCGTGGACGCCGCAGGTGCGGCAAAAGGTGTGGTGCATGGTCTTCCGACCGAACTGGTAGTCGGTCTGCGCGTCGGCCCCGGCGGCCAGTTTGAATTGCTCGGGCGCGACCGAAGTGACGAGCCAGCCGACGCGACTGCAGATGGAACAGTTGCAGGCACCGGCCTTGGCGAGCTCGGCGGTGACTTCGAAGCGAACGTTGCCGCAGTGGCAGGAGCCGGAATAGGTTTTGGATTCAGGCATGGATTCCTCGGTCTTCGCATAGCGCCAGGGTTTTCGCGGGTATTGGAAAAGCGCGCCAAATTGCCAAAACGCTCGCGGTGCTAAGACTCGAGGCGATGGGCTCGTCCGGTACGCGCGGCATTCTGAATCCCTTGCATGGGTTTCAGCACTTCAAGCTGGAGCGTGAAGCCCCGCCCGACGACCTGGCCGCGTTCGTGGCGGGCTTTTGGCGCGTGACTTGGGACCTTGAAGAGCACGCCGCGTTCGAGCAAGAGATTTTACCCTATCCGTGCGTGAACCTCGCTTTCGAGCAGGGCGCGTTCCAAGTGCACGGGCCAGGCACGCAACGCTTCGTGGCGCGGCTGTCCGGGCGCGGCAGCGCGTTCGGTGTGCGCTTCAAACCAGCCGGATTCTTCGCCTTCTCCAAAGTGCCGCTGCGCTCGCTGGTGGACCGCGTGCTGCCGGTGGAGCTCGCTACCGAGCGCGCCCCTGCGCTACCAGAAGATGCGAACGGCGTGCGACACGCCGCGTGCGAATTTCTGCGTCGCTTCGAGGCACGGCGCGACGAAAAGAGCCTTCTGGTCGACGAGCTGGTGGATCGAGCTCAGTCTGACCGCGGGGTCGCGCGCGCCGAAGATCTGGCGCAAATCGCGGGGCTGTCGGTGCGATCGCTGCATCGGCTGTTCGAGCAGTACGTCGGGGTGGGGCCGAAATGGGTGGTGCGCCGCTCGCGCGTGCAGGAAGCCGCCGAGCGCGTGGCGAGCGGCGCGCGGGTAGATTGGGCGCGCACGGCCCAGGAGCTCGGCTATCACGACCAAGCCCACCTGATTCGCGACTTTCGCGAGCAGGTGGGTTTCACTCCGGAGGCTTATGCGCGACGCTGCGCAGCAGCCAACGCGACTTACACCGACGCGAACCCATGACCAGCATCGCGCGCTTTTCGTTCCTCGCTTCGACCGCCGGGCTCGGCGGGCTCGCCGCGGGCGCGTTGCTCCCAACCGGACCGAGCTTGGGCCTGCTGTCGAGCGCGGTGCTCGGTTGGGGCGCCCTGCTGACCACGGGCGTGTTCTTTCCGGGCCTGCAAATGTATGGACCCGTGCTGTGCCGAGGCCCTGCCGGTGCGCGGCGCGTCGCCCTCACCTTCGACGACGGCCCCAACCAACAAACCACACCGCGCGTGCTCGCCGCGCTGCGCGGGACTCGGCATCGCGCCACGTTTTTCGTGCTGGGCAACAAGGTGCGCGAACGCCCGGACGTGGCACGGCAAATTCGTGACGAGGGCCACGCGCTCGCGCTGCACGGTGACAGCCACGACCGCCTGCACTCGTTTCGTTCCGCGGCGCGCGTGCGGGACGAACTCCGCCGCGCGCAAGACGCGGTGGAAAGCGCGACCGGACTACGCCCACAGCTGTTTCGACCGCCGGTCGGTCACACCACGCCCGCCACGCTGCGCGGCGCGCGCGCCGCGGGGGTCACCGTCATCGGCTGGTCCGCGCGCGGCTACGACGGGCTCCGCGGGCGACGCTCCGAGGCGGTGGTCGCGCAAATTTGCCGCTCGCTCGACGACGGCGCCATCGTGCTCTTGCACGACTCTGCCGAGCGCGACGATTTCGAACCCGCGGGCCTGCGCGCGCTCCCCGTGCTGCTCGCCGAACTCGACGCCCGCGGCCTGACCAGCGTCGCGCTCGAGCCATGGCTCGCTGAGAAGTGAAGTCGCTTTGGGGTGGGGCAATCCGGTGTAAAGAGCGCGCTCCGAGTCGCGCCGCGACGTCAGCGCAGACGAGCAGCGTCTCACCCCGCCGCGCCACCGCGCCTGCCCCCGCGGACACGTAGCCAACGCCGGCCAGGCGCGGCACCCGCGTCGCTCGCGACGAACTGCGGGCGCCCAGCGTCGCTCGCGACTTGCAGCGCGCTCTTTACTTGGTGGGCAAACCCCCATGCCCGCTCACGACGGCTGCGACTAGCTCAGCGCGCGCTCGGGGCGCCGAGCACGAATTCTCGACGGAAGCCGCGGGTGACGTTTTCGACCGCGACGCGCACTTTGCCGTCGCGACCGTAGGCGTAGCGCTCGACCACTTGCTCGGCTCCTTCGGCCAAATGGCGCTCGCCCGCGAGCACGTTCAGATCGCGCCGCTCGGCGAACTCGGGCACGTAGGGAATGAACAAATCACACCAAGGGGTGAGATCGCCCGCAGGTTCGCCGCGGTGGCCGATTTCGCTGCATTCGAGGAAGCGCAAGTGTCCGACCGGGTGGACCGGTGAGTAGTGACGCTCGACGATGTGTTCGCCACTGTCCGAAATGGCGCCTTTGGTGAAGATCGGATCGAACACTTTGTCGCGGCCGCCGTCGCCTTCGCGCCAGACGCCGAAGTGCCGGGTCACCGCTTCACGCACGTAGATGTCAGCGGCGGGGTCGGCAGCGATGGCCAGGCCGACCGCGGTCGCCGCGTGCGGCTCGGCGGCGAGTTGTACTTTGCGGCCGTACGCTTCGCGCAAGACGCGGCCCACCAGCGGAAACGCGGTGGCGCCGCCGACCAGGTACACCGCGCCGAGCTCGCGCGGATTGTTCGGATCGATGCCGTGGCCGACGAGCTGTTCGAACACGCGGTCGAGCAGCGAGAGGGTGCGGCGTACCAGCGGCTCCACGCGCTCGTAGAGCGCATTGGTCTCGAGCGTTACGGCGGGCACGCCCTCGATCGCGTGACCGAGATCGATCAGCATGCGGCGAGTGGTGGGGCCGAGCGTTTCCTTGGCTTCGCGGCAGAGTTCGAGCGCGCGGGCGCGCGCGACCGAGTCGAGCTTGGCCGGGTTTTCGCCGATTTCGGCCAGGGCGAGCTCGAGGATGGCTTCGTCGAAGTCGTCGCCGCCGAGCTCGGAGATGCCTTCGGTGGCCATCAGCTCGTAGCGGCGACCGGCGAGCGAGACCGCAGAGGTGTCGAAGGTGCCGCCGCCGAGGTCGTAGACCACGACGTAGCGCTTGGGGCTGCGCTTCGAGAGCACTCCGAGCGTGCGGTGCGCGTACTCGATGGCGGCAGCGGTGGGCTCGTTCAACATGCCGAGTACGCGGAAACCGGCGCGCGTGAAGGCTTCGACCGTGAGGTAGCGCTGCCGCGTGCTGGCGCCCGCGGGCACCGCGACCATGGCTTCGAACGGCTCTTCGGGATCGACGTCCAGGTTGCTGCGTTCGATCAGCAGGCGTCGAAGGCCGAGCAGGTACTCGGTCATCAGGGTGAGCGCGGTAGGGTGGCTGGCGAGCGTCGAAACCGTATCGTCGGGTGAGAGGTTACTCACCACGCGTTTGATCGAGCGCAGCGCGGACGGCGCGTCGTTCGCGAGTCGCTCCGCTGCGTCCCAGCCGTGCGACATGCCCGAGTGCGACCCAACCACGAGCCCAGGCACGAAATCCACGAAGCCGTGCCCTGTATCGAAAGCGGCGACCGGGTAGCGACCTTCGGTCGCCATGGAGACGACGGTGCGTGTGGTGCCAAAGTCGATTCCGAAGCGCATGGCAAAGCCGAGGCCCAGTTTGCGAGCATTTCCGTAAGAAGGCCAAGCTATCCGGCGGCCCTGGACGGAAACGTGCCGGCAACGCGGATAAATGCCGTTAAAAATGCGATTCTTACGCGCGCTTTTCGCGGCGCGGGTTCGCGCCGTTGGGGGCGCGCTGCTAATTTGAGACGTCTCGTCTGGCCGAGCGCTACAGGAGGCCCTCAATGACCACTCGATTCGCAGTGCTGTGTGGCAGCGGTTTGTGTCTCGCTCTGGCCGCGTGCAGCGGTGGCTCGTCGGGTAGCGAAAATGCCACGGGCGGCGCCGCGCCTGCGAGCGGGGGAGTCGGAACCGGCGGCTCGCAGGGCGAAGCAACGGGCGGGCAGCTGTCGATGGGCGGGCAGCTCACGACCGGCGGGCAAAGCGCGAGCGGCGGGCAGACCGCGAGCGGCGGGCAGACCGCGAGCGGTGGACAGTCCACCGGCGGGCAGCTGTCGAGCGGCGGTAACGCGAGCGGCGGTCAGGGAAACACGGCCAAGGGCGGTAGCGCTGGCGCTGCGATGGGTGGCAAGTCGACGGGCGGTGGTAAGTCGAGCGGTGGCACGAGCAGCGGCGGGGCGAGCGCGGGAGCCTCGAGCGGCGGACAAACTGCCGGTGGCGCTTCGAGCGGCTGCGGCATGTCCGGCGTCACCAGCGGCATGATGAGCAAGACGATCATGGTCGGCGCTCAAGCTCGGACGTACGTGCTTTCGATTCCGAGCGGCTACTCCGCGACGACGCCGATGCCGCTCGTGTTTGCCTGGCATGGGCTCGGCGGCAGCGGAAGCCTGGCGCGCCAGTATTTCCGCATCGAGCAAGCGGCCGCCAACAAGGCGGTGTTCGTCTATCCGGATGGTCTGCCCATCGCCAGCCAAAGCAATCAGAGTGGCTGGGATTTGGCTTCGAGCGGCATCGACGTGGCCTTCTTCGACGCTTTGCTGAAGGAGGTGAGCTCGACCCTGTGTGTCGATGGCAACCGCGTGTTTAGCACCGGGCACAGCTTCGGCGCGATGATGACCAATGCGCTCGGCTGTTATCGCGGGGACGTGCTGCGAGCGATCGCGCCGGTCGCGGGGTCGCCGCCGAACGGCGGGCGCGGCGGCGCGGCCACGTGCACCGGTGAGGTCGCGGCCTGGCTCGCGCACGGCGAAAACGACACCACCGTCGACTACATGAAGAGCGGCATTCCGTCGCGCGACTTTTGGCTCACTCGCAACGGCTGCACCATGACCTCGGAGCCCACCACGCCGTCACCGTGCGTCGCCTACCAAGGCTGCCGGGATGGTCTACCCGTGCACTGGTGCGTGCACCAAAACATGCACGACTGGCCGTCCTTCGCGGGCGCGGGAATTTGGGCGTTTTTCGCCGGATTCAACTGATTCGGCTATTGCCTCGCCAGGCGTGGCGAGCGGCGCTGCTCGGACAATTTCGCGGTTCCGGCGAGCACGGGGTTCACGGCCGGGGCCAGCGCTGGATTTTGCGCGAGCGCGAGTCGCAAGACCTGATCGCGCTCCGAAAGTAGCTCGCTCTTTTCCATGTAGCCGGCGATCGCCAGGTGCGCATCGGTCTCGCGATTGACCGGCGGGAAAGCGGCTACGGCCGGGACCAGCGAGCGAAGCTGCTCGACTCTGCCCGCCTTCCAATAGACCTGCGCGAGTTGCTGAAAGTCGGGCGGGCTGACCGGAGAGAAGCCGTCCAAGCCACCGGTCGCGTCGGCCATCATCGTGGCTCCTTCTTCTGGACGCTTCAGCTGATTCCAAATGAATTTCCCGAGTTCCCAGCGTGGTCCGCCCGCTGGGGGGTGCAGCGCGACCGCTTTACGGAAGAGCTGTTCGGCTTGAGCGAGGCGCCCCGTCTCGACGCAGAATTTTGCGTAGTCGATCAGGTAGCGTTGGTTTTCGGGGCTGTCGGCGAGGTTTTTTTGGTACTGCGCCTCGGCCACCGGCAGCAATTCCGCGCCGACGCTGGTCTTCGCCATGGCCAGCAGAACGCTGGCATACAGACCCCGGAGGCGCCCGTAAGCGGCGTGGTGAGCCAGGTAGCTGTCGCCGATCGCTCGAGTCAGCGTCACTGCTGCTTTGCTCTCGGACCAGTCATCGAGCTTCTTGGCCTTCGTGATCTGAAGCATGGCTCGACTGGCCAGCATCAGCTGGTCGTCGACGTAGGGCGTGGGGATTTGCTGGGCGCTCTGTAAGAGCGCGAGCATGGCGTCGAGCTGGCGCTCCTTCTGCGCGACCGACGCTTGCTTCACGTACCAGGAAGCCAGGCCGGGAAGCACCGAGCCGGTCAGCACCACCGCAGCCATCACCGCGGGCACCGCGAACCTTGCAACCACGAACGCCGGCGCAGCGGAGGGTACACCGGGCTCACGCGCGGGCTCGGAGCTCGCGAGGGCTGCGCTCGCGACCGCGAACAGGATGAACACGGACAGCTGAGTAGCTGGTGTATCGAAAGCAAACAGGCTCTGCGTGAAGTGCGCAACGCCCGCGCCGAGCAAGGACGCTCCCGGTAGCGGTGCGAGCACTTTGCGCTGGAGCGCCCGCACCACGGTCACACCATAGGCGCCCCACAGCGCGAGGAACGCGGCAAACCCGACGATGCCGGTCTCACAGAGCACGGCGAGCGCGCAGTTGTGCACCTCGTCGAAGACGTGCAGCGTGTAGAGCTCCGGCCGGTACAGAACTTCGCTCGCCGCTTCGTAGCCGACCGGCCCGAAGCCGAAGATCGGACGGTGAGTGAAACCCGACCAGGCCATGCTCCACAGCCGAATTCGAACCGCGTCGACCTGGAAGTCGAACAAGTGCTCGAGATTGCGATGGGCGCTCCAGAATGAGTCGAGCGCCGGCCGGTGAGCGATGAACGCGACGAACAACGCGTAGCAGGCGAACAGCGACCCGATAGCCAGCGCCGCCGAAGCGACCAGACGGCGGCGCTGCCCGGTCCATGCCAGGGTCAGAATGCACGCGCAAACCCCGACTCCCAAGCCGAGCAGCGGGCCGCGCGAGCCCGCGAGTGCGAACGCGCCCAGCGCGGCCAACACCGCCACCCCATACAGGCAGCGCCGTCGTGCGGACGCGCCTTCCCACAGGAACAAGACGCAGAAGAGGTTGAACACCTGATAGGCCGCAAGAAAGATCGGGTTGCCGAGAAGCCCCGAGAGCCGCTCGCCTTTCGCCGCTTCGATCGAGCCGATCAGGCTCGGGAAAACGGCCTGCAGCAGCACTGCGACAGCCGCTACGAAGCCCACGCCGACTTGAAACTCGAGCAGGCGCCGAAAGTCTCGGCTCGAGCGCAGTGTGGTGCTCGCCATCAAGTACCAGGCGAAGAAGTGCAAGAGAGAGAACAACCCGGTCATGCGCTCTTGAGTACCGAAGAACGAATGCCACCGATTTTCAGCGAACAGGGTCGAGAGACCCATGGCCGCGAACCAAGCCAAGAGTGAGACGAGCAGCGTCGAGCGCCGCGGGCGGTAGCGCGCGTCTCGCAAGCCGAGCGCGAACCACGCCGGAAAAGAAAGCCCCACCACGATCTGAAAGTAGAGCAGCTTCAGATAAACGAAGGGAAAGACCACGACGCGGGCGTAGACGAGCGGCATCAGCAAGCCGCCGTAGACGCCGATGAGCGTGATGATCAGGAGCCAGCGAGTGCTCCGCCCCTGTGACGTCGCTGCCTCCTGCGCCGCCGCCGATGAGTCTTTTTCTTGCTCCACGAGCGCTCGGTACGGCCGGATCCGACCTCACGATAACGCTCGAGCGGCGCCTCGCGCAGCGTCAAAATCCTGACGGATGCGCCGGCAGCTCGACCACGAAGCGCGCGCCGCTCTCGTAGCGCTCGTCGAGCGTGATGCTGCCGCCGACCGCTTCGACCAATCCGCGACAGACAGCGAGCCCGAGGCCGGTGCCCTTGCCCGGCTCTTTGGTGGTCGCGAAGGGCTCGAACAGACGGTTCCGAACCGCTTCGGCGATGCCCGGACCATTGTCGCTGACGCTGAGCTCCACACGTTCCCCAATCGCGCGAGCCGACACTTTGACCTGACCGCCTGCGCCGACCGCGTCCGCGGCATTGAGCACCAAGTTCAAGACGACCTGCATCAATTGATCGCGCCCGAGTAACACCGGCGGCAAGCCGGCTTCGAGCTCCAGCTCCAGCTCGATGTCTTTCATCTGTTTTTGTGGCGCCACCAAGCTCGCGGTGTCGTTCACGGCGGTGGCTACGTCGCCCGGTTCGACGGTGTCCGGGGTTGCCGCAGGCGGCCGCGCGAACTGCAGCAAATCGCGCAAGATGCCGTTGATGCGCTCGGTTTCACGGCGCATGCGCACGAGAAAATCCTGTACCTCAGCCGGTTCGAGGCCCCCACCCAGCAACAGATCTTGCAGGCCTATCAAGGCCGAAATGGGGTTACCGATTTCGTGAGCCAAGCCCGCTGCCAGGCGCCCCACCGAAGCCAAGCGCTCCGAGCGAACCAGGCGATCTTGGGCTTCACTGAGGCGAACGCGCGCGGCTTCGACCGCTTCGATCTGGTTTCTGAGCGCCTCTTCTTCCGAGATGAGCTTCTCGGTCATGGCCTTGAGGCTCGCGCCGAGCTCCCCGAGCTCCCGCGCGCGCGGAGCGGGCAGCGTGAGGTGGCGCGCGCCGGAAGCCACGCGCTCGGCCGCGCGCGACAGCTGGTCGAGCGGACGCACGATCAAATAGGTGAGCGCAAAATAGGCGAGCACGAGCAGGAGCAGCGCCACCAACGCGGTGTACAGGCCGAGCAGACGAAACAGCGGCGCGGCGCGTGCCGCCGGATCTTCGAGCGGCAAGACGGCGACCACGGCCCCGTGCGAAGACGGCACCACCACGGCCAGAGCGCGGCCATTCGCCGCCTCGATTTCGAACGTCGCTTCGCGCTTCACGTCGAGCCGCGAAGCGAGCGCGTTCGGCGGCAGCGGCGCGCCGGCAATCGCCAGCTCTTCGCCGCGCTCGGAGAAGACCGCGATGGTGTCGACTCCCTCGCTGCCGACCTCGGCGCCGAGCAGCGCGCTGAGCTCGGCCGCGGTGCGGCGATTGCGCGCCTCCCCCACCTGCGCGGCGACGGCTCGCCCGAGCGCGCGCGCATGGCTCACCCGAATCTGCTGCAGCGCGACCTTGGTGTACGTGGCGACCGCGGCGTACAGCGGCACGAACGCGAGCAGCAGCAGCGCCCCCAAGAGCACCAAGATCTGGAGCCTGAGCCCGGCACGCACGTTCACTCAGGGTATCCGAGCCCGCGCCGGGAAAGCGCGTGGATCGAAAGGTGCGACCAAGCTGCCGCAAATCACCCCGGAAACTGGGCCGCCAGCTGCCTGAGCTGATAGGCCCAAAACGTTCATGGATCCCCTCGTCCGAAGCGCTCTCTGGGTCCAACGCCAGGTCGCGCGGGCGACCGGCACGGGGCTCGCGGTCCTGTTTGGCGCGGCGCTGGTTTATGCGACGCTCGAACCCGTACCGGCCGGCCAGGGGCTGGTCGTGCTCGGCCTGCTCGGCGCTTCGACCGGCTACCGCGCCTGGCTCCGACTGCGACGCCAGCCCGCCGAGGACGACACCGCGCGGCTCGACGTGGAGCTGTTCTCCCACCTCGTGGTCATTGCCTACGTCGTGGTGCTGCGCGCACCCGAAGGGCTCGACGGGCCGCTCTACCCGCTGGTGTATGGGCTGGGCATGCTCGCTGCGAGCTTCGCGCGACCCAGGGCGGCCGGCGCGACGGTCGCGTTCGCGCTGTTGCTCGAGTCCGCGCTGCATTACGTGGCGTTGGCCGAGCGCTCAGCCGACCGTTTGCTCTCGCACGGCACGCTGCTCGGCGTGTTCACGGTGCTGAACTTCGTGGTGTCACGCGCCGAGATCGCGCGCATTCGCAAGCTGTCTCGCCTGCGCATCGAAACCGAACTCAAGAAGATCAGCGAATCGGCGCGGACGTATCGCTTGCTCGGCGCGCCGAGCGGCGCCGACCGCGCGCTCACCCCGCCGCCGGACGATCCAGAGCGCCTGCTGCGCTCCGGAGTCGACGAGATTCACCAGGCGGTGGAGTTCGCGCTCGCAATTCTGCGCCGCACCTTGGGCCTGCGAACCGCGATGTTGCTGGGCCTAGACACGGCCGGCACCAGCCTCAACATTCAGGAGCTCGCGAGCGATGAAGACGGCATTTTGCCGGGTCCCTTCGACGCGCGCGACGGCATCTTCGGTGCCAGCCTGGCCAAGTCACAGCAGCTCGCGGTAGCCGGGCCGAAGGCCTACGTGCACGTGCCGTACTACGCCAACCGACCCGCGGTCGGCTCGGCTTGCGCCACGCCGCTGCTCGACCGCGGGCAGCCACGCGGCGTGCTGATGGTCGACCGCGAATCGAAAGAAGCGTTCACGCGCGACGAAGAGGAGACGCTGGAGCGCGCCGCGCGTTTCATCCTGCGCGCGATCGAAAACGAGCGCGTGTTCGTGCAGCTCGAGCGCGCCAAGGTCGAACAAGGCAAGCTGTACCGCGCCGCGAACGCGCTGGCCGCGGCCACCACCGAAGCGCAAGTGATCGAAGCGGGCGTGAACGGCGCCCGCGAATTCGCGGCCTTCGACTTCGCGGTGGTGACCCTGTTCGACAAGACCAACAACGAACACGAAATCTGCGCGGTCAGCGGCGAGGGCGCAGACAAGCTCGTGGGCCAGCGCTTCCGCCACAACTCCGGCCTGGTTTCGATGGTGGTCGCCAATCGCCACGCGCTGCCCTACCGCGGCGACTACGATCCGGCGCGGCAGATGGTGTTTACGCGCCGGCTCAACCCGCCGGCCATGCCCTCGCTGCTCGTGCTTCCGCTGCTGGTGCACGACCGCGCGCTCGGCACCCTGGTGCTCGGCTCGGCGCGGCGCAGCGCATTCGGCGATTCAGTGCGACCGACGCTCGAGGTCTTGGCCAGCCATGTCGCAGTCTCTCTCGCCAACGCGCGCATGCTGAAGCGCCTGGAAGAGCTCGCCACCCTCGACGGCCTGACCGGGCTGTTGAACAAGCGCGCGCTAACCGAGCTCTCCAGTCAGAAACTAAAGAGCGCGACCCGCTTCAAGAAGCCGCTCAGCTTGATGGTGTGCGACATCGATCACTTCAAGAAAGTGAACGACACCTACGGCCACGACGTCGGCGACCTCGTGATCAAGGGCTTCGCCGAGGTGCTGCGGCGCGTAAAACGCGACACCGACCTGGTTGGCCGCTTCGGCGGCGAAGAATTCGTGGTGGTCTGCGAAGAAACCGACGACCGCGGCGCCGCTCAGCTCGCCGAGCGCATTCGCAGCGAGCTCGAAGCCACGACGTTTCACTCCGAGCAGGGCCAAATCAAGGTCACCTGCTCGATCGGCGTCGCGCCGTTCCCAGCGGCGGGGCAAGCCTGGGAGGGCCTGTTCAAGTCCGCCGACGAAGCGCTGTACGTGAGCAAGCGCACCGGACGAAACCGCGTCACCGTGTGGAACCCGAAGCTTCAGGGCTACGCGGCGTAGCCACCGCATAACCCTTGTGAGTTATCGTTTGGTTTGGTTGCCCACGCGGAAAAGTGCGCGCTCCGCGCCGCGTCTCGCAACCAGGCAACCGAGCCCGACGAGCCACGGCTCTGCAGCCGCGCCTGGCCGTCAGTTTCTAAAGCGAACCCGCAGCGCGCGCTGAACGATCGCTTCCGCGGCTTGCAAGTCAGTGCGTCGAAAGGCGTGGCCCGGCCGCGAAATTTCGAGCATGGCGGTGAGCGTGCGGCCGACGAAGACCGGAATCATGGCCACCGCGCCGGCGCCGCCCTGACTCGAGGCGAAGCGCATCGCCAGCGCGTCTTCGGTGGCACCGTAGGGCGGCCCGGTCACCGGCTTTCCGCGGCGCGCAGAGCGAAGCAACGGATCGTCTTCGCGCAGCGCGTAGCCCAATCGTTCACGCGACATCGGGCCCAGCACCGAGCGCGTGACCAGAGACGTCGAAGAGCGCCCGCGAAAGTGCAGCATGGCGCTTTCGGCCGAAGTCGCGGCGAGCGCGAGCCACGTCACCGTGTGGCAAAGCTCTGCTTCGTCCTTGATGCGCTCGAGCGAGCGAGCCCAGTCCGTGAGCTGCTCGGAGCTCGCGGCTTTCGGGCTCGACTTGCGATGGAGCGCCGAAATTTCTCGCACGGCGTTGAGCGTGCGCCAGCCGCCGCGATAGGGGCGCACGTGGCAATATTCGGGTACCCGGCCGTACTCGACGCCGCGCATCAATAAGCCCGTGACCACGGGTCCAACCGTGAGCTCGCCGTTGGTCACGAACCACAGCGGCGGAGGTTGCGGCCTGAAAAGCGTGTGGGGAACGGCGTCGAGATACATCGGATTCTCCCGGTGGCGTGGCGAGAATTGTCGCTCGGCGAACTCGGGTGGGGCCAACAAACCGACGAGCGTGCAGCCGGGCCCGGCCACGGCTAGGATCCCTGGTTCGTAGTCGCGCTGCGCGCCCGATCGATGGCAAAGCTGGGAGTCCGCTCATTCCTGTTTCTGGTACTCGGCGGAAGCGCCGTGCTGCCCGCGGGTTTGCTCGGGCTGAACCAGGCGCGACGTTGGGAGCGGAACGAAGTCGAGGTGACTGATCGCCAGGCGCTCGCTGCTGCGCGCGCTGCGGCCGATCACGTGTCACGCACGATGCTCGGGTTCGCGCGCGCGAGTGAGTCGCTCGCCCGGCAGATCGCGGCGGCGCCGAATCTGGAGCTCGACGGTGTGCGTGTCGCGCTCGACGCGCACGTACTGCCGCACCCCGAGTTTCTTGGCGCCTACGTCGCGAATGCGAGCGGCACGTCGTTGCTCTACTACGGCCAAGACAGAAAGTTCGCGCCCGGCGGGGTCAGCTATCGGGATCGTGACTACTACCGTGAGCTCGTCGCCACGCACAGCACTGCTATTTCGCGCGTCCAGCTCGGCCGCTTGACCAAGACGACCTCGGTGCACATCGCCGCGCCGGTGCTCGACCCAAGCGACCGTCTGCTGGGCTTCACCTGCACGTCGTTGGATCTCGGCCAGATCACCGAGCAGGCCAAGACGACCGTGAAAGGCATGGCCGACGGCAGAGTAGTGCTGCTCGACGCCGAGGGCCACATCATCGCCGATTCGAGCGGTGGTCCCGGCGCGGAGCCGCGCGACGTGTCGCGCGTGGGGCTGTTTCGAAAGCTCGCCTCCGGGCGCGCCGAAACTCGGGTCGGCACCGATGACACGGGGCGCTGGGTTCGCGCTGCCGCGGTCGGTCTACTCACGCCAGTACCGGGCTGGCGTGCGATCGCGATGACTCCGCAATCGACGGTCGACGCCCAAGGGCGCGCCGTGCGCAATCAGACCGCGCTGCTCGCCTGCCTACTGATTCTGGGAGCTCTCGGTCTCGCCGGGTGGCTCGCGTCCTGGTTTGCGCGACCGCTGCGCTCACTGGCGGCGACCGCTGACACGGTCACGCGCGGGAATTTCCCGGATTCGCTGCCCGCCATGGCGCCCAATGCACCGCGTGAAGTGGCGCAGCTCACCGAAGCGGTGCGCTCCATGATCTTCAAGTTGCGCGAGAACGCGCGGGGCCTCGAAGACTTGGTGGAAACGCGCACGCGCGAGCTATCGCGCACCAATCAGGAGCTAGAAAGCGCGCTCTCGATCATCCGCGAGAAAGAGCGCTCGATTCACGAAGACATCGAGAAGGCGCGCTGGTTCCAAGAGCGCATTTTGCCGGCCCTGCCCGCGACACCCGGGCTCGACATCGCCGTCCACTACGCGCCTTTGGCGCAGGTGAGCGGGGATATCTACGACGTGGTCGAGCTACGTCCCGGCCACTTGCGCGTCCTCGTAGCCGACGCGACCGGACATGGCGTGCAGGCGTCCATGCGGACGATTTATCTCAAATCGGCGTATGATCGCGTCAAGCTCGAGCGCGCTGATCCGTCCACCGTGCTCGCGCGGCTCAACGAGCATCTGGTGAACGAGTTTCCTGACGGCGAGCTGCACTCGGAAGCGTCCTGTGTCGACCTCGAGCGAGTGCCGGCAGGCCTTCAGGTCAGCTACGCGAGCGCTGGCAGCACGCCGCTGTTCGTGCTGTCGGAGGGCGCGCCCGCGCGCGAACAGTACCTGGGCGGTCCGCTGCTCGGAGTCGAACACCTACCGTGGCCAAAGCCCGAACACTTTCACGTTGCCGCGGGTGAGACGCTTCTAATCTGCTCGGATGGGCTGCTCGAACAGTGGAACGCCCAGCGCGAGCGGTTCGACGCGGAGCTCGTACACTTTCGACTCGCCCGAAACGAAAGCGCGCAGGAAACGCTCGCGCGCCTGATCGCTGCGTTTCAGCAGTTTCGGGGGAACGAGCCGCTCGCCGACGATCTCACGCTGATCGCCGTTCGCGTCAGCTAGTCACTGAATTCGCACCATCTTCTCGGCCAAGCGGCGCAGCGGGTCGAGGCTGCGTCGCTGCCAACCCAGGTTGGCGTTGGTCACGAAGGTCACGGGGCACGCCTGTTCGAGAGCTCGCACCGCTTTCAACCAGGTCGCCAAGCAACTGATTGCCGACGAGCTCAGCAGGTAGAGCTGCTCGATGTTGAATTCCACCTCGTCGACCGCGCCACTCTCGGCGTGCGGCAAGAGCTGCCCGAGGAAGAGCTTGAGCGTCGGCGCGGTCTGCATGTCCAAGCAGCCGACGAGCTCGACGACCAAGCGCGGGCCGAGCTGACGCGAGCTCGTGCTGAACACCTCACCGCGGACGTCATCGACCACCACCTTCATGGCAGCGCCTCACGCGGCTCGACCGAACCGCGTGCCTCGAGACAGAGTCGGCCGGCCTCGCTCGAGAATTGGAGAACCAGACCCGCTTCAGCCCGCAAGCGGATCAGACCGAGGTGTGAACCCTCGCGCTCGCCGGAGGAGGCCACCCATTCGTCGTAAAGTGCGAGTGGTTCGGGGGCGGCTACGATGCGCTCGAGGTGCGCGATGGCCCGAGCCAGGTGCTCCTCCGTGCTGGCGTTTTCGGTGCGAATGGTCACTTTCGGAGCTCCGCCGTCGAGCGCCAAACGGAACTCGAAAGTGCCGTCAGCGTCCGCGTATTTCGCCAAGTTCTCGAGCAGCTCTTGCACCGCCATCACGAGCGAGGCCGTCTGCTCGGTCGGCTTCAGATAATGGTTGCAGAGCTCGGCCACCAACTGCCGAGTGCTGGTGACCAAGCCCCAGCGTCCGCGAAAGTTGGCGACGAAGCCGAGCGACGCGCCCCACGCGCGAGCCACCGGCGCGAGCGCTTGTTCGGCCATGGGCAGCACTCTATCACCAGCGCGTGCGACGGTGTCCGCGGGCCGCGGAGCGTCTACTTAGCGCCAGATTCCTTCACAATCGCTGAGCGAATCGCCGCTTTGAGCGGGTTGTCGTTGGCTGGCGGCGGCGGAGCCGGCGCGGGGCGGGCAGCTGCCGCCGGGGCCTTGGCTACGGGCGCCTTGGCCGCGACGGCGACTTGCGCCTTGGCGACGGGCGCGGCTGAAGGCCGCTCCACCGCGCGGGCGGGCGCTGGACGGGCGGGTGCAGCCACAGCTGCCGGAGCTGAGGCACCCTTCTTCTCCGTTGCGAGTGCATCGAGCGAGACGATCGCGACGCCGTCACTGGTGGCGCGCGCAGGCGACGATGGCGTGGACGGTGTCGGCGCTGCTGGGGTCGGCGTGGACGCCGCGTTCGCCTCTCGCACCGGCGCGGCAGAAGCGGAGGCCACAGAGGGCGACGGCTCGGGCGCGGCCGCCGGAAGTGCCGAGCGCACACCCGCCGCAGTGGACGCGGGCGCATCGCTCGCTGCAACGGCGAGCCGTGGGGCGCTGTCACCCGACGCCGCAGTCGCCTCAGCGCCGCCGGTGGTCGTCGTCGGATCTGGCGTCGCTGCCTGCAGCTCGGAAGAAAGCGAGCGTGGCGTCCCCCAGCCGGGCGTGCCGAGTAGCCGCGCTTCCGCAGCCAGATAGCGCGGTTCCCATCCACCTTGGCGGGCCGCATTGAGCAGCACGTCGTTCCGATAGAGGGAGAAGAACAGGCCGGCGACGCCCGCCATTCCGAGCAAAGCCCACGCCGCCACGTACCCTATTCGAGACAGGCGCCCCGTTGCCGGAGCTCCCAAGTGACCCGGCACCGCATACGGAGCGGCAGCAGCAAACGGCGAGTGCGAATACGGCGGGCGCGCAGTCATGAACGGCAGAAGCGCTAACGATAACACAAGAGTCTCCACTCGGCCGCACCCTTGCATCGAGTTCGGGGGCCTGCGCGCTCCGTCGCTCGGACGTGCCAGTAAAGTTTCAATGCGAGCGCGGGGGCGCGAGCGGCAGACAGTTCTCATTTCTCTCGCCGTGGCCGCGACCTTGCTCGCATGCGCAGGGAACGGCGCAGAAGGCGGGAGCGGGAGCGGGAGCGGGAGCGGGAGCGGGAGCGGAGGGCAAATCAACTTCGGCGGCAAGGGAAGCGGCGGCGCGGTTGGGAGGGGAAGTGCGAGTGCTGGAATCGGCGGGATTGGAGGGGGTCCGGGGGGATCGACCGGTGGGGGAGGAACTACTTCGCTGGGTGGAGTTGCGAGCGGCGCCGGAGCGATTCCGGGCGGAACGGGAAGCGCTGGCGGGAGCGGCGGCAGCGCGGGACGGGGCGACGCGCAGGGCGGGGGCGTCACGGCGGGAGCTGCGACAGGAAACGCTGGCAGCGCCGGGCACACGGGCGGCGCTGCAACCGGCGGCATTGCGACCGGCGGCATTGCGACCGGCGGCGCTGCGACCGGCGGCGCGAGCACCATCGCAAACGTCAGCTTCGATCGCGTCTACGAAACAGTGCAGCGCGACTGCGCTTCGAACGGTTGCCACGCTGGCAGCAAGCGTCCGACGTTCAACAGCAGTAAGTCCGCACTCTACAACACGCTCACCACCACTGTTTCGCTCGCCTGCAACGTTCCCTTGATCACTCGCTCGGATACCAGCAAGAGCGCGTTGCTCTTGATCGTCACCGGGAAGTGCAGCCTGTTTCGCATGCCCCCAGAATGCACGACACTGCCCTGCATCCCCGAGGCTGACATTCAACTCATCTCCACTTGGGTCAGCGAAGGCGCCAAAGGGCCGTAGCGCCGTTCAACCGCCGACTTTACGAAAGGCCATGCCCGCTGCACGGGCGGCTGCGCCGTCCGCATCGTCGCGATCGCCGATCACCAGGCAACGCGGGGGCGGCACGCCGAGCCCGCTGGCAGCGCGCAGGTACCCGTCCGGGTCTGGCTTCAGCCGCCGCGGGCCACCGGCCTCGCCGTTGGCGACTATGACCTCGAACAAGTCCTGGGCGGCGAGCGCTTCGAGCTTGCGCGCGGCGGGATAGTCACTAACCAGCGCGGTCCGGCCGCCAGCGCGGCGGAATGCGCTGATTTCGCCGAGCAAAGAAGAGCGGCGAAATCGGGGCAGGTAGCGGGCAGGCCGCTCGACCATCCAATTTCGAACGTCGGCTTCGAGCTCGGCGACCGGCACTTTGAGGGCGCTGGCGGCGCGCTGAAGTTGTTCGCGGAACGGCTCTGCGGCGGACGCCTCGGGATCCGCGCGGAGCCGCTCGTGCTCCTCGCGAAACCGTCTCAAACGCTTGACCTTGCTCAGCCCGAACAGCAAGAGCTCGGCGGCCATCGCCGCCTTCACGCCCGGGGCCCAATAGAGCGTCCCATCCAGATCCACGAGCCAGGCGTCGTATTGCGATTGGGGCACCGGAGGCTCGACTAACCCGCCACCCGAGAGCGCGCAAGGCGAGAAGCCGCTGCAAACGGGCCGAGCTGTGTCAGAGTGGCGGCCATGAACGTCTTGGTGACCGGCTCTTCGGGGGCGATCGGCCGCCCCGTTTGCGCGGAACTCACGCGCCAGGGGGATTTCGTGCGCGGCTTCGATCGCGTTCAAGCAGAAGAGCCACAAGAGATGTTCCTGGGGCAGATCGAAAATGCCGATCACGTGCGGCAAGCGATGCGTGGAGTGGACGCGGTGATTCACCTGGCCGCAAACCCCTATGACGCGCCGTTCCCCGAGCTGGTTGGCCCGAACGTGCTCGGGCTGTATCACGTGCTCGACGCAGCGCGTGCCGAGGGCGTAAAGCGCGTGGTGCTCGCAAGCTCGGTGCAAGTCGCGGGCAGCCGCAACGAGCGACGGCTGACGGCCGAGCATCGCTCGCCGTCGAATCACTACGCGGTCACCAAGGCGCTGGCCGAGGAGATGGGCGCGATGTACGCCCAGCGCTTCGGCATGGACGTGATCGCGGCGCGCATCGGCTGGATGGTGCGCGATGAGCGTGAGGCGCGGCGCATGGCGGAGCTTCGCCTTTTCCACATCTACGTGAGTCGCGCCGACATCGCGCAGTTCTTCTTTCTCTCGGTCCACGCGGAGTTCAGCGGCTTCGCGGTGCTGTGGGCCATGGGCGCAGGCGGTCGCGAACGCTTCGATCTCGAGCCGGCGCGCCGCGCGCTCGGCTTCGAACCCCGCGACGTGTGGCCCCAGGGGCTACCGTTCGCGATCCCGAGCGCGCCGAGTACGCCCCCCGCATCGCCATAGCGCGCACTGACAGCGCGTTCGGCTCACTCGCGGGCGCGGCCGAAAATCTTCGACCCCGGTGGCACCGACTGGGTGAGCCAGACGTTGCCGCCGATCACCGAACCCGCGCCGATCACCGTGCTGCCGCCCAAGATGGTCGCGCCCGCGTAGATGGTCACGTTGTCTTCGATGGTCGGGTGGCGTTTGTCGCAGTTCACACCGACCGTGCACTCGGTGCGGCGCGTGCTGAGCGCGCCCAGGGTGACGCCCTGATAGATCTTGACGTTCGCGCCGATCACGGTGGTTTCGCCGACCACCACGCCGGTGCCGTGGTCCAGGAAAAAACGCGGACCGATGCGCGCGCCCGGGTGAATGTCGATGCCGGTGCGCGAGTGCGCGTACTCGGAGATGATGCGCGGAATGATGGGCACCGCGGCGCGATTGAGCTCGTGAGCCACGCGATAGGCGGTGATGGCCTCCACCGCGGGATAGCTGAACACGATTTCTTCGATGCTCTTCGCCGCCGGATCGCCCTCGAACGTCGCGACCAGATCTTGATTGAGAGTCAGCCGCAGCTCGGGCAAGCGTTTGAACAGCGCGAGCACGATTTCCTCGGCTTGTGCCGGCGAGCGCGTGCCGCCTTGAAAGCGCTGCTCGTACTCGAGCACACACTGGATCTGCGCGACCAGCACGCGGTACGAGCGCTCGAGGTGCTCGGCCAACGGCGCGCGCAGGTTCTGTCGGTCCAGATCGCGAGTGCTGTAGAAGCCCAGGTAGATGGCCGGGCGCAGGTGCTCGAAGGCCTCGACGACCGCGCGCTTGTTGGGCAGCGCGGCCGTCTCGAGGTTGTTGATTTCCTCGGGCCCATCGTAGCTCGCTACGAGCGCGTCGATGGCGCGGTCGAGCTCAGGGTGGCGGCGCTGCATTTGCCCGAGCTTAAGGCCGGGCTGAAAAAGCGTCGAGCCTCGCCCGGGACGAATTGCTCAATTCGTCGTGACCACCGCGCCGAGCGTCGCGGAAACGTCGGTTCCCACTTCGTGATCGTGCGCGGCCTTCGGAAATACCTGCTTGCTGGCCCAGTCCAGGCGACCGTCCAAGAACAAAATCATGTGCTCGGTCGGCGCGAAATCCAGGGTCAGCGTGCCGGTCACGTAGCGCACGTCCTGACCCAGCGTCACCGCCTCACCGGTAGTGAAGCCGTCAGGGTCGCCGTAGTACTCCACGCGCCCGCCAAGACCGAATTGTGGCGCCACCGAGAGGCGCGCTCCGGCCATGATGCCGTACCAGGTCTTGCTCACGAAGCTCGCGACATCAGCGCCGTCGCGAACGTTGTCGATGCCCAAGCTACCGTTTAGCAGAAGCTTGACCGCGTCGGTGGGCTGCGCGACCAAGGTCAAGTCGAGGAAGTGCCTGAGCCCCTTGGTGTTGGCGCTACCGCGGTCGACGACGCCGCTACCGCCGGCGCTGCCCATGTCCGGAACGCAGCCGGTGTCGGGGTTGCTGTCGGGGTCGAAGCTCGTGCCGGGGCCGCACACGATGGTCGTCGAATCGCCGTGCTCCGGACCCACCATGTAACCGAGCGCAACGCTCAACATGTCTTCGTCCGGGGCGGCCGCTTTCGGCATGCGCAGCGTGCCTTGAAGCCCGAAGCTTTTGCCGGAATTGTTGTCGACCGTGCGGTTCCACCCGTTCACCGCGAGCAACTTCAAATTGAAGTTTCGGCTGGCGTCGATGCCCACGCGCAAGCCAGTGTGATACGCGGGCTGGCCGAGCCAATACAGAACGCCGCGGGTGTAGTTGATGTTGTACTGGCTCTCGGCCACTTCGGCGCCGTACGGCGTGTCGAACTTGCCGAAGTCGAGCGTCACGCTGCTGCCCGCGCCGCCCGGCTTCCACGACGCGAACGCTTGCTTCACGAACGACAGACCGATCGAGCTGCTACCATCGCAGGTGTCTGCGTCGATGCACGCGTCGGACGCCAAGCGCTGCGCAGCAGGCCCGAAACGGAGCGAGATGGTGCCGCCCACCGGCTCGGCCGTCTTCTGAATGTCGAGCCCAACCCAGTTGAGTGAGAAGCCGGTGTTCCGATCGTAAGCGCGGATCGGATTGACACGCGCTTGGCCGGGCGCCTTCGGGAAGTTGAAATCCAGCCCGAAATAGCCATCCGCGAAGGCCGCGAAGCTGATGCTCTCGTACCAAGGGATGTCTTCACTGGCCGCCAAGGGCGGCGGCACCGGAAGGGGCGGGGGCTCAGCGAGCGGCGGAGCCGCTGGCGCGACCGCGGGCGGAGGCGGCGCAACGACAGCCGGTTGAGTGTCGAGCGGAGCGCCGGCCTCGGGCGTCACGGCTGGGGCGGGAGGCGGCGTCGCCGGAGCGGGAGCCACCGGAGCGGTCGCCGGCGGTTGTGCGGCCGGCGGTGGCGCGGCGGGCGCTGGTGCAGCCGGCGCGGGCGCGACGGGTGCGGGTGCTGCTGGCGCAGGTGCGGCCGCGGGGGGCGCCGGCGCCGGGCGCACCGCAGGCGGAGGCGCAGCTGGGGCTTGAGCCGAGCTGTGCGCGGCGCTGGCCAACAGCGCAGCGCCCAAGGCCAGAGACGAAGTGAAGCGAGCCGCACCGCACGTCATGGACAATCCTCCGCACATGAAGTTTTCACCCAACTAACACAGACGTCGGCGAGATAAAAAGAAAAGCCAGGGTTTTCGAGCGACAAACGCTTTGGTTTGCCGCTGACCTTCGGCGGTCAGTTCTTTTTGCTCACGAACAGGTCGTCGCCCGCGCTACCCGGCGCCGCATAGTAGAGCCGGTCGCACGCGCGGTTGGGCAGCGCATTTCGCCGCATTCCCAACGATTCCCAGCCAGAAAACGCGGCGTCGAGACGGGGGCGAAAGGAGAGCCGCGCTTCACCGGCCAGCTCGTCCCAGTAGAACAACGTACGCAGGTCGCTGGCCACGCCGGTCGGGCGACGGAACGCACCACCCTCGGAATAGAGCAGCGCACCCGAGAGCGGTGTGCCCCATGGCCAAATGCCGTCCGAGCCACGGGAGTCATAGATGCTGGCCGACGCGTTCGATTCCAGCTCGAGCGCCGAATAGAAGAGGTGAGCGCCGTTCGCGCTGATCACCGGATCAGCGAAGGGGCCGTTCGAGAAATTGGCAGCGGGCGCGCCGTACAGCGCCTCGAACGGCGATTCATCCGGTTCGCCTTGGAACGCATCAGCGCGCGCGGCGCGTGTGAGCACACCGAACCCTGCGCCATCCAAGCGAACGCCGATCAACGCGAGGCCATCGGGGCTCAGCGTGACCTGCGCGAAATAGCTATCACCCTTGGGGATTGTCTGCGCCGCGGCGAACTCGCCATCGACCGAGTCGCGATCCGCGTAGTGAACTTCGCCGCCGGACATCCACACGATGCTGAGCTCGTCCGGCGTCACGCCGCCGAGCACGTCGTCCCCGGCGGTCGAAAGCTCGAGGCGCTCGGGTGCGCCCCAGCTCGCCTTGGGCGTGCAAACGCTCGGGCTCGGCGGCGTCACCAGCGGCGCGCCCGCCTCCCCGCCGGCACCTGCTTGCCCGCCGGCGCTCTCACCCGCTTCGCCAGTTCCACCGGAGCCGCCCCGGGCAGCGCCGCCGCTCGCGGAATCGCCACCGCGAGTTGCGCCGCCGCTCGCGCCGGCTTTTCCGCCGGTCGTCGTTGCTCCGCCGTGGCTCGGTGGCGCGGCGTGATCCTCTTTCGCGCTGCAGGCCGCGAACAGCGCGAACCACACCAGCCACGACCAGCCTGAAGCAGCGCTCCTCATGAACGAGTCATTCCGCGGCGACGCAGTCGAAGCGCTGCCGCCAATCGTAGACCACCGGCGCCACGGATTTATCGACGGACGGCTGCAGATCCATGGTCACCCGCAGGTAAGCGCCGCTGGGAGCTTCTGCCGCGTCGAGCGCAGCGCCGACGTTCGCCGTGCGGTACGGCGTATTCGGACGATTGATGTTGCCCGAATTGGCTTCGGCGAACGGAACCAGCTTGGACGCGCTGAAATCCTCGCTGTCGGAGGCCTGCGCGCTGAAATAAACGTGCGAGCTGCTGGGCGCCTCGGCGTGCCATTCGAACGTGCCCCACCGCACCAGGTACCCGGAAGGGCAACTGCCGACGAAGACTCGCTGGAATGAGCTGGCACGATGCACCGGGGCCGGCGCGCACACCCCCTGTACACACGGCACGCCGCTGCAGCACTCGCGAGACGTGGTGCAACTATCGCCCTGGCGCACGCAATCGGTCACCGACTCACAGGTGCGCTGCGGCGGATCGGCGTCCGGGTCGAGCCGACACTCGGTCGTGGGCGTCGCGCCACCGGCGCCGCAGCACTCCTCGTTCACCGTGCACACGCTGGAAACCGGCTTGCATGGCGAGGGCACCAGATAACCACGTTCGTTGATGTAGTGCCGACTCGAGCTGGAGCTGACGATCGAGCGAATGTCCTGGCCAGGCACGAGGAACGCCGGGTGGCTGCGATCGGCCGTACCCGCCGGACCGTCGTCGAGCGCAGCCATCCAGAGCAACGAAGCGCCGCACGAAAAATGCGTGCCGAGCGGGTTCATTTGGTTGCCGTACGCGCGCGTGCTGGTGAAGATCACCCAGCGGTAGCCGCCCGCGGCAAACGGTAACACCGTGGGTTGATAGGCCTTGCCCGAATCGGGTGAAAGCGCGGCGTCCTGGCTGCCGAGGCCAGCGTTCAGGAAAGCGAGCTCGGCCTTTTCAGCGCTCTGAGTGTTGACCGAATTCAACCGGCCCGGCCAGAAGCCGCGATGGGTCGGCGCTCCGTTGCCGTGGCCCATGGCATTCGAAGCCTGAAAGCACGCGCGCTCGATGTCGGTGTCGATGCTGACGCTGCCGGCCTTCGAGTCGCAGTTCGCGCCGTTACACAGCCCGCCGTAAGCTTCGACCGGACAGAACTCGTTCGGCGAGGTTTCGACGAACACCACGCTGCGGCTGTCCGGCTCGAAAAATGGCCATTTCATCACCATGCCCGGGCTCCCGGCGGCGTAGGTGTTGAGCACCCGCCGCGGGTTACTGAAAGGCGTGGCGGGGTTGTTCGGGTCGAAGCTCAACAGCGAAAGTCCGCGTCGCCACCCGGTTTCGTTGCCGGCGATCGGATCGCTATCGCCGTTCACGTAGACCAGTGAGCGACCATCGGGCGCGAACACCGGATACATCATCGTGGGCAACGTGCTGGGCGTGCCACCGCGATCGAGCTTCACCCCTTCGTCGAGCAGCGTGTCGACCTGAAAGGTGAGCGCGTCGTTGTCGAGGTCCACGTCGTCGTTGTTGGTGAGCACGAAGGTGCGCCCGCCGTGACGGGTACCCTGATTGACGCGCACCCGTGGATGGCCTTGCAGCTCGACGTCGCTGTCTGCCTCGGCGCGACGAGTGAGCGTCCAATTCGTGCCCGTGCGCAGCGAGTAAATGCCGTTGTAGCGGGCGTTTGCGCCGCTTTCGTTCCACACCAAGATGCTCATTCGATCGGCGACGGGAACGTCGTCAATCGCGGTGGCGGGCAGCGCGCCGGTTCCGGTGAGCACGGTTACCCCGCTGCCCGTCGTAGAGCGCACGTAACTCGGTAGCGGCCCCGAGGTCGCCGCCATGACCGTGCTGTACATGGCAAAGCCGAGCGCCGTCGAGCCCGGGTTGATGTTGCCCGCGGTCGGCGTGGCCACGTGAAAATACTTGCCGATGTTGCTGTCGCCATCTTCGACCAGCACCTTCTGGCCGAACGCGAGCTCGCCCGGCTCGTCCGCGTGCGCGACGCGCTCGAGCACGAACGGGCGGTTGAAAGAGCCCGGATCCTCGACCTTGTAGATGCCGTTCTGCGACGCGATCGGCTCGTCCTTGACCAAGATCTCGTGAAACTGCGCGAGCTCGTAGCCGTCGACCTCGAGATCACCGTCCTGGTTCCCGGTGATCCATTTACCGTTCACCCGGTGCGGCGGCAGCGGCTCGGTGGTCGCAAAATCCACGTTCGGAAGGAAACCGCGCACGTCGATCAAGAAGTAGCGCTTGCCGCCCGCGGGATAGCCCGCATCCTGCTGATTGCCGTTGCCGAGCGTCACGTTGTAGTCGGTGCTGCCCCAGAAGTTCGGGCCAGCGAGCGTGTAGCGCCCGTCGGGCGAAATCGCCGCGTAGCCGAAGCCCCACGACTGCTCGCGCTGGGGTGAGCCGCGCGCCTCGTCACGATTGGCCACCCAAGAGTAAGCCGGCGCGTCCGCGATCGATTCGAATTCGGGCACGCCGTTGTCGCTACCGATCGAAGCGATGCTCGGCACACCGGCCCCGGCGAACGTGTCGGCCACGAACGTGCTGCCGTCCGCTGACACCGAGTGACACACCGGACATTTCGCGGAGCCACCGCTGAACGGGTCGACCGGTGTCGCGCCCGGGCGCGATAGATCCAGCGCTTGAACCAGCGACGCTCGGTCTTCGTTCACTTGCGTGCAGGTACCCACCGGGCAAACCGGCCCGGGGCCGTCGCAGTTTCCGCCGAGGCAGCCGTTGGCGGCGGAAGTGCGGAAAGCCGCCGATCCGATGTCGATGTCGTTCTGAGCGCCGTTGGCGGCCGAACCGCACACGCGGTTGGTGGCGCTGTTGGCATCGTCTCGCAGCTTGCGCGTATAACGCGTGTAGTAGACCGTGCCGCGCAGCGCGTCGCTCGCGAAGCGCACCGGAATCGTCATCGGCTCGCGCACGGAGTTCGGCGTCGCCGCAGGTCGCCGCTGCACCAAAATCTCGCCGACGTTCCCCCGCGCGCTGCGATCGAACGCACTCCACGCGGTTTGATCCAGGTTCGCTGCCGGCTGGCTCGTGTCGACCTTGCCTTGAGTCGGATCGTTGCCCCCGGTGCCGGCCAAAATGCGCGACCAAGAAAAGCTGGGCTCCGCCGCCCCTGCCGGGTAGCGCAGCGAAACTTTGACGCAATCCGCTCGCGTACCGCCGGTCGCCCACTGCACCAGCGGCGCGCTGAGCCCGAGCGGGAACACGACGGGCCGCGCCGGAACGGCGTATGGATAGAGTGTATGGCCGGGATCCGCGCCGCCGGTCGCGGCCGCGTCGAACACCGAAACTGCCGACTCACAGGCGGGATCGACCGTGTTCACCGCCACGCGCACCTGCACGGGCACCGACGCGCTGCTCGCCGCGCTGGTCGCGGTCACCTGAATGGTCTTGGCCACGCCGACCTGCACGCTCAACACGCCATCCGGATCGATGCGCGCGACGTCCGCGTCGGCCGGGCGAAGCGTCCAGGTGGGATAGATCTGGCGCCCGTTGACGCCGCAGGTCGCCGTGAAGGCGATGTTTGCAGGGCTAGTCTGCAGCGTGGGCTCGAACTGAGTAACCGTAATCGTGGGCGCGGCGGGCGAAATCACGACCGTCGCGCACGCGACGTCGCTATCGCTGGTCGGCAACGTGAGCCCACCGTCCGTAACGGTGAGTCCGGGGCCAGCGTCGATGCCCGTCACCGAATCGACGAACTGCGTGCACGAGGGATCGCACTTGTTCATGCACGGCGCGCCCGCATCGGCGAGCGCCAGCCAGCGAGAACCACTGGAGCCTGGGACGTATTTCTTGGTCCGGCGCTCGGCCGAGCACGCACTCCAGCGCCCTGAGACACAGGTGCGTTCCCCTTCGAGACACACCACCTCATCGCCAGCGACCGACTCAGTCTCGCCGCAGGCCACGCTCGCTCCCTCGGTCGAGCAGGCACAGCCCTCGGCGGCCGTGGCGCAGCTGTCGCCAATCCCCGGGCGACTCGGATCGATTCCACCGACCAAACCGGGATGGTGCTCCTCACCACACGACAGGGCGAACGCGGACGCTCCCGCCGCCACTGCGGCAGTGAGCAGCGCCCAGCCCGTGCCCGCGCGGGAGGGGTGTCTCGCACTCATAAGCCGTTCACTCGCAGCATAACCGTGGGCGCTCCTGCGCTTTTTGTGCCGGCGGCAGTCGCCATCGTAGCCGCGCTCCGATACATCACCCTCGGCCAGAAGGCCAGGCTACTCCGCCCGACAACAGCGCTCGAGACCCTACGTTTCCTCCCTTAACCCTCCGACCGTGCACTTCACGGATGGGGGCCGGAAGCCGCAACGATTTCAGCGCCGCGCACAGTTTGCGGACCCTTACCCAACGACCTGGTGCGCGAGCAGCGGCGGGCGCCAAGTCAAGTCGTGATAGGTCGAACGACGCGAGTAAGCAGATGAAGGAATCTACTATGCGACGCGCGCTGGCCATCGCAGCCCTGTTCGGTTTGCTCGGCTGCTCGAAAAAGGCGACGCCGCCATCCGAGAAACAAGCGCCACCGAACGCGCGCGCCGCTGCGGATGCGCTCCCGTCGGCGAACACAGCGACCTACGTGATTCAGTCCAAAGACGAAGTCTGCACGCTGCTCGCCTCTTCCGAAGTCTCGGCTGAGTTGAAAGAACCCGTGCTCCCGGCACGCCAGCAACGGATCGCGTTGGACGCGCCTCCGGAGTGCCTCTACCCAACGAGCGACGCACCCGATGCGGTAGGCTTCGTGGTGAAGCTGTTCTTTCAACCGGACTCGGCGGAAGCCCCAAAGGCCTTCTCGCACATCGCGATCGGCGTGTGCGGCCACGATGCTCAGCAGCGCGTCGCGGGGCTCGGCGACGAAGCGATCTTATGCAGCAAGCTCTTGGTGCGTAAGGGCAACAACTTCTTCATCTTGCATCGCCAAAATGGCGACCCCGCGGTGCCCTGGGCGGACGCAGCAAAACGGCTCGCCGAGAAGGCAGTCGCGCGATTGCCTTGATGCAGGCCACGCGGTGCAAAGCGCATCCCGTCGCCTTGCTGTTGACTCGAGCGGCCGCCGCCAGCCGCGTCTAGGCTGAGCGCCTTCTTACAGCCGGCGACCTCTGCGGCGCGAGCGAGTCCTAAAAAGGGCGGCCCCTGCCGCGGCTAGGTACGCCGCGAACTGCCAAGGCGGCATTCCTGACTCGGACCGACGTGGCGCATAGCTGCAGCCTGGATCTTCGTCGACCGGTGGCTTTCCGTTACCGAAGCCACCGGTCACGACTTGGCCGCCGCTGCTCGACACGCCGCCCGTCGATGAAACTGCGCCGCCCGTGGACGAAACTACGCCGCCCGTCGACGAGGTCACGCCGCCGGTCACTGGAACGCCACCAGAAGCCGTCGTAGCGGCCCCGGCACTGGCAACGCCGCCGGAAGCCATTGGTGTTCCCCCTGAGCCCGGCACACCGCCGGAACTCGTACCAGTGCCCCCCACTGACGACGCGCCTCCAGAGGACGGCGTGCCCCCAGAGGTCGTGGCTGAGCCGCCAGATGACACCATACCTGCCGAGCCGCCGTTGGCCTTGCCGCCTCCGGTCGCGCCACCTGCGCCAGCTGAACTCGTACCTCCCGAGGCAACGCCACCGCCGCCACCCGCCGCGCCTCCGCCAGCACCCGTTCCGCCAGCACCGCCGGCGCCGGTTCCACCACCCGCCGTGAGGAAAATTCGCTGCGCGAAGTTGTACAGGCTTCGGTTCCAAACCGTCTTGGTGTGAGCTTGATTCTGCTCTTTCTGCCAAAGATGCGGCACGTTGTTCATGGTCAGGAAGTCGACGTACTTCTGACTATTTGTGATCAAGCCGTCGGTCGTGCCGCACGAAATGAAGATGAGCTTCACGTTCTGCTTGACCGTGTTTACGTCCTTGATGGTTTGGGTCGGGTTCTGGGTGTTCGGCGCCGCGGAATAAGGCCCGATGTAATGGAACACGTTCGTGTTCGGAAAACCGAAATTGAAGGTCTGTCCGCCGCCCATGGAGAGTCCGGAGATCGCGCGCGAGTCCGCATCGGTCGCGGCGGAATAGGTCTTTTCGACCCACGGAATCAGATCGTTGAGCAGCACGTCACCGTGAGCAGCGAAGCCGTCTGACGCGCCCTTCGTGTTGCCGTCCGGCATCACCACGATCATGGGCTTGGCCATATTCTTGGAATACAGGTAGTCCATGATGTTGTCGGCATTGCCTTCGTCGCTGCCTTTGCCGATCCAGGAAATCTCGTTGCCGCCGATGCCATGGTGCAGATAAAGGACCGGGTACTTCTGCGCCGTCGAATATCCGGGCGGCGTATACACGGTCACTTTCTGCGTGTTGTACATCCGAGTCGGATAGCTCAGCGATTGCTCCACCTTGCCGTGAGGAATATTGTTGTTCCTCTGATCGAATCCCTGTGGAGGAACCGGGAAATTGGACTCCTCCGCCGAAGCGACCGCCGGCGCGAGCAGTGATCCCGCCGCGAGAATCGCCGTGAACAGCGAGGCGTACTTGCCGAGCTTTGGCGCGCCGCAACCACCCAGTGAAACCTCGGACTCGCTGGCGCCGCTCGAAACAATCACTGAACGATGGTCGGATGTCATGTGCAAACCCTACTGTTCGAGGACCGTGGGAAACCTCGGGCCCGTCGGAACGCGCCGTCTCGCACACCAGTCGTCACTCAGAGAGTTGTCGGCGCGGTAGCCCTCTTCACAAGATTTATGCGTCCGCGCACGCATTTCCGAATTTGCCCCAAATCTTCGACACTGAAGCGCGCTCGCTGCCCCTTGATTATTCGAATGGCAAACGGGCCATTGCAGGCGTCGCATAAAACTATGACTTGAACGGGCGTCGTGCGTCTTAGTTCGCCACGCCCGCGCGCCGCAAGAACCAGCGCTCGCTTCTAGCGCGCATCGCAATGAGCGACTCGATGGAATACTGTTCGGTGATGGACATGAAAGCGGCGCGCCGCTGGCGCCCTGGACATTGCTCGAGCGCGCTGTTCGCAGCCATGCTGCTCGCGTGCTCGGCTCCAACCCGAGAAGGAAACACGAACTCGGGCAGCGGAGGACAAACGCCAATTGGCGAGGCCGGTGGCATGGGCGGCCGCACGATGGCTCTTGGTGGGTCGCCCTCCACTTCGACCGGCGGCGCGCTGGCGAGCGGAGGAGCCACCGGCGGAACGAGTGCTAGCGGCTCGAGCAGCGGCGGCAGCAATGCCAGCGGTGGCGCGAGTTCCAGCGGAGGACAAGCAACGAGCGGGGCTTCGGCTACCGCCGGCACTGCGAGCGGCGGAAGCGCGGGCGCCGCCACCGGCGGCGTCGCAGGCGCTGTAAGCGGCGGAGTAGCGGGCACGACGAACGGTGGTGTCGCCGGTGCTGCGAGCGGTGGTGTCGCGGGCGCCGCCACCGGCGGCGTCGCAGGCGCGGCCAATGGTGGCAGCGCGGGTTCGGGAGGTGTCGCTGGCGGCGCGTCAGGCGCCGGCGGGAGCGCTGGCACCGACGCAGGCAAGCTGGTGCTGTTCGACGGAAAGAATCTCTCCGCGTGGCAGCACACGGACGGCAGCGCCGTCCGCTGGCGTTTGCTGACCGAAGAGAGCGCGATGGAGGTGGTTCCAGGAACCGGGAACATCATCACGAAGCAGAAGTTCGGGAGCATGTTCTTGCACATCGAGTATTGGACTCCCGCGCTTCCCGCGAGCGTGACCGGTCAGAGCCGCGGCAATAGCGGCATCTACGTCAAACGCGCGTACGAATTTCAGGTTCTCGACTCTTTTGGTCAGCCCATCAGCGACGACACGTGTGGCGCGATCTACAAAACCAGTAAGCCACTGGTTAGCGCCTGCTATGGCGCGGAGATGTGGAACACGTACGAGATCGAGTTCAAGGACTCGACCTGGAGCGGGAACACCAAGACTATGCCGGCGGTCGCGGTCTCGGTGCACCTGAATGGGCAGCTCGTTCAAGAGAACGTGCGCCTCACGGTAGACCCTACTACCTCCGGCATCGCGGACGCGCCTGGCCCGCAGCCCTTGATGCTCCAGGATCACGACGCGAACGGGCGCGTGCGCTATCGCAACATCTGGGTGATTCCTCGCTGATCCGGCAGCTGGCGTGTGAGTCAGCCGCGCCGAGTCGCGACGTGCTTGCGGTCGAACAGGCGCACGCGGCGCACGAGCAAATCGAGCAAGAACACGACCAGCGAAGCCAGCACGAAGCGACCGTAGAGCTCGGCGTGATGCACGATCTGCTCACCGCCGGGGTCGAATAGCGATTTCGGCTCGGGATCGACGCTGCCCCCGGCGGCCTTCGCAGCGCGGCTCAAGCGCTCGAGGTCCGGCTCGAAGCTCGCGTACTCACGCGGATAAGGGTTCGACACATGAGCGAAGCTCACGCCCACCGGGCGCACGCTGCCATCGCTCTCACGGCGTGTATGCTCGGCGCGCAGCAAGAACGAGCCGTAGCCGTCGAGCTCGACGTCGGCGGCGTACCGTCCGGGCGCCACTTGGCGCATCGGCACGCTCTTGGGGTCGCCCTTCTTGCCGACCTGGCGCACGATCAGCTTCGATTGCCAGTCGTTGTCGAAGCGTTCGTCCGCGCTGAATGCATCGACGACCGCGCGCACGCGCGAGCCCTCGACTTCGGTCTTCATGTCGATCTCGCGGCGGCGCTTGACGCGCATGTGCTCTCGCACCAGCTGCCCCCAGAATCGCCCGAAATTCGGCCAGCGCAGCCACTCGACCGCCCAACCGTTCTTCACGTCGCTGGTCCAGGCCAGAGCCCAACCGAGGCCCGCGCGCCAGCGTGCCAGGATCGGCTCGCCGCGGTCGCTCTGTAGCACCAACTGCGCGGGCGCCGGCTTCAGCTCGGTCGACACGTAGCCGTGAAGCAATGGCGCGCTCGACACCGAAATGCCCTTCAAGAAATCGGCGGTCGACACCTGCTCGACCGGAAACCATTCCTCGACCGCCGCTTGCTGTGCGACGAGCTCGGTCTCACGGGTGAAGATCTTGGGTAGGCTGTTGGGATCGGGGACCGCATGGTAACGACCGCCGCCAGCGTCGGCGATTGAACGCAGCAGTTCGCCGTTCGACTCGCTGCCGAGACCGACCGTGGTCACGGTGATCGACTCGGCCAGCATCGCTTGCACCAGCTGCGAAATACCTTGCGTCGGCGCGTTGCCATCGGACAGCAAAATCACGTGTTTTTTGCGGGCCTGGACGACCGAGAGGTCTTGGTAAGCCATGTCGAGCGCCGCAAAAATCTCCGTGCCGCCGCCCGGCTGAATGCGCTGGATGTCGGCCTGCATGCGGCTGCGATAGCGCACCGGCGAAAGCTTCACGTAGCGCGTCGGTTCGGCATCGAACGCGATCACCTCCGCAAGATCATCCCCCTGCAGAGTGCTCACGGTGGCCGAACAAGCAGCCTTCGCCATCTCCATCGGCAAGCCGGTCATCGAACCCGAGCGGTCGATGACCAGCGCCATGGCCACACCCGGCATCTCTTTGCGATGCTCGGCGTCCATGCGCACCGGGAGCAGGCGCTCGAGCGTGGAATGTGACCAGCCGCCGAGGCCGTAGCCGGCCGCGCCACCGGAAAACAAGAAGCCGCCGCCGAGGTCGCGCACGTAGCGCTCGATCAATTCTTCGCTGCCCGGCGCGACCGCCTCTTTGGGCGTGTCCGAAAGTACGACGAAATCGAAGCGCTCGAGCTCGCCCAGCGAGCCGGGAAATGAGCTCGGCCCGCGCAAATCGACGTCGAATTGCTGAGCGGTGAGCGCGCCCGCGAGGTAGCTCGCGCGCTCGGGGCGCCCGTCCACGTACAGCACCAGTGGGCGACCCGGCACCTCGAGCGTCGCGCGATAGGCGTTGTTCTCCTTGAACTTGTCCGGGCCTTGCGGCTCGAGCTCGAGCGCGTACGTGACGTCGCCGCCCACGCGCACCACGCTCTTGAACTCGACTTCGTTGCGACCGGGGTGCAGCTTCACTTCGCGCACGCCGTCGAGGCCGTTCAGCGCTTCACCTTGAAACAGCCGCACGCGCGCCTGGCTCTCGCGGCTGGCATAGACGTCGGCGGTGACCGCGAAGGTTTGACCAATGTCGACCTTATCCGGCAAGCGAAGCCCGATTACGCTGACTTCGCCCGGCACTGGGCGTCGCAGCGGCACGGCGGAAAGCCGCACACCGAAGCCGCGCGCGCGATTCGCCTCCGACAGCAGATCGCCGTCGGTCTCCACGCCATCCGAGACCAGCAGCGCGCGCTTCAAGTAGCCCGGCGGAAATAAGCCATAGCCGAGCTCGAGGGCAGCCTGGATGTTGGTGCTGGCGCCCTCGGCGGCGGAGCCCTTCGCGGAGCCGGCGGGGCCCTTCGCGGTGCTGCCCCCACGCAGCGCTGCCACGTCCGGCACTACCAACTTCTTGTCGCTCTGTTCGAGCTCGACGCGCCGCGGACGCGCGGCGAACGTGACCAGACGCACGAGGTCGTCGGGACGCCGCGCGGCGATCACGCGCTCGACCTCGCGCCGGGCATCGCCCAGGGCCTCGTCCGAGATCGAGTCGCTGACGTCGACCAGAACCACCGTGCACACGCGCGCGGTGGCCTCGGAGCGGACCGGGCTCGACAGCGCGAGCGCGAGCAGCGCCAGGAACACGAAGCGCAAGAAGACCGACAAAATCCGCTGCGGCCAGGGCAAGTCGGCGAGCGAGCGCCCGAGCGCGAACAACAGCACGGGCAGCGCGAGCAAAAGGCCGAGCGCGCTCGGCGTCAAAAGCTCCAGGCGCTGACCGTTGCGCACCATGCGGAACGCGCCCTCGGGCGCGAGCCACACGTAGTGACGGTAGGCGAGGCTCATCAGCACCGCGAGCGCGACGAGCAGCGCATACCAAGCGAGCTGACGAAGCTTCGGCGTCACACCGTCACCCGGCGATGGTAGGTGAACCACTCCACGATCGAAGCCAGCGCCACGAATAGCAACAGATACGCCCAGAAGCGGTGGCGCACCCCAGGCGTGCCGAAGCTCGCTGACTCCGTCGCCTTGCCGCCGAGCGAGAGCTTGGGCTGCGGCTTGATGTGGCTCTCTTCGGGGTCGGTGACGTTGGCAGCAAACTCGTGCTCGCTGGGCTCGCCGCCGAGCGAGCGCAACCGGTAAAACCCGGCCGTATTGCCGAAATAGGCCGCGCGCCCTTCCTTCACGGGCACGATCACTTTCTCACCCTTAGGGGTAATGAGCTCCGCCGTCTCCGCACCGCTCGGCGCGGGAATGCGCCAGCCGGCACCGGTGCGATAAGAGGAAAGGTAGCTCGTGTCCTCGTCCAGAAAGGCGTCGATCGTCCCGAGCGCGAACAGCGGCCAGGCCGGTCGCAGTACGAAATCGCTGTCGCGCGGATCGAAGCCGAGCACCACGATGCGCTGCCCGTTGCGCGAGCCGCTGATCAGGATCGGACCGAGATCGCTCTCGCCGATCACTTCGTCGCCCTTCTCGGGCGCGAGCCTTTGCCCGTGCGCGACCTGGATGTCGCCCAGCGAGAGGAAGCGCAAAATCGGACTCTTGCGGTTCCAGCGGTCGAAGCCAAAGCCCTGTATCGGCTTTTCGAGCTTGACCGGACTGCCCTCGCGCGGTGGGTTGAGATACAGCGCGGCGCCGGTATTTCGGGCCAGCGCGGGCGCAACGCCATCGAAAATGGTCACGTCGAAGCGCTCTTTCGGGGGATAGCCGCCCGGCTCGACGTAGGTGACGTCCAGATATTCGTCGAGTAAGAGCGCAGCTTCGAGGTAGGTGTTGCCGCGCGTGACCACCAGCACGCGCGCGCGCCGGCGTTCGGGCATCAGCGCGTACGCGCGATCGTCGGCGGGCAGGTCGTCCGCACGGTTGCCGGCGAGCGTCACGCGCGCCTCGAGCCTCCGGCTCGCGCCCGCGATGTCCGAATAAAAGCGCGGCAAGCGCTCGTTCGGCCCGAGCCGCAAGCGCGTGACGTCGATCACCACGCCATCGCCGAGCAGCGTCACCTCGGCGTCTGCCGGGCGATCGTTGGTGTTGGTCACTTCGAGCATCACCTCGACGCGCGACTTGTCGAGCGGATAACGACGCGCAGCGAACTCGGTCAGCGCCAGGTTGGTGTCGCCCTTGCCGACCGCGATCAGGCGCACCGGCACGCGCGACGAAATGCCCTCGGTCGAGCCCAGCGCGCCGTCGCTGACCAGCACGATTTCCGGCTGGGGAAGCCCGCGCAGGCTATCTTCGGCGAAGCCGAGCGCGCGCGCGAGGTCAGCGCGCGTGTCCTCGGCGTGCACCCGTTCGATGGCCGCTTCGAGCTCGCTCGGCTCCCCGCTCAGCGTGCTGAGCGGCGTCGGCAGCATGTCCATTTGCACGACCACCGCGCGATCGTCGCTGCCGAGCCCGCGCACGAAGCGCTTGGCCTCGAGCTTGGCTAGCTCGAGCCGCGACGGCTTCACGTCCTTCGCTTGCATCGACAAGCTGGCGTCGATCAAGAGCACCACGTTGCGGCCCTTCGGTGTCTCTTGCCCCACCCGTGGGTCGCCCAGCGCGAGCACCAGGGCTGCGAGCAGCGCGATCTGCAGCAACAACGAGAGCCAGCGCTTGAGCTGCGAGAACAGCTCGCTGCTCTCCTTGTCCCGCAACACACGATCCCAAATGCGCGCGAACGGCACGGGTACCGCGCGCCGCCGCAGCTTCAAGATGTAGAGCACGAACGCGATCGCGGAAACTCCCGCGAATAGCGGCAGCAAGCTCGACCAGGGCAGGCCGGCGAAATGCATCAGCGCAGGAAGCCTCCGCGCCGGAACAGCTCCAGCACGAGTTCTTCGAAGGGTGTCTCGACGTTCGCGGCGAAGTACGGCACTTGTCGCGACGTGCAGAAGCGCTCGATACCGTGACGGTACTCGTCGAGCGCTTGACCCATGCGCTTGAGCATGGCCGGAGTGACCGTGACCTCACGCTCTTCGCCGGTTTCGCAGTCGTAGAGACGCAGGTCGCCCTTGAGATCGGGCGCGGCGTCCTTGGGATCGAAGACGTTCAGCACGTAGGGTTCGAAGTTGTTGAAGCGCAGCACGTTGATGCCGGCCTCGAAGCCCTTCGGATCGTACAAATCGCTGATCAACACAGCCAGGCCACGACGCTTGTGTTGGGCCACGAACGTGCCGAGCGCGTCGCCGAGATCGGTGAGGCCACCGGTCTCGAGGCCCGAAAGAAAATCGAACACCTTGAAAATCCGGCCCTTACCGCGCGTGGTGGGCATACGCGACACGACTTGGTCGGTGAGCGCGACGATGGTCACGCGATCGAGGTTGGCCAAGCCGACGTAAGCGAGCGCCGCGCACAGCCGGCGCGCTTGGTCGAACTTGCGGGCCCCGCCGAAGGTCATCGAGCGCGAGCAATCCACCAGAAAATAGATGCCGAGATCTTCTTCTTCTTCGTACAGGCGCACCAGCAAGCGACCGAAGCGCTGAAACACGTTCCAGTCGACGTAGCGAAAGTCGTCGCCTGGGACGTAGTCGCGATGGTCCGCGAACTCCACGCCGCTACCCTGCTTCTTGCTACGCCGCTCGGCGCGCATGCGACCGGTGAAGACTCGCCGGCTGACGATGGCCAACATCTCCAGCTTGCGCTGAAAGTCGTCGTCGAACAGCGCCGCTCGCGGCGCCGCGGGGGGCGCAGACGAGCGACGGAGGCGATCGAGAATGCCCATCCGCCGCGCTCAATCCTTGGCTTTGGGCAGCGAGTCGAGAATGTCGCCGATCAGCGTGTCCGGACGCACGCCCTCGGCCTCGCCCTCGAAGCTGAGCAAGATGCGATGGCGCAGAGCGGGACGCGCAGACGCCTTCACGTCTTCGATCGCTGCGGCGAAACGGCCCTCGAACAGCGCGCGCACCTTGGCCGCGAGCAACATGGCCTGCACGCCACGCGGGGACGCGCCGGTACGCACGAAGCGCTTCACCGAAGACGGCGCGCCCTCGCCGGTCGGGTGCGTCGCTTGCAGAACCCGAATCGCGTAGTCGCGCACGTGTTCGGCCGCCGGCACGCGCCGGACCAACGCCTGCATCGCCAGCATTTCGGAGCGCGTCACGACCGGTTTGAGCGCGGTCTCGTTGTCGCTCGTCGTGCGCTCGAGAATGGTGTGTAGGTCTTCGCGGCTCGGGAACGGCACTTCCAGCTTGAAGAAGAAGCGATCCAGCTGGGCTTCGGGCAGCGGGTAGGTGCCCTCCATTTCCAGCGGGTTTTGTGTGGCCAGCACGAAATAGGGCTCCTCGATGGTGTGCGTGGTGCGCCCGACCGTCACGTGGTGTTCCTGCATGGCCTCGAGCAGCGCGCTCTGCGTCTTCGGAGTGGCGCGATTGATCTCGTCTGCCAGCACCAGGTTGGCGAACACCGGGCCGCGCCGGAACTCGAACACGTGCTTGCCGTCCGCGGTCTCGTCCAAAACCACGGTGCCGATGATGTCGGCCGGCATCAAGTCGGGGGTGAACTGAATGCGCTTGAACTCCAGGCCGAGCACTTGCGCCATGGTGCGCACGAGCATCGTCTTGCCGAGGCCGGGCACGCCCTCGAGCAGCGCGTGGGATCCGGCCAGCATGCACGACAGCACGCCGTCGATCACGTCGCGGTAGCCCACGATCACGCGCCCAATTTCCTCGCGCAAACTGCCAATTTGCCGCTGAAATGTCTCGACTTCTCGGCGCACGCTTTCGCTCTCGCTCATGGCTCGTTCACTCCCTGGGACGGATCAGCTGAAAGTACCGGCGCACGTAGAAACGATAGCCGGGGGGAATCTGATCGTGCTCGAGCGATTGCTCGGCCACGGTCTCGTACTCGCGATACACGTCGCGATACTGCTTGCCCACGAAGCCGCGCTCGGCGGCGCCATGGATGACTTCGGCGGAAGCCGAACCTTGGCCAGTGTCGATGCCGGCCGCGCTCACGTCGTGCGTTTGGCCCTGGGCCTGCGTGGCGTCACCGCTCAACCGGTCGTCGTGGCCGGTGCCCGCTTGTGGGCCGCTACCCGAGCCGGGATCGGTCCCCGGCGTCCCTTTGTCGCCACCCGGTTTGCCTTCGCCCGAGCTGGAGCCCGGACTTTGGCCTGGTGTGCGGACGATGCGAGGAACCTCCACGAGCTCGGTGCGACCGAGGCCTCCCGGACCCGACTTCTGACCCTTGCTGGAACCGCTCTGGGAGTCTCCTTGGCCCTTTCCGCCCTTGCCGCCTCGCGCGCGCTGGCCGAAGCGCGCCATCTGACGCATGCGCTCCTGCCCGCCTTGGCCTTGCTGGCGTAAGAGCTCCTTCATCTCGCGCAGGCGCTCGAGCAGCTCTCGCTTCTCCTTTTCGCCCATCTCGCGCTTTTGAACCTTCGAGAGCTCGTCTGCGCTGCGCCGAATGTCTTCGGCGCCGGCCTGGGTTTGCTGCTTGGCCAGGTCCTCCGCCGCCTTGGCGAGCTCGCGGTCGAGATCGCTGAGCTGGCGGGCGGCGCGTTCGGCGCGGTCACGATCCCGCTCCAGACGCTCGAGTTTTCGCCGGTTTTCTTCGACTTTTCCAGGATCACCCGCGGGCTTTCCCTGATTCTTGGGGTCGAGCAGGCTCTTTCGCTCGTCGGTCAGCTCGCGGCGGCGTTGCTCGATCGCGGCCAGCCGTTCGCCATTCACGCGGCTGGCGCGGGCAGCCGCGCTGCGCAGGCGATCGAGTTCGGCACGGCTGGGTGCCCGTTCCTTGCGCTTCAAGCGATCCGAAAGCTCGCGGAGCGCCTGCTCGGCGTCAGCGAGGCGCTTTTCGTCGAGCGCCTGCGCCGCAGTCTTGGCCAGCCCGCTACGAGCCAGCTCGCGAGCCAGCCCCTCCAAACCGAGCTCCCGGGCTTCGCGGTCGATCTCCGCGCTCTTGGCGAGCTCGCTCTCGAGGTCGCTCATCTTTTCGAATGCTTCCCGGCGTTCGAGCCGGCGGGCCGCGATGTCCTCGACCAGGGCGTTGAAACGCCGGATCGCCGCCAGTGACTCCGGATCCTCCGCCCTTTCCGCGAGGCGGTGAGCCAAATCGGCGAACAGCTCGAGGTCATCGCCAGCCATCACCAGCGGCTCGAAGCTGGGCGGAGGCGGCAGCACGCGCTCGCTGCGCACCTCGAACCACAGCACGGACAGGAGGGCCCCCATGAGCAGCACCGACACCCCGAGCTCGCGCGGAATCGGCACCGGGACCGCGCGCCGTGGGTCGAGCTTGTCCGCCACGCCAAGCCCGTCGTCGATGGCGGCGGTCACGAAGCCGCCACGCTGGTCGGCCGGAACCTCCAGAAGCGACAAAGCCGTCGTCACCCGATCGCCGAGCCCGTGGTGGTGGTCCAGGGCGAGCGCCGCCGCAAAGCGCGGGGGCCGCCGCAGCAAAGCCCGAAGGATGACGCCAACCGTAGTGAGCGTCAGCAGCGCGCCCACCAAAACCAGCACCCGCCGCGCGCTCGGACCCCAGCCCGCAAGCTTCAACACCGAAAGCGCGACCACCCCGTAGGCGAGCGGCAACGGCAACCACGAGGCGACGCGGCCGAGCGCCGCTCGCGCGCGAAGCCGCCGATCAGCCCGAGAAACCGCCCGTCGAGCGCGGCGCTCACCCTCCGAGGCTGACACCTTCACCTCCTCGATCCACGAACCGCCGGCACACGCCGATGGTCGGCTGAGACCCGAGCACGATCCAGGTCAGCGAGCGGCAGAAAACCGCCATGAGCATTGGAAAGGCCGAGAGCTCGGAAAGTTCCGCGAAGCCCAAGCCGGCCTGGATCGAGGCCCGAAGCGGCACGGCTCAAGTTAAGCACCCTGGGCCCCTTTCGCACAGCCGCTCGTATCGATGCGCAAACCGCGCCCCGAAACTGCTTTCGGGGGCTGGCACGCGCCGCCCCCAACCTCTCGGCCGCGCGCTCGAGCAGGTGCTGTCACCGACCGAGTCTCCAAAACCACATCGGTGCCAAGACACGCGGCTCGCTTCCGACGTTACCAGGGACCGTCCCCATGACGGGGACTCCGTGCGCAAGGTCTTGCCGTGCGTGCCGCGCTGCGCTCGAATGGCAACCGGTACTTCGAGGCCAGTATGGATCAGGACAAGAAAACCGTAGTGCTTGTTGCAGACGACGAGCCGAGCACGCTCGCCATGGTGTCGAGCCACCTGCGCTCGAAGGGTTACTCCGTGCTCGAAGCTTCAGACGGCGACCAGGCCTGGGAACTCGCACACGAGCACCTGCCGCACCTGGTCGTTCTGGACGTGATGATGCCCGGCATGAGCGGCTGGGAAGTGTGTCGCAAGATCCGGGAAGCGGTCTCGCTCGCGCACACCGGCGTGGTGATGCTCACCGGTATCGGCGAGAACTTGAACGAGATGACGTCGCCGCTCTACGGCGCCGACGCGCACGTCGACAAGCCGTTCGAATTTTCGAATTTGGATCGCAAGATCGCGGCGACGCTGCAGCGTCGCAAAGCCGGCGAGGTCGGTCGCGGCAGTGACGGGAGCGAGCCGGCTGCGGCGCGCAAACGAGCACAAAAAACGGCCAATGGTGTGGATCGCCCGACGTTACCGGCGGTCGCGCCAGAACCTTCGGACGGCGCGCGGCGCAAGCTGCGAATACTGACGCCGAAGCCTTTGGTCAAAGCCAAGCCTGGCCGTAAGGCAGCTGCGAGCAAGAGCCCTGCGGCGAAAGCCAAGGCTCGGGCCACTACCAAATCGCAACGCACTTCATCTCGAGCCAAGACTACGACCGCGGCGCGAGCACCGCGCGGGTCCGCAAAGCGACAAGTGAGGACGAGCACCATGAAAGACAAGCCCAGAGCGAAGACCACGGCGGCAAAGAAAGCGCCCGCGGCCAAACCCGTAGCGAAGAAGGCAGCAGCTAAGACAGCTGCGCGCGCGAGCGCTGCCAAGGCGAAGCCCGCGAAGCCCGCGAAGGGCAAACCGAGCGCAAAGCCCGCGAAGAAGCCGGCCGCCGCAAAAGCGAAAGCTCAGCCTGTCAAGAAGGCGCCCGCGAAAAAATCCGCGCCCGTAAAGGCCGCGGCCAAGCCGCCGGTCGCAAAAAAGTCGTCGAAGAAAGCGGCGCCGGCCAAGGCACCCGCGGCGGCGAAGAAGGCGCCCCCGAAGAAAGCCGCCCCCGCTCCGAAGAAGGCCGCTCCCAAGGCTGCACCGAAGGCAGCGCCCGCAGCGAAGGCGGCCCCCGCTCCGAAGAAAGCGGCAGCCAAGCCCGCACCCGCTCCCGCCGCAGCCAAGCCTCCGAAGGCCGAAAAGCCGCCGAAAGCGCCGAAGGCGGAGAAGCCCCCGAAGGCCGAAAAGCCGCCGAAGCCTGAGAAGGAAGCCAAACCCGAAAAAGCCGCGGCACCGAAGAAAGCCTCGAAGCCGGCCTCCGCGCCTCCGCCTCCGCCCCCCTCGTTCGACGACGCGGAAGACGAGGCTGACGACCTGGACGAGCCGGACTTCGACGATGAGGATGATGGCGACGACGACGAGCTCGACTCGCCGGCAGCCGACAACTGAGCGTCGCAAGGAACGCGAGCCCGGCCTCGAAGCCGGGCTCGCTTCCGGTCAGCGCGCTGCTTCGCTGCTAGCCCAAAAATCCCGCACTTGATCGAGCTCGCTGCTACGGCGCGCGGTCGGTAGTGCGCGCAGCAGCTTTTGACCGTAACCGCGACGATGCACGCGCTCGTCGAGCAGTGCGACCACACCGACGTCGCGCTGGGTGCGAACGAGCCGGCCAAAGCCCTGCTTCAGGGCGATGGCGGCCATCGGCACGTGCAGCTTGAGAAAGGCGTTCTCGCCCAGCTCTTCCAGCGCGCGCGAGCGCGCGTTGACGATCGGGTCGCTCGGCACTGCGAACGGGATCTTCTCGAGCACCACCAGGCGGAGCGCGCGGCCCGGCACATCGACGCCTTCCCAGAAGCTCGAGGTCGCGCAGAGGACCGCGTTCTCCGCTGCACGAAAGCGCGCGACGAGCGCGGCCTTGGGCGCCTGCCCCTGAATCAGCACCGGCAGACCCGGCACGCTTTCGCTCAACCGTCGGTGAAGCTCGCGCATGGCACGCAAGCTGGTGGTCAGTACGAAGCAGCCGCCGCCGGTGATTTCGATCAGCTCGGTGATGCGCGCGCTCGCCGCATCCCAAAACGCCGGCGTCCCCGGCGCTGGCAAATCCTTGGGCGTATAGAGCAGCGCCTGGCGTGAAAAGTCGAAAGGGGAGCTCACCACCAGCTCGTCGACCCGGGTCATTTCGGAGTCGAGACCCAGCCGCCCGCGCACGTAGCTGAAGGCGCTCTTTTCGCTCGGGGCGTCCGGCTTGGTTTCGCGCCCGTCGGTGGCGAGCGTCGCGCTGGTCAACACGATCGCAGGAACACCCTCGAACACGCGCTCGCGCAGCAGAATCGACAAGTCGACCGGAGTCGAGCTGAGCACGATGCGCCGCTTCGCGGTCTCGAGCCACACCACGCGCCCACGGCCCGAGTCGACGATGGTGGCGAGCTGTTCGCGCAGCTGTTCTGCCCGACGCTGCGCCAGCAGCAGCGCTTCACCGGCCCCGCGCGCTCTGCCCTTGTTGGACTCGGCGAGCCGCCCCGCGGCGCTCTCGGCCAGCGCCGCGACGCCCTCGAGCGCCGAATCGAGCGCGTGATACAGCCGCTCGAGCTCTCCCTTCCAAACGTCGCGCTCGAGCGCCACTCGGCCCTCTTCGCCGCACAGCGCGCGCAGCGCTCGAAAGAAATGCTCGGCCGAGCCCTGCGTCGCGCCGATCAACGAAAGCCCGGAAGCGCCTGCGAATAGCGGATCGGCCTGGCCGGCAGCAGAGAGGCCGCGCTCCAGATCGGACAGCAGGCGATCGACGCGCGCGCTCGAAATGCGCACGCTGAAAAACTCGGTGGCGACGTCTTCGATCTGGTGAGCTTCGTCGAACACCACCGCGTCGTAGTCCGGAAGCACCCGCGCCGGGTGCGGCCCGCGCAGCGCCAAATCCGCGAAAAACAGGTGATGGTTCACGACCACCAGCTGCGCAGCCTCGGCCTCGCGCTTCATGCGCGTGACGAAGCACTCCTCGAAATGCGGGCAGGCGGCGCCCACGCGCGTGTCGCTCGAAGAGGCGATTTCGAGCCTGACCGGATCGTCCTCGCGCAGCGCCGAAAGCTCGCCCAAATCTCCGGTCTCGGTCTCGGCGAGCCACGATTGTGCAGCAGTGACGCTGGCGGCGTGGCCGGGGCGCAGGCTCTCCGCGCTGTTCATGAACTCCGAGAAGCGCCGGCGGCACAAGTAGTTCGAGACGCCTTTCATGAGCGCTACTTGCGGCTGAAGGCCGAACGCGCGCGCCACGAGCGGGATGTCTTTGAAGTAAATCTGCTCTTGCAGCGCGCGCGTCGCGGTCGAAATGATCACCTTGCGACCGGAGAGCAGCGCCGGCAGCAAATAGGCAAGGGTCTTTCCGGTACCGGTCCCAGCCTCGCACAACACGACGCGCTGCTCTTCGAGGCCACGCTCGATCGCTTCGGCCATGGCAAGCTGGCCGGAACGAAGTTCATAGCCGTCGAGCGCCCGCGCGAGCGGCCCGTCCGGCCCGAGCAACTCCCGGACCCGAGACATTCGCTGATTACTCTTCCTGGGGCGGAGCCGAGGGGTCCCGCGGGGGGACAGAGCCGTCCACGTCTAGGTAGCGGAGGCCCACGATTTGCCCGTCACTTTGATCTTGCGACCATACGAGGGTCGTCCGCCGGGGCGCGGCGGCGTCACCCACGACGAGTTCGTATTCCACTCCGAGCGTGAGGCGATCCTCCACAATCGCGCGAAGCCCCCCGCGGCTCACGTTGAGGGTCCAACCCGAAGTCTCGAAGCCCGTCGCGCGCAACGTAACGCGCTCCGTCGCTTCCTTCCGCGCGCCTCCGACGTTCCGCCGGGGGCTCCAGGCGGGCGCTTCCGAGGCGGGGTCCGTAGAAGAATCAGACGGCGGGCGGCTTTTCACAACTTGCTCCGGCCACCATACCACCTCCGAGAAGTCGACGCGGCGCGCCTTGCCGCGGATGAAAATGCCCTCACGAACCGCCCGGAAGCTTGACGCTGCTCCTGAGCGAACGCTAGCCTGCTCGGCTGAACGACTTTTCATCGGCGGGGGGGCCCCGGCGAGAACGGCGCGCGGAGGCTCCGAACCGCAGAGTCGCTGAAAAGTCCGACAGCCAAACTGTCTGGCTTGGCCCCCGCTAAATGCCCCACCCCACGCCGAGTGAGCTGAAAAAGACCCTGCAAGCCCGCGGGTTCGAGATCTATCGGACCACGGCGGATGAGGTCGTGCTGGCCGAACGCGTCCGCGACAACCTGATGATGGACAGCGCCGTGGCGGCGCGCCTCGGGGAGCCGCTCGCGGTGCGCCTGGTGACTCGCGCCCAGTCCGCAGATTTCCCCGGGGAAAGCCCGGACGGTTTGTTCAGCCGCGCGCGAAAACAAGCTGAATCTGCGGTTTTGCGCGGCTTTCGTGAAACCGGTACCAAGGTGGTCCCGATCCGCGACCCCGGCGATCGAACGCGCACGCTGGATACCTGGTACGAGGTTTGGTTCGAGCGGTCGGTGAGTGACGTCACGGAGCTCGAAAGCGAGCTGCGTATCGCGCTTTCGCTCGAAAAATCAGCGCGCGGTTGAGCGCGCCCGCGACCTGTAAGGCCCCGCGCTAAAAGGCATTTTCCGCGTTGGGCCCGAGTCTCTAAGGTTTGTCGCTGTTGGGGCGGCATGGTATGTGCGGCGCCCTCGGTCGCTCCCAATGCTCAGGTTTTTCAGAGGTGGCGGTTTTTCCCAGCTGTTGGTGGGCGGGATTGTCTCGACCATCATCATCGTGTTCGTGGTCGAGTTTCGCGCCGGTAGTGGCCGCGCGACCGCGGGCTTGAAGCGCCAATGCGCGGTCGAGTACGCGGGCACTTGCCTCGATTCGAAGGATTACTTCGCAGCGTTCGGCTTGATCGCGCCGCGCGTCGAAGCGCGTGAGCTGAAGCGCCTGGGCATTCGCAAGAAGGTCCTGGACGGGCTGGCGGAGAGAGAGCTCTTGGTTGCTCAAGCGCGCACGCTTGGCCTGGGTGTGGGAGAAGAGACGATCGACGCCGAGCTCGCAGCCGGTCGCGCGCACGTTTCACTCCCAGCCGTCGAAGCCGCGAACTTGAGCGCCGGGCTCGGCCTGTGCCGGCTGGACCCGCACACTGGTGCCTGCGAGAGCGGGACCGAGCGCATGGTGCGGCACTTACGCGTACGCCGCACGCCGAGCGAGCCATTCGACTACAAGCTTTACGAACGTGAAATCCGCATGCTCGCCAACCGCGGGCCGCGCGAATTCAAGCTCATGCAGGAGCGCGAGCTACTCGCGGCGCGGCTGCGAGAGCTGGTCCGTTCACGCGTCCGCTTGAGCCCGGCCGAGACCGAGTTCGTGGCGAACCACGCGGTCATTCGCAGCGCGCAACTGACCCGCGATTGGTTCGCGAAGTACGCAATCGACACCCAGCCGGCCACCGTCGATCGCTGGGCTTTCGAGAATCGAGACCAGGTCGAGAGCGGCTGGAACAGCGAGAAGGCGAACTACACCGCGGGCTGTCCGCTGGTGCGCGAGATCGTGATCCCGGTGCCCCCGGAAGCGATCGAAGACGAAAAGAGCCCCAGCCTGAAGAAGGCCGAGGACGCGCGCGCACGCATTGCGGCCGGCGAGAGCTTCGCGGACGTGGCGCGCGAGGTCTCGCAAGGCCCGTCTGCGCTGCTCGGTGGTGAGGTCGGCTGTCTGTCGAAGGCCTACGGCATCGGCGCGGACGAGCTGATGAAGGCCGTCGAGCCGCTGAAGGTGGGCGAGCTCTCGAAGGTGATCGAAACCCCGCGCGGCTACCACATCGTGGAGGTGCGGGAGCGCGTGAGCGCCGAGAACCTGGAGGCACGCGGGCGCCATCAACTGGCGCTCGGGCTCTACACGCACTTTGCCGCCGAGGAGGCGGCGCACAAGTTCGCGCTCGCGCTCATCGAACGCACCAAGTCCGGGCAGAAGCTGGAGGACGCGGTGCGCGAACAGACCGAGGCCGCGCTCGCCGCCGTTCGCACCGAGAAACCGAAGCCTGCCGCGAAGCCCAAGCAGCCTGCGGGCGAGCCCCCGGCGCTGGCCAGCGCGGAGCGCCCCAAGTTCGAAGTCTCTGCTGCGTTCAGCCGCTTCGACAATCCGATCCCTGACGTCGAAGCCCGCGAGCCGCTCGCGCCCAAGGCATTCGAACTGGGCAAGGTCGACGCTCTGTACGAAAAGCCCGTGGAGACCAAGACGGGCTACGTCGTGTTCCAGCTGAAGGAGCTGACGCCGGCCCCCGAGCAGGAGCTCGCAGACACGCGCGCGCGCCTGCTTTCGGCCAAGGCCGACGACGCGCTCACCCGCTACGTCGCCGATTTGCGCAAGGCCGCGGGCACTCGCCTCAAGGTCGACGAGAGCTTCGCGCAGGACAAAACCCAGACGACCGACGACGAATGAGCGCCAGCGGCGGATCGAGCGCCTTCGACGCGGTTACGCGCGTCGTACTGCCCTCGGGCTTGCGACTCTTGTGCGCGCCGTTACCGGCGACGCATCGCACCTCGGTCAGCGTGCACATTCAGAGCGGCTCGCGCTTCGAGCCGCCCGAGCTTGGCGGCATTTCGCATTTCCACGAGCACATGCTGCATCGGGGCACGCGCTCCCACGGCTCCGCGCACGCGCTCGCGCTCGCCTTCGAACGGCTGGGCAGCGAGCTCGGCGCCGCCACTTACGTCGATCACACGCTGCTGTCGGCCAACGCTCCGCCGGAAAATCTGAACCAAGTGTTGGCCCTGCTCGGCGAGGTGGTGAGCGCACCGGTGTGGAGCGGAATCGAGATCGAGCGCGGCATCGTGCGCGAAGAGATCCTCGAATCTCTGAACGAGGACGGCGATCCGGTGAGCCCTGACGAGCTGGTGATCGCGCTGACCTTTCCCGACCACGCGCTGGGGCGGCCGATCACCGGCACCCTGGCGGCGCTGGACCGCTTCGACGTGCCCGCGCTGCAGCGCTTCCACGACCAGCACTACAGCGCGTCGAACATGGTGGTGAGCGTCTCCGGCCCGATCGATCCGGACGAGGTCGGCGCGACGGTGGCGCGCGCTTTCGAGGGGCTGGGCGCGGGCGCGCCGCTCACCAGCGCGACGCCAGCGCCGCTTTCTGGGCCGGTGTTTCGCTATTTGGACGATGCGGGCAGCCAGACCGCGCTGCGCATGACTTTCCGCGCGCCCTCCGAGCAAGACGCGCTCGAGCCAGCGGTCGAGCTCTTGCTGCGCACGCTGGACGACGGCATGTCCACGCGGCTCTATCATCAAGTGTGTGACGAGCGCGGTTTGGCCTACGACGTCTCGGCATCGTACGAAGCGTTCGCCGATACCGGCGCGTTCACGCTCGGCGGTGAATCCGCGCACGGCTCGAGCGAGAAGCTTTTGACCGCGTTCTTCGAGGTCGTGGACGATCTGCGCCGCGAGGGCCCGAGCGAGCTCGAGGTCGAGAAGGCCAAACAACGCTTCGGCTGGCAAATGCAGTCCCTGCTCGACGACCCGGGCGAGTTTGCTGCCTTTCTCGGGCTCGGCGAGCTGACCGGGGTCGCGCGCACTCCGGAGCAGCGAAAGCGCGAATTATTCGCGGTCAGCCGCGACCGCGTGCACGCCGCCGCGCAAGCCGTGTTCCAAAAGGAAGCGCTCGCCGTCGCGGTCGTCGGGCAGCTGCGCGAAAAGCAACGCAGCGCCCTCTCGCGCCTGGTCGAGCGCTTCGCCTGACGGCTCCGGCCGAAGCGCTCTAGCTCGGACGTCTGCGGCCACGGCTCTCGGGCTTGGTCTCGGCAGCATCCTCGCGGATGAGCGCCTCTGCCACCCGCAGCACGCGCCGCCTGGTTGCCGGAGTCGCCCCGCGCAACACGACGAACAAGCGGTCGTCACGTGGTCGCAGTTTGCCGGGCCCGGACAGGAGTTCGGACACCTCTACGCCCAGGGCCGAGCCCAGGCGCGCCAAGGTTTCCAAGGAAGGGTTCGAGTTTGCTGAAGAACGGCCGCGTAAGACGCGCTCCAAACGCGCCACGGTTTCAACAGTGACTCCCGCACGGGAAGCAAGCTCGGCTTGAGTCATTCCGGCTTGGACCCGAAGCAGACGGACCTGCTCCGCCAGCCGCATCGCTATGGTGTTCACAGAAGGCTAGCTCTCAGACTCCCCAGCCCTTGAGCGTCCTGTAACTTACGACTTTTCCTAACCTTGTCATTAGAAGTCTGCGCCTGGACTTCGACACACTAGCAAAGGAAAATTCACGCCCCCTTTGCGGCAGAGCGCAATGATTCGGCCAAGCGGCCGCGCCCGAATTGCAAAGTCGTCACATTTAGAAACAGAACGCGCGCGCTAGCGCTGCTGCACGTGGTGCTGCTCGATGCGTCGAGATTCGTCGATCAAGCGCTCGAAAACGCGGCGGACGGTATCCCCATCCAACGGCTCCGGCGCGGTGCTCGACAGCCGCTCCAGCAAGCTTCGCTCGCGCTCGGGATCGTAGACGGGCAGCCCGTTCTTTCGTTTGTAGTCGCCGACTCGCAGCACCAGGCGCACGCGCTCGGCAACGAGCTCGAGAATGCTTCGGTCGACTTGGTCGATCGCGATCCTGAGCGCGTCCAGCTCGGGGGCGGGGCTCTTGGAGACGGGGCGATTCTCGCTCAAATGTGAGGAGGGAGCCTACAACAACCGCGCGGTCAGCGCACGACCGTTTGGCACCCATAAACTATCTGGACCTCGCGAACGGCTCCCGAGCGGAGCGCCGCGCAGGCGTCGCCGCGCACGGAAAGCGCGGCCTCTGCGGTCCAGTCCCACCCATTTTCTGGGTCGAGCTCGAGCAGCTTGCCGTCGAAGTAGAGGTTGACCAGATCCGGCTGCGGCGGCGCCGTTTCCAGCTCGATTTCGCACTGGATTGCGAGGCCGGTGCCAATCTCCAGCAACGCTTCGTTGAGCGAGCCCACGGCTCCCACCGCGTAGTAGGCGGGCGCGGTGGGCCGAGCGGTGCCGCCCGCACGCGCCAGGCGCTCGAGCAAACTCGCGTACGCTTCGCTGCCCGGCATGCCGATCACGTAAGTGTCGATTCCGGCCCGCTCGAGGGCGGCCACGGCCGCCTCGGTCGCGTCGGCATCGATGCAATTGCCGCGGGCACCGGCACCCACCGCCGCCGGATCGCAGCAACTGAAGTCGACCCCACAGGTCAGACCTTCCAGGGTCGCTCGCTCGATGTCGGGGATGCAGGCGGCGCTCGTGCAGGTCAGGTCGAGGTCGCAGTTGGGTGCGCCGTCGGTTACCAGCACCAACGAGGCCCGCTCCCCGAGCCGATCGGTCTGGCCCGAAATCGCTGCGATGGTCGGCGCGGTGGGTGTTGCTCCGCCCGGCGTTTGTGCGGCCAAGCGGGTCATGAGCTTACGCAAAATCGGGCCGCGACCCCCGCTGGGAACGGTCGACAGCGCATCGCCGAGAATCGGCGCGAACACCTCGCGCCCCGGCGCGCAGGAGTTGTCGTCGGCGGTCGCTGGAAAGAGCACCGCGCCGTAACGCACCCGATGTCCGATGCTGTCGAGCACCGCGCCGACCGCGGCCTGGGCCGCCATGTACTTGGTGGTGCCCGCGCTATCGATCGGCTCGGACATGCTGCCCGAGCGGTCGATGACGAAATAGAGCAACGGCGGGTTGGTGATCGCTGGAATCTTCTGTCCGCCGCAGGTGGGCGGGCCATCGGTCGGCTTGCCATCCACGATGAGGCCGCCATCGCGCACGACTGGGTCGGGTCCTGTACCGCTACTCGGCGGAGGCGGGTGGTCATTGCGCCCGCACGAGCCGAGCGCAAAGAGCAAGGCAGCGGCGAAAGCTCCGGCGAACCGGGCCAAAACCCCGCGGGAAGCCATTCCGACCAAGATAGCAGGACGCACTAGGAGCGGTCGCGCGTTGATCCCGCTCCGCGCTATCGTCGAACCGACCGTGACACCCGAGCCGCCGCACAGCCCCGATGGAGCCACGACGCGGCGAAGGCTCGGGCTCGCGCGCGCGCTGGAGGCCGTGACTTGGCTCGCAGCATTGCTCGGGATTTTGGCGTTGGTGCTGGGACTCCGCGACAGCCCGCGCCGTCAGCTGCCGCCAACGAACCGACCGGCGGCCTCCGAGCTCGACCCGAAGCGCACAGGGAAGCTGTGTGTAAGTGTAGTTCAGAAGGGTGGGGGCGGAGTCGCTTCGGCGCGAGTCTTCGTGCACCGGGAGCAGGAAGGCCGGAAGTTCGCGCTGGTGGGCGACATCACCACTGACGTGCACGGCCGGGGCTGTCTCGAGAAGATCGAGCACGGCACGCTCTGGGTTTTGGCTGACGCTCCGAGCTACGCGCGCGCATCCACTCAGCTGGTCCTCGATTCCGACGAGCGCACCGAGCGGCTGACGCTCGCACCCGCAACGTCGCTCACGGTGCGCGTGCAGGACGAGCTCGGCGCTGCACTCGCCAAAGCAACGGTGCTGGTCACCGCGAGCGATCCTTTGCCGTACGGGGCGCTCACGAACGAGCAGGGCACGACCCGCTTCGAGAAGCTGCCGCCTGCGCCCTGGTCCGTGCGCGCCGCGGCGCCCGGTTACGAGAGCGTGATGCGCTCTGGCGTGGCCGCCGATGTGACGTTCGCGTTGCGGCGCTTGTCGGCGATTGACGTGCGTGTGGTGACCAGCGATGGGGCGCCCGCAGCACGCGCGCAGGTCTTGATTGCAGGCTCGTCTCTGTGGCCCGCGCGGCGCGCAGAAACCGATGAAAATGGCCTGGCTCGCCTGCGCGGCCTGAGCGCGGGAAGCTACGATTTGTGCGCTCGCCGCGCGGGTGACGTGTCCGACCCGGTACTCGGCTTCGAGCTCGCGCGCGGCGCCCAAGAAACGCTCACACTGCGCCTCGAACCGGGCCGTTTGGTGACCGCGCTCGTCACGGACGGCGAAGGGCCGAGTCCGGTGGTGGTGGACAACGCGGACGTGATCTTGGTGGAGGGCGGCCTCGGTTCGTTCCCGCTGCATGGTCGCACCGGCAGCGACGGGAAGGTCGTGCTCGGACCGATCGCTAGGGGAGCAGCCACGCTCAGCGCGCGCGCGCGCGACTTCGTCGGTGGCCCGCTCGTGGCCGTGCCCGAAACGTTGACCGAGCCGGTGCGCGTCCCGCTCATTCGCGGCGGCGTGTTGCGCGGAGAGGTGGTCGATGCACGCGGCGCGCCGATCGGCGGCGCCTCGGTCGAGGTCGTGGGCAGCGACCGCTTTGGCTTGCCGATAGCGGACAGCCCGTTGTCCTCGAATTTCAGGGCGACTCACTTCGAATGGACGCTCACCGGCCCGCCCGGGCTGATTCCGGCGGGCGAGCTCGGCGTCATGCCCGGTCCGGTGCCGCCGATTCCGCCGCCGGGTAGCGTCATTTCGCCCGGAAATTCGGCACCGGGGCTGGCTCAGCTCGATCCCGAGCCGGTTGCTGGCGCGGAGGTTCCCCCCTGGGTAAGCAGCGCGACCGGAGACTTCGAAGCGCGACCGGTCACGCCCGGACGCGTGCGCGCGCTGGTGCGTCACCCCGAATACGTGGAAGGTGCGAGCGAGCTCGTTGCCATTGCTCCGGGTGGGGAGGCGCGAGTGCGCGTGGTCCTGCTCAAGGGCGGCAGCCTCGAAGGGCGCGTGCTCGATGAGCGCGGCTTCCCCGTGGCCTCGGTCGAAGTGCAGATCGTGGCCGAGCGCGGCACTTTCGAACGCTCGACCATTACCGCGACCGACGGCGCCTTCGCCTTCGCTGCGGTGCCCGAATCCATCACGATTTCAGTGTTGCGTTTGGGCGACCGCGCACGCGTTGCCTTGCGCAAGAGCCTGAAAGTCGCGGAGGGGGCGCGTGAGCGCATCGAACTCGTCCTGCCTGCCCCGCGCGATCCGGTGCGCGTGTTGGTCGTCGACGAGCACGACACGCCGGTCGAGCTCGCTGAGGTGCGCGCGATTTCGCTCGATCCGAACGCGCCGCTGCGCGCCACGTCGTTCACGGACAATCGAGGCGGCGTCGAAATCGCGGACGCGCTTGGACTGCCGCTGCGCTTGATCGTGGAAGCGCCGCGCTTCGCGAACCTCGAACGCAGCGTCGAACACGCACCCAGTGAAATCCGACTCTCGCTCGACCCCGGCGTGCTGGTGACCGGCCGAGTCACCGCCGTGCGCGGGCGACGCCCCGGTAACGGCGCGCTGGTCACGTTGCGCTTCGGCTCCACGCGCAAGAGCACCATGACCGACGCCGAGGGTGCCTACCGCTTTGCGAGCATACCGCCGGGGCCCATCGAACTTTCGGTCACCCACCCCGACTACGCGGACGCCAGCGCGCGCGCCGAAGTCAGCCGCACTGGACGCAGCGATCGGCCCTTCGAAGTGGACCCCATCGACCTCTCGGAGCCCGGCGAGATCGAAGGGCAAGTGCTCGACACGGACGGCCGCCCCGTCGAGGGCGCGCGCGTGGCGATTGGGCTCGCGCCCGCATACCTGCCGGCGGGCGCGTTGCCCGCGGGGGTCGCGCTCACCGACGCGGCCGGCAGCTTTACCTTGCGGCGTGTGGCCGAAGGCAATTTACGACTCGGCGCACACGCCCCGGGCGTTGGCCGCGGCATGACCGAGGGCGTGAGCGTGCAGGCCGGGCGGACCACGCGCGGCGTCGTGATTCGCCTGAGCGAGCGAGTGAGCGCGGACGACCCGCTCGCGGCAGCCGGCGTCGCGATCACACTCGGCGAGCGCGGCAGCGGGAGTGAGCTCGACGTTTGGGTCGCTCAGGTCGCCGGCGGCAGCGAAGCCGAGCGCGGCGGTTTGCTCGCGGGCGACGTCCTCGAGCGCGTCGACGGCGAACCGGTGACCTCGATGGCCAGCGCTCGCGCACGCCTCGCTGGGCGCGAGGGCAGCGACGTCTCGCTCGAGATCACGCGCGGCGGCGCGCCGCTACGACTCAGCGTGCGGCGCGAAGCGGTTCGACGCTAACGCGTCATTTCACGCGCGCGCTGAATTCGACCTGAATCGGCGCCTCTTTCGCGACCTTCGTGCCGAGCGCGTCGAGCGTCTTCTGCGCGAGCTTGCCGAACGCTTCGCGCGGGCGCACGTCGTACTCTTCCAGACCGATCTGCAGCGGCTCGAGCGTGCGCACCGCGAGCGTCTGCAGCTTGTCGCCCGCGTAGCCGAAGCGCAGCTCCACCTTCACGCGCTTTTGGTTCTTGCGGCCGTGCAAACGAAAATCCCCGACGGCCGTGGCCGTAACCGTGCGCTCCGCGCCCGAGAGCGCACTCAAATTGGCGGCGGAGGGCTGCGCCAGCTCACTGATACGAAACTCGACGAAACGGTTCTGCTTACGCACGTCCTCGGGCGTGTCTTCTGAAATCTCGAGCCAGGTGCGGGCGTGCTTGTTCTGCGTTTCGTTCTTCGTTCGCTCGCTGAACTGGCCCTTCTCGTCGTCGCGCTTCTGCTGATAAATCGAGAGCTTTTCCAAGTCGACCCTCACCAGGCCGCTCGACTTGGAAAGGTCGTCCGCGTCGACGAACAGTTCGCCGTCGACCGAGCCCGGCGCATCCCCCGAAATTTTCTCGATCGGCGCCTCCATCAAGAAGCGCACATGGCTCCCGTTCGCGTCGATCGCGAACGCTTGAGACTTGCCGGCGGCAGGCGCAACAGGAGCGAGCGCGGACGCCGCGGGCGCCAGGTTCTCGGGCTTCTTGTCGCGACAAGCGCCGAGCACCAACAGAAGCCCACCCAGCCAAAAAACTCGCAACACTCGCGTCATGGTGATCCCTCTCCGTTGTTTGGTCGAACATCGACCGCACGCGGAGCACTCACTCTACGCGGCTCGCCCGCGGCGGTTTCAACGCCGGGCTGCACTCGCCCGACGCGCCGACAACTAGCCCTTATGCTCGGAATCCAAACGGTCTTCCGGCTCGCTGCGATCGCCGGACGCGAACAAGAACAGGAGCGGTATGACCGAAATACCGGTCAGCAGGGTGCCGATGATTTTGGCCAGGGTGACGAGACCGGGTTCCATGCGGGTTGCGCGACGATAGTCGTTCAGGCGCCGGGCGCAAGCCGCGAAGCCCGTCGCTTCGCGGCTTGCCGGAGCGGGGCACGCCGGCCCGGCGACCAGCTCACTGGCACACGCCGGCGGCAGTGCATGCCTTGGGAGAGGCGCAAGCCAGGTTGCCGCTCTGGCTGTAGGTTCGCGCCCAGCCACCCGTCGTCAACGCGGCCTTGATGGCCTCGGGCTGGCACACGCTGAGGCCGCCATTCGAGGTGACGGTGAGATTCCCCTTCAGAGTTGAGAGTTTGTTCGGCGGCTTGAGCAAACCAAGAATCGACGTGAGCGCACCGTTGCTCTGAATGGCGAGATAGTCATTCGTGGTTGTGCCGATAGAGGCGACGTTCGCCAAGCCATCGAGCGTCACGAGCGCGTTGTTATAGTAGATATTCAGGAAACCGCCGATGCTGGTCAACGCGGAAAGGCCGGTAACGTTGGCAAGAAGCGGGTTGGCGTAGAGCTGGAGGTTACCGCCAACCGTCGTGAGGGCAGCGAGACCGTTGAGTTGGTTGAGCGCATTATTCGACTGAATGTTCAGTGCGCCGGTTACGGTCGTGAGACCGCTGAGCCCGTTGACGTGTATCAGGCTGGCATTGTTGTAAATGTTCACCTCTGCGCCCACGGTCTTCAGGTTCGACAGCCCGTCAAGGGTCGTGAGCCCCGTCGAGTCGACATGGAGGGAGCCCGTCAGGTTCACGACGTTCTTCATCCAGGCAATGTCGGCGGCATTCACCAGAGCGACGTTACCGGTGAAGGTACCGCTCTGGCCGTTGAGCGTCGTCGGCCCGACGGAGCAGTCCACGCCGGCGCAGGTCGTACAACCCTGATTCGCCCCGCTCTGGTCGTTGCTGACGTTGACGTTCAAAGTGGTACGTAGCGTATTGACCTCGCAAGACGAGAGCGCTGGATTGCCGGCGACCGTGTACAGGTTTCCGAGCGCGCCGCTCTTCAGCGTACCGGAGCGAAGGCCAGTGAGGCTGGTCAGAACCGGGTTGGACATGACGGTCAGGTTCAGTCCAATCGAGGTCAGATTCGCAAGACCATTGAAATGAGTCAACACGTCGCTGTCGCGCACGATCAACGAGCCCCCGATGTTAGCCAACGCCCCAAATCCGCTCACGCTAGTGAGCGCGGTGTTGTTGGCCAGGTTCAGGTTGCCGTTGATGGCGGCTAGCGCTGGAAAGCCGCTGATGGTCTTCAACCCGTTCGTATTGATGTCAATCCCCGCGTTGGCGTTCGTGAGCGAGGTGAAGCCCGCAATGCTCGTAAGCAACGGGTTGTCGTAGATGGCGATGGTACTGCCGACATCGGCGAGCTTCTCGAAGCCGTTCGTGGCGTCCAGTGTGGCGAGCTTCGCGTTGTCGTGGAGTTCGAGCGTCCCGCGGATCAAGCCGAGCTTAGAGAACCCGCCAATCGAGGTCAGGGCGCCGTTGCTGTAGATCTTCAGATTTCCAGGATCAATTGCGGTCAGTGCTTCGAATCCGTTTACCGTGGTCAGCGCCGCATTGCTGTAGATGCTGAACTCGCCACCGACGGTCTCCAGCGCCGCGAAGCCGGCGATGCTGAGCAGCCCTGCATTCGAGTACACGGTGAAGTACTTGCCAACCGACGTCAGCAAGGGAAGACCGTTCAGGTCCGCCATCACACCGTTGCTTGACACGTTGAAGTAGTTGCCGACGGTGGCCAGCGCACTGAGTCCGTTGATGTTCTGAAGCGACCCGTTGCTGCTGATACTCAGGAAGCCACCGATCGACTCCAGCGCGCCCATGCCCTGCAAGCTCGTCAGCGCATTATTGTAGTAGATGTTGAGGTTTCCACCGATCGAGGTGAGCTTGCTCAGACCACTCACGTTGTACAGCCCCGCATTTCCGTAGAGCTGCAAGTCGCCGCCAACCGTTGTCAGCCCAACCAAACCACCAAGGTTGGTCAGGGCGCCGTTGGACTGAATGTTCACATTCCCGTCGACTGTTTTGAGCTTCTTGAGAGCATCCAAATTGGTCAGTGAACCATTGTTGTAGATGGTCACGTTTCCGTGGACGTGCTCCAAGTTGACCGGTCCGGTGAGGGAGGTCAGCGCAGTCGAGCTGAGATTGAAATCTCCGGTGATCTCAGTCACCGTAGCCAGCGTTTGCAGGTCAGCCGCGGTCACCAGCGTCGGCGTCCCGTTGTAGACACCCGATTGTCCCTCGGTGCCGCCGGCCGTGCCCGTGCAAGCCGACTGGGTGCAGGCTGAGCAGCCATAGTTACAGCAGCTGTGCTCGACGCCAGACCAACCGCCGTTGGCTTGCAACGTAGCCTTCAGCGTGTCGACGGCGCACGCCGAAAGCGCGGGATTGTTCGAGATGGCGAAATCATTGCCAACGGACTGCATGCCGGAGTTGAGCAAGCCGTTGAGGCTGTTCAAAACCAGATTGCCCTTCACGGCCAAGTCGGTGCCGACGTTCTTGAGCTTGTTGATGCCGTCGAAATTGGTGAGCTTGATGTTGCGGATGACGTTGAAGGAACCGCTGACTTCGCTCAGGAAATTGAAGCCGCCTACCGAGACGAGGGCGGGGTTGTCTTCGATGGTCAGGTGACCGACGACCTTGGTCACCTTGCCAAAGCCGGCCAGGGACGTGAGGGCGGCGTTATCGTGAACCTCGATGTGGCGGTTCGCCGTGGTCAGGCCCCCGAAGCCCGGCAGCGTCGTCATGGCGGGGTTGTTGAAGACCAGCACGTCGCGGCCCGCGTACACCAGCGTATTGAAACCATCCACTCGAGTCAGCGCAGCGTTGTCGTGAACGGTGACGTCTTGGTTCACGCTCTGCAGCGCCGAGAAGCCAGCGATGGTGGTGAGCACAGCCTCGTTGTTGATGTCGATGCCGCCCGCGTTGGCGAGCTTGGCAAACCCGGTCAGCGTCGTCTGCTTCGCGTTCTGCGCGACGGTAACTACGCCTCCAGTGGACTCCAGACTCGCAAAGCCTGCCAGAGACACCAGGTTCGCGTTCGATGAGACAGTGACGTACTGGCCGACTGTCTGCAGCGCGCCGAAGCCGGCGATGCTCTGCAATGCGCCGTTCGAGGAGACGTTGATGTAGGTGCCCACCTTCTTCAACGCCGCCATTCCCTTCAGATCGACCAAGCCTGCGTTCGAGGTGATCGCCACATAGCCATCGACTTCCACTAGAGCCGGAAACGCATCCAGGTTGAGGGCAGCGTTGTTGTAGTAAATATTCAGACCACCGTAGATCTTCTGCAGGCCATCGAAGCCCTTGAAGTTCGGCAACGCCGGGTTCGCGTACAGCTGAAGATCGCCGCCAACGGTCGCCAGCGAGGCCAGTGCGGTCAGGTTCGAAAGCGAGTTGTTGCTCTGAATATTCAGTCCGCCAACGACCGTCGTGAGGCCCGACAAGCCGTTGAGGTTCACGAGCGAGGCGTTGTTGTAGATGCTTATGCTACCGCCCACGTACTGCAGCCGTTCCAGCCCAGTCAGGGTGGTGAGCGCGGTGCTGTTGATGGTTAGGTTGCCCGCGATGCACGTGGTGCCCGCGTTCTGAAACGTCGTGAGATCCGTGGCATTCGTGATGGTGACGTTGCCCGGGGTAACGGTCGTTTCGCACTCAGCCGGCGCAATATCCTTGCCGCAAACACCGATCACGCAATTCGGCGAGGCGCCCGCGCAGACCTGCGTGTCTTCGCACGAGGTACCGCAGGTGGACGTATCGCTCAGCGTCACTTCGCAGCTGTCGGAAGCGTCGTTGTTGCAATTCCGGGTGCCTGTCGCGCACGGCACGCAGGCGCCGATCGAGCTGATGCACGTCTGTGTATCGGGCGCGCAGTCGACCGGGGCGCCCCACATGCCATCGGCAGTGCAGGTCTGCACGGCGGAGCCCGTGCTCGCGCAGCGAGTTTGACCTTCTTTGCAGGTCCCATTGTCGGTGCCGCCGGTGCCCGTACCGCCGGTGCTGGCCTTGCCGCCAGTACCAGTCGTGCCGCCCTTGCCGGCGCCGCCGGTGCCCGCCTTGCCGCCGGTGCTCGTAGTGCCACCGGTCGTTTCCTCACCGCCACCGCCAGCGCTAGCGCCAGCGCCAGCGTCTCCGCCGGTCACGCCGCCCGTAGTCGTGCCGCCGCTGGTTACCGACATGCCGCCGGTAGTGCCGGGGCCCGCGTTGCCGCTGCCGCCCGCTCCGCCTTCGCCGCCAGCGCCCCCGCTGCCGCCCGTCGAATTGCCTTTGGCGCCGGGCCCCATCGCACCCGGATCAGCGCCGATGAGGCCGCTACCATCCGCCGTGACTTCGTTAGGATCCGCGCAAACGCCGTTGATGCACTTCTGGTCGGCGAGACAGTCGACGCTCTTCTTGCACTCGCTGCGGCACTGACGGTCCACCGCGCAAACCAGCGGCTCCTCGCAGTCCGATTTGTAGTTGCAGGTGGTCTCTTCTGGCAGCAGGCAGACGTTCGACGAGCCCGTGGCCGACGGGGCCGCGCCGCTGCTGCTGCTGCCGCCGCCGGCACCGCCCGCACCGCCACCGCCGCCTTCTTTATCTGCGCCAATCGTCACGCAACGCTGTGGGGACGGGCAGTCCTTGGTGGCGCGGCACTGCGCGTGGCAGAGGCCAAAGCTGCAGACCAAGCTCTCGTCACAGTCGCTGTTCAGCTTGCAGGGGTGACGATCCTCTGTGGGCTCGGAATCGGAGCTGCACGCCCCAGCCAGCAGAAGCGCCACACTGACACTTGCCAGTGCAAAGGAGCGCCGAATACCTCTTGTGAACCGAGACGCCTTCAACGAAGCCGACATAAGAGACCTCTTTTACTGCTTCCGCCGTACAGGACCCAGAAGGGCGAACTCTGCCACCCTTCGCAGCGAGCGAGTTTCCGAAGAAACCGCCGGAGCATACACAAACTCGAATCGCGTGAATAGGTTCGCTTTACCGCGCGCGCTTTCCGGTTCGGACGGTCGGGTCTTCCGCCGACGACGAAATCTCGAACGAACGCACGCGCAAAATTAGCGAGCGACGCGAATTGACTACTACGATAGGCGCGACGCGCGCTGTGTTATGCTCGCGGTTTTGGAAGGGCGCTGATGCCAGGACTCGATTCTCATCGCATTCCTCGGGTCGCGAGAGCACTGCGCGCGCTCGCCGCGGTGGTCTCAGGCACACTCGTGCTCACACCGGCGCTGCTCCCGACCGGCTGCGCCGACTCGACGCCGGGCTGCACGCCCGGGCAGTCGATCGAGTGCGCCGGGAGTAGCTGCACGGGCTATCAAGTCTGCAACGCCGACGGCAAGTCGTACGGCACGTGCATGTGTGGCGACCCCCGCCCCGGCACGTTCCCCTCAGCTGGCCCGAATTCCGGGCTGATCGGCGCCGCCTGCACCAGCGCCGCCAATTGTCGTCCCGGTTTCGACTGCCTGACCTCGGACTCCGGGCTCATCAACGGGCAAGGGCCGAGCGCCGGGATTTGCCTTGCCAAATGCCTGCCCGAGCACGATTTCTGCAAAGATCTCGATGCGCGATCCAAATGCATCGTGCTTTCCGACGGCGGTACGCCGAACGACAAGCTCGATGACGTCTCGTACTGCCTCCCCGGCTGCCTGATCGGCACCCAGACGAACGAGATGGACAAATGTCGTAGCCGCGTGGACCTCGTGTGCGCCGAATCGCCTGCTGGGTCGGGTGCCGGCTACTGCCGTCCGGCGTGTCGCAGCGACCTCGATTGCGCCGGTCGGAGCTGCGATCTCGGCACCGGCCTATGCGGAGACCCACACGGCGGGGATCGCATCGGCGCGGCCTGCGACCCCGACGCCGCGAGCGCAACCTGCGCCGGCGCCTGCACGCCCCATGGTGCTTCGTACGCGGAGTGCAGCGGGGTCTGCAGCTACGGCACTCCCGGCTGCGGGCAGAGCGACACGCGCTTGCCGCTCGAGAATTTTTGCTTTCTCGACCCGACCTCGAGCTCCGGCATCGGGGATCTGGGTTACTGCGCGAGGCTCTGCGACTGTGACGACGATTGCGGTCGACCGGACGCCGTCTGTGAACCGCAACCGACCTTCACGACCAGGACGGGGCGCGCGGGCGTCTGCGGGTCGCGCATGTTCTCGACCGGCACACCACGCCGCAACACGCCCTGCTGAGGGAGCTTCCGACGCGGTCGCGGCTCGTGCTAGTTTGCGCGTCGGAAATTTGCCGGCTTTTCGCCGGGATGGAGTAGCGCTCAGCGATGACTTGTGGACAAGCGCGGCCCCGCTCAGGGCTGTTCGGTGCTCTCGTTCTGCTGGCTCCGTCACTCGCGCTCGCAGCCGATCCACCCGCTGCGCCAGCCAAGCCGGCCGAGGCGAAACCCAGCCAAGGTAAGCCGGCCGCGGAAGCGAAAAAACGCGCCGCGCCCGAGGCGCCACCCGAGCCACCAAAAGCGGAGCAGCCGCCGGCACCCCCGGCCGCGCCCGCGCCGCCGAGCGATCCGAATGCTCCGCCTGCCGCTGCTCCCACTCCGCCGCCTCCACCGGCTGAACCGCCGAAGGCCGAGGCGCCCCCACCCAAAGCAGCCGAAAAGCCTGCTGCACCGAAGAAGGCGGTGGTCGTCGACGAGGCCAAGCGCGCCGAGGCCGCGCATCGCTTCGACCGCGGTCTGCAGCTGTTCGAAGGCGGCGACAACGCGGGCGCGCTGGCCGAGTTCAAACGCACCTACGAGATTTTGCCGAACCCTGTCGTGCTCTACAACATCGGCCTGGTCTACGCGGCGATGTCACGACCCGTCGAGGCGGTCGACGCGCTCGAGCCGGCCATCGCGAGCGGCGGTCTTTCACCGAAGCAGCTCGAACGCGCCAAGCCAACCCTGGCCGATCAAAAAGCCCGCGTCGGGCGGCTCACCGTCACCACCAAGCCCGAAGGCGCGCGGGTCGAGGTCGACAACGTCGAGGTTGCGCGCACGCCACTCGGCGCGCCCATCCGCATCTCGGAAGGCAGTCACATCGTGGGCGCAGTCGCCGAAGGCTTCGCGCCCGCGCGCAAGGAAGTCGTGGTCGCCGGCAACTCCGACGCCAACCTGCATTTCGAGCTGGTGCCCACGCTCGGCAAATTGCTGGCAAACCTCACCATTCGCACCACCACCGTCGGCGCGGACGTCTACGTAAACGGTGAAGTGGTCGGCAAGACACCGCTGCCCACCTCCGTCACCCTGGTCGCCGGCCACTACACGGTCGAGCTGCGCCGCCCGGGCTACGTCAGCGCGAAACGCGAAGTCGACGTCGGCTCCGGCGCGACCGGGGATCTCGCCTTCGATCTGGCGGTCGATCCAGCCGCGCTGGGCGCCGACGGCGCGACCCTCGTGCTCGACTCGAGCGAGACGCCTGCCGAGCTCACCGTGGACGGCGAGCGCAAAGGCCCCTACAGCACGCCGCTTCGCTTGCCGCGCGGTCCGCATCACATCAGCGTCGCGGCCGCTGGCTTCATTCCTCTGGAACGCGACGTGAACCTCGACGGTTCGCAAACCAACGTGGTCAAGGTCGTGCTCGAACCGACGCCGGAAACCCGCAAAGCCTACCGCAGCACCGCGAACTTTCACCGCACCTGGGGCTGGATCGGCATCGCGAGCGGCGTCGCGATCGCGGGCGGCAGCACCGCTTTCGCGCTGGTCAACATGTCAAAGCAAGACGACGCGCAAAGCCGGCTCGACGCGGCCAATGCGCTCAACGAAAACGACGAGCCGCCCTGCGACGCGAGCAGCGGCTACGCTTCTCAAGGCGGAGACGACGGTCGCAAATGCTTCGGCGACATTCGCGCCGCACGCGACGACGTCAACTCCGCAAAGACCCGCAGCACCCTCGGCTTCATCGGCATGGGCGTGGGCGGCGCGGTCGCCATCACCGGCGTCGTCCTTCTGCTCACCGGCAACGACCCCGATAAATACGAGCGCCCCGCCGGCCCCTCCCTCGCACGCAACAAGAAGCCACGCTTTGCGTTAGCACCTGGACCGGGCGAGATTGGGACCGGGTTGAGCGTCGCATTTTAGAGCACCGGAGACGAGTTCGGGCTCGCATGGTCGACTCTTCAGAGCGGTCGGAAGTCTGTCGCACAAACGCATGAGGCACAATCAAACGCTACAGGCCCGGTCGGGCGCAACGAAACCCAACGTCGAACACTCGGTTCACGGGTGAAAAGTAGAGCCGATTGCTCGCTCGAAATTCCGACGTGAATTCGTTCCAGCTACCACCACGCCGGGAACGGAAGTCGGCGCTGCTTGTGTTGGCGCAATTGACACAAGCCGAAGGAGTCTGCTCGCTTCCATAGAAGGTCGTTGAGTACCAGTCGAAAGTCCATTCCCAAGCCGAACCGGCGAGGTCGAGATGGCCAAAGTATCCCGCTCCTAGAGGCTTGCCGCCGACAGGATAGAATCGAGTGTCCTCACTCACGCGAAAAACGCGGTCCTCGGTGGGTGAATCAGAGCCCCATGGATAGAGTCGGTTTTGGATACCCCCAGCAGCCGCGTATTCCCACTCCGCCTCCGTCGGCAGGCGCCCGCCGTCCCAGATGCAGAATGCAAAAGCCTCGAACCAACTTACGCAATTGATCGCCAACAAGTCGTTGGCTCCCTCAGTGTCGGCCCAAGTTTGGAACATCGGGGCGGAACACTTTACGTTGCCTACGAGGCTGGCAGCGGAAACTGGTAAATCGGAGCCCGACGGCGTCCAACTTTCTCCCCACCCAGTTTTCTGAGTACTAGGATTCGCGCCCTCCTTTTGGACTGGATGAGACTGAAGCCATTGGTCGTATGCTGCGACAAACTTGCGAAAACGTCCGACAGTAACCTCGTACTTATCGAGCGCGAACGGCGCAACCGTCGCCACGTGCTCGGGCACCTCGTCGGCTTCCGTTGCGGAGACTTCATAGTAGTCCGAGGCTCCCGTCAGTTGGCTTCGGCCCATCTGGAAGGTGCCACCCGGCATCGCGATCGACGTGCAACAACTCTCGCCCTGACAGTTCGAGCTCAAACCTGTGCAGCTGGGACCCTGAGCCACGAAAGGCTTCCCCGTTGCCGGGATTCCACCAGTACCAGTACCCCCTCCGGTTCCGATCCATCCGCCCGATCCACCGGCCGTACCGGCTCCGCCCGCGGCACTTGTTCCTGCGGTCGGCGCTCCTCCGTTTCCACCCTTCGAAGCGGTACCGCCTTGAGCCGACCCGCCCTTACCTGCGCCTCCCTGAGCTGTACCTCCGACGCCGCCTTGCGATGCGCCACCGCTGGTTGCACCGCCCTCTTGCGTTGCGCCACCTTTGCCCGACCCGCCCTGCGCGCTTGCGCCGCTGCTCATGCCGGCCTGATCACCACCGGCGCCCGCGTCAATGGCCCCTCCGGCGCCCCCTAAGTTGCCTGCGCCGCCGATCGGCTCTCCGCCGGTTCCGCCAAAACTGGTCTCCCCTCCGGCTCCGGAGGTTGGTTCGCCTGTTGCGCCACCTCTCTCACCGCTACCACCCACGCCGCCTCCCATGCCGCTTTCGCCCGCTTCTGGAGCGCCGGCCCCTCCGTTCACGCGACCAGCCCCGCCCTTCGGTTCGCTTGGACAGTCCCTCCGAGCGTCGCAGTTTTCAAACTCAGGTCCGCAACCGCTAGGCAACGCGGCGATCAATATCGCTGACAGCAGAGCGGAAAGTCGAAGCAGTTGAAGCTTTCGTCGCATGATGATCCACAGCCGGTTGAGTCCAAAGGTCGACCCGCCAGAGCGCCAGTTGCTAACTTCTTCGACGGGTTCCCCGGTCGCCAGGGTCGAACGGGCCGGACGCTAGCCAAAGCAAGCTCAGGCAGCAACCGTGCGGCGGGCTCAGGACTTCAGAACTCGCCCGAGATCCCCACCTCGAGCGCGCCGCTGGCATCTCTCAAAACTCTGCCTTCGACGTCGTCGGTAGAAAGTTTGCAGCTCTCGAAGTCGCCGGCTTCGCGCAGCAAAGTCTCAGCGCTGCTCGTTCGGGCATTCCGGCCGAAGTCGCCAACGCGGACCGACGCGCCGCCGTCGAGGGTGCAGCGGCATGAGATAACGCGGGCACGCGCTCAAGCCACGCAAGTCGGCGCAAAGCGAGCTTAGATTACCAAGCCAACGGAACCTCGCGTAGCCGACAACGAGAAGATCTCGAATGCGGCGCGGTGCTGCGGCTCGCCAAGTGACCGGCCGCGCCGCTATCCGAACAGCGCCGGCAAGTTCCCTGGCACTTCGCCGAGCGCGGTCGCAGTCGACCCCGCGGCTTGCATGCAGCTCACCAGCGCTTGCCCGGGGTGCGCGCCTGCCGCCGCGATGTGCCGACCCGGCTTGAGTCCACCCGCGCGCCCGGCCACCAAAAGCACCATGTCTTCCACCGAGTGGGTCGCGAACTTGCTGGTCGCGTCGTTGAGCTGCGTGCCATGCCCAGCCTCTGGCATGAACACCATCACGGAGTGATCGAGCAGCGTTCCATCACCCTCTTGGGTTTGCTTCATCTTTTGAAGCAAATAGGCATAGTGCGAAATGTGCCACTGTAAGCACAAGCTCACCGGCAGCTGCCCGCGATTGTTGGCGTCCCCGTTGTGCCCGACCTCGTGCAAATCCGCGCGAATCGGCGTGCCCATCGCGTTCGTGATCGGATACACGTTCATGTGCGACTGAAACACGGTGAGCTGCAGGGTCGCAACGCGCGTCAGATCACAGACGAACGCCATGTGAATCAAATCCGAAAGCAGCCGCGCCCGCGTTTGCTCGTCGCTGTAACCAGTGTTGGTCGCGATCGTGTCCGAGCCGGAGCCCGCGTTGTCACCGCCCAGTGCCGGATCTGGGCCCGGGTCCGCGGGCGGCACGCAGGCGCCGGTTGGCGCCGGAACCGCGGCCGCCCGGAGCTCCAGCGCGCGTAGCTCGTCGAAGTGTTTCTCGAGCCGAACCTTGTCGGCTGCTCCGACGCGCGCGAGCAACGCCGTGCGCTTGGCCAAAATCAAATCGAGCACGCTCTTTTGCGCGCGCTGATTGAAGTCGAACACCGCGCGCGCCGCGGCGTCACCCGGCGTGAACCCCGTGAACAGCGACTTGAACGCCACTTGCGGGCTGGTCTGCGCTTCGATCTTCGCGCCGCCGTCGCCGTAGGAAATGTACTGGCGCCCCGAGAAGCTGCTGCCGCTCAGATACCAAGAAGGCTGCGCGCGCAGCACCAGCGAGTCGAGCTTGGTCTTGCCCTTGTGCAGCTTCGCGACCACCTGATCGGAAGTGATGCTGCGACAGGCGAAACTGGCGCTCTGCGAGCGCGTGCCGCACAGAAGTGGCCCCGCGCCGCCGCCGTGAAAGTCGCGAAACGCACCGCCCGCCGGAATCGCGCTGACGTCGGTCGAGGTCTTGCTGTACGGAATCGCCAGACCCGAAACGATACTGAAGTCTGCGCTGAGCGCGGAGAGCGGCGTGAGCGGTGTGGTCAGCGTGTAGCCGGCGCCGGTTTGCGCAGGCACGATGAAATGTCCGGTCTCCTGCTTGCGCACGCCCGCGAGTTGATAGCGATCACGCTCCCACTCGTCCCCGCCCAGCGCCTGACCCGCGAACACGATCGCGTAGCGCACGATTGGCGCCGCGCTTTGCGCGCGCGCCTCGCGCGACTGATTCAGCATGCACTCGAGCAGCGGCAGCCCCACCGCGGCCCCGCCCAAGCCACGCAGCAACGTTCGTCGTCCGATCCGCAGACTCATGGCGTGGGCTCCTTGCGCAGCGCAAATGCGTCGCTGGCCGCGAACGTGACGATCATTTCCGCCAAATCGCGCTTATTGCCACGGAAGCTCGCGAGCTCCGCGTCGACCAGCGCCTGCTCGTCGGTGCGCAACCGCCGGCCCGCGGCGAACGTCAGGTACTGGCGCACCGCGCAGGCGTCGATCAAATCGTTCTCGGTGAGCTTCTGCGCCAGCTCTCCCGGACCCTGAAACGTACCGTAGCCGGGCAACTCACCCACGCCGTCGAGCAGGCACTGCGGTAACCCGTCATCGTGCTCGCGATAGCGACCGGCAATGTCGTACTTCTCGAGGCCCAGCCCGATCGGATCGATACGTCCGTGACACGCGGCGCACGACGACGAGGTGCGATGCTGCGCGTAGCGATCGGTCTTACACATCGACGCCCCGCCCGCGGGCGGCTGGTCCACGTTCACGTTCGCGGGCGGCGGCGGAATGTCCTGACACAAGAGCCGCGTCTGCACGAAAATCCCGCGCTGCGTCGGGCTCGTGTCCGAAAACTTCGAGAACGCCGCGAGCACGCTGCCGTGCGAGAGAATCCCTGCGCGGCCGCTATTGCCGTAACTCACCCAGCCTTGTGCCCCGCTCGGGTGCGGCAGCCCGTAGTGGTCGGCCAGGGCCACGTCGAGGTACGTCTCTTTCAGCGTGAACAGATCGCGATAGTCCCGGTGCTCCTCGAACACCACGCGATCGATCAGCGCCGTGGTCTCCGAGTCGAACTCACGGATCAGCGCCGCCGGGTGCGGAATCGCTCGATAGCCGAGCCAGAGCGAATGATAGCGATGCAGCTGCGCTCGAGCGCGGTCGTCCGCGAGCAAGCGACGCGCGCTGTCCACGCGCGCAGTCGCCGACTCGAGCGCCCCCGCGCGCGCCTGGTCCAAGAGCGCGTCGTCCGGCGTGCTGCCCGCAATCAAGAACGACAAGCGACTCGCGATCTCGAACGAATTCAGCTTGAAAACCCCGGCGGTCCCGCTCGGGCTCCCCACCTCAATCCGGTACAAAAACTCCGGGTCTTGCAGCACCGCGCGCAGGAACAACTCCACCCCGGTGTAAAAGTCGTGCGGCACACTCGGATTGTTCTCGGTCGCGAACGACGAAAGCGCGAGGTACGCGTTCACCTCTTGGCTCGAGAGCGGCCGTCGCATCAGCCGCGCCCCGGTCTGCTCGATGGTTTGCCGAAAGCAAGCCGCGTCGCCCGCGCCCTGTGGCGTACACGGCACCAGCGCCGCGCGCTGCGCCGGATCCGCGAGCGCGCGCTTGGCCACCCCTTCCGCCAACGTGCTAAGCCCGTCGATCAACGTCTGCGACGCTTCTTGCAGCGTATAGTCGTTGTCGTACGGCGCGTACTCGTCCTCGACCAGCGTCTTCGAGGCGGGCGCGGTCGTGTCTTTCAGCACATCGCGCAGCACGTTGTCGAACTCCGCGCGCGACAAACGCCGCGCCACGCTATCCAGCGCCACGAACGGCGCCGCCGGCGCGCCCGCTTTTCCGCCGGAATTTGCGACTGCGCCAGTGTTCGCGCCGCCCTTCGCGCTCGCGCCACCTGCGTTCGTCACGCCGCCCGAGCTATCGTTCCCCGCCCCGCTCGCCGCGTTGCCGCCGCTCGCGCCAGCACCCGCGTCCCCCAAGTTACCGGTGCAGGCCAAACTCAGCCCGCACCAAAGCGCGACCGACGCGAAGCGATGGGGCAGCGCGCGCATGACTCCTCAGAGTAACTCCATCTTTTCCGCGCGTGCACGCGTCACGAATTCCTTGCCTTTGTTTTGTCGCACCTTGTTCCCGCACACCGCCGCTCTGCACACAGCACGCGTCTCGAATTGAGCCGAGCCAGGCGCGTTCGCCTCACTCGTCAAGCGTCGCCATCACACGCCAACATCCGATTCGCATATCGAGCGCTCCATCCCGCACACGCGGAGAACACGTTTGGTTTTTGCTGGTTTGGGGGGCACCTCAGAAAAGTGCGCGCTTCCCGTCGCAGCCGCCCTCTAGGCAGCAAACCCCGGCCCAGCGCAGCTCAGCAGCCACGCCTGCCCCCCAAGCAACGATCTTCGCGCAGCGAAGCGGCGCTAGCCCTTCAATGGACGAGAGGACGCGTCACAAGGTTGAGCCCAAGCCCGCTCGCTCCCTGCGCGCACCAGCTTCGTTAGCGGCCGCGCCGGCTCCGCTCGCGGCAATCCGCGAACTACGTCGCAAGAGCCCACAGCGATCACCAAGGTGCAGTCGATGCTCGCAACGATGTCGACCCGAGGATGCGCCGCCAGCCACTTGCCTTTCGCGAGCCCAAATCTATTTTCGGAATGGTCGACTCGAGGATGCGCCGCCAGCCATTTGCCTTTCGCGAGCCCGGCGATACTCGGAATGAGTCGACCCCGAGGATGTGCCGTCGTCGATCTGCAGTCTCGATCGGCGTTGAGAGGCGCGCGGCAGCGCGGCCCCGGGAGCGGGGTTCGGTTGGGGTGTCGGGAGCGGGGCCGGGAGGGGATTCGGCAAGGCGTGCGGGAACTCCCGCGCGGGTTGCAACCGCAGCAGATCCCACGCGCGCATCGAAGGCGAGGGCTTTCTTCGCGCTCGACGCGCGCGCGACGCTCAGCGCACGAGCCGGCTCAGAATGCTTTTGACGCGCGTGCCCAGCGCGACGACCGCCTGTACATCCGCGGCCGAGCACGCGCCCAGTGCCCCGGCGATCTCGATGGCGGCGCAGGCCTCGTCCCTCTCCAGGGATTCCGCAGCGTCACGGCACTCGCAGAGTGCGATGCCGTAGACCCGACTCTTGTCAGCGCGAGTTTGTCGAGCGGCGCCTTCCGCGCAGTTGAGCGCCGCCGAAGCGGCGGACTTGCGCGCCTGAGCGCGCAGCTGCGCGTCTGCGATGCGGACCTTGGCGAACGCGCTTCGCGATACCCGAAGGGGTACGAGCTTCACCAGCGAGAGGCACAGCTCGTAGGCGAACGGTATGTGATGCGGGAGCGTAATGGAGGGAGGTTTCAGCTGACTCATGCCCCTTTCACCCCTTCGGGTGTGCCGAAGCGGCTCGCGCAGGTGCCGTGACGGCGCCCCACCGTGTTTTGACGTCCGCGCTGGCGCCAGCGCGGGACGTGCGCGTCCCGGCAGCCGTCAGCTGAAGCCTCCCTCCACGGTCGGTCGACCCCGAGCCCAATGAAGCTGCGGCCGACAGCCTCCTCGCCGGGCAGGCGTGGCTGCTCGGACGGCCCGCGCGAGCCTGTGTTGCCCAGCATCGCCCTTCACGATCAGCGCGCCCGTCCCTCCGCATCCCCAAACCCAATAATCAACCTCCGTTGCGAATTTGTGTCCTCCATCCCCATCCCCCTCCCGACACCCGATCGCGCTCCCCCGCTGCTGGCTTCTCTACCCAGCCCGGCCCGACCTCCAATCAACGCTGCGTCGAGCTGCCTTTCGCGAAACCCAATCGATGCTCGGATGACGCCGACCCCGAGGGTGCGCCGCCATCGCTCGCCTTTCGCGACGCTTCACCAGACCAAGCTCGGCGAGCCGCGCCAACAGCGTGCGTCGAGCGCGCTGTGCCGGGCTCCGCCGCGACGCGAAACTCGCATGCCGAACTCGCGCTGCGGGAGAGTCTGACGCGACTCGGCGGGCAGTCTCGCTGTTCGGGCGAGCTCCAAATGCGGTCTCGATACCGACGCGAGGTGGTGACGGGGCCCGCCGTTCCTCCCGGCAGTCGGAGAAATGACTAGTGCTCGAGCGTTGACGAACCACCGAAGAAACCACTCTACTAAAAGGCTGTTCGTACTTTGCAGGAATGGATGAATGACGGCTTTCAGGTTCGTAGCGGCGCTTGGGTTCTCGTTGTTGATGGGCGCGCCGAGCGTGGCGCACGCATGGCTGCTCCACGAACACACCGCCACGGGCCGAACGGGGCTCGAACGCATGGACGCGGAGTCACGCGCGCGCTTCGACTACGCCTGGCAAGCCGCGGTGCGCAGCTTGCCCCGCTTGTGCACGAACGCGAGCGAGTCGGGGGAAAAGCTCTATCAGGTTCAGGGCGAGCACAGCTATTGCGTGGGCTTCGGGGTGTTGACCGGGCTCAGCGCCGACCACAGTTGCTCGCCCGACAACCTGGCCAACACCCTCGGGACCGAGTTTCTGCTCGGCGTCTTGCAGCAAGGCGAGCAAATCGAGCTCAAGCTGCGCGAAGCCGACGTCGGAGGCAATCAACAGAGCCACCTCGACGCCTGGCACCTGCATCACATCGAGCTTCAAATCGCCGACCCAAAGTATTTGTCTCGCGCCGAACAGAACGGCGCGCATTTTCAGCTCCCGCGGAAGCCGGCCGAAGATCTGGCAAGTTACCTCGAGCGCGTGGCAAGCGGTCGAGAGTCGAGCAACGGCATCGCGCTGTACGTGAACTACCATGTCGCAGCGCTCGAGGCCGCGCGAGCCGCGGTAGCCGGCTGCAAGGTCAACGCGGGCGCGCTCGATTGTCCGTCGGATGCAGCGCGCAATCGCGCCTTCGCGAACGCGATTCTAATCGAGGCGTTCGCGATTCACTTCTTGCAGGACGGCTTTTCCGCCGGGCACATGATGAGCCCCACCGGCTCCCGCTCCGAGCGCATGGGCACGCACGACTACTACTGCGAGCATGGCGTCAGCGCGCAGCCATGGTCTGGAAAGGAGTACGTCGCGCACGGCGATTCGTTCCTGCAAAGCGAGGACTTGCGCCGAGTCGCGGGCGCGGTGGCAGCGAGCCTCGATGAGTTCGCCGCGGCCTTGAACCCAAATAAGCAAGGCCAGCTGACGGGCAGCAATTTCGCCAATGCAGGGCTCGATGCCTGCGTCGCGCCGACGATTCCGAACGGGCTCGGCAAAGCGGCAACTCAGATGGCCGCGCTCACGCAGCTACCGCGGCCAATCCTCGAGCCTCCGGGCCTGCCCACTTTTCAGAAGGAACTCGGTGTGTACATGGTGCCACTGCTCGGCGCCGCGTTGCGACTCGGCGCCGAGGACGTGGGCATCGCCGGCAAAAAGAACGATGGGGCGTTATTCGAGCACCGCTTTCCGCTGCTCGTGTTCGGCGGCATCGGGATGGGGGTGACCGCGGAAGGCATCACCGATTCGTCCGCCGACGGCTCATTCTCCGCGGGTCTCAACTTGCTGCTCGACGCGCGCCCAGCGGGCAGCGAAACCGGCTTGCGCCTGGGCGGCGGCTTCAATTTTCACGTTCCGTACTATCTCATCCCGGGCGACGTGATTCCGCTCGCCGTGGTGGCGCTGTTCGACTCGAACGAATATCTGAAAATCGTTCGGCGCGCCTCGGCGGGCGGCCTGCTCGACCTACAGAAGAAGCGCTCGATCTTCTTTGGTTGGAAGCTGCAATTCATGGCGGGCCGCGAAGGCTTCATGGCGTGGATGCCGCCGCCGGATCAATCGGATGACCCGAGCACCAAGATGAACGAGATGAAGCGGCCAGCGTTCTCGCTGAACGGAACGCCGGGGTACATCAAACTGGCGCTGCCGGCGCTGTCATTAACCGCGCTGCACGCCAACAGCGACAAGGTCGGCCTGGATGCGGTTTGGCAGCTCGGCTACGACCTCACCTACTACCCGCGCTCCGAAACCTTTTGGAACGGCGCAGAAAAAGGCGCCGTCTATCACGGGCTCTTCCTCGCCTTCAGTTATCGCGCGCGCCGCTACTTGATGGCGCTTTGAGCGAAGCAAGGCGTGCGAAACAGGCGCCGGCATGTGCGAACGCCGCGCTCAGCGCAGCTTTTTCGCGCGCATGATGCTGTCGTCGCCCAGGTTGTCGGCTGGGTTTTCGCGAATCCAATAGACGAAGTCGCTGTCCGTGACGATGGCCTGCGGGCATCGTTCGTTGGCCGCCACGACCACCGGAGCGCCACCCGCGAGCGCGCGCGCGGCCACCGAACCCATCGGCGCGGTGCTGTCTGGGTCGCAATCAGGGCCGTTCGTCCAGTACACGCCGCCGCTGTCGACCGCTAACCCGAAGGGATGATTTTGGCCCTCGGCGACGAGCTCGGCGCTCATCGTCGCGTTGTGCGCCTGGCGCAGAATACGACCGTCGCTCTCCGAACCGAAGTATACGAAGTTGGCGTCCGCTGCGACGCGACGCGGGAGCACACCCGAGACGCTGAGCACGGGCGCGGTGGTCGCTGTCCCCTTGAAAAGCCCAACATTCGTGCCCAGAGTCGACAGGTACACCTGGCCCGCGGCGATGGTCATGTAGCTGAAGACGAAGCCGTGGGTCCCGACGGGTAACACGTCTTGAAATGCACCGCCCGCGCGAGGTTTGGTGACGACGGCAGTACTTTTCCCGTCCGTGCCGAACTCGCTGAACCAAATGTTTTCGCCGAGGCGACCCACGTCACCGACGGTCACCGTGTCGGGCGTGGTGGCAAATAGCTCCGGCGTCAGGGTTTGATATTTCATGCGGAACACGCTGCGCGTCCCGCGCTCGACGAAGAATAGCTCGTCGTCATCGAGGAACAGCGCGGCGACCGTGTTGCCCGAAAACAGCGTTTGCACGTTGCCCGAAGCATCGCGCCGCGCGAGCCGGCTGTTGCTTCCGCTCTCGAGGCCCATCTCGGTAAAGTAGAGAAAGCCGTTCTTGAAGCCGATTCGCACGGGGCGCGTCAGTTGGGTGACCAACGGCTCGGCGACGCCGAAGCCGGTCGGAAATGCTTCGTTCGGCGCGGAGCCGCCCTGGGCCGGAGCTCCGCCGGTGGCGCTGTTTCCACCGCTGGTGGCGCTGCCGCCGTTCTGGGAGCTGCCGCCCGTCGAGCCGTTGCCGCCCGTTGCGCTGACCCCGCCTGTCGCGCTGCTACCGCCGCTGGCACCGTCGGAGCTGTCCCCTCCGCACGCCGTGAACCACGAAAACCCGAGCACCAACAAACCACCCATGAGCGGATGCACCGCTCCACCGCGTACCATCACCCCGTTCATTTTCCTCCGAACGCTGCGCGAAATCTCATCCCGAGCGTCGGTCAGTCTGCAGCAACTTGGCGATGGTTGAAAGCTGCATGTTGCTCGTACCTTCGTAAATTTTACCGATTTTAGCGTCGCGGTACAGCTTCTCTACAGGGTAGTCACGAGTGAACCCGACACCGCCGAGAAACTCGATGGCTTGCGACGCCACGCGCTCGGCCACTTCGGACGCGAACAGCTTGGCCATGGCCGCTTGTTTCACGAAATCGCGACCGGCGTCCTTCAGGCGCGCCGCCTCGTACACGAGCAGGCGCGCCGCCTCGATTTCCATGGCCAAGCGCGCGTACTGAAATTGCACGCCCTGAAAGTCGGCGATCGCTTTGCCGAACTGCTGGCGCTCTTGGATGTAGGCAAGCGCGTATTCGAACGCGCCCTCGGCCAGGCCGAGCATTTGCGCGCCAATGCCGATGCGGCCCTCATTCAGGGCCAGAATCGCGGTCTTGTAGCCCTGACCGAGCTCGCCCAGCACGTTCTCGGCGGGCACCTGGCACTCATCGAGGATGAGCTCGCACGTGCTCGACGCGCGAATACCGAGCTTGTCTTCCTTCTTGCCCAGGGAGAAGCCGGGAAAGTCGCGCTCGACCAGGAACGCCGTGATGCCTTTGTAGCCCTTGCTCGGATCCGCGTTGGCGAACACGATGTACAGCGAGCTCTCGTAGGCGTTGGTGATCCACAGCTTGCGACCGTTCAGAAACCAGCGATCGCCGCGACGCTCGGAGCGGGTCTTGAGCGCGAACGCGTCCGAGCCGCTGGAGGCCTCGCTGAGGGCATAAGAGCCAACCCAGGACCCCGCGAGCTTCGGCAGGTAACGGCTCTTCTGGTCGGCGTTGCCCCAGCGTAAAAGCGCGTTATTCACCAGCGTGTTCTGCACGTCGACCACCACGGCAACGCTGGGATCGACCCGCGCCAAGGCCTGCACCGCCAGGATCGCGTTGAAGAAGCTGGAACCCGCGCCGCCGTACTCGCTCGGCACTTCCACGCCCATCAAGCCGAGCTCGAACAGCGCCGGCACCAGCTTGGGCGCGAGCAAAGCGTGCTCGTCCATCTCTCGTACCAGCGGCGCGACGCGCTCGCGCGCGAATGACAGCGCGGTGTCGAAGAACAGACTTTCTTCCTCGGACAGAATGGAGAGCGGCTGCATCGAGACCCCACTTTCCCAGATGCGAGACGCGAAGTCTCGCGCGCCGTAGCGCTGGCTCAGCTCATGGCTGCGTTGACGCCGACCTCGACCGCGTCCACGTGGGCCGTGGTCAAATCGAGCTTGCCTTCACCTGGCGGCTCGTACGGCGGGCGCCCGACCTGACGGGTGCGGTACTTGTCCGTGAAGATACCGAGCACGTAGTTCTTCACGCAAAAGCCGATAATCGAGTGCTCGTTCAGCTCCGGCGCGATGCGCGGGCCGCGCTCGGCGTGGAGCTGCGGGTAGAGGCTCCAATGCGTGCCGGGGTTCTCGTGGTGCACGGTGTGATAGCCGGCCTGGAACACGAACCAGTTGTTGAACGGCGAAACGAAGTTGCGCGAGTGGTTGTCGGGCGACCAGGGGTCGCAGTGGATGTGCTGGATGTAGTTGGTGAACATCATCGACCACAGCGCGAACCCGGCGGGAATCCCGAAGCCGAACAGGTACACGAGCAGGCCGGTCTTCACGCCGTGCAGCGCGATGCCGAGCGCAATCAAGCTGACGTGCGCGAGAATCACCGACGCCGCCTGGAGCCGTATCTGCTGGTAGACGCGGCCGCTCTTGTTCGCGCTCGCCTTGCGGATGTATTCCTTGATCGGCCCCGACTGCCAGTAGGCCGAGACGAAGAAATAGGTCGCTGCAACCCAGAACGTGTGCTTCTTCGTGTAACGCCAGGTGATCGTTGCATCGCCGGCCTTGTTCACGAACTTGTGGTGGTTCAAGTTGTGGGTAGGGATCCAGGCGAACAGCGGGTAGCCGTAGAACACCGACAGCCAGGCCGCGAAGAAGTCGTTCATCTTGCGGTTGGCGAAGGTGGGGCAGTGGTTGTGGTTGTGCGACAGCACGCCCGCGCAGTAACCGAGGTAAAGGCTCAGCGGCAAAAGCCAGCCGACCAGGCTCGGCCAGACGTAGTGGGCGAGCGCAACCCCCGGAAACAGCACGAATACCCAGAGCAGGGTTCTATAGTCGGCGGCGAAACGGGGACGCATTCAGGACCTCCAGAGCGGCGCAAAGCTAAAGGATCTCGCGGGCAGGCGGTAGTGCATAGGCTTTTTCGCGCGGAAACCCTCGCAAATTTGCGCGCTCCGCCGCGCCACTGCCGCGGAAACGCGCGCTTTGGCCGGCCCGGCCGCGAACGTTCACGGCAAAACACGCTAGGCTCCCGGCGCACACAGCATGGCAGGCAATAGCTTCGGTCAGGCCTTTCGCATCACCACCGCTGGCGAGAGCCACGGCCCCGGCAACGTCGTCGTCATCGACGGCTGCCCGCCGGGCATCGCGCTCTCCGTGGAGGACCTGCGCGTCGACCTCGACCGGCGGCGACCCGGGCAGAGCGCGATTGTGACCCAGCGCAAGGAGAGCGACGAGCCGGAGATCTTGTCCGGCGTGTTCGAAGGCCGCACGACGGGCACCAGCATCGCGATTTTGGTCCGTAATCAGGATCAGAAGAGCCGAGACTACGACGACATCAAGGACAAATACCGGCCCGGCCACGCGGATCACTCCTACGACGCCAAGTACGGCTTTCGCGACTATCGCGGCGGCGGTCGCTCGAGCGCGCGTGAGACGGTGAGCCGCGTCGCAGCGGGCGTGGTCGCGAAGAAGCTGCTCGCTGCAGCGTTCGGCGCGCGCATCGTCGGCTACGTGCGTCAGGTCGGCGGCATCATCGCGAACATCCCCGATCCGGGCGCGGTCACGCTCGAGCAGGTCGAGCAGCTTCCGGACGGCAGCCCCAACATCGTGCGCTGCCCGGACCCGGCACGCGCCAACGAGATGGTCGAGCTGATCGAAGCCATGCGCAAGGATCAAGATTCGATAGGCGGCGTGAGCGAGCTGGTCGCGACCGGCATCCCGGCGGGCCTCGGCGAGCCGGTGTTCGACAAACTCAAGGCCGATTTGGCCAAAGCCCTGTTCAGCCTGCCCGCGGTGATGGGCGTCGAGTACGGCATCGGTTTCGGCTGCGCCACGCTGCGCGGCAGCGAGAACAACGATCTCTTCTCGCGCGGCACGGAGGGAGCAGTGCAAACCAATTCGAATCGTCACGGAGGCATGCTGGGTGGCATTTCCTCTGGCATGCCGATCATCGTGCGCGCGGCAATCAAACCCACCAGTAGCCTGCCGCGCGAGCAAGCGACCATCACTCGCCAGGGTGAAGACACGACCATTCGCACGCGCGGCCGGCACGACCCGTGCTTGTTGCCGCGCTTCGTGCCAATCGGCGAAGCAATGGTGGCGCTCGTGTTAGCGGACCACGCTTTGCGTTTTTGGGGCCAGCGCGGCGGGCCGTTCGCGTGAACCTCGACGGGCGGTATTCGTGAAAAAACCGGAGTTTGCTGGTACTTGGGCGCTGGTCACCGGCGCTTCCTCGGGACTCGGCGCTGAATTCGCCAAGCAGCTGGCGCACCGCGGCGTGAACCTTTTGCTTACCGCGCGCTCGCGCGACAAGCTGACGCGCTTCGCGGCGGACTTGGCGCGCGTGAACGGAGTGGCCACACACGCGTTGATCGCCGATCTCGCCGAGCCAGGCGGCGCCCGCGCCTTGCTCGCAGAGGTCGACGCGCTCGGCGTGCACGTCTCGCACGTGATCAACAATGCCGGCTTCGGCTCGACCGGCGCGTTTGCTACCAGCGACGCCGAGGCCGAAGCCCGCATGGTGCGCTTGAACGCCGAGGCGGTGGTCAGCATCGCGCGGCACTTCTTGCCGCGCCTGCTCGGTCGCAACGAAGGCGGCCTGATTCAGGTCGCCTCGACGGCGGGGTTTCAGCCCACGCCTTTCATGGCCACCTACGGCGCGAGCAAGGCGTTCGTGCTGAGCTTCACGCTGTCGCTCGCGGAAGAGGTGCGCGGCACTCAGGTGCGCGTGACCGCGCTCTGCCCGGGACCCGTGCCGACCGGGTTTCAGGAGGCGGCCGGCATTCACCCGTCCGGTTTACTGAAGCTCACGCGTTTGGAAGCGCCCGCGGTGGTGGAAGCCGCGCTCGACGGCTACGCCGCCGGGCGCGTGATCGTGGTGCCCGGCGCATTGAACTCGCTGCAGACCACTGCGGTGAGATTTCTACCGCGCGGGCTCGTGGTGCGCGCGGCGCGCTGGACCATGCAGGGCTTGGGGCGCGGTTAGGGCCGAGCGAAGGTCAGCCTTCGCCATCGCTCTCCACGTAAATCAGCACCGCTTGGCGCGCGCCATGAGCGAGCTGCTTGGATCCATTGGCGGCTAGCGGGCGCACGACGAGCAGATTGGCGTCGAGCGCCGAGCGCTTGACGGAAACGCGTTCGGCAACCCCGGAGGCCAGTAGGTCTTGGACCGCGCTCAGCGGAGCGGTGGGCGGCGGAGCGCTGGGTTTGGGTGGCGCAGACGCAGCTAGCCCGGGGCTACGCGACGGGGATGGCTTTACCGAAGTGCGCTCGGCCGCCGGAAGCGGCGCGCGAGAAGGCGAAGGCGCGCTGGGTGCCGAGGGAGTGCTGCGCACGCTCGCAGGACCGCTTGGCGAGGTCGTGCTCGACGCCGCTGCCGCGTCGCTCTCCGCATCCTTGTCCTTGCTCGAATCCTTGGCGGTTTCCTTCGCTACGTCTTTGTCCTTGGCCGAGTCCTTGGCGGACTCCTTGTCTTTGCCCGAGTCCTTGTCCTTGTCTTTCGCTTTCGATTTCGCGGAAGGGGCCGACGGCGCGACGCTGGGCGGAGAAGGGGTGGGCTGCTGGGCGCTCTGAGCACCAGGCAGAGGCGGCGGCTGCGACACTCGGACCGAAGGGTGATTCGCGGGGTGCGGCGGGGTCGGCTTTTCCGCGGCGGCGGGCTTCTCGGCGCTCGCGCTGGCCGCTGCACCGTTGCTGGCAGTGCTGGCCGCCGCGGAAAGATCGGCGCCCAGCCGCGCGAGCTTGAGCGCGCGCATGTCGTTGCCGTCTTGTTCCGCTGCTGCCGCGCCTCGCTGAATGAAGCGGATGGCTTCCTTGGTTTGACCGGATTTCCAGAGCTCGGCCGCAGCCTCGAGGTAGCTCGCGACCTCGGCAGAGTCGCTGGCCTCCGGCGCGGGCAGCTCGATGTCGGACGGTTTTGGTTCGGGAGCAGGGGATGCCATGGCAGATACCTTGGGGGTTCAGCGGGGGCCGAGCTCGGCCAAAAAGCGGTGCGCGTTCTTGTTTTCCGGATCGGTTTCGACCGCGCGCGTCAGCATGCGGCGCGCCACGGTGCGTTGCCCTTTGACCAGCTCGAGCTCGCCGAGCTGCAAATACGCTCTCGAGAGCTGGCGACGGCTGGCAAGATCAATCGACTTTTCCTTGAGGCTCACGTACGCGCGAAGCGCGTTGAACGCGGTCTCACTTTGATCGAGATCGGCTGCCAAAAGCCCAAGTAGAAGGGCTATTTCGGCATCGTTCTTGTCCAATTGATGGGCTTGATTGAGAGCCTCCAGCGCTTCGAGCAGCTCGTCTTCAGCGAGCATCAACTCGGCTAGGCGCTGATACACCTTGGCGTGCGCCTTGCTTCGCTTACGCTCGGTGCTGGCGAGCAGCGCGGTCAGGATCTCACGCCCCTCCTCGTTACGGCCGCTCGCAGCCAGCGTGCTCGCGGTGAGCAGCACCACGTCGATACGCTCGGGGTCGAGCTTGCGCAGCTCGGTCAGCGCGGCCAGGGCTTCTTCGCTCGCGCCGTTGGCCGCCAAGAGCTCGGCCGCTTTGCCGAACAGCTCGATCTGCTGCGCGGGCTTGGCGGCGCGCGCTTCCTCGAGCAGCATCCGGCCTTGCTTCAGACGATCGCCGGTGCGCGCATAGAGCTTGCCGAGCTCGCGCCGCAGCTCCACTGAATCCAGCCCTTCGGCGATCACGGCCTCCACTTCGGGGATGGCTTCCTCGGCGCGCCCCGCGCTTTCGGCGACGCGCGCGTAGGCGAGCACCGCGGTGCGCTTCGCGTTGCCGTGCTCGAGCGCGCACACCTTCTTGTACGCAGCGAGCGCGGTCGGAAAGTCGCGGTCCATGTTGGCGAGCCGCCCAATGCGCGAGAGCACCTGCACGCTCTCTCCGTTGCGCTCGGCCCAGGGCTCGAGCAGCGAGCGCGCGCGTGACCGCTGCCCGGCCTCGGCGCACAGATCCGCCGCGCGCAGCGCCCAGCGCTCGGAGGTCTCGAACGCCCGCGTTCGCTCGATCGCCGCGAGTAGCTCCTCGCTCGAACCGCCCTCGGCGTGCAGGGCGACGTCGAGCTCGGCCAGCGCTTCGTCGGGGCGCCCCACCGCCTCCAGGATCCGGGCGCGTTCGCGGCGCACCGCAGCTTCGGGAGCGTGCGCCGAAAGCGCCGCGTCGAGCGCGGACAGCGCGCGCTCGGGATTGCCCGAGCGGTTGAAGGCGTCCGCGAGCCGAACCCGAAGATCGGGATTGCTCGGCTGGTGATCGATCGCGCGTTCCAGCACTTCGATCGCGTGACCGTGCGCTCCGCGCTCGAGCAAGCGCTTGGCCAGGGCGTCCGCCAGATCGAGGCGCAACGGCGCGATCGCAAAGCCCTTCTCGAGCGCGCGTTCCACGCCTTCTTCGTCCCAGTCGTGACGTCGCAAGTCGGCGAGTCGCAAAGCCAGCGCGGCCGCGCGCTCGGAGTCGCTCTCTATCTCGAGCAGCGCTTCCAGCGCGTCCGCGAGCTCACCGCCCTGGGTGCCCAGGCGCTCGTGCAGCTCGACCACCTTCTCGAGCGCTTCACGCCGCCGTGCCTCGTGTTTCCCGAGCCGTGCATAGACGTCGAGCGCCTCGCGCAGGCGGTTGGCGCGCTCGAAGGCGAGCGCCAAGCGCAGTGCCAAGGTCTGAGCGCGCTCGGAATCGGCGGCGGCCTCCGCGGCGTCGAGCTGGGCGCGCAAGAGCTCGAGCAGCGGCTCGTACGCCGCGCCTTCGGGCAGCAGCTCGGTGAGCATTTCATAGGGCTCGCTGTTCGCCGCATCCTTGCGCACCAACTGCCAGAGCCGATCGATGGCGTCGTCACGGCGATCTGGCAGCGCGAGCAGTCGGTGCGCGATCAAGAGATCGTATTCGGCGTGCTCCGCGTCGGTCGCCGAGCGCTGGGCCAACGCTTCCAGCACCTTCAGCACCTTTTCTTTTTCGTCGAGGCGCACGAATACGTCGAGCAGCGCGTGCCAGGCGTGGGTCTGCGCGCCGCCTGCACCTTCCAGGTCGCGTGCCGCGCGCTCGGCCAAGCGGAGCGCCCTCTCGGCGGTGCCCGCTTCCACCGGGCCGGAGCTCGGCGTTAGCTCGAGCAGATCGCGCAACGCGACCGCGACTTTGGCGGGGTCGCGCGCGCGTTCGAGCCGCGACGTGACCGCGCGCTCCACGAGGTCGGGCCTTTGATGTGCACGCAGCGCATCTTCCAGCGCGAGCGCGTCTTCCTCACTGCCAAGCCCGGACTCGAATGCCGACGCGACGTGGTCTTGCTGTTTCTGGCCGTCGCCGCGGAGCGCGGCGACTTCGCTCAAGTATAAATAGACGTGTGCGCGGCCGAGCCGCACCTCACCCTCTTCGCTCGGGCGCCCGAGCAGCAGCAAGAGGCCACGGTAGCTTTGTTCGGCGCGCTCCAGGTCGCCGAGCTGCATGGAAAGGCCACCAAGCGCGGCCAGAATCGCGCCGCTCTCGGGATAGCGCTCGGCCGCGGCCGACAGCTCGCGCAACGCCAGCGGCTCCCGCGCGGTCGCGACCAAGAGCTCGGCCAGCGCGAGGTGCACGCGCGTCCCCTCCTTGGGGCGCCGTGGGCCGTAGTGCTCGATCTGACGGTAAAGCACGCGCTCTGCGATGGCCACGCTGCCCGCCGCGCTCAGCTTTTTGGCGAGTTCGAGCGAGAGGCTCGGATCGTCCGGAACCAGCTCGGCGTGGCCGGAGAATAGCTCCGCCGCTCCGACCAAATCGCCCGCGCGCACCGACGCGATCAGCGCGCTCGGTAGGTCGCCGGTGTGCTTTCGGTGCACCTCGGCGAGCCGCGCGTACAGCGGCGCAGGTGCCGACGACGCGGACGCCTCGTCCGCCAGCAACTCGGCAAGCTCGGGGTAGCGCCCTGAAGACTCGAGCAGCCCGGAGAGCTGTTCGAAGCTCTCCGCGTCGCGCCCGAAACTCGCTCGCACGGCGCGCCAAGCGTCAATCGCGCTTTCCGCGTCACCCAGCTGTTCGGCGCGAATCTTGGCGGCGTCGCCCAGATCCCGACGCGCAGCTGCGCTCTTGGGATCGAGCGCAGCGCGACGCGCGAGCGCTTCGATCACCTCTTGCCAGCGCTGACCCGCGCGCAGCGCCAAGAGCAGGCCATCGAGCAAGCTGCGATCGTTCGGCTCCGTTTCGAGCAGCAGTCGATAATCGGCCGCGGCGCGCGATGGATCCGAGAGCTCGTCGAGCGCAACCCGCGCGGCTTCGAGCAGTGCCTCGCGCTTCTCCTTGGGATCGCTGGCAAGGCCCGCCAAGCGCTCGAGCACGGTGCAGCGCTCGAGCGGGCGCGCGGCTTCGAGCAGCAGCTTTTGCAAGCGGCGTGCGGCGGAGACGCGCGCTTCGTCCGCCTTCGCCTCGTCGAGGATCCGGAAGAACAGCGTGATCGCGCGATCACGCTCGGAAAGATCCAGGAAAATTCCCGCCGCTTCGGCGAGCAACTCCGCGAACAACGGCCCATCGCCGACCCGTTCCGCGGCCAGCACGATGAGCTCACCGAGCCGCCCGCGCCGGTCGAGCTTCGCGCCGAGCTCCGCGAGGCGAACGCGGTGCGCTTCGGTCTCCGGCTCCAGCAGCACGAGCTCGCCCAGCGTATCGAACTCTTCGCCCTCTTCTGCGAGCGTTTGGCGGAGCTCGGCGAGCTGGGTCAAGAGCTTCACTCGCTCCTTTTGTTCGGTGATGCCGGTAAGCTCGCTCACCAGCACCTGCGCCACCGCCGCAGGCCGCTCGAGGCTCGTGTAGCGCTGCTTGAGCAAGCGGGCGGCGCGCCGGCTCACCTTGCGCGCGTCCGCGTCGCCCTCGGGCACCTCGAGCTTGAACACCGCTTCCAAGAGCGCGAGCGTGGACTCGTTGAGCGCGGCCGATTTGGGCAAGCTCTCCACGACCGCAAGCGCCGATTTCGCGTTCTTGAGCTCGATCCACAGGCCGGCGATGCGCTCTCGCGAGCGGATCAGGTCGTCGCCCTCCAGGTTCGGCTCGCGGCGCGACAGATGCTCGATCAGCTTTTCGAGCTTTTGCTGCCGCTCGTACAGGCGCTCCAGCGCCAGGTCGACGCGCGCATCGTCCGCGCGCAGCGCGAAGTAGCTCTCCCAATAGCCGATTGCGCGGTCCGGATCGGAAGCGAAGTCACGCGCCGCCACTGCTGCCTCGTCGAGCAGGCGCGCGCGCTCTGAAACGTCGCTGAGCGCGTCGAGCACGCGCTCGTACGCCCCGAACAAAGCTTCCCAGCGCTGTTCGCTGGTCAACGACAGCTTGATGCGATCGAACGCCCAGCGCGCAGTCGGGGCCACCTTCAGCAGCCGCTCGAGCGGCGCGGTCAGCGCCCTGGGGTTGCCCACGTGCTCGCTGGCAAACGCCACCAGGCGCTTACCGAGCGCCTCCGCTAGCCCCGGATCCTCGGTGCGTTCGAGCGCGCCTTCGTAGGCGCGCAGCGCGGCCTCCGGCGTATTCTGGCGCACCGCGCCCGCTTCCACCGCCTGCCAAATCGTCTCGTCGGTCGAGAATTCGGCGGCCGCCCGCTCGAACACCGAGAGCGCGCGTTCACCGCTCTCGAGCCCCACCAATCGCTCGAACCAGCGTCGCCGCAGGGCGGCGAGCTCCTTTCCACCGCTGCCGTCACGCGACGCCTGCTCGGTCGAATCGAGCAGCATGGTCAACACCTCACGCTGCATGTCCGGCGTATCCGCCGAGGAGCTCGCTCGCTCGAACAGCTCGGCTGCGCGCAGCGAAGTCATGGGGTTCTTGGTCAACACCAAGATCAGCTCGCGCGCGCGCGGATGGTCGGGGTGCGCCTTCAGCACCGACTCGAGTAGCGGCAGAGCATCCGCCGGCTCGTCGAGCCGCTCGATCATCAGCTCGGCCATGGTGAGCTCCACCGTGGAGGCATCCCCTTCGCCGCCGAGTTCGCGTAAACGAGTGAGCGCCGTAAGCCCGGCAGCGGTGTCGCCGCTGGCGATGCGCAGACGCGACAGTTCGCGCCACACCTCGGGTCGCTTCGCGTCGGTCTTGGTCGCGCGCTCGAGGAGCGCGATAGCCGCGGGAATATCACTGAATTCCTGCTCTTCGACGGTCGCCCAGTGGGTCAGCACTGCCACCGGATCCTCCGACCCCTGAGCGCGCCACTCGAACAGCCAAGAGCGCTTCTTGTGTCGCCATTCGGAGTCGGGGCTGCTTTCGACTAGACCCACGTACGCGCGCACGTCCTGCTCGTCGGCGTAAGACTCGATCAAGGCCTCGTACACCGTTGCCGCTTCGTCGAAGCGCGCGCAGGCCGTCATGACGCGCGCCTTGGCCGCGACGAGCGCGCGCGTCTCCGCGTCCTGCGCGTCGTCCAAACGCGAAGCCACCTCGTCGACGATGGCCGCGAATTCGTCCGCGCCGCCGGTTTGCGCGGCGCGCGTCTCGAGCGATAGCACCACCGGTACCACCGCGAGCGGGTCCTTGCTGGCGTCGAGCAGCGCGCGGCACGCAGCCGGCACTTTGGTCCAATCCGCACCGCGAGCACACAGCTCGACCAAGCGCTGGGCGGCTTCCACGTCGCCCGGAGTCACTTGCAGCACGCGCTCGTACAGCCGCTCGGGCTCGCTATTTTCGTCGGCGTTCTGCGCCAGGAGTTCGGCCGCGCGCTTCCAGGTCGCGGCGGCGGCCGCAGCGTCGTGCAGCCGCTCGTTCATGAACTCGCCGAGACTCTCCAGCGCCTGCGCGCGCGCGAACCCTTCGGGCGCGAGCTCCATGCGTCGCTCGTGCACGCGACGTGACGTCTCGAGATCCGACACCTCTTCGGCCAGGCGCTCCAGCAACTCGAGCGTGCCCTCGTCTACCTCGAGTTCATCGAGCAACGGCTTGGTGCGCGCCAGAGCCTCACTGGCCCGCCCGCGCGCGAGCAGCGTTTCGCCGAGTCGCGCCAAGGTGAGCCGCCATTCGCCGCCCTCGAACACCGACAGCGCGCGCTCGAGCTCCTGCTCCAGCGCCCGTTCGTCCTGTAGCGCGCCCAGCACCTCGAGCAGGGCTTCGTGCGCGCGAAACAGCGCCGGCTTCTCGGCGATCGCCGCGCGCAACGTCGCGGCAGCCGACTCCAAATCGTCGAGCACGTTTTTTTGCAACAACCCGAACGCGACGCGCAGCGCAGCCTTCCGCTCGGGGTCGTCCGCACGCTCGAGCGCGAGGCGATAGCGTTCCGCACGCTGCTCGCCGGACTCTCCCGCTGCTTCTGCCATGGCATCGGTTCTGCTCAGCGCCTCGGGCGACGTCGGATCCGCCGATAGCGCGCGTTCGTACAGCGGTCGCGCTTCCTCGTTCCGCCCGAGCGATTGCAGCTCGTGGCCAGCCGCCAAGCCCAGCTCCGAAATGGTCAGCGGATCGCTGAGCGGCTGATTCAGCGCGGTGAGCAAGGCGTCGATGCGCTGCGCCGGATCGGTCGAGAGCCGAGTCACGCGCTCGATCCATTTGCCGACGCCACCCGGCCACTCACTCGCGGTGCGCGACAGCAGTCGCGCGGCGATCTCGCGCGCGCGGTCCGGAGGCAGTGCGGCGTGATCGAACAGCGCGCCTACATGCACCCAAATCGCGATGCGCTCGTCCTGGTCGTCGGAGCGATTGGCCTTCAGCTCCAAGATCGCGAGCAGCATCGAGGCCGAGTGCGGGATCGTGCGAAACTCCGCCTCGAACACCGGCTCCAGCGCTTCCGCCGCGGCGAGCGCGTGCTCCGGCTCGGCCAGCAGCACCTCCAGCCAGCGCCGGCTGGTCGCCTGCGTGGGCTCGATCTCGAGGCTCTCGCTGAAGGCGCTCACCGCGCGCGAGATGTCGTCGAGTCGCAGCCTAACCTCGCCCAGTCGAGCCAGCACCGCGGCGCGCTCCGCGCCCTGGGTCCGCGTTGCGATCCCAGAAAGCTCGTTCGCGAGCTCGGCGAATCGCCCTTCACGTTCCAGCTGCTCCAAATTCTGGGACTGGTTCCAGGTCGGCAACCCAGGCTGATTTCCCGCTTCCATCACACCTCCTCGGCCACGGACCAGGGTGCGAAATTCCGCGGCAACGCGCGCGCTCGTGCGCTTTCGGTGGAATGCACCGACCTGCGCAGCGCGCTACTGCGCCTGGACTGGAATCTCGACACGTTCGCCTTCGTGATCACTCACGCCTCATTCGCTCACTGCAGTCTAGCGGTGGACGTCGAGTCCGGCCACGGCGAAAGTCCCAGAAATATTCGACACATTCAGCGGTAGAGGAAGTTTTTTGGAACAGCTGATGACCCCGCAAAGACACCGTTATTACCAGTGACTCGCGCGTCGGAAGTGCCTCTTTGCTCTCGCCAGCGGGTACTACGCCCCACCCAATGGCGACGAAGTAGGACTTCTTCTGACTCGCAGCGCGCTTGCTTCGCTTCACGCCTGTTCAGGTGAACGACGTTACTTCAGGCCTTCAGGCAACGCGCGAGCTCGCTCAGCATGCGATCCGCGAGCGCGAGGCCGTCACTGAACTCCTCTTGCTCGAGCGCGCGTCGAGTCAAACGGCCATCCGGACTCAAGCGATACGCAGACTTCTTCTGGGCGACGAGCTGGCCGACCTTGTTCGGATCGAGCGGAGTGTCGTCACGCAGATGCAACGTTACTGCGCGCTTGCTGGCTTCGCAGCCGAGCACGCACAGCTTTCGGAGCTCGGTCTTCAGGCGCATCAGCTCGACGAAACGACGGGCCTCGATGGGCGGCTCGCCGAAGCGATCGGTCAGTTCGGCGGCGATGTCCGTCACCTCCGCTTCGTCGGCCGCGCTGGCCAGTCGCTTGTAGAAGCTCAGCCGCACCGAAACTTCCGCCAAGTAGCTGTCCGGGAGCAGCGCGTCCACGTCGACGCTGAGCTCGGGGTCGACTTCGTGGGTCACGGTTTCACCGCGCAGCTCGTGCGTAGCTTCTTCGAGCATGTGACAGAACATGTCGAAGCCGACGCTGGCAACGAAGCCGCTCTGCTCCGCGCCGAGCACGTCACCCGCGCCACGAAGCTCCATGTCGAGCGCCGCGACGTGCAGGCCCGCGCCGAGTTCGCTGTGACGTTCGAGCGCCTCCAAGCGTGAGCGCGCCTCCTCGGTCATCTGACTGGGTGGCGGAACCAGCAGGTAGCAGTACGCACGTTCGCTGCTACGACCGACTCGTCCGCGTAGCTGATAGAGCTGCGATAGCCCGAACAGATCAGCGCGATCGACGATAATGGTATTGGCCCGCGGAATGTCGAGCCCGCTCTCGATGATGGCCGTGGCGACCAGCACGTCGTACTCGCCGGCCACGAAATCGCGCATGGTGCGCTCCAGCACTTCCTCGCTGAGTTGTCCGTGCCCCACCGCGATGCGCGCGCGCGGCACCAGGCTCAGCAAGCGCTCGGCGCGCTCGTAGATGCCTTCCACACGGTTGTACACGTAGAAGACCTGCCCGCCGCGATCCAGCTCGCGCTCCACCGCTTGCCGCACCAGCTCGGGGTCGAACTGGGAGGTGAGCGTGCGAATCGAGCGCCGATCGATGGGCGGCGTGGTGATGATCGACATGTCGCGCAGGCCGCCGACCGCGAGCTGCAAGGTGCGCGGGATCGGAGTGGCGCTCAGCGTGAGCACGTCGACCGAAGCTCGCAGCTGCTTGATCCGCTCTTTGTGGGTGACCCCGAAGCGCTGCTCTTCGTCCACCACCAACAGGCCCAGGTTCTTGAAGTGCACGTCCTTCGAGAGCAAGCGATGCGTGCCCACCACGATGTCGACCGTGCCGTCCTTCAGGCGCTTCAACGTGTCGAGCGATTCGCTGCGCGACTCGAAGCGACTGAGCACGCGCACGCTGAGCGGGTAGTCCTCGAGCCTCGCGGAGAAGGTCTGAAAGTGCTGCTGCGCCAGCACCGTCGTCGGGCAGAGCAGGGCCACCTGGCGGCCCGCGTTCGCGGTCAAAAACGCCGCGCGCAACGCCACCTCGGTCTTGCCGAAGCCGACGTCGCCGCACACCAGGCGGTCCATTACCCGCTCCTTGGACAGGTCGGAGAGCACGTCCGAGATCGCGGCCGCCTGATCGCGCGTCTCGTCGTACGGGAAGCTCGCCTCGAACGCGGCGTAATCATCGTCGGGCGGCGGCAGCGGCTGCTTCTTCAGGCTCGCCCGCTCGGCATAGAGCCGCAACAGCTCGTCCGCCATCTGCCGCACGCGCTGCTGCACGCGCGCCTTGGTCTTCGAGAACGTCTGGCCACCCAGGCGATCGACGCGCGGCTTGGCGTCGCCGCCGGAGAATTTCTCGATCTGGTTAAGCCGATAAACCGGCAGAAACAGCTTATCCCCGCCCGCATACTCGACCACGATCAGGTCGACGCTCACGCCGCCGACGTGCTTGGTCTCCAGCCCGACGTAGCGCCCGATGCCGTGGTCGACGTGCACCACGTAGTCGCCCGGCTCGAGCGCGCGCAAGTCCTCGAGCATGGCCCGAGTCGCCTTCGGCCGTTGCGCGGCGCGATGCGCGCGCTGCCCGAAGATCTCCTCCTCGGTGACGACCACGAAGCCTTCGCCCGGGGCGATGGCGCCGCGCGCGAGCGGAGCGATCGCTATCCGCACCAAACTGCGCGCAGCGCTCTCGCTCGGCGAGTTTGCGTCCAGCTGCTCGGTGTTGAAGAGTTCTACCGCGACCCCGCGGTGGCCGAGCAGCGCGGCCACGCGCTCGGCTTGCGTGCCCGTGCGCGCGACGATCGCCACCCGCAACCCGGCTTCTTGCCACAGTGCGATTCGCGTCAGCAGCGGATCGAGCGAAGCGGCCTTGCCGCGCTGAGTACGGGCAACCTTACCTGAGCGCGCGAGATCGGCGTGATCGCGAATGGCGAGCGCGGCGGCCGATTCCGGAGCCGCTTCCAACGCTTCGAGCGCGTCAGCGGGTGCGCTCGAAGCAACCAGCGCGCGATGGGCGGCGACGCGCGGCCGCTCCGCGAACGAGCGCGCAAGCTCGGCCTCACTCAAGTACAGTTGGTCGAACGGAAAATGCGGCGCCTGGCTGCGCCCGGCCTCGGCGGCGCGCCCCCGCTCGAGCTCGTCACGGATGGCACGAACCACGCTGGCAGGATCTTCGAACACCAGGGGCGTGCTCGGCGGAAAGTATTCGAGCAGCGGCGAAAGCTCCTGAAACGCCGGCAAGAAGCCTTCCAAGCCGAAGTATGCGTGCCCGCTCGAAACGTCATCGATCAGCGCGCGCGCCTTGCTGGACGGGTAGTCGGCGCTGTCACACAGCGCCCGCAGGGCTTGCCGCGCGCGGGCCTCACCGTCTGCATCGAGCGCCGCCTCGCGCGCGGGCGCGATCCACGCGCTCTGCACCTGTTCGAGCGTGCGCTGGTCGTCTGGGTTGAAGCGCTTCAACGTCACCACCAGCTCGCCGTACAGCTCGATGCGCAGCGGCGCGTCGCTGCCGGCCGGCCAAACGTCGACGAGCCCGCCGCGCACTGCGAACGTGCCCGGATCTTCGACCACCGGCACGCGCAGATAGCCCGCTCGTGTCAACGAGCGCGCGCCCTGCGCGGGATCGAACTCGCCCTCGGCCTCCACTCTCAGACCCGCGCGTGCGATCAGCGCCTTCGGCACCACGCGGCGCACCAACGTCGCGGCGGTGGTCACCGCGAAGCGGTACGGCAAATCGCGAGCAATTTGAAAAAGCGCCGCGGTTTTGGCCATCGTGGCCCGCCGATCGGGGTGCACCTCGGCGTACGGCGTGTTCTCACTGGCGCTCAGCAACAGCGGCGTGAGCCCCGGGCTCGAGGGGCGCGACAATGCCGCCGAAAGCGGCAAGCCGCGGCCGAGCGCGGTCAGATCCGAGACCGCGCGGCGCGCCGCGTCCGCGTCTGGCGCCACGTACAGCACATGCGCTGCGCCCGCGAGCGCGAGCGCGTGCGCGACCAGCGCTGGAGCCGCGCCTTCGGCTTCGCCCACGTGCACGATACCGCCACTGCGCAGCACCTGTTCACTGAGCGACGACAGCCCCACCCAGCTGCGATCGGTGGGCAGTGCCAGGGATAGCGCGGGATCGTGGAGCAGCTCGAGCTCGGACATCGGAAGCGCGCGAGTGTTACTCCCTCGGAGGGAGCCGGGCGAGCAGGGCGAGCTGATAGTTCTTGGCGCGCAGCGTCCAGGGGCCGTCGGGGTGCGCTGCCAAGTGCGACGAGAGCGCGCTGAGCGCCTGCTCACTCCGCCCCAACCGGGCGAGCAGCACGCCCTCGGCGAGCGCGCGAGGAAACTCACCGTCGATGGCGGCGAGCGCCGACAAATACGACAACCGGCGCTCGTCTTGATCGCGCAGCGAGGCGCCGCCCGGATGCTCGAGCTGGACGCGGTAGTAGAGCCGAAACTCATCGAGCCGCGGCCGAAGCTGCAAGGTTTTCAGTAGCCCCAAGAGCTCGGTCCAGCGCACCCGGAACAGCACGAACAGCTCGTCTTCGTTCAAAGCGAGCCGACCGCGGGCGTCGAACCAGCCCATGCTCTCACCCTTCTGTGCGAAGTTCCCGCCGAGCTCATCGAGTTCGCGGCTTTGCCGGGCTTTCGCGCGCAGGCCGCGCACCGCGTCCAGGAATAGCTCGGTTTGAGCCGCGCGCAGCCGCTCGAGCGGAGCGGCCCCCTGCTCGTGCACGACCGTGGCGGCCAGTTGTCGCGCGTCCTCGCGCGCTTCGCGTGCACAACGCGCATTCTGTGCGGCCACGCACGCGCCGTGACGGCGAAACAATTCGCCCACGGCACGCACGGGCAGCGGCAGGCGCGTTCGCTCGGCCTCGCGCGCGCGCTCAGCCTCCTCACGTCGCGCGCGCCCGATCACGACGCGGTCGACCTCGGGCAAGGGCACCAGCCCCGGTTCGACTGGCCGCGGCAAACCGAGCCAAAGCGCGCCGGCCGCGACTCCCACGGCCAGCAGGCCGAGCTGCCAGCCCTCGAAGTGGCGCGCAATTCCCGCCGTCGCTTGGCTACCGCTCATGTCGCACCTCGGAGCCGTTCCTCCGCGTTTCCAAAGGAGATTGCCTCGGCCGGGCCTGCGGCGTACGAAGAAAGTCGTGGTCGAAAAGCGCGGTCATCCTCGGGCAACCATCGACGCTCAGCTCACGTGTCGCCGTCCGAACGGCACGAGTTTCGAAGCGCGCGGAAAAGACATCAGCATGGGCGGGATGTACGTCGAGGCGACCGAGGCCGTCGTGTTTGGTGAGCAGCTCTCGCTCCAGCTTACCCTGCCCGGCTCACGCGCTGCCATGACGCTACCGGCCGTCGTGCGTTGGACCGACCCGGGCGGTTTCGGCGTCCAATTCGGGCTGCTGGGCGCGCGCGAGACCCACGCCATCAGCCAGCTGATCCGGCGCTAACCTCCACCATGGCCGAGATTCCGAAGGACCCCCAGGCATTCTTTGGCACTTGGTTGCCCGAGAGCTTCCGCCCGCTACTACAGCGGCTACCCAGCGGAAATTCCCCGGGCGCCGTCGTCTTCCACATCGGCGAGCGCGCGCCGCTGTCGATTCGCTTGTTGAAAGGGGAGCTGCTGACCAGCGAAAGCTTGCCCGAAGACGCAATCGTCCAGGTGACCTTGAGCGAAGCTGACTTCGAGCCGATCTTGGTGCGCGGCGCCGAGCGGCTCGCAGAGGGCGCCGCCGACTCCGGTCAAACCCTGGCCGTGCTGCGCGCGCTCACGTTGGACGCCGAGCGCGTCGACATGATTCGAAAGGTCGCGGGCAGTGTGGTGTTCGCGCTCGCGGTCGGCGGCGGAGAACACCGCGTACTGCTCACCCCCGGCAACGCGCCACGCAATCTGGCAGCCGCCGAATGCACCGTGCGCTGCGCGCTCGAGGATTTCTTGGCAATGCAGCGCGGCGACGCGAATCCGTTCGAGCTGATGATGAACGGCAAGATCCAAATCTCGGGCGACGCGCAGATCCCGATGGCGTTGAGCTCGCTCTTGGTCTGAGCCAGCGCAAAGCGTAAGTCTGTCGTGCCGGCGGCACGGTGCTCGCCGCCTGAATTAGAGCACGCGCTCAGGCTCCGCCCGCACTCGTGGCGCCCCCGCCGCCGTCGGTTCCCCCACCGCCCTCGCTTTCGCGACCGCCATCGCTGCCGCCACCATCGGCGCCGCCGTCGGTCCCGCCGCCACCGACCGCACCAGTGCCGCCGGTGTGCGCCCCTCCGATAGTGGTGTTGCCTCCTCCTTCGGGCGCACCACCTTCGGAGTCAGCGCCGCCGGCTCCCGCCGTCCCGTTCGAACCGCCCGTCGTAGCCTTGCCGCCCGAGGCCATGTTGCCGCCGGTCGCGCTGGCGCCACCCGTCGACGTGGTGGTTCCGCCCGTCGACGACACCGCTCCCCCCAGGCCGGGATGGCCACCGGTCGTACTGGGAAAGCCACCCGAGCCCGGGCGGTTGCACAGCGGCAAGTCTGGCTGCGGATTGAGTGGATCCGCGCAGCGTTGACCGCCGTCGTCCAAACAGGCCCCCATCGTCGAAGCGATGAGCAACGCAACCCACCAAGCGGAGCCAAGTGAACGAGCCAAAGCAACCGCGTTCAGTCTAGCACGGGGCCGCCCGTACACCGCTAGAGGCCAACGCGACACGTGAATAAGAGTACCTCGGCCGCCCGGGCCAGAGCGCCGCTCGGCCATCGAGTCGCGTCCCGAAGCGTCGCCGGGGTTCGCGCCCGCTGCTTCAAACGAGCGCGCCGGAGTCCAACGGACAACTCGGGCGAATCTTTTCGACTCGTTCAGCTCGCGACTCTAAACCCACGCGGTCGGCGGACGAGCCGCGCCGTCGGCGCTGCCGCATTCAGTTAGGGTGACGGACGAGCGAGGTCTGTGCTGCCGCGTTCAGCGACGTCGGCGGGGAGCCGCGTCCATCGGCGCTGTCGTGATTAGTGACGACCTGGTTTCTCGCGTACCGACGCGAGCCAGCGCGAAAGCTCTTCATCAGCGTGGCCGGCTCGCTTGCGTAGGCCGTCGAGAGTTCGCGTTGGCCCGCGCGGCCAAACGTCGATCGATGCGGCGCAATTGCTTGGAGCAACTACGACCAACTTTGCGATGGCACGAACTTGAAACGCGCGCATCAGGCCTGGGTGTTCGTCACCATCGCCGATATTGATCGGAAGAAGCTGCCAGTGCGACAGCTCGCTCGCGAGCGCAGGTGCTCGCTTCAGCCGTTCGAGCACGCGGCAGTCCTCACACCACGGGGCCGAGAATTCCACCAAAACTGGCCGCTTCGAAGCGAGCGCGGCTTCGCAACTGGCTCGGATCGCGCGAGCCAGCTCCCGCTCGTCGAGCAGCGGTGTTGAATACTCAGCCGGTGCCGGCGGCGCACTCGGGGCGATCAGCGAGGGCGGCGCGGCGGCCGCTTCTGTTGTGACGGGCGCAGGCGCGGACGCGGATGGCGTGGATGACAGCACCGGCGGCACGGATCGCGGCGGAGCCAGGGGCGCGGACGTCAACGCGCTCCCGCAGCCAGCTACTGCCAGCACCGGTCCGACCAAGAACGCCGCCGCGGTTCGAGCCCAGCTCATGCGCGTGCGCAGCATACGTCTTCCAGCAATCGGATCTTCCCTGCAATTCTCGGGACACTTCGCTGGCCAAAGGCTGCGGCTGGTTGGACACGCGCGCCGTGCCGGAATACCCGCACCCGCCCTGCATGGCGCAGCCAATTTCGGCTGCATTTGCGCCAACGAAGCGTGGCATGCGCCTTGCTCAACCGAAGCTCGTCCGCGATTCGTGGACGCAACTCTGGCCTGCGCATCACCGGTGTCACGGACCGGCAGCGCGGATCGATATCCCTTCGGAGGACTCGTCATGTCGCTACTTCGCAAAGTCTCACGCTCGTCTTGGATGCTCGCGCTGCCCATGGCCGCTGCCCTCGGATTGACGCCGACCAGCGCACGGGCGTGCGGAGGCGAATGGTATCCGGCGCTCATGGAGCGCGAACCCGATCAACGCCCACGCCTGATTCCCATGGCCGAAAAGGCTTTGGAGCAAGGCCGACCGATCGCTGCTGCGGGCATCGTGGTGCGCGTCATTCCGCACATCCGCAGCCTGAAGGCCGAGAGCTCACCGATCGTGGCACGCGCCATGCGCGTGCTCGCCGTCGCGCTTGCGCGCGGCGATGGCAGCCTCTCGCTCGAGCGCGAAGTACCCGATTATGCGCAGGGCAGCTGGCTCGGCAAGAGCGCGAGCGCGCGCAGTGGCAACTTGCACTGGGCCGTGAGCGCCCTCAGCGCGGTCAGCCAAGACAAGAAAGACGACCCCGCGCTTCGGACCGAGCTCGGCGAAGCCATGGCGCGCCTACCCGAATTCCGCGAACAAGCCCGCGCCACGCTCGAACAGCTCGCAACCCGCGATTTGATCGCGTCCCCCGAGGGTTACGCGACGCTTGCGCGACTCCGCGCACAATCAGGCGATTCTGCCGGTGAAAAGCTCGCTCTGACTCGTTGCAAAGCAATGGCCAAGTCAGCCGACCTGTGCGCCGCGCCCAGCGTATCGGCCTCCTGAACCGAACGGACGCGACCCGAGCACGAGGAATGAAGCGCGATGTCCGCTCTCCACCGCCTAATCGTGAGCGTCATCGCGCTCGTCGTCGTGGGCTCGCTTTCCTGCTCGGGTCGCGACGCTAGCGCTCCGCTCCGCAAACCGACCGCGCTCACCCAAGGCGCAGCTCAGGCCGAATCGGCTTCGAATTCGAGTGAGCTCGCTGGCAACGCCGAGCGCGGACGCAGTCTCATTCATCAGCACCAGTGCAATCGCTGCCATGAAGGCACTGGTGAAGCCCCCGCCGAACGAAACCAGCATTGCGTCAATTGCCACCAGGAAATCTTGGCCGGCACGTTCCCTGCCGCACGCGACAAGCTCGAGCGCTGGAAACCGCATGTCGGCTACGTCCGGCGCGTCCCTTCGCTGATCGGCATCGAAAATCGACTCGACCGAGCCTGGATCGGCGATTTCCTGCTCAACCCGAGTGACGTCCGCCCCCTGCTCGCGCCAAGCATGCCGCGCCTCGCGCTTAGCCCAGAGGACGCACGCGACATCGCAACCGCGCTCACCACGCCGCGACACGCGCGGCGCGAAACGGCGCCCCCTCATCCGCCAAGCCAAGCCGACCCCACCCGCGGTCGCCAACTACTCGAGACCCGTGGATGCGGCAGTTGTCACACCTTCACGCGCGTGCCCCCGCTTCCTCAAACCCCCAGCGCCGAGCGCGCCCAACACGACGACGCGCTGCTACTCGCTCCCGACCTCGCTCACGTTCGCCAGCGCTGGGCGCGCGAGCCGCTGGTGCGTTGGCTCCGTGATCCGCCGTCGATCAAGAGCGACACCTTGATGCCCGTCACCGGCTTCGACGAAAGCCAAGCGCGCGACGTGGCCAGCTACCTGCTCGAGACCCCGCTCGCGCCCGTGCCTGCGACTCCGGCATTCGAACGGCTGCCCCCACTTCAGCGACGCGTCACCTACCTCGAAGTGGACGAAAAAATCCTGCGCGTCACCTGTCGCCATTGCCACTCCAACCCTGACGCCTCTCTGGGCGACGGTGGCCCCGGCAACACGGGAGGCCTCGGCTTTCGCGGCCGCGCCATCGATCTTTCCAGCTACCGCGGCCTGCAATCGGGCTACCGCGACGATCGCGGCGAAAGGCGCAGCCTATTCGAACCCCTTCCGGACGGCACCCCGCGCCTCATCGCAGTCCTGATCGCCCGCCACGACGAAGAGCGAGCAAACCCTCGCAGCGAAATCCGCGGCATGCCCCTCGGCCTACCCTCACTCTCACGAGAACAAATTCAACTCGTCGACACCTGGATCGCCCAGGGCCGCCCGGAGTAGCGGAGCTACGAGCGCATCACCCAGGAGACCCGCAGCTCGCAACCGAACCCAAGGACCCTGAGGCGCCGCGCCGTTCAAAATGACTGGGCACCGCTCAGCAGAGCATTTCGCACTTACCCTGATACCCACGGCGCTGAACCGCGCAGCATCTCCCAGCGTTGAAGGCGCTGAATCGGGCAGCATTCCCGGCGTGGACGACGGCAAATCGCATGCCGTTCTCCAGCGTTGACACCGCTGAATCGCGCACATCCTCAGCGTGGACAGCGCCAAATCGCCGCCCGCGTTTTTGCGTTAACGGCGCTGAATCGCGCAGACTCTCCGAGCGTGGACAACGCTGAGCGTCGCAGCGAAATCGCCTCCGTTCTCCCGGTGCTGACAGCCGAGTCGCCCAGCGTTTCCCAGCGTCGACAGCGCCAAAATCGCCTGCCGTTTCCCAGCGTGACGGCGCTGAATCCCGCACGTTCCACAGCGTGGACGGTGCCAAATCGCCTGCCGTTTCTTAGCGCTGACGGCGGTGAATCCCGCACGTTCCACAGCGTGGACGGCGCTGAATCGCACACGTTCCACAGCGCGGACGCTGGTGAACCGCCTGCCGTTTGCTAGCGCTGACGGCGCTGTCCCGCACGTTCCCCGGCGTGGACGGCGCTGAATCGCACACGTTCCACAGCGTGAACAGTGCCGAAGCGCCTGCCGTTTCCCAGCGTGGACGGCGCTGTCCCGCACGTTTCCCAGCGCGGACGGCGGTGAACCGCCTGCCATTTGCCAGCGTGGACGGGGCGGAGCACGCGGCGACCGAATTCCACGCAAGCCATGGTACGTCCGCAACGCGAAGAGCGCTCGAGAGCTACGACAACGGGCAACGTCGCACTGCCGGCAAGGGCGACGAGCGACCAAAGTTCGGTGGGTCCTTTCGGAGTAACTTCGACAACGCGTTGCTACTCTGCCGGCCGTTCGGCGACGGAGAGCCTGCCGTGCCGTTTCCAGCCGATTGAGAGCAGCCAGGTCATCGCTGGCACGACGGCGCAAAAGGGTGGCCCGAGCGAGCGCGGATGCAATCGCGGATTCGCAACAATTGGTGGGTCCGATGGAAACTCAACGAAGTCCCGGAAGTAGAGCGCCGACGACAAAGCGTCGAGCAAGCCGACCTTAACTTGCCGATGTTTCTTGAAGTTCGAAAGGACGTACACCAGCGCGTTGCGGACCGCCCGTGGGCTTTCGAGCGCTCGCCCGTGCCAGCGATCCGCAAAGAACCGGCCATGTCGCCCGAGCAACTGGTTCACGCGCCGAGCGATACGAACAGACAATCCGCGCACACCAGCCACCAACGCCGAGCGACTCTGCGCCTCGACGATCAGATGGATATGGTCACCCTGCACCGAGAACTCAACGATCCGAAAACGATCCGGCGCGGCCCCATTCGCCGCGGCCAGCGCGGCCCGCACTGTAGGAAAAACGAATTGCGAACGCAGTGAACGACAACGACTGCGCAGTGTCACGTGCACAGGATGCGCCGCTCGATGCGCCGGCCGAACCCGATGCGGCACGCATCGGCGACCGGTTCCGGCAGGCCGGCCCGCGCCCCCGCGCCGACCACCCCAGCCACACGGAATAGGCAAATTCAGCTGCAAAGCCTCACCAAAAGTTGCAGTTTTTCGGCGACGCGAACGTCTAGTCGAAGCAGCTTCGGATACTGCTGACCGCCCTGACAAGGAAACTCCAGTTACTCGGAGCTTGAAGACCATATACCAATTCTAGCCGTTCTTGCCAATATGCATTTGGACACGAGCACGAACGATAGGCGCTCAACACAAGCCTACGAACGACACGCACGAGTCTCGCAACGTTCAGCTTCGTCCCCGAGAGCTCACTCACCAAAGTCGCAAGATCGAATACATCGATCAGTTCGTGCCAGAGGCGCGCACCGCTCGAGCCGTTCCCGCACGTCACTCGTTCCTTTGCGTCGTGCGTTTCCTTCGTACGCGATATCGTTCCTCGCATCTTCCTCGCGTGCATCCGCAGTCGTGCTTGAGCTGTTCGTCCTGACTCGCTCGTCAGGCAAATCGCGCGGGGCCACCTCGCCACCAATTCGGGCGAAATCACCTCCCGATACTCAGACCGCATCTTGAATTAGGCTATCTAGTTGATCCGCGGCGCGGTCCCGAGCCGCCCGACAGGCGGCAATAGCCGGCGCGTCGAGAGCGCTCGGAAAACGACGTTCTCGGCACCCTCACGCTGCCTCCCGAGCTGGTGCCACTCAGCGCTATCACGCCGCACCATAACCACCCTGCTCGTCCACCCTATACCAAGCCACTCGGCCTGTAACCACGCTCACGCCGCGAAAGAGAACGCGCGCTCACGCCGCGCCGCGGTCTAAACGCACCACGCCGAAACCACGTCGCGCAAGTAGCCGCGCGTGCCGCGCCATGCCAGCAACCACACCGCGCCTTGCAACCACACCCCGCTAGTATAGGCCACCTCACGCCGCACCTGTTGCCGCGCCGTAACCCACACCGAGCCCGAACCACCCGAGCCCGAACCACCCGAGCCCGAACCAGCCGCAGTCCGAACCACACCGCCGACTTCGCAAGCCCGGCACCACGCCGCAAGGCACCGCTCTCGCGAGCACAGATCCAACTCATCCGCGCCGCGCCATCCGCGCCGCGCCATCCGCGCCGCGCCATCCGCGCCGCGCCATCCGCGCCGCACTATCCGCGCCGCACTATCCGCGCCGCACTATCCGCGCCGCGCCATCCACCCCGCACCATCCGCGCCGCGCCATCCGCCCCGCGCCATCCGCGCCGCGCCATCCGCGCCGCGCCATCCGCCCCGCGCCATCCGCGCCGCGCCATCCGCGCCGCACTATCCGCCCCGCGCCAT
>DASZQI010000080.1:0-54373 GCA_035549735.1 Polyangiaceae bacterium | reverse complement strand
CCTCAAGACGGGCGCGCCGTGCTCGAATTGATTGAGCGCGTCAGCAAAAGCCCCAATCCGCCGAGTCGCTACTATTTCGACCTCGGCCGAATGACCAGCTTCGACCTTGGCTACGCCGACGTGGTCGAGCAAGCCAAGCGCACGATGCGGCTGCGTTTTCCCGGTCGCGTAGTGTTCGCGATCTACTCGACCAGCTCGGTGACCAGAGGGTTTGCGACGGTGTTCAGCAAGTTCATCGACGCCACCAAGTTGAAAGTCATCGTCTCGGACGACCCCACGATGATCGAGCGCCAGCTGCGTTGACCGGCGCGTGCGACCGCAGCTGTGTCCGGATTGTGTCAAGCCGCGGGGGTTGCGACCGAACTTTTTTTCGCTGCACCCCTAATCACCGTCGGGAGTTGCCCGTTACCCCACATCGTCGCACCCGTCGCGGCAAAGGCAGGGAAGCACTAGATGGCGGAGTCGTCACGCACCTCGGGAATTGCGCGCGCGCTGGTCAGCAATCGCGACGCAAAGATCAAACGAGCGGTCAAGTTTCTGCGCGAACACGGCGCGCCGCGGGGCTTCCCCTCGTTCATCTCGAGCGAGCACAGCTTTGCGCATGCGATCGCATCTCCAGAAGAGGTGTTCACGCCCATGTTGGTGCTGAATGCGTTCGCGGATGCGGGTCTCACGGCTCCGGACGAAGAACTCCAGCTCGAGCGTGTGCACCAAGCATTTACGCCCGAGGGGTTGGTACATTTTTTTGCCGATCGTTCACGGCTAGTGGCCGACATCGATTGCACCTGCGTGGCGCTGGAACTGATGGTAAAGCATGGCGCCTGGCTGCCCTTCGACATCGACGTGACGCTCGACACCATCGCCGCTAACGTCGACGCCACGGGCGTCTTGCGCGTCTACATCGGCGACGATGCCAGCCGGCAAGATCGAGTCGATGCCGCTGCGTGCGCCAATGCCTTATATTTGTTCTACTTATTGGAACGCGAAGGCGACATCGCAGCCTCGGAAGAATACGTCTGGCAGCATCTGACGGGCCCAAGCTTCGCGCTCGGGACCCGCTACTACAGCTCGCCCGACATCTTTCTGCTGTTCCTCTCGCGCCTGGTTCGGGACTTCGGCATTCCACACCGGCGTTTCGCGGCCGCGCTGGAAGAGCGTTTGCACGAGCGTTTCGCCGCGCCGAATTCGAGCGTACTCGAGCTCGCTGCGCGCGTCGCAGCGGCAGCCAACCTGGGGCTCGTCGCCGAGCAAGACATTGGCGAGCTCGTGCGTTACCAACGCGCGGACGGGTCTTGGCCGGCCGCGCCGTGCTTCCGCTTCGGGCGGGAGGAGCGCTATTTCGGCGGCGACAGCCTGTCTACTGCTTGGGGGGTGCGCGCGCTTTCGGTCAGCGCTTCCGACCTGCACTCGGTGACAGGTCTCGAGCGCGCGAGCGGCGCGACCCGCTTCGAGCGCCTCGGTGAGAGCAAACGCGTCGACGCTCGGAAATCGGCGTGAGCAACGACGCACACGCGCGCCAGAGCGAGCAGCGCAGCTACCCGTTCGACGTATTCGTGCTCGATCAGCGGAAACTCGCGCTGGTCGGGCAAGAATACGACCGCCTTGCCGACCGCTTCGACCTGTTCGCCGAGCGCGCCGCTTGGAAGCGCGTGATCGAAACCTTCATCGGCTTCTGTTCCGCCGAAAACCCCGGCGACAGCGCGCTGCAAACCCTCACTCATTTCCTGTACTTGACCCTGTTCTTCAACGAAGCCCGCTCCCGCGAGCTTCCCCTCGAGCTCGCGCTCGAATACCGGGCAGTGCTCGGCGGCGCGTCCTCGGCATCGCAGCACCCCGTGATCGCCTGCGCGCGCGAATTTCGTCCGCGCCTCGAACGGCTGCTGCACGATTCCGGCGCCGACGCCTCGGCCTTCTTTCACTACGTCGACCTCAATCTTTCCGCGTTCGTGCGTGACGCCAGTCGCGACTCCGGCATCGACGATGATCTCGACACGGTCTTGGCGCGCCGTCTGCACACCATCTCGGCGCTCGGCTACTTCGAGTTCTGGAAACTGCTGCTCGCGGTCCCGCCGCGCGCCGAGCTATTTTTCGCGAGCGACATTTTTCACTGCCAGCTCTTGTCGGCGAAAATCCAGGGTCTCGCCAATGACCTCTGCTCCCTTTCAAAAGACGAACGCGACGGCTCACCGAACCTGATTCTACTCGTCGCGCGCCACCAGCAGCTCAGCCCGAGCGCCGCGGTCGCGGTCGTCCGCGGCTGGCACGATCGAGCCTTGAGCGAATACGTAACCGCGACGAACGCGCTGCTCGCGCTCGAACCCGAAAGCCGCGTGCGCCGCTACGTCGAGTTCATTCGCTCGTGCACGCGCGGCAATTGGGAGAGCATGCGCGTCCTCGCGAAGCGATATCAATGCTGACCATTCGGGATTGACCGCGCTTTCGCTGGGCTGCTCAGCAGGGCGCGCGAGTCGTGCGCAGTGATCGCCTTCGTCTGCAGAGTCCGCCCGGTACCCCAGCGTGAACCGGCTGAGGCTACCTGCCACGACGGCGAGCCTGCCGGCCGTTCGCCGGTGTAGCAAAATTGTCGCCATTTTTCGCCTTTGCCGCTCTACGCCGTGGGTCTATGCGTCTAGAGTGTCGCCAGACTTAGAACCGGACTCCGTGCGCGAAACCGGACGGCCGTCTCTCCCTGAGCGGCTGAGTTTAGCGGTGAAGCAGCGGCCGCATTTGCGGACGCTGGCGGAGGTAGGACTCTTTCTTATCGCGTTCTTGGTGGCGCTCTATGTCGCGCGCGACCTGATCGTGCCGCTGATGTTCGCGCTGATGCTGTACTTCTTGCTGCGCTCTTCGGTGCGCTTGCTGGGCAGGCTGCGGCTGCCGAGAGCGGTCGCGGGCGCGGTCGTGCTGCTCGGCGTCGTGGTGCTGCTTGGCGCCGCGGTGTTCGAATTGTCCACGCCCGCGGCGAACTGGGCTGATCGGCTACCCGTGGCCGTGCGTCAGCTGGAGTTCAAGAGCCGGGCTTTCAAGGCTCCGGTCGAAAAAGCCTCGCGAATCGCAGAGAGGGTGGAGCAGTTTACGGAGATCGGCCGCAACGGCGCGATCCCTCAGGTGGCGATCGTAAAACCCGGGTTGTTCGACGCGCTGCTAGAGAGCACGTTCGCGCTGCTCGGGCAGCTGTTGATCACGTTGATCACGGCATACTTCCTGTTGCTCGACGGCGACACGTTACTCGGCCGACTGTTTCGACTGCTGCCGGACTTGGAGGGGCGCGAGCGCGCCACCGCGGTCATCAACCAAGTCGAACACCGGATGGGTGAGTACCTGCGCACCGTCACCTGTATCAACCTCGCGCTCGGCCTATGCTTGGGTGGCATACTGCAATTGCTGGGCATGCCAAACCCTTGGCTGTGGGCGGGCATGGCCTCGGTTCTGAACTACGTGCCGTACTTGGGTGCGGCCGTAGGCATGAGCGTGGTGGCGTTGGCCTCGTTCGTGAGCTTCGACCACGCTTCGAGCGCAATCTTGCCCCCGCTCAGCTACCTGGCGCTCACCAGCATCGAGGGCAATATCCTCACTCCCTTGGTGCTGGGCCGTACCTTTCGAATCAGCCCGCTCGTGGTCTTCGTCTGGTTGGCGTTCTGGGCCTGGCTCTGGTCGGTACCTGGAGCCATTTTGGCGGTGCCCATGTTGATGCTGATCAGCATCATCTGCGAGCAAAGCCCGACTCTTTCCCACATCTCTCGGCTCATTCGCGGCTAGCGAAGCGCACGGTTTCGCTGCCGTCCGCGAGCTGCGCGCCGCACCGCACTGGTGCACGCGCGGCCCATTCGAGGCAGCCCTCTCGGGAAAGCAAGCGCTTCGAGCATTTGGCCGCCTACGCGGCCGCTCGGCTCGAACGCGCGTAGCGACCGGGAGCGGTGCCGACATGGCGACTGAATGCGGTGCTGAACGTGCTGGACGATGCGTAGCCCACGCGTTCGGCGACCTCCGCAATGCCGAGGCCGCTCTCGCGCAATAGGTCCCGGGCCACGGCCATGCGCCACGCGAGCAGGTACTCCATCGGGGGCACACCCACGGCGCTGCTAAAGCGGTCGAAAAAGGTCGACCGCGAGAGGCCGGCCACCTTGGCGAGCTGCGGCACGGTCCAGGAACGGGCGAGCTGCGCGTGCATCTGCCGCAGCGCAGGGGCGAGCCTCGCGTCGGAAAGTCCGCGCAGGAGGCCGGGGGGTGCGCCGTCATCTGGCGCCGAACGCAGCGCCTCGATCAAGAGCACCTCGACCAAACGCGACAGAATGAGCTCGCGACCGGAACGGTGCTCGTGCGTCTCCTCCGCGACGAGTCGCACGAGCAGCGTGAGCCGCTCGACGCCGCGCACGTGAATGACGCCGGGCAAGAGCGAGACCAGCAGCGCCTGATCCGGAGAACCGAAAGTGAAGTAGCCGCCGAGCAAGCGCACGTCCGGGCGACCGTGAGGCGTGCCGTGCCGCACCTCGCCGCTCGGCGACGGCATGACTTTGGGATCGATGCGCTGCGGCTGGACCGGCTGGAACCCGGAGAGGGTGAAGCCGGGTGTGGCGGGCAACAGCACGAAATCGCCTGCCTCCAGCGTCACCGGGCGATGACCATCGACCGCGAGCCGACAGCTGCCCTCGAGCACGGCGGCGAAGCTCGGCTGGTCGAAGCGCGAGTAGCGCACGCCCCATCGGCCGGCGCCGCTGATGGGCTTCGAGAACACCGCGCGCGGCGAAAGCAGGCGGATGATTTCTGACAAGGGGTCGTGCATGGCGGCTGGACCGGACTCTAGCAAACAAAATCCGGACTTGGACCGGTAGAGAGTCCGAACTCGGGTCTCTATACCTCATTGCATGAAAACGATCCTCATCACCGGTTGCTCCTCAGGATACGGTCTCGAAACCGCGCGTCACTTTCATGCCCAAGGCTGGAACGTGATCGGCACCATGCGAACGCCACGCGCGGAGCTCCTTCCGCGATCAGAGCGGATGCGTGTGCTGCCGCTCGATGTGACGCGGCCTGCCAGCATTGCGGCGGCGCTGGAGGCGAGCGGGCCGATCGACGCGCTGGTCAACAACGCAGGCATTGGGCTGTTCGGCGCCTTCGAGGTCACCCCCGCGGCCACGATACGGGAGGTGTTCGAAACCAACACCTTCGGCGTGATGGCGATGACGCAGGCGGTGCTACCGCAGTTTCGTGAGCGTCGCTCGGGCGTCATCGTGAACATGACGTCGAGTGCAACGCTTTCACCGATGCCGCTGGTAGCGGTCTACACGGCGAGCAAGATGGCTATCGAGGGCTTCACCGCGTCGCTCGCGTTCGAGCTCGAAGCGTTCGACGTGCGGGTCAAGTTGGTCGAGCCAGGCTATGGCCCGAGCACTGCTTTCTCGAAAAACACCGGCCCTCGACTCGACGGACTGATCCCCGAAGCCTACGCGCCCTTCGCGCAGCAGATCCTGGCCGCCTTCACGCAAGGCACTCTGGTGACGACCGAGTCCGACGTGGCTCGAGGCGTGTTCCAGGCTGTCTCGGACACCTCGAGCCGACTTCGCTTCGCGGCCGGGCCCGACGCGGTTGCGCTCGCGGGCGCCCAGTGAGCGCCGCGGCGCGGCTCGGTCACTGCTTGACGTAAAGTCGGCAGTCAGGGACAGGCGTGCCGACAGTGCAGGTGCCGGCGCCCTGCAGCTGCGGATACGACGCGCCATTCGCTACCTGAAGCGTCAAGAGCGTGCCGCTGACGTCATAGACTCCGCTCATGGTCTGCCCGACCGGAAGGTAGGAGCCGGAGCCCGAGTCGAACACCACTTGAAAGTGGTGCTGGGCGTTGTCACTCGCCGTGATGGTCCAATTCGAGGACCAAGTCCCGCCGATGTCCGCGTAGACCATGGTCGTGCGGCCGATCGTCAGGGTATGCGGTCCGTCGGACGGTCCCAGATACAACCACGGCCCTTCAATCGCGAGCGGGTCGGGCGCAGGGGTTGCAGGGTCCGACCCGCAACCCGCGAGCGCCAACGTCGCCAGCTTGATCCCAGTGGCCAGCCAACCGATCCTCATCTTCTGTCGTGTGCTCGTCGGCATTCGAGGGGCAGCTACTGAGCGAGGCAGAGTTTCACCATTTCGGACCATATCAGGTCGCCGACGTGGTCTCCGCCGGACTGCGTCGGATGCAAGCCGTCCGTGGTGTCACCCGTCACCCAAACGGGCCTCAAGTCGAGCCAGTGACAGCGAGGCGCCGTGGAGCCCTGACACGTGGTCTGCATGCTGGGCATGGTGCTGTCGAGGCATGCTTTGAGCGAAGCGTTCGAGCCGGGCGGGGCGCCCGGTTCTGGATAGCGCGTGTAGATGACGTCCTGCACGCCCGCGGTGGCCATCTTACCGAGCAAAGTCTTGAACGTGTTCGCACACGAAGAGCACGTGGAGCCGCCCGACAGGCAATCGATGCCGCCGCCATCCATGATGACGAACTTCACCGATGCGCCGCCTTGCGTGGCCGCGGTCCACTCCGTGGTCGCGATATAGTTCATGTTCTGGCCGCTGACCGCGACGTTGCGATAGCTCTCGTTCGCACCGAGCGAGCCCGCTTTGCGCGCGTTGTCCTGGATTCGCTTCTGAATGTATTGAGGGGCGATGGCATAAAAGGACTCACCCATAATCACCACTTCGGAAGCCTTCACTTGGCCCTTTTGGCAGGTTCCGCCGCCAGAACCGCCGGTCGCTGCGCCGCCGGTAGCGGCCCCGCCCGTATTGCCAGCGCCGCCTTTGGCTGCGCCGCCGGTACCCGTGACGCTGCCGCCGGTGCCGCCTGCGGGAGTCCCGCCAGCGCCGCCTTTGCTTTCGCCGCCTTTGCCTGCGCCGCCCGAGCTGACACCACCGGTCGGCGCGCCGCCCGTGGCAGTCCCTCCGGTCGCCACACCGCCAGTCGCAACGCCACCGGTCGCGGTCGCGGTCCCGCCCGTGGCGAAACCGCCGGTGGTACCGCCGGTACTAGGCAAACCGCCGGTCTGCACACCACCTGTGCCGATGACGCCGCCGGTGCTTTGGCCGCCTTGGTTCGCCGTGCCGCCCGTGGTGCTACCGAAGCCGCCCGTGCTGGCGTCTGGGGTGGACGATGACGAGCAGCCTGTAAAGCCATAGCTCGTGAGTCCGACAGCCACGAGAAGGCCGAGCCGAATCTGCTGTCTTGAAATCATTTTTCCTCCGACCCTTCCGCGGGGCCGGCATTTCGTAGCTCGTCCCATTTCACTGCAACAGAGGGCAATTCCGTCCCCACGGGGCGCGCCGGCATGAGCCACGCAGAGCCCCTACGAGTGACGCGAGGAGACGTGACAGGACGGAGAACTCGAACGTACGCGCGCAGCTAGAATTTTTTGGGGGCCTCATTGTTGACGAGCGCGCTGTGCGGCGCGCGCAACCTTGGGCAACACAGCTCGCCCCAGAGCGCAGCGGCAGCCGCGCCTGCCCTCGCTGGGATCGCGCGCGCTGAGACGCGGATTCCCGCGGCTTTGTTTGGTCCGAGCGTCGTGTTTGACGCCTGCGCCGAGCGACCGCTACGCTCGTTGAAATGGGTTGGAAAGCGGGTCCGCGAGCGCGCGCGTTGGGCCTGGTTGCGTTCGTGATTGTCACCGCTTGCCGTAGTCGCGACGACTCGCCCGTCGACGCCGCGGCGCGGACCTCCGCGAGCGAGCTCGTCGGATCCGCTTCGGTCGCCCCCATCTCCACCTCACCGCTGCCGAGCGCCTCGCAGGAACCATTGGCAGCAAAACCGCCACCGCTGCACGAGGTTGCGGGCTGCAAGGACGCCGGGTTGAAAGCGTGTCTCGCGCCACTCGTGAAAGACACGCTAGGCTCGAGAGACATCGTGCGCCTTCGCAATTCGCGCTGCTTCAGAGGTGGCGCTGCGGCGCTGAAGCAAGCGGGCGATTGTTTGCCACTGCGCGCCGGTGTCGATCAGCGGACGGGCAAGACCTTGGCTTTTCACTTCGTCTGTTCCGATGTTTGCCCAGATCAAGGCAGCGTCGACTTGCATTACGAAGAGGTGGACGAGAAGGCATGCTGCGCGCTCGGTGGAGAGCCGACCCGAATGTGGCCCGCTAGCTATGCCGGGTGTTTGCCACCCGAGTACGTCGCCAAAACCGGCCGACTTTACGTCACGCCGGACGGAAAGTGGCACCACGTTCGCTCCTCGAACTGCGCCGGAAGCAAGCCGACCATTTACGCAGAGTGGCCCTGCGAACCTGCCGAGCTGACGCTCAGGATCGTCCGCGGCCCGCTCCCAAACGACGTCGTGCGCGCGAACGATGTGCGCGTCCACACCTCGAGCGACTGCGTCATGCGACCGCGAAATACGGCCGCTCTCTAGCCGGCCGCTAACGGAGAGCGCCGTTTCGGCGCCGGAGCGTCACGGAGCGCCGCAAGGTGCCGGCAACGTTGCTCGCGCGAGAGGCGCGCCGCAAAACGCACCAGCAGCTGACTTCGGGCGTGGAATTGGCTTGGGCAGCGTTCAGCAGAGTGTGGACGAACGTCGCACTCTTCGACCGGCGCCAGGGCGCGCCGGCCTTGCTGGATCGCCTGAACGAAGTGATAGTCGAATGGTGACAGCGCACGACGAGCCCCTGCGCTGCGAAGTTTCTGTCGCGAGCGCACCGGAGAGCTCGAGCACATCTCCGTCCGCGTTACTGGGTGCAATTGGATCGCTCGTGCTGTTGCTGTCTGCTTGTGGGGGCTCCGGGTCAACCGACGGCGCCACCGGCGGAGCACCGGCGGGCGGGTCGAGTGGAGCCAGCGGCCTCGGCGGCAGTAGCGGCGTGGTCGGGATGCCCTCGTCGGGCGGCGCTGCTGCGGGCGGGAGCAGCGGCGGCGCTGCGGGAAAGAACGACGGCGGCGCAACGGGTAGCGCGGGCAAGAGCAGCGGCGGGACTGCGGGCGGCGCGGGCAAGAGCAGCGGCGGCGCCGCAGGCGCAATGACGGGCTCGAGCACCATCGACTGCCGTCACGACGGTGACGGGAAGACCACGCTGGCCTTCGTCAATCATTGCACGCAGCCGCTCACCTTTGCAGGCAGTGACATTACGAGCGGAACCATCCAGCCGGGTGCGCACCACTGCGTGGACATCGGCAGCACGACCGAAACGCTCTCGGCCAAACGCTACTGGGGGTTCGTGGGTGAGGATCCGGGTGCCGAGCACCACTCGCTCGCCGAGTTCACCTTCAACACCGATTTCAACGACTTCGATTGGTACAACATCAGCTACGTGGATGCTTTCAACCTGCCCCTGCAGATCGTCCCGGCGGCGCGTGCGAACTGCAAGACCTTGACCTGCACCAATGACTTCATCAGCGATTGCCCCGAGGTCGGGCAATACAAGAACGCGAGCGGGCGAGTGGTGGCCTGCGTCAGTCCCAATCGTAACGACGGAAATAGTCCGGTCGCGCGCTACTTCGAAGCTTGTGACGACGCCTATGCGTGGTCCGGCGACGACCAAAACGGCACCGATCCGAGCCCGGTCCGCGCCTGCGCCGGGGAAGACTGGGACATCGTCTTTTGCCCGCAGGGGGCGCCATGACCGCGCAGCGCGACCGGCACGCAGGCTGGCTGAAAGCCGCCCCATTGTTGCTGCTCCCCGCGCTGTGGGCCGCCTGCGACGGGTCCGCTTCGAAATCGTCCGATCCTGCATCCGGAGGCAGCGCTGCCGCGGGGTCCAGCCCGACGAGCTCAGGCGCAAATGCCCGCGCGGGAGGCAGCGCCGGTGTGAGCAGCGCTACCGGAGGCTCGAGCGAGTCGACCGGAGGCTCGAGCGGAACGACCGGAGGCTCGAGCGGAACCCGCGGTGGGACGACAGGCGAAAGCGGTGCGACGACGACCGGTGGTGCCGGGCGCGCGGGCGCGCTCGGGGCTTACCCGTTCACACCGTCCCCAGTCACGCGCGGCGGAACCATTACCTTCACCAACATCGGCGCGGCTGGCTGGTGGCCGCGACGCATCGACCGCGCCGCGGGCGACCCCGCGTGCAACTACAAAGATGGCACCGACACCTGGGGCGCCCATTGCTGCATGAAGCAGAACTCGACGACCAGCACCTCGCTCTCGCCGTTCGACCAAGAAATGGTGCTCATTCTCAAGGCGCTCGAGGTCAAGCAGCTCGCCGTGTATCAGGCGCAGGCCGCGGGCAGCTCGAGCTTCAAGCGGGTGACCTCGTGGGATCAACGTAGCCGCGCTTCGGAGAATCTTTGGTTCACGCAGAAGGGCGCGGGCAGCACGGAATTCCCGGGCAACCTGACCAAAAATGACTGCGTTGGCTATCTGTCACAAGCTCCGATGTTCGAGTGCGGCGACGGGCGAGATTACTACTGCCCGAACGACCCCGGCGTGCTGCACCAAGGCTTCGCTGGCTCCAAACTGGTCGTTTTTCTCGCGTCCATGAAGTTCGACGACGCCGGCGTCAGCAAATGCGACGGCTCCGGCGCGGGCCAACCGGGACCTTGGGTGGCGTTCGTGGCCTCGGAGCTGGTGCGCGATGGCGGGCGCAAGTGGAACGGCGCCTGCAACTGCTACTCGAAGACGGGTACGGTCGGCGATGGCTGCGGAGAGATCAACGTGTTCGAGGTCGTGATGGACAACAACGACTTCTCCAATCGCGAATTTGCGAGCACCGGCGTGCGTTCGTTTCAAGCCGGCCACGTCGGCGGCTCGGTTTGCAAAGCCAGCTGCGATCGCTCTGCCTTTCCTGCCGACGTCGAGGTGGTCGACGCCTGCGCCGGCAAGGCTTACGAGCGCGGGCCGGTGGTCACTGCCGGCGGTACCTCCGATGGCTGCCCGGTCTGGCGGCGACCCGACGGGGATCGCTACTTCTTCATTTTGCTCGACCAAGACACGCGCACGATTCAGGTCGGCGTCGTTCACCCTGCCAACATCCCGAGCGCCCTCTCCCCCCTCTTGCCGGCGTTGCCGAACACGCTGAACCGCGCCGACGTCGACGCGATAGCGCGCCTGCGGCTACCTCAGTAACTCCGTGGAGTGAACATGACGCGAGCACTCTCACGAATCATTGGATCGTATTTCTGCCTGGGCTGCGTCACCGTCGCGTGCTCGGGTGGCGGCACGGCCGATCCCGACACGACTGGGGGCAGCGCTAACCGGGGCGGGGGCGGGGCTAGCTCGGCAACCGGCGGGGCTGCGAACAGCGCGGGCATGACTGGGGGCAGCTCTGCAAGCGGCGGTGCCAGCGCGGCAACCGGCGGCTCGGCTGGCGGCGGCACCAACTCGGCAAAGGGCGGGGCCTCGAGCGGCGCTGGCGCGACGCTCGGGGGAACGTCCACGGGTGGCATGAAGAGCGCGGGAGGCTCGAGCGGAGGGCGCAGTTCCGGCGGAACCAGTGGGACTGGCGCCGCAGCGGGTATGGCGGGCGGCGGCGGCGCTGCTCGCAATTGCAAACGAGGCATCGCGGCCAACACCGCGCCGGCCGCGGCGTTCTTTCCCGCGGTCGCGTGGTGGTACAATTGGTCGCCGAAGCGCACCGGCACCGACGTGGGCATCGAGTTCACGCCGATGGTGTGGGGCGCGGCAGACGTGAATGCGATGCTGCCCGCCGGCTCGAAGTACCTATTGACCTTCAACGAGCCGAACTTTCACGCGCAATCGAACCTGACCGCGGCGCAAGCAGCGAGCTATTGGCCGATGCTCGAGGCGAAGGCCAGCGCTCTGAACATTCCCCTGGTCTCACCCGGAATGAACTTCTGCGGACCGGCCGCTGACTGCAATGGCACGAACCCGTACCAATACCTGAAAGACTTCTTCGCGGTATGCCAAGGCTGCAAAGTCGATTACGTCGCGGTGCATTGGTACAACTGCGACTTGCCGTCGCTCAAGGACTACCTCGAACCCGGCGGGAACCTGGAAGGCTTCGAGCAATTCGGCAAGCCGATTTGGCTGACCGAATTCTCGTGCGATGGCGGCGCGACCGTAGCCGCGCAAGAAGCCTACATGCGCGCGGCAGTCCCTTACCTGAACCAGAACCCTCACGTGTTTCGCTATTCGTGGTTCAGCGCTGGCCCCATTCCCAACGCCAAACTCATGAACGCGGATGGCTCGCCGACCGCCCTCGGTCAAGTGTACATCGGGCTACCCGAGGACTGCCGGTAAGGCGAGGCCGTCAAGGCCGCAGCCGCTCTGCCGCGAGCTCGCGCGCGCGACGGTTCTCTGATCGCCGGCTCAGGTAAGTCTCTTTGGTGAGCGGCTCCGACATCTTTGCGGCTCTGGCGTCGATTCGTGTGAGCGCTTGGCGCAAAGTTCGTTCAGCCGGCGCGCTTTCGCCGTTCTCGAAGAAAGCCTCGGCAGCAGCGACCAGAAATGCGACTTCGGAACACACGGGCCCCTGCAGCTTGTTCAGCGCTGCCAGGTCTTCGTGAGCCACATGGGCAGCCTCTTCGGCACGGCCTTGCCGGATCAGCGCGTAGACGAGCGGGGGCGTTGCCATCAAGGTGTAGGGCAGCAGCGTGGGCATCGAGCGGCGCACGTGGCGACCGTCACTCTCCGCGCGCTGCCAATCCTGCTTGGCGAAGGCGACTCGGGCGCGGATGATGCGCGCTGTGGGTTCGAACATCGGGCTCACGTTGCGCTGGACCATGGTTAGCGCGCACTGGTCGGCCTCTTCGAGCTTTTCGGGATCGTCGAGCTCCGAGAGCGTGAGACCGAGGTACCAATCGGCCAAGCACACGTGGTAGCTATCGTGAATCTGCGCGGCAATCGTGCCGCCTCGGCGCACGGCCCGTTCGCTCTGCTCGAATTCGCCGAGCCCCCACAGACAGAACCCGCGAATGACTTCGGCCAGGCTCAGACGGTACAGGATCTGGCTTTCCTCCAGATCCGCCACCGCTCTTTCGGCGAGCGCGAGCGTCGCAGGCCCATCATCGCCGACGATGTTGTCGTATGCGGCGCGCCAAAGCCGAGCGTAGCCACGCGCGACGATGTCTGGCTCAGTGTCGATGTCGACCAACTCGCTGATCAAGCGCAAGCAAGCGGCGCCGCGCTCGTGGGATCCGGTAATCCCGTAGCCCAGAATCTGCGTGCACAGCGCCCGCAGGTAGGCGGGTTCTGCGTCGGGTGTGGGCTTGGTCGTGCGCAGGCGCTCGGCAATGGCCTCGTAGCTTTCGAACGCCGCAACGTTGGGCAGCACTTGCATCAGCTGCTCGACGGTCGAACACCAATATCGGCTCCCCGGCGACAGGCGTTCGAGCGCGCTGAGGCCCACGTCGGCCGCGTCGGTCCAGCGCCCCAAGCTGTAGTACGCTGCCGACTGCACGAACTCGAGCCGGCCGAGCTCCTCCCCTTCGGCGCCGCATTCGAGCCCGCGCGTCGCTCGCTCCAGAGCTTGGACGAAGTCGTAAAGCTCGAGGGAACGCTCGGCGGCGAACGTGTAGCAGACGAGCGCGCGCGCTCGATCACCGGCTTCCATCGCGTGGCGCGCGTACACGATGTGATCGGTTTCGCCGACCGCTTCCAACCATTTTCCAGCCGCCACGTGGCCCGCGCGACGATCTTCGTCGGTGAGCAGGCCATTCGCGGCGTCACACACCAACGCGTGCCGGAACGCATACTCGACGTCACCGGGAAAGCGGCTGCTACGAAGCTCCGCGACGATCTCCGTTTCGACCAGCTGCGCGAGCCAGGCGTCGGGCGGCTCTTCCGAACCCCAGGCCTTGCCGATGCTCGCTACACCCCCGCGCCAAAAAGTCTCCCCGAGAATGCTGGCCGCGCGCAAAACCAACCGTTGCTGCGGCGCGAGGCGCGACAGACGTCCCTGCAAGAGCGCCAACACCGACTCCGGCACGTCGCCCGCCTTCCCTTCGGCCGCCGCACGAATCAACTCTTCGAGGAACAGCGCGTTGCCCGCCGCGAGGCTGACGATGCGAGTCACCGCGACTTGCTCGAGCTCCGGGCCGAGCACGCCTCTCACCAACTGCTCGCAGGCCTTGTTGCTGAGCGGTCTGAGCGATAGCGACAAGGCCTTGTGCTCACCGAACAGCCTGGGGAAAGCCTTTTCGACCTCGGGCCGACCGAGGGCGAGCACGAACAGTGGCGCGGTTTGCTCGCGCAGCGCGCTTTCCAGCAACTTGACCGTCAGCGCGTCGCCCCATTGCAGGTCTTCGAGCACGAACAGCAACGGATGCGCGCGACACTCGGTCGCCACCCAGTCGGCAAAGGCGGCCGAGATTTGTTCGCTCATTACTCGGTGGTCGCCGCGGGCCGCCGCGAGGGGCGCGCTTTCCTCGGCCGGAAAGGGCACGCCCATGAGTTCGCCCAGAAACTCGCTGACACGCCGGCGCTGCTCCGGTTGTATGCGCCGGCAAAGCTCGTTCTCGATCAGCCCCCGCGCGCGCGCTGGCTCGTCGTTCAGGCGAATGCCGGCGAAGCGTCGCAGCGCATCGCCCAAAAGGACGTAGGGCGAACCCGCGCTCAGCGGATCGCCGTAGCCGATCAAGAGCGCGCTGCCGGGGTGCGCGAGTGGCAAGCGACGCAACAGCTCGTGGCGCAAACGCGACTTACCCGAGCCCGGCGGCCCCACGACGACGGCGGCCTTGGGCGCGTTCTCTTCGATGGCATTGGCCAGGTTCGCCTGCAGCTGGATCAGCTCGAGCTCGCGGCCCACGCACGGCGTTGGCTTGCCGAGTAGCGGCCGGCTCTCGTCGAGCTCCGGCCTTTCGCCGACCAAGAGCGAGCTCACACCGTCTTCCCGAGTGGCAAAGCGGCCATCGAGCAAGCGCGCGCTGACTTCGTCGAGCCGTACACCGTCGCCATCGACGCTCATTTCGAGCAGTCGTGCTGCGCGATCGACCGCGTCGCCGACGCGCGCGTTCGAGCCGAGCGGGGCGCGGCCGGTGGCCAGCGCAATGCGGGCTTCCGGCAGCTGCTCGCGCAGAAACATCGCGCAGCGCGCGGCAATTCGCACTTGGTCGACCGCGCTCTGTTTCGGCAGCACCGTGGCCAAGAGTGAGCGAGCGGCCAAGCGCTCGATCGGGCAGCCGAAACGCTGCGCAGCGCTCTTGCTCGTGTCGAGGCGTTCGTTCTGTTCGTCACTCGATTCGTCGCCGGTCAGCGCTGCGAGCACGACGCAAACCAGCACTTGATCGGCGGCGTCGCGCTCGCTCACCGCGGGGCGCAGCGTCGAGATTGGCGCGTCGTCCCCAGCCGGCGGGAGCAGCGCGAGCTCGGCGACCAGCGCGGCGCCGTCGGGCGGGCGGGCAGCCGGCGACTTTGCCAGCATGCGCATAATGAGGCTTGCCCAGGCCTCCGGAACCGAAGGTCGTACGTTGCGGATCGGGCTCGGATCGTCGTGCAAAATGCGCGCGAGTACTCCGAAGATTTGGTCCGCAGCGAAAGCTCTGCGCCCTGTGAGGCACTCGTAGAAAATGCAGCCGAGCGCAAACACGTCCGCCGCCGGAGTCAGGTCGCGCTGGCTCGAAGCCTGCTCTGGCGCCATGTAGTGCGGCGTGCCGATCAGGTTCTTGGTGCCGGTGAGCAGCGTGTTGCTCTCGATACCGCGTGCGATACCGAAATCGAGCAGCACCGGATCGGTCGGACGGCGTCCGCGCAGAAACAGGTTACTCGGCTTCAGATCACGATGAATAACCGCGCTCTCGTGGACGGCGGCCAAGGCCTCCGCTGCGCCGCTGACGACGCGCAAGCTGTCGGACAGAGACAGCGGACCGTCCGCGAGCACGCTAGCCAGATCCGCACCCTCGAGCCACTGCATCGCCAAAAACCCGTGACCGGCTTCGGTTTCGCCGTGAGCCACGTACTTGGCGATGCGGGGGTGATCGAAGTGCGCGAGCAGGCGACTTTCGCGCGTAAAGCGTTCTCGCCGCGTGCTCTCTGCGGAAAGCCCGATCAACTTGATCGCGACGTCCTGCGCGGTTCGGCGGTCACGAGCCCGGTACACGACGCCCATGCCACCGCGCCCGATCAACTCGTCGATCTCGAAGCGATCGGCGAGCACGGCCCCTGGGGCGAGCTCGACCGGGAGCTTGAGTATGCGACTCGCCTCGCGGGCGACGCGGTCCAGCGCATCCGCGAGCGAAGAGCGTTCCTTGGCCAACACCAGCGCCGAGCGATCGGCCAAGATCAGCTCGATGGCGCGACGATCAGCCGAACGGCGATCGACCAGCGCCGACACTGCGGCAAACGGCAAATCGCGCCGGTGTGACACGCGCCCGGCCCCCCCATGCCCGACTGACAACAAGCCTAGCTTGCGATCGAAGCGGAATTCGGTGTGCGTCCAGAAGCGCAAGAGCGCGAGCGTATTGAACAGCGCGAGCCCGAGCAGGCCAGCGCTCCAAAGCGGCGGCGCCCCGACCGTCTTCACCTGCGTCAGCACGTAAACCGCGACGCAAAACGCGAACAGCAGGGAAGCGGCCGTGACGGCGCGATAGCCCGAACTCGGCCCTTGCGAGACTACGAGACGCTCCGCGTCGCCGGCCACGACGACCATAGGGCCGGAGCAGAGCCGAGCACGTGCGATGCGTCAACCGCTTCGCCGGGGCTATCGTCGAGGCCGCCGGTTAGCGCGGCATTCCACTGGAAACCCACCGCCAAAAATGGCGCTCGGATTTGCTAGTTGCGACTACTCGAAACGTAGATTGATCCATTCGCCGCGTCGCACCCTGACGGCTGGACGTCCACACTGAACGTCCGCGGACGTCCAACGCCCCGCCGATCGTCGAAAAACACAACGTAAATGCCCGAAAAGTGAGGCTGCGAGCGGTGGTACGAATCCTGCTCAGGGGCTCGGAATGCTCCAACTAGAAAAGCCGAAGTCGCCTGCGCACGAGTGGACGGAGAGGGAATTTCGTTTCGGATTCGGGTCGCGAGTCGCGCTGAGTGCCGTGACCTTGTTCGCGTTGCTGGGTGCCTGCAGCTCCAAGAACGAAAACGAGAACGGCGCCTTGAATCAGTGCCTCGTTTGCGCGGACGACAAGTGCCCGAGCCAGAGCAAAGCCTGCGACGACTCGCCCACCTGCCAATCGCTCCGCACTTGCGAACTCAGCTGCGCTGAGGGCGACTCCAGCTGTCAGAACCAATGCGTGAAGGGCGCGGCCAACGATTCAGCCGCGATCATCGCGGCTGCGAACCTGATCGCTTGCGCCTCGACTGCCTGTGCGAGTGAGTGTAGCGGGTCCACGTCCGGTTCTGGCACCGGCGGGCGAACTTCGACGGGTCAAGGTGGTACGAGCGCGACGACGGGCGGCACGACCGCGGTGACCGGCGGCACCAGCACGGGCACCGGCGGCACGTCCTCACCCCCGCTCCAATGTCAGGACTTACTCGAGTGGTCCGCGGCGTGCGTCGTGAGCGGTGACGCGCCCTTTCGTTCCTGCAACACGGCCCCGCCGACCCTGTGTCAAACCGCCTGTTACCTGGACTCTTCCTGCGACGAATACACGCAGTCCAAGGCCGGTGTCATGAACGGACTTTGGACCTGTCTCAAGGCCTGTGATCTGGCCGGGGGCGCCACCGTGACGCCCACCTGCGCGAACGCCAAGGCCAAACGCCTGCTCTGCGACCAAGCCGTGGAGCTGCCGTGCAGCGACACCGATCCGGTCGATCAGTGCCTGAACAAGTGCGTCCTCAACTATCCCTGCGACCAATGGGAGCCGCGAATGGGCGGGGACCCAACTGCTTTTCAGAATTGCTACAACGGGTGTGAAGCCAGCGTCGGCGTCTCGAGTCCGAATTTCGTGGTCAGCGAAGGCGGCTACGTGACGACATCGACCTGGCACGGCTACGCTTGGACCGCGACGGACGGTAAATCCGCTTCGACCATCTCGCCAGCCGACTTCTCGACTCTGCCGGCGGGTCGTCAACTCTGCGTGAGCGGCACCGTGGTCGGAACCTCGGATTACTCCGCGGTCGCGATGCTCGGCTTCAACCTGGCACAAGACAAAGCCATGCCAGGCATGACCGCGCCGGCCCCGAGCACCTGGAGCCCGCTGGACGACACCGGCAACGGCCGGCTCTTCTACAGTGTCACGAACCGCGCCGGCACGCCCCTGCGGATTCAGATTCAGGGACCGAAGGGTGACACCGATCCGACCCAGCGCTGGTGCAACGACATCACCGGGCAAACCGACAAGATGTTCTGGCACGCCTTCAACACTCAGTGCTGGGAAGGCGGCGCCGGCACCGCCTATGACGGCTTCTCTCCGCTGGTGTCGATGGCGGTGCTGGTGCCCGGGGATACCACCAGCCGCTCATTCGACTTCTGCATCTACGAGCTACTCAAAGCCGACTGATCGCGCGGCACGGGCTAGCGATCCCGCGCGGTCTCGTTTAGGTTGGAAGCACATGAATGCAGCTGCCAATCGGCGGGAACGCTACCGCGCGGTCCGGGGACGGATTGACACTCTGCTGGAAAGCGAGACTGAAGGGTGCCGAGAGTGAACGGCACCGCTACCATAGGGCGATGATCGCGCAGAGCCCGTCCCGGCCAGTTGCAGCGCCGGCCCACGGCTCGCCGCTCGAAGTCTTTCGAGTCTTTCTCAAGCTGGGCCTGACCTCCTTTGGCGGCCCGGTCGCGCACCTCGGCTATTTCCGCGACGAGTTGGTCGTGCGTCGACGCTGGGTCGACGAGGTCGAGTACGCCGATTTGGTCGCACTCTGTCAGTTCTTACCGGGGCCCGCGTCGAGCAAGGTCGGCTTCTCGCTCGGCGTCCGGCGCGGCAACGGCGTGCTCGGTGGGCTCGCCGCTTGGATCGCGTTCACGATGCCGTCCGCTGTCCTGCTGTTCGCTTTCGCGCTGGGCGCTGCGTTGCTCAGAGGCGCGGCGGCGGAGGGGCTGCTCCACGGCATGAAGCTGGTTGCAGTCGCGGTCGTCGCACAGGCGGTCTGGGGCATGGCCAAAAGCCTGACCCCAGATCGCGAGCGGGCTTTCATTGCGTTGGCAGCGATTGCGGTGCTCGTCTTCGTGGGCGGCTCGTACGGCCAGCTCAGCGCGATCACACTCGGCGCGGTCGCCGGGCTCTGGCTGTGTCGAGCTGAAGTGCCCGCTTTGCCGGGTCACCTGGGCTTTCCGGTATCGCGGCGGGCCGGCGCGGCTTCGCTGTTCGTGTACGCAGTCTGCTTGTTCCTGTCGCTCGTGACTCGTGGCGCGGGCCCGCAGTCCATCCAACTTTTCGGCGCATTCTATCGCTCGGGCGCGTTGGTCTTCGGGGGTGGACATGTGGTGTTGCCGTTACTGCAGGCAGAGGTGGTCGCGCCGGGTTGGCTGAGCAACGAAGCCTTCCTGGCCGGCTATGGCGTGGCTCAAGCGATTCCCGGGCCGCTCTTCTCGTTTGCCGCCTATCTCGGTGCTGCCGTGATTCCGGCACCGAACGGCCTGGCTGGTGCGACCATTGCGCTGGTCGCGATCTTCTTGCCGGGGTTGCTATTGGTCTACGGCACACTGCCCTTCTGGGACGCGCTGCGCCTGCGGCCGAACGCGCAGGCCGCCATGCGCGGCACGAACGCCGCGGTCGTCGGGATTCTGGGCGCGGCCCTTTATGACCCAATTTGGACGAGTGCCGTGCGCTCGAGTCGTGATTTCGTGCTGGCGATCAGCGGCTTCCTGCTGCTCACCGTTTGGAAAGCGCCCCCTTGGGTGGTCGTCCTACTGCTCGCGCTGAGCGGCGCGCTTTTTGCGGTGCTCTGACTGTTCGCGATGCACCAGCCCCAAAGTCGCGAGCTTCAGCGACCCGAGCCGTGCGTGTCGCGGCGACTTTCGGGAGAATCACGATGGCCTCTTCGCGATTCCCGGCCGTGCTGGATGATCGCGGCCGCGCTGGCAGAGTCGTTCGCGAGCGTGATACCGCGCTCGCTGATGCGGAGCTCGCGCACGGCGGTCTCGTAGCTGCTGCCACGTTGCTTCACGATCGAGATCAGACGCTTCAGCTCGGAGTCCAGATCGAGGTACTCGAGCAGTAAGATGTTGTCGACCAAAGCCGAAATGCCTTCGATGCGCACTTCCACTTCGGGGCCGAAGATTTTTTGAGTCTCCTCGGTGACCAGCAGCGTGACGTTTTCCGAGCGCAGCTCGTTGCACAGCGCGGCGACGAAGCGGATGGTTCGTTCCGGGTGAAAGGCGCTCTGGCGCAGACCGTCCAGGCCGTCGATCACCAGCCGGCGGACTCTTCGGCGGCGTACGTTGGCAAGCAGGCGCTCGGCGAGCGCGTCGAGGCTGTATCTCAGCGGAGGTTGCCACTCCAACTCGATCAGCCCCGATTTGGCGTGTTGGGCGAAGGCCAGCCCAACCTGCTCGGCCGACTCGGTCAAGCGCGCAGGCGATTCGTAAAATCCGAAGTAGAGGCCGGGCTCTTGCGCGCGCGCGCCCGCGTCCAGGAAGTGCGACGCAAGCAGGGTCTTACCGCTGCCTGCAAAGCCGAGCAGCATAGTGGCGCTGCCGCTGAGCAGGCCGCCGCCCAGCATCGTGTCGAGGTTCTGGATGCCCGTGGCGAGGCGCGTCGATTGGGTAGGCGGCGCGACGCGCGCGCGACGCACCAACGAGAGCTCCGTGCGCGGTCGCACGATCACACCGTTCTCGGTGATTTCTAGCTCGTGGCCACCCAGGAAGTGGTTGACCCCTCGGCACTTGAGGACCTCGATTTCTCGAAACGCGCGCTGGCCCATGTGGTGAATCGAAAGCTCCAGCATGCCGTCCACCATCGAGTGCTCGGCCGAGTTCGCGTCCGCGCTGTTCATGTTGGCGAGTAGCAGCGTCGTGCACCCTGCGGTGTCGCTGAGCAGCTGCAAGTCGGCAATGAACTCGCGAACGCCGGCTTCACCGTCGCGCACCGAGGCCGTGACTCCGTCGATCACCAAGAGCTTCGGTTGCTCGTCGGCCACCAGCTTACGGATCAGCTGAAACAAGCCCGGAAGTCGGCGCTCGCGCAGCACCAAGTACCCCCCGACGTAGGTAATGGAGCTGCCAATCGCGGCTTCATCGAAGAAACTCATGGCCTGCAGGTTCGCGAGCATTCGCGATTGCGACTCGGTGAGTAGCGAGAGGTAAACCGCCTTCTGTCCGCGCGTCGAAAGCGCGAAGCAACATTGATTTCCGAGCGTCGTCTTGCCGGTGCCCGGCGCACCCATAATCAGGTACACCCCGCCGCTCACGAACCCGCCGTCCAACAGCTGATCGAGCCCTGCGATACCGCTCTCGAGCCGGCCGTCGTTCGCTTGCTGCGTCCCTTGCGTCATGAAGAAGTATTCCGGTGACTCCAAGCTGCAAGCTTGGCTATCCGTGCGACCAGGCCGTCGAGCGCGCTCTCGCGCGGCACGTGCGCTTGAAACCCAGCCAAGACGGCGCGCCGCGCTTCCTCCCTGCTTCCGGTGGGCGTGAGCGCGATGGCGGGCATGGTGCGGTGGCCGTTTTGCAGACGAAGGTCGCGCAGCAAGGCCGCGCCGTCGCGGTCCGGCAGGGACATGCTGGAGACCAAGACGTCCGGATCCAAGGTCGCGGACTGACGAAGCGCATCGTCTGCCGATTTCGCGACGCTCGTCAGCGCGCCCGCCTTGGCCAGCGTCCGCACGAGCTCGGCGCGGTCGTCCGATTCCGCGTCGACCACGAGCACTTTGAGCTCGGAGAGCGGTAGGGTCGCCGCCGGCAGCTTGCTGGGCGGTGGCGTCGGTGAAGCATCGAGCGTGGGCGTGATGCGCTCGCCGGTTTGCTCCGCGCGCAGACGCTGGTTCAAGGTCATGACCAACGCCATCAGCTCCGCAGGATCGACCGGCTTGGGCAGGTACATGTCGAAACCGGAGAGAAACGCGCGGGAACGGTCCTCGCTGCGCGCGAACGCAGTGAGCGCCACCGCGAGCGTGCGCCCCCCGCTCGCCACCGGCAACTGCCTGAGCTTTTGCACGAGCTCATAGCCATCCATCTTCGGCATGCCGATGTCGGAGAGCAGAATGTCGGGCAGCATGCGTGGGATGAGCGCGAGCGCTTCTTGCGCGGAGGCGGCCGCGGTGACCTCCACCCCGTTACCTTCCAGCAGAGTGGTCACGAGCTCACGAGCGTCGGGCTCATCGTCCACGACCAGCATGCGCAGTCCGGCCAGCTCCGCCTTCGGCTCGAGCATGGTTCCAGAGCCCGGCTGACCTCGAGAGTTGGCCTGAGCCGGACGCGAGATAGCCGGCGGTCGCAACGAAGCGATCGGCAGTCGAACGGTGAAAGTCGCCCCCTGACCCTCCCCTTCGCTGGCGACCGACACCTGGCCCCCATGCAGCTCCACCAAGTGCTTTACGATCGACAGCCCGAGCCCGAGACCTTTGTGACTGCGCGTGATGGTCCCGTTCGATTGCCGGAACCGATCGAATACATGAGGCAAGAATTCAGGGCGAATGCCCGAGCCCGAATCGGAGACGCCGATCTCGATCGAGGAGTCGACGCGCTGCAGCCGAACTTGAATCCGCCCATCTTTGGGGGTGAACTTGATGGCGTTGGTCAGCAGATTCCAAAGCACTTGTTGCAGGCGGCCGGGATCTCCCATCACCGGGCCGGCGTTGGGGTCGAGGATCGGCTGCAGGCGAATGCCCTTGGCCGCAGCGGCTGGCTGCACGGTCGCGATCGCGGCCTCGACCACCTCCATCGGCTCCACCGGTTGCACGTCCAGCCGCATTTTCCCGCTGATGATGCGCGAGACGTCGAGCAGATCTTCGACCAGCTGAGCCTGAACTCGCGCGTTGCGCGTCACGGTTTCCATCGCTTTCGCGCGCTTGGTCAGCGGCAGCTCGCCGGACTCGAGTAAGGTTAGCCAGCCGAGCATGGCGTTGAGCGGCGTGCGCAGCTCGTGCGAAACGGTGGCGAGGAACTCGTCCTTTGCGAAATTCGAAGCACGCAGCTCCTCGTTCAGCTTTGCCAGCTCTGCTGCGCGCTGTTCGATGCCGCCCAGGATCCCCTGCTTCAGCTCCTGCACGACTTCGAGCTCTGCCGGCTCCCAAGGCGCTGAGTGCCCGCGCACCGTCTCCTTCCACAACGCGAACGAACCGCGCGGGCTGAGACGCGGTACGCCGTCCTTCACTTCGACCGTCTTCTCGGGGTTGCCGCCCCAGTTGATCGTGCGCTCGACGCCGGGGCGGAACCACATCAAGAAATGTCGATCTTCGAGGGAGATGGGCACGACCAGCACGCCGGCCACGTCGGTCAGCTCGGGCGCGCCGGGATAGTCGAGGCGCAGGGCTTCCGTGTGCAGAGGCTGATCGGTGAGAACGGAAGGCAACCAGTCGACGAAGGTCCGCAGTTGCCGCTCCGAGGGTGCACGACCGGTCACGGCGAACTTGCCGCCGCAGTGCACGGCCGCCGACCCAGCCGAGACCAGGTTCGGCAGCGGCGAATCGGGGCCTGCTAACTCGAGCGTGGGATGAGGGGAAGCGGCCATACGCTCGACGAGCTTGGCAAGCACCCGCTGAGACGAGGCCTTGTGCTCGAATGCGTCCGCCCGTTCGCGCGCCGCGATTTGCCAGGAGAGCGCCTCGCCCAAGAACTCACTGGCCGCGCGCGCCTCATAAGCCACGAAGTACGGGGCGTAGTGGTGACACGCGACGAGTCCCCACAGCTTTTCGTCGACCACCAGAGAAATCGACATGGACGCCTTCACGCCCATGTTGGTCAGATATTCGACGTGAATCGGTGAAACGCTGCGCAGCACCGAGTGCGACAAGTCCAGCGAAGCGCCGTCGAGCGGGTTCAACGTCGGCTGGATCGGTACGGGTTGGTAGCCGACATCGGCGATCAGCCGCAGCCAGTTGATGGTGTAGAGGCGCCGCGCCTGAGCCGGAATGTCCGAAGCGGGATAGTGCAGACCCAGGTAGCTTTCGAGGTCGTCTCGCTTGGCCTCGGCGATCACCTCACCGCTCGCGTCGCGCGCAAAGCGGTAGACCATGACGCGATCGAACCCCGTCAAATTCCGCACTTCTTGCGCGGCGAGCGCGGCCAAGTCCAGCACCCGCTGCGTCTCGCGCAGCCTTGCTACCGACTTGCGGACCCGGCGATAGAACTGCCCGAACGAGAGATCGTCGCTGCTCGTGGCCGGCTCGAGCTCGATCAGCAGCAAGCCCCCGGAGCGATGCAGAATACCGTCGAACACCTGACCGCTTCGAGCCGACACGAGCTTCAGCGGGTTGTGGTCGCGCAGCGTGCTTCGCACACGAACATCGGCGATCATGCCAACGCTGTCGGCGGTGAGAACGGCGTCGAGCGAGCGACCGAGCAGAGCGTCGTGCTCTACGCCGAGCCGCTGCCCCGTGTTCACGCTGGCCATGCGCACGCAGAGCTCCGGCTCGTCGACGGCGAGCAGAATGCCGTGCGTCTGAATCGAACCGGGGATATGAATCGGCTCTTGATCGCAGTTTGCGAGGGTGACTGCAGGAGGCGGAGCGGGTTCGCTCGTGTTCACGACGCGTGGCTCGCTTCCGCTGCCCCGCAGCGCACGAACCAAGCGTCGAGTGTCTCGAAAGTTTGCAGCGCGGCATCGATCAGATCGGGCTGCTGCTCCGGATGCACCTCCGCGTGCCGAACCAAGACCGCGCGCATTTTCTCCCACATCGAACCGAGCGAGTCACCGTAACTGCTGAGGTAAGAGCTGCAGTCCTCGATGGCCAGAGGCTGCAGATGACGAAGCAAATAGCGCGCGCCCAAGGTCGACCCTTCGAGCACGTAGAGCGTGCCGAGCGTACGCGCCGGGCTGTCGTTCGCCGGAAGCTGCTCGCAGACATCCGCCGAAACCACGCGGCCGAGTCTCACATCGAGGCGCGCCAAGTCCTGCGCGAGAAGCCGCGCCTTGAGCCGCAAGCCGAGCTCCAGCTCCTCCGTGAGCGCGAGCGGCAAACGCTGGAAACCGACCTCCAGTGGCGCGGTGAAGCCGTACATCGCGCTGAGGTAGCTGCCATAGTCAACCAGCGTCGGCTCCGTTCGGGTAATGTGCAGCCGACGCTCGAGTGACGCGTGGTTCGCCGCAGTCCGCGACTTCAGCTGGTCGAGGATCATCAATTCGGCCCCTATCACGTCCCGAGGGCCAAAACTCGGGGCATTCTGGGACGTGGCGTTCCGCGACACCCAAGAATTGCGCCTGTTGCGCGGGCGCTTCTAGCGCCGCACCGTCAACTGCCCGCTGGCAACGTCACGCGAAACCCGGTTTGTCGACCGTTGAGCGTGCCGTAGCCAACGATGATCGTGCCGTCATCGCTCACGTCCGTCGCTTCCTGCAGCACCCAACCGGTGAGGCCGACGCCGAGCGAACCGAGCACGCTCGACAAGGTGCGCATCCCGCTGCTCGTGTTCCAGACGAACGCCTCGGTTCCGATTTTGCCGACGATCACGGACCCATCCGAGCTCAAGCTGCGGGGGTTGGCTGGCGCGCCGAGACTTTCGGGGACCGCAGCACCGCCGACCCAGCGCACCGCGTTGCCCACGCTGGTGCCGGCGATGACGCGCCCATCGTCGCTGATGCCGCCCGCGCGAGTTTCGGTTTCGCCAGCGGGGCCGAGCAGCGCCTTATAGCCGCCGGCCGCAGTCCAAACGAAGCCTTCGCTCTCGTCTGAGCAGTAGCCGACCACGGTGTTGCCGCTGGAGTCGATGCCAGTCGCGAAGCTGTAGGCGTTACCCTGCCCAGAAGCGAGATAAGTCGGCGCCGCGCTGGTTCCGGCCCAGCGCACGCCAGTGTCGTACTCACCCGTGCGCGTCGCGACGCCGACCGAAATGCTTCCATCGCCGTTGGTGCGAACGGCTTGGTTCGAGTAGTCCTGCTGCAGCAGGCCCTGGTAGTTGAGCGGCGAGTCGCCGGCCCAGCGCACCGCGCTCGAAAACCCGGAGGCGTCCGCAGAGGTGCCCACGATCGCGAGCCCGTTGCGATTGACGCCCAGCGCTTTTGCCGAATTTCCGCCCGACAACGGCCTCAGCTCGGTGATGGTCGCGCTCTGAAAACGGTAAGCGCGCGCGAGCGTGCCTGCGGTGCAGTATCCGACGACCACCGCGCCATCGCCGCTCACGCCGCTCGCCAAGCAGCCATCGACTGTTCCGGACAAGGATGGAATCGGCTGAAAAATCGGGACCGTACAGGTGGAGCCCGTAAAACCGCCCTGACAGGTGCATGCGTACGTGGTCCCGCTGACTCGGCAGCTACCGCCGTTTTGACAGGGGTTTGGCGTGCAAGCGGTGGAGGTTGCGCCACCGGTGCCCGTCACGCCACCGGTGCTCGTGCCGCCGGAGCTGGTCGTCCCGCCCGTGCTCTTCGTGCCACCCGTGCTGGTCACGCCGCCCGTGCTCTTCGTGCCCCCCGTACTGCTCGCGCCGCCCGTGCCGGTCGCGCCGCCAGTGCTCTTCGTGCCACCCGTGTTGCTCACGCCACCCGTGCTGCTCGTGCCGCCCGTACTCTTCGTACCACCGGTGCTGCTCGTGCCCCCGGTCCCTGTCGAACCGCCCGCACCCTTCCCTCCGCCCGTGCTGCCACCGGTACCCTTGCCTCCGCCATTGCTCGTGCCACCGGTGCCTTTGCCGCCACCATTGCTTGCACCGCCGGTGTTCGCTGCGCCACCACTGCCGCCCGTGCTCATTGCACCGCCGCTGCTCATGCCGGCGTTGTTCACGCCGCCGCTGCTCGCACCGCCGGCGTTGCTACCTCCGGCATCGCTGCCACCCCGCCCGTTCTGGCCGCCGCCGATCACGCCGCCGGTGTCGTTGCCCACACCCGCTGTGTTGCCCGAACCACCGCTCGAGTCTTGGCCGGCTGCTCCGCCGCGCTGCGCGCCGTTCCCGCCATCGTTCGGTTTTCCAGCGCCCGCCTGACCGCTGCCGCCCTCGCCCGAAACACCTCCGCTGGCCTCACCAAAGTCGCGATGCTCATCGCCGCAAGCGATCGCGCACAGGATCGAAGAGATGCCCACACTCCACAGCGCACTCGTTTTCATTCTCGGTCCGGCATCGCACACCGCGGGGCTCGTCGCAAGGCGCGCCGCGCCCCTCGTCTTTCACTCGAAACTCGGCTGATTCACGGGCGTCGCGCTGAATCTGCGAGGACTTCTCTGCTGAGTGACACGGTCTTGTACGATATTGCAGACCCGCATTCCGACGGACGTCCGCACAGCGACAAAGTACGGGTGAATCTCGGAGAACGAAGGCGGTCAGACAATTCCGTTCACACTCCGCTCCCCCGGACTCGTCTACGGCAATCGGACGCGCTGAAGCTTTTCGGGGTTACGCACCATGTAGATGGCGATGATCCGGCCGTCTTGGATCGCGAAAGCGCTGGTCTGAGGCGCTCCGTCACTCGCTCGGGTGATGAACCCGGGCAGCCCGTCGATCAGCGCTGGCTCGTAGTAGGACGCAGGCCGGAACGCTTCTTTGCGCGCAAGACCCATGAAAAAGCGCTCGACTCGCGAAAGACCACGCACCGGCTTCGTGGCGGCAGCCCGCTTTCCGCCGCCGTCGGAATAAACGACCACGTCTTCGGCCAGGAGACGGCGAAGCCCACTGAGGTCGCCCGCGCGCGACGCGACGTAGAAGGCATGAGCGATCTCCGCGCCGCGTTCGGACGAGACGTCGTAGCGGGATCGCGCTTCGCGCACGTGCTCTCTCGCGCGCGTGGCAAGCTTACGGCAGGCCGCTGGCTCACGTCCGAGCGTCGTGGCCACTTCGTCCAGACCGACCCCGAAGACGTCGTGCAGTAAGAACGCCGCGCGCTCGAGCGGCGAGAGGCGCTCGAGCGCGAGCATCAAGCTGAGTGTCACGTCGTCTGACACGGCTTCCTCCGCGTCGAAGATTGGCTCCGGCAGCCAGGGCCCGACGTACGTCTCGCGCCGGCGGCGCGCCGACTTCAGCGCGTCGAGCGCCAGGCGCGACACGGTGCGCAGCAAGAAGGCGTCCGGCCGATCCACGTCCGCGTCCACGCGCTGGTAGCGCAGCAAGGCCTCCTGCACGACGTCTTCGGCATCCGCGACCGAGCCGAGCATGCGGTAGGCAAGGCGCACCAGGCGGGGGCGCAGGGCCAAGACCCCGGAAGACTCAAGCTGCGGCACGGTCGTTCGGCATAGCGTGAACGCGACGGAAGCCGACCGCAATCCGGTTCCAGCTATTGATGGTGGCGATCACCAGCGTGACCGCCACCCGTTCCCTTTCCGAGAAGGCGTCGCTGAGCTGCGCGTACACATCGTCGGGCGCGAGCGTCTGCGGCAGGTGCGTGAGCGCCTCGGTCCAGGCCAGCGCGGCGCGTTCGCGACCGTCAAACAGCGGCGATTCGCGCCACGCGGCCAGCACATTGAGGCGCAGCTCGGTCTCGCCCGTAGCCCGCGCATGCGTCGTGTGCATATGCAAGCAGAAGGCGCAGCCATTGATCTGCGACGCCCGAATCTTGATCAGATCGACCAGACGAGGTTCGAGGCCGCTAGCGTTGAGCCGATTCGAAAGCTCGAGCAGCGGCGCCAACAGCTCCGGGGCGATGGCGTGTGGGTCGAGTCGGGCTTGTAGAGGCTGAGAGTGGGTCATGGTGCAATCAAGACGAGGCAGCGGCCCCCCGAGTGACATGGCCCGGCAACAAAGTTTCGCGTACCGCCCCCTCAGCGCCCGTCGCGACCGGCCTCCCGTTACGCTCAGCGCGGAAGTTCTGCCTCGAGCTGATTGATGCAATCGCTGAGCGCGAGGTAGTAGTCCCAATTGAGCGACTGATAGCCGCTCTCTGCGGTGTCCACGAGCGAGTCGAAGCCGTGAAACCCTCCGGTGGTGCAGGCGCGGGGGTAAGCCGGAGCGCCGTCCACGCGCGGAAGGATGCGCAGCATCAGCGTACAGGTGCCACCACGCAGCGAGGTGGCAGCGCCGGCGCGACAGGTGAGACGCTCGAAGCGGAAGTCGTTGTCACCTTCGCACCAAGTGTCTCCGCAAATATCATCGATCAGCTTCAACGTCGCCTTCTCTTGGCTTGCCGAGAGTGCGTTCTTGCACAACGCGCTGTCCCGTTCGGCCACGACTTCCGCGCCACGTTCGTCGTCCGTGGCTCCGACGGCGCAGCCGCCGAGCAAAAGCGCCAAGGCGGTCAATCGTTGTAGGCTGGTCATTCTTCCTCCGCAGCCGGCGAGGTGGTTGATGCCGGCCACAAGCCCTTCGTCGGGCAGGAGGCGGACCAGTTGCGACCGGAATCGCCGCATCCAGGCCGTTACGGCTCGGCGCGGACCTTGCACCACGGGTCACCGAACGCGCCCCGCCGGTAACAGCATGACCATCAAGCCGAAGCTTGTCGCAACCCTCGCTGTGATGTTCTGCCTCGCTGTGACCGCAGTGCTCGCGACCGCCGCAGTCACCGGCGTGAAGACACTCTCCGCTCTTCACGAGGCCCCACGTCCGCCCGCGCGAGCCGAGCCAGAGATCCGATCCGCGTTGCCCGCAACTACGAACAACGCCGCCCCCTCCCCGCCCCCGCTCGACGATGGAACGTCGATGCCCCCTCAGCCCGCGCGCGTGATGACGACGCCGGCAGCAGGCGGCCCCACGCTTCCCAGCTCCGCTGGTTCAGGCGGCTCGGAGTCCGCCGCTCCGACCGTTGCTGCTGCGGCGGGCGCGCCGGAGACGGTTGCCGGCTCGGGCGGTGGCCAAGCGACTTCCGACACTGTTGCCGAGAACCGCGTGCCCTGCGGCGACACGCTCTGCCCAGCCGGAAAAGTCTGCTGCAACGCAAGCTGCGGCACCTGCACCTCGCCGGGCGAAAAGTGCTCGCAGCTCGTGTGTGGCATGTCCACCATCCCGGAAAGCGTCTTGTGCGGACCGAATACGTGCAACGTCGGGGAGTCCTGCTGCAACCCGAGCTGCGGCATTTGCACGCGCCCCGGCCAAGCCTGCGACAAAACTCGGGTCTGCGGCAACGCCATCGAATACCCGGTCAGCGTGAGTTGCGGCATGACCACCTGCAACGTCGGACTGGTGTGCTGCAACCCGAGCTGCGGCCTGTGCGCGCCTGCCGGCGAGCCCTGCTCGCAAAGAGTCTGCGGGTGAGTACTCCCGAGCGCAGTCGTTTACCGAACTCCGCTACGGTCCTCCAACCGCAGTCGCATCCTCCAACCGCAGTCGCAAGCTACTGCGAAGCGAAGACGCGCAGCCGCTCGGCGTGCACGCTGTCCGGGTGCGCAGCGACGAAGCCAGAGGCCAGCTCTTTCGCAGCCTGAGGACGGCCGCTCACCGCAAGCGCCTCGATGCGCAGCAGCTGTGCGGGGAGGCCGAAGGAGGCCTCGGGGAAGGTAAGCTCGTAGCGGTTGAGTTGCGCGAGAGCAGACTTTGGGTCCTTCGCGATCAGCGCGGCGCGCACGGCGTTGATCGCTTCCAATTCTCCGGCACGACGAGTGCGCGCGGATTGCGCTGGCAGCGCCTCGCGCGACGGCGGCGAGTCGAGGAACGTTGGCGCCGGTATCCGCGCGCTCTCCTCGAGCGCCGCAGCTTGCACTCTCACGCTCGTCGGAGTGCCAGCCTGTTCGGCGAGCTCACCCGTTCCCGCTCGCGCGGCGTGCACGGCCGCTATGGGTGGCGCGGGAGCCTGATCATCGCCTGAAGCTCCGTCCGAGAAGAAGGACACGATACCCATCGTCACGACGCCTGCCCCAAAACCGATGGCCAAACCCTTGAGCCACAGCCACATGCGCCCGCAAGCCTGACTCCGACCCCGGGCGGGCGCCAGCCGGGCGGAGAAAGCTATGGATAGTCCGCAACTAAGGCGTCGCGCTCAGCTCTGACGCGCCGCGCTCATCTCTGGCCGTCCCCGCCCGCGCCGAACTCGCCGGGCAGCGCGGCGCGCGGGTTTTGCAGCTCTGCCTCGACGCCTTCCCGGCCAGCGGCTAAACTTCGAATCGTATGGGTTTCTCGGGGCAATGGTACGAACTTGCACGGTTGCTCCGCGCGCTGCGTTCACCCCTGCCGTGGGTGCTCTTGGCTTCGTGCGGCGGAGAAGCGAACGACAGCCACCCGAGTGAATCGAGCCACAGCGGCGGGCTCAGCTCTTCGAGCAGCGGTGGCTCGACGGGCAGCGCGAGTGGTGGCGTCACGGCTACGGTCTCTGGTGGCAACGACACCGGCGGCACCGGCACGATCGTGGTCGGTGGTTCCAGCCCTGGCGTGCCGCCGAGTGGCGGTGGGCAAATGCCACCCACGAACGGCGGTGGAACGCAGGTCACTCGAGCCTGCACCGACCCCAAGCCGACCGAATTCGGCGGCGGATTCGTGGCCTGCCAGGAAGGCTCCTTTCATCGCCCCGAGGTCAGGGACTGCCAACCACCGTCCTCGCCGAAAGAGCCGAGCCCCGGCGTGTGCCACGCTAATGACGAATGCTGCGCCAACGCGGATTGTTCCGCGCCGCACAGCTATTGTTCGGACGCTCATTACTGCACGCCCGGTTGTGGCAGCGATTCGGATTGCCCGAGTGGCAGCCTGTGCCTTTGCGATGAGTTGGTTGGCCGGTGCGTGCCGGCCTCGTGCCACTCGGACGCTGACTGTCCCGCCAGTCTTCCCTGCTCCGCGGGCGATTCGTCGCTTTTCGGGTTCGCGTGCCAAGATCCGAACGATCAATGCCTTCTGGATCGCGACTGCCCAAGCGCCGGGCGGTGTCTGCCTGGCGGCACTTTTGCCGGGGCTCGCAGCTGCATCTCGCGGGTCGAATAGCGGCCGGCTGGCGCCAGCGCGCCACGCCGTCCCACTTTGCCTCGGTCGAACCGCGCCGTTGCAAGCAGAACAGCGCGGCGGACCGCGAGCACCTCTAAGGCGCGCCGTTTGCAATCGGGCCGCTCCGAGTGAATCACCGGATGGCTCGAGGAGTTGCGCGAACCGCCATTTTTTGCGCTGTTTCAATAAGCTGGTGCGTGCTGCACGCCGGCCGCGCACTCGCGGCCGATACCGGTAACGACGCCTGCCCTGCCGTCGCTTTGCCTGCGGACGACATCCGCGACCGCTATGACGATTCGGCGCGCCTGATCCACGAACTCAGGATCGCGAAAGGGCGCGTGGTGCAAGAGATCGCCATCGCCTATGCGGGCGAGCACGCGATCGCGCGCACCGAAATCGCCGAAGGGCACGTGCGCATCGCGCGAAACTACTGGCACGCAGATCGGTTGCTGGTCGGAGAGTGCCTGCTGGACGGAAAGCGCGTGGGTTACGTGCGCTACGCCTACGACGGCGACGGCCATGTCACCGAAATGGACAAGCGCACCCTCGTCGCGTCGGGTCCAGGCGCCGGCTCTTGGACGCGCGAGACCACCCGAAATCGCTACGACGCCGACGGCCAGTTGATCGAGAGCGAGCTGCGCGGGCCGGACGGACACCTCGTCAGCGCGACCCGCGCCGATCGCGTGGCGCCAAAGATTCCAGTCGTCATCTCGATCCGCGCAGGCGGCGCTTACCAAAGCGACAGCGCGCTCTACGATTTCACGACCGGGCTCACCGTTCATCGGGATCCGCAGGTTCAGCGCTACGGCTCGGATCCGGTCGAGGTGGAGCTCGACGCCGCATACCGCTACCACCGCGCCGCCGGCGTCACGAGCCTCGACCAGACCACGGTCCGCTTCGGCGCCGACTATCACGACCTTCTGCCGCGCTTCACGCTCTTCACCTTCACCAGCATGGAGCGCAACCTCGCGACTCACCTGCGCCTCTACCTCGAAGAGGCGGTGCTCGGCGCGAAGCTCGACGTGGTGCGCACCCGCCATTTCAACGTCGACCTGAGCTTCGCCCCCATTTGGAGCTTTCGCTCGATCGAAGCCCCCACGCCGAGCGCCGAAGACTCGACCTCCAAGCTCCGCGGCTCCTTTCGCGCGCGCGCCGGGCTCCGATTCAAGAGCTGGTCGCTCGTGGACACGTTCGAGTTCTTACCCACGATCTTCGGCGATGAATTCGCAGCCGAAGACAGCTTTTGGCAGCGTACGATCGTTCGCAATACGGTCACTTTCGAGGTGAACCTTGCCCGTCACCTGAAGCTTCTGGAAGTCTTCAAATACACCTGGGATCCGGCCATGCGTGCGCAGGCAAGCTGCCCGGATGAGAGCAATCCACTCTGCTTAGGCTATGCGTTCTCGAGCACGACCGCGCTGAGCGTCGATTGGTCGCTCTGATTCGCTCACCGGCGCGCTACGGCTGCACCGCGAAGCAATAGTAACCGCCGTAGCCGCCTGCGGAGCCAACCCTGCGCGTGCCATCGAGCCCGCCGCCCCCGGCGTCAGTGAGGTTGCCGCCAGGGGCGCAGCCGCCTTCGTTCCACACCGAAATCCAATTCACCCCGCTGCCTTGCCGTGGCCACGAGTGTCCGACACGCGGGCAACCCTTCGGCTCCTTGCTGGTCCAATCCCAACAAGTCCCCGCCTCCTTACTCCAGGTCGCCTCGCCGCCGCACGAAGTCGAGCCGCCCTTGCCGCCGGCGGTGGTGCTTTGCGTATAGGTCTTGCCATCGAGCCCGGTGCCGGTGAGCGTCTCGTGATTGTCGACCTGGCCCGTGCCATCCGGGTTGTGATTCGGTGTGCCATCCTCGTTCGGAAAGTCACTGGCAATCGCCGCATCGGCGCCAGTCGGTCGATCCGTCAATAGATTGGTCAGGTTGCTGGCCAGAAGCCGGCCTTTGCGATCGTACCAAGGCCCGGTGCCGATGCGATCGATGGCGTTGATGGTCGTCGTGCTCAGGAACGCGTGCCAAACCTTCGACTTTTGACAGGGCGACACGAACTCCGCCACGCGCTGGCAAATGCCGTCGGCACCCGTGATTCCTTTGAGATCGCCACCAAAGCCGTCGGGGCTACCCGACTCACGCTGCAGCGCGCGGTTGCTCACCAGGAAGAAGCTGAATTTGGTTTCTTCGGGCGTGGTGCAGGTGTTGCTCGAAGCGCCGCCTGAGCCGCCCGTGCTCGTCTGACCGCCGCCGCCCGAGCCGCCGGTAGCGGGCATGGAACCGCCTTGGCCGGCGCCGCCCTTCGCGACAGAACCACCGGTCGTGGTCGAGCCGCCGGTTGTCGCTGAACCACCCGTAGGCGTCGTGCCACCCGTAGTCGTCGTGCCACCCGTGCTGGATGCGCCGCCGGTCACGACCGACGAGCCGCCCGTGCTGCTCACGCCGCCCGACGCGGGCGCGCTACCACCCGTGCTCGTCGTTCCACCGGTGGTGCCGCTGCTACCACCCGTAACCGTTGCGCCGCCCGTCGTGTTCGTCGGCGATTCGCCGTCGGTCGGCGATGAGCACGACCAGCTCAAAAGGCCAGCTGGAAGCAGCCAAGCTACGGAAGAAAATAGTGAAAGGCCGCGCTGCGATTTCGGAAAGATCGACTTCATGCGTCACTCCAAAGGGTGAAACATCTTCGCGCCCAACAATCGGACCCTGGATTGCGCACCAGGTCGGCCGTCGCCACTACGCGAGGCTCATCGAGCGCGGATGGTGGCACAGCGACCGCTCGATGTTAACGACAATGTGAACAATCAAAGGCAATTTCGTGACGCTGCGTCGCAACTTGCCTGTTTCTGTCCAATGAAACTGACACCTTCTGTTCGCACGCGATATCGGCGTGAATGGGTGCGACCCGAGATCTTGCTGGCCTCGAAGTGACGGGCGCGCTGAGCGTCGGATTGTCGGCACCGGGCAAAGAAGAACGACGAACTTCGCAGCAGCAGCCACGCTGGCCTCGCGTTGTTGGGTTTTCGATCTTGTCGAAGAAAATATCTTGTCGGCCCGGCGCGGCCGCTGCCCTGAGCTCTGTCTTCTCGAGTTGCCCACTGCCGGCAATCGACGCTCAGCGCGCCCGTAGACAGCGAGGGCTCCCAAACCAACCGCCGACGCTCTGCAAATTCTCGCGTCTGGTTGCGACGTTCGGGCGGGCTCGAGCGACTACCCCGCGCCGCTGCGCTGCGCAGAGTCAGAACCCCGCCCCACTGCCTCCGCTGTGGAGCGCGTCCCGGGATGCGCGGAGCGGACGGCGAGTCCGAACGAGCGAACGCGTCCGCGGCAGGGGCGCGCCCGGTCCCGCGGTCTGCCCATCCGAGTAACGAGCGAACGCTCGCGCGTTCACGGCAGGGGCGCCCGGTCCGCGCCACCTGCTCATTCGAGCGCCGCGGTTCTCCGCTTACAGGCGTGCGTTGCGCGTCCAGGGCGGCGGCTGCCAATAAGAGACCTGTTAGCCGGTCGCCGGCACCACGCACAAACATCGGATACTAAAGGGTTTCTAAGCGCGCGGAGGTAACCGGTGGGGGTTTGCCCTGAAAGAATTGGTGATGACAAAGCCGTGTTGTCGCCACTGAACCAGAGTGGCGTTTTGTTTGGGTATGAGCGCGGTAGGAGCCGGATGACCCCCTATCGGATTTCGAGGCGCAGCTTTCTGGCCGGCTTGGGCGGCGCGGTGGGGCTCAAGATCTTGCTTCAGAATTTGGAGGCGGCGGCGGAAGGGGCGAGCTCGCCGCCGCGCTTTCTGATGACGTTTTGGCCGACGGGCACGGCCAAGCAGCGCTTCCTGCCCACGGGCGGGCGCACCGATTTTACGATTTCGCCGATTTTGGCCCCTTTCGAGAAGGCTGGGCTGCGCGAGGACTTGATCGCGCTGTTTGGGCTGGCGCACCGCAATCAGACGCCCGGAGGCGGCGGCTCGGAGTCGGGCACGGTGTATAGCGTGACTGGCGCCGACGCCGAGGGCACGCGTTCGAACGGGGGCGAATCGGACGACGGCGTGGCCGGCGGGCCCTCGTTCGACCAGATCTTCCTCAAGAATTCACCGCTGCTCGCACGGCCTGGCACCGGCTACGTGAACGCGATTTGCGACGCGCGGGTGGACTCGTTGGAGACGTCCACGCGCTGTCTCTCTTATTCGTACCAGCGTCGACAGATTCAGTCTGCGAATCCGGGGGGGTTGATCAACGAGAACGTCCCGCTGCTGCCGACGCTCGCGCCAGCCAGCTTGTATGCGGAGCTGTTTTCCGGCTTCATGCCGGGGGCAGCAACGCAAACGGGCGCCTACAAAGCGCTGATGCTTCGCAAGAGCGTGCTCGATTCGTCGCTGCGCGAGCTCACTCGCCTGCGCGCGCTCGCGCCCAGCAGCGAACGGCCGAAGATCGACGCGCACGCCGCGGCGATTCGAGCCGTGGAACAGCAGCTACAGGATCAGATCGCTGCCGGCGGGAATCCGCAGGTTTGCGTGCTTCCCCAGGCGCCCGATCGCGCGCTGGTCGGCAAAAACGGCTCGCAGTTCGACTACGCGAACCCCACCGCTGCCCAGGCGGACAACGTCTGGTTGGAACAGGTTGGCAAGCTGCACCTTGCGCTGATCCGCGTGGCCTTCCAATGCGATCTGATTCGAGTCGCCACCTTTCAGTGGTGTCCCGCCACGAACCACGTGGCTTTTAGCGGTCTGAATCCGGTCGATCCGGTCACCCCCTACATTCACCACCCGTTTCTCAATCTGGGTGGTGGGACCGACCCGTCCTTTTGGTTGGGCGCGCCACCTGCGCCGTCCACCTCTGCAACGAGCGGCTACGCAGTGTACGAGTTTGCTTGCAACGCGCAGACCTGGTTCTATCAGAAGACGGTCGACGCCTTGGTCGAGTTCAAAAACGCGAAAGACGCCTTTGGGGGTTCGCTACTCGACTACACGGTGGTGCCGTTCATCACGGACGAGGCGAACAACTCGGACGCACGCTCGCCGTTGCCCGCGTTGGTAGTAGGCGGCAAAAAGCTCGGTATGGTGGGCGGTCAGTATTTGAATTTCACCACCAGCACCCCGCACAACTCGATGTGGCTCTCGGTGGCGCAGGCATTCTTCCCCAACCAAAATCCGGCCGAAGTGCTGGCCCAAGAGCCCTTCATGAAGTCCGGCCCGCCCAAGATTATCGACGGGCTTTGGCAGAAGCCCGCCTGAGCAGAATGAGCCGCAATCGCGGCTGCTTTTGGCAGCGAGCAGCCTCGCTGGTGCAAAATGCGTCGCGGTTCAATCGAGGCTCGACACCCGGCCCTGGTGTGCTGTGCTAGAGGCCCTTTTTTGGAGGCTACCTGGATGAGAGCTTTGCTGCGCGGATCGCTTGCCACTTTGGTGGGTTCGGTGTCCCTGTTCGTCGCGTCGACGGCGTTTGCCGATGGCGAGGCCTGTTACAACGACGACGACTGTCCGGGCACGGCCTGCGGCGATGCGGTGTGCAATTGGACCAAGAGCGCCGCGATGCCGATGGGTCAGAAAGTGTTCGCCTGCAACCCGGCCGGCAGTCAACCTGCTGGACACGACGGTTGGTGTACGACCGACGCGAACTGCAAGTGTAAAGGCGAAGGCGCCAAGTGCGTCGCTCCGTATTGCACGTTCACCAAGCCCATGACCGGCTCGACCGGCGGCACGAGCTCGACCGGCGGTACGAGCTCCACGGGCGGCACGCCGGCTGCCACGGGCGGCACGCCTGCCGCGACCGGTGGCACTCCGGCAGCCACGGGCGGCACTCCCGCTTCGACCGGTGGCACTCCGGCAACTACGGGCGGCACGACCACTACGACCGGTGGCACGGCGGCAACCACGGGTGGCACGGCCACCACGCCACCGGCTGCGGACGACGGTGGCTGCAGCGTTAACGCGCCGGGCCGCGCGACGAGCGGCGCAGCCCTGGGCGTCGGGTTGGTGGCGCTGGGCCTCGCGTTCGCGCGCCGTCGACGTCGCTGAATCGAAAAGTCCGAGAGAGCGGGTGGCTTTGGCCGGCCCGCTCTCGGGCGCAGGAGCCGAGCTCAGGGCAGCGCGCTCATCGCGCTGCCCGCGCCGGTGTTCTCGAACTCGTACAAGCGGTTTGCTGGGTATTCTCCGCTCAGCGTGCTGAACGGACGCTTGTTGGTCGACTTCGCCCAGGGCGCAGCGCCATGGATGTGCTCGCCCAAGACCGAGTTGCGAATCAGCGCCTGCCCGTTCGGGTACACGCCGCCCGCATCGAAGGCCGCCTTGTACTCCTCGATGGTCGTACTCTCGTCCCAGGCGTGGCCCAAGTAGACGTGGCCGAGCGGCGTTCCCTCTTCCGCGGTGAAGGCGGTGTTGGTGATCAGAATTCCGTAGGGATTGCGTGAGTCGGTGCTGGGCGCAACGATGAAGCTCTCGTTGAAGCCCTGACGCGCGGTCAGGTAGTGAATCTCGCCGCCATCGAACACGAAGGTGCCGCGACCGAGCAGAAAATCGACGTCCCCCTCGACGTAGCTGTTCTTGAAATAGGCGCGTGACACGGTGCTCGTGTTGGCGGTCTTCACGTACAGCGAATACTGGTTGCCGAGCACGCGCACGTTCTCGAACACGAGCTGATCGCCCTGAGTCATCAGCGCCACGGCCTGCAAGCTCTTGGTGAGCTGGGTGGCAGCTTCGTCCGTGTCGTTGACGAAACTGACGTTTTTCGCCTGAAATCCGTTGGCGTAAGCTGCAAAGGTCGCGCTGCCGCTGACTCCGAAGTTTGCGCCCGCAAGATTTGGGCTGCAAGGGTTCGCCGGCGAGTCCACTGCTTTCGGCTTGGCGTTGTAGTTGTCGAACACGATCACGGTCTGACGAGCGTCCGCGTTCGTGCTGTAGAGAGTGATCGGCGGCGAGCCAGGCGGCACGCACACCACTTCGCGATAAGTGCCGGGCTCGACTTGGATGTACACCCGGCCCGCCCCAACCATACCAACCGCCGCGGTGATCGCGTCCTGCACGGTCGTGTGCGTGCCCCCCGTGGCAGCGACATGAAACGTGGCAATGAACGTCGAGGGATCCCCCAAGGCGGCAGTGGGATCCCAACCGTCGGCGACCAACCCAGTGACTAGGCTCCCCGCCTTCTCGAGGTGCTTCAAAATCGTATCTTCCGCCGCCTGTGCGCTCGTCAATTGCGGACGCGGCACGCTGCTCACTCCTCCGGTAGAAGCGCCGCCGCTCGCAACCGAGCCGCCGCTACCGGCGCTGGTTTCCCCGCTAGTTCCCGTCGTGCCGCCGGTGCCCGAAGTGCCGCCGGTGCCCGAAGTGCCGCCGGTGCCCGCAGTGCCGCCAGTGCGGGTCGTGCCACCCGTGGCTCCGTCGCTGGCCCCGCCAGTGGCTCCTCCGCTCGAATCGCCGCCGATTGTGCTGCCTCCGGTGCTCGTCGCACCGCCGACCGAGGCGCCTCCAACGTCCGCGCCCCCCGCCTCGCCGCCGCCTGCGGTCGCGCCCCCTTGCGCTTCGCCAGCCATGCCGCCCTCGCCCACGTCAGCGCCGCCACTTTCCCGGCCACCGGTTGCGCCTCCAACAACGCCGCCGCTCGCCCCGCCGGTCGCGCTGCCTGCACTTTCGCCGCCGCCGGTCGCGCTGCCTCCGCTGTGATCGGCGCCGGGGTCTTCGAGATCAGGATCGCCGTCAGCGCACCCACCTGCGAGCGCGACGAATGCGCTCAACGCAATTCCGAATGTGTGTCCCCGCGAACGCGAATACGGGCTGCTCACGCGAAGCTTTGCTAACGTGTCTTTCGGGCAACAACAATTCGGTTTCAAAGCGTCCTCGCACCTGCTGTCGGCTCGGCCCAGCCTAAGAGCAAGGCCCTCACGCGACAACGCCGCGAGCTCGCAATTTCGAGTAACGGTAGTTTCCTTACGAGCCAGAAGCAGCTCTTTCGAGCGAATCCCGAGAGCGAGCTCACCAGCGCAGGCCGTGCGTACTCGACGGCGAGGCGCGGCTGCTTTGGGGGCATGGGCCGGCGTGAGTTGCCCTGGAACGTTCGCGGCGGGTAGCGCGCACTTTACAGCGAGCGCCCGAAACAACACCCTCATAGGTTATTTTGGGGGCGCCGATTCTCGCTACTCGCATTCCTGGTGCGAGCGCGCGGAGCTGTTTCGAGCTCCTCGACGCGCTCGCCCGGATCGTAAACTTTCTCCCATAGCGAGCGGCGCGAAGAACCGAGATACTGCCGGGAAGTGCGCTCAATTCGAGTGCGCGGGAGTGGCGAGCTCACCATGGTGTCCGGATTCCGCGTCGATGTGTGCGTTCTGCCGAGGGTCTGGTTGCTGGCAAGCCTATGCGGTCTCACTGCCTGCGTTACCAGCCCGCGGAACGACTCGACCTTTGCGGACGGGTCCAGCACGCTCGAGTTCACGGGTCGGATCGAGAGCGAGCGCGGCTTGAGCGTCATCATTCAAGCCGAATTGCCGAACGGTACGTTCATCGACCTGGCAACCACGCCCGTGCCCAGCAGCGGCAATTGGTCGGTACAAGTCACGGTTCCGTCGCGCCTGTTTCGGCCGCCGTGTGGGCGAGTGGTGTTCAAGGCGGTAACCAACACCGGCGCGTCGCTGTTCGGTCTCAACAAAGGCTGCCCCAATCCGTTCGGGCCTTCCCCGATTGTCCCGCAGAATTTCGCGGGCTGCGCGACGGCGACGATCGCCGTGCAGCGCGACTTGCCGGCCACGGTCGCGGGCAACGTGGCGCTCGATGGGCATGAGGACGCGGAGGCTTATCGCTGCGTGACCGCGGTGCAGGGCAACCTGTCGATCAAGGCGGGGCGCCAGCAGGTGAGCAGCGGCTTTTACGCGCCGGGGCTCACGTTCTCGCTACCCAACTTGACTCAGGTCAGCGGAAATTTGTCGATCGACGGGGACCGCGCGGCCAGCGTTTCGCTTTCGAGTCTGCAAACGGTAGGCGGTGATCTGGACGTCACGCTCACGCATTTCGCAACCATGGTTCCTTCGCTCGAACCGGGCGACGATCCGGTCGTAGCGTTTCCAGTCACTACGCTGGCCACGCCGCTCCTTGGCTCCGTGGGCGGCGACATCGCGCTTCACGACGCGAAGGAAAACACGCTGCCAAGCTCGCTCTCCTTCCCTTATGTCTTCGGGCTCGACGCGGTGACGTCGCTCGGTGGCAGCGTGCTGGTCGATAACCCGGTGTTTCCCGCGCAGGTGATCGCGCTCTCGAGCCTCACCACCATCCCGGGCGACCTGACCGTGCAATGGGGCGCCACCGATCTGGACTCGACCTCGCTGTTGCCTCAGCTGACGTCGGTTCAAGGCAACTTCACGCTGGTCGCGCCGCCGAACGCGCGCCGTTTGATGAGCGCGCTCACCGACATCGGCGGAAACGCCACGATTCAGGGCAACGGGATGGCGAAGCCTCATCTCGGCACGCACCTGCTCGAAGGGCTGACGCACGTCGGCGGCAACTTTAGCTTGCACAGTCCGAGCGACTACGCCGCGTGCGACGCGGTTTTCCCGAGCCTCGAAAGCGTCGAGGGCACGCTCGGCATTCAGGCTGGTGATACGGGAGTCGCGCTCGGATCCACCGGCGCGACGGCGCTCCAAGTGGGGGCGCTCACGCTGTCGAACACCGATAGTCCCCGAGTTCCGCTGCATGCCGACGCTCGCGTGTCGGGTAGCGGCGCGATCGACATTCAAGGCAACCCTCAGCTCTGCGCGTGCCAGGTGAGCGCGTTCGTCTCATCGCAGGCTGCCGCAGGTTGGTCGGGCAGCGCGACCGCGCTGGGCAACGGCGCGCTGGCCTCGTGCGTGAGCTGCCCGGCAAGCGTGTGCAACTAGCGCGCGGTCGCGCGCAGCCGGGTTACCCGCGGTACGGCTCCGTACCCGGCGCTCGGTAGCGGTCGAGAGGGCTCCGCTGAGCGTCACTGCCGTAGAAACGACCGTTGCCCTCTGGCTCACCGAAGAGCAAGAATAGGGGCGCACGCGCGCCGGAAGCGGGCGGCTGCATGCCCATTTCAGCCGGGGTTTTGCCTTGCGAAGCGGCGTAGTCGCGCGTCATGTCGGTTTCGATGAAACCGGGCGTGCAAGCGTTGATGCGAAGGGCGGGGTGTTCGCGCGCAAGCAGCACCGTGTAGCTGTTGGCACACGCCTTGGACAAGCCGTAGGCGTTGCCGTCCCCGAGGCCCCGCGCGGAAAATGCTTCTTTGCCACCCTCAATCGCCAGGCACTCGTCGAGGAAGGCTTTGAGACTGGGCCACTGAATGGCGGGGTCGAGCAAAAACTTCTGCCGCTCCGCGCTGCAGGTCGCGACGAAGCTCGGCCCCGCCGCGGACGTGACGTTCACGATTCGCCCGCTCTGCGGATCGAGCAAGGGCAAGAAGGCCTCACAGGCGCGCCGAACCCCGAACGTGTTCACCTCCAGCACCGCGCGCAGGCCCGCCGAGCCGCCAATGCCGGCGTTGTTGACGAGCGCAGACAGCGGCGTCTGCTCGTTCTGGAATCGCTCTCGCACCCGTCCGGCTGCGGCGGCCACCGATGCATCGCTGGATACGTCGAGCTCGAGCACCTCGAGGCGAGCCGCCCAATCTGCGTGTGCGGCGAGCAGTTGCTGTCGCGCTTGCTCACCGCGACGCGCATCCCGAGAACCCAGAAGCACGAACGTATCCTGGTGCTGGGAAAGAATGGCGTTCACGATCGCGAAGCCGATCCCCTTGTTGCCGCCGGTGACGAGTAGTCTTTGCATGGCGTGACGTCCTGTTCGCTGCGCATCACATAGCAAGCCAGCCGGATTTTTGATAGCACCGCCCGATGCTTTCCCCCGACCCGCGAGGTCGCCGCGCAGCCCTGGCGCTCGCGCTGCTTTCGCTTCTCGCAAGCGTCGGCTGCCAACGGGCGGTGGACCGGCGAGCGGGCGCCCCGGCCGTGCTCGAGAAACCCGGGCCCGTGTTGGTAGAGCCCGTGCATTCCGACACGGAAGACGGTGTGGCGAGCGACGACGCGAGCGACCCGCGCACCGATGATGAGTCCGAACTCAGCGAAGCTGCAGCGGTGTCGGCCAGTGACGAGCAGGTCGAGCCCAGCACTAGCAGTGCGAGCGCCGTAGAAGGTCCGTATCGCACGCCGCTCGACGAGCGCGAAACTCCCGCCCAGCGCGTCGCTGCGCGCCTGGTCAGCCTCTCGCCGGCGCAGTGTCGTGCCGAGCTGCAACGAAGAAAGCTCGCGATCGCGCACGCGGGCGGCAGCACCCCCGGCGTGGCAACGCCGGTTCGACTGAGCGGCGACCTCGAAGGCGTTCGCTTTCTAACTCCAGGCCGGAAGAGTGTCTTCGGCGTCTTGGATTGTCGCTTGTCACTGGTGCTCGCGGAGCTCGCCAAGCTACTCGCCGAACACAGCGTCGCGGCCATCCACATCGACAACATGTATCGGCCGCAAGCACACCTCCCCGGTAGCAAGAAGAAGAGTCAGCACGCCTACGGCCTGGCGGTGGACATCTACGGCTTTACCCTGCGCGACGGGACCACGCTCGTCGTCGAGCGTGACTTTCACCGAACGCTCGGCGCGCCGCCTTGCGGCCCTGACGCCGCGCTCCCCCTCGACGACGACGGTCGCGCACTCGCGCTCAGAAATATTTTTTGCGCGATCGCGCGGGCACGGCAGTTCAATTACCTGCTCACGCCGAACTACGACGAATCGCACAGAGACCACATTCACGCTGACGTTCAGCGCAAGACGACGGCTCACGTCGTCCGCTGACGCCCCGCGCTCCTTCGCTCGGGCCGTGCGATTGCCCCTTGCCGGTCCGGCGAGCAGCGCCCCGGCGGCCAGCAAAGTGGGCCATAAATCGCGCCTAGACGGCCCGACCCTGACGTTTCCCTGCACGCGGAACCGAGCCAGGCTATGGGGGGGCGCGATATGAGTGACCGCACGTCCCGCCGCCTGCTTCGCTACTCTGCCGACTGGCGCCCGCTCTCCGTCGTTCTTGTGGCGTTTCTGGTGCGCGTTGCGCTCTATCTAGAGGCTTCTCCGTGGCTCGCCCTGCTTGCGCTGCCGGCGGTGACCGCCGTCAGCACGGTCGTGGCCGCCTTCAATCACCACCATCAACACGTCAACGTGTTCCGCTCGCGCCTCCTGAACCGCGCCTACGACGTGGTGCTCGCGCTGCAGACTGGCGTCGGCCCGTACACCTGGGTCTTGCATCACAACTTGGGCCACCACCAGAACTATCTGAACCAACCGCCCCACGCGAACCCGGACGAATCGCATTGGACGCGCCCGGACGGCAGCCAGATGGGCCGGCTCGAGTACACGCTCCACACGTTCCTCCATCACCAAGTGGACGTCTATCGCATCGGCCTCTGCCACAAGCCCTTGCTGTGGCGCTACTTGCTGATGAAGGTGCCGTGCTACGCCCTCATCGCGACCGGCCTCTATCTCTCTCCGCTCAACTACCTGCTCGTGTTCCTGCTACCGAGCCTGCTCACCTTGCTCCACACCTGCTACGCCACTTACGAGCACCACGCAGGCCATGTTGCGACCGAACACGTCGAAGCCAGCGTGAACCGTGAACACCCGCTGTTCAACTGGCTCACCTGCAACCTCGGCCTGCACACCGCGCACCACCTGAAGCCGGGCCTGCACTGGTCCGAGCTGCCGAAATTGCACGAGAGCATTCGCCCTCGAATTCCCGAACATCAGCTGCTCAGCGCATTTTGGTGAAGGCCAAGCTCGACTACTCGGGCAATCGCTTGCTCATCGCCACGCGATCGTACGCGGTCATTCCGAATTTCGCATAGAACGAGAGGGCCTCGGTGTTGTCGCGCTCGGCCTGCAGCTCTAGCGCCTGCGCGCCCCAACTTCGCAACGTCGCGCACGCGAACTCGAGCGCCGCGGTTCCGAAGCCGCGCCGTCGAGCGCTCGGCACCAGAAAGAGCTCGGTCAGGGTGCCAACGCGCCCGCCGAACTCCAGATCGAAGCCCAGCGTCAGCACGAAGTAACCCGCAACTTCGAGCTCATGCTCGATGAGCCAGAGGCCGCCAAAAGGCGAGTCCACGAGTAACTCTTGTAAGCCGCGCCGAATCGCGCGCTCCTCGAACCGAATCTCATCGAACGCGTAGTACGCTTCGATCAGCGGCAAGACACTCTCCAGATCGGCCGAATTTGCGCGCCGAAATCGGGGGCGCCCCTGGCTTACGCCGGGAATCGAATCTGCCATGATCTCCGCAACTACGCGCCCCGACGCCAAGCGGTTACCCACTGGCGCCTATTTGGGTGGCATTTCCACGAGCGGCTCGGCGATGAAGCGCAACCCGCGCGCGTACGCTTCGACTGCGCCACTCGAGTGACGGCCGCCCTCCACCGGGTGGACCTTCAGCGATAGGTTTTTGTAGCGACTTTCCGTGAATTGCCGGAAAAACGCCCGTTCGTCCGCCACGTACTCCTTCCGTTCCTCCGAAGACCACGAGAGCCAAACCCTTCGCGGAAGTTCCGGGTGGGTCAGGCGAAACTCCTTTTCGCGCTTGAACAGGTAGCGGCTATCCCAACCAGCGCTCGGGCTCACCGCAATGTAACCCCAGAATAGCTCGGGCTTTTCGAACAGCGCAAAAAGAGTGAACAGCCCGCCGTGGCTCGTGCCGGCAAGCACGCGACGCTCAGGGTCGGCGCGATAGTCCTTCTCGACGAGCGGTATCGCCTCGCGCTCGAGCCATTCGAGAAAGTGTGGCCCGCCTCCACCCTGCTCGACTCCGCTCCGCGATTTGGCGCGCGTCGGCACGTAGTCGTCGCTCCTGAGCTGATCGTAGTTGGGACTATCGCCTGCGTAGGACAGCCCCACGATCAGCATCTCGGGAAAGACTTTGTCGTACCGAAGCTTGCCAGCCGTGCTGTTGACCACGGGAAAGTCCCATTGGGCGTCGAGCAGGAACAGCACTGGATAACGTCGGGTGGGCTCGCTCCGAAACGAGCCCGGAATGCTGATGATGAGACGATGTGTCTTGCCGGTGAGCGGGGAGGACGGCAAATCGCGCACCAACGTGCCCCCGAGCTCGAACTTCGGATATGAAAGCGCGTCCGGCGGCGCAACGACCGCGGGCGGCACGGTGGCAACGGGCGCCGGCGGGCTCACTGAAGGCGTCGCGACCCACGGTCCTGCCTTGCAGGCACGCAGCGCTCGCGCCTCCGCCTCCGTGCGAGCCCAATAGGGTGTGATGGCGAGCGCTGAACCGGCCGCGTTTGGCACCGCGAGCACAATCGTTTGCTGGTTTGCCGCGACGACGGTCGTGTGCGCCGCCTGCCCGCGGGCGCCTGAGGTGTCTCCCTGCGGAGTGAGGTCCACTTCGATGCGAAGGGGCCCGGAGCTCGGATCGCCATGCGGTGTGACCCGAAGCTCGCCGGGTGCTTCGGTCGCGGCCGCGTTCTTCCATTCGATTCGAGTCGGCGCGTCCAAGTCGGCAAGCACCAGCGTCGACCAACGAATGGATACGTTGGGATCGTCGACCCACTCGTTCGGCCCGAGCCCTCCAGACGCGGGCAGCACCATCGCCGTCGGCGACTTCGTATCGAGTTGAACCTGGGCGACCTCGAGCAAAACGCGCGGCACTTCGCGAGCGCTCTCTTCCACCGGAACGAGCGCACACACTTTCCCGATGCGCGGCCTTTCAGGCGGTGGCGGCGCGACGGCGACGGCGTTCGGCCGCGAGCCACAGCTGCCCGTGAGGCTCAGCAGAAGCGCGCAAACCACGCGCGGAATCCCTTTAACCCAACCCGTCCAAGCGCTCGCCATTTCCGCCCGACGCTAGTGCCGTGGCCCGCGCGGTTCAAGACGCCGGGGCGGCGACCCGCCGGCGCGGCTCACTTACGTCGTCGAAGGATCAACAGCAACGCAAATGCCGGAACGAGCAGCACGCGTGCGCCGAGTCCGCGCGTCTTCGGAACGCTGCAGCTGCAACCAGTGTCGTTGCTTGCTGGACTATCGCCATCGCTGCCCCCGGCGACTCCCGAATCACCCGCATTGCCGCCGTTCTGGGCGCCGCTCGAGCCGGCCGTCGCGCCCGCTCCCCCTTTGTCGCCTCCGTCGCCACCCGCACCGGCGCTCGAGGCTCCGGACGCTCCGCCCGCATCAGGCATTCCGCCGTGAGTGCCTGCGCCGGCCTCGCCGGTTGAGCCGGCACTTCCTCCGGAGCTCTGCCCCGCGTCGCCAGCCCCACCCGTCGCATTGCCACCTGTCGCATTGCCACCCGAGCTGGTCTGCGTGCCTCCCGTTCCCGGCGTGCCACCGGAGCCGGTCAGCGTGCCCCCCGTTGCCAGAGCGCCACCCGTAGGAGACCCGGTGCCGCCGGTTGCCGTGCCGCCCGAGGTCCCAGGCGTACCGCCGGTCGCAGCGCCCCCAGAAGGAGATCCCGCATGGCTGCCCCCGGTCGCAACGCCGCCAGCACCGCCTGAACCCGTGCCTCCCGTGCTGAGCGGTGGGTCGCAGGTGGCCGGCCCACTTGCAACGGGCAAATCATTCGTGATGAGTTGACCGGTGATCGCGATGCCGAGCCGAGTGGCATCGTAGTTGCTGCGAACTGAGAGCGTGCGCCCCTGACGGTTCGACGCAATCACGCCAAACGGTACCTCGAGTCCGTCCGGAGCGTCGATCTGTTCCAAACTCGAGCTCAGCCGCATCGCTCGCTGACTGTTCTCTTTGTAACCGAAAGCCAAGAACGAGGCGCCATCGAAGCTGGCAACCAGCCCCTCAGCCCTCGTGAACGGCAAGATTGCTGGCGCCGAGGTAGGCTCTCCGCTAATTGCATCGACCAACATCGCCGAGGTCTCGTAACTACTCGCCGCCTCGGTCGACCACCCCGCCAGAAACTGAGCGCCATCGCTGGCAGCGAACACCGAACCGGTCGCGTGATTGACCAGCGTGACCTCGCTCAGGTGAGAACCAGTTCCCGAGCGAATGCGAAGGCCGAGAACTCGGTCAGGGCGCTGAGCGACCACCAGGAAAGTCCGCCGTTCGGGGTCGGCTGCGCGATCTGCAGCGACCGCGACGTTCCCGATCGCCGCATCGAGGGCCACGGGCGAGTCCAGCTGAACGCCATCCCCGTCGAGGCGAAGCGTATTGAAACGGCCGCCTGACACTTGAACCAACAAGTAGCGGTTCCCATCGGAGTGGAGGCTCCAAAGGTTACCCGTTCGGTCCGCTATCTGCAGAGGTCCGAGCTCCCCATCGCATCCAATGCGTTGCGCACAGCGATAGCTACCCGCCGTCCACACCGCCAAGAACCCGGACTCGTTCGACCCGACCAGCGCGCCGTCCGCGCTCCAACCGAAGCCGTTGCAATAGCCAACTTCTACCTGCGAACCGAGCATCTGGCCGGTCTCATCATCCACTCGGGTTACGAACACTCGCTGGCGGTCGGTGTCCAAATGGGCGGCCACGAAGTCCGCACCGCTCGCTGCGATGCCAGCGATTCGACGCGCGGGTCCGTGAAAATTGATGTAGTCCGGCGCAGTGTTTACCGGCGGCGAGACCGAAAAATCGTGAGTCGCCAGGGTGATACCATAGCGCAAGAGGCGCGGTTCGCGCAGCACGCGTAGACCGAAGTCGTCGACGAACGCGATGTCGTCAGCGTGGTAACCCTCGTCCCCAGTGACGAATGCCTCTCTCGCCCCCCCTTCGCCCAAGTATACGTTCATGCCACTGACACTGGGCGACGTCCAAGGGGCTCGAGGCACGGAGATCGCCTCCATGTAGCCCGTTTGTCCTATGTCGCGACGCCACGTATAGATCAACTGGTCGCCCGTCACGTGCAAGCGCAGCTCGGAAACGATGTCGCCGATGGGGCAGATCTTTCTCGCGCCCGTGAGCTGATTGAACTCGTCGTCCGGGTCGAGCAAAGCGCCGTCCGATGCGCGCATCCGCGTCGTGTATAAAAACCCGCCGTCGACCCAGGCGATCAAATGATTCTCGCCATCGAAAGCGATAGCGGGCGCCGTCGCTAACTCCGAGTGGTTATACTTCGTAAAAACGACGGGCGCGCTGTCCAGCAGCACGCCCGTCGCGGCTTGGACGCGCTGCACCGTATTTTGTTGAGCCACCACGAACTGCCCAGCTGCCGCGCCCAGCGCCGACTTTCGGAACACCGCCGTTCCGAAGGAAATGCCCGCGGGGTCGCCCACGATCGCACCGTCACGAAACCGCTGCAGCTTGAGTGTGTCGATGTTGGAATCGCGAGAGATGTACAACACTCCCCCAGTGTCGGCTGTCCCCGCCGCACCGACGATTCGCAGCGGCAACTCGGAATTTGCGAGTCCGAGCAGTGGCTGCGGCCGCTCCAAGCGACCCTCTTCACTGATGGTCGCGATCGGCATGCCCGTATCGGGCCACGCCACCACGAATCGCGACCCCATTGTGCCGAGCTCGAAATATCCGAGCGAGTTGTAGAAACCCAAATCCAGCACGGTAGTGCCAATCGGCTCGCCGTGATTCGTCAGCGGTCGCGCAACGATGTGGCTTTCCTGCCACCAGACCGCCAAGCACTTGGTGCTCGTGCAAGCGATGCGCGCGCTGCCCGGCACTGCTCCGCGGTAGACGAACGAATCCGTGAGCGTAAAGGGCTCGCTCACCGTAAGACCCGCTGCACGTGCCAGGTGCTGGACCTTCGCTTGCGCGGCGCGCTCAGCTCCCACCGGCTCGGAACACGCAGCCGAGCAAAGCGCACCCACGAACGTCAGCCCTTTAACCCAACCCGTCCAAGCGCTCGCCATTTCCGCCGGACGCTAGTGCCGTGGCCCGCGCGGTTCAAGACGCCGGGGCGGCGACCCGCCGGCGCGGCTCACTTAGCCGAGTGAGCGAGCGCTTTTTCCAACCGAGCCGCGAGCTGCTCCACCAGTCCTGCCATCTCACGCCCCGCGTCGAGCGCGAGCTTTCCGAGAATTGGCTCGGCCTTCGCGGGCCGGCGCAAATCCTCGACCAGCGCGTCGTCGAACTCCTGCAACCGCGTTACTGCCCGCGCGGCCGCAGCTTCGATGCGTGGATCCACGGAACGCAGTGTTTTGCGCGCGGCCCGCAACATGAGATCGATGCCGTCGACCAGATCCTCGGCTGCCGAACGCTCACCCACGCGCGTCGACTTGGCGGGCGCCGCGTCCTGCGGCGGTACACCGCCTGTAGGGGGAATGGCACCCTCAGCGCCCAGCGAAACCGCCTTCTTTTCCTCTTCAGTGGATGACGCTGTTCGATTCATGACGAAGGGCCCGGGTGCACACTTCGTGCCGCGCGACGCGGACCCGTGCCTAGCAGACATAGCGCCCGATTGTGAACGAGCTGCTGCCGCGGACGCACGACCGTTGTGTTGACTTGCCTCAGTCGCGGCGCGGACCTGGTGCGTCGCGCCACGCCTCAGGGCGGCGTACAGAGGCCCCCGAGCGACGCCCCAGCCGTGTCCTTGAACGTCAGATACGTACTCGGGCAAAGCTTCTGGCAAGCATTGGCCGCCGTCGTATCGATGGGATCGCAGTAAGGTTTGCACACGTACGACGTGGGAGTGCTGGCACCCGCGACGCAATCGAGGCCGGGAGCGCACGCGAAGGCGGCGTTGCACGGTTGGTCGAGCTTGATTCCGCCGGAAAGCGCGCAGAAGGCGGGCGGGTAAACATAACAGCCGAGCTCTGGGCGCGGGCAGTTCTGAGTGAGCGCACTGCAGGTGAGCGGCGCGCGCGGCGCGGGCACGGCCTCCGCAACGGTGCGTCGCGCGCCGAGTCGAGTTTCCAGCGTTGCGCGGTTGCCGGTGTGCGCGGCAAACGAGGGCAAGCCGGCGGCGGTCTCACGGGCGCCGAAAATGGCAGCCCAGCGGGATATCTCGGTCATGACAGCGTCAGACGCCGGCTTGGTGGTGAGCACGACGAACGCGGCGCTGAAGTTGCGCGCCGCTGCAGGCAGGCGCGTCACCGTGCCGTGGCGCGCAGTGATGTCCGAGAACTTGAGCGTGGTGAGCGACGCGCCTTCGACCACCAGGGTCTTGGTCGTTTGGTTTTCGCTGCCAGCAACCACTTGACCGTCGGTCAGCATCGGAAACGAGGCTGGAACCTCCGCCGCGGTGCCGAGGCCCATCAGATAGAGTTCGAGGGGGGAGTAAGGAATGCCGAGAAACACGTTGGATTGCGGGGCGAAAGTTCCGACCACGTAGCGGGTGCGGCCGCTGGCGAGCGCGGTACAAGCGGGAGGGGAAGCTCCCGCGGGCGTCTGGCACTTGAGGGTAGCGGCGTCGAAGCCGCCGAGTTGGCCAGCGACGCCAGCGAAGCCCCAGTGCTGACCGTAGTTGACGCCAAGACCCAAGCCGAACCCGAAGCGGCTATCGAGATCCACGGCCCAATAGTGCGCGATCTCATGAGCTATGGGCGGAAACACCCCGACGTTGTATTGGAGCGCAATGACGCCTTTCGTGCGACCCGTCGTGGTGTAGTCGGAAGCGGCGATCTCGAATTCGCTCGTGCCACCGGGCATGGCCTTGCGCGTGATTGGCTCGAATACGCCCTCGAGACCCGAGCCCGAAATGGCGTGGTCCGTGAAGAGCAGGACGAAGTCGTAGCTCTCCTGATAGTGCTTCAAGAAAAGGTTGACCCCTTTAGTGAGATCATGCCGGAGGGTGATGAAGACGGAGGTCTGCGCGGTGAGCACTTGCTCGAGCTCCGCTGCGGCGGCGGCGTCGACCAAGTTGACGATGCCGTTGAATTCTCGACTTCCGGCTGGAAGTGGCACCGCTTCGCCTTGCGGATTGCGTTCGCCGCCTGCGCCGCCGTCACCCGCTTGGCCTGCCTCGCCGGCGCTCGCCCCGCCGCCACCGGCGGTTTCTCCTGCGCCGCCGGCTGGGCTACCCGCAACCGCTCCACCAGCAGTTCCACCGCCCGCGTGGCTGCCAGCGCTACCGCCGTTCGATTCGCTTCCCGCGTCAGTCCCGGCCGCGCCGCCGCTCGTGGACGAGCCTCCAGCGCCCGCATCGCCTCCGGAGGCGTCGGGAGACCCAGAATCCGACTCCGAACAACGCAACAACAGCGCGCCTACCAGAACCCCAATCGCTACTCGCATCCGCTCGTCTCCCGCAGAACCGGCGGGCGCTATCGACGCCCCCCGCACAGCAGGTGGTATCGGAGCTCCGTGACCAAGTCCAGCGGTAGCGCCAAGTCGGCCGCCAATTACGGGCTATCTCTAACTCGGCAGCAGCCCCGTCCCGCCCGGCACCGAGTGGCCCCGATGCCTGCAGGAGCCGACCCTCTCGCTTTCGGCCAGCCCCTGCTCGCTCCGTGACGGCTACGACTTGACGCTTTCCCAGCCACGCCGAACGGCTGCCTTGATGCGTTCCCACGCATTCGAGCTACCGCTGTCGTCCCAGTCCTTGCGAAGCTTGACTTCGAGTTCGTCATTCCACGGCTGAGCGCCGTAGTACTGACGAGCACCGTAGCCGTAGCGAACGGCGGGCTCGAAGTCGTCCCAATCGTCCCTATCACTCGGCGGGTTGGGCCGGTTGCTAGGTGGAATGGCTTCTTTGCCGACGCTCTGCTTGACGGTGTCGCCCACGTCTTGGTTGAGCTCATGGCCACCCTCCGTCAGGTCAGCCTTGGTCTGTTCCCAATCGCGTCGCAAAGCTTCTTTCGTGCGATCCCAAGACGACGTGTGGTTGTTGTTCCACCAGCTGGGATCTTTATAGGTCGCGCGTCGTTGTGTTTCACTCATGAAGACTAGGAGTGCACTGGACGTGCCAAGCCAGGCTCCGCAAATCGACAGCGCTCGAGCGTTGTTCTAACCCGTTTTGCCCCGGGCAAAAGGAAGCGCTCGGGGCCGTCTTGCATGAAGCACGCGCTTGGGGCTGCCAGCCGCGTCCAACCCCTCGTCGTGAAGAATCTCCCACGCTTCGATGGCCAGGCGCACCAGAAGCGGACCGAGCAATAAGCCCATGGGACCGAAGGCTGTGATACCGCCGAGCATTGCGACGAGCAGAAGGAAGGTGGACATCGACAGCTCACCGTATTTCGACAGCGCCGGCCGAATGAAGTTGTCGACCACCGAGACGAAGGCGCCTATCCCGAGCATGATTGCAGCCGCGACGGGTCGTCCGGTCAGAAATAGGGCCAGGGTGACCGGCGCCCAAATCAGCGCCGTGCCGACCGACGGGATCAGCGCGGCCACGCAGGTGATCAGACCGAGCACGAGCGGCTGCGGAACGCCGAGCGCGACGTAGCCGATGGTCGCAGTGACCCCCTGAATGAGCGCGGTCAGGCCGACGCCGATCAAAAGGCCGCGCGCGCTTTCGCTGAACGCATCGCCGAGCCGCCGCAAGTTCGCGCGCGGAATCGGGCTATGCCGCAGCGCCCAAGCGTAAGTGCGGCGCCCGTCCACGAGAAAGGTATGAAAACCGTAAACGAACAGGAACAGACCGACCGCGGCGGTGGCCAGCGCCCCGAAGAACGACGTTGCGGCGCCGAGCGCCTGAGCACCATGCTTTTTACCAAACTCGAGCAAGCTCTGCGGGGACAGCTCGGGCATGCCCCCGCTGCTCGAGGACAGGCGCTGCCAAACGTCCGAGGCGCCCTTCGAGCCGTGCAGCTGCCCTGGCAACGCCAACAGCGACGCAGAAACGGAGAACACGACCACGACCATCGGCAGCAGCAAGAGCACCAGCAAGCCCGCAGTCAGCGCAGCGGCTGAGCCTTTGCGACCGCTCAATTTTTTGGAGAGCCGGGCGTGAAAGGGCGCCGCCACCACCGCCGCGAAAGCAGCGAGCAGCAGCGGAGCCCACAGCGGTCCGAGCGCGAAGAGCGCGGCTACGGAGAGCAAGACCACCATCCAGCGCAGCGCTGCGTTTTCGGGCGACTTCACCCCTGGCCCCGTGGCAGCTGAAATCTTATCGTCGCTGGTGGCCATGCCTTCAGCTAGGCACGTGGCGTGCCCGCTGGTTTATGAGCAAAATGAGCCGAATTACGGGCTTTGGCGGCAGCTCGGACGCGCGAATTTGCCACGCTTGAGGCAATCGAGCGGCGACCGCCCTCGCCTGCCTCCAGAAGAATCCGGCGGCCTTCGGCCCTCGCTCAGCCGCCGAGTTGTTCGGCGACATCGAGTTGGTTGTCGACCTCGTTCGCGCCCTCGGTACCCTGGGCGATGCGACCGATTTCCATTTTCTGCGAAGCCGACGTGACCGAGCCGCGCAGGGTCACGCTGCCATTCGTGGTGATGATGTTCACGTTCCGGGCCGCGCTCGAAAGTGCATTCTCTCGCAGCAAGCCTTGGCGAATTCGCAGGGTGATCGTTCGATCAGCCGCGGTTTCGCCTCGATCTCCGGGAGCGAGCGCAGGGGCTTCCGAGTCATGCTCGTTGATTTTGGTCTTGTCGGGGACGACCTTGTCCTGCTCGGCTGGCTTCGCCGCAGAGATCTGCAGGTCGCGGTCGCGATCGGTTCCGCTGCGATTGCACGCGCCGGCGAGGCATAGCAAAAACAGCGCAGGGATTGTTCGATTCATGCTGGCTTGCGCTGCAAGCCTCGCGCCGCAACCCGAGCGTTTCCCGCCAAAAGCGCTGCCATGGTTGTAGGAAGGCTTGCCCGTTCGCGTCGTCCAATGCTACCGATGCTCGGGTTTTGAAGGAGGTCGCTATGAATTTGCGAATTTGGGCCATTGCGAGCGTGGTGGGGTGTTCACTCTTGGTCGCCGGCTGCGGCGATGACGACGACGACGG
>DASZQI010000079.1:0-164875 GCA_035549735.1 Polyangiaceae bacterium | reverse complement strand
CACCTCGGCCACGCAGGCGGCGAGGTCGCCCATCGCGTAGCCGTTGATCGACCAACCGAGCTGAATCTGCGCCTCGACGCGATCACCACCCGTGACCGCGACCTCACGCATGTTCATGCCGCCGAAGCGCGCGATCTTGAGGCGACGCGACTCCGCCATCGCCACGGCGGAGCGACCCCAGCCCGCGAGCTCCTCCACGACATCGGGATCCTGCCAATGGCCGACCACGATCTTACGGTTGATCCGGAGGCGCGCGCCGATGAACCCGTACTCCCGGTCGCCGTGGGCCGACTGGTTCAGGTTCATGAAATCCATGTCGATCTCGGCCCACGGCAGCTTGCGGTTGTATTGAGTGTGCAAGTGCGCGAGCGGCTTGCGTAGCTGTGACAGCCCGCGGATCCACATCTTCGCCGGCGAAAACGTGTGCATCCAGGTGATCACACCCACGCACTCGGGCGCCGCGTTGGCTTCCAAGCACGTCTGCAAGATCGCGTCTGGACCCTTGAGCGTCGGCTTCCACACCACCCGCACCGGCAATTTTCCTTCGGTGTCGAGGTGCGCGACCATTTCGCGCGAGTGCGCTGCAACCTGGTCCAGCGTTTCCGGGCCGTACAGCTCCTGGCTGCCGGTCAGAAACCATACTTCTTGGGTCTTCGTTGCGGTCATCTTCGCACCTTTGCTGTTTCTGCTTCGCGCCGGGGTCTCGAGAGCTCGCTCTCCACGAAGGCACCGAGAGCCAAGTAGTCTCTGTAAACGCGGTCGTAGTGTTTCGCGCGGTCGGGGTCGGGTCGGTAGACGGCGTCCACACCTGGCGACATCGCGCGCTGCGCGTCTGCGATCGTTCGATACACGCCCGCCGCGGTCGCCGCGAACATCGCCGCGCCCAGCGCGACCACCTGATCCCCCGCGGTCACCGTGACCTCGAGGTTCATCACGTCCGCGATGGTCTGCATCACGAAGCGGCTCTTCTTCGCCACGCCGCCGATCGCGATCGCACTGTCGATCCGCGTCCCCTGCTCGCGAAAGCGCTCGACGATAGCGCGTGAGCCGAAGGCGGTCGCCTCGACCAGGCTGCGGTAGATGCGCGGCGCGTCGGTGCCCAGGCTGATGCCGGAGATCGCGCCCGTAAGCCGTTGATTGGCGTCCGGCGTGCGGCGACCGTTCATCCAATCGAGCGCGAGCGGGACGGTTTCCTCGATGCTCAACGCTGCGGCTGCCTTGTCCAGGGCCGGAATGATCGCCTCCGCGACGCGCTCCGAAACGTCGCGCTTCACCTCGTCTGTGAGGCCGGAAAGTGTCGGCAACACGCTGTCGAGCGGCCAACAGAGCAGCGACTTGAACCAGGCGTACACGTCGCCGAATGCGGATTGCCCCGCTTCGTAGCCGACCATTCCGGGAATCACCGAGCCGTCGACCTGCCCGCAGATCCCCGAGACCAGCCGCTCCGGCTTGCTTGCTGGCGCCCCCACCACGATATCGCACGTGCTGGTACCCATGACCTTGAGCAGGCGATTCGGGCCGATGCCGCCACCGACCGCGCCCATGTGAGCGTCGAACGCGCCGACCGCGACCACGGTTTCCCGCGAAAGGCCGAGCTTCGCCGCCCACTCCGCCGAGAGCGTGCCGAAGGGCGTGTCCGACGTGAAGGTCTCGCTACCGAACGTCTCTTTCAGGGCGGGCAGCCGCGGGTGCAGTTTCGCGAGGAAGGCGTCGGACGGATAGCCGCCGAACTCCTCGTGCCACAGCGCCTTGTGACCAGCAGCGCAACGACCGCGCTTGAGCTGGCGCAGATCGGTGGTGCCGGTGAGCACCGCGGGGATCCAGTCGCAATGTTCGATGACCGTGACCGCCGCTTCGGCCACGGCGGGATCGGTCTCGAGAATGTGCGTGGCTTTCGCCCAGAACCACTCCGACGAGTAGATGCCGCCGACGTATTTGGTGTAGTCGACCCCGCCCCAGGTTCGCGCCAGCTCGTTCAGGCGCTCGGCTTCGGCGACCGCGGTGTGATCCTTCCAAAGAAGGAACATCGCGTTCGGGTTCTCGCTGAAAGCCGCGCTGAGCGCGAGCGGTTTGCCCGAGCGATCGGCGAGCACTGGCGTGGAACCGGTGGTGTCCACTGCGATCCCTCGCACGCGCGGAGCGACGGTAGAACCCGCATCGCGAAGCGCCTCGAGCACCGAGGCTTCCATGCTTTCCAAGTAGTCGAGTGGATGCTGTCGAAAGCGATTCTCGACCGGATCGCAGTAAAGGCCTTTTCCCCAGCGGGGATAGTACTTCACTGCGGTGCCCAGGACACGACCGGTGGTCGCGTCCGCGATGATGCTTCGGACCGAGTCGGTACCGAAGTCGATGCCTACGACACAAGCACTGGCATTCACGACATCGCCATCTGGTTATGGGAAATTTCTCGAGGCCCGCTGCCTACTTCTGGGCGCGCCCGTAGAACGAGGTGAGGTTGGCTTGCACGGCGTCGTCCGCCGCAGCCGTCGCGTAGTGCGCGGTCATCAGGCCTTCGAAGAAGTTGCCCTGCGCGCCGTTGCTGTTGTCCCCACCGGTGCCGAGACCGATCGCGCCCTGCTTCCTCATCGGGTTGTAACGATTGCTCGGGCGCGGGCCGTCGAACGGGGTGCTCAAGGGGCCGGTCTGCGCGTTGGCGACCTTGATGGTCCAGTGGTTCTTGCCTGCCGCGTCGCCCTTCACCATGCCGGTGAGGAAGGAGTGGGTCACCGGCGTGTTGGCCTGGAACGGAGTGGTATTTCCTGCCCAAAGACCGTTCTCGAGATCGCCCATCACCCAGGGTCCGGCGCCAGCGCCGCTACCCCAAATGGTGCAGGTGCCGAAATACACGGCTTCCATGGTGCCCTCGCCGTCGTCGCGGCTCGTGGTCTCCATGTTCCCGTAATCGAAGCAGCAGCCTCCGTTGTAGAAGGTGCCATCCACGACCATGTACTCGGTCTCGGCGTTGTCGCCGGTGGCAGTGCCGCAGGGAGTGTTGGTTCGATAGCCAACGCCCGGCACGATGTGGATGCCGTAGAGCTTCTGGCCATCGACCGTGATCGGTATGGACTTGGCGTTGGCCTCGTTGCCCGGCGTGGGCTTGGCGCCACCAGGCGGCGATTTGGTGAGGTGATTGCCCTGACCGGATTGGTCGTAGATGATCGAGACCGTGCACGCCATCGGGCCGCAAAACGTGTCTTGCTCGGCCGCGTTCGCGACCCCACCGGGCGCCACCACGCCGATGTCCTTGGTCGTCCCGTCCGCCGTTTTCCTCAACTGATAAAGCGGGCCGCCGTAAGAAGCGTAGAGCGCACGAACGGTGCTGTGAGCGGCAACACACGGGCCGCCATCCTCCGCGTAGATGTCGCACGGCAACTTGGTCGCCCCTGCCGCAGGCGCCGCTGGAGCCATTGGAGAGGGCACACCAGGACACGCGCGACCGTTCGGAGTGCCACCGGTGCCTGACTGACCGCCCGGCGTAGTCGTTCCACCGGTCGTCGAGGCCCCGCTCGAACCCGACGCGCCACCGTTAGCGGCGGGCATGCCGCCGGTGCCCTGGGGGTCCGACGTGATGGTGCAACTCCAACAGCAAATGCCGGAGACCGCTCCGACGAGCATCGCGACAACGAAGAGGTGGTTCCAGGCGCTTCTTGTGTTCATTAAGAAAAAAACTTTCGTACGCAGAAAGCCGCGACCGCGTCGCAGCGGTGCTCGTCCCACGGCCTGCGCGGCTGTCCGGGGCAACTAGGGGTGCTCGCCGTGCAGTGGAGCGAGACCGCGCAATCCGTCGACAAACCGTGCGACAAAAATAAAGTTTCTAAAGAAAGCCGTCGCGAAGCTGCGCCCCAGTGATTCCCGCCGAAACCAAGAATGATCCGCACAAGTCGCACGGACCTCTCTTCGCGCTCTCCGCTATGGCTCTGCTTGCGGAGTGTGTGGGCGACCGCGACTCAATCCGTCGAAAAATAAACTGGCTAAGTACGATTGCGACGCCGCGCGCGCCGCGCGGCCCCGGCCAGCAGTGCAGCGACGAGCATCGCGCAACGAGTGGCGCCCTTAGCGGAGCCGCCCACGCGACACCCGCAGCCACCGCCAACCCGCTCCTGTCCGACGGCCCCTCCGGCGCCGCCGTCCCCCTCGTCCAGCGCGGGCCGCAGCGTAACCAGGGAGACGCCGAACCGAGGTAGCTCGAAGTCCACGGACACCAGGCCGTCATCGCTCACCGCCACGCTGCGGTCAGGGACCAGGGCCGATGGCGTCATCGCTCGTTGAAGATCGGCAATTTGCGCCGGCGAAGGGCTTACGGGCATGCCCTGCGACACCCAAGCGCTATAGGCGTCCCCGTGAGACTCATCGACGCGTAGATGAGAAACCCGCGCGCGCGCGCCGAAATCGGCCGGCACCTTGATCGACAGATGCACGGGCGTCGCGGCCGCGGTCACGATGTCATCGTGATAGTTCCACACCAATGCTTGGATCGAGGCACCATCGCGCGTCGCGATCCCGTCGATTTCGGGTTGTCCCCGCACACCGCCCTCGAGGACATCGGCCAGCGCGAGCGCCGCACTGCTGGTGAGCGGCACGCGCGTGCCCGCCAAGCGCCCCAGCAACTGAAACGCGCTCATGACCGGCAGCTGAATACCGTTCGTCGTGAGCGTGCGATAACCGGCGAAGTAGGGCGTACCCGGAAAAGTGAAGGCCCAAGTCAGCACGCCCTGCAGATTCACTCCGAGCTCCGCGCCGAGCTCGAGGCTGTGCTTCATCATCGAAAGCTCGTAAGCCCCGTAGGCGGTAGAGTTGCGGTACGCATCGGCGGGCACGCTACTCACGGGGCACGCCGCGCACCCGTCGGGATCTGCCTCCGTGATATAGATGGGCGTTGACTTGAACTGCGAAAAAGCCGCGACCGCTTCGAAGCCGACGCGGTGAAGGCGGAGCTGATTGCCGAGATCCAGCTGAATGCGATCGGCAAGCGCGGTGACGCCTCCTTTGGCGTGAAAACTCACTAGATCCAGCCGCGTCCCCGAGTTGCCAGTGAGCGCATTCGCACCCGTCGCGCAGTGTTTCAGGAATTGCTTCAAAAAGAGGCTCCCTGCGCCCGCCACGGCTGGCCCTCCGAGCGGTGCGCTCGGGAGTACCTCGTGCAACGCCGATTCGGTGTAGTCGTACAGCGTCGCGTACTCTTCGAACGAGCCGCGCCAGTAGCCGAGGTCGGGCTCGTTCCACAGTTCCCAAAGCCATTTCGCTTCGACGTCTGGATAACGCTCCTTCGCGTGCCGAGCCCACGCGCGGATGAGCTCCGCCCACTTCGCAGGGTCGGTCGGAGGATAGAAGCAGCCGCCGTCGAGCATGTTGACCGCCGAATTGCGATACGGCGTTGGATGCGAAGACAGTGCTTCGGGCATGAATCCGAGCTCGACGAACGGGAACGTGCCGGCCGCAGTCAGCGCGTCCAAGATGCCGTCGGTCAGAGCCCAGCTATAGACGGGGTTACCGTTCGAGTCTTCGCTGTAAACGTTGGTCGAGCCCCACTTCATCGCGGGCTCGCCGTCCCCGTTATTGAACAAGAAGTGCGTGCGCACGTGCACCGGCGCGCTGTGCGCCGCCGCGAGGCGTTCGAGCAGAGCCTTCCCCTCGGGCAGGGTCGTATAGTTGACCTCGTCGTAGCCGTAATAAGGCCAGATCCGCGCGAGCGGCGTGCCTTGTGCCGCTGCATCGACCGAAACGTCTGCGGTCGCGAGTGGCTCGGCGCGCACAGGCACGCTGAGCGCGAAGAACGCCGCGAAGAACGTCCAGCGAAAACTCGAGGTCACCCGGGCAGCCCTACCCTCCTCGGCGGAGGCCCGCAATCGAAACCGCGCTTCAGCCCGGAAGCCCGAGCTCGCGCCACCGGGCCATACCGCCTTCGGAGTTGGCAACGCGGAGCCCTGCCTGCCTCAGGATCACGGTCGCCAAGGCGGAGCGCTTTCCCGTTTGGCACAGCACCACCACGGGCCGATCGGTCGGCACCTCCGACACTCGCGTCCGCAGCTCATCGAGCGGAATCGACTGCGCCCCGAAGAGCGAGCCGAGCTCGCCGATGAGCTCCGCTTTAGCGCGCACATCGAGCAGGTTCACCTGATCGCGGTGGCTCGCGACCCACTCCGGGCTCAGCTCGGGAATCCCAGCGTAGGTGGTGACCACTGGGCCCCACTCCGGAACGGCAGGCAAACGGCCATTTTCGGGCTCACCCGAGCGCAAATTGGCCGGCAATGCCACGTCGAGCTGCTTCGGGTGCGGGAGCCCCAAGTTCTGCATAAAGCCCACGAAATCCTGTTCGCGCGCGGTGCCGCCAATGCGCGGATTGAACCGGCGCTCTTCGCCGATGGTGCTCGCGGTGCGACCTTCGTAGTCGTGCGCGGGGTAAACCGCGCATTCGTCGGGCAGCGTGAACAGCTGCTCGCGAATCGAGCGAAACAAGGTGTGCGCATCGCCTTCTTGAAAATCGGTGCGACCAGCGCCGCGCACCAACAGCGCATCGCCCGTGAATGCCAGCTGCCGATTCACGCTCACGAACGACAGGCAACCGGCAGTGTGGCCTGGCGTGGCGCGCACCTCCAGCGCTTCCTCACCGAAGGTCAAGACGTGACCCTGCGCAAGCTTGTCGTCGACGTGCCGCGCCCCGTAGACACCAGCGAGCGCCACGCGACAGCCGAGCGCTGTCTTCATCAGCCAAGCGCCAGTCACATGGTCGGCGTGACAGTGGGTATCCACGACCGTAACCAGCTCGAGCTCGAGCTCGCGTATCAACGCCAGGTCGCGCGCATGTTTCTCGAAGACGCAGTCGATGAGCAGCGCTTTGCGCGTGCGCACGTCGCCGAGCAGGTACGTGTACGTGCCGGAGGTTTGGTCGAACAGCTGCCGGAAAATCATGACGGCCAGAGGGTAGCAAGCTCAGCGCTTCTCGAACCACTTCAATACGCGCAGCGCGCGCAGCGTATTCCACTGACTCGGCTTGCCCACCACCTCGCCGGTCGGAAGGCTGAGGGCTTCCTGGTAAGCGGAGTCGAGCAGCCAGCGACCATCGCTTTGGCGCTTGCTCTCGAGCAGTCGCACGGCGTCGTCGACTCCGTCGACGCTAGCGCAAGCGGCCCGAAAATAGTCGAGCGCGCGCAGCACATCGTAGTGATAGCGCGGCGGGAACGCGAACTCGAAGAACGCCGGCAGCGCGACCTCGCCGGTCGAACGGCGCCGGAACAACCCGCGCGCGAGTAAGTATTCCTCGCCACGCTGACGCGCTGCCCTCACCTCTGGCACCGGACCAACGGCACGTTCGTATTCGAGCAGGCCTTCGAGCACGCAAATCGTGGTGTGAAACGAGGAACGGACGCTCTTCGGCGCGTCGCAGTTCCAACCACCATCGTCGAGCTGCTCGCTGACAAGACGACGCGCGAGCGCAGCAGCCGGCCGCCCAAAGTACGCGCCCAGCGCGAGCGCGCCGCCGTTGATGCACGGCTCTACTTCGCCCTCGAAGAAAGGCTTCGCACCAAACTCTTCATGCCAACGAAAGCCGAGCGCGAGCCGCGCCACCGCTGATCCGACCGCAGGATCAGCGGGATCGATGCCCGTCGCTCGCAACAGCTGCATCGTGAAGAGAGTCGGCAGCCAAGCCGGAGTTTCCGCGCGGCGCCACGAGCCATCCGGCTCTTGACGAGCGAGGACCGCGGCGCCGATTCCTTCGCGCCCGACACGCGCGCGCTCGGCCGCAACTACGGCCGGTGCCACGTCCGTGAGATCGCGCATGGCCTGCCAGCGGATGGCGGGATCAGCATCCAATAACCAGTCGATCGGGTTCACCGCCCGGATACTATCGCGCCTTGCAGCTCGGCCGGTGTCTGTCCGTGCTATCTGCCAGGTGTCTCCGAACTCCGGACCCGACGAGTGGCCATCGGACGCCTGCCAAGATCGAGCCTCGTTTTCGCACACGCGCTGCTCGTGCTCGCTTATTCCTGTCGTCGCGCCGAGCCCAGCCCACCTCCTCCCCCGCATGGCAGCGCGAAGGGCCCTTCGACCGAGCGACCCCCAAAGCGCTCCGGCTCGCTCCCCGGCGCCGTCAGCGCCTCGCCGTCGACCTTTTTTCTGGATCCGAGTCAGCTTCCCGACTTCGGCGAACCCGATTTTCCGAGCATCGATCCGCCAATCCCACCGCACAAGCAGGACATGGAGGACCACAGCGACCGCTCAGGGTGGCTCGCAGACAGCAGCGAGTTCGGCTATTGCATGGAGTCGGGCGGCTCGGGCGCGACTTTGTGCCAGTTCTTTTCCAGTGCCGGTAAGCTCCGCGAAAAAGTCGACGACTTCAACCATGCGAACTGGGAAATCGACGCAAAGCGAACCGCTCTGCTGAAACAGCGCATCGCTCGCTACTCGGCGCCGCGCGTGCGCTTTCCGTTCTCGCGCGATCTCACGATCACGTGGCAAACCAACGCAGGCCCCTCGGACGAGCAACCGGGTCGCATCGCGCGGCTGCGGGTTGGCGCGCGAGTGCGCGGCTCGTCTGCCGAAGCCTTCCCGATCTCGATCGGCGCCGGCAAAGCTGACTTCGAAATCCACGTCGAAGCACTCGCGTTTTCGCCCGACGCGAGCTCGCTCGCGGTGCTCAGCCACTCATTCGCAGGAGAGTTCGCGGATACCTTTACCGTGCGCGTGCTTCCGACCGCGAAGTTTGCCGAAGAAGCTTACAACAGCGCCGGCCTCTCGCTGCACCGACGCGGCGACTACGCCGGCGCGGCCCCGCTCTTTCACAAAGCGGCCTACGCCGATGTAACCGCCCCGCTGCCGATGTACAACCTGGCTTGCTCGCTCGCGCGTCTACGCGAGGCGCACACCGAAAAAGCGCTCGAGCTCGCCATCGCGCGCGGTGGCCAGAGCGTCAAAGAAAAGGCCCGCAAGGACGCCGACTTCGAGCTCGTCCGGGGCGAGCCCTGGTTCGACACTCTCACCCGCTGAGCTCCCGAGCACCCATGCGTTCAACGCCCAAGCACAGCCAAGAAGAAACAAACCAGGGCTCGAGCTCGCTCGCCTCGCTCGGGCCGTTCCCGTTGAACTGGCTCGAGCGGCGCCCATATCGCGATTTTCACCCGCGCCTGCTCAGCGCGCTCTCGCGCTGCTCGACCTGGCCCGCGCCGGAGCAATACGATGAGCTGGCGCGCTCGGTCCCGCGCGCGCCGGACGTCGAGCTGCCGCGCTTCGTCACCCAAAGTCGCGAGGCGCTGGCGCGAGCCGGCGGCTATGAACAACACGTCGCGCGGCTCTCAGCCGTGCCCACGCGCCCGGGAGCCTGGCACGACTTCTTCAACATGCTGGTGTGGGCTCATTTTCCCAAGCTTCGCTGGGCGCTCAACTCGCTTCACGTCGATCCGAACGTGGGCCCCAAAGATCCGCGCAACGGCAGAGCGCCCGCGCAGAACCTGGCCGCCACCTTCGACGAGTCGGGCCTATTGGTGCTCAGCACCAGTGCGAGCCTGCTGGAGGAACTGCGCGGCCTGCGCTTTCGGCGCGCATTCTGGGAGCGGCGTGCAGAACTGCTCCAAACCACGCGCTTCTGGCTGGTCGGCCACGGCGTGCTGGAATCGCTGATGGCGCCGCCTCCCGGCCTCTCGGTGAGGGCTCTGTTGCTGCACACGCCGTCCTTGCCGACCGCAGAAGACTCGGACACGCGCCGCTGCGAGCTCGACGCGCGCGTTGCAGCGCTCATCCAAAAGTGGCGCACGGCTCGCACCGTGCTCGATCCCCTGCCGGTGCTCTGCATTCCTGGCTATTCGAACAACGACTTTGCAGAATTTTACGACGACATGCGGAACGTTCGCTTCGTACCCTGCTCCCGCCGCCCGACGCAGGGGCCCGACCTCGGCGCCTGAGGGCCGCGGTCACTGCTACGTCGTCGAGCGATCAGGGCCCGGCGGTTGCAGCTGCGCGAGCGCTGCTTCACTCACGATCGAGCACAAAGGGCAGGCAGTGCGAAGGTGTGCCGCGTCACGACGATGCAGATCCAACACGGCGCGAGACAGACTCGCGAGCTCTCGCCGCACCTCGCGGCGCTGCCCTGAAACCCGGGGGATCGACATCTTGTCGTAAGCGGTGGTCTGATGGCGCATCCAGGCGATGACCGCGGCTTCCGCCCGGCGCTCGACCGGAATGCGCTGCGTGCGCGCGACCGTGCCGCTGCCGACCGGCGTCGCATGCGCGGTCACTGCGCGCGCCACGTAGCGAGCCAAGCTCGCATAGCGCTCGGCGAAGCGCAAAAATCCGAGCACCTCGACTTCGAACGAAACCACGTAGGCACCCTGCTGCCGCTCTCGCCGAGCGGTCGAGGCCGCGCGCTTCGCCGCGTACGCCTTCGTGCCGCGTTCCGCCTCCAGGGCCGCGCGCGCCGCTTCGATGTTCTCGCGCGGCGCCCAGAGCCCCCTCGAAAACGCCTTGCGCCCACGCCGCTCGACGATCGCCCAAGAAGGCCCCGCAAGCTTCACTCGCCGCGTCAGCCCCGCGTCCCCCGGAGGCAAGCACTCCCACCCTTCCGGAGCGACGTGCCGAGTCCCATCCGCAGCCAAGAACACCCGCGGCTGCGCAGTCGGCGCAAGAATCAGCGAACTCGAAGACGCCATTCGAGTCCGCCTCCTAGCACCTTCGGTCGTCTTCGTGAACCGTTCGACGAGCGCTGAGTTCCCGAGCACCCGTGCGTTCCACGCCCAAACACAGCTGAGACGAAAAACCCTCAACCTCCGGCGCCCGCTTTGCGACGAGCTGGCCCTTCGGGTGGCCTTCCCTCCTCATTGAAACACCAGCTCGATAGGCTCAGGCTGATTGCTCACGCCATAGTGCTCGTCGAACATCACGGTCGTCTCGGCGCGGAGCACGTCACCCGCGATGACCGACTCGTAGCAACTGACCGGCCCCGGACTCGTGCAGTCGAACGTGTTGCCTGCTCGAGCAAAGAACGTGTACTTCCCTGGCGCAAGCTGGCGCGTGACATTACAGGCGTTTGCACCCGTGCCGCGGTACTTGGGCAGCATGCAAGCGTCGGGGATGTCCATCGGCACCAGATAGATGCCGTAGCCCGTTTCTACGGTACTGGCGCCCGGCGCAAGCTCCAGCACGCTAACCGCACGGCACAGCGGCGTGCAGATGCTCGGCGACCCATAAATCCGGTTCGAGCAAAGATTCGGGCAGTCTCCCGGCACTTTCAGAACATTTCCCTGTTCATCGGCGACGTCGTAGAGCTTCACGTCTTCCGACCGACACATGTTCTTGCTGGGCCAGCCGACGTAGATGGTTTTGTCGGTCTGATTGCTAATGCGGACCGACAGCGTGGGCGTGGGGATGTAGGCTGCTTGCTCTTCGAACTTGCTGCAATCCGGCGCTCCGCCATTCGCGCCGCCTCCACCCGCGCCCCCGGTCGTCGCGATGCCTCCGGTGTTCGCGATGCCTCCGGTGTTCGCAATGCCTCCGGTGTTCGCAATGCCGCCCGTGTTCGCAATGCCTCCGGTGTTCGTGGTGCCTCCAGTGCCGATCCCGCCGGTGGTCGCGACTTTCCCACCCGTGGTCGTCCCGCCGGTGGTTGCGACTTTCCCACCCGTGGTCGTCCCGCCGGTGGTTGCGACTTTCCCACCCGTGGTCGTCCCGCCGCTGGTCGCGACTTTCCCACCCGTGGTCGTGCCGCCGCTGGTCGTGCCGCCGGTGGTCGCCACCGTACCGCCGGTCGCGACCGCGCCGCCCGTGTTCGCGACCATGCCACCCGTGATCATGCCGCCGGTGGTGGCAACTTTGCCGCCAGTGTTCGCCACCGCGCCGCCGGAGTGCGTCACGCCGCCCGTGCCGAAACCAGCCGCGCCACCTGTTTCCGAGGATGGCCCATCCACCTCCCCACATCCCCCGGCCACCAAAAGCCACAGCCCGAGCCCGACCCCAACCCCGACCCGCCTAGCCATGATGAAAAATCAGGTAGCACGCCGACCGGCTGAGGCCAACACTCGATCACCTCACCCACCCTCGATCCAATCCGGTGGTGGCACGCCTGCCGGCGCGCGCGGGTAGCCGAATGGCGAGAGTGATCGGTCTCGGAGGGGTCTTTGCCCAGCGGGAGCGGCCGCACTCGCGCACGGCGATCCTTCTAGGTGGTGACGCGAGCCGCTTGTGCTCGGTTCAAAAACACTTGCGGCTGCGCAGTCGGCGCAAGGATCAGCGAACTCGAAGACGCCATTCGAGTCCGCCTCCCAGCACCTTTGGTCGTCTTCGTGAACGGTTCGACGAGCATCGCAGCGCTTGCGGTCCGCACTGGCTTAGCGTGCTTTGGTCTTCGGGTGGTTTTGGCCCTCGTGAAAACGTGCGCGCTACCCGTCGCGACCGTCGCCGGGCGCCCCCCGCTCGACCGAGCGCGCGAAGGTTCCGCGCCTGGCCGCCGTAGGCTACGTATCTGCGTCGGGCATGCGCGGTGGCGCGACGCGCTTCGGCGCGGCGCGTCTGCGCTAGGGACGAGCTCGGACTGGCAGCGCGCCCGTCCAATCGGCTGCCCCCAAACCCTAGACCTACGAAGGCTCCAGGCGCGGCGCGCCGAAGCGCACGAGCAGCGCCGTCACCACGAGGGTGAACACCGCCGCTGAAGCAGCGAGCGAGGTGTGAATGCTGGTCACGCTGCCGACCAGGCCCACAGTGAGACCACTGAATGTGCGCAAGCCTGCGGCGGACATGTTGAACAGCCCGAGCACACGGCCGCGCATCGCGTCCGGCGCGTTCATCTGCACCAAGGTCTGCGCCATGCTGTTGAACGACAGCTCGAAGAAACCCGCCAAGAACAGCAACGACAAGGCAAGCGGATAGGTTCGAACGAGCGCGAAACCGAGCAGCGCCACAGCCCAAGCCAGCGAGAGCTTCAGCGCCGAGGAAGCTCTCAAGGCGAGCAGCCCGCCGCGGCTCTCCAAGATGAATCCGGCGAGCAGCGCGCCCGCGGCGTCGGCCGCGAGCAGCGACGTGTACGCGACGCCCGGGTCACCGTGGCCCAAGTCCGAGGCGAACTCCGGCATCTGCACTTGGTAGCTGTTGCCGACGAAGAATGACGCGGCGCCGACCAGCGCCACCATCGCGAACACCGCCGGAATAGCGCGCGCCTCGCGCAGCGCTTGGGCGATGTCCGCGAGCCCACGCACCGCGCGCTTGGCGCCGAGCCCTGCCTGACGAAAATGGCGCCCATAGGGCGCGCCAACCAACCACAACAAGAGCGGCAGATAGAAGACCGTGTTCAGGAAGATGCCCCGCACCGGCCCGAGCGTGAGCAAGATCGCACTGCCCACCCCCGGCCCGACCAACACACCCAGATAGCGCCCGGTGGCATTCAGCCGCACCGCGCTCGGCAGCCGCTCGGGTCCCACGATGTCGTAAAGCAACATCTGGCTCGACGTGACCCAGAACACGCCCGCGCAGCCGTGAAGCACCAAGAGCACCATGGCGTGCCAAATTTGCAGGGTATCGGTCAGGAAAAAGTAACCCCAGCCCGCCGAAGCCGCGATGAACAAAAGCGCGCCGATTTGGATCAGCCGCCGCGAGTCGAAGCGATCGTTCAGCGCGCCCACTGCCACCGAAAACAGCAGATATGGCAGCCAATGCGACACCACGGCGAAGCCGCCCAGCGCTGCCGAATGGAACTTCTGAAACATCAACCAGTAGCTGATGACGTGCTCGATGTTGTCGGCCATCATCGTCAGCATGAATGTGCCCAGATACGCCCGATAACCAGGCACCGAGAGCGCCGCGAACCCGCGCCCGCGCGGCGAAGAAGGCTCATTCATCTAGCCCGCCTTCCTAGGGCATCCCCCCCAAACGTCAATTCTTCCAGCGCCACGGGGCAAAAATGCCGTTGCCGTCGCGCTCGGGGACGGCCAAGGATGAATCGGTGCGACAAGCTTTTCCAATCCGGTTCCTTGCGGTCGGTTTCGTGGCGGCCTCCGTCACGGGCGCCGCGACCGCGCTCGCGAGCGGCAACCACCACTCCGCACCGATGGGCGGTCGCTCCGCGCTGATGGGGGGCACCGGCGTCGCGCTCGGCGTCGACGGCGCAGGCCCGTTTCTGAATCCGGCGACCATCGTCGGGATCGAAGGGGGACGGCTCGCCTTCGCCGCGCGGTTCTACCGCTTTTCTAGCCTGAAATTTAGCGACTTTTACACGCCCGGGCCCATCGATGCACAGTTTGGCACCTCGAGCTTCGGTGAAACGGGCGAGGTGACCCATGGCGTGCACTCCATTCCCGATTCGGTCTGCTACTTCTTTCCTCCGCTCGGCGGAGAATCGCGACGGCAGCGGCTCTCGTTCTGCCTGACCACGTTGGAGGAGCAGCAGTTGGCGCTCACCGCGGTGGCCGCGAACCGGACGGCGAACGGCGCTCGCCTCGACCAAAATCAGCACTTCGATGTGCGTTGGTCACGCTTCAACCTGGGTCCGACGTGGGGGATCGCGCTCGGCCAGCTGAAGCTCGGCGCTTCACTGATGGTCTCCTTCACCCGTTATCGGCAGGCCATCCTCGGTAGTAGCGTGGTCGAGAGCGAAGTCGGAAGCGCGACGACGTCGAGCTACGAGTCATTGGTGAGCGCTTCGTCTTGGGACGTTGCCACCAGAGTGGGCGCCACTTACGGCCTCGGCAAACGCATCACGGCCGGCGCGAGCGTGACACTACCGCTGTTTCACGTGCTCGGAAGCCTGCGCGAGACGCAACTCAGCGATTCCATCGACGCGCGCCACCAGTGGTCGGGAAACGGGGGCTTTCGCGCGACGCCCCCGCTCGAGTTCCGCGTCGGTTTGGGCGGCGAGTGGGAGTCGCTGCGCTTCGAAGCCGATGTCTTCGTGACTCCCGGCAGCGCGCACTACGTGCGTGGCGAGCTCGATCGTAAAGAAATCGCGGTGCAATCCGGGGCGGCAACTCGCACCGCGTCGCGCCTGATCGTAAACGAGCGCACGCACACGACCGTAAACCTGGCCCTCGGAGCCGAGACCTTCGTGACGCCGCGCTTCAGTCTGCTGTTCGGGGTGCAGACCGACGTCAACGCGCTGGAAGATCTGAAGCCCGAGCTGGGCGAGTCGCGATTGTTCAGAACCAAGCTCGACTACTACCGCACGGGCGCCGGCATTTGCTCGTACACCGACTACGGTGATTTGATGGTCGGCTTCCGTTTCGACTACGGCCAGGGAAAGGCTATGCCGGCCAACACGCTGAGCGTCCCGAGCGGACTTGGATACACCGGTGTGCGCGACATCGGCATCATGGCCGTGCTCGCCGGCAGCCTGAGCTGGCGCAGCATTAAACAGGCCGTGGGCGAGATCGGAGAGGTGGTGAGCGGCGAGGGCGGAGCGCCGCCCAAGACGGTTCCGCAGCCACTCAGCAAGCCGAAGCGCAAGGACTGAGCCGAAGCGCAAGGACTGAGCCGTGAAGCTCGAATTTCCTCCCGAACTGCCGATTTCGGCGCGAGTTCAGGACATTTCGCGCGCCATCGCCGAGCATCAAGTGGTCATCGTCGCCGGAGCGACCGGGTCGGGCAAAACCACGCAGCTGCCGAAGATCGTGCTTTCCATGGGCCGCGGCGAAAAAGGTGTGATCGCGGTCACGCAGCCTCGGCGCATCGCAGCGACCAGCGTCGCAACGCGGGTCGCCAGCGAGCTTTCGTGCGCGCTCGGCAACGAGGTGGGCTATCAAATTCGCTTCGAGGAACGCGCAGGGCCGAACACCCGCGTGAAGTTCATGACCGACGGCATCCTGCTCGCCGAGATTCAGGGTGACCGCTTGCTGCGTCGCTACGACACGATCATCCTGGATGAAGCCCACGAACGCAGCCTGAACATCGATTTCTTGCTCGGCTGGCTGAAGCGCGTCCTGGCCGAGCGCCGAGATTTGAAGCTGGTGGTGAGCTCGGCCACCCTCGAGCTTGCGCGTTTTTCGGAGTTCTTTTCGGCCGCGCCGGTGATCGAAGTGGAGGGGCGCACGTTCCCGGTCGAGGTGCTGTACGAGCCGCCCGCAGAAGAGCTGGAGCTCGCCGACGCAGTCGCCGACGCGGTGAAGACGGTGACCTCGCTCGACCCTCGCGGCGACATCCTGGTGTTTCTGCCCGGTGAGCGGGAAATCCACGAGGCCGAACGCGCGCTGCTGGCGCTCAATCTCCGTCATACGCGTATTCAGCCGCTCTACGCGCGGCTCTCGGCCGCCGACCAGCGCGCGGTCTTCGCCAGCATTCCGGAGCGACGTGTCATCCTGTCCACCAACGTGGCCGAGACATCGCTCACGCTGCCCGGCATCGTGTACGTGATCGACACCGGCGTGGCGCGACTCTCTCGCTACGATCCGCGAACGGGGACTACGCGCCTGCAAATCGAAGCCATCTCCCAGGCCAGCGCCGATCAGCGCAAAGGGCGCTGCGGGCGAGTTCGCGAAGGAATTTGCGTGCGTCTGTACGACGAGCCGAGCTTCGCCGCGCGCGCCCCATTCACCGATCCCGAGATCCGCCGCACCGGACTCGCGGGCGTCATTCTGCGCATGAAATCGCTGCGGCTCGGTGACGTGGAGGAATTTCCGTTCCTCGACCCGCCACACTCGCGCTCTATCGCCGAGGGCTATCGCGTACTTTCGGAGCTCGCCGCGCTCGACGCACGCCGTGAATTGACCGCGCTCGGCGAGCAGCTTTCGCGCTTCCCGGTCGACCCGCGCATCGCGCGCATGATTTTGGCCGGCGCCGAGCACGGCTGCCTGCAAGAGATCCTGATCATCGCGGCTGCGCTCAACATTCAAGACCCCCGCGAGCGGCCACGCGGAGCGGAGCAAAAGGCCGCTCAGCAGCAGCTTGCTTTCCGCGACGAGCGCTCGGATTTCGTCGGCCTACTGCGGCTCTGGCAGTTCGCAGACGACGCCGCACGCAAGGGCACCGCGCAGCTTCGCAGGGTTTGCAAAGATTCGTTCTTGTCGTTTCTGCGCGTTCGCGAGTGGCGCGAGATTCATCGTCAGCTCGGGGACGTGGTGCGCGAGCTTCGCATCGAGGAACGGCCGCGCCGCGCGTTACGCCAAAAAGAAAAGCCGGGCCAGCCGAGCGACGACTACCGCGCCCTGCACCTCGCCCTGCTCAGCGGGCTGTTGTCCAAGATCGGCAGGTGGCAGGCCGAGCAGCGCATGTACGTGGGAGCCAAGCAAACCCGCTTTCTACTTCATCCGTCTTCCGGCTTGGCCAAGAAACCACCCGCGTGGGTGATGGCGTTCGAGCTGGTCCAGACCAGCCAGTTGTTCGCCCGCACGGCAGCGAAAATCGAACCAGAATGGCTGGAGCAAGCGGGCGAACACTTGTTGAAGCGCAGCCATTCGGACCCGCACTGGACCGAGAACTCGGCGCGAACCTCGATCAAAGAGCACGCAACGCTGTTCGGCCTGCCCGTTTTCCGCGACCGCAGCGTGGACTACGCCGCGGTGGACCCGCCTGGCGCCCGCAAGCTGTTCATCGAACATGCCCTGGTACGGAACGAATACAAGACTCGGGGCGCGTTCTTGGAGCACAACCGAGCGCTGCTAGCCGAGGTGGCACGGTTCCGCGACAAGGCGCGCCTGAGCGACATGCTCGCCGACGACGAGGCCCTATTCAAGTTCTTCGACCGCGCGGTGCCGGAAAGCGTCGTGAACGGCAAGACGTTCGAAGCCTGGCGCGAATCCGTGGAGCGAACCGCGCCCGAGATCTTGCACTTGAAGCTCGAGGACGTGCTCGCGCTCGATGAACGGCTGATCCCGGCGCATTACCCGGATTCGCTGCGCATTCAGGGCGTCGAGCTAGCGGTCAGCTACCGCTTCGATCCGGCGGCGGACAATGACGGCATCACCCTCGGCGTTCCGCTCGCGCTCTTGCCTCAGCTCGAGCCAGGCGAACTCGATTGGACGATCCCCGCTTGGCACGAACACAAGGTCACGCTGCTGCTGCAGGGCTTGCCGCGGGCGCTGCGCAGCGAGCTCGCGCTCACCCCCGAGAGGGTCCGCGAGATAGCGACTCGACTGGTGCCCTTCCAAGGGGAGCTGCTCCCGGCTCTCTCTCGCGTCGTGCTCGAGCTGTGCGGCGTCAGCGTGCCCGAAGCGGCGTTTCGCTTGGAGGCGCTTCCCGGTCATCTACGAGCGACTTGCCAGGTCATTGGTGAGCACGGAAAAGTGCTGGCTGAAAGTCGCGACATTGCCGCTCTATTCCGACAATATCGGCCGCAGGCACGCGACGCCTTCCACGGCGCCGCCACGCGTTCGAATTGGGAACGCTGCGGCGTCACCAGCTGGGATTTCGGCGAGCTGTCGCAGTTCGTCACGCGTCGTGTGCTCGGCAGCGAAATCCGCGCGTACCCGGCGATCGTCGACCGAAAGACCTCGGTCGAGCTCGTGCTCTTGGAGTCCGCGCAGGCAGCGCAGACTGCAAGCCGGCTCGGAGTGCTCCGGTTGCTCGCGTTCGCTGCGCGTCGGCCGCTCGCGCCCCTGGTCGACGCGCTCCCCGGTGCCTTTCCCAAACTGAACGGCGCTCCCATTTCACGAGCCGAGGAGGCTGCCTTTCGCGAAAGCGTGACCCTGCGCGCGCTGGCGCTTTCGTTCAATCTCGGAGATGACGCGCAGCTGCCGCGCACGAAGGACGAATTCGATGCGCTGCTGGCGCGCGGCACGCCGCGCATGGCCTCCGCATTTCGTGCAATCTCCGCCGCCATCTCCGCGGCCTCTTCCGAGCTCGGCCGTACCATCTCGGCTCTGAAGCAGGCAGAAAAGCAACCGAGCGGCAAGGCCGCGATCACCGAAATTCGCAACCAACTCGCGCAGCTGTTTCCCCCCGACCTGCTCGACACTATCGAGCTCGAACAGCTCGCCCACTTTCCGCGCTATCTGCGGGCCGCGCAGATCCGCCTGGGCCGCGCGGTCAGCGACCCGCGTCGTGACGCCGAGAAATTCGCGCCTTTCGCCCCACATTGGACAGCCTTTTTGGCCAGGCGCGCGAGCGCGCGCGATCAGAACACGGTCTCGACCTTGCGCTGGGCGTTCGAAGAATTGCGGGTCGCAATCTTCGCGCCGGAGGTAAAGCCCGCGCTGCCGGTCAGCGTCGCCAGCGTGTCCGCGTTACTGAGCGAGCTACGCTGAGCAAGTCAGTGCGGCGGCCTCGAGGGGCGCTGACGCGGCGCGCGCGCCGATACGGCTCACCGGCAGGCCGGGGAAGGTGGTAAATGGGAGCCATGCGCTCTCGACGTTGGCCATGGGTGGTACTTGCCGTATTCGCGGCGCTGTGGCTGGGCAAACATTTTTTGCTCGACACGGCCGCAGCCGCGGGCGCCACGTACCCAATCGACATCGAGGCGCTGCACCGCGCCGCGGTCGCGTCGGGTCCATTGCCCGAACGCATCGAGGTGGAGAAGGTCGCTGAGTTCAAGTTCCCGCGCACCATCGTGGTCGCCGGGGATGGTTTTCACATGCATCCGATGGTGCTGCTCGCGCATCGGGTGGTGGGGCCGTGGGGTTCGGTGGTCATCGATACGGCCATGGCCCCTGCGGCCACCGCAAAAATGCCCGGCGCTGAGGTCGATCCTGCTGCTTTTCCCCGCGTCGAGAAGGCCATGCAGCGGGCCAGCGCCATCGTGTTCACGCACGAGCACGAAGACCATGTCGGTGGTGTGGCCGGCGCTACCAATCCGATTGCGCTCGTCCCCCACGTGCGTATGACGCGCGAGCAACTGGAAAGCCCGAACCTCCAGCGCGGGGACTTCCCAGCGGGTGTGTTGGACAGGTTCGCCCCACTCGATTACTCGGGCCTCTACAGCGTGGCGCCCGGCGTGGTGCTGCAAAAGGCGCCCGGGCACAGCGCGGGCTCGCAGCTGATCTACGTCGAGCTGGCGAACGGGGTACGCTATCTATTCGTCGGCGACATCGCCTGGACGAAGGACAACATTCGCCTTCAGGTCGGGCGCCCAGGCATTGCGACCTTGCTCATGAAAGAAGATCGGCCGAAAGTCGCGGCTCAGCTCCAGGCGATTGCCAAGCTGCCTCGGAACGTGCACGTGGTGGTCGCGCACGATCCGGTCGCACTCGGCGAGGATCTGAAAGCGGGGCTCTTTCACGCAGGCTTCAGCGAGCCCTGAGCACCGCGCTCGCCCTTAGTGTCAACAGCGTCGCCGAAACTCTTGCGGCGTAACCCCGGTCCAGCGCCGAAACGCGCGGTGAAATGCGCTCGGCTCCGAGTAACCGAGCAGGAACGCCACTTCGTAGGCCGCAACGTTGGCTTCGCGCAGGTAGAGCTGAGACAGCTCCGCACGCGCGTTGTCGAGAATTTCGGCGAAGGTCGTGTTTTCGTCACGCAGGCGACGCTGCAGGGTGCGCTCACTCATCGCCAGCCGGCGGCTAACGTCGGCCTGGCTGGGCTCGCCATTGCGAAGCTCCTCCGTAATCAATCGGCGAACCTGGTCGGCGGTGCGCCCCGCCGCGGGCACGCGTGCGAGCACTGAGCTCGCATGGCGCTCGAGGTAAGCGAACAACGCCGGGTCATGGCGCGGCAGCGACCGCTCGATCGGTGCGCGGTGAAAGACCAAGCGCATTTCGGGCGCGCCATAGTGCACAGGGCAGCCCAGAATACTCGCGCGATCGGGGCCGGTCGGCGGCCGCGCGCACTGGTAGTGGGCCTCGCGCGCGAGCGGGACCGTTTCGGGCAAATTCAGCAAATTTCGAATCAAAGTGACGGAGCCGACGAACGCGCAATCGGCAAATTGAACCAGGCGTGCGACGCGCGGCGGCCAAACCAAGTGATAAGTGACCGAGTCGTCGTCGATGTCGATCTCAGGCGCGAGGGTATTGCTCACGAGCGAGCGAAAGCGGTGGAACATGCGGATTGCGCTGAGACCGTCGGGCGCGTGAGTGATCGCGTAGCCAAGCGCGCCCAGAAATTGCGGCGACGACATTTTTCCGACTTCCAGCCCGAGCTCCGCCTGATCGGGGAGCCCGGCGATGTATTCCCAAGCCAAGATGTAGGCTTCGAGCGGAAGCAGGCCGTCCGGATCGTCGAAGTCGCTCGGCTTCAAGCCTAGCCGCGCGAGCAATGGGGCGCGCTCAATCCCCGCATGCTCGGCCACATCGACCACCGAGCGCACGATCGAGGCCATGATCAGATCTTTGCCCGTGGCGCCCGCCGTCAACTCTCTGGCGTCCGAGGTCACGGCGCAGCTCCGCGGGGCACCGTAGAAAAAGCCCAGGAGAAAGCCATCGTGCTCAAGAAACTGCTCAGAATAATAGCGGCGTTCGTGCTCGTCGTCTGCGTGGCCGGAGTGGGGCTCGTAGCCTACGCCGCCCGCGCGGTGGCTAGCCGCCAAAACGTGCCCTTCCCGGCCATTGCCGCCGATCGCACCCCGGCCGGGGTGGCTCGCGGCGCGGTGATTTTTCACGCGACCTGCGAAGCCTGTCACCGCGGCGCCGAGAGCGAGCGCGCCGCGGGAGCTCCGATTCACGACGCGCCCGATTGGTTCGGATCCCTGCATTCGGGCAACATCACCGCCGATCGCGCCGCTGGCATCGGCGGCATCAGCGACGCCGCGGCCGCGCGGATGATTCGCTACGGCGTGAACCGCGACGGGCGCTGGGGACCGATGCCGACTTACTCACTGAGCGACGCGGATCTGGCGGCCGTCATCGGCTTCTTGCGCTCGGACGATCCGCTCTTTCGCGCCGATCCGCGCCGAGCTCCCAAGTCCGAGTTGAGCTTCGCGGGCAAGACCATTCTGTTCCTGACAGGCGCAACGCAGCCGCCGAACCGCCCGCCGCGCGGCATCGTCGCACCGCCACGGGAGCCGAACGCCGCCTACGGCCGCTACCTGGCCGAAAGCGTGTACCAATGCGGCGATTGCCACACGCCCGGCTTCGACAGCGACAAAGTCCACGGCCCCGACGCCTTCGCCGGCGGCGCCGAGATGAAGAATGCGGCGGGCGAGCTGATCCTTTCGCCCAACCTGACCAAGGACGAGCGCGCGGGCATTGGCCGCTGGACCCGCGAGCAATTTGCGAGAGCGATCCGCGACGGCATTCGCCCGGATGGGCGTGCGCTCGGTTATCCGATGCCGCATTTCCGCGGAGCTGACGAGCTCGAGGTGGACGCGCTCCTTCAGTACCTACGATCGTTCCCAGCGAAAGCGACGGCGATCCCGGGGCGCGTTCCCGCAATCGGCGCGGGTTCGACATCAACGAGCGCGACCGCGCCGACGACCGCATCCTCACCTCGGCCGGAGCAGCGGTTTGCGGCTCTGGGCTGCGCCGGCTGTCACGGCAAAGGCAGCCGCTACGAAGCCAAGCTCCAGCAAGCGCAGCAAAAGCCAGCCGAACAACTGGCGCGCTGGATCCGCAACCCGGAAGCGTTCTTACCAGGCACCACGATGCCCACATTCGCCCCCGTGCTCGACGAGGTGGGCGCGCTGGAGCTGGCCGAGTGGATCCGCGCCGGCGGGCCGAATCGCGCGAGTTTCGGGGGCGGGTAAGAAAAAATCGCGCGGGCGGGCCAGCCACCGATGATTTGGGCGAGCTCGGAGGGTCTCACCTTCAGAACCCGAAAGGAGCCCATCCAATGACCACCCTCGATGCCCCGCTCGTCTATGCGACCCGCACCCGAACCTCGTCACACTCCGCCGGTGCCCTTTGGGCTGGCCGCGCACTCAGCGGCCTGGCAGTGGTTTTCCTTACCTGGGACGCGGGCGTGAAGCTGGTACGCCACCCAATGGCGGTCGCAGGGACGGCAGAGCTCGGCTACAGGCCCGATTCGTTGCCGATGATCGGCACCATCGCTCTCGTCTGCCTCGCCCTCTACGTCATTCCGCCCACCGCGATTCTCGGCGCAGTGCTGTGGACCGGATACCTCGGCGGAGCGATCGCGACCCATCTGCGTGTTTCGAACCCGCTCTTCACTCACACGCTGTTTCCGCTCTACATCGCCCTCCTGCTCTGGGGCGGCCTGGCACTTCGTGATCCGCGCGTGCTGGTCTTTTTCGGCTTCACGCGAGGGAGAGAGCGCTGACGCAAACGCCCGCCGCGCCATGCTATGACTGCCACGATGCTCAGCCCCAGCGAATTCGAGCGCTATCGCCCGAACTTGACTGGGCACTGCTACCGCATGCTCGGCTCGGTCTTCGACGCGGACGATGCGGTTCAGGAGACTCTGGTGCGCGCCTGGCGCAGCCGAGACGGCTTCGCCGGGCGCTCCGCGGTGACCACCTGGCTCTATCGAATCGCCACCAATGTGTGCCTCGACTTCATCGCAGAGCGTAAGCGACGTGCTCGCCCGATTGACGTGTTGCCGGCGGGAAATGTCGACGACGACCTGGTCGAGCGCCCGCACGAAGAATGGCTCGAGCCGGTGCCGGACTCCGCGATTCTCCCGGAAAACGCCGATCCCCATCAGCGCGCGGTCCTGAAAGAGAGCACTCGGCTCGCCTTCGTTTCGGCGCTCCAGAACCTGCCCGGTAAGCAACGGGCCGCGCTGCTGCTGACCGAAGTGCTCGAGTGCTCGGCCGCCGAGGCCGCAGAGTGCCTGGAGATGACCGTGCCCGCGCTGAACAGTGCGTTACAACGCAGTCGCGAAAAGCTCGGCCAGGCGGCGCCCAGCGCGAGCCCTCTCAGCGAGGCTCAGGCTGCGCTTCTCGAGCGCTATGTTCGCGCGTTCGAAGCGTTCGACGTGCCGGCGCTCACCGCGCTCCTGCACGAGGACGCGCGCCTGTCGATGCCGCCCTATTGCTTGTGGCTGCGCGGCCCTTCGCAAATCCATCGTTGGTTACTCGGGCGGGGCAGCGGCTGCCGAGGGTCCCGTTTGCTGCCCACTCAAGCCTCGGGCTGCCCTGCGTTCGCGCAGTACCGCCCGCGCCCGGAAGGCGGTTTCGCCCCCTGGGCGCTGATCGTCCTCGAACTCACGGGCGAGCGGATCTGGGGCTTTAACACCTTCCTCGACACGCAAAAGCTATTTCCGCGCTTCGGCCTGCCCCCAACCCTCGACTAGCGCCCGGCAAAATTCGACGAGCCCGCCGATGATTTTGGCAGCGGCGGCGAGTCTCACTAGCGAACGGCGCGCCGATACCCCGGCCACGCCGTTCGGAAAGGCCAGACCATGTCGATTCAAGCTGCTACCCCGTATCTGATCCTCGGCGGCCGAGCACAAAAGGCGCTCGGTCTCTACTCTCGCGCGCTCGGAGCAAAAACCGAGATGTTGCAGCGCTTCGGCGAAGTCGACGGCAGCTGCCCGGCCGCGCGCAAAGACATGATCATGCATGCCGCGCTTCGCGTCGGCAACGCACTCATCATGCTCAGCGACGGACCGGAAGAGGCGCAGGGATCGCCTGGGCGCGGCGCGGTCAGCGTCGCACTCGACTTCGACGACGAGGCCGAGCTGCGTCGCACGTTCGACGGGCTCGTCACCACTGGGAAGCCCGTGATGCCGGTATTCGACGCGCCGTGGGGCGCGCTGTTCGGCGTCGTGGAAGATGAGTTCGGCATCTCATGGATGCTGAACTGCACCAAGAAACCGCACTGAAAGCCCAAACCCGCGAGGCGCGGCCGCCGTGTGATCGGCCGCGCCTGCCGGCGATCGCGCCGCCCTTGTTACTCCCAGCCCCCGGCCGTTCGACGCTAGACATTGGTCATCCCGATTCAGCGGAGGCCATCATGGTAGACATCATTCACAGAATTGGAATCAAGGCGCCACTCTCGCAAGTTTACGCCGCAGTCTCGACCGTCAACGGTATTTCGGGCTGGTGGAGCAAGGAAACCAGCGGTGACTCGCAGCTCGGCGGCACCTTCAACGTCCTGTTCCGTAACGCCACCGGCGGCGAGATCGGCAACATGAATTTCGAGCTGGCCAAGCTCTCCCGGAACGAAGAGGTCGTCTGGCGCTGCACCTCGGGCCCACTCGAGTGGCTCGGCACCGAGGTCACGTTCAGCCTGTCCCAGCAGGGCGATCAAACCATTCTGATCTTCGGACACCGCAACTGGCGCGAGGCCATCGAGTTCACCGCTCATTGCAGCATGAAATGGGCCACGTTCCTGCTCAGCCTGCGAAAGCTCGCCGAAACCGGCAAAGGCCAACCGTCGCCGAACGACATGAAGATCGACAACTGGAACTAGCGCTGCGCGCGGCTCAGCGACGCCGCAGCGATGAACTCTGCGACCCTCGACCACAGCGCATCGAAGGCGGCGCCGTCAAAGCCCGATTCACTGGGCAGCCAATCGCCGCCCCAGCTGGCGGCGTCGCCTTCTCCCTCCGCGCCGTACTGACCGACCACGTCCAAGTGATCGCCGCGCGTCACGTGCACCACGCGCCCCCAAACCTGGGAAAGCACCGGCACGACCCCATCGCTATCGTCCCCACGCGCTGGCCGCCCGAGCCCCGAGTCCAGCACCGAAAGCTGCTCCTCAGTAAATTGCTGTCGCAGCGCGTCGTCGGGCTCCCGCGCCAACCGGTGCAGCAGCCAATAGAGCGGGTACATCAGCTGGGTATACAGATTGAGCATCGAGCGCAGCAGCAGCGCAAAGCGTGGCGGCGCCGCGCAGGCGATCACCGAGCCGTACACCAGCGGCGGGTCCAGCGTGCAGGCGTTGAGCAAGTCGCAACCCGCCGGGGTGAGCTGGAACAAGAGTGTTTGCTCCTGACCAATCTGCCGCAGAAACTGCGCGAGCTCAAGGCGACGCTCTTCTGACAAATCGTTCAACAACTTCTCGTAAAGTTGCTCGAAAGTGCCTCGCTTCTTTCGCCACGGGTCGCGCAAGCGCACCACCCAGTAGCCCAGGCGCAGCAACAACTTGAGCGGAAAGCGCCGCCGCTCCAGCATCGCCGCTAGATAGCGCGAGCCAATGCGGAACAGCGCGCGCCCGAGCGGTCGAGTAAAGTAGGTCGAAACGTTGGTCCCGTAGTGCGGGCAAGAGATCGACAGCAACGAAACGATACGGTCATAGTCCGCGATGCGCGCCGCGGTGGGCAACGAAGCGGTCTCGGCCACGGCGAGACGCGCGTCCAGCCCGCCCGTCGAGTGACCCACCAAGTGAATATCCCCCGGCTGTTCGCTCACCTGCGCAATGGCCTCCACCACGCTGGCCGCTCGCTTGCGCACCGACGCGGTCGGCGCGGTCACCACCTCCACGACCCGCGCCTCGAACCCCAAAGCCCGGAGCTTTGCCTCCAACGCCACGCGAACGCCCGCGAAGTAACTAATGTCGCCCAGCCGACCAAACCCGAAGAAGCCGGGCACCAACACGACGTGAATCGCTTGGCTCGGCGGCGCTGGCGAAAGTTCGGCGGTCATACTGGGTTCACAAGGCGAGAAGCCTCAATTTCGGTTCCTGCTGCACCGGCGAAAAAAGTGCGGGCTCCGTGTCGATCCGCGCCGGCCTCGCTCGTCGCTCTACCAGAAGCGGCCAAGCCCGGCCCGCAGATCCACAGCGACCAGGAGAACGGACCATGAGAAAGCTCATCGTATCGGAGTTCATCACCCTCGACGGCGTCATCCAGGCCCCCGGCGGCAAGGACGAGGACACGGACAACGGCTTCGCCCACGGCGGCTGGACCCTCCCCTACTGGCATGACGACATCGGCAAGACCTTCGGCAGCCTGATGGCCGACGTCGACGCGCTACTCCTCGGCCGGCGCACCTACGTCACCCACGCCGAAGCCTTCGAGCCCATGCCGGTCGGCGACCCCTTCGGCGAGATGATGAACGCGCCCGCCAAGTACGTGGTCTCCAAGACCTTGCAAAAGCCCATCTGGCGAAACACCACCATCATTCGCGACAACGTCGTCGAGGCCGTTCGAAAACTGAAGGCCGCGCCTGGCAGAAACATCATCACCGACGGCAGCAGCCAGCTCGTCCACACCCTGCTCGAACACGACCTGGTCGACGAACTCCATCTGCTCCTCTACCCACTCACCGTCGGCCCCGGAAAGCGCCTCTTCCCGAGCCCCCTCCACACCCAGTTCACCCTCGAACAGTCACACCCCTTCCCCACCGGCGTCATCAGCCTCCACTACGTTCGAGCCCGCGGCTGACAGACGCTCGATAGTGGTGGCCCCACTGCTACGTGCGCGCTGATCGTCGAGGTCCGGCCCTGGGCAACGCGGGCAGGCAAAGCACGCAGCTGCGGCCGCGCCTGCCCGCGTTGTTGGTTTGCAGTCGCTACACGACCGCGCCGCGCAATGGCGACCCATGCTCGAACGCCGCGCCCGAAGAACCAGAACCAGCGCGCCGCTCGCTAGCCAACGAACGTTGCGCTCTACGACCAGGTGGTTCCCGAGGCCGCACACCTCGACTCCCTCGCGCTCAGCGTTTGCCTCCTAGCCAAACCGCGCAACGCGCGTCGCTTTGGATTCAGCAACCCTGACGGCACGGCGTACTGTGCGGGGCCGGCAGCAGAAGCCCGACTCCGGCCGCAACCGCCGTCACACCCGACCCCGCTCCCACTCCAGCAGCAACACATACCAGCGTCTTCGTTCGCTGACCTTGGCTTCCAAGCCAAGTCGCGCACCGCAGTCACACCCGACCCCGCTCCCACTCCAGCAGCAACACATACCAGCGTCCACGGAGGGCTGGGCAGTCACCCGCGACTCTTGAGCGTGACATTTCACTTCGCTCTGACAGGGCCGTCGAATCTTCTTGACGCGTTTTCGCGCACGGCGACGCGACGCGGCCGCACTCAGCGAGAACATCACGCGCCACGCGCGAAGGTGACGCCACATTGCGCTCTCATGCGGTAACGCGGACGAAAAGTCATATTGCGGTTCGGAATCGCGATAAAGGGCGCTTCGCGAGCTCGAAATTTGCGGGTGTAACGTGCTCTCATGATTGCGCTCGCGTCCCCGCCGCCGCTCAAAAACACTGCATCGAACTGCGCAGAGAGCCATCGTCCTAACTATTCGGATAGCCCTCGCCCTGATCGCGGTGCCGACTACATTACGCCGCTCACCCCGGGTGCCAGCGCGCGCCTCGCCCACCTGTCAGACAGCGAGTTGCTCACGCGCACGCACGACCTGGCTGGAAGGGCGAACCAGCTTCTCGCCGCGCTACTCGATCACCTCGCCGAGGTGGAAACGCGCGGGCTGCACCGCCAACGAGCCTGCAGCAGCCTCTACACCTATTGCATCTACGAACTCCGCTTTTCGGAAGACGCAGCCGCACGCCGGTCGAGCGCCGCCAGACTCGCGCGCCGATTCCCAGCCATTCTGCCGGCCGTGGCTGCCGGTGAAATCCACCTGACCGGCCTGCTCATGCTGGGCCCACACCTCACCGAAGAAAACCACCTCCAGCTGCTTTCCCTCGCCAAGTTCCGCACCAAGAAGGAGATTTCCAAACTGATACGCCGCTTGGCCCGCCTTCCACCGGTGCCCGATCGAATGGAACCGCTGGGTGCATTCACTCCCTCACAGCCAAACCCAACCTGGGCCGAGTTCGTCGAGTCGCTGTGCCCACCGGTCCGGGAGCTGCATCCTCGGAAACCTTCCGTGGACAATGGACACAACTCGATGGGCGCGGGCGACGCCGTCGAGACGCCGGACCCAGAGGGAATCAACCCGTCCGATCGACATGGGGGCGACGGCACCGCTCCGGCGCGGTGCCAAAGCGAACGACGCGAAGCGGACGAATTGCTAGCCATCGACGCAACGCCCCCTGTAGCAATCGCAAAGGGAATGGATCTCTCGGGTCGGCCCAGGCGCGAAAGCACCGCGCCGGGGCGAGATGGGGGCGACGGCACCGCTCCGGCGCGGCGGGAAAGCGATGGCGCACCGTGGCCCGATGCCGCGCAGCTCTACTTGATGCAATTCACGAGCACGGAAGAGCACGCGGAACTAGTGGAACGTGCGCGAGCATTGCTTTCGCATGACTCAACCACGGTCAGTCTTGGGGAATTGCACCTGCGAGCGATGCGTCTGCTGATCGAATCGCTCGAGAAAAAGCGCTTCGGTTCGAAAAAAGCTATCGAATCGCACCGTCTGGAGCAGCCTGGGGCTGCGTCAACGGAAGCACCACGAAAGCGCCATCAAGGCACTCGGCATATTCCGGCCAGTGTTCGGCGTGCTGTCTACGAGCGCGACGCGAGGCGTTGCGCCTATGTCGATGGACGTGGCCTGCGCTGCGACGACTCGCATCACCTCGAGGTTCACCATCTGCGCCCTTTTGCTCTCGGAGGCGAACACGAGCTCCTGAATCTGGCCCTCCGCTGCCGGGCTCACAACGCGCTGGCAGCCGAACGAGACTTTGGGCGCGAGCACATAAAACGCCAACGTGAGCGCTGTCGCCATGAACCGGAACGCCGAGCAAAATGGTGCGCCGAACCCAATCGGCGACCGGTGATCGCGCTGCGCGAGCGCGCCAAGCCGCACGCCGATCCGTTGGACCGTCGACGGTGACAATTGCACCATCCATGCAGAAGCTGGCCAGCCCGCAATAACGGTCGCTAAACGCTCCGCGCGCATGCGCGCGCGGTGCTGCGCGCACCTCGTGAACGACTGAGAGCCGCATGAACCAGTGCGCCCTGCAAATCGATGCGCCCTGCGAATCGGTGCGCCCTGCGAATCGGGGATCGGATTCCGCTGGACGTTCGACCGTGACAATTGCAGCGGGCCAGCCCGCAACGAGCGGCGGATACGGCGAAGGGCGCTCGCGGTCGATATTCCGCCCGCGCAGCTCGTGCACGCGAAGGCGCTCGATCTCGTACGCGGTCCACGCGCATCCGCCTGCACGAGTGCGTTTGCTACCGGCAGCTCGTGAACGGCTGAGAAGCCGTAAGAGTGACGGGCAGGCGCGGCCGCCATGACGGCAGAGTGCGGCCATGTTGCCCAAGGTGCGGCAACACGAACAGCGCGCCCGTTTCAGCGCCTTGCCCCAAACCCAGAAAACCGAACCGAGCGATAGCGTGCGCGAAAGCCGGGCGACGACAGGGTCGTGCCCGGCTTGTGAGTCAGGTCGAGCTGAGGGGTTAGTTCAAGGGCCGTTAGGAACGCACGCGGCTTGGCCATTCGTTGCGACGCATTGAGTGCCGGCGCGACAGCGAACCAGCGAGCACGGATCGGTTTCCGCGACGCAGATGCCGCCGCAGTCTGCGCCCCCATTGTTGGGATCACAGTCGTCCGAGGGGTCGTCGATGCACGTTTGACCGTCGGGACACGGGAAGCCCGCGATACCTCCGCAGAACGCAGGCGCGCACTCACCCTGGCTTTCCACTGCGACGCCCGCAGCGGCCGCGGTGCAAGCGTTGCCGTAGGTCTTGCCGTCACAGCCGCAAACCGGTCGATATTCTTTAGTACAGACCTCGGGTTGCACGGCGCAGACGCCGAACTGGTCAGGCCCCGGACAGCCGCCGCGCCGGCGCGCGCTACAGTAGCGACCGTCGCGACATTGCAGATCACGCGGGCCTCCGCAAACGCGAGCAAAGCGCAGCTCGTCTTGCTGCGCGGCCACGTCCTCCCCTGGCGCTCCTGCGCTGCAACCGATTGCGGCGATAGCGGCAAACGAGAGCGAGCCGAGAAAACCCCAATGATGCGTTCGTTTCATCCGACAGCCTCCTTCGTCTTGATTCATGGACGCTGGTGCACGAGGACGCGCTCCGACGTGGCGAGCGTCTCCGCAACCTCTGTCGGAGTCATGTAACCGCAGGTCCGCGAACGCAATGTTCAATAGTTTGTAAAACTGTGACTTCTTTGCGCATGGCAAAGGTCTTCACATTTTTGACTAGCGGCGGATCTCGTCGCGCCCCGTGATCCGCGAAGACGGAGCTTCTTGAGCTTAGCGATCGAGCGTGGCCAGTGCGCGACGCGTGGCTTTGTTCACCTCGCTGTCCGGATCGGAGAGCAACGCGCGAATTTTCTCGACGGCGAAGCGTGCTTCGAGCGTCGCCAGGGCCGAAACCGCTGCACGCCGAACGTCGGCCGTAGGGTCCGCGAGCAGCGGCAAGAGTTCCGCCGCATGCGCTCGAGAGCCACTTTCCCCCAGCGCCTGCGCCGCTTCCTTGCGCACCTGCCACTCTGGATCGGAGATCAGTCGAGCGAGCGCAGCCGCGCTCTGCCGATCGCCGTGCTTGCTCAGCTGTTTGATGGCATCCGCCCGAACGCGCCAGTCGGGGTCGGCGAGCAACGCCACGAGAGACAGCCTGACATCCTCGGTACGAGCGAAATGCAACGCGCCCACCGCGAGCCGTCGCACCGTGGGCTCGTCGTCGCGTAGCCGCTCGATCAGCGGGGCGACGCTCGTGACCGACCGCAAGTGACCGAGCGCGACCACCGCTGCTGCGCGCACCTCGGCTGAAGCGTCCGAGAGTCGTTCGATCAGCGGCCCTTCCGCGTGGGCCGCGCGGTGCTCGCGCAGCCCCGCGATACTGGCAACGCGCACCTCCGCGAGCGGGTGACTCAGCCGTTCGAGCAATAGCGCCACCAGCTCGGGCGAGCGACTGTCCCGCACCGCACCCGCTGCCACCTCGCGCACCCGCTCGGACTCGTCCGCCAACGCCTCTACGATCGCCGGCAACGCGCGCGCGTCGCCGAGCTCGTCGAGCAACTCGAGCGCGAGCTCGCGCACCGTCGGATCCGGATCGCTCATAGCTACGAGCAGTGGCTGAAGCGCGCTTTCGTCCAACGCGTCGCCAAGCTCGGTGAGCGCCAATTGACGAGTCGCCACGTCGGAGCTCTCGAGCGAGCGCGTGAGCTCGCTGATGTCGCCGATCGCCATGTTCAACGAACCAGGTACGGAATTTTCACCACGATCGCGTCTTTCGGGCAATCGGTCTCGCAGGCCAGGCAATACCAGCACTCGTCGAAACGCATGTGCGCGTGGCCGGTCGCTGGATTGATCGCCAAGCAGTCGACCGGGCACGAATCGATGCACACGCGGCAGCCCTTGATACATTTTGCTTCGTCGACGATGACCGGCACGTCGAAACGAAGAGCCGTCTGTGCGCGCGGCGCGCTGCCGGCTTCGGCGGCTTTGACCTGCTCGCGGTTGTCCAACTGACTCATGGCGCCGCCACGATTTCCGCGGTTTTCGCGGCCACACCCGCCGCCTTCACGCGAATGTGATGGTAGGAGCTGAGCTCGTCGCGATCCAGTGGCACCAAGTAGGGAGCGACAGGGCGCTTGAACGCCACCATCTCGCCCGTCTCGTCCTTCTTGAGGTTGACGTGGCAAAACCACCGTTCGTTGTCGAGCTCCGGATAGTCGAGTCGATAGTGGTAGAGCCCCCAACGACTCTCGGTTCTATAGATGGAGGCGCGAGCCGCCATTTCCGCGCAGTCCCGGATGAAGTGGCACTCCATCGCGCGCATCAAGTCGTGCGGATTGTTGGCACCCAGCTCCTCCAATTCTTCCTTGGCGCGCATGAAGTGACGGAGACCCGTTTGCATTCGCACCTCGGTCTTGGGTGGCTGCAGGTAGTCGTTCACCATCCGCCGCACCTTGTATTCGAATTGGTGCGGTGGCAGGCCGTTGGGGCGAGCCAGCGGCGCGAACACGCGCGTTCGCTCGCTCTCGATCGCTTCCGTAGGCACGGGTGTGGCGTCCAGCCCAGCGCAATACAGGCTGGCGTTCTCCGCGCAAATTTGGCCGTAGGTCAGCGCGCCGAGCAGGTAATTGTGAGGAATGCAGGCCATGTCGCCCGCGGCGTACAAGCCGCGCACGCTGGTTTCACCCCGCTCGCTCACCCAAACACCCGACGCGCTGTGTCCGCTGCAGAGTCCAATCTCCGAGATGTGCATCTCGACCAGATCCTTGCCGTAGCTGTGATCGCGACCAAGGTGGAAGCGTCCACGGCTCGGACGCTCCGTCCTGTGTAGCACCCGTTCAATCTCACCGATCGTCTCGGGCGCCAGGTGGTCGAGTTTCAGGTAGACCGGACCGCTCGCCGAATGGAGCTCGCGGTAAAACTCGAGCATCATCTGCCCGCTCCAGTAGTCGCTCTCGATGAAGCGGTGGCCTTTCGAATTGACCGTATGACCCCCGAACGGCCCGGTCACGTACGCGCACGCCGGCCCGTTGTAGTCCTTGATCAACGGGTTGATCTGAAAGCACTCGATGCCGGTTAGGTCCGCCCCCGCGTGATACGCGAGTGAGTAGCCATCACCCGCGTTGGAAGGGTTTTCGTAGGTACCGAACAGGTAGCCCGATGCCGGCAGCCCGAGACGACCAGAAGCGCCGCAGCACAGAATGACGGCCTTGCAACGGATCACGTGCAGGTTGCCTTGCCGTGTATCCAGGCCCAGCACGCCCACCACGCGCCCCTGCTCCACGACGATGCGGGTCGCCATGATGCGATTGCTGACCTCGACCAACGCGCGCTTGATGCGCCGCGCCAGGATCTTCTTGAGATCGTAGCCCTCCGGCATCGGCAGCACGTAGCTGCCGTTGTGGTGCACCTTTTTGACGTCGAACTCGCCGGTTTCGGTCTTCTGAAACTTCACGCCCCAGCTATCGAGCTGCCCGATCATCGAGAAGCTGCGCTCGGCGTACGCCAACACGCCGGCCTGATCGACGATGCCGTCGTTGGCCATCGTAATCTCTTTCACGTACTGCTCTGGCGTGGCATGGCCGGGGATCACGGCGTTGTTCAGCCCGTCCATGCCGATCGCGATCGCGCCGCTGCGCTTGATGTGCGCCTTTTCGAGCAACAGCACCTTGGCCTTTGGGTTCAGCTCCTTGGCGCGGATGGCGGCCGTCGAACCGGCGCTGCCACCTCCCACGATGACGATGTCGGCTTCAGTGAGTTTGTCGTCCATGTGTTCGCTCGCGTGAGCGGGCCATGTGCAAGACCTGGGCCGTTGCGTGTGTAGCCGCGCGAGCTGCACCGGCGGTGACCGCTGCTCGCCCGCCAACACTGCTGCTGCTGGGGCAGCAACGGTGCTGGCCAGGCGACAAGCCAAAGTCGTCTCGGTGGCCGGCCCGTCTTGGACAGGAGACACGACGAGCGGCCTCTTTTGTGCAATTTCCGCGCGGCTCGCGTTGCATTTCGCCGCAATATAACGTTCGTCCGTTATATTGGACGCATGAGCCGGCGCGTGTTACGTCTGTCGCGCCGCCATGCCCGTCCTCACACTGCCGAACAGCGGTCCAGCGCTCGGCATCCGCGCGAAAGCGCTGGTCTTCGAGGATCCGCGCTCGCGGGCCCTGCTCGACCAAATCGAGCGCGTCGCGCCGAGTGATGCGACCGTGTTGATCACGGGCGAGACCGGGACTGGCAAAGAGATCGTCGCGCGCCACCTGCACGCGCTCAGCCGCCGCGCCGCTCGAACGTTCGTGCCGGTCAACTGCGGCGCCATCGCCGAGCAACTGGTGGAAAGCGAGCTATTTGGTCATGAAAAAGGCGCGTTCACTGGCGCAGCGGGCAGTCGCATCGGCTGGTTCGAAAGCGCGCACCAGGGCAGCCTGTTCCTCGACGAAATCGGCGACCTATCGCTGCCACTGCAGGTCAAGCTGCTGCGTGTCTTGCAAGAGTCGGAGGTCGTACGGCTCGGGTCGCGCGCGGCCATTCCCATCGATATTCGGCTGATCGCAGCCACCAACGTGAACCTCGAGGATGCCATGGCGGCCGGGCATTTCCGGGAGGATTTGTTCTACCGGCTCAATGTCACCCAGCTCGACTTGCTGCCACTCCGCGAGCGCCCTGGGGATATCTTGCCGCTCGCCCGGCATTTCCTGGGCGTCTACCAGCGCAAGCTACGGCTACCCGATGCGACGCTCGCTGAGTCTGCAGAAAAACGACTTCTCGAGCACGGCTGGCCCGGTAACATCCGCGAGCTCGAAAACGTGGTTCACCACGCCTTGCTGGTCGCACGGGGAGGGCAGGTAAATGCCGACGACCTGCGGCTCGCTTCCAGCAAGGGCCGCGCCCGGGCCACCGCGAGCGCTCCGAGCGAAGACGGCTTTGGTCTACTCGAAGCGGCATTGGCGCGCATTTTCGAAACTCCAGCGCCGCGATTGTTCGAACACATCGAGCGCACGATCCTGCGCTCGGCCTATCGCCATTGTCAGCAAAATCAGCTCAAAACCGCGCGGCTTCTGGACATCAGCCGCAACGTCGTGCGCGCCCGGCTGCTCGAGTACGGAGAACTGGCGAGCGCAGCCCCTACACCGGCCCCGGAGGCGCCTCCCTCCCGCGCACGGCGTCAGACTCGCGTGCGGGTTGGCTACCATAAGTTCGGCGTGCTCACGGTGGTCAAGGCGCTCGGCGCCTTCGAGAGCCTGCTCGCCACCAAGAACGTTCAGGTCGAATGGTGCGAGTATCCGGCTGGGCCCGAGGTGGCGACCGCCATTCAAAGCGGCGAAGTCTCCCTCGGGGTGGTGGGAGACTGCCCGTCCGTGTTTGCGCAGGCTCAGGGGGACAGTTTCCTGTACGTCGCCGCCGAAGGGCCCGCGCCCGAGGCCGAGGCCATCATCGTGCACGAGGACTCGGACATTCACAGTGTGGCCGACCTGCGCGGTCGAAGCGTCGCGCTCAAGCGCGGTTCGAACGTCCACTACCTTCTGATACGCGCGCTCGAGGAGGCCGGCGTCGACTACAACGACGTCCGCCTCACCTTCGCAGTGCCCGAGAAGGCCAAGCAGAGCTTCGAGGCCGGTCAGGTCGACGCCTGGGTGATTTGGGATCCCTTGCTCTCGAGCATCCAGCACACCGCGCGCGCGCGCGTGCTGCGCGACGGTCGCGGCCTCACGCTGAACGCAGCGTATTACTTGGCAAATCGCGAATTTGCCGCCAGCTCGCCAGAGCTCGTGGACGAGCTCCTGCATCACGCGGTGAAAGCGATTGATTGGGCCAAGCTGCACACCGAGCTCGTCGCGGAGCTCGTGTCCGCGCAGCTGAACATCTCCTCGCGCGCGATCGCTAGCTGGCTGAAGCGACACCCGTCGACCAGCGCCCTGACGCCCGAACTGTTGGCGTCCCAGCAGCAGATCGCCGACACGCTTTATCGCCTTCGACTCTTGCCGAGCCCCGTGCAAGTGGCGGCGAAAGATTGGTGGCGCCTCGCCAGCTGAGTCCGCGTTCCTGGCTGGCGCGTCTCTTGCTTGGAGGCCGAGACGATGAACAAGCTCTCACTCAAAGCTCTTGCCCTGACGCTGCTGGTGCTGCTGCTCGGATGCAAGGCACGCACTGAAGAACGTCACGCTTCGCCGGGCAGCTCGGCTCCGGCACCGATCGGCGAAACGGTGCGCGTCGCGATCGGCACGCAGGACACTACGATCAACTGCGCGACGGGCGGACCGATCGTTCGCGAGCTGAAGTTACTCGAGAAGTATCTACCGCACGAGGGGCGCTATCAATCGGTCAAATACGACATCGTCTGGGAAAACCAGCCCACGGGCGCGCAGCTGAACAGCAAGTACCTGGCAAACCAGCTCGACATCGTTCAAATGGCCGATTTCCCTTCGGTGCTCGGCGCCACCGCGCTCAAGGCCGCGGGAGACAAGGTGCAGTCGTTCTACATCGCGACGCTGTCCGCCGGCATCAACGGCGCAGGCAACGCGATCCTCGTGCCGGCCGCGTCGAAGGTGCAGTCACTCTCCGAGCTGAAGGGCAAGAAGATCTCGGTGCCCTTCGGCTCGACCGCGCACGCAATGCTCATCCGCGCGCTGCAAGATCTGGGTTGGGATCCCAACAAAGACGTGGAAATTTTGACCCAAACTCCGGAGGTCGCCGGCAGCGCACTGAAGGCCAACCAGATAGATGGCCACGCCAATTTCGTGCCCTTCGGGGAGTTGTTCCCGTTCCGAGGCTTCGCCAAAAAAATCTACGACGGCAGCTCCACCGGCGTCACCACGACGCACGGAGTGCAGGTGCGCTCGGACTACGCCGAGAAGTATCCGGAGATTGTGGTTGCTTACCTCAAGGCGACGCTGGAAGCGGATCGGCTGTTTGCCGAGGATCCAGAGGGTCTGTCCGAAAAGCTCGCCAAGTGGACCGGGGTCGACGCGGAGGTCTATTACGCCTTTCATGGGCCGCAGGGCATCCAAACCCGCGATTACACGCTCAAGCCGGAGCACCGCAAAGCCATCGAAAAAGCTCAAGAGTCGCTCAAGGTACTGAAGAAATTGAGCAAGGAAATCGACGTCGCCACGTACGTGAACGACCGCTTCATTCGCCAGGCGGCCCAAGAGTTCGGCTACGACTACGACGCGCGCCTCCGCGACTATTCGGCGTTGAAGTTCACCGGCACCGCGCTCGACACCGGTGCTCCCGTTCAAGATCCGACCCTCGCAGGGCAAATCTGGGTCAAAGGCGAGCCGAAGGTGCGCTTGTACAGCACGCCCGAGGCTACGTTCGCAGCCCTGTCGCAGCTCGAAACGGACGGAAAGGCGGCGCGCGTCACCTTCGTTCACGATCGCGAGACCGGCAACAAACTGTTCGCCGACAAGGTTTGGTACGTACGCACGGCCGAAGGCTTATCGGCTTTTCTATTGAAGAAGTCCGCCGACGCCTACGCCGCCAAGAAACACGGCCAAGTGATCGGCTTCGACTCGGCGCGCAAGGCGCCGGGCCACGCGAGTCTGTGAAATGAGCGCTGGGTCCTCCGAGCAATTCGCGGTCGAACTCCTACCAGGCGCGTCGCCGTTGAGCGACGCCGAACTCACCGCGGCGGCGGGCGCGCCGAAAGCGGTTCGGCGTCGTCTGCGCGCGACCTTGCAGTCTCTGGCGGTGGGCTTGGTGTCGCTCGCGCTCTGGTTTGGCGCCTGGGAGCTCGCTTCGCGCTACGAGCTCGATCTGTTCTTTCGTTTCGAGAACATCCCCGCGCCGAGCGAAGTATTGCTCGCCTTCGGTGAGCTCGTGGGCACTCCGAAGTTCGCGGCCCACGTGGGTAACAGCGTGCTGCGTATTTTCCTCGGCTTCGGCATCGCTGCCGTGCTGGCCGTACCGCTCGGACTGCTGATCGGTCGCTTCCGCTTGGTCGCGCAGTCGCTCTTGCCCCCGCTCGAGGTAGTCCGACCGATTCCAGCGGTGGCCTGGATCCCGATCGCTATCTTGCTGTTCTCTTCGGCCGAGCAGAGCATGGTGTTCATCACCTTCATCGGCGCATTCTTTCCGATTCTGCTGAGCACGGTGCACGGCGTCGAAGCGCTCGACCGGCGATTGATCTTCGCTTCGGTCAGCCTGGGTGCGCGACCACTGGACGTGTTTCGCGAGGTGATCTTGCCGGGAGCGGCGCCCTCCATAGTAACGGGCCTCAGCATCGGCATGGGCACGTCCTGGTTCTCGCTAGTGACGGCCGAGATGATCTCCGGGCAGTTCGGCATCGGTTACTACACCTGGGAAGCTTACACGTTGCAAAAGTATCCGAGCATCGTGCTCGGCATGATTGCGATCGGTGTGCTCGGCATGGGCAGCAGCTTCGTGATCCGCCACGTTGGCCGCCGCCTCATGCCTTGGTTCGAACCTGCGGGCGGCAGCTCATGAGCGCCTTGACCGCAGCGAACAACGGCGCCGTCGTCCTACGCCAGGTCGACATCCACTTCGGCGAGGGCAAAACCGCAGTCATGGCCCTGCGTGGGTTGGATCTGGAGGTCGCACCGGGCGAGTTCGTGAGCGTGCTCGGGCCATCGGGTTGCGGCAAGTCGACCATCATCGGTGCGGTCGCCGGTTTCACGCGAGTCAGCACGGGCGAGGTCTTGGTGGCCGATCAGCCCGTGCGGGCGCCAGGCCCGGACCGTGGCGTGGTGTTCCAACAACACACGTTGTTCCCCTGGAAAACGGTGCTCGAAAACGTGGCTTTCGGTCTCAAAATGCAGCGTTTGAACAAGCGAGCGCGACGAGAGGCCGGTCGTGAAGTGCTCGAGCAAGTGGGCCTGTCGGAGTTTGCCGAGCACTACCCGCATCAGCTTTCAGGAGGCATGCAGCAGCGCGTGAACCTGGCCCGCGTCCTAATCAATCGTCCGCGCGTGATCCTGATGGACGAACCGTTCTGCTCGCTCGACGCGCAGACTCGCTTGCAGATGCAGCAGATGCTGCTCGCGCTGTGGCATCAAATGCACATGACCGTCGTCTTCGTAACCCACGACGTGGATGAAGCTGTTTTTCTGAGTGATCGAGTGGTCGTGCTCACCCACCGCCCGGGCAGCGTCAAAGCGGAGCTGCCGATTCCGCTCCCCCGACCGCGTACGCTCGAGACGTTGACCAGTGGAGATTTCACGAATCTGAAACGCCACGCACTCGGGCTCCTGCTGGCGGAGTCTGGGTCCAAGCTGGTTTCGAGCAAAGGGTCCCTGCCAATGCCCGATGCTCTATCGGTTTGCTAGACCGCTGTTACAACAGATGCCCTGCAGTATTTGCCGGAGGAAACACGGCTCGGCAGCGCGAGACCGATTGCGATCGGCCGCAAACGAACACTACGTTCTGCCGCGTCGAGCCCTGCTTCGACGAATAGGAATGACACCACATGGCTGAGTCATCAGGCCCCACCGCTACGCTCGGCGCTGCAGCAGCACGCCAGCTAGCGAATACCACGAAAACGCCGCCACAATGGGTCGGCACCACGCCGCGCTGGCTCGTGAGCCTGCTGCCATGGGTACCCGTCGAGGCTGGCACCTATCGCGTCAACAAGGTCAAGGAGGCGGACGCCTCGGGCATCGGCATCGAGTGCAGCCCGAGTGACGGCGATGAGTTGCCGCACGCTTTCGTGGATTACGAAGAAGCGCCGCGCGAGTACACGCTCAGCACGGTGACCACGACGCTCGAGGTGCAGACTCGCATTTCGGACTTGTATCGCAGCCCCATGGATCAAGTCCGCGAGCAACTCGGCGTGCTGATCGAGATGGTCAAAGAGCGGCAAGAAAATGAGCTGGTGAACAACGCCAACTATGGCTTGCTCACCAACGCCGCGCCTGAAATGCGCGTTTCCACCCGCGGCGGCGCGCCGACGCCGGACGATCTCGACGAGCTTCTGACCAAAGTCTGGAAGGAGCCCGCGTTCTTTCTGGCCCATCCTCGAGCGATCGCCGCGTTCGGGCGCGAATGCACCCGCCGCGGCGTACCGCCACCCACCACGACCTTGTTTGGGTCGCCGTTCTTGACCTGGCGCGGTGTCCCGCTCATCCCGTCCGACAAGCTGCACGTCAAGGACGGCGCCAGCAACATACTGCTGCTCAGAACCGGGGAGCGAAAGCGCGGCGTCGTTGGTCTGTTCCAGCCAGGGTTGCCCGGGGAAGTGAGCCCCAGTCTGACCGTGCGTTGGATGGGCATCAATCAGCGCGGCGCCGCGGCCTACCTGGTATCGCTGTATTGCTCCGCCGCCGTGCTCACCGAAGACGCGGTGGGCGTGCTCGAGAACGTGCAAGTCGAAAAGTACCATGAGTATCGGTATTGAGCCGGACGCGGTTCAGCTCGCCGAGCCAGTGAGCGGACCCATCGAAGGCGAAGCCTTCGTGGCGCAGCTCACGCAACTGGCCAATGCACTCTTTCAAAGCGGCGGCCCCGGACAGGGGCCGTCCGTCTCCAACGTCGTCCCACCGGTTGCACCTCCCGGCGCGGGTCCGCTGCCGGGCGTCACGTCGCCCCCCAACCCCGGCCCCAGTGCGCTCGCGCCTGGAGTATTTGGAGTCTCGACTGCGCAGGCCGGGCCACCCACGCCCGGTTTCCTGAGCGCCCCGCCAATCGCGAACGCGCCAGCGCCGAAAGAAAGCGACCTGCGCAACGTTGGCGCGCTGTTTGCCGATTCGCTGCACACTCAGCCCGTCAACCTCGCTGAAACCCCGCAGCCGCACGCAGGCGACAGCGCCCCGTACTTTCTGGCACTTGCGGGCTTGCCGTCTGCGAGCAGCCTCCCCCCGCAAGGCAGCTTGCCAGGCAGCTCGTCGACCGCGAGCCAGTTGCCCGGTGGCGCCCCAGCAAGTGCGCAGCTGCCTCCGCAAGCCCCAGCTCCGCAAGCCCCAGCTCCGCAAACCGCGGTACCGCGAGCACCGCTCACGAGCGCGACCCGCTCGCCCGAGGCTGAAGCGTTGCCGCTCGGTGCACCGCTGCCATCGAGCGCGATTCCCGGGTCGACCGACTTCGAACCTCAGCTTTTCGCGTACCAAGTCGATGAGGTGAAAGCGCCAGGCCAAACCTCCGGCATCTTCGATCCTTATACGGTCAAGCGTGATTTCCCGATCCTGAACGAGCGCGTCAATGGTCGCCAGCTGGTTTGGCTCGACAACGCCGCGACCACGCAGAAGCCGCATGCGGTCATCGAACGACTCAAGTACTACTACGAGCACGAAAATTCGAACATTCATCGCGCAGCGCACGCCCTCGCGGCGCGCGCCAGCGACGCCTACGAGGCAGCGCGCGATAAAGTGCGGCGCTTCATCAACGCGCCCTCGGTCAAAGACGTGATTTTCGTGCGTGGCGCTACCGAGGGCATCAACTTGGTGGCGCAGAGCTGGGGCCGCCGCAACATCAACGCAGGGGACGAGATCGTCATCACTTGGCTCGAGCACCACGCCAACATCGTGCCTTGGCAACAGCTCGCCTCCGAGAAAGGCGCCAAGTTGCGGGTCGCGCCGGTCGATTCCCGCGGGCAAGTACTGCTAGAGGAGTACGAAAAGCTACTCGGGCCACGCACCAAGCTGGTCGCCATCACGCAAGTTTCGAACGCGCTCGGCAGCATCGTGCCGGTCCAGGAGATGACGCAAATAGCGCACCGCTATGGCGCCTGCGTGCTGGTGGATGGCGCGCAATCGGTCTCGCATCTGCGCGCGGACGTGCAGGCGCTCGACTGTGAGTTCTTCGTTTTCTCCGGACACAAGGTGTTCGCGCCGACGGGCATCGGCGTCGTGTACGGCAAGAGCGCGGTGCTCGAGCACATGCCGCCCTGGCAAGGTGGCGGCAACATGATTCGAGACGTCACCTTCGAGCGCACTCTGTACCATCCCGCGCCCTGGCGCTTCGAAGCAGGCACCGGCAACATCGGAGACGCCGTCGGGCTGGGCGCCGCGCTCGACTACGTGAGTGCGCTCGGAATCGAGAACATCGCGCGCTACGAGCACGAGCTGCTCGAATACGGGACCGAACGCCTGCACGAAGTGCCGGGCCTCACTCTGATCGGCACCGCCGCCGACAAGGCCGGTGTGCTTTCGTTCATCCTCGACGGCCAACGCACCGAAGATGTGGGCGGCATGCTCGACCAAGAGGGCATCGCGGTGCGCTCCGGCCACCACTGCGCGCAGCCCATCCTGCGTCGCTTCGGGCTAGAAGCGACCGTGCGCGCCTCACTCGCCCCCTACAATACTCGCGAAGATTTGGACGCTCTGGTCGCCGCGCTCAAGCGCATCCAGGTCGGCCGACCCCGCCACTGAAGCTGGGCAAGCCAGCCGGGCCTCGCGAAGCGCACCCCTTGCGTGCGCCGGGGCTCGAGCCGGCTGCCGTGAGATTCATTCCGCAGCAGTGACAGCCGACTCGTGGTCCAGCGGCAGGCCGGCCTTGACCCAGGCACGCGTGCCACCGGTCAAGTTGTACACGTCCTTGAAACCGTGTTGCAGCGAGAGCCGCGCAGCAGTTTCGCTGCGCACGCCCGCAGCGCAAACGAAGACCACCGCGTGACCCTGCTCCACGGTCAGCGCCTTCGGGTTCTGCCGAAACTGGCCGAGTGGCAGCAAGCGAGCGGACGGAACATGGCCGTCCACCCACTCGTGCGGCTCGCGAACGTCAATCACTTCGACTCCACCTTGAGCGATGCGTTCAAAGACCTGTTTCGGCGACAGCGGCTTGACCATGTCCTCCAGTATAGTGGACATGAGCCGCTTCGCAAGTACTCCATCGGAAAACTGTAGTGATCGAAATTATGGTGTAATTTCAGCTGGTTCCCGCCCATCTGCAGCCGATCACCCTCGCGCACTCATCCGCCTACAGGCACCCACTCCGCGCGTCGTCGACGGCTGAACACTCGAAACAGTGCCACGCCGGCAACCATCGCGACCACGAACAGCACCGCTTCACGCCGGCCATACGCGGCCGCCACCAGCGCGGGTCCTGGGCAATAGCCCGACATGCCCCAACCGAAGCCGAATAGCGCAGCGCCCGCAACCAGACGGGCATCGATCCGACGGGGGTGTTCGGAGGACGCCGGGGTGTCCACGAAATCCGCAGCGGCCGAGAATCGCAGCCACAAGAAATGCAGAGCCACCGCGCCCGCCATCACGAACGCGAGCGTCGCATCCCACGCACCGGCGAAGTCCAAGAAACCGAGCACCTTCCCTGGGTCGGTCATTCCGGAAATGGCTAGACCCGCGGCAAACAAGCTGCCACTGCCAAAGCCCACGAGCCACACGGGCCAGCGGGATACCGCTCCCGTTTCACTCGTCATAGCAGCGCTCCTGCCAGCACGTGTCGAGTCAAGAACACGACGATCGCTGCGGTGAGCATGAAGGTGAGCGTCGCGACGAGTGAGCGCGGCGAGCCGCGACTCAACCCGCACACTCCGTGACCGGACGTGCAACCATTGGCGAGCTGCGTACCGAATCCAACGAGCAGCCCCGAAACGACTAGCCACGCAAGCGGTCGCTGCGGGAGCGAGCTTTCCAACCAATCCTTGCCGACGCGACCGAATATGAGGCTGGTGACGAGCAGGCCCGAAAAGAAGCTCAGCGCGAACCTGCGGTCACGCTGCTGGCTCAGGAGGCGACCGAGCAGGCCGCTGATGCCGGCTATCTGCCGCGCGCCGCTCCACGCGACCGACGCGGCAAGGCCGATCAACAGGCCCCCGAAGAGCGCGATGAGCATGATCATCCTTTGGAATTGGCGTGAAACACGGACCGCCGCGGTGCAAGCATCGTCGCTTCGCTTGACGGGATCAGATCAGTCTACTAAGTTCATAGACAAGAAAGGCAAAGCGTAGCGCTCACTCCTCCTTTGTCCAGTCCGACCCCACTCTCCCTGACCTCTTCTCCCGCCGAGAACGAAACCGATCTCACGCCGGTGGTAGGGGCAAATCTGCGGCGTTTGCGGGTGAAACGCGGCCTCTCGCTCGAGCGGCTCGCGCGGCTCTCGGGCGTCAGCCGGGCGATGCTTGGGCAAATCGAGTTGGGGCAGAGCACGCCGACCATCAATCTGTTGTGGAAGATCTCGCGCGCACTGGAGGTCTCCTTTTCGACGTTGGTCACCACCGCGGCCACTCCGGTCGCGACGGTAATGCGCGCGGAAGGCGCCAAGCTACTCACGTCTGCGGATGGCACGTTCACCTCGCGCGCGCTTTCCCCCTTCAACGCGCCTCGCAACGTCGAATTTTACGAATTGAGGCTCGCTCACTCTGGCGCCGAGCACGCCGAAGCGCACGCGCCCGGCACCACCGAAAACTTGGTGGTGGCGCGCGGTCAAATCGAAATTCGGATCGGCAAATCCAAGCACAAACTCGGGCGCGGCGACTCCATCCTGTTCGACGCGGACGTCGCTCATTCGTACGTAAACGTGGGTGACCAGGAAGCCCTGCTGTATCTGGTCATGACCTACGCTGAACGCTCGGGCTAGTGGTGGGGGCTAAGGCAGCTCGGCGACCGCGATCCCGGTCAGCCCAGCAGAGCCGGTCAGCAAATCCACGACGCTCGTGCCATCGAGATTGGCCGTACCGACGCGGCCGAGCGTACCGCCGGTGAAGAACAGCTTGTTTCGCCGCAGGTCGAGCGTGACGCCAATCGCCTCGCGCACCCCCTGAACCAGAATTTCGCGATCGCCGCGCGTTGCGGCGGTCGCACCGCTCGGAATCTCGAGGGGCGCGCGGCTCACCGTGTCGTCCCCGCGATCGGTCCAATAGATGAAGCCGTGAGTGAGGTCGAGATCGACGTCGACCGGCTCCGGAAGGCCCGAAAACAGCACCTCGACGTCGCTGCGGTTAGCCGCCGTTTCACCCGAGCGCAGCGCGAGCGGCGCGCGCCGAAGCGAACCCTGGTGGCCATTATCAGGTCCTTTTTGGCTGTAATAGACGAAGCCTTTTTGCAGATCGAGCGCGAGCCCCACGCACCAGCGCGAGCTGTCCTTGCGATCGGCTGCGGTCGAGCCGGTCGCTACCAGCGTTTCGATAGCAGAGCCATCGAGGTTCGCGCGCATGACGCGCATGCCCTCCCGATCGGACCAGTACAGCTTTTGATGCTGCTCGTCGATCTTGAGCTGCTTGGGCGTGTAGGTTCCGCCAGCGGGTACGATCGTGACCACGTTTTTGCCGTCCAAGTCCGAACGCTTGATGAAGCCATCGTCGTCGGCCGGCACACCCATACCGGTCCAGTAAATGTGGCCACGCTCCCGATCCAGCGCAATGCCATCGGGACCTTGCCCGGCGCTCGCCACCACGGTGCGCACCGCACGCGTGGCAACGTTCACGGCCATCACCCGCCCCGACACGTCGAGATAAAATGCGGTCAAGCTTCCCGATGGCTCACCGGCGGAGCCGCCTTCAGGGCCGCCTCCATCACCGCCCGCGTCTTCACCACCGCTCTGCGAGCCTCCGTTCGTTACGGAGCCGCCGCTGCTCGGCGAGCCACCGCTGCTGCCCGGCGCGCCCCCTCGCGCCGAGCTCGAGCCCGCGTTACCAACGGAACCGCCGAGCATTGCACTGGAGCCTCCGCTCGACTGACCGGCACTCTTGCCGCCCGACGCTCCGCCGCCCGCTGACGTCGAGCCACCGCTTGCAAGCTGCCCGCCCGAACTCGTGCTCGAGGCTCCTCCGCCGTTCGTCGCGGTCGCGCCGCCGCTCCCCGCAGGCGTAGTATCGGCGTGATCGGAGCAGGCTCCAATCGCGAACACCGAGGCTAGCAAAAGCCACGCGCGCATGCGCGTACGGTATCGCGAACATCGCGACTCGGCAATTCAGGATCACGAGCGACTTGCGATCAAGTCGTGCACGCAGCGTGTCGTTCGGGTCAAGCGGTTACGAGCGACGGCGAAGTTTAACGATTCGTCAGTTTGCAGCGCGAGTTGCGCGGGTGAGACGATCTTGCTCTGCGCGCGCTGCGAGACATGAAGCTCGTCTTGATTCGAAGCGGCTTGTCGACCGCGGGACACGCGGCACGTAGTGCCGATTCGGCGCCAATGGCAAGCGCGAGCGCTTCCACGAGACGAGAAAATTAGGCCAACTTTGGGCAATTTTGTGCGGAAGAGAGATCCGAAACCGAAAGCGCTGGGCATAACAGGGTATGAGGGAGAGGTGTGCGCACAGTCCCAAGCGCGTAGGACCAATCACATGGGCCGACGATTCCTGTCTCTCGTCATCCTCGGCTGGGCCGCCGCGTGTGGAAACGCCACCTCGAGTAACGACGCAAGCGGCGGTGCCGGCGGTTCAGGCACCCCCAACACCGGAGGCGTGAACACTGCTGGTTCAGTCGATGGCCCCCATCAGAGCACCGGCGGCGAGAGCGGAGGCTCGACCGAGCGCGCCTGCGCGGGCAACTCTGGATCTCCGACGAATTTCTTCGCGGCGGAGCTGGCACTGAACGCGGGAGGGCAAGGCAGCGCACCACGATGCCTGCCGCGTAAACTGAGCGCTGGCGACGATGGCAGAGTGCCGTGCTCGGTCGTCGAGATCGAGCCGATGCCCTGCGCGTGCGACGCCACGCTTGGACTGCAGGCTGCGCCTGCGGCGCTAGCGAACGCCGCTTGGCGGCAATTCACCGAAACTCGAACAGTTGGCGGAGCGGCGTCGGCCGCCGACACCTGTGCCAATTGGTGCGTGTGCGAGCTCGTTCAGCTGAGCGCCGATGCCCTCCGCGCGTGTCAGACGGACCCGAACGTCGATGCTCCGCCCGGGTACTGCTACGTGGACCAAGAGAACAACGCCGCAAGCAGCACGCTGCTCTCGGCTTGCCCGGCGTCACAAAAGCGGGCGCTCCGCTTTCTGGGGCACACGGGTCCTGGCGGCGCGACGCCTGCTCGCTGGTTTTTGTTGTGCAGTGGCACTCCGCTTCAACCTTAGGCAAATTTCCAACGCTTCTCGGGAAAGGGCAAAGGCACGAGCATGGGAACGAAAGCGACTCCGACCGCGCTACCGGGCGCCCAACTAAATGCCATCGGTGTTATCCGCTCGGACCTCACCGACCGCGGGAAATCGCCGCGACAGGGCTCGGAAGGGGCGCCCGATGCTTGGCTGGAAGTCGAGGAGTGGGCGGCGGACGCGCTGCTCGGAGTTGCGGCCGGGGACGAGCTGCTGCTCATAACTTGGTTTCATCAGGCACAGCGCGACGTGCTTCAGGTTCATCCCCGCGGAAACCCGATCAACGCCCTGAGCGGAGTGTTCGTCACGCGCTCACCGGATCGCCCGAATCCGCTCGGCCTGCACCCCGTGACCGTGCGCGCGATAGACGGCCGAAAGCTGCGCGTTGGTCCACTCGAGGCGATCGATGGGACGCCGGTGGTCGACATCAAGCCAGTGCTGAAGTGAACGTCAACGTACCACAGCGCTAGCGCTCACGGGATGGGCACGACGAAGGTCGTGACCGAGTAGGCCGGAACCGTGGCGACGAAGCTGAAGTTCTGTACCGCTGCGCTCGCCACCGAGGCCAAGTTCTCCGTCCGCGACGTGCGATGAACTTCGATCATCGTTCCCACGTTTGGGAGGGTCGTGAGGTCGAAAGTGAAGCCCTTGCTGGCGGCGGTGTCACCGTTGCGCACCACGAGCGTCAGGCTACGACCATCCGGGCTGAGCGCCGCGACCATGTCGACGTTGTTGACGTCGACGAAGGTCGCGCCCGGTCGAATGTAGCGGCTGAAGCCGGCGTGCATGTAGAAGCGCTTGAGCGGCGCGAAACTTTGCTGCGTGTCGTTCAGCGTGAAACTGGCCCAATTTCTGCTGGGGTCGCCCACCTGCCAGTCGATCCACGCTTCGGCCTGCAAATCGCGGAGATCGGCGATGATCCGCCCGGCCATGAACAGCGCGGCCTCGGCATCGTCCGCCAGCGTCTGACTCAGCGGGCCCGACTCGGACTGCCATAATCGCTTGGCCTTGCTGGTCGCGAGTGTGCGCAGGTCGGTCCGCTTGCTGCCTGCGTAGGAGTGCACGTTCATTTGGCTCATCGCAGCGAGCGTGGCGGTGCCGAACGTGCGCATGTTGTTGTAGGCGTCGTCCATGCTGTTTTCGTCCGACGCGCTCACGGTGGTGCCGGTGAGACCTTTGGCGCTGAGCTTGGCTGCGACAGCCTTGATGATGGTCTCCTGATTCGCCGGCGAGAAGTGGCACCCTTCCTGGTTGTTGTTGAGCTTCCACCAATTCGCGTTCGGCTCGTTGAGCGGTTCGAGCGTACGAAAGGTGATGCCAAAGGTGTCTTTGTAGTGCTTGACGACCTCCGTGAGGTAGTCGGCAAACGCGTCGTATTGGTCGTCCTTTAGGTTGTTCGAGCCGTCGGAGCTGCCCGCCGCGCAGCCGCTCTTCGTCATCCAATAGGGTGGTGAATTCGAGAACGCTTCGAGAATGACGCCGGTCCCGCTCTTCACGATTTGCTGCAAAATAGCGCGCTGATTGGCGTCGGCGTCCCAATTCCAGGTGCCGGCAGACGGCTGAAAACCAGGCATCTCCCGGTACTCACCCATGTGCTCATGATCCGGGTTTTCGCCGCCACCGATGTTGTAGCGAAAGATGTTGTAACCGAGGCCGCTGGTCGGATTGACGACGGCGTCGACCACCGCGTTGCGCGCGCTCGCGCTCCAGCCACCGACGTGGTTTGCCCACCAACACAGGCTGGTGCCCCAACCCTCGAAAGTTTGACGCTTGGTGTTGACGTTCACCTTGACGAGCGTGGTGCCCGGTGACGCGGTCACCGTGGGCCGCGCGCCACCGGCGCCACCGCTCGTGGTCGACCCGCCGCTCGTTGCACCGCCACCCCCGCCGCGCGCAGCGCCAGCAGAGCCGCCGCTCGCGGAGACGCCACCGCCCCCGCCGGTAGCGCCCGACTTGCCTCCCGACGCGCTGATGCCTCCAGTGCCGATCCCACCGCTGGCTCCGGCGACGTTCGCGCCGCCGCCACTGATGTCCGCGCCTCCGACTCCCGAGATGCCACCCGTAGCGGTCGTTCCGCCGAGTGCCGATGAACCACCGGAGACGTTTGGTGTTCCGCCGGTCACGCTGACTCCGCCCGAGCTCGAAGTTCCGCCGCTGCTGCCTCCGACGCCTGTCACCCCGGCCCCGCCACCGTTGCCGCCTCCCGACCCGGCGCTGGTGGCTCCGCCCTGAGCGGAGGTCGACGAGCCCTGACTACAGGATGAGAGCGCGGTCAACAAGGCGGTGGCGCCAAGCGCGAGGAGCTGGCTCTTCATTGTCTTCATCGAGCGGAAAATCCCGGGATGCATGGCAGCGCGCAGATCGAGGGCGAGCCGCTACCGATAGGGTTACATAGGGATAGAGGCGCCAAAGACCTTTTTGCGGCTCGCCCAAGCCAGAAAATACTGCACGAATTCGGCTGTCATGCAGTTTTCGCAGCTGCGACGGAACGCCCTCCGGGCTGCTTTCCGTCGCAGGCAACGGACTCTGAGCCCCAGACTCAGAGGCTCGCGAGAATGTCGTTGAACGTCGGGCTCGGGCGCATGGCCGCCAAGGCCTTCGCGTCGTTCGGCTGGTAGTACCCTCCGAGATCGACCGGCTTGCCCTGGGCCGCGAGCAGCTCCGCGCTGATGCTTGACTCCGCCGCGCGCAGCTTGCTCGCAATCGGAGCGAACACGCGCTGCAACTCGGTGTCCGTGGACTGCGCGGCAAGCGCTTCGGCCCAGTACAGCGCCAAGTAGAAATGGCTGCCGCGGTTGTCGATGCTGCCGACCTTGCGCGCCGGGGACTTGTCGTTTTCGAGGAACTTGCCGTTCGCCGTATCGAGCGTATCGGCCAGCACCTTGGCCTTTTGGTGCTTGAACACGATACTCAAATGTTCGAACGAAGCCGCCAGCGCGAAGAACTCGCCCAGCGAGTCCCAGCGCAAATAGCCTTCTTGCACGAACTGCTCGACGTGCTTCGGCGCCGAGCCGCCCGCGCCGGTCTCGAACAGGCCGCCGCCGTTCATGAGCGGCACGATCGAAAGCATTTTGGCGCTGGTGCCGACCTCGAGAATCGGGAAGAGGTCGGTGAGATAGTCGCGCAGCACGTTGCCGGTGACCGAAATCGTGTCCTGGCCCTGAACCAGCCGTTTCAACGTGAATTTCGTGGCTTCTGCGGGCGGCAAGATCGAGATCTCGAGGCCCTTGGTGTCGTGATCCGCGAGGTAGCGCTTCACCTTGGCGATCACCTGCGCGTCATGGGCGCGCTTCTCGTCGAGCCAAAACACCGCCGGCGTGTTGCTGAGGCGCGCGCGATTGACGGCAAGCTTGACCCAGTCCTGCACCGGGGCGTCCTTGGTCTGGCAGGCGCGCCAGATGTCGCCTGCGGCCACGGCATGCTCGAACAGCACCTTGCCCGCGCTGTCGGTCACGCGAACCGTGCCCGCGGCGGGGATCGTAAACGTCTTGTTGTGTGAGCCGTACTCCTCGGCGGCTTGCGCCATCAGACCCACGTTGGGCACCGAGCCCATGGTGCGTGGATCGAACGCGCCGTTTTCGCGGCAATGGTCGATGACGACCTGGTACACACCGGCGTAGCTGCTGTCGGGAATGACCGCGAGCGTCTCGCCCAGCTTGCCCTGCGAATCATACACCTTGCCGCCGGCGCGAATCAGCGCCGGCATCGACGCGTCCACGATCACGTCGCTCGGCACGTGCAGATTCGTGATGCCATTGTCCGAGTTCACGTACGAAAGACCAGGACCTGACGCATATGCGGCACGAATGTCTGCTTCAATCGCGCTGCGCTCGCTCTCGGGCAGAGCCCGGATCTTCTCGACCAGGTCGCCGAAGCCGTTGTTCAAATCCACGCCGAGTTTTTCGAACGTGGCGGCGTGCTTGGTCAGCAAATCCTTGAAAAAAACGCGCACGGCGTGGCCGAAGATGACGGGATCGGAGACCTTCATCATCGTGGCCTTCAAGTGCAACGAGAACAACAGCCCCTCGCGCTTGGCACGCGCAATCTGCTGCTCGTAAAACGACACCAGACTTTGCTTGCGCATTACCGTGGCGTCGAGAATTTCACCCGCCAAGAGGCTCGTCTTTTCTTTCAACACCTTGACGGAGCCATCCGCACCGACGAACTCGATCTTGACGTCGGTGGCCGCAGGCACGGTGACCGACTTCTCGTTCGAGAAGAAATCGTCCTTGCCCATCGTAGCGACCGTCGTCTTTACGTCTTTGGTCCACGCCCCCATCGAATGCGGGTGCTTGCGCGCGTAGTCTTTGACGGCCTTCGGCGCGCGACGATCGGAGTTGCCTTCGCGCAATACTGGGTTTACCGCCGAACCTTTGACCTTGTCGTAACGCGCCTTGGCGTCCTTCTCGGCGTCGGTCTTGGGCGCGTCGGGATAGTCCGGTAGCGCATAGCCGTGGGCTCGCAGCTCGGTGATGGCTTCTTTGAGCTGCGGCACCGAGGCGCTGATGTTTGGCAACTTGATGATGTTTGCCTCCGGCTTGAGCGTCAGCGCGCCGAGCTCTGCGAGCGAATCGGGCACGCGCTGCGTCTCCGGCAGCAAATCGGAGAAGGCCGCCAAAATGCGCGCGGCGAGCGAGATGTCTCGCGTCTCTACGTTAATTCCCGAATGCTTGGCGAACGCCTGCAGAATCGCGAGCAGCGAGTACGTGGCAAGGGCGGGGGCTTCGTCGGTCTTGGTGTAGATAATGGTCGGCTGGGGGGACATCTGCCTCGGGCGGGAAGGTGCCACTAATCGCTCCGTATTTGGAGGCCAAGCTGCGGCGTCCTGCTCGAATCCTGGTTTCGCGGAGAATTCGCGCGCCTGGGGCCGCCGGCTCGGCTTCCAGCGGCAAGAGAAGCGCGGCGGTCTCGAGGCTGCGAAAGTTGCCACCTGGAGGCCGCCCGAGGCTACTAACAGGATTGCGCAGCGGTCCGTCCCCGAGGTCCATCCCCGAGGGGTACGGCCGAGGAAGGATTTTTCCGCATTGAAGTACCAGACATGCTGCCTGCTGATGGGCGCCGCGGTGCTGCTCGCTTGTGGCAGCGAGTCTGCTTTTTCGGGTTTTGCGCCGCCACCGGGCGGCAGCGCGGGCGCTGCGACCCAGGGCGGCTCGAGCGCTAGCGGCGGCGCGTTGAGCGGCGGCGCCGCGAACGCGGGTGGCACGCTGAGCAGCGGAGGCTCCGCAGGTTCGGCAGTTAACGCCAGCGGTGCGGGTGGGGCCGCCGGGTGCCCGCGCGCCTGTGGCCCGACGTACGATCAATTCTTCGATCTCAAGAAACTCGCGACCCTGCGCGTCAATCTTCCGAGCGCACCGCCAGCTTTTTCCGCCGCGGATCACTGCGCGCCCTTCTCCTGGACGTCCGCGCGCATGACGTATGAAAGCCCCGATGGCCTCGGTAACGTCACGCTGGAAAACGTGGGCTTCCGCCATCGCGGCAGCCGTTCCCAACCGGTGCAGGGCTTCAAGCTCGACTTGCAAGTGCTGGACACGCCGGGGGTCGCGGGCAAGCGACGCTTCGCCGACTTGAACCGGGTGAACATTCTTTCGAACGAAGGCGATCACACGCACATCTTGCAGTGCGTCGGATACCGAGCGTTCAGCGCATTCGGGATTCCTGCTCCCCGCTGCAACCTGCTGAAGGTGTACGTGAACGATCAGTATTACGGCCTGCTCGAGAACGTGGAGCAGGTGAACCGAGGCTTTTTACGCCGGCATTTCGGGACCAACACCGGCAGCTTGTACGGCGCGTCGATGAGCAACGACGGCGGAACCAAGAGCGGCGCCGCCTGCACGGGTGTTTTCAAAGATTCGCTGGCCAAACTCGAGTACGCCGGCGACACTTTCAGCAGCTATGCGAACCAGTACCAGCTGACGAGCGCAACCGCGGCCGAAGCCGAACAGAACCTGATCCCGATGCTGAAATGTGGCGCTAGCGCCACTGACGCCGAATTCCAGGCGTGCATCGGCGACTGGCTGGACGTGAGCGAATGGCTCAAGGTCATCGCGGTCGAGTCCATCCTGCCGGAGATGCAGTCGTTCATCGGCTACTATCGCAACTACTACCTGTACTTCCGAGCGGACGCCTCATCCATCCACAAAGGGCGCTTCGTGGTTTGGCCGTGGGACATCGACACCTCGATGAATCGGGGGAAATGCAGCCCCTCCAGCTGCAACGTGCTCACGTCGGTCGACCCGTCGTACATCGGGCTGCGCGCCAAGCTCGTCACTCGCCTCACCACCGTGTTTCGTGCGGAATACTGCGCGCACATGACGAGCTTTCTCGCGACAGTGTTCAAACCGAGCTTGGTCGACGAGCTAGCGCGGGTCGCGGAGCCCGGCATGGCGGATGACCCCACGGACACGACCACGGCCTTTCAAACCGCGGTCTCGGCACTCAGCACCTACGTCACCACCCAAACCGCGGTGGCGCAGGCCAGCATCGCCGCGAACTGCCAGTGACCTCTTGGGAACTGCTGTCACGGAGCTGCCGGCCTTGCCAGCGGCCGAGCTTTGGCTAGGCTCGTGCCACAGCGACGTTTTTTGCATGCAAAATCGCGATGAAAGCTCGACGGGACGTTGGAAGACGGTCCTTGGCTATGCCCTCATGCTCGCCGGGGCGCTTTTCGTGTTTCTGCTCGTCCGCGGTTACGGCGCGCATTTGGTCGCGCCACCGCCGCCACCTGCGCATGTCGCGGGCGGGGTAGTGGCTCCGCCCGCGAGCAACACCCTGATGCACGTGTTGCTGGCGCTCATCGTCATCATCCTCGCCGCACGCGGGCTCGGGGCGGTGTTCAAGTACGTGCGACAGCCGCCCGTCGTCGGCGAGGTCATCGCCGGGCTCGCGCTCGGCCCGTCCTTTCTCGGCCATTTCGCGCCTGGTGCAACTCAGTTCCTACTTCCGCCGGGCGTCGCGCCGTTCGTGTCGGTGATCGCGCAGGTCGGGGTCATCCTATTCATGTTTTTGGTCGGGCTCGAGCTCGACACGAGCCGCCTGCGCAAGCGCACCGAGGCGACGGTCGCCATCTCCCACGCCAGCATCGTCGTGCCATTCCTGATGGGCTCCACCCTCGCGATTTGGCTCTACCCGATTCTGTCATCGAGTAACGTCCCCTTCACCACGTTCGCGCTGTTTCTCGGTGTTTCGCTCTCGGTCACGGCGTTTCCGGTGTTGGCGCGTATCCTCACCGATCGGGGTATGCACAAGACGCCGCTCGGTGTGGTCGCGCTCACCTGCGCCGCGGTCGACGACGTGACGGCCTGGTGCTTGCTCGCCTTCATCGTCAGCGTCGTCAACGCGCAGGCGTCGAACGCCGTGATCACGCTCGGGCTCAGCGCGCTGTACGTCCTGGTCATGCTCACGCTGGTGCGGCCACTCGCTGCGCGCTTCGTAAAGCGCCAGGAAATCGTCAAGTCACTGCCCCAAAGCGCGGTCGCGCTCGTGTTCGTGGCGCTGCTCGCCTCGGCTTTCATCACCGAAGCCATCGGGATTCACGCGATCTTTGGGGCATTCCTGCTCGGCGCGATCATCCCGCACGACTCCCGGCTCTCGCGAAAACTGCTCGATTCTCTGGAAGACTTCGTCGTCGTGTTGCTCTTGCCGGCGTTTTTCGCGTTCACCGGCATGCGCACGCAAATCGGCTTGGTCTCCGGCGCGCTCCAGTGGGGCATTTGCATCGCCATCATCGTGGTCGCGTCAGCCGGAAAATTCGGCGGCACCATGCTGGCCGCGAAGCTGACCGGGCTCTCGACGCGAGATGCCGCGAGCCTCGGCATCCTGATGAATACGCGCGGGCTGATGGAGCTCATCGTGCTGAACCTGGGCCTCGACTTGGGGCTCATCTCGCCCACGCTGTTTGCGATGCTGGTGCTGATGGCAGTGGTTACCACCTTGGCGACCACCCCCATCCTTCACCTGCTCACGCGCTCCGCGCTGCCCGCCGCGGCGGAGACCGCGCGCACGTAGTCTCATTGGTGCCCACTCGCGGAGAGCTCGAACTCGATCGCAAGCCGTGACGTCGTTCGGGCTCGAGTGCCATCGGTCTGAATGCCTCATGCCGCGCGGCGGATTCCGTCGTTTCGCCGCCTGAACCCCGAGGACTGTGGCATGGATGTCAGGCTGGCTTGGTTTGCACACCTCATTTATGAGGGATGCCACCATTGCGCTGGGCTTGAGCGTTGTTTACACGTAGGGTTGTGAACGATTCGGCGGATTGTTCGCCAGGGTTGCAAAGCATTCCGCAGGGTTCGTCCAACGCACGCTGTAAGGGGCTTAGCCGTGAAAGAAATCATTGCGCGCACTCTGTCGCTGCGTATCGCGAAGCTGCTTTCTAGGCGTGTGCGCGGGGGGTTTTCATGATCCCGTCCGTTGCCGGGAGGCGCGCGACGGTGCTCGTCGTCGATGACGAGCCTGCCAACCGCGCACTCGCTCGCGCCTATCTCGACTCCACTTACCAGGTGCTGGAGGCTTCGGACGGCCCGACCGCGCTCGCGCTCGTGAATAGCCAGCCCATCGACTTGGTGTTGCTAGAAGTGATGATGCCAAGCATGAGCGGCTTCGAGGTCTGTCGCCGGATCAAGCAAGATCGGGAGCAGTACCTGCCGGTGATCATGCTCACCGCGCTGGACCGTCAAGAGCAACGCAACGTCGGGCTCGAGGCAGGCGCCGACGATTTCATGAGCAAACCCGTTGACCGGCGGGAGCTCACGCTGCGAGTCGAACGACTCATCAGGCTCAAGCGACACGAGCAGCAAATTCGCGAGCAGTTGGACTTGGTCAGCCAGCACGATGAAATGGTGCAGAAGCAAATCCGCGAGCTGCAAGAGCTCGACGTTCTGAAGGATGACTTGGTCGCGATGATGGTCCATGACCTGCGAAACCCGCTGGCCGGCATCGTCGGTTTCCTCGATTTGCTGAGCAGCGACATCGATGACCAGCGGCTTCGGAAAGACGCGGACGCGGCGCTCCAGGCCGGTAACCGCTTGCGCGAAATTCTGGACGACATGTTGCACGCGCGTATGTTGGAGAGCGGTGCGCTACGTATGCAACGCGAGTTGGTACAGGCAGGCGCGGTGGTCGAGGACGCCATCCAGTCGGTCTGGGGGGCGGCGCGCGCACGGCACGTCGAAATAGCGCCGCAAATCGAGCAAAGTCGCCTACAGGTCGATGCAGATCCCAAGTTCGTGCGTCGAGCGGTCGAGAACCTGCTCACGAACGCGGTGAAGTATTCGCCTTCCGGCGCGAGCGTACGTGCGTCCGTGCGCGCCGTGGGCAGCGACGTGGAGATTGAAGTGGCCGATCGCGGCAGCGGTATTCCCGAGCAGTTCAAGGAGCACCTGTTCCAGAAGTTCGGCTCCATCGAGGTCGCTCGCGGTGACGCGCGCAACGGCATCGGGCTCGGTCTGTACTTGGTCAAGCTGGTCGCCAACGCGCACGGCGGCAAAGCGGTCGTCCGCGATCGCAAGCACGGCGGCGCCGCATTCGGCTTAGTCTTGCCGCGAGCCTCGCCTTTTCCCGGATGAGCGCCGGGCCGTCACCGGCACCAGCCCGGCGTCGCGCACGCGCTGCACGAGCGTGCGGAATACTCGCTCCAAGCCGGCCTCGATTTCGGGCGACTCGCCGCACAGCGTGAGCGCGGCCGCCACCGACTCGAGTGTAGAGACGTATTCTCGTCGAGGTTCCGCGCGCAAGCGACCATAAATCGAAGGCCTCGCTGGCTTCAGCGACATGCGGTTCAACTTGTTGAGCCAGGGGTTACGCCACCACAGCGTCTTGGCTTTCGACCAGGTCCCATCGAGAACCACGATTCCCTCGAGCGCGCTGGGGTCGAGCGCCGCGCCGCGACGGGAAGTAACGCCGGGCTCCGACGCTTCGCCGTCGGGAAACAGAACGGCCCAGCGGGCCGGGTCAACCGCCTCTTCACCGAGCGCATCCGCAAGCCTGCGCCAGCTGAGGCCGACCACGACCCTGGCTTTGGGCAAGCTCGCTGCCACGATCTGCGCGGAGCCCAGTAGCGCGTCTTGCTCCTGCGGGTGCTGCAGGATCAGAACGCGACGCTCGGTAGCATGAGAAACGATGCGATCGCACACGCAGGCCACCGTTGGACGACGGCAAATGTCACAGGTCGAGGCGTACACGTTGGCGGAGCGTAGAACGCAAGCGCGAAGCGTGCACGCGGGAATCAGTCGGAACTTTGCGCCCTGCAGCGCGTGACGGCCGGCACGAACACCGAGCGGACCTCCCCACAACGACACGGCAGGTAGACGCTGCCCACGAAGGCCCGCAGATTCCTGCGCGAACGCAGCTCTTCACCCGTGTCCAGCCGGACCACGAGGCTTCTCACACCGAACTCGACCGTGAGCATTTCGCTCACGACCGCCCCCGAAAAGGAGCCGTGGTCGAAGGCTCCAAGCAGCGCGAACAGCCCGTCTTCGCGCAATTTCTTGCGTGACGGGGAGCGCAGGCCGTTCGAAAGTCTGAGCAGCGGCTCGAGTCGCGGCACGTCGCCCTTGAGCGGAAGGGTCTCGACGCGGCTCAGCGAGGCGTTCGCGTAGTAGTGAATGCCGGGCTTGCCGTAGAGTCGAAAGAAGTACGGAATGTCCCCGCGAGCGAGCTGCTCCGCCTCCGCGTCCAAGAGCGGCGGCCAGAGCGGGCGCTCTCGCGCACTCACGTATTCGCCGGTTCCACGCAAACAGACTCGAATGGGAGTCTCCCGCAGCCCAGGCAAGGTATCGAAGACCTCGGCGATCGCGCGGGCGTGACGATCCAAGAAGGCGAGCATGTCGCAGTACGCTCGGGCCGCCGTCACCAGATTCGACGCGCTGATGGGCTTGCCGAGCTGCGGAAGGATGCGCCGAACACCCGCGGCGTGACGGCAGACTTCTGCGTACTCCGGATCGGCGTCGGGCAGTAGTTTCGTCTCCGTCGGCAGCGACAAGTCCGCCAAGATCATCTCGACGTCGAGCGGAGCGAACACGACTCGTCCCCGCGAATCGGCGCCCAGCACCAAGTTTTCCCAATGCAGATCCTGCACGCCGAGCCAGCTCCAGAGCGCGAGCGAGCGGCCCACGACCAAGGCGAGCTCGTGCCGACGCTCCGGGGAAGGCGCCGGGAGCGGCTCGAGCCGGATCTGTTGGACTTCGCCGCCGTCATCGTGGCCAGAGGAGAAGAACTTGAGCGACGGCAAGAAAGCAAAGCTATCGCGACTAGCGCCCTCTTCCTTCGCGGCCGAAGCGAGCAGTCGCCTGAGCGGACTGCTTGCCGAGAGGACCAGCCATTCCCAGAGCAGCGGGCGAGGTTTGACGATGCGTCCGCCGCGCCGCACGACCCTACGGCCGAAGTTGTGGGAGTCACCGAGCTGTGTGCGCGGGCGGGCCATCGCCGGCGCATTCTAGGCGAGCGCGCGACGAAAGCTAGCTGGGCTGCACAGGACTGAGCATCGCCGAATGGAGCAGTTCCAACGAGCGCAGCCGCCCTTCGAGTGTGGGGGACGGATGAACCGTGATGACCTCGTCCGCTTGGCTCAGCCGCGCGAAACGTGTCACGTAATCCCTCACCTCACTCTCCGTGCCGACGGCGGAGTAGGTGGCCATGTCCTTGATCGCCTGCCCCGCTGGAGAGCCGAGAATTGCCTCGGCGTCTGCATCGCTCAGGTTCGCGTTGCGTCCCAAGAGAAACTTGACGCGCGCACGTTGCACGAACGCAAACTGCTCTTCGGCCTCGGCCCGTGTGGGGGCGGCGATCACGTTGAGGCCCGCGATCACGTACGGGGCTTCGAGAGAACCGACCGCGCGAAAGTCGCGCCGGTAAACGAAAACTGCTTCCTCGAGCGCCGCAGGCGCGAAATGCGAGGCGAAACCGTAAGGAAGACCGAGCTTTGCCGCGAGTTTGGCGCCGAACAACGAAGACCCCAGGATGTAGATTGGAACCCGCGTGCCTTTACCGGGCGTTGCCTCCACGCCGGGGATCAGAGATTGCTCACCGAGATAGCCTTGCAGCTCGAGCACGTCGTTGGGGAACGACTCGGCGCCCGACAAGTGCGCCCGCAGCGCACGCATGGTCGTCGGATCGGTACCAGGCGCACGGCCGACGCCGAGGTCGATGCGCCCCGGGTGCAGACTCTCGAGCGTCCCGAACTGCTCGGCGATCACCAGCGGGGCGTGATTCGGCAGCATGACGCCACCAGCACCGAGGCGGATGGTACGTGTGTGGGCGGCGATGTGCGCAATCAACACGCTGGTCGCCGACGAGGCGATGGCAGCCATGTTGTGATGCTCCGCGTACCAGACCCGTCGATAACCCAAAGCTTCCGCTCTCTGCGCGAGCGCCACGCTGCACGCGAGTGCCTCGCGCGCGGACTGCCCGGGGGCGACGAAAGCCAAATCGAGAACGGACAGGGCGACGGGCACGGGGATTCCAGAGGGGTTGGCTGCGCACCTGAATGTGCGGCCCGAATCGCGTAGCGCAAGCCCTCCTGACGGTCCCACCGGGTCCGCTCGCGAAAAGCCTTCGGCTGCTGGCTGGGGGCGGCGCTAAGCTCCCGCAAGCCGACGGTAAGGAGTTCGAGCCGTGACCCAGGAACGTGAGGATTCTAGATCGCCCGCGAGCGCGCCACCCCATCTCGACCACGAGCAATTGCTGGCGGCCCAAGCGGAGACGCTCGCGACGCCGCGGCGCCGCTATTCGTTGGCCGCTCGGTTTCTGTTCGTCTCCCTCGATGTCTTCTACGGCCGGCGGCGCACGCTGTCGAAATTCAAGGTCTTGGAGCTAATCGCGCGGGTCCCCTATCAAGCCTGGGAACAGACCGCGTACGTCGCGGTCACGCACGTGCACGAGCGAACCGACATGGCCCGGCGCATCTACGACCGCGTGCTGACGTCACGCTCCCAGCAAGACAACGAGCAGTGGCACCTATTCATCCTGGACGAACTCATCGAAAGTCGGGGGTTGAAGGAGGGCCGCTTCAGGTTCTTCTTCCTGCCGCAAATCATCGCGTTCGCCTACTATCAGGTCTCCTGGCTGATGTTCGTGCTGTGGCCCACGTGGTCGTATCGGCTCAACGCGGACTTCGAAGACCACGCCGAACACGAATACGCGGAGCTAGTACGGGAGAACCCGGAGTGGGACGCCCTGCCTTTCACCTCGCGCTTTCGTGCGGATTACGGCGAATTCGAAAGTCTGGGCGACGTGTTCCGGCAGATCAGCCACGACGAACGGGTTCACAAGCGAGAGAGTGAGGCTGCTCTCGCCCACGCGCGCTTCGAGTGATGGCTGGTCAGTCGGTGATAGCCGGACACTCGAAGCGAATCGTCATCCCGTTCGCGTCATTGTTCGCGAACGGCGCCAGCTGCATCAGGCCACCGTGCTGGCGCGCGATCGCGTTGCACACCGACAGTACCTGCAAGAGCTCCGGGTCGGTAACCTGATCATCCGGAGGATCGAGATGGTCGAAGCTCGTTCCCGGCGCCGTGATACCCGGCAGGGAGAGATCGAAAACGACCCCTCCCTCCGCGCGCGGCGAAAATGAAAGCTCCACGCGGGTACCGGGTTTGCCGAGCCGAATCGCGAGCGAGAACAAGCTGGTCAGGACCAAGAGCGCGGGGTTTCCGTCGACGATCACCTTGGGCGGCTCGGTGGTAGCGATCTCGATACCCTGAATGGCGGCAATGGGCGCGTACAGCGATAAGGCCTCCTCCACCAAGGAATCGACTGTGCGCGGATCAGCCTCGGGCACCGGACTCGTCAGATAGTCGATGAGCTTGCGGATTCTCGCAGCAAGCCGCTCGACCTGAGCTTCGATCCGGCGCGCGTTCTCTTGCACAGCCTCGGGTGCCGGGTTCGAGCGGATCAGCGCCGCGCGCCCCGCGATCACGTGCAGAGGCGTGCCGATCAAATGCGCGATCACCGAAGCCACGCGCGAAATAGCCGCGCGCCGTTCGAACTGTCGCAGCCAATCGAGTCGCGCGAGTCGAGTTTCGGAAATGTCAGCGGTTGCTGCGGAGGCGGTCATCGCTCGTTTACTTCGATTTCCTCTGGAGGATCCGTGGGGCGACCCGCCGGGTCCAGCTCATCATCCAAGTCTTCCAACGCCGCGCCCTGATTGGCCACGGAAGGGTGTACACCCGAGGTTTGGGTCGCCCGGGCAAGCCACAGAGCGCCGAGCTCGTCGGGCGAAGTGGCGTCGTATGGCTCCTCTTCCTCGGCCAGCGTATCGATGTCGACGATTTCGATGTCGATTTCGTCGTCTGCGAGCAGTGAATCCTCTTCAATCAGGGGCAGAGTGAAGCCGCCCCCGGAAGCTTCCAGGGGCGCGGGCTCGGGCTCGCTTCTCAGGCGCCGCAGCTGGGCTCGTCGAGCATACACGTACGCGAGCCCAGCTGTGAGAAAACTGCCACCCAACAGAGACCAAGCCGCGGCTTTGATCATTTGGCATCCATGGTCGAAGGCGCGCGAGACGGCGTCGCTTGCGCACCCGCCTGCGACTGCACGATGATCTCGACGCGGCGGTTGTTTGCCCGCCCCTCGGCGGTGTCGTTCGATGCGATCGGGTTCTGCTCGCCCTTACCCTCGGCCGTCACACGCTCAGGCTTCACGCCACGCGCGACCAGATACGAGCGGACCGCGTCCGCTCGCTGCTGCGAAAGCTTGAGATTGGTCTCATCGGAGCCACGGGAGTCGGTGTAGCCCTCGATCTTGATCGCTTGCTGGTCCTCGGTCTGCTTGAGCGCTTCGGCCACGTCGTTCAGCTTTTGCTGCGCGATGGGGAGCAACTCGGCCTTGCCGCTGACGAACAGCACCGCTCCGTCGAGGGTAATCACCGTTCCTCGCGACTCCTCTTTGACGCGTGCAACTTGCTGCAGGCTGTCGAGCGCCGCGCTGGCCCGTTGCTCGGCCTTTACTCGAGCTTGGCGCTCAACGGCCAGTTCGTTCTGGGTCGAAGCCAGCTTGCCGCGCTGGTCACTGAGTTGACCCTGACTCGCGTCTGCACGCTGCTGCGCGGAGCGACGCAGGCGATCCTGAGTCGCGGAGTAGTTCTTCTCGGCGGTTTGCTGCTCGTTCCGCAGGCGCGCGATCTCGCCGTATTCGGCGGCGAGCTGAGCACGGCGCTGCGCGACGTAGGCATAGCTCCGCTCCTTGCTCGACCCCGCGTCGTCCTTGTGCGCCCGCTCGGCCGCGTCCAACGCCTGCTTGGCGCTGAGTAGACGGTCTGGCGCGAGTCGCTGCGCTTCGGACATTTGAGCCTGCTCGTACGCCCGGCGCGCGTCCACGAGCTCCGGCGTGGGACCCGTGCTCGCACAAGCGAGCATCAGGGTGATCGGCGAGAAGCACAAGAAACTCTTTGAAATCGCGGTTTTCATGGTTCTACCTACCTTCCCTCGCCAATTCAGTCGTTGGATTGCTCCAGATCCCTCACCTTCGATAGAGACTGCTGCACCTGCGCGCGCATGCTCGCCTCGCGCGTCAGCACCAGCGCGAGCTCCGCGTCCACCTTGGCCTGTTCCAGCAGCAGACGCGCTTCGTCATCATCGCCGTTTCGCAGCAAGGTCTCGGCCTGTGCCGTTTGGTCCTTGGCGAGCTTCAGATGAAGCGCGGCTTTCGGCTCGTTTTGCGCGCCCACGGCCTCGGCGGCGCTGATGGAACTCTTGGCCTCGACCGCCTGGGGCGGTGGCAACGCGCTCCCGCCGCACGCAGCGACGAAAGCGAGTGAAGTGGTGAATGCGCAGAAGCTGCGTAGGCTCATGACCATCCTCCTTGACTGACTGCCGATCACTGTCGCAATCCACTTTCGCAAGCCGCGTGCCAAGCGCTTCGCAGTGCAATAAATGCAAAAAAACCTGACCAAGCGTGAATCTCGGCGGAGTGCGCGGGGCACTAATGCGCTCGCGTGTCAAAGCTGCGTGCCGCAGCGCACGCAAACGAGGCGCGTGAGTTGGTGTCCGGAGTTGGCACCGAGCGTGCAGTTCGCAAGAACCCATGACGCCTTTCTCTCCATCGCAGCACGCCGACTACGCGCGCGGCCTCAGTCCGTGGACTGGCCCAGGCTCGCCGCCTCCGACGGATCCGGAGCTTCCGGAGCGACCGGCCCCGGAGGAGCCACCGATTCCAATCGATCCCGACCCGTACCCCAAGTACGAGGACGAGCCTCCGCCTCGACCAATCGACTAACGGCAAACACCGGCGAGAGCCTCTACCGGACTGCGTCACGTGGCATTTCGCTACGAGTTGCGCCTTTGCTAGAGGCGAGATGGTAGACGGCGATTTGCCGAACGCTTAATCTGCCGGCCTGAGCCGCATGGCAGGCGCAGTCGACCGGAGAGTCGGTTGGCGCGCCAACTCCTGCGGCCTGGAATGGCTGCTGCTACCGCAAGAACCGGAGTCTCCCTCGCGCGTAGCGCAGGCGTTTGCTTCGGCGTGTCGATCGGAATGACGCTTCTCAAGCTCTGGCTTGGCCATGGCTTGGGTAGAGAAGCGCCGTTCGCACTGTTCGGGTTGGCTATCATCCTCGCGGGTTGGATTGCTGACGCACGAAGCGCGTTCGCCAGCACCCCCGTCCTTGCGTTGCTCTGGTGGTATTACTTCCTCGAACCCCGTGACACGTTCGCGTTGGGCGGGCCGGGAACGCTGATGCAGCTGGCGGTGCTGCTCGCCGAAGGGCTCGGGATAAGCCTCGTGCTGCGGCAAATGGAGCGGGCGCGGAACCTGGTTCAGGTCGAGATGGACCGGGCGAAGCAGCTACAAGAGCTGAGCGCGGCCCTGGCCGCAGCCACCAGCGTCGACGACGTGGCGCGAGTAATCGTGGCTCACACTAGCGCAGCGGTGAGCGCCGACGCCGCTCTGCTCGTTCGGAGCGGTTCGCCCGACGAGCTACAGGTGCTGGCGAGCGGGGGACTGCTCGAGGACTCGCCCAAGAGCATCGCCCTCGCCGCGGGCGACCCGCTCGGACCAATCGCCGACGCACTGAAAACCGCGCGGGCTACCTGGCTCGACGGCGGCGACCGCGATGACAGTAAAGGAACGGCAGGGCCCGAGGCTCTGCGACTCCGCGAGCTCGAGGCTCGGGCAACCCTGCCGCTCCTCGGCGCGCGAGCAGAGGTCCTCGCGGTGCTCGATCTCCAATTCCAGCGTCCGATGGCGTTTTCGTCGGACGATCGCCTGCGACTCGAAGGCTTCTTGAACTATTGCGCACAAGCGTTGGTGCGCGCTGAGCTGCATGCGGCCGAGGTCGCGATGCGCCGCCGGCTCGTCGACCTCGACGCCTTGAGCACTGCGCTCTCCCAAGCGCTCAGCCGCGACGACGTCGCGCGGATCGTGGTGGAGCGCGGCATGGAGGTGGCCCACGCAGACACTTGCACGCTGTACGTGCTGGACGAGTCGACAGGCGCACTCGAACTGATCGCAAACCGCGGCGTGGCCCCCGAAGTCTTGGAGCGCATCGTGCGCATCACCCCTGAGTCGGGCAATCCGGCGTACCGATCGTTCGCGAGCGGAGAAACGCGCTGGGCTGAGTCCTTCGAAGACTACCGAGCCTACTCGCCGACACTGGCCGAGCTGCGCGCGCGCGGTCCGCGTGCCTCGGCATTCTGGAGCGTGCCTCTGATCACCGAAGGCAGGAACAGCGGCCTCTTGGCGATGGGGTTCTTTCAGCCGCGGCGGTTTCCTGCGGAGGAGCGCTTGTTCGTGGCCACGTTCGCCCGGCATTGCGCCGAAGCCTTGCGTCGTGCCGACCGGCACGAGGCGGAGCGGCGAGCGCGCGCGCTTTCAGAAAGCCTGAAGGGCTCTCTGCTCACCACGCTGAGAAGCATCGGGGACGCCGTGATTAGCACCGACACCTCCGGCAAGGTGACGTTCATGAACCCGGTCGCCGAGCAGCTCACTGGCTTTCGGGAACCCGAGGCTCGAGGCCGACCCCTGCCCGAAGTGTTTCGAATCATCAACGAGCAAACGCACGAGGCAGTCGAGACTCCCGCAGCGCGCGTATTGCGCGAGGGTATGGTGGTCGGCCTCGCCAACCACACGTTGCTCGTCTCGAAGGACGGTCGACACACGCCAATTGACGACAGCGGCGCGCCGATTCGCGGCGAGAACGGCCAAATCGAGGGCGTGGTGCTGGTCTTCCGCGACGTCAGCGCGAAGAAGAAGGAAGCTCTGCAGCTTTCCTTCCTCGCCGAAGCGACGCGAACGCTCGGCGAATCACTGGATCCGGAGGAAACACTGACGCGCGTCGCGCAGCTTTCGGTACCGGACTTCGCCGATTGGGTCGCCGTCGACTTGTTGGAAGAAGGCGCGCTGAGCGCGCGGCGACTGGCCGTAGCCCACGTGGACCCTGACAAGGTGCGGCTCGTGAAGGAGCTGGAAGCCAAGTATCCGCCGGATCCGCGCGCGCCGCGTGGCGTCGCCAATGTGTTGCGCACGGGTCGGCCGGAGCTGTATCCCGAAATAAGCCCCCAGCTACTACGGGAAAACGCGCAGGACGACCAGCACCTTCAGCTCGCCTTGGCTCTCGGGATTCGGTCCGCGATGATCGTGCCGCTCATGGCGCGGGGGCAGACCCTCGGCGCAATGACCTTCGTCGCCGCGGAGTCGGACCACCGCTATGGTCCGGTCGACCTTCAATTCGCGGAGGAGCTGTGCCGCCGCTGCGCGCTGGCGCTCGACAACGCGCGGCTGTACTCGGCCGAGCAGCGCGCACGCAGTAGCGCCGATCTGGCCAACCGGGCCAAAGACGAATTTTTGGCTACGGTCAGCCACGAGCTCAGAACACCACTGAACGCAATCATGGGTTGGTCCAGACTGCTCGCCTCGGGCACGTTGGACCCGAGCAAGAGCGAGCGCGGCCTGCAGACAATCGAGCGCAACGCGGTGGCGATGGCGCGGCTGATCGAGGACATCCTCGATGTATCGCGCATCATCAGCGGCAAAATGCGCGTCGATCTCCAGGTCGTTGATCTGAAGCAAGTGATCGAGTCCGCCATCGAATCGGTGCGACCGGCAGCGGAAACCAAAGGCGTTCAAGTGCTGGCCGCGTTCGATACGACGGCTGGCCCGATCATGGGCGACCCCACCCGCATACAGCAGGTGATTTGGAACCTGCTCAGCAACGCGGTCAAGTTCAACGTGAGCGGAGGTAAGGTCGAAGTCAATCTGCGCGGCGTCGATTCGCAAATCGAGATTTCGGTGCGCGACACGGGCAAAGGCATTGCGCCTGGCTTTTTGCCCCACGTCTTCGATGCATTTCGACAGGCTGAATCCGGGTACTCGCGCGGCCGCAGCGGCCTGGGGCTCGGCCTCGCTATCGCCAAACAGCTGACCGAGCTGCACGGCGGTCGGATCGACGCTGCCAGCGAAGGTTTGGATCGAGGCGCCACCTTTACCGTCCAGTTTCCGTTGCCGGCGGTGGCTGGCACGAGTGAGCCGCAACGACCGAGTACGCTGCGCCGCATTCGCAGTGAACCGAAGCTCGAAGCGCCTGTCGCACTGCGCGGTTTGCGCGTACTGGTGGTCGACGACGACGAGGACGCGCGCAACTTGGTCAAGGCAGTGCTGGAAGGTTGCGGCTCGTCCGTAGTCACCGCGGCCAGCGCGGCGGAAGGCCTCAGCGCGCTCGATCGCGAACGGCCTGACGTGCTCATCTCCGACATCGGCATGCCAGGCGAGGACGGCTACGACCTGATCCGTCGTGTTCGCGCGCTGCCCAGTTCACGCGGCGGGAACATCCCCGCCGCGGCTTTGACCGCGTTCGCTCGTAGCGAGGATCGCACGCGCGTTCTGAGCGCGGGGTACTCGATCCACATCCCAAAACCGGTGGAACCGGCGGAACTCGTCGCCGCGGTCACGACGCTGAGCCGGAGCCGCGCGGAGCCTCCAACACGAGAACAGCAGCAAGGATAGAGGCGCGGGCCGGCGGGCCCGAAGTTTGCAACTGCTTCAAGAAATGTTGCGAGCTCTAACCGTTCGGATGGTGGCAGTCCCGCTACTGGCCGGCGCCGCCGCGCTCACCGCGGGCTGGCTCTACGCGCGCCGAGCCCCTCGCCCAACCGAAACCTGGTCGCGCCTGGTCGAGCGGGATCCCCTCGGCCCCAGCGAAGCAGTCGTTTCGGCGCTTTCGCGCACGACGTCCATGCGGATCTCGAGCGAAGCAGAGGCGCTTTGCTGCATGGCGGACGACGACGGCTGAATCAGTGCGTGGCATTTTGCCACAGTGGGCCGAGTCCACGTGTCAGGTCGCCGCAAACTGAGATCGGGGCTGTCTACAGCACGGGCCGCGCTAGAGTGCGCGCCATGGCCCGACCCACTGACGAGCGACCGGGATTGTGCGTGCTCATCGTGGAGGACGACGATGATTCGCGGGAAATGCTGGGCGAATGGGTCTCCTCCCTGGGACACCGCCAGTTACCCGCGGCGAACGCCGAGCAGGCACTGAGCAAGACCCTCGAGTCGCGGCCGCAGCTCGCGCTGATCGATCTCGGATTGCCGGGAGTCGACGGGTATGAGGTCGCCCGTCGCCTGCGAGCCGCGGTGGGCGACTCGATTCGCCTAGTAGCGCTGACCGGGTATTCCGACGGCGTATCGCGACAGACCGCAGACGCCGCAGGTTTCGACGACTTCGTGGTGAAACCGGTGATGCCCGAGGTGCTCGCGGGCCTCCTTTCGCCGGCTCACGGCTGAGCTCGAGCTCAGCCCTGTCGCTCGAGCTTACGGTAGAGCGTTCTGCGGTCGAACCCGAGCACCTTGGCCGCCAAGGTCTTGTTGCCGTTCACGGCAGAGAGCACCTTGCGAATGTAGCGCTCCTCCACCACGTGCATCGGCGGGAGATCCTTGGGATCGTCGCTCGTGGCCTCCACCTCGGTGGGCCGATATTCGCGTAGCTTCAGCGGCAGGTCCTCAATCGTGATTTCATCGAACGAGGTCAGCGCGACCGCGCGCTCCATGCAGTTCTCGAGCTCGCGCACGTTGCCCGGCCAGTCGTAGTTGACGAGCCGATCGGCGACGAGCCGTCCGAGACGAGTCACGTTCTTGTTGCTACGCAGCGCTGCGCGCTCGAGAAAGTACTGGGCGAGCAGCAGCACGTCGTTGCCGCGGACACGGAGCGGCGGCACGTCGATGCGCACCACGTTGATGCGGTAAAAGAGGTCTTCACGGAAGCGCTTGTCCTGAACTTCCTGCTCCAGATCGCGATTGGTCGCAGTCACGATGCGCGCATCGAACGGCACCTCTTGCGTGGAGCCGAGCGGTCGCACTTTGCGCTCCTGCAGGGCACGCAAGATCTTGGGTTGCATGCCGAGCGGCAGCTCACCAATCTCGTCCAGGAACAGGGTGCCTTGATCGGCTTCGGCGAGAAGTCCGGCGCGAGCCGAGCGGGCGTCGGTGAACGCACCGCGGGCATGTCCGAACAGCTCACTCTCCAGCAAATTCTCGGGCATCGCCGCGCAGTTGATGGCGAGGAACGGGCCGCGTCGCCCGCTGCGCTCGTGCAGCGCACGCGCCACGAGCTCCTTACCGGTGCCGCTTTCGCCCGTAATCAACACGTTGGTCGTCGTGCTCGCGACGCGACCGACCACGTCGGCCACCCGCCGCATCGCGTTGCTCGAACCGATGACGTTCGGCAGCTCGTGCGTATCGACGCGGCGCCGCAAACGCCGGAGCTCATCGCTCATGGCGCGATAGCAGGCGGCGCGGTCGATCGTCAGCGCCAGCGCATCCATCGACACCGGCTTAGTAATGAAGTCATAGGCGCCGGCGCGCATCGCCCCGATGGCGTGATCCATCGTTCCGAAGCCAGTCATGACGACGGCGACCAGATCCGGGCGCTTCGCGAGCGCCGCTCGGCACAGATCGAGGCCCCCCATTCCGTCCATGTGGATGTCGACCAAGAGGACCGCAAAGTCCTCGTGATCGAGTAGCTCGAGCGCCTCGCTCGGCGACATCCGCCAGGTAACCTTGTACCCGCGCTGACTCAGCCCGGCCTCGGCCAGCTCGCACATGTCTCGGTCGTCATCGACGACCAAGACCCCAGGTAGGCCAGGCGATGATGACCGCTCTCGGCGGACCTCGGTCTCTTCTGTCTCCTGAGCTGGTTGCTCCAGCGCGGAGTGTTCTTCGACGGCGGCCATTGCAGCGGATGACATGCGGCGCGCTGGGTGCAACCGCTGTGCCGCTTTGCGTAACGCGGTTTTCACGACAAAAGCGGACATTGCGAGACCGGCCTAGTGTGGCACTTTGTCACACTAGCGCCACAGGTGAGGCGGAAATGCATCCTACCTTTGCGATTTCGCCCGCTTGGTGATCGGGCGCGGCAACGGTAAGGGTTGAAGGATGTCTCTGGAGCCCGACGCGCCTGGCGCCATCGATTCTCGCCTTGCGCGCCTGGATTGGCTGCGAAGTGCGGAACGGCGTGCAGCGATATCGCGAGTCGCCTCCGTCATTGCCCACTTGATTGGGACGCCCCTGAACGTGATCGCGGGGCGTGCGGCCCTCATTCGCGCCAACCCCTCCGCCGAAAGCGTCAATGAAAACGCGCGCAGAATCGAAGAGCAGGTCGATCGACTTGCCCAGCGCATTCGCAAGCTGATCGAGTATCTGACCAGCCCAGAACCCGAAACCGAACCAACCCCGGTCACCGCGTTGGTCGAGGAGGCCTTGGCGTTGTACGAGCCGATCGCGCGGCAGCGCGGCGTGACGCTGCGAGCGCTACCCGGCGCGCCCACTGGCGCAGTGGAGGGAAACTCCGCAATGGTCATTTTGACCAGCTTGTTTTCGCTCGCATCACGGCACGCGCCGAAGGCTGAAATAGTCGAACTCTCGTTCACGATGGCGCAAGACCACCAGCTGGTGTTCGAGCTCACGATACCGGGATTCACGGTTCCGAGCGTGCCCATCGACCGACTCGATCCGCCGGAGAACGACGACCAGGCAAGCGCAGAGCCGCTGCAGGTACTCTCTGTTTGCTACGCGATTGCACGACGAAGCGGCGGCAAGTTGGAGGTGGTGGCCCGCGATGCTGCGCCGACGGTGATTCGCTTCGAGTGCGCTTACACGCCATAACCCGCTCGAATCTGTTGACAGAGTCTTTCGAGCGAGTCACTCTAGCGTCGTCGGCTCCCACCGACTTCCATGTTCGCAATCCTCTGATCCTTGCTGAATCGCTTTCCACGTCGGCGGCCCCTCGAGGCCGAGTCGGCGTGAGTGTTCGATCGTAGGTGACCGCGAGCCGCCCGAGCCACCGAGTGGCAACGTCGGGTTTTATCGCGGTAATTCAGGGATTTCGCCGCGCGACGTGGGCGCGGCCCAGCCGGGACACACGTGTCATGTGGACGTCGTTCAGCTAGCCGAAAACCGGGAATAGCCAAGCGGGGGGAACACGAAGACTCGCAGTCTGAGCCGCACGCGCGCGCTCAGCGGGAGAGGTGTGCGCGCTCGAGCCCGCGCCGCGACTCCCCAGCATCGACTCGTGCTCGGGAACTCCACAGGACTCAATGACCAAGAAGACATATTCGATCCTGACAACGAACGCTTTCAGTCTGAACACGGCGCAGCCCCCGACCACGTTCGCCGCAACGGCGCAGCCAGATCTGCGCCGTGCAGGCGCGACTGGTTTCTCGGTTCGTGAGCGAACCGCGCCGAAGCGCGTTCAGAGCTTCGCCGCGCGTCGTCGAAACAAGTGAGCGCTGCACGAGAGGAAGTTGAGGGTCGGGCTCGCTAGAGCCTCGCCCTCGACCCCTCTCGGCGTGCGGGCCCCCGTCAACTACAGACGAACACCCGCACCGAACTGCACGCTCGACCAGACACCGCGCAGAGACGTATCGACCGCGCCGACCCCAATTGGGATCGCCGCGTAGCCCCCCTCCACGGACAGGTCCACCACCAAGCGCCCGAACTGAGCCGTGCCGCTGCCGGTCACGAAGGGCCAGCCCCAAAACGCGGGCATTCCAAGCTGAATCGAACCGCCGACCTCACGAGTTCGCACGAACCCTGCTCGCAGCCCCCCTCCTGTGCGTGCGGTGAAGCGACCTCCGAAGTCGAACACCCAGCCCAGGCTTCCGCCCAGACTCCAGCTCTCGAGATAGAGCGGCCCAGCGCGCCGTCGATGCAGGGTGCCGGCCTCCACGATAGCGTCGATCGACCAGGCGTGGAGCGGGGACAGGTCCGAACCGAAGCGCACGCCTCCACCGGCGAAGACCCCGCCGCGATCCACGAAGCGACGGAGCGAGACGAGCGCAACCAGCCGATCCGCGATGCGACCCGGTAAGCGCTCCCAAACGTAGTCTCCGTAGATCACGCGCTCGCCGCTCGGCCCGACACCTTCACGGGCCAACGCCGGATCAGTGCCGAGTAGCAGCGCGGGACCGTACGCGCGATGGTGCGGCGGATAGCTCCCCGCCTTGCGCGGCTTGTCCACGGGAGCCAGTGTCGCTGCCTTGCCGGCAGGGGGCTCGGACGCACGAGCGAGTTCGGCCGAGCTAGCCGAGACCAATTCCGCCGCGGCGATGGCGATCAGACGAGCCAGCGCCATGGGGCGGGCTGCGGCGAAGTCGAACCGGCGCTGAACGGTCTTGTCGCTGCGAGCGTCGTGCACTTCCAGAACCACGGAGGTTCCTGCGCAGCGCACGACGAGCCAGCTCGGCTCTCGCACGGCGGCTACGGGCAAGGAGTCGGCCGCGAGCTCGGCCGCCAACATGCGCTCGATTTCGGGTTCACGAAGTGCCGAGCAGCCCCTCAGCAGCACTCGAAATGGGCTGGAGACGGGGCTTTCAAGGGAGGGCGCGGGCTCCGACGGCGAGGCTGCGGGCGCGGCCTTCGGCTCCGCGGCGCGTGCGGGCAAAGACAAGAGCAACCCCGCGAGCACCAACCCATACCGCACCATGTTCCCACCCGAGAAGTATCATGCTCCAAGCCCGCTCGGGAAAAACTTCGCTGTATACTCGCAAGCCCATGGCAGGTTTCGTAGCGCTGCTCAGAGCCATCAATGTCGGCGGTACTGGAAAGCTCAGCATGGTGGATCTCCGCCGCCTCTGCGAGAAGGAGGGCTTTCGCGACGTCAGCACTTACATCCAAAGCGGCAACGTGGTGTTCACGAGCGCGCTCAGCGAAGCCAAGGTCAAAGACAAACTCGAGAAGGCGCTGGCGAAGAAACTCGGAAAGCCGGTCGGCGTGCTGTTGCGAAGCGGCGCGGAACTCAGCGAGCTGCTGAAACACAACCCGTTCAAGACCGCGCCAACCAACCGCGTCGTGGTGTTGTTTCTCGAGGACGCCCCGGCGAAGGGTGCGCTCAGCAGCGTCGTCAGCCCTGGAAGGGAAGAGCTCAAGCTGAAGGGCCGCGACCTTTTCATCCATTACCCCGACGGCCAGGGCAAATCGAAGCTCAAGCTTCCCTTCTTCAAGACCGGCACGGCGCGCAATCTCAACACCGTCGCCAAGCTCGCGGACATGGCGCACGAACTCGAGAGCTCGAAGAGCGCGTAGCGCGCTCAGCACAGGTGGGCTACCCACAGGCATCGCCGCGCGGTAAGCGTAACTCTCGCTTGTTCGGCGGCTGTCATGGCATGCTCTCGGCCGCATGCGGTGGTCGTCCTTTCTGTTGCTCGCGTCGTTGGCTAGTTGCCGGCTCGTCCCCAAGAAATATGCGCTGCCCCCGGAGCCAGCCCCGCTCCCAACGCCCGCGGATGTGGTGCCCGTGCACCAGATATCCGAGGTCGAGCCTCCGGCCGTTGCGATGGCGAGCGAACCCCTGCCCGGCTTCACGCGAGGCATCAACCTTGGCAACGCGCTCGACGCGCCCCGGGAGGGCGCTTGGGGCGTCACGATTCAGCCCGAACACTTCAGCATGGCCAAAGCAGCCGGGCTCGACCACGTTCGGCTGCCGGTGCGCTTCAGCGCCCACGCCGAGGATCGGCCTCCCTACGCAATTCAAGGCGCGCTGTTCGATCGCGTCGATTGGGCGCTCGAGCAGGCGCAAAAGAACGGGCTCTCGATCATCATCGACCTGCACCACTACCAGGAGTTGATGAAGAAGCCGGCCGAGCACGAAAATCGGCTGGTGGAGCTGTGGCGCCAGATCGCTCTGCGCTATCGGGACGCGCCGCCGAGCGTCGCGTTCGAATTGATCAACGAGCCGTGCGATGAGCTCAAACCGGAACTGCTGAATCCGATCACCGCTCGCGCCCTGGCCGCGGTGCGCGCCAGCAACCCCACGCGCACGGTCATCGTCGACAGCTACTTTTGGGCCAACGCCGAACAGCTGAAGAACCTCGTGCTGCCGGCGGATCCCAACCTGGTCGCGTCGTTCCACATGTATCAGCCGATCCTGTTCACGCACCAGGGTATGCCCTGGATGGGGCCCGAGTATCAGACGCGTGGAGTGGTGTTTCCGGGCCCGCCCGCAAAGCCGCTCGCCGTGGTGCCCGCGGCAACCCAGCTCGAGTGGCCCAGCACCTGGTTCAAGGGTTACCAGAGCGAACCGATCGCGACCAACAGCAACGGCCCCAAGGCAGTGTTCGACTACTTCAAGCTCGTGGAGGACTACATCGCGAGCAGCCATCGCCGCGTGTACATGGGGGAGTTCGGCGTGGCCGACAGCGCGGACCCGACCTCGCGAGAAAACTGGCTGCGCCTGGTGCGAAAAGAGGCAGAGCGCCGTCGCATCGGCTGGGCGGTGTGGGACGATGGCGCTCGCTTTCGTGCCATGAACGTCGGTTGGAACAGCTGGATTGCACCGATTCGGGCCGGACTCTTCGATTGATGCGTTCGCGCTGTTCTGCACCTTTACCGAAATCACGAGCGCTGTTGCTGCTCGGGCTCTCGGTTGGTTGCAGCGCGCGCCCGAGCGGAGCGAGCCGTGACGCGAGTGTAACGCCCAACCGGGGCCTCGACGGGGACGGCGTCGCGCAACTATTCGCGAGCGCCCCTGGTGCTTCGTTTCGGCTCGGGCATAGCGACTTGAACCACACCCCCGGCGTCGAGATCGAGCGGCACACGCGCGCGAGTCTCGAGCGGGAAGGTGAACTCGGCTATTGGAGCATTGCCGCACACGAGCTCGAATACTCGAGCGGCGGTCGTGGCAAGACGATTCGCGTTCACATGCACGCCAGCGGAGGGGAGCAGCATTTTACCTGGCGGACTCAGCAAGGGTTCTTGGGCAACCCGCGTGATCTGAAGAACCAAGAGTTCACGGCTTATCTGCGTGTCCACGGCATCTTCGACCCCAGCCGCGCCGCGGTCAGCCTCAAGATTCGCGGCGGTGCGCACAGCACTCGAGACGGCGATCTGGCCTCGTGCACGATGCTCACCTTTGCGCCTGCGAGCGCGCGCGCCGTCACGCGCTTCGGAAAGGAGCTGCACCACCCGGACTACGACTACGTACCGCTCGAGCCACGATTCCCCGGCGCGCTCGAAGAGGGCCGCTGGGTCGGGCTCAAGCTCGTGAGCTACGCCGTTCCCGGCTCGCCAGCCAGCGTCGTCAATCAGCTGTACGTCGACCCAACGCCCTTCGATGCGCACGGCGGGCCGCGCAACGAGTGGCGGCTGTTCAGTGAATACCTCGATGTGGCCGAGAAAAGCACCGGACGCTACGCCACGCTCGTCGACTGGGGCGGGTACCAGACCACGCTGCGCACTGATGGTCTGACCCAGCTCGATCTGGCCATTCTCAGCGTCCGGGAGATCGCGCCGCCGCAGGGTTCACATAACTGACAAGAGGCTGTCAGGCGACGACGGGTACTCTTCATTCATGGCGGCGGTCGCTCACTGACCCCGCGCAACAGGGAGAAGAACCATGGCTCATTCGCAAGATCAGCAGGACCCGAACCTGAAGACCTACATCGGCGGCTGCCACTGCGGGGCGGTCCGCTTCGAAGCCGAGCTCGACCCGAATCAGGGGACCAAGTGCAACTGCTCCATCTGCACCAAGAAGGCGTTCTACGGGGTCGTGGTAAAACCGAGCCGGTTCCGCTTGCTCTCCGGGGAAACGTCGCTAGCGGACTACCAGTTCAACACCAAGATGATGCATCACCAGTTCTGCACGCGCTGCGGGATTCACACGTTCGGCCGCGGCCATTTGGAGCAGCTGGGCGGCGATTACATCTCGGTCAACCTGAACTGCCTCGACGACCTGGACCTCTCCCAGGTCAAGGTGATGTACTGGGACGGGCGGCACAACAACTGGGCCGCAGGCCCCTCGGAGGCTCCGTACAGCCCTGGCGGGAGGTAAGAAGTGAGCAGCGAGAGCGCGCACGACACGAGCGCGGCTTGCGGTTCGTGTCGTGCGAAGTGTGAGTAAGTTCGCTCCCACTTCCAGCCGTGCGGGAACACCGAGGACTTTTGTCACGCGGAGCGTAGAACTTGTTCGGGTTTCGGCCGTAGAATGATGTGTTGGGTGTCTCGACCTGGCGAGGCGCTGAGCACTGGTGATGGGTGAGACCGTTCAATTAGCGAAGGGAGAACCGGCCTGCAGCCGAGCCGGCGAAATTATCTCCGGTAAGTACCGGCTGGAGCGGGAGCTCGGCCGGGGCGCCATGGGCACGGTCTGGGCGGCGCAGCACCTGACGTTGGGGCAGCGCGTGGCGATCAAGCTGATTGCCGCCGAGCATGCGCAGGCAGCGGAGGCGCGCGTGCGATTCAGCACGGAAGCCAAGGCCGCCGCGCGTCTGAAGTCGAGGCACGTCGTGCAAGTGTACGACGACGGCGAGACCGCCGAAGGCACGCCGTACATCGTGATGGAGTACCTGGAAGGCGAAACGCTCGAAGCGCGCCTCGATCGCGAGCGTGAGCTGCCTCTGGTGGACGCGGTTCGCATCACCGCGCAGGTGGCGCGCGGGCTGGCCCGCGCTCACGCGCAAGGCGTGGTGCACCGGGACCTGAAGCCAGGCAACATTTTCCTCGCGCGCAACGACGAAGACGATCTCGGTTGGACCGCCAAGGTCTTGGACTTCGGCATCGCCAAGGTCGACGAGCCGACTTCGCTATCGACGACCAAGACTGGCGCTCTGCTCGGAACACCCTTGTTCATGAGCCCCGAGCAAGTGCGCGGCGCGAGCCGGGTGGACGCGCGCAGCGACCTTTATTCGCTCGGCGTGTGCTTCTACAACATGGTCACTGGGCGCTACGCCTTCGACGGTGAGTCTTTCGGCGACATTCTGGTGGCGATCTGCACCGATCCGCTGCCCGAGCTGACCGACGCGGCACCGGGCGTGTCGCGTGCGGTCGGAGATTGGTTCAAGCGCTGCTGCGCTCGCAATCCGGAAGATCGCTTTCAGAGCTCCGACGAGCTGGTCGAAAAGCTCCAAGCTGCGGTCGGCAGCAGCGTGGTGTTGGTCCAGCGCGGCGCGGTGCCGGACGATCAGCGTGGCCCGTCGGGCACCATCCGCGGACACTCGGCGCCGCTCTCGGTCAGAACCTCCGCGCTCAGCACCGAGGACTCTGGGGCGTTCCCGGTAAAGCCTGCGACCGAACGGAACACGCGCGTGCCGCGCGCCGCGCAGAGCCAAAGCGACGCTAGCTCGGTCTTGACCGTGCACGATGCACAGCTGCCTGACCCCTCGCGCAGCCGCCGCAGTCTTTGGCTCGCGCTGGGGGCTGCCGGTTTGCTCGGGGCGCTCGGGCTCGGCCTGAGTTTGTTCTTGCGAGGCGCGCCCGCGGCGCAAGCGCCTGCAGCGCAAGAAGCCTCGCCCGGAGCCCTCGCGCTGGCGCCCTCCGTGACTGCCAGCCCGCCACCTCAGCCGCCCGCTCCCGCTGTCCCTGCTCCCCCGACCGAAGCCACGCCTGCCGCAGCCGGCGAAAGCACGAGCGAGCGGCAGCCCGCAGCCGCTCCAAAGGTCGCCCAGAGCGCGCCACGTGCGGTCGCTGCGCGCGCGATGCCCAGCCGGCCCGCCCCACGGGTACCCCGGAAAAAGCCTGGAACCACGGACCTCGGCTTCTAGTCGCGCTAAAACTCGGCACCCAGGGCCTTCTTCCCGGAAGCTACCCGGGCTAGAGAGGGACTGAGAATTCGTCATGATGCGCTCGCTCGTTCTGCTCTCCTCGCTGGCCACCCTTGTCCTTTGCCGCCCTGCCCTGGCTCAAGCGCCAGCGCGCGCGGAAGACGTCGCGGCGGCGCGCGCGCTCGGTGTTCAGGGCGTTCGTTTGGCTGACCAAGGCAAGTGCAGCGAAGCCATCGAGAACCTGGAACGCGCCGAAGCGCTCTACCACGCGCCCACCATCCTGGGTCGGCTTGGCGAGTGCCAGGTCGAGGTCGGCCGAATCGTGCTCGGCACCGAAAATCTGAACCGGGTGGTGCGCGAGCAACTGCCTCCGAACGCCCCGGCTGCGTTTCAGGCCGCGCAGCAGCGGGCCAAAGGCGTGCTGGATCGGGCCCTGCCGCGCATCGCGTACCTCGTGGTGAAGGTGACGCCCAAGGATCTGCCAGCGACGGTTGTCACGGTCGACGGTGCACCGGTTCCGAACGCGCTGATCGGTGCTGAGCGCCCCACTGACCCCGGCAACCACGAGGTGATCGTGAAGGCGACCGGCTACAACGAGACGAAGGCGAGCGTCACGTTGGCCGAAGGCTCTCACCAGGAAGTAGCGCTCGTACTTACGGCGGACCCAAACGCGGTTGCGGCGGCTGCTGCGCCGTCGACGCCCACGGCGCCGCCACCACCAGCGGCATTGCCTCCAACCGCGCCAGCGCCGACGCCGGTCGCCGGCTCCGGCAGCAACCACACGCTGGCTTACGTAATGCTTGGAGTGGGCGGCGCCGGCTTGATCACGGGCAGCGTTACCGGGTTGATGGCGATGAGCAAGAAGAGCTCACTCGATTGCCCCAACAGCAAATGCCCGACGCCGGAGCATGACACACTCGACAGCGCCAAGACGCTCGCCACCATCTCCACCATTGGGTTCGGAGTCGGTATCGCGGGAGCCGCCGTCGGCGTGGTGCTGCTCGTGACCGGCGGGAAGAGCGAAGCTGCTCCGACCGCGCAGGTTGGCAGGGTGACCGCCCGACCGTGGGCCGGGGCACAAATGCTCGGGGTCGAAGGCAGCTTCTGAACGGGCTGTCGTTTCGGAGCCTCCTGCCCCAGGCTTCGAGCATCGCGCGATGCCCGTTCCTGCCCTTCGCATTCAAGAGCTGAACGCTGCCCCGATCCGCCGCGACGGTGAGTTCGTTCTGTATTGGATGATCGCCTCGCGTCGGCCGCACTATAACTTCGCGCTCGAACGGGCGGTCGCTGTCGCCAGCGAGCTGCAGAAGCCACTGCTGGTGCTGGAGGCCTTGCGCAGCGACTACCCGTGGGCGAGCGACCGCCTTCACCGCTTCGTGCTCGGCGGCATGGCCGACAATCAGGCGGCGTTCGCCAAAACCAACGCCCTCTACTACCCGTACGTGGAGCCTGAGCGCGGCGCCGGCAAAGGGCTGATCGAAGCGCTGGCCCAACACGCTGCGCTGATCGTCACCGACGATTTTCCATGCTTCTTCTTGCCGCGCATGGTCCGCGCGGCCGCGGAACGATCGAGGATCCGCGTCGAGAGCGTGGACTCGAACGGTATCGTTCCGCTGCGCGCGGTCGACCGCGCGTACTCGCGCGCCTTCGACTTTCGCCGCTTCCTCAGCCGTGTGCTGCCCGAGCACGCGGCCGCGACGCCGCTCGCCAATCCTCTGAAGGGCGCGCGGCTGCCGGCCCCACCGTCGCTTTCGAAGCAGCAGAGCCAGCGCTGGCCGCAGGCATCGGCCGAGCTGTTAGCGCTCGATGGCGCGGCCCTCGCTCGCTTGCCCGTGAATCACCGCGTGGGCCCGGGCGCGCAGAGCGGGGGCTTCCGCGCGGCACGAAAGCGCCTCGACGATTTTCTCGCGCACAAGCTGGAGAAGTTTGCCGACGAAAGGAACCACCCCGACTCGAACGGCGCGAGCGGTCTCTCCGCGAGTCTGCATTTCGGTCATTTGTCGGCGCACGAAGCGTTTACGCGGGTGCTGGCGCTCGAACAACTCACGGTGCACGACCTGCAAGGCCGCAGCCAAGGTGAACCGAAGACGCTCTGGCAAATGCGGCCCGGCGCCGAAACGTTCCTGGACCAGCTCGTGACGTGGCGAGAGCTCGGCTATAACTTCTGTCATCATCGCCCCAATGACTACGACCAGTTCGACGCTCTTCCGAACTGGGCAAAGGCCACGCTCAGCGCTCACCAGCGGGACCCGCGCGAACGGTACACGCCAGCGCAGCTGGAAAGCGCCGAAACCGGCGACGAGCTCTGGAACGCGGCCCAGCGTGAGCTGGTCGAGAGCGGGCAGCTGCATGGTTATTTGCGCATGCTGTGGGGCAAGCGCGTCCTGACTTGGCTCGACGATCCGCGCGAAGCGTTCTCGCTGTTAATCGAGCTCAACAACAAGTACGCACTCGACGGCCGCAACCCGAATTCGTACAGCGGCATCTCGTGGTGCTTCGGGCGCTACGACCGCCCCTGGCCCGAGCGAAAGATCTTCGGCACGGTGCGCGCGATGACCAGCGACAGCGCGCGGCGCAAACTGCACCTGACCGAATACCTTTCGCGCTGGGGCAAGAGCCGCACCCCGCGCTTGCCCGGCTTGTGACCTGCTATTCGCTCGGCTCGAGGTCCTCGGCGAGATAGCTGAGGATCACTTCATCCAGTGATTTTTCGCTGATCACACCGTCCCCGAAGATCGAGCGCGCCGACTTCGATGGCACTGAGCCGTAGCGCGAAGCGGGCCGAGCGCTGGCGGCGGGTGCCGCCGGCGTGCGCGTCTTGCGTCCGGGAGGCACGCTCTTCCGAGCCTTCGCGGGCTCGGATTTGACCGGGCCACGCAGGACGGTCGAAACCGGCGCCTCCCCGCCGAGCTTATCCAACGCGCCCACGGCCAAGTCGATCGCCTCGCGGGAAGCCGGGGGCACGACCGACGGAGGGATCTTGTACATGCTCGGATTGGTGAGCGAGCTACCCGCACGCGCCGAAGCGCCGCTCGGGATTGGCGCCGACGCCGGCGACGAGGCGGCGCTCGGCCCGACGGCGATCACCGCTTGCGGGGCCAAGAGCTCCCCACTCGGCCTTCTGTTTTCGGCAGGGGCAGGGGCAGGCGCAGGCGGCTGCTCGGCGGCGGCAGGCGCAGTAGCGGGAAGCGGCAGCGGCCCACACGACGACTCCAGCAACTCGTCCAGGTCGCCGGTGCGCAGCGCCGTGAACATGGACTTGTGCTGATCCTTCATCATCTGGCGCACGACCTGAGCGAGGTCGCCGCGGCTCAGCAGTTCCGCATACGAAGTTCGGGTGGTCTTGATGATGCGACCGCCGTCGGCGAACAGGTGCGTGACGATGCGGGGGCTCTTGACGCCGGAGTCTTCGGTTTGAATGTGGAACACGCGACCGCGATGGCGGACGTTGTTATTGAAGCCGAGGACGGGCGGAGGCACTTTCGACACTCTATAGGCCTGTAAACTCAGCAGGTTACCACGCCTTCTCGCACGGGGTAAAAGACCTGAGTCGCCCAGCGCGGCAGCTCGGCCTCCAGCGCGGGTTTTGTCCGGGAGCCGCGCCTACTTAGGCAGGGTGCGCAGCCGACCCACATCCTTTTGCGAGGGAGGCGCTCAGCGGCCTGCTTCGTCCTGGCGCCGCATCCCTTCCAGCAAGAGCGCTTCCGGGCTGGCGTGGACGACCTGCTGCGGCGCGCGAAAATTCGGGTCCAAAACGAAGTCACCTTCGGTGAGCCCGAGCATCGCGTAGAACGCTTCCTCGCCGCGTAGCGTGGAGTAGAGCGCGTTGTAGATGGCACCTTCCACGAAATGGATTTCGCCCGTGTTGGTGCCCGAACGGATCTTGAGCGAGCCCGTCTTTCGACCGTGCCAGAGCACCTGCACCATGTCGGGTAACCCCATTTCGCTGAGCGCGCCGGACACGCCCCGCGCGCCGCCGCCGCGACCCTCGCGATCGAGAATCTGCCGCAACTTGGCCACCAGCACGTCGGTGGCGATGGGCTTGGTCATGAAGTCGGCCGCGCCAAGCTCGAACGCCTTCTGCGCGTCCGCTCGCCCCGAACGCGAGGTGACGAACACCCAGGGGAGCTTCTTTCCCCACGGCTTCTGACGCGCCTGTCCGAGCAACGCGAAGCCGTCGCCCGGGGGCAGATCGATCTCACTGATGACGATTTCGATCTCGCCCTTGTCCAGCGTCTTCAGGGCCTGTTCGGGCGAGCGAGCCAAGACCACCTCGAAGCCCTGCTCGAGCATGCGCAGCTCGAGCACAGTGGTTTCCTCGGGATCGGGATCCAGAATCAGCGCGCGGTGGCGGTTCGAGAGCAACCGCGCCTTCAGGTCTTCCCCGGTCACCGTGTGCTTGAACAGGTCGACCAAATTGGGGTCGAAGATCGTGCCTTTGTAGCGCTCCAGCACCTCGCAGGCTTGCGCCGGGCGCAGGCTCTTCCGGAACGGGTTACGCGGGTTCTGCGTGAGGTCGGCGTACGTGTCCGCGATCGCCAAGAGCCGCGCGCCGAGGGGGATCTCCTTGCCGGCGAGTTTGTCGGGCATGCCCTGCCCGTCGTAACGCTCGTACATCAGCTCGACCGACTGCGTGATCTCCGCCGGCAGGTTGACCGCCTCGAGTAGACGCAGCGGCGCGCGGTTCTGCTTGCCGGCAGAGGTGCGGTGGCCTTCGTACTCGGCCACGTTCAACGCGGTCAGGTGATACGCGCCCATCTTGCCGATGTCGTGGAAATAGCCGGCCAGCTGCAGCGCCGTACGCGAGGACTCCGAGAGCCCGATGCGCTCGGCGATTTTCTTCATCAAGCGCGCTACCTGCGCGGAGTGACCGCGCAGATCCGGCCGAGTATTCTCGAGCAGCGTCACGAGCACGTTCAGGGTCTCGATGTAGGCCTCGTCCTGAATGCCTCGCCCTCCGGCGGCAGCCGCTTTTCTGCCTTGTTCGAGATCCGAGTTGCTGAGCACGCGCTCGCCCACCGCGTCTTGAGCCAGCGCCACGGCCAGGCTCTCTTCACTGACCAGGTTGCGCTCGAACACGTTGAGCATGGTCGTGAACTGCGCGTGCGCCTCGCGATCGAGGACGGCGAAGGCGTGAATGTCACCGTTGTAGGCTTTGTTGATCGCGGCGCGCACCGCCAGCGGGCGCCCCACGAACGCCCGCACCTCTTTGGCGCCCGAAGCCACCTGCACGTCCTGCAGTGCGGAGGCGTTGTCCGGATCGGGCGTTACCACGCTGAGCGAGCCCGATTGCGCGTCGAACAGCACTGGAAACACGCACTCGCGCTCAGCCAGCTTCTTCGGCACCTTATCGAGCGTGATGCGGTCTATCTCGGCCTTCGAGAGCTTCTCGGTGGAAACGAAGCGCGTGCGGTGCAAAGACGCGAGGAACTTCAGGAGCTTGGCCTCCTCGAGCGCCTTCATCTCGATCAGCACCTCCTCGACTCGATCGCCCGAACGAGCGATCAGGTTCAGCGCGCCCTCTTGCTGCTCGCGCGTGATCAGCTGCTCAGCCACGAGCCGCTCGAGAAGCCGGTTGTTGCTCGCCTGCGGCTGCATGGGATTAGCCTCGTAGTATATCCGCCCGCGGGACCGCGCCGCGCGCCTCCTGCTGTGGCCCGTGAAGGCGCCGGCAGCGCGGCCGGAAGGACGCTGCGACCGGGCTTTTTTTCGCGAGAATCTGGCGGGGTGGGCGAAGGTGATCCGATGAAAGTCAGCGGGTCCTTGACGGATGAGGGGGTGAAGGCTAGGAATGCGCCCCCCTCCGTCCCTCAGGACTTGGAAAAGATGCCGACTTACGTGGCCAAACCCGCCGAAGCACAAGCAACCCGCAAGTGGTTCGTGGTCGACGCGACCAATCTGCCGCTCGGGCGGCTCGCGTCCAAGATCGCGACCGTGCTGCGAGGCAAGCACAAGCCTACCTACACCCCCCACGTCGACACGGGTGATTTCGTGATCGTCGTCAACGCCGCCAAGGTGAAGGTCACCGGCACCAAGGCCACCAACAAGATGTACTACCGCCACAGCGGTTACCCCGGCGCGATCCGGGGCGACAACTTCACGCAGCTTTCGACGCGGCATCCGGATGCGCCGATCACGTTGGCGGTGAAGGGCATGCTGCCGAAGAACGTCCTCGGTCGGCAGATGCTGGAGAAGCTCAAGGTCTACGGCACCGGGGAACACCCGCACCGGGCTCAGAAGCCCGAAACGCTCAACGTCTGAGCCGAGCTCGAGAAATTAGGGACCCTATGTCCGAAGCGAATACTTACGCCACTGGGAAGAGGAAGACCGCCGTTGCCCGCGTCTGGATCAAGCCGGGCACTGGCGCCGTCACCGTGAACGGCGACAGCATCGACGTTTACTTCGAGCGCGAGACCTCGCGCATGGTCGTGCGCCAGGGCCTCGAGCTACTCGAGCTGCACGACAAGTACGACGTGGTCGCGACCGTGGTCGGCGGCGGGCACAGCGCCCAAGCCGCAGCCATGCGTCATGGCATCGCCCGCGCTCTCACCTCCGAGAGCCCGGAGCGCCGCGGCGCGCTGAAGCGAGCCGGTTACCTGACCCGCGACGACCGCAAGAAAGAGCGCAAGAAGTACGGCCAAGCCGGCGCTCGCAAGCGGTTCCAATACTCCAAGCGCTGAGCCATGCTGAGAGTCGGCATCATCGGCGCAGGGGGTTACACCGGCGCCGAGCTGGTGCGACTGATCCACTCGCACCCCGAGCTTTCGCTCGTGATGTGTGCCGCCCGCGAGAAGGCGGGCAAGCGGCTCGGCGAAGTACTGCCCAATGTACTGGGCGTGCCGGCCCTTTCCGAGCTGTTGCTGGAGCCCTTCGATCCAGAACAAGCTCCGGCGCTCGCCGCGCGCATCGACGTTGCGTTCCTGGCGCTGCCGCATGGCGCCAGCGCGCGCGCCGGTAAGGCGTTGTTCGAAGCGGGGCTTCAGGTCGTGGACCTGTCGGCGGACTACCGCTTGAAGAGCGCCACGACATATCGGGACACCTACGGCGAACACCCCGCGCCCGAGCTGCTCGAACGCGCGGTGTACGGCCAACCCGAGCTGCATCGCGCGGAGCTCGCCAACGCAAAGCTTATCGCCTCCCCAGGTTGTCACGTGACCACCGCACTACTGCCGCTGGCTCCGCTGCTCGCGAGTCATTTGGTGGAGCCGGTGGGCATCGTGGTCGATTCGAAGACGGGCGTCAGCGGTGGCGGCCGCTCGCCAGCGCCCGCCTACCACTTTCCGGAGAGCGCCGAGGGCGTGCGGCCTTACGCGGTCGGCGGTCGTCATCGCCATATCCCGGAGCTCGAGCAAGAGCTCTCGCGCGTCGCCGGAGCCGAGGTCCGCATCACGTTCACGCCCTCGCTTTTGCCGATGACGCGCGGCATCTTGTGCACCGCGTACGCGCGCGCGCGTCCTGAAACCACCGAGGCCGCGTGCCGTGAAGCCGCGCGCGCCCTGTACGGCGATTCGCCTCTGATCACGGTGCTCGGCGAAGGGCAATTGCCAGACACCCTGTGGGTGCGCGGCTCGGCGCGGGCCATGGTGAACTATGCGCTCGACCTGCGCACGCGCACGGTGATCGCGATGGGCGTCACCGACAACCTCACCCGCGGCGCTTCTGCACAGGCGATTCAAGCGCTCAACGTCAGCCGCGGCTGGCCCGACGGCTTGGGCTTGCCCGAAATCGCGATGTTCCCCTAGTCGTCGGCGTCGGCGGCTAGCGCCGATGCGCGACCGAGCAGAAATCCCGAGCGCTTGCTGCTCGAGTTCGCCCCGCTCGAGTGCGAAAAATTCGGCAAGCGAGCTACCGAACACCGGCAGTTCTGCCGTCCGCGGGGCCGGCGTGCGCTATTTTCTGCCCTCAGCGCGCAGTTTACCGGATTCGCCTTGAAAGCTTGCGAGGGCCTTGCAGACTATCGGGCTTTGCCCATGCAGTTCGCGCTGAAAAGCGACTTCTCACCCAAGGGCGACCAGCCCGCCGCGATCGCCAAGCTGATCCGCGGCTTCGAAGCGGGTGAACACTGCCAGACGTTGCTCGGCATCACCGGCAGCGGAAAGACGTTCACGATCGCGAACGTCATTCAGCATTTGCAGCGTCCGACGCTGATCATCGCGCCCAACAAGACGCTCTCGGCGCAGCTCTACGCGGAAATGCGCGACCTGTTCCCGGAGAACGCCGTCTCTTTCTTCGTCAGCTACTACGACTACTACCAGCCCGAAGCGTACATTCCGACCACCGACACATTCATCGAGAAGGACGCGATCATCAACGACCAGATCGATCGCATGCGTCATCACGCGACACAGTCGTTACTCTCGCGGTCGGACGTGATCATCGTCGCCAGCGTCAGCTGCATCTACGGCATTGGGTCGGCGGAGACCTACTCCGGCCTCTTGATCGAGATCGTGAAGGGCGAGGAGCTGCGCCGCGATGAGCTGCTCCGCCGCCTCGTCGACATCCAGTACGAACGCAACGACACCGACTTTCACCGTGGCACGTTCCGCGTGCGCGGGGACGTGGTCGAGATTTTCCCGGTCTACGAAGAAGCGCTGGCGATCCGCGTGGAATTCTTCGGCGACGAGGTCGAGTCGATCAGCGAGGTGGATCCGCTGCGCGGCCGCATTTTGCAGTCGATCGATCGCTACGCCGTGTACCCCGGCTCGCACTACGTGACCCCCCGCCAGCAGCTCGATCGCTCGATCGCGGCCATTCGCGAAGAGCTGCTCGAGCGGCTCGACGTATTCGACAAGTCCGGTCGCTTCGTGGAAAAGCAGCGGCTCGCGCAGCGCACCCAATACGATCTCGAGATGCTCGAGCAAATGGGCTTCGTGCAGGGCATCGAGAACTACTCGCGACACCTTTCCGGTCGTAACGCGGGCGACCCGGCGCCGACGCTGATCGACTACTTTCCCAAAGATTTTCTGCTGATCATCGACGAATCGCACCAAACCGTGCCGCAGATCGGCGCGATGTACCGCGGCGATCGTTCGCGCAAGGAAACGCTTGTCGAATACGGTTTCCGGTTACCCAGCGCGCTCGACAATCGCCCGCTCAGGTTCGAAGAGTTCGAAAAGTACATGCGACAGGTGGTGTTCGTCTCGGCGACCCCCGGCGACTACGAGCTTCAGCATAGCGGCGAGTGGCTGGTCGAACAGGTGATTCGCCCCACCGGCCTGCTCGATCCCGAAATTTTCGTGCGCCCGGTAGCGGGCCAGGTCGACGACCTGTACGGCGAGATTCGCACGCGGGTAGAGCGCGGCGAGCGCGTTTTGGTCACGACTTTGACCAAACGCATGGCGGAGGAACTCACCGACTACTACGCCGAGCTGGGCGTCAAGGTGCGCTACTTGCACTCGGACATCGACACGCTCGAACGCGTGGAAATCTTGCGAGATCTGCGCGCGGGCGAGTTCGACGTGCTGGTCGGTATCAACCTGTTGCGTGAAGGTCTCGACCTTCCGGAGGTGAGCCTGGTCGCGATTCTGGACGCCGACAAGGAAGGCTTCTTGCGCAGCCCGCGCTCGCTGATTCAAACCATCGGTCGAGCGGCGCGTAACGCGAACGGTCAGGTGTTCATGTACGCCGATCGCATCACCGACGCGATGAAGCAGGCCATGAGCGAGACCGAACGCCGACGGAAGCTGCAGATCGCGTACAATCAAGAGCACGGCATCACACCGGAGACCATCAAGCGCGCGATCTTGGAGATGAACCCCGCCAGCGGGCAGACCGACTACTACGCGGTGCCGCGCGGTTCGGGCAAAGGCAGCACGGCGCAGACTGGGAACGGCCGCGGCGCCACGCGCGGAAAGCCCGCGCCAGCGTCGGACGCGGTCAGCGTGGCAGAGCAAGTGCTTGCGCTGCGGCAGCAGATGTTCGCCGCTGCAGAGAACCTGCAATTCGAGACCGCGGCTCGCCTGCGCGACGAGATTCGCAAGGTGCAGGCTGGGGGCGGCCTCAGCGAACCCGCGCTGGAAGCGCCTCCGGCGAGCGCGCAGCGCGCCCAAGCCAAGCCCGCACGGCGAGGCGGGGCCCAAAGCGCTCGCAAGCGACGCTAGTCGGCCGATAGCGTCGCGGGCCGCGGCTTTCCTCGCAAAAGTCCGTAGGCCGCGGGCAAGAGCAGGAGCGTGAGCAGCGTGGCGCTGAGCAGGCCACCGATCACGACCGTGGCCAGCGGGCGTTGTACTTCCGCACCCGGCGCGGTCGAGAGCGCCATTGGCAGGAAACCGAGCGAGGCGACGAGCGCGGTCATCAGCACCGGGCGTAGTCGCAGCGCCGCCGCGCGAGCGATGGCCGACTGCGGAGACAGCCCGCCCTGCTCGAGCTGCTCCGCGAAAGTGACCAGCACCAATCCGTTCAGGACCGCTACCCCGAACAGCGCTACGAAGCCGACTGCGGTCGACACCGAAAACGGAATATCGCGCAGCCAGAGCGCCACGACGCCACCGATGAAGGCGAAGGGCACGTTCAGGAAGATGAGCGCGGCGCGCTGCACCGAACCGAGCGCCATCCAGAGCAGGAACGAAATCAGCGCCAGCGCGAGCGGAACCAGCACGAGCAAGCGCTGCTTGGCCTCTTGGTAGTGCTGAAATTGACCCCCCCACTCGATGCGGTAGCCAACCGGCAGAGCCACCGCGCGCGCGACCGCTCGCTCGACGTCCGCGACGACCGACAGCAAATCGCGGCCCCGCACGTTGAATTCGACGGTCAGGCGACGCGATTGAGCGTCACGGCTGATCTGCGCCGGTCCGGTCGCGAACGACAGCGTGGCCACGTCACCAAGTGAAACGGCTTGTCCGCTCAGCGAGCGCAGCGGCAGGTTTTCGAGCGCCGCGAGGTCGCCCGCGTAGCCGTGCGCGGTCTTGACCGCGATCTCGAAGCGCCGGTCCCCTTCGAGCACGTCACCGACGCGATGACCCACGGCGATGGTCTCGGTCAGCTGGTTGACGTCGGCCACGGTAAGGCCGTAGCGCGCCAGCTTGTTACGGTCTGGTTCGATGCGCAGATAGCGAAGCCCTGCCACCTGCTCGACTCGCACGTCCTCGGCGCCAGGAACTTTTCGAATCGTCGCCGCGATAACTTCGCCGAACCTTTCGAGCTGGCCCAGATCGGGACCATACAAGAGGGCAGCCACGTCCGAGCGGACTCCAGCTACGAGCTCGTTCGTTCGCATTTGAATCGGCTGCGAAACGCTGACCGCCACCTCGGGCGTGGCCGCTTCCAGACGCTCGGCAATTTCTTCGGACAGCGCGGCCTTGCTCAGCCCTCCGCGCCACGCCTTGCGATCTTTCAGCCCGACATAGACGTCGGACTGCTCGATGCCCATCGGGTCGGTCGCTAGCTCCGGCGCCCCGGTCTTGCTGACCACGTGGGTAACCTCGGGAATTCCCAGAATTGCGCGCTGAATTCGGGCATCGGTGGCGACCGATTCGCTGAGCGCAACCCCGGGCAGCCGCCGCGCTTCGATCAGCAGATCGCCTTCATCGAGCTGCGGCACGAACTCGGCGCCGACGCGCGTGAACAGGACTACGGCGCCGGCGAGCGCGAGTACCCCGAACCCGAGCGTGGCAGCGCGAAAGCGCTGACTCTGCGCGAGCAACGGCGCGTAGAAGCGTTGCACCAGTCGAAGCAGCCAGGTCTCTCGATGCTCGGCCTTCGAGCGAACGAAGTAGCTGGTTAGTACCGGAATGACGGTCAGCGACACGACGAAGGCGCCGCCCAATGCCAGCAGCACGGTCGTCGCCATGGGACGAAACAGCTTGCCCTCGACTCCGGTCAGGGCCAAGAGCGGCAGATAGACGATGGCGATGATGGCGCCGCCGAAAACGCTCGCCCGCTGCACCTCGGAGGTTGCGCTTTCGACCAGACCGAGCTGCTCATCCGAGCTGAGTGAACGCCCCAGCTGGGCGTGCCGCTCGGAGAGCCGTCGCACCACGTTCTCGACCACAATCACCGCGCCATCGACGATCAAGCCGAAGTCGATCGCGCCGAGGCTCATCAGGTTGCCCGACAGCCCGAGCGCGTGCATTACCGTGACCGCGAACAGCAAAGCCAGCGGAATGGTCGTCGCCACGACCAGCCCGGCCGCCAAATTCCCCAATAACAGCACGATGATAGCGACCACGAGCAGGGCGCCTTCGGCCAGGTTTTTGGCGACCGTCCAGATCGTGCGTTCGACGAGCTGCGAGCGGTCGTAGAAGGGTTCGATGCGCGTGCCCTTCGGGAGCGAGGGCGTGAGCAGCGCGAGCTTCTCTTTGACTCGCGCCGTGACGGTGCGCGAGTTTTCGCCGAGCAGCATCAACGCGACGCCGACCACCACTTCGCCCTTGCCGTCTTTGGAAGCCGCGCCGCGCCGGAGGCGTGGACCGAACTGCACGTCGCCCACGGTGGCGAGGGTGATGGGAACGCCCTGAGCGGTAGCGCCGATTACGACGCTTCTAAGGTCGTCGAGGTCGCGCACCAGACCATTGGTGCCAATCACGAAATGCTCTCGCGCGTACTCGACGTAGCCACCCCCTGCGTTGGCGTTCGACTTCTCCAGCGCAGACACCACGTCCGCGACGCTGATAGCCGCCGCCTGCAGCCGCTTCGGATCGAGCAGCACTTGATACTGCTTGTCCTCACCGCCGAAGCTATTGGCTTCGACCACGCCCGGGACGGTGCGCAGAGCCGGCGCTACCTGGAAATCCAGAATCTCCTCGAGCTGCATGGTAGTGAGCTGCTCGTTCTGGAGCGTGAACTGGAAGATTTCGCCCAATCCAGAGGTAATTGGGCCGAGTTCGGGGTGACCGTACTGGGCCGAGACCGCGTCACCGGCTTCGCGCATGCGCTCGTTCACGAGCTGGCGCGCGAAGTAGATGTCGGTGCCGTCCTCGAAGGCAACGGTCACGACCGACAGCCCATAGCGCGAGAGTGAACGCACTTCGCTGGTTTTCGGAATACCGGCCATGGCGCGTTCGACCGGCACGCTCACGTATTGCTCGATCTCGAGCGGCGACAGCGCCGGCGCAGAAGTGATCACCTGCACCTGAACGTTGGTCACGTCGGGAACCGCATCGATCGACAGCCGGAGCGCCGAGCGCACCCCGAACCCGAGGAACAGCAGAGTGAGCGCGAGCACAATCGGTCGATTTCGCAACGACCAGCCGACGACCGCCGACAAGAGGCGCATCATTAGTGCTCCTCCTCCGCGAATGAGCCCTTGAGCACGACGCTCTTCAGAGTAAATACGCCGTCGGTCACCACCTGCTCGCCCGCGCCGAGACCGGCCAGAACTTCGACCCGACCCGGCGCAGCGCGGCCCAGAGTGACCTCGTGAAGCTCGAACTCACCGTTCGGCTCACGCACGAAGACCACCGATTTCCCGGCTATCTGCGTGACCGCAGCGCGCGGTACGACCAAGCGCGCGGGCGCTTCGGACGGGCCGCGCAGCGCCACGGCCGCAGTTCCGAACAGGCCGATCCGCAGCAGCCGGTCTCGGTTCTGCAGACGGACGCGGGCGGTGACCGCACGCGCGGTCGGGTCGACCTGCTCGCCGATGTACTCCACCGTGCCGGCGAACAGCTCGTTGGGGTAGGCGTTCAAACGAACCTCGGCGCTTGCCCCGAGGTTGATGCGCCCGAGGTCTTTTTCCAGGACGCGTCCAAGGAACCAGAGCTCGTCGAGCGCCGCGATGGTGCCGAGCGTTTGCTCCGGCGATACGGGCTGGCCGACCACCGCGTCGCGCGCAATGACGGTGCCGGCGAGCGGCGCGCGCAAGGTGATCGAGAACGCGCCGCCCGCGGAAGCTCCCAGAGCGCCCAGTTGTTCTTTCAGTGATTTGGCGTCGCTCGAAAGCGCGTCTGCTTCGGCTTTGGCGTTCAAAGCATCTTGCTCGGAAGCCAGCTGTTTGGCGAACAGCTCTTGCAGGCGCTCGGCGTTGGCGCGCGCGGCAGAGGCTCGGCTTTCGGTCGCCGAGAGCGTGGAACGAACTCGACCGACTTCCGGCACTCGCACGACCAAGAGCGCGTCCCCTTTCTTGACCTTGTCGCCTTCCTTCAGGCGGATTTCCTCGATACGGCCGGCCGCCGGCGACGAAATTCGAGCCAAGTGATCGGGGTCCGGTTGAACTTCACCCGTGAGAGTGAGCGTCTCGGCCAATGCTTCTCGAACTGCCGGCGCAAACCGGACCCCAGCGTCTCGCAGGACCGCGTCCGAGAGCTTGATGCGATGCGGCAACCCTTCGTGCTCCGGCCCTGCACTTGCGGCCGTCGACGAGACCGGCGACGCGTGCGCCTCGTCCCCGGCGGGTGCGGCCTCGCGCTTGCAGGCGCCGAGCAAGAGCAGGCACACGGCTAGCAGAGCTCTCATTGCTCAGCTCCGTCCAGCGCAAGTCCGGAGACCTGCACCACCTCGATCGACGCCAGGCAGAGCGCCTTCTTGGCCTCGATGGCGCCCAGCAACAGCTCGAGCAGCGGCTGCTGTAAAACGATCGCGTCGCGGATCGCCAGGCGGCCACTTTGCGCCTCACCGGCGAGGTTTACGAGCACGCTCTCGGCGCGGGCGATGCGCGACTCGTCGAGGAGCGCCACCCCAGCGCGTGCCGCGTCGTAGGCGGCCAGGGCGCGCACTAGCTCGGCCTGCGCGTCACGGCGGCCTTTCTCCAGCAACTTCGCCGCACGCTGCGCGAGCGCTTCGCTTTCGGCAATGGCGCCGCGCGCAGTGCGGCCGAGCGGCTCGGGCAAAGGCAGCGGAAAAGCCAGACCCACGCCGACCACGTCTTCCGCAAAGCCATCCCGCTCGACGAACAGCGAAACGGTCGGATTGGGGACGCGGGAGCGGCGCAGCGCACTCGCTTGCAGCTCGGCCGCGCGACGCTCGGCAGCGAGCGAAAGCAGCTCGGCCGAGTCGGGCAGCCTCATGCGGGCCCGGACGCGTGCTGCGGCGGCGAGCGGGGTGAGCGAGCCGGAAACCTCGACTGGCAGCGCCGGATTTTGACCGAGCAGACTGGCCAGCAGGGCTTGCGCGGAGGCTTCATCGCGCGCTGCGTCGAGTTTGCGTCGCTCCACCGAAATGCGAGTGGCGTCCAATACCTCGGCCTCGACGCCGGACGCCGCCCCGCGCTCGGACGCTGCGCGAGCTGCTTCGAAGGCGCGCTGGCTGGCCGCGGCGAGGCGCTCCAACACGGCCCTCGCATCCCGGGCCGCGAGCGTGCCGAAATACGCCCGTAGCGCAGCGGCCGCCGTACTGCGCGCGCTCGCCGAAAGTAGGCGTTGCTGCGCCTCCCGATCGGCCTGTGCGCTCGCTCGGCGCGCGCCGCGCTGTCCCGCGACTTCGAGCTCGATTGCGAGCGACGCCGACCAATTCAGGGCCGACTCGCCCGCTGCGCGCCGCTGCGCGGCGGTCAGAGTCAGGGCCGGGTTCTGAGGCAGCCAAGGGTCGCTCGCCGTGACTCGAGCGGTCGCAGCCTGCACGTTGGCTTCTGCTACTCGCGCTTCGAGGCCACGCGAAAGCGCGCAGCGCACCAGATTTTCCCTGGAGATCGGCGAACAAGGCTCCGCTCGTAGCGTTGAAGCCCACAGCGTGCCGAGCGCGGGTAAGACCCACGCGGCTCGGCGTAGAAACGTGAACATGATGGAGTGCCTCTCGCCACGCTTGCGCGTGACGGACTAAAGGAATTGCTTCGAATACCGGCGAAACTCGAGGGGCAATCAGCCACCTCGATCGGCGCGACGAGCTGTCAGCCCTACGTACCGCTACGTTTTCAGCGCGAGCGCTGGTCGCCCACTCGGGCGAGCTTCAGACTCGCGGCGGCTTGAACGGCTCGGGCAACTCCGGACCCTTCGGTGCCTCGGCTAGCTCGAACGCGGGTCGCTGGGCCGCAACCGGATCTCTCGGCGCGATAGCGAAGCGAGTCGCCGCAAGCGAACCGAGCACGCCACAGTGGCAGTTCGGGCAACCAGGCGGGCAGTCATCGCATGGACCGTCGGCTGGGCACTGCTCGTGTTCGGCGCTGGGCTCGGCCGTGACGGCGCTCAACAAATCAGCGGCGTCGTGAACCAGGCCGCCTAAATGCAAAGCGAAAACCAGCGTGAAAGCGCGCACCGCTCCCAAAAGGACCAACCAGAGCCGAGAGAATCGAGGGGGCGAGCCGACGCGCTGCACAGGGCGAGGGCAAGAGTACAGCGGCTCGGCCGAGCTCGCAACTGAAGCCAAAACGCGGGCGCTCAGCGTCGGCACGCCGAATTGATCTCCAGCACCAGCTCGCTCTCCGCCTTCATCGTTTCATCGAACTCGACGCGGCGCTGGCGCGCGAGCTCGACATTGCCGCGCTCGAGGGCGGCAGCCGCGTCCTGCAGGGCGCGCGCGGACTGAACCGCTATTTTTCGATAACGCTCGACGCGCGAGGCAAGATCCCTCGATTTGATGTCGAGCGCTGCGAGCTCGCGATCGAGCTCTTCGTAGCGCCCCGCGGTGGTTCGGGTCTCGACCGCGAGCTTCTTGGACTCGGTCGAGGCACCGCTCGGCGCGGGTTGCCTGGCGAGCCAGGCGGACACCGTCTTCGCGAGCAGATCGCACTCCTTGGCTTTGCGAAAACGGCCGCAGCCCGATAGCAGCGAGAGCGCGAGCACGACCAGCGTGAGGCGAGCAAACGACACCCGAGCCATCCTAGCCGCTTGTCTCATCGATCGCTCGCCATCGCCGCGACCAGCGCGGAAAGCTCGGCTTCCGGCACGAAATGCCGACGCACCGCGAAGACACGTCCCGTGCGATCGATGGCCACGAGCGTGGGCAGCTCGTTCACCTCATACGCCTGGTTGGCCGTTCCATCCGGATCGCCGAGCACGATCCACGAAGGCTTCACCTTGGCCAAATAGCGCTCGGCGGCCGCGGGATCGTCGCTGACGTTCACGCCTAGGACCACCAGGTCCTTACCTGCTGGACTGTTCGTGAACGCCTGCAACACCTGGGTCTGCGCTTTGCACGGGCCACACCAGCTGGCCCAAAAATCCAAGAGCACGGGCTTTCCGCGTTGCTCGGACAGGCGCACGCGCGCGCCCGGCTCGCCACCGGAAAGTACCGGCAGCGCGAAATCCGGCGCCGGCTTGCGTTCGAGCCCGCGGCCGAAACGCGGCAACACCAAAGCGCCGAACAGGATCGCGGCCAGGCCGATCATGGCGTACAGCAGGACCGGCGAACGAGGCTCACTGACGCGGCCGCTCTTGTGACGACTCTCCGTCACGAGACCGCGCCCGAGCTTTCCTGGTGGGCCTCCGCGGACTCTGGCGCGCCCTTCGCGGGAGCTGGCGCAGGCGCGGCGGTCGCTGGCAACCGGATGCGAAGTCGCGCTCCACCTAGCTCGCTGCTCATCGCGGTGATGCTGCCGCCATGCTCGACGATGACTTTTTTCACGATCGCAAGGCCCAAACCAGTGCCTTCGGACTTGGTGGTGACGTAGGGATCGAACATGCGTTCTCTGAGCGCTTCAGGAATGCCCGGGCCGCTGTCTTCGACGTCGAGCAGATACGAGTCGCGCTCTGCGCGCAAACTGACCAAGATCTTCGGCGTGCGCTCGCCCTGCTCCTGCATGGCTTGAGCCGAGTTCTGAATCAAATTCAGCATCACGCGGCGCAGCATGTGGCGATCCATCAACACGTACGCGGGCTCCTTGGGCAGGCTGAAGCTGAGGCCGATGTGCGCGCCGCGCCAGGCCGACCGCAACCCCTCGGGCAACTCGCCGTCACCGCGCTCGTCTTCGATCAGCGAGAGTTGCTCGGAAAGCTCATTCAGAAACGCCCCTAGATCCTCTGCTTCCAGGTTTGCCTGCGGCAAGCGCGCGAAGTCGGAGAACTCGCTGACCAATCGGCGCAGCGTACCCACCTCGTCCTCGACGATTTCGAGCGTGGTATCGAGCAGCCGCCTGAAGGTGGGATCGGCCCCTTCGTAGCGCCGATGCACGTCTTGCACCGCCAGCTGAATGGGCGTGAGCGGGTTCTTGATCTCGTGCGCGAGCCGCCGCGCCATCTCCTGCCAGGCGCCGATGCGCTGCAAATACTCGATGCGTGCGCGGCTCTCCGCGACCTCGCCCAGCATCCTGTTGAAACCGTGCGCGAGATCCGACAGCTCGTCCTCCCCGGCTTCTGGAACACGGATCGAGAGGTCACCCGCCGCCACCAGCTTGGTCGCCTCCGCGAGCGCCGCGATGCGGCCCACGACGCTGCGCGCGAGTAGCGAGCCCACACCGACCGCGGCGACGATGGTCAGACCGAGCAGCGCCACGAACGCGAGCACGTAGCCTTTCTCGTCCGCTTCTCGGCGATGCTCGATCTTGCGATAGGTATCCAAGAATTGGCTCATCTCCGAGAGCTCGTCGAAGCGCGCGCGGCTGGCCGCGAACACGGCGAGCAGAGACGGCTCGTCGTCCTCCGGGCCTGCGCCGAGCGGTCGCACGACCTCCAGCCGGTTCTCGCGCGCTGGGTCGAGTGGGCGATCGCGTTCGACGCGCGAGAGCTCCCTGCCCTCCGCGTCGCGCGCCGCGAGCGTAACCAGGCTCGGGTGCTCGCGGAACCCCTGGCGCAGCTCGAGCTCGATCCGCGTGCGGTCTGCCGCGCGCACGGCCGCACGCAGGCTCTCGCGCTCGGCGATGGTCGCCGCTTCCTGCCGCATTTGCGCTTTCACCGCGCGCGCGAGCTCCTGATACAGCCCGAGCGAGCGATCGAGATGGACGCCGATGTCCGGCAAGTAAAAGCGGGCAGCCGCGGTGCGCACGGTGGTCTGCGCCCACCAGATGGCAACCAACACCGGTATCAGTGCGGTGAGCACGATCGCCAGCGCCAAGCGGCTGCGAATTCGGCGAGTGACCGCCATTGCCAGCATCTTGCCGAGCGAACCTTGCTAGAGCAAGCCCCGCCGCCAGCGGGCGGGGCCTAAACCTTGGATAGTAGGCGCGAGAGCAAGCGCAGGGGATCGAAGCCCAGCCAGGCTTTGACGTCGTTTTCGAACAAGGGCAACCCGCGCTCGAAGGCGGGCGCGAAACGGCTTGCCGCGCCGAGAAAGCCGCTTCCGCCGAAGCGTTCGGCGATGCCCCGGACCTGCGCCCACACCGCACGGCCTGCGTCGAGACCGAGCGGGATCGCGACGCCTGGGGTCACCGGCGTGACCACTATTTCACGCGCTGCGACCGCTTGCGCCCACGAGCCTGGCGGCGAGTTGACGAGTGACTGGAAGGTGTAGAGCTCTCCGAAACAACCCAGGCCGACAGGACCGAGGCGCCGTTCGGCTGCCTCGGCCAGGAAGCGGTAGTCCCGCTGCCAATCTCCAGAGAGCAAGCCCATGGTCGAGCGCAGCTCGCCGGGGCCGAGAATCGCGTCGATGCCGCGCGCACCGCGGCGAGCGGCGACCGCGGTGTACAGCTCTCCGCGCGCGAACACGCCGAGCAGCGCCACGCGACCGGTCGGGCACAGCGCGTCGAGCGCGCGTACGCAAGCGCGCTCGGTCGGAATCGGCCACTCCGAAATCGGCCACGGCCACACCCGCAGCTCGCCACTTTGCTCGAGCTCCCGCAGCACCAACAACAGCTGGAGGATCTGAGACAAGTAAGTGTCGGCTGGCCGCAAGCGCTCGGCAAACCGATCCGCAAAGCGCTCCAAGCTGCCGGTGGTGAGCTCCACGGCCCAGCGCGCCTGGTGGCTGGCAGCCAGCTCGTCGAGCGCGAGTGGCCAGGGCTGCGAGGCGAGCTCGAGCCGACCTTCGCGCGTGGAAAACAGCTTTCTCAACTTTCCCGCAGTCGTCACCGCGACGACACCACCCCCCGTATTGCTTGCGCGCTCCGCCGAGCTCGACTCCCCGGGGGCGCGCAGCACTTGCCCGAGCCGCATCCACTCTTCTGCGCTGAAACCTTCGACTTCGACGTCCGGGCTGAGCATGGGGCGGCGGGAGTATAGTCATCGCCCGTGCGCTCGCGACCCAAGTGTCAAAGTTTTGAAGGCCTGAAGAAGAGAGGGAGCCGGCCGTTTCCACCCCCGAGCGGGGACAGGGTTAGAAAGCGCAAGCAGGTCTCTCATGAACATCAACGGAATCAACGGGTCCGGACCGGTCGTGGGCGCTCAGGCGAGCGAAGCAAGGGCTCGGCGGCCGAGCAGTATTCCCCCCGCGCCGGACTCGCCGGCCGCGAAAACGCATATTTCTGGCCCTGGGCAGCTGTTCAGCCAGCTCGCACAGCTGTCCGAGAGTGATCCCGAAAAATTCAAAGAGATCGCTCAAAAGATCTCGGACCAGTTCAAGACTGCCGCCGAGAACAGCACGGGTCGGGAAAGCGCGATCGCGCAGAAGTTCGCCGAGCGCTTCGGTCAAGCGGCAGAGACCGGCGACCTGAGTGCTTTCCGAGCAGAGGGCGGCATTGGTCACCACCATCATCACCATCACCATCATCACCACGGTGGTTTTGGCGGCAGCGACGAGGTGCGGAGCGTCCTGCAAAACGCGCTCGATCTGGTTCACGAGGCGCAGAACGGCGCTGCCTCTGGCACGCCCACCGAAGTGCCGGATTCCGGAAGTGCTACGCCGACGGGCAGCCCGGCGCCCACCGAGTCGAACGCGACGCCGCCCGCCGAGCTCAGCGAGCAGACCTAGTCGCTACGGCTCATTCGACTGATCGCCCGAGTCACGAACCGCAAGCGGCGTGAGCGTGGCGGGCCGCCGGCGCAGGAGCGAGAGCACCACTGCCGAACCGAGAATACCGGCGATTACGCCGAGCGAAACCCCAATCGGAATGTGGATCACCCCGCCCAGTAGCATCTTGCCGCCGACGAAGGCGAGCACGAAGGCAAGCGCCGGCTTGAGGTAGTGAAAGCGGCTGACGATATCGGCCAGCGCAAAGTACAGCGCACGCAGGCCGAGAATCGCGAAGACGTTCGACGTAAAGACGATGAACGGATCTTCGGTCACCGCGAACACGGCGGGGATGGAATCGATCGCGAACATGATGTCGCTCGCCTCGATGACGATCAGGACCAAGAGCAGCGGCGTCACATAGCGCTTCCCCCCTTCCATGACCACGAAGCGGCCACCGCGAAACTCCTCCACGCTCGGGACGAAGCGGCGAAACAGCCGTAGCGCCAGGTTCTTTTGAGGGTCGATCGAGCCCTCACGCTGCACGAGCAGCTTGGCGCTCGTGAACACCAAGAGTGCGCCGAAAAAATAGCTGATCCAATGAAAGCGTTGGAGCAGCGCCGCCCCGAGCACGATGAACAACGCTCGCAGCACGAGCGCGCCCAGCACACCCCACAAGAGCACGCGCTGCTGCAACTCGGCCGGCACCTTGAACGCCGCGAACACGACGATGAAGACGAACAGGTTGTCGACCGAGAGCGCTTTCTCGATCAGGTAACCGGCCAGAAATTCGAGCGCGTGATCGGCCCCGAACCACAGGTAAACCGCGAGGTTGAACGAAAGCGCCAGCGCGATCCAGACCCCGGTCCAGGTGAGCGCTTCGCGCGCCTTCACCTGATGCGCGCGCCGTTGAAACACGCCGAGGTCGAGCGCCAGCATCGCCAGCACGAAGGCGAGAAAGCCGAGCCAAAGGCCCGGGGAACCGACGCTCTGAAACTGCAACGACTGACCTTTCCGAGAACGATGCGGCCCGCGGGTGCTTCGCTCGCACAAAAGGTGTACGCCCTACCCGGAGCTGGGCCAACGGAGAAACTTGCCCATCGGAGCGCTCGCCAGCCAATGCCGGAGCTTTTGATAGGTCGTGGTATTTCGCCACAAGCGATATAGTGTCGGCATGCGCTCCGAATCTCAGCCGCTCACTCCCGCCCGCGACCTGCTGGACTTCATCCACGCTGCGCCGACGCCGTACCACGCGGTCGCGGAGATCGAAGCGCGCTTGCAGCGCGCCGGCTTTCGACGCTTCGAAGAGGGCGAAACCTGGAGCATCGAAGCTGGCTGCCGCGGTTTTGCGATTCGCGACGGCAGCGTGATCGCGTTCGTTGCCGGCACGAGCCCAGCTTCGCGCGCCGGGTTTCGTATCATCGGGGCCCACACCGACTCGCCCAATCTGCGGCTGAAGCCGAGGCCGACGCTGGAGAGCGTCGGCTTTCGTCAGCTCGCCGTCGAGGTCTACGGCGGAGTGCTGCTCGGAACCTGGCTAGACCGCGATCTCGGGCTCGGGGGCCGCGTCGCGCTCGCGGACGGGCAACAAGTGCGCATTCGCCTCGATTCGCCCATTTGTCGCATTCCGAACCTCGCCATTCATCTCAACCGGGACGTGAACAAGGAGGGCCTGGCGCTGAACCCACAGCTGCACCTGTCGCCGGTGCTCGGCCTGGAGAAAGCGGGGGCAAGCTCCGCGCTCGATCTGCTCGCGCGCAGCTGCGGGGACGCCGGCGTGCCCGGGGTGCGCGCGCCCGACATCGTGGCCTTCGACCTGTGCCTGTTCGATTTGCAGCCGGGCACGATCGGAGGCGACGGCGGAGAGTTCTTGTTCTCGGCGCGCCTCGATAACCTGGCGTCGTGCCATGCCGCGTGTGAGGCCTTGCTTTCGGCGAGCGGAGACAGCGAAGCCACGCGCGTGATCGCGCTCTACGACCACGAGGAAGTGGGCAGCCAGAGCGCCACCGGCGCACGCTCGCAGTTCCTGGAAAGCGTGCTGGAGCGCCTCGCGAGCAGCGGCGATTCGTCGCGCGATGCCAGCGTACGCGCCTTTTCTCAGTCGCTGTTGATTTCCGCGGACATGGCTCATGGCGTGCACCCAAACTACGCCGACAAGCACGACCGTCAGCACCGGCCGCAGCTGGGCGGCGGCCCCGTGCTGAAGGTGAACAGCAACCAGTCTTACGCAACCGATGGGCCCGGCGCGGCCGCCTTCGTGCGCGCCTGTCGCGCGGTCGACGTGGAGCCGCAGCATTTCGTTGCGCGCAACGACATGCCATGTGGCAGCACGATTGGGCCGATCACCGCCGCGCGACTCGGCATTCGCACCGTCGACGTCGGTAACCCGATGCTCAGCATGCACTCGTGCCGCGAGATGGCGGCTACGGCGGACGTCGAGCCGATGATTCGCGTGCTCACGCGGCTGCTCTCTGCGAGCGCGTAAAGCGGGGGATCAGGGCGGCGGCTGTGCGAAGCGGCTGTTCGGAAACGCTTCGGGTTCCTCGGGCGCGGGGCGTGACCAGCGCGGGCGCACGTCGATACCGCGGGCGCGCAGGCCGTCCGCATCGTCGTAGCGCAAGGTGAGCACGCGCGTGGGCCGCGACGAGGCGCGCTCGAACGGCACCTCGACCACGCTGCTTTCGCGGGTTTCACCGTACTCGGTGCCAAGGTTGTCCACGGAATCGCCGGGCGCGGCGGCAGGCGCGCGGCCGCGCGATTCCGCCGCCCCCTTGCTCGGAGCAGGCGGTGCGCTCTCACTGGAGCGGCGCTTCGAAGCACCGTCTGCGCGCTCGGAAGAGCGCTCGTCACGCGCGGAAGGGCCGTCGGCCTCGTAGCGCGGACGCGGCGCGCGCGCGACCGGCTGCGGCGGCGCCTTGCGCTTGCGCTCGGCGAACAGCGCAACGCCGATGATACCGACGTTCTCGGGCGTGCCCATGCGAGCGGAATAGCTGTCTTCGGGACTGGCGAAGCGAAAAGCGGCGACCGCGGACAGACTTTGCCGAAAACCGTCGATGGTGACCGAACCGTAGGGCGGCACGATGTAGCCGCGCTGCGCGCGGTAGTCGGCGACGCGGCCGCTGATCGCGTCTCGGCCATCGACCGAGACCACCGCCTCGACTCGCTCACCCGTCGGGTTGGTCACGCGCACGACGTAACGCTCGCCGGGTTCACCGAGCACGAACGTTCGGCCTTCGTGATAGAAGGCGGGAAGTGCGCGGCCGGAGGCGTCTTCGAGCTCGATGCCGGTGGGCGGAGGTTCGGGGAACCATCGCTTGGGACTGCGAGCCCCCGCGGTCGCCGCCATCGTCAGCAAACCGAGAGTCAGAACCGTCAGAACACCGCGCCGAGTCACGCTTGCCACCACGAGCATCTCCTGGCTGTCGCCGGGGGTCGGCCCCGCGCCATTCATCAGACGCAGGGCGCGACCAAAAGATCTGGGGGCCTGCGCTCAAATCAGGCGCCAACCAGCGATCGCCGCGATCGCAAAAAAACCTAATATTATCAGTGAGATAGATAAAATCGAGCGCACCGATTGCTGGGGCAAGAGCTGAGCGCTGCCTTCCGGTCCGAGCTCTTCGGAGAGATGAGCGCGCGCAGCTTTTCGACCGCGACGGGTGGCAACGACCACGGACAGAGCGCTGACGAACGCACCCAAGAGCCCAATCGCGAGCGCCAAGCGACGGATTCCGCGACGGCGGTCGCGTTCGCGGGCGAGCGCGGTCGGCTCGGTGTCGAGCAACAAGCGATCGCCGATGTCGAAGGTTTGTGCCGGTTCGTCGCCCGCGAACAGTGGCCAACCTACGGAAAGCGAGCTCGGCGCCGCGGGATCGCTCTTGGCGACCGCCCAGAGCGGCTCATTGGGCAAGGTCGGAACCTCGAGCGTGCCCTGAGCGGTACCGTCACCCACTGCGACCAGCGGCACGCGCGCGCCCATCCATCGGCCCTGTTCGCTCACCACCGTGACGAATGCCTCCTCCCGCTCGATGGGCGAGCGAACCTGCAGCGTGTTGCCGCGCCGTTCGATCAGAATCGCACCCGGCACGACAGGAACGCTGAACGAAAGCTCCGCGCGCAGGCCATCGGAGGCCGTCACGTTCGCTCGCGCGGTAACGACGTGCTCCGTCGGGGTGAGCGTGAAACGCGCGATACCGCGGCCGTCGGTCTTGGCCGTTTCGCGCAGGAGTTTCGCGCCATCGGCCTTGAGGTCGACCTTGGCGTCCACGAGCGCGGTGCCTTGGCGCAAGACGCGCACCCAAAGCTCACCGGGAAAGGGCACCGCGAACACGCCGCGCGCCGGCGCGATTTGCAGAGACAGTGCGCTGGCCTCGGGCAGCCGAGAAAACCCTCCGCGATGGCCAGCCGTCGCCAACCAGCGCTGCGCGGGGAGCTCGATGCGCCCCGCGCCGAGCGTGCCACCCGGTAGAGCGGCGCTGAGTTCGAAGGAAAGCGGCGGGCGCTCGAAATCGAACTGTATCTCCGCGCGTCCCTGAGCATCGAGTGGTTGGGCTACGCTCACCGAGTTTGCTTGCTCGGGGCGCGCCGTGAGCCGAAGCACCTGGCCTGCCAGGGGATGGCCGTCGACCTCCGCCTCGATCCAGCCGCTGAAGCGCGCCGCGCGATCGGTTGGCCCGCCCCACACACGGATCGATTCGACCGGACGCGCTACCCCAACCCACAGCACGAGCACGCCGACAGCGACGAACGTGACCAGCGGCAGCAGCGCAAATAGGACGCGACCCACCGCGAGAGGATACCGCGGAGCGGCGCGCCGCGGGCGACCGCCGACTTTCTGGAGCAAAATGGCGCGAGCCCGAACCAATGTTCGGGCTCGTCGCGCTTTCAGGCGGGCGAATGCCCGCACCTAGCTCAGAAGATGCCGCCGCACTTGCTGGCGACGCCGCCGCCACCACAGGTGAGACCCGGGGCGCACACGCCGCAGTCGAGCAAGTTGCCGCAACCGTCCGCCACGGGACCGCAGTCCGCGTTTTGCTGAGCGCAGGTGCGAGGCGTGCAACCGCCCGTGCCCATGCCGCACTTGTTCGGCACGCCCGCGCCACCGCACGAGAGCGGAGCCACGCACATGCCGCAGTCCACGATGCCGCCGCAGCCGTTACCGATCGGACCGCACTCGGCGTCAGCAGCCGCGCACGTCTTCGGCGTGCAGCTTCCTGCGCCGCACTGGTTCGGGACACCACCGCCACCGCAGACCTGACCAGTCGGGCACACGCCGCACTGCAGCACGTTGCCGCAGCCGTCGTTGATCGCGCCGCAAGCCGCGCCCGCCTGAGCGCAGGTCCGCGGAGTGCACGAGCCGCCGCACTTGCTGGGCGTGCCGCCACCGCCGCAGATCGCGGGCGCCATACAGACGCCGCAGTTCAGCACGCCACCACAGCCGTCACCGACGAAGCCACATTCGGCCCCGGCAGCCGCGCAAGTGCGCGGGGTGCAGCTACCGCCGCACTTGTTCGGGCCTGCAGCGCCGCAGGTCTTGCCGTCCATGCAGGTGCCGCAAGCGATGGTGCCGCCGCAACCGTCGCCGATGAAACCGCACTGCGCGGAGTCGTTCGCGCAGGTCTTCGGGTTGCAGGTGCCGGTGCCGCACACGTTGGGAGTGCCGCCGCCACCGCAGGTCTGACCGCTGGGGCAAGAACCACAGTTGATGGTGCCACCGCAGCCGTCAGAAATCGGACCGCAGGTCGCCCCGACCGACGTGCACGAGCGAGGCTGGCATTGCGGGACGCCGCAGACGTTGGCCGTGCCGCCGCCGCCACAGACCGCCGGGGCCGTGCACACGCCACAGGTCAGCGTGCCGCCGCAACCATCCGGAATGATGCCGCAGTTTGCGCCCTTGGCGCCGCAGCTCGTCTGCTTGCAGACGCTGCCACACTGGTTGGGCACGCCACCACCACCGCAGCTCGCCGGCGCGACGCAATCGCCGCACTGCAGCAGGCCGCCGCAGCCGTCAGCGACCGGGCCGCAGGTCGCGCCGACCGCGGCGCACGTCTTCTTCTTGCAGCTGGGCGGGGGCGGGGGGTCACCCACCGACACGCACGCGGACAAGTCGAAGATCATGAACTCGAGCACTTTTTCCTGCGGCGTGAGCGCGCCGGTCGCGCAGTGCGCCGGGAAGACCTGGCTGCCGTTGCCGCTCGCGTTGGCGACGTGAAAGCCGGTGTACAGCACGCGACCACAAATATTGGCTGCGCTCGCGGCGACCGGCGTGTTGAAGCTGTACTGCTGAATGGCAGACTGCTGATTGATCTGCACCGCCGGCGTGCCCACCATTCTGCTCGTGTCGGTGTAGACGAAGCGCTCGCTCGAGCTCGTCACCGTCTTCACGTAGCCGCGTGGGTCGTCGATGTGAATGTAGCCGCTGCCGTAGGTGGTGTCCCAAGCGCTGACGTTGCCCAGCCAGGTGTTGAACGCGGCGCCCTTGGCGAAGCTGGTATCGAGAATACCGGTGGTCTGATCACCGTTCCCCTGCTGGGCACCGCCCCAGGTGGCAGTGTTGGCGAAGTTACCGTTGTCGTGCAGGTAAACGTAGCTGTAGTGCGAGGCGAACACGCGACCACCGCGGTCCGCGAAGCTCTTGAGCTTGGCGTCGAAGTCGTTGTTGTGCTCGTTCGCGCTGCCTTCGCAGTCGAAGATGCCGAGGTCGTAATTGTCGATCGTGGTGCCTGCGAACAGGTCGTCGATCGGCGCGTCCTGGTAGTCGGTCTGATAGCGACGACAGCTCCCGTTCGCGCGGTATTCGACGCAGGTGCGCGTGCTCGAAGCGTGAGCGCCGTTGGCGCGGTAGAGGTGGATGCGCCCAGTGCCGCTCGGCAGCGTGAACTCGCTGTCGTCCACGCCGATCTTGCGTAGCACGCATTCCATTTCATCGACGCTACCCGTGACCATGGCGGTCTTCGGGATGTTCAGGTACTGAATGTTGCCCGCGGCCGCGTCGGTGGTGACGTTGCGCGGCAAGCGCGTTTGGTCGACCGTGAGGTTGACGTTGGTGCACTGGGTGACCGCGGGAATCGTGACCACGCGCCGCCACTTGCCCATCTTCACTACGAGCGGAAAGCTCACGCCCGCGGGGACGTTCTTGAGTACGAACTTGCCGTCCGCACCCGTCAGAGCGGCGGCAATGGGGCTACCCAGGTTCTCGTCTTCGCAGCGGCCACAGCTCGGGCCGGTCGCAATCGCCGGCAGCGGCGCGTTCGGCACGTAGACCAGGGCGTTGTAGAGCGGCTCAGTGCCGTTCGGGGCGTAAACCGTGCCGCTCAGGCGGGTTTCGGAGCCCGCGGGGCAGGTCTTGATGTTGGGGCACAAGCCCGTGCAGTTCGGATCCACGAGCACGCCGCACAAGCTCGCGCCGCCGCCACCGCAGGTCTGGCCGCTGGGGCAACTGCCGCACTGAACGACTCCGCCGCAGCCATCACCAATCGGACCGCAGTTGGCGCCGAGCGCCTGGCAGGTGAGCGGGGTGCAGGGAGGCGAGCCGCACACGCTCTCGGTGCCGCCGCCGCCGCAGGTGTTGTTTCCGGTACAGCCACCACAGTTGATCGTGCTGTCGCAGCCGTCGCTCACCGGACCGCACTTGCCGGGGCACACCTCCGCGCTGGTCTTTGGCTCGCACTTGACCTTCTGGCACACGTTGGCGTTGCAGATCTCGTCGCTGGCGCAGGTGCCACAGTTGGCGAGCGTGCCGCCACAGCCGTTGGGAATCGAACCACACTCGGCGTTCAACTGGCTACACGTGCGCGGCACGCAAGCCGGCGAGCCGCAAACACCGGCCACGCCGCCACCGCCGCAGGTGTCGGTACCCGTGCAAGCCTTGCACTGAATGACGTTGCCGCAGCCATCGCTGATCGGATCGCAGCTGTTGCCGCAGTCGGCTGCGGTCTTGTTCGGGACGCAAACGGTCGAGCCGTGCCCGCACACATCGGCCGTGCCGCCGCCACCGCAGGTGTCGTTGCCGGTGCAAGCGACCGCGCAGTCCTTGATCTCACCGCCGCAGCCGTCCGCGACGAAGCCACAGTAACCGGCAGGTTTGCCTTTCAGCACCGCCTCACAGGTCTGCGGCTCGCACACCGCCGTGCCGCACTTACCCGGCTCCTTCACGCCGCAAATTTCGCCAGTCGCGCATTCCAAGGCGCAATCCAGCGTTCCGCCGCAGCCGTCGGTGACTGGCCCGCACAGGCCTTCGTTCTTCCCGTAGTCCTTGCAGGTGAGCTTGTTACAAGTCGTCGTGTCGGTACAGGTGCCGTCGACGCAATTTTGCGTCGGGTCGGCGCACTCTTTTGCTTTCGTGGCCCAGCAGTCCACCACGCCGCCGCAACCATCCGGGTGCAGACCGCACTCGGCTCCGAGGTCGTCGCACGTCTTGGGCGTGCAGCCCGCGTCGCCACCGCAACGGCTGGGTTCACCGCCGCCGCCGCAGGTCTCTGGCGCAGTGCAGCCGCCACACTCGACCACATCGCCGCAGCCATCGGCAATAGGCCCACACTCACCCGGGTCACACTTCGTCTTGCAGCCGGTTCCGGGGCCACCGGCGTCGCCTTTGTCGCCACCGTCGCCTACATTGATGCCGGTGCCGCCGCCGCGGCCGCCGTTGGAAATGCCGCCTTTTCCGCTGGGATCGGTACCGGCGTTCGTCGCTCCGCTGCCGTCGGACTGAACCACTTCGGGGCTGCCGGAGCATGCGAAGGCCAACATACAGGCCAACAATCCACCGGCGAGCTGAACCAAAGCTTTCGACTGCACGTATACGCCTCCGACTACGACTAAATTGCTGTACGACGCCGCGTGCCCCCGCGAAACCGACTGCGTTTCACGACCAGGCGAGCGCGACCTTCGTCTTCCGTTCACCGTCGACAGCGCGAGTGGCAAAAGCCAGCTCACGCAAGACGACGAGACTGTTCAACGGAAGAACGTAGCATGCGCTAAGAGCCGAACGCGCCGCCGGATCAATTTTTATGCAAGATAAGTGAACGCTCTGAATACATGGCTCCGCGCTGTGCGAGCGCGACCCAGTTTGCTGCAGCAGCGCTGCACGAAGGCGCGACTCACGACGCACATTACCGGAGGGTGACTGGCGACGACCGACGCGACGACTTGCGACGGGCGCTCGGCTCTTGTGATCGGGCCTCGCCGCCGAGGGTGCCCGGCGCGAGGCGCGAGGCGCGACGCGCGACGCCGCCGACAGCCGAGACCGGGAATAAACCGCGTGTGGCCCGCAAATTCCCTGCATTCAGCGCACCCTCCCGACCGCTCCGATGTCGATTTTTTGGGGTGCCTGCCGCGTTCGGATTCGGTGTAGCCTCCCGGACCTCAGCGCCGATGACTGCCACCAAGAAAGCCAAAAAGCACTCGACCCAAAAGCGCGAACGGAAGGAGCGCCGTTTCTCGCCAGAGGAGACCTACGCCTCTCGTCTCACCGTGTACGCTGGCATGCTCGGCGCGCTCGGCCTGGGTGCCGGCGTGTACGCACAATGGATCCGGCAGGAACCGCTGAGCTACGGCCCGATCCTGGTCGGCTTGGGCGGCATTCTGTTCGCCGGCTCGCTCTGGAAGGGCTCCGCGGACGTCGGCCACGTGCACGTGGGGGAGGCAGGCGTCGCACTCGAAAAAGGCAATGACGTCGTGCGCATTCTCTGGTGCGACATCGAGCGTGCGTCGATCGAAAACGGAAACGTGCTGGTGCGTGGCAAAGAGGCGAGCATCGTCTTCCCGGTCGAAGCGCATCCCAAAGCCGCGGCCTGGCTCGTCGCCGAAGGCGGCCGGCGCGTCCCCGATGCGATGGCCTTCTCGCGCACCGACATCGAACGCCTTCCCGAAGCCAAAGAGTTCGACGGCGAGCTCGTGACGCTAGAAGAAGTTCAAATCGCGGGCCGTCACTGCCGCAGCAGTGGCAAGCCCATCGCGTTCGAACGCGACGCGCGGCTCTGCCCAACCTGCGGAGAGTCCTATTTGAAGGACCAGGTGCCGAAGAAGTGCCTGACTTGTCAGGCTGAGCTCGGGACGAGGGCGAGAGAGGCCTAGCGGGCGCCGGCCGCTCGCGCTCAGCGTTCGGCGAATAGCACGATCTGATTGACGGGCGGCTGCACGACCCGACCGCTCGCGCGTTCGCGCAGCTGCACGCGGCGCGCCACACGATTCGCGAGCACCCAGCGGTTCGCGCGGATGTCCGCGTGGACGCGAGAAAAACCGACACGGAACAACAGCGCGCTGGCTTCGGAGCAACTCCAAAATCCGTAGCGTTCGCGAAGCTCGTAGTCCCAAGCGCCACCATGGTCTTTGCGCCAGATGAACTCGTGTGCGCTCGTAAGGTCGGTTGCATACACGTTGGCGGGCCCGCTCACGGCCATCGACATGAGGCGCGCCGGCCAAAACGTGCGCTCGACGAAATCAGGCAAGCTGCGCCCCTCGCGAATGTCATGCCGCTGGTGATACATCGTGACAGGGGTGTCGGCGCCCTCCGGCCGCACGAAGTCACGGATCACCAGCAGACCGCCGGGCAACAAACTCCGGTAGGCATTGCGAAGGGCGCGGACCACCGCGGCCATACCGTCGGCGCTCCAAGAATAGACCTCGTGCAGCAGCGAGCTCATGAGCACCAGATCAGCGCCGGAAGGCAACTCTTCCCGAGCGTCGGCGTAGGCAAATCGAAGGTTTTCCTGGCCGTGTCGTCGCCGCGCCAGGGCAAGCATCTCGCCGTCGCGATCGACACCAATCACCTCGCGCCGAGGATTGCTGCGCGCGATCCCCGCAGCGACGCCGCCCGGACCCGTGCCCACGTCGACGACCCGCTGACAACGACGGGTGTTCAACACGCCTTGCAGAAGCGACAGCTTTTCGGCCGCGCCTGCGTCGAACGCCCGCGCGTGCTCGTTTCGAGGGCGCTCAGGCTCCATCTCGCCCTCGAAGCATCGCCTGCCACACCCCCTGCGCCGCGCCGCGAACATCGTAATTCGAGACACCTCGTCGAGCGAACCAGGCGGCGCTCGTAGCGTGGTGCATTTCGGCCGGATGAAAGCGCACCACCTTCTCGTGTTCGACGAAGGTACGAATTTCCTGCGCGGTGTGCTCGCCGCCGCCGATCGCAACCAGCTCGTCGGTAGCCCGCAACAGCGCCTCGAGTGTCGGTGACGGCCGCCCGTTCGAGAGCAGCCCGCCCCAGGAGTCGTCTTCGACGAAGTACACGTGGTTCACGCTGGCACTGAGCGAATGTGAGCCGCCCGCAAGGGCGACCGAAGGATGAATGCCGACCGTGTCGAACCCGAGCTCGCACGCCACCTGGTACACGAGCGTAATACCGGGGCGAAACCCCAGTGTGATCAACGTTCCGGTGTTGACTAGCGTCGTGCCCGATTCGAAACGTTCGAGTTCGACCCGGCAAATCTCCAGCACGCGCTGCTCGTCTTGGTAGCCGAGCTCGCCGAACCCCGCGAACGTCACCACGCGCTTGCCGTGCCGGCGCACGGCCGCGACCGCAGCTGCCGGCTGAAGCGCGCCGATGCGCTCAGGGAGCGGACGCAACGACATCAAGCGTCGAACCTCAGGACGCGGCGTCGATACGGATACCCAAGACGATGCACGATGCCCAACCGATCCCGCGCGTTTTCGTAGACGTGGACCGGACCGAACGTTCGCGGCAGTCTGCCGCCTTTTTGCGCGAGCACGTGCAAATCGGCCTTCTTCCCAGCCCCCCGCGCGAGCCCTGCATGTAGCCAGCTCTCTGGATCGCCGTTGCCGACGTCGGCGATGATTGCGCGCGCCTTGCGCATCTGCTCGATCAGCTCGTCTTCGCCGCCAGTCGGTGAGTCGTCGGCGAACGTGCACACCGAACCGGTAACGCAATGCATGATTTGATCGATGTGGCGCCGCGGGCCGAGCTCCAGGCTGGCTGTGCCCGAAGTATAGAACAATAGGTACGGACTCTTGGCACCCTGATAACCGCTGCTGAGGTCGTCCAAGCCGTCTCGCACGTGACTCTCTCCGTCCTGAGACAGGCGCTCTCCAGAGTCCACGTACCGCACGTTCTCGCTAGCGCCGAAGCGGCTCTCGAGCAGACTCTCGAGACGGCGATCTGCCACGATCAGCCGGGGAAGGCCGAGCGCCCGTGCGTCATCCAGCTCGGCGAGCATGTACCGCAGGCCCTGGGGGTCCGCGCGGTACGGCAGAATCGCGAGATAGCAGCCGCAACTGGCCATGATCCGACGTATCCGCTCCGGATCGTAGACATGCCAGTCAGGCATGTCGCCGATGAGTCTCAGCGCTTCTTTCTCGGCCAGCTTACAAACGTGATCGGCGATCGCCGATTCCGTGGGGCGCCAGGTGCGGGTGACGAACGCGTCGCGCCGGCTCGGGCTGGGCGGAACGGGCCGATAGAGGCTTTGCAGCAAGCGCGCCGCGGTTTCCGCGTCGAACTCGCCACTCGGCATCCGAAAATAGTTTCGCCCGAAGTACCGGTCGGGAACCTCTTCGTCGGGTAAGTCGTCCGTTAGGAAGATCACGACACGAAACGCCGGGTCCCGCTGCTCCTCGATCGCGGCCTCGGCTTCGAGCTGGACGTAACGCGACTTCACGCTGCTCGACGAGAGCAGAAGTACGTAGGATTGGCTCTGTCGGACGCGCTCGCGCAGCGCGCCAATGAGCCCATCCGTCGCTTCCAGGTCGTGCTGATCGTAAAAGCAGCTGAGCTGGGCTTGCTCTTCGAGCCACCCGCGGACCGCTGACGCAACCGTCGCGTCGCGACGGCTGTAGCTCAAAAAGACGCGAAATGGGCGACCGTAGAAACTCTTCGTGCTCATGGTTGCTCCCTCGAGCGGCATCATAACCGAATTGTTGGGTGTCAGTTTGAATGCGCCGATTGTCCGTTTCGATGCCGCCCTGCCGTACTCCCCTGCCCTTGGCCGCCACAAAACCTTGTGCACTCGAGCTGCCAAGGGGCAGCCCCCATTCCCCGCGGCGCCTGGCCCACTCTTCGAGTCTCGAAATAGGTAATTGATTGGGCTGCCTCTCGGCTGCTCGTTTGCACCAGTGTGGGGGCGACCGAGGGCAAATCGGTGCGGCTGCGCGACCCTGGTACGCGGAGCGCGCTCAGTCCAAGCGCAGCACGCTGACCTCGACCACTGGGCGCGTTCCCGACAAATCTTCGAGTTTTCGGCGGGCGACTCGGCGTAGGAAGTCTTCGAAGGGCAGCCCGCGTCCGTCGCGGAAACTCGCGGCCGCGCGGGCCAGTTCGGCAGCCACGGCGCGCAACGACGCGACCTCGCCGTCGACCGCGGGCACGCCTCGAGTGGTCACCTGAGGGGGCCCGGCGAGGGTGCCGTCGCGTGAGAGCGCGAGGCTCACCAGGGCAACGCCGGTGCGCGAGAGGTCGGTGCGAGCCTGCAGTGTGTCGTCGTCGAGCGGCTCACCGCCGAGCGAGATCGGAATTTTTCCGTGGGCGACCTCGGGCTCGGCGCTGAGCGTTTCGCCATCGAACAGCACGGGCGTGCCGTTCTCCACCACCAAGGTGCGAGCGATGCCGAGCGAGCGCGCCAGCTTCTCGTGGCGCAACAGGTGGTGAAGCGTGCCGTGCACGGGCAGAAAGCAGCGAGGCCGCAAGAGCTCGATCATGCGCTGCTGCTCGCTGCGGCCGGCGTGGCCGCTGGTGTGGATGCCAGGTTCGGTGATGCGACTGTGCACGAGGACGCCGGCGCGCAACAGGTCGTTGATCATGTGGATGACCGGGCGCTCGTTGCCCGGGATCACGCGGCTCGAGAAGATCACGGTGTCGCCCGGCTCGAGCGCCAGGTGCTGATGGGTGCCGAGCGACAGCCGACGCAGGGCCGAGTTGCGCTCGGCTTGTGTGCCGCCGGCCAGCACGAGCAGGCGGTCGCGCGGCATGCTCTTCGCTTGTTCGGCGCTGACCAACAAATCGCTGGGCCAGCGCACGCGGCCAATTTGCGTGGCAATTGCGTGTTGGGTTTCCAGACTGCGGCCGAGCAACAACACTTTGCGTCCGAGTCTTTGCGCGGTTTCACCGAACGTGATCAGGCGCTGAACGTTGCTGGCGAACAGCGCGATGACCACGCGCTGCTCGGCCTTTGCCACGAGCTGCTCGACGCATTCGGCGACCGAACGCTCGGAGCCGGGGCGCTCACCCAAATCGCTGTTGGTGCTGTCGCTGAGCAGCAGCGAGACGCCTTGGTCGCCGAGCGCTTCGAGGCGCACTTCATTGGTGGGCTCGCCGTCGGGGGGATCGGGGTCGAAGTTGAAGTCGCCGCTGTGTACGATGCGACCCGCGTTGGTCTCCAGCGCGAGCGCGCTGGCTTCGACGATCGAATGCGCGACGCGAATGGGCTCGATCGTGAACGAGCCCACTTGGTAGCGCTCTCCGGCGTGGGCGACGCGCAGGTCGAGCTCGTCCACGCCGAAGTCGTGCTCGGCGAGGCGACGGCGCGCGAGACCGAGCGCGTGCGGCGGGCCCCACACCGGAACCTCGAGCTCACGCAACAGATAGGGCAGCGCGCCGATGTGGTCTTCATGCCCGTGGGTGAGGAACACGCCGTGAACGCGCTCACGACGCTCGAGCAGCCACGAGAAATCGGGGTGGATCACGTCGATGCCGTGATCGTCCTCGGGAAACCCGGCCCCGCAGTCGACCACCACGATTCCCCCCTCCTGTTCGACAGCGAGGCAGTTCATCCCAATTTCGCCGAGCCCACCGAGTGCCACCAGACGAACGCGATCCGAACCGAGCGAGGAGGTCAAGGGATGGCTCTTACCACGCCTTCCAGCCGTCGGTCCTCGCCTCGCCCGGTCGCCCGCTCGCACGTTGTCAGAGCCGACGGTCGGTGTTAGGCCTCGCCCCGGCCAATGACCATCAAGTCCGTCACCCCCGAAGAAGCGCACCAACTGGTGCAACAGGGCGCGTTGTATGTGGACGTGCGCAGCGAGCAAGAGTTCGAGCAGGGTCACCCGCCGGGTGCCCTGAACGTTCCGATCGCGCACTTTGGTCCAGCGGGCATGACGCCCAACACGGAGTTTCTGGCGGTGATGCGCGCGGCCTTCAACCAGAACGAAAAGCTCGTGGTGGGCTGCAAAGCGGGTGGCCGATCCCGACGCGCCGCGGAGATGCTCGAGCAGGCAGGTTTCTCAGATATCTCGGATATGGCCGCTGGCTGGGACGGCTCACGCGATGCCTTTGGTCGCCCACTCCCGGGGTGGAGCAAGCGCGGCCTGCCCGTGGAGCCCGGTTTTCCGGAAGGCCAGCGCTACGAAGACATCAAGACGCGCGGCGCGTCTCATTGAAAGCTAGCGCGCGGGGGTGCCGCGCGCTCGGTCGTAGTCTGCGGCGGCCTGCTCGATCAGGCGGTGGTCCCGCGCCGCACGTTCCGCTTCCGCCACCAGATCCGCGGTGAACAGGGTCAGGCCCCAGATGCCGTTTTCGGGCCGAACGCGGAAGGGGTAGCGGGTGCCCCGGGCGGTTTCGATGGTCGCCCGCTCTCCGCGCCGTTCGACCTTGGCGATGCCGGAAAGGTCGCGCCGGAGACGGTTCACCCAGCCGCGCCGGCGCGCATAGAGCGCGAACAAATCCGCCCCGTCCGGCGCCTCAGCCTCCGCCTGGTAGAGCGCGGCCAGCCGCGAGCGCTCGGGCTCGGGGTAGCTCGCGAGCACGCGCGCTCGGCTCTTTCTCCGGTAGTCGCGGATGCTGTAGGCCGCGTGCTGGGCCGGCGTCTCGATATAGGCGAAAAAGTCCTCGGCCCGACCGCGGTTCACCGCGCTCATCACCCGCAGGTATGCGCCCTCCGGAGTACGGTCGCTCGGGTAGGTGAGCCAGGCAAAAACGAACCACCCGAGCAGGGCGAGGCCAGCAAGGACAAGCGCCCAGCGCACGAGGCCGCGCAGGCCGCTAGGCGATAGAGCTCGCGCCGGGGCAGTCGGGGGCGGCGCGGAGGTCACGTCGCGCGCGACTCTAGCCCAGCCCGAAACTCGAGCAAAGGGCTCGCGCCATGCAGCTCGCAATGCTACTCGGCCGCGTCGATGTGGCGTGGCAAGAAAATAGCGATCATCGTCCCCGCCTATCGCGAAGCGCGCCTGATTGGTCGCATGTTGCGGCGCGCACCGAGCTACGCCGACGCGCTGTTCGTGGTGGATGACGCCAGCGACGACGGCACGCAAGAAGCGGCGCTGGCCGTGGGTGACCGGCGCGTTCAGGTGCTGCGGCACCGAGAAAATGCGGGCGTCGGCGCCGCCATCGTCAGTGGCTACCGCCTCGCGCTCGCGCAGGGCGCCGACGTGCTCGCGGTCATGGCGGGCGATGACCAAATGCACCCCGATGACCTGGAAGCGCTGATTTCGCCGGTGGTCGAGGGGCGCGCGGACTACGTCAAAGGCAACCGCTTCGTGCACGGCGAAGCGCGCAAGATGCCGCTTCACCGCAGACTCGGCGGTGAGCTCTTGTCGTTTGCGACCCGCGCAGCCACTGGGCTACCGGTTTCGGATTGTCAGTGCGGGTTCACGGCGCTTTCCGCGAGCATGGCGCGAGCGCTCCCGCTCGCTGACCTGTGGCCGCGCTTCGGCTACCCGAATGACTTGCTCGGTATGTTGGCGGGACAGGGGGCGCGCGTCTTGGAGGTGCCCGTCCGCCCCGTTTATGCGGACGAAGAAAGCGGCATCCGAGCCTTTCACGCGGCCAGCATCTTGGCGCTCATCGCGCGCCGTTACGTGAAGGAAGCGCGCGCTTCTCGGGCACGTCCGAAGCCGGTGGAATCTTTGGTTTCGCTGGGCGACGAGCGATTGCTGCTGGACCAGGAGTGAGCCGTTCGCGATGACCCTGCCCGCCAATACGAGCGAGCAATCCGCTCCGTCGCTGACTCGGCTGGTCGTGCGCATCGCGGCTGGCTTGCTCGCGTTGCTGCTTTTCACCGCTGCGATCGCGCATACCTTTCACCGCGAGCTCGAGGCGATTGGTCACGGTTTCGTCGATCGCTTTGGCATAACCGGCATGGTGCTCGGCACCGTAATTGCCGACGGCTTCCATTTTCTGGTTCCTCCGCAGTTCTACATGCTGATGGGGATCACATCGGGCCAGCCCGCGCTCACGACCCTGGCCGCGGTCAACCTGGGTTCGTTTCTTGGCGCCTGGCTCGCCTATTTTTTGGGCGGCCGCCTCTCGCACTTCAGGCCGCTGGAGCTCCGCCTGCGGCGTCCGCGCGAGCTCGCGCAGAGCGTGTTCCAACGTTACGGCGACTGGGCGCTGGTCGTGGCCAGCATTCTGCCCATCACTTACGCAGCGCTCTGTTACCTGTGCGGGCTGACCCACCTATCGAAGCGCGGTTTTTTCGTGATCACCTTGATCCGCGTGCCCCGGCTGGTCGCGTACTACTATTTGGTGCGGCTCGGCTGGCTCGGGGTTTAGCTAGTGGCGACGTCGCGCCGATCCAGTTCGTTGACCAGCACGGTGAGCGCATCTTCAGCGTGAATGCTGACGGGACCAACGCCGAGCGGAATGGCACCGAAGCTTGCGAGCGCGGCTCGGGTCGCCGCGTCGAAGCCGAGGTGATCACCCACGAAGAAGAGCGGCCGTTCTCCATAGCTGGTGAACGCTCGTATATCTTGCGCGCCTTCTTCGAGCACGAAGGGCGCACCGGGCTTTAGCTCGACGAGTAGCTCCGGCAGACCGCCGGACATCACGGCCACCCCTTCGCGAACCTCGACGAACCCGGGCTGATCAGCGCTGAACGCGGCCAGCGTTTTCTTGACGAGCACGGCCAAGCTGCGCTCGTCCGGCCGCACGAAGCGCGCGGTCGCACCGTCGAAGCGCAGCGTTCGCGGCGCGCCAGGGCCGCCTTGAAGAACGAGGTACACGAGCGTATCGCGCCGCAGACCGTGCGAGACGAGCAGCGCGGCTCGCAAACAGCGCAGCAGCACGTCGAGCCGCCCGCTGCTGCTCGGCAAATCTTCGAGTGAAAATTCCGGCGAAGCGCTGGCCCGCTGCCCAACTATGACGAAGCGACGCATCGGCGCTCTGAGCCACGGACGCTTCAGGCCGTCAAGCTGGAGGACGGACTAGAACGGCCGTGGCGCCGTCAATTGATCTTCGGAACGGCGACACTGAACGGCCCGGCCAGAACCAGCGTCGTGGTGCGCGTCGTAGAGTCGGTACCAATGACCTCGACTCCGCCGACCAAAAGGCCGTTTTCGAGGCGCACCGAGAGAAAGCTGCTGGAAGGACTGAGTAGCATCTCGATCTCCGGCAGTCCCGAACCGCGCGCCCAAACTGTCGCGCCGCGCAGCTCGTACTGCAGCATGTCACCCGTGGGCCTCGGATAGAAAAACGTGCGATTGCTGGCGTCGATGGGCGGCGTCAGCGGCTGAATGATGCCGACCTGCAGGTGGGCGCGCTCCGGCTCGCCGAGCAGGCTGGTGTCCGAGCAGGTCCACTCGAAGTCGATGACCCAACGATCGTAGCCACCGATGTAGTAGCTCGAAGCGGCGGTCATGGTCAGCGCCGAACTCGGACAACTCACGCTACCAATCGAAACCTTGCGCGCGGGTGGTGCGCAGGCGCACGTGGGACAGCCGTCGAGGCCGACCCATTTGTCTTGGCAGGAGGTGGCCGCGCATTTGATGGCCGGGCACTCGTTGGCACCGCCGGCACCACCGAGACCCGCGGCACCCGCGGCATCATCACCGCCCGCGGCACCTCCGCCCGAAACACCTCCAGACGAAGTACCGCCCGCACCGGCTTGCGGCTTGCCACCACTGGCTACGGCGCCCGCGGCCGCGCCGCCGGCACCGCCCGTTGCAGGCCGCCCTCCCGTAGTCGGTGCGCCGCCGCGAGGCGCTCCGCCCGACGCGGCGCCCGCCACCGCCCCGGAACCACCCGACGGGGTTATGTCGGAACCGCCGCTGCTCGTCGCACCCGTCGTGCCTCCGCTGCTCGGTGTGCCTCCGCTGCTCGGTGTGCCTCCGCTGCTGTTCGAACCACCGGACGCCGCGCTGCCCCCAGTATCCGTGCCGCTACCACCGCCATCCGCCTGCCCACACGCGACGAATGTCGCGAGGACGAGCGCCGGGCCAACCTGTAAACCCAAGCGAGTCTTTACCATGTCTGCCACCCGTACTTGCCGCGCTGCAGTATAGCGCGCTTCAACCGGGCTGCTCAAACTCGCGAAGCCGCGAGGATGTCGCGCGCGCGCGGGATCGAGTGAAAAAGACCGCGCGCGTAGAGCAGTTGCCGGTCGGTAAGGGGCAGATCCCCCGGACGCCCGCGCGTTGCCGCGGCGAGCAGGATGGCCGCCGCAACGCTGACGTTCAGGCTCTCCACGAATCCGCGCATGGGCACGCGCACACTCTCCGAAGCGGCTGCGGAGAGTTGCTCACACAGTCCATCGCGCTCGTTGCCGAGCACCAGCGCGACGCGAGGCAGCCCCGCCAAATCCTCCGGCATGAGCCGACCTTCAGGGTGTGTCGCGACCAGGGTGAATTCTTGCGCGGTCAGCGCCGTGACCGCACCGGGCACGGTGGGATGCACGACGATGTCCACCCAGCGCTCCGTTCCTTTCGCGACCGTGCGGGCGAGAAGCAGCTCCTCAACCCGCGGGATGACGTGAAGTTCGGGAATGCCGAATGCGTCGCAGGTGCGCAGCACCGCGGCGGCGTTGTGCGGATCGTGGGGTGCGTCCATCAGCACGGTAACGCTACCGAGACGCGCATCGATGACCTCACGGAGCCGCGCCGCCCGCTCCGGCCTCACGAACGGTTCGAGCCGCTCGATCACCGCTTCCGCACTCCAGCCTGCCGGCCAAGGGATCCGCGGGCCAGCAAGCCTCGCGCCCTCGACCACATCTTGACCTATCCGCCGCATTCAGCTGTTCCGGGGCGCACTTTGATCGCTGGCGCCCGGGTTGTCGAGGCCCGAACTGCGACGGAATTGCGGCCAATGGCTGCTTTCCGAGGGGGCTTTCGCACTCGAAAAACCGGCATTATGTTGGACGTTCTGAAGAACCGCTCACTTTCCGGTCTCGCTGGAGACGGGGCGGTGCTAGCCCTACGGGCACGGAGCATCAGATGGCATCGAGTAACAACGTGCAAGTGTTCAACGACCTCAACTTCGAACAAGAGGTGTTGTCCTCCCCGGTCCCAGTGTTCGTCGACTTCACGGCCACGTGGTGCGGCCCCTGCAAACAGTTGGCTCCGCTCGTCGACCAGCTCGCAGACGAGCTGGTCGGCCAGGTCAAGGTCGGCAAGCTCGATGTCGACGAGTCGCCCATCACGGCGGGTAAGTACGGCGTTCGCGGCGTGCCGACGGTGATGGTGTTCAAGAACGGCGAGCGCGCGGCTCAGCACGTGGGTCTGACCAGCAAGGCCAAGCTGCTCGATCTCGTGAAGATGTGAGAGCGAGTTCCACCGAATGCAGGCGGTGGTTCAAGACGGAAGGCGCCCGGCGCAATTAGTCGCCCGGCGCCTTCTGCGTTCGAGCGGCGCGCTGCTGCTCGGGTTGCTCGTTGCCTGCGCGAGCAGCGAGCGACGGGTGGCCCCAGCGGCCCGACGCCCACCCTTGGCAGCTGATCAAACGCTGGCGGCGCCCTACACGTCGCCAGCGCGTTTCCGCTACCACCCGCGCGAGCGGGCGCGGACGCGCGCCGATCTCGCGCTCGCCGATGGCTCCCGACTGCTGGTGGGCGAGCGCGGGGAGCGTTGGCTGTTCGATCCGAAGAATCGCAGCCTACGGCCGGGCGCGATGCTCGCACCCGAGGCGCTGATTGCGGTGCTGCATGACGGCGAGACCTATTCGTTCGTTGGCCAGAGCGGCACCAGCTACGTCGCGCGCGATCCGCTCGGTCCGTTCGAGCGTTCGAGCGCCCCGGTCGAAGCGCTGAACGGCGTCAGCGCCGCGGGTAGCACGATCCTGGGCGTGCGACAGGCTCGCTCGCTGTTACGAAGCGCGGACTTCGGCGTCACCTGGGCCGCCGCTGGCCCGCCGGGCGTCGGCATCGTCGATGTGGCTTTGCAAGCGAGCGGGCGCGGCCTGCTGCTCGCGAGCCCAGAAGCCGTCTACGCAACCAACGATTTTGGGGCTAGCTGGCAGAAAGCGGACGCCCCGGCGATCGGCGCGTTGGAGCTCGCGACGCTGGTGGACGGTAGTATCCGCGCGCTCACCCCTTTGGGTGACCGCGCCTGGAACCCCGACAACGCCCCGAGTTGGGTGCCCGTGCAAAGAGCCGCGACGCCCTCCAGCGCGGCGCTCGCGGGCGGTTTGCCTGCCCCTCCGCGCGGCCCAGACGCGACCGCGCTGGCGGAAGGTCGCGCCACGTTCTCGGGGCCGCTCTACCTCGAGCTCACTGGCGCAGCGACGAAGGGCGCGTGGGAGTTGCTTTCTGGTCCGCTGGAAGGGCCGCTCGAGCGGCGCGCGCTTCCGGTCGCGCAGGGTTGCCGTGTCGTGCGGGTCGCGGCTTTCGAGCGCTTTCTGATGTTCGCCTGCTTCCGCGACGCCAACGAGATCACGCCGCAGCCGACCGAGCTCTACCTGAGTGACAACGGCGGTGAGCGCTTTACTCGCGTTCCCGGGCGGCTCGACGGCAGCATCGCCACGTTTCGACTCGCCGTCGGAGCGGAAGGGCGCTGGCTGGTGAGCGGCGTCTGTCCGCCGACCGCGAGCACGGGTTGCACGGTGAGCGGCATTCAACGGCAACGAGCGCCCGGTGAAGCTTCGCCCGAGCGCGAGCGTGGAACCAAAGCGGGCGGTCCGTCCGCGGGCGCGCTCTCGGCAACGCCGTCGCTCGCCGAAGTGGCGCTGGCGCTCGCCTTCTCGGGCGATGGGCGCACGGCCTACGCCGTCGGGCGCCGCACCAAGACCGGCCGCTTCGCGCTGTTCGTCTCGCGCGACGCCGGTCGCAGCTTTCAGCCCGAGGATTTGGATCTCGGTCAGGTCGCGTCCGACGAGGGCGAGGATGACTACGTCGAACGCTCGCCGGGTACCCGCGTCGAGTCGCTGAGCGCGGCCGAGGACGGCGCAGTCGCGATCACCTTCGCCCATTACGGCCGCCGCACGCTGGTGGTCACCGACGACCAGGGCAAGCTCTTGTCGTCGGCGGAGACACCCGAAAGTCGGGCGCTGTTGGCCGCTACTGGGCTACGCGCGCTATCGATCGCACCCAAGTCGCGACAGGTCTGGGAGTCGCTCGACGGAGGCGTGACCTGGGTTCCGGCCGCGCTGTTGCCATTGGATCTATGCCCTGGCGACGAGAATTGCGAAGTGCCTGCGCGTTGCGCCCCACGCGGCTGCGTGATCGGTCGCGAGCTGTCGCGCATTGGCTGGGCCGGGCAAGCCGCCGATGAATCGACGCTGCTGCCACCTCCGTTGCGCCCGCTGCGTCCAGTGGCCGACCGTCGTGTCATGACGCCGATCGCCTGCACGCTGGATGCGGGCGCGTTCACGGCCCTGCCCGGCGTGACCGAGGCCCCCGACGCTCGCGAGGCCGCGATCGGCCCGGCGGCGTGGTACGCGGTGGGCGAGGATCCGACCCGGGCAGCGGTCACGGTATTTCACGCGAGTAAGGGCCGGGTGGAATCGACCCGCCTGCTCGAACCTGCCGCGCGCCCAGAACAGCAGGCGTACGCGATGCTCCCCCAAGTCGAAGGGGTGGCCGCGGTTCGCTATCGCTTGCCGGACGCGACGCCTGGGAAAACATCGCTGACCGACGTCGAGGTCGCCTGGCAAAACTTCATCGAGAACCGCACTGGACGTGCACGATTGCCCGATGGCGGGGAATACGCAGCGGGCGACTACGTGAGCGTGGGCAGCCGCGTGCAACGCGCGCAGCCGGATCTACTCAGCATCGCCTCCGGCGGAATCTACGTGCGACTGCACAAGCGCGCCGAACAGCCCACGCTGTTCCTCGACGGCCGGCGCGTAGAATCGTTCACCACACCCGATTGGGCGGCGGCAGTCGACTCGAGGTTTCCGGGCCGAGCTGAAATGCTGCACGTGGGCGGCGCGCACGTACCGACTCTGTTCGTCGGGCGCGGCGCCGCGCTCGCCCGCGCGGCGCGACGCGGCAACACGTGGGAGTTCGACTCGTACGCGACCGGTTTGATCGATCCCGCGTCGTTCGGCCTGCTCGTGCTCGACAACATCGCCTACGTCGGCGCACGCGCGGGGCTGTATGTCGAGGTCCAGGACAGCACCGGCGCCATGGCGTCCGCACAGGTCTTCCCGATTCGCGCCGACGGCGCGGTCGTCGATCTGCCGGTGCCAGTGCCGACGCAGCGTTCGTTGGGTGAGCGACCGGAAGCTTGCGATGCAGCGCGGCGCTCGCATTCACCGCGCGTGGTGGCCGCGTTTCAGCCCGGGACTCGTCACCCGGTGGTGGTGACCGATAGCGTGGAAGGTCCGCGAACCCTGCTAACGGGCCTTGCTGTCTTGCACGGCAGCCCCGAATCACCCTGCGCGGCCGCATTCGAAGCGACCGGAATCGCCGCCGAAACTGGGCAGGCCACCCACGACAGCGCGATTATCTTGCTCGACGACCTGGAGCATTCGGTGCTGTTCCGGCGCGTGGGCGAGCGCGTCCCCCGTATCGAATACCGAAATATGGTGTGCCGCTTCGATCCCGCGCTGGAAATTCCACCCGAAGTGTACCGCGCCATCAAGTGATGCGGTTTCGCAGGCTTGCGCCGAAAAAATCCGTGGTAGCAAGCGGTCGATGATTCCGCGCTACTCACCCAAAGAATTCGTGGAGCTGTGGTCCGATCGCAGCAAGTACACGACCTGGTTGGAGGTCGAACTGTGCGCTTGCGAGGCCATGGAGAACGCGGGGCTCGTTCCCGCGGGTACGGCTGCGGGCTTGAGGGCGCAACGCCTGGTGCTCGATCCCAAGCGAATCGACGAGATAGAAGCCACGACTCGCCACGACGTCATCGCGTTTTTGACGCACGTGGAAGAGCTGGCTGGTCCTTCGGCACGCTGGCTACACCGCGGCATGACCTCGAGCGACGTGCTCGACACGAGCTTGTCGTGGCTGCTCGTGCGCGCGACCGATCTGCTGCTCGATCGCAGCGATCGGCTGATCGCGGCCCTGGCCGGGCGCGCACGAGAGCACGAAAAGACCCCGATGATCGGGCGGTCGCATGGCATTCACGCCGAGCCGGTCACCTTTGGGGTGGCTCTCGCCGGGCACCTCGCCGAGGTCAAGCGCGGGCGCGCGCGGCTGGTGCGAGCTCGCGAGGAAATCGCGGTCGGAAAGATCGCCGGCGCGGTGGGCACCTACGCGCATCTCTCGCCGGAGATCGAAGCGCGTGCTTTGGAAAAGCTCGGGCTCAAGCCGGAAACGGTCTCGACTCAGGTCGTCGCGCGCGATCGGCATGCCCAGTTCTTCGCCGCGCTGTCGCTGCTGGCGGCAGCCATCGAGCGTCTGGCCACCAACGTGCGGCACTGGCAGCGCACCGAGGTCGGGGAAGCGGAAGAGCGCTTCGGTAAAGGGCAAAAAGGCTCGAGCGCCATGCCGCACAAGCGCAACCCGGTGCTCAGCGAGAACCTGTGCGGCCTGGCGCGCGTCGTGCGAAGCGCCGTGATTCCGGCGCTCGAAAACGTCTCGCTCTGGCACGAGCGCGACATCTCGCACTCGTCGGTGGAGCGCATGATTGCGCCCGACGCAACCGCAACGCTCGGCTTCATGCTCGAACGCGCGGCGGGGCTGGTGGAGGGCCTCGTCGTGTATCCGGAGCGGCTACGCGAGAACCTGGATCAGACTGGCGAGCTGTTCTTCAGCGAAGCGGTGATGCTGGCGCTGGTGCACAAGGGCCAGCCACGCCAGCGCGCCTACGAAATGGTTCAGCGGAGCGCGATGCGCGCATTCCAAGGTGAAGGCCGCTTCATCAACTTCTTGAAGGAAGATCCGGAGCTCACGGCGCTGCTCACGCCGGCCGAGGTGGACGAGTGCTTCAACCTCGAACACGCCCTGCGCTACGCATCGGCGTTGGTACAGCGCGCGATCGACTCGTGAGCAGGGCTGCAGGCCCTGTGCCAAAGCGGAACGGCTTGCGCGACTAGTGCAAAATGGCGCCCGGCTCAGGCCGAAAACAACTCTAGCGGGTAAATTTTACGCTGACAGGGTCAGTCGCGGCTCCCGTGCGCGCTTTGGGCAAGCATCGAGTGTCGTTTGCGGTTACACTGATTCTGTTAGCGCGCTGAACCTCGCCACGTTCACCTCCGTGTTCGTCCCACCGCCCGGAGAGAGACTATGCCGTTACCCCCGCACGGTCCGAATGATCGCCGTTCCCATGCAGCGGAGGGGCCGCCCCCGTTCCCGCTGACCCGACGTAAGCAGACAGAAGCCGCGCAACCTGCGCCGCCGCCGCCATCGCCCCCTCCTCCACCCCTCGTCCGATCGGGAACCGCGCCTTGGCCACTTCCGCCCTCGTCGCGGACGCCAAACCTGGGTGACACCGGTACCGCGGAAATGAGCGAGATCCCGGAAGCGTCGACTCCCTTCGCGTCCGCAGTCGATCTCGAGCCGGACCCGTCAGAAGTCGGCGCCGCTTTCGAGTCGGATGCCGATCGACCCACGTTCGTGAGTCCGTGGTGGCGGCGGGTCACCGCGCCGTCTCGGCCCGTAATCGTCGGGGCGCTGGCTGCGGTAGTCGCGGCTGGCCTTGGCTGGACTGCGGGCGCCAAGCCTTGGGCCTCGCATCGAAGCCACCCAGTGCTGGCAGCGAAATCGGTCGCCAAGCATCCGAACCCCGCGCACGCGGCCCCGGCGCGAACCGCCGCGGTCGCACACCCGAATCGACGCGCAGCGGTGAACCCCAAGAGCAAACCGCCCGCAGCCGCTGCCACCAAACCCCAAGTGAAACCGGCGCCGAGCGTAAAGCACCTGGCAGCGCCCGGGTCCGGCTCCAGTGCGCAGGTGCACAAGCCGACCGCGAACAAGCCCGCGAGCAAGGCGAATCCAACGAACAAGGGCAAGGCACTGAGCCAGGCCAACACGGCAAAAGCAAAGGCGGCTGCCGCGCACAACGCGAAGCACTCGACCAAGCCCAAGCCGGCAAAACCGAAGCCTCTCGCGCAGAAGTGAAAACGCCGTTTCCACGGCACGCGAGTTCGTCACACACGCGTCACAGTTTTCGACTGCTCGACGCGGCTCCGCCGTGTCGGGCGGTGCTAGCCTGCCGAACGAGGCATGAGCGGCAAGAAGGAAGCCGTGCAGAAGGCCGTTCGGGCCGCGCTGGACTCCTGGAATTGGCGCCCGCCGCCGAGCTCGCGAGGTAGCTTTCGTCCGAGCGCGTCGCCGGGCTCGCTCGGGGTGCGCACGGAGCTGTCGACGACCGTGTTCAGCGCGGAGCCCGAGGATTGGGTGCGCTACCTGCAAATGCCACCCGCTGAGCGTTGTGAGGAGGGGCTTGGAGTGCGCGTGCACTTGCAGCGGGACTGGCGCCTGGTGGCTTTCGAAGCAGAGAATGAGTCGTCGCGCTGGCTCAGCGAGCTACTCGATCAGGGACTGCGCAGCGTCCGGCGCCGGCTCGAGGGGCGACCCAATGTCCTGTCCGCGCTGGACGAGTTGGTGTTCGGCGACATGGGCCGCTCGAGCCGCACGCTGACCGTCAGGCTCAGTCCGCATGTCCCCAGCGACGGCACGCGCGAGGCGACCTACGAGGACGCAACCTTTCCGGATGACGTACGGATCGTGCTGCATTCGCGCTTGGCGCGCTACGTCGCGGACGCCGTGCACAGCGCTTCCCTTCGCTCCGCGGACGAACAGGTCGGGCTCTACTGGGCGCTGATCGGGCGCCTGGTCTCCGAGCTCGCGTACCCCGCCGCGCCGCTCGATCGCTTCGCCGCAAAAATCGAGGTGTTCGCCAAGCTCAGCTACGTCACGCTGAGCGTGCTGTACGATGGACGCAAGTCGGGACACCTCGTTCGCAGCCCCGCGGGCTCGGTGTACGAGGGGATGGTCAGCGACTCGTCCGGCATCGCGCGCGAGCTGTTGGAAGACCAACACCCCTACTTCAGGATGCTGAGCTCACTCGCCTTCTTGCTGCGCGGCGAGCCGTACAAGAGCTATCGCGCGGAGGTCGAGGTGGCCTGCCGCGAATACCTCGACGGGGTGTACCTGCGCTTGAGCCTGTCCGGTGCCATGCCCGAAATTGCGCCCGCCATGCGGCCGATGGAGTTCGAGCGCAAAGGCAGCAAAATACACACCGAAAAGCCGGCCCTTGGCCGCAACGGAATCCAAGACCAGGACGACCTGGACGCTTGGAAGGCCGTGGCCGGCCCATTCCGGGACATCGGCTTCACGCTGCTTCGCCAGCTCGGCATGGGTGAGTTCGGGCGCGTGTACGAGGTCTTGAACGATCACAACTCCCGCCACCCCGAGCGCGTTGCGCTGAAGGTGGATCGCATCGTCGGCAAAAAGAAGAAGGCCATTTTAGAGGCCGAACAGGCGATGGTGGTCGGCCAAGACCTGGCGAGGGCTCACCACCTAATTCGGCTCTACGACACCGGGAAGCTACGGGGCGAGCGCTACACGTACCACGTGCTGCAGCTAATCGACGGCGACACGCTCGACAACTTGGTCGGCGTGACCGGCTCGGAGCATGCCAGCGTCACTCGGCCACCGCGCGCGCGCAGCAGCGAGTACGAAGGGAAGGAAGAGTATCAGCGCGCGGTCAGCCTGAGCGGCAGTGAGGTCTGGCGGCGCCAGCGCCTGGCGCTGCCCTTCGCGCACGCGCTCTCGGCGGCCATGATCCTCGATCTGCTCACGAGCGTGCTGCTCTGGCTCGACGAGGTGCACCGCGCGCACTACGCCATCAACGACCTCAAGAACGGTAACCTGATGATGAGCCGCCGCGGCCAGCTGAAGGGAATCGACCTCGACTCGTACGCGCCGGTGCATTCTCCGCGCGACAAGGTGACCGATTTCATGTTCTTGGCGGTCTCGCTGGTCTTGCTGTTACTCGGCGCCCGCGGCAACTTTCGCAACCTGAAGCTGCCTTGGGAGCAGCTGATCGAGAGTGAATCACAGCTGCGCGAAGGTCTGCAGCGAGCCTGGCCCTTCGGCGACGTGAACGCGCTCAGCGACGGGCGCGTGAGCGAGGAGGAGCTTCTCTCCGCGCTCTCGGATCTGGTGCTCCGCAGCCGTCGGCTGGTGTACAGCAAGCGTCCGGAGCTGTTTTCCGAAGACGTCGCGCGCCTCATCGGCATCAAGCGCCGCCTGCTGCTGGAGGAAATGGTAATCGACTGATGGGCCCGGCGAATCAGCTGAATTCGCCGCGAATATAAGCCTTGGTGCTGTCCTGACGAGGGTCCGCGAACAGCTCGGCGGTCGGCCGATACTCGATCAAGTAGCCAGTTCGCCCGCCGGCGCTGGTGTCCACGAACAAGAACGCCGTGCGATCCGCCACGCGCTGCGCCTGCTGTAGATTGTGGGTCACGATTGCGATCGTGTACTTCTCTTTCAGCTCGAGCATCAGCTCTTCGATGCGCCGAGTGGCGATCGGATCGAGCGCAGAGCAGGGCTCGTCCATCAAGAGCAAATCGGGCTCCACGGCAATCGCGCGGGCGATGCACAACCGTTGCTGCTGCCCGCCCGACAACGAGAGACCGCTGGTGTGCAGCTTGTCCTTCACCTCGTCCCAAAGTGCGGCGCCGCGCAACGCTTGCTCGATCCGCTCTTCGTAGTTGCCCTTGAAGCGGTTCAGCCGCAAGCCGAAGGACACGTTCTTGTAAATGCTGGTCGCGAACGGATTCGGTTGCTGGAACACCATGCCGATGGAGCGGCGAACCGCGACCGGGTCGACGTGACTCGCGTAAATGTCCTGCCCGCGAAAGTGAACCGAGCCTTCCATGCGAAAGCCGGTGACGAAGTCGTTCATGCGATTCAAGCTGCGCAGCACCGTGCTCTTGCCGCAGCCCGACGGGCCGATGAAGGCCGTGATCTGGTGGGGAACGATCGGGATGTCCGCGTCGCGCACGGCCAGAAAATTGCCGTAAAAGAGCCGGTTGATTCGGCAATCCATGAGTACATCGGAACGCGCCGCGCTGGCCGCGCCGAGCTCGTCCGCGCCTGAGGCGGGACCTTGGCTGCGAGATTGGCTGCTGCCCATCGAGAGCGTTGCTTCGGTCGTCATGGTATTCTCCTCGGGTTTCAATCAATGCTCGTGCGGACGCTTCGTCACGACTTGGGCCACCACGTTCAAGACCAAGACCAGGCAGACCAGCACGAGTGAAGCTGCCCAAGCGAGCTTCACCTGGTGCGGGAACGGGCTACCGGAAAAGTTATAAATAAGCACCGCGAGCGATGCGATCGGAGCGTCGAGTTTTCCCTCGAACCAGTAGTCACTGAACAACGCAGTGAACAACAGGGGCGCCGTCTCACCCATCGCGCGTGCGAGCGCCAACATGACTCCGGTCAAAATGCCGGGCATGGCAGTCGGCAGCACCACCCGCAGCACCGTCTCGGTGCGCGTGGCGCCCATGCCCAACGCGGCCATGCGCATTTTGTCGGGCACGCTGCGCAGAGCCTGTTCGGCGGTCAACATCACCGTGGGCACCATCAACACGGCCATGGCGATGCCGCCCGCGAGTGCGCTGAACGCGCCGGTGGTCACCACGACCGCGGCATAAGCGAAAACGCCGGCGAGAATCGAGGGCATGCCGGTGAGCACCTTGCCCGAGAAACGAACCACCGTACTCAGCCGGCTTTCTCCGCCATACTCGGCGAGATACACGGCCGCGGCCAAGCCCAAAGGCAGGCTCAACACGCTGGCCACGGCCACCACCACCAAAGTGCCGACCGCCGCGTTGCCGATGCCCCCGCCTTCCATACCTGCGCCGGGCGTGAGTTCAGTGAACAGCGCCGGGCTCAGCAGCTCTCCACCGCGGACGAGCAGCATGTAGAGCACGGAGAAGAGCGGGAGCAGCGCGGCCGCGCTCAGCACGAGCGCGATCACGGTCAACAGCCGGTCGGTGAACGTGCGCGAATTCTTGAGCGAGTAGCCGAGCGCCGAAGCAGTCGGAGCGAGCTCGCCGGGAGTGCTGCGCGAAACTGCCTCCGCCATCAGAGCAGACCTTTCAGGTTCGCGCCGGCGCGAGTCATGATTAGCGAGCCGAGGACGTTCACGGTGAGCGTGATCAAGAGCAGCACCAACGCCGCGTACATCAGCGCGCCGACCTCGACCTGGCCCGCTTCGGGAAAGTGGTTGGCGAGCAGCGCGGCCAGCGTGTTGCCCGGCGAGGACAGCGACCAGCTGAAGCCGTTTGCGTTGCCGGCCAGCATCGCGAGCGCCATCGTCTCCCCAAAGGCGCGCCCAAGACCGAGCACCAACGCCCCGAAGATGCCGCCCGAGGCGGTTGGCAGCGTGACCCGAAAGATGACCTCCCAGCGCGTCGCGCCGAGCCCGTAGGCGGCCGCGGCGAGCCGCGCGGGCACCGCCGCCATCGCTTCGCGCGAGATCGCGGTGATCGTGGGCAGAATCATGATCGACAACACCAGCGACGCAGGCAAGATGCCCGGCCCGCTCAATCGCGTGCTGAAGAAGGGCAAATAGCCGAAGTGTTCGTTCAGCCAGGCCGACGGCCCGCGCAGCAGAGGAACCAGCACGAAGATGCCCCACAAGCCGTAAACCACGCTGGGGATCGCCGCCAACAGCTCGATGACGTTCTTCATCACGAGCTCCCAGTGCCGGCGCAAGAAGCCCTGGCTCAGCACCAACGCCACCGTGATGCCGAGAAAGCCGGCCACGAGAAGCGCGATGAACGACGTGTAGAGCGTGCCGGCGATCTCCGGAGAAATGCCGAACTCTGCCTTGTTCGCGTCCCACACCGAATCGCTCAGAAAGCGAAGTCCGTAGTGGGCGACCGCCGGCTTCGCGTGACGCAGGACTTCGAACGCGATGGCCACGAGCAAGAGCAGGACGGCGACGCCGAACCCGTGCGTGGCCGCCCTGAAAGCCACGTCCGCACCACGCTGAAACGCGGTTGGCGGCCTGGCAATTCGCGGTCGAAAGGCCGACGCCAGATCCACGCCCGCCGGGGGCCCAGGCTCAACCGAAGCCATTGCGCCCCCTCACTCGATGGTGTCGACGGCCTTGCGGACCTGCGCCGCAACCGGGTCCGGCAAGGCGATGTAGTGCAGGCTCGCGGCCAGGGGTTGGCCCTCGCCCAGGCACCACTTGAGCAGCGATTTCAGCGCTTCACCCTTGGCTTTGTCCTCGTACTTCTTCTTCGCCAAAATCCAAGTGTAGGTCGCGATTGGGTACACGTCATCGCCGACGGGATCGGTGACCCACGCGCGCATGTCGGCGGGTAGCTCTACGTGGGCAAGCGCTGCGCTCGCTGCTTCGAGCGTCGGAGCGACGAACTTTCCGGCCTTGTTCTGCAGCTCGGCCACCGGTTGGTTGCTGGTCGCCGCGAACACGTACTCGATGTAGCCAATCGCCCCTGGCGTGCGCTGGATCAGCGCCGCAACGCCGTCGTTCTTGGCGCCGCCCACCGCGGCCTTGGCAGGCCAGTTCACCGACTTGCCGGTGCCAGGTCCACTCTTCCACTTCTCGCTGATCGCGGACAGGTGCTGAGTGAAGACGAAGGTCGTTCCGCTGCCGTCGGAGCGGTTGACCGGTGCGATGTCCAAGTTCGGCAACTTCACGCCCGGGTTGCTGGCGGCGATCTTGGGGTCGTTCCACTTCTTGATGTCGCCGAGGAAGATGCCTGCGTAAGCCTCACGAGTGAGCTTCAAGCTCTTCACGTCCGGCAAGTTATAGGCGAGCACGATGTGGCCTGCGGTGACCGGCAGCAGAACGACGTTCCCTTTCGCCTGAGCGATCTCGTCGTCGGTCATGGCGGCATCGCTGGCGCCGAAGTCGGTTTGCCCGGCGGTAAACGCCTTGATACCGGCGCCGCTGCCGGTCGCCTGGTAGTTCACACGGATGTTCGGGTTCTTGTTGCTGAACTCACGGAACCAGCGCGAATACACGGGGGCCGGGAAGCTGGCGCCCGAACCCTGCAGGGTGATGGTGGCATCCGCGACGTTGCCCTGAACGGCGGATGCAGAACCCGCCGGAGTGGGGGTGGCGTCCGGCTTCTTCGAGCAGCCGAGCAGAGCCAGCAGGACGGAAACGTAAGCGAAAATCAGTGCAGCGGCGCGACGCTGAACATGCGGCATTTTGACAAACCTTGTTCTGGCCGTGACGTCCATCACGGCACTGGGTGTGCCTTACGCGATCCCACATCGAACGTCACCCCGAAGTCAGTCATGACACCAAAACGTCGCCGTTCGTTCATCAGTCGGTCTCGCACCACAACGGCAGCGTAGCGTTCTGACGGCACTTTCGTGTGGCGCGACGCGCGCACGCGTCATTCTCGTGACTCTTTGGCACACCGCGAGACAAGACTTTGCGCTGGCCTGCCGCCACTGCATCTTCCGGCCATGGCCGAAGCTGGTGAGCAGGAACTCGAGGCACGAAACGATTTGGACGACGGAGGGCTCTTCCTGAGTCGCGAGCTGTCATGGCTAGCCTTCAACGAACGCGTGCTCGATCAAGCACGAGACGCGCGTTGGCCCTTGCTCGAGCGCGTAAAATTCTTGGCCATCTTCGGCTCGAATCTCGACGAATTCTTCATGATTCGAGTGGCGGGCTTGCACGACCGACGCGAAGCCGAGCTCTTGAACGCGAGCCCGGAGGAGCCTTCCGCGGTCACGGAACTCGCGCGCATTCGCGAGGAAGTGACCCGGCTGTCGGATAGCGCGACGACGCTGTTTTCACACACGCTGCTGCCCGAGCTGGACGCCGCGGGGATCGGGCTGCGCGGCTACAGCTCACTCAGTGAGCCGTCGCGAGCTTGGGCGCGCGAGTACTTTCGCAAGCAAGTGTTTCCCGTGCTCACGCCGTTAGCAGTCGATCCGCTTCACCCCTTCCCGTTCGTCTCGAATCTGTCGCTCTCGCTCGCGGTCGAGGCCAGAGATCCGGCTAGCAACGAACGTCGCTTCGCGCGCATCAAGGTGCCGGAAAGCCTCGATCGCTTGCTGGCCATTCCCGCGCACGACGGCGGCTCGACGACACGTGACGGAGAACCGAGGCGGGAGTTGATCCCGCTCGAAGAGCTGATCGCAGGCAACCTCGAGGACTTGTTCCCCGGCATGGAAATCATCGGTTACTGGCCATTCCGGGTGACACGGGACATGGACCTCGAAATCTTGGAAGAAGAAGCGGCCGACCTGCTCGCCCTGGTCGATCGCGAAGTTCGGCGCCGGCGCTTCGGCGCCGCGGTGCGACTGGAAGTGGCCGCGTCCGTGCCGGAGCGAATCCGCCTGCTACTGCTGGAGAAGCTCGAGCTCGACCTGGGTGACCTGTACGAGAGCCGCGGTCTGCTCGGACTGTCCAACTTGTTCTCGCTCACTCGCTTGCCGCGCAAAGACCTACATGATCCCCCGTTGCGACAGCTCTTACCGCACGGCTGGGAGGGCGGAGACCCGTTCGCGCTGATCGCCGCGCGCGACGTCTTGCTTCATCACCCCTACGATTCGTTCGCGCCGGTGCTCGACTTGTTGCGCGCGGCCGCGAGCGACCCGAACGTCCTGGCGATCAAGATGACTTTGTATCGCGCGGGAGCGAACTCGGAGGCCGTGCACACGCTGATTCGCGCCGCCGAAAACGGCAAGCAGGTGGCTGTTTCGGTCGAGTTGAAGGCGCGCTTCGACGAAGAGAACAACATCGGCTGGGCGCGCGCGCTAGAACGGGCAGGTGCTCACGTGTTTTACGGCGCGTCGGGCCTGAAGACTCACGCCAAGGCGCTCTTGATCGTGCGCCGCGAGGCGCTCGGACTGTGCCGTTACGTGCACCTCTCGACCGGGAACTACAACGCTTCCACCGCCAAGTTGTACACGGATCTCGGGCTGCTCACCGTGGACGAGAGAATCGGCGAGGACGTCTCGGAGCTGTTCAACGCGCTGTCCGGCTTCTCGCGCGCGGTGAACTACCGCAAACTTTCGGTCGCACCGCGCAGCTTGCGCTCGACGCTGCTCGGCAAGATTCGAGAGCAAGCCGAGCGCGCGCAGCGCGGAGAGCCGGCTCGTCTGTTCGCCAAGCTCAATGCGCTGGTCGATCGCGAGATCATTCAGGAGCTCTACCGTGCGTCGCGCGCGGGGCTACGCATCGAGCTACTGGTGCGCGGCGTGTGCTGCTTGCGGCCCGGGCAGCCAGGAGTGTCCGAGAACATTCGGGTGTTTTCTCTGATCGGGCGCTTTCTCGAGCATGAACGCGTGTACGTGTTTGGCGCGGAAAGCGAGGAGGAGGTCTTCCTTTCGTCCGCGGACTGGATGCCACGCAACCTCGATAGGAGGGTCGAGGTGCTGTTCCCAGTGCTCGACGCGCAGCTCCGCGAACGTATTCGCCGCGAGGTTCGGGAGCCGCTCGAGCTCGACAATTCGCGCGTGTACGAGATGAGCGCCGACGGCCAATACCGGCGGCGAGAGCCAGGAAGCGAAGCGGCCACCCGAAACGGGCAGCTGATCGCGCAGGAGCGCGTCAGCGAGGGCCTCGCCCGCCGAAGCGCCAATGGAGAGAGTCGCCCAGCCCGTTCCCCGGAGGCGCTCGGTCCTTCCCTACCGGTGGCCCCGCCCTAGCTGCCCGCGGAGCCAAGGGCAGGCTCGGCGGACCTACGGCCCCGGCCACCACCGCTGAGGGTAGGCACCCGAACACGCGGCTCACGCCGCGAAAACGGGCTGACTTCGCGAGTCTCCGCGCTCGTGCCCGCCGATGTGTTGCCGAAAGGCCAGAGGTCAGTGTAGCGTCCGGCCCGCGTTCGAATGGTCAGGCACTCCACAGAGCAAAGCGTCCTCGGCGTCGGCTCCAAAGTCACCGGCCGGGTGAGCGGGGACGGCAGTCTCCGCATCGAGGGTTCGATCCGAGGCGACGTGCAGATCAGTGGCGACGCGGACATCGCATCCGGGGCCAGCCTGGAAGGCAACGTTCAGGCATCGGCCGTGGACATCGCCGGCTCCCTGGTAGGCGATGTGAACGCTCACGGCGCCATCGCCATTCACAGCGGTGCGGTCGTGCGCGGTGAACTCAAGGGCAGCGAAGTCTCGATCGAACCCGGCGCGCGCGTGTCCGTGCGGCTCGATACGGAAGTCGAGCTGGACCTCGGCAGCGCCCCCAAGCGGCGCTAACCCACACGCGAGCAGAGGCGATAAATGGCAACGTTAATCGGCGAAGGGCTCAACATCGAGGGCGACCTCTCGAGCGACGAAGAGGTCATCGTGCACGGAAACGTGCGTGGCAAGCTGACCACCAGCGACCAGGTCTCGGTGACCAGCAGCGGGGTCGTCCAGGCGGACGTCACCGGTGCCACCGTCGCCATCGCCGGGCAGGTCACCGGCGACGTAACCGCGAGCGAGCGCGTCGATTTGCAGGCCGGCGGCCGACTGGTCGGTGACGTCAAGGCAGCCCGCTTCACCATCGCCGACGGTGCCTCGTTCAAGGGCAACGTCGACATGGAGATGTGAGCGGATGGCCGGAGCATCCGTAATCGGTCGCGGGACCGTGGTCCGCGGCAACGTGCGCGGCGACGGAAACCTGGAGATTCAGGGCCGCGTCGAAGGCGACGTCACCGTGTCCGGCGACGTCGTGCTGGGCGAAGAAGGCTCGGTGCGCGGCAACGTGAGCGCCGCTCAACTCAGCGTCGCGGGCGCGGTGCAGGGCGATCTGCGCGGCAGCGAGTCCGTGCTGGTCGAGCGCGGCGCGCGCGTGGTCGGCGACCTTTCGGCCCCCCGCATTGGCGTCGCTCCCGGCGCATTGGTCAAAGGCACTGTTCGCACCGACGGCGAGCCCCCGCTCGCGCAGGCGGCGCGCCGGGTCGGTAGCCACACACAAGCGCTGCGCAGCGCTCCGGTTGGGCTCTCGTCCGCGGCCAAGCTCGCGGCGCCGATCAAGCCGGCGGCTCAGGCCCAGCCGGCGCCCCCTCCTCCCGCAGCCATCGAGCGGGATGAGGAGCCCGAGTCGGAGCCCGAACCCCCGAAGCGCGAGAAGGCCGAAGCTCCCCCTCCTGTCGTCCCCGCACTCGGCAAGCACGCGAAAGCCAAGAAAAAGCGCCGCGAAGCCTGACCCTCGGGCCGGAGTCCGACGAGTGGCTTTGCCGTCGTCGGATCGGGTAACCTGGCAGACATCGTGCGCGGTCTGTCGGCCCTGCTGATTGCTCTTCCGGTCCTGCTCGCTGCGTCGCGAGCGTTGGCGGAGGAGCCCCCTGCCGAGCGCACGCTGACCACGAACGAGATCGAGGCCTGGCTCGACCGACCGAGCGCGGCGCCCCCGGTCGACAGCGACACGCCCGGCCCGGAAGAAGCCCCACCGACCCCACCTCGCAAGCACGGAGTGATCGTGGAAACCGGGGTCGGCGCCATGAGCCACCTCGGTCCGCTTTCTCACATCACGCCGACCTCGCCCTGGTTTCATTTGAAGGCGGGTTTCGAACCCTTTCGCTGGCTGCTCGCGTTCGCAGAAACCGATCTCACGTTTTCCAACACCAGCTACGCGCATCCGCCGCCCCCCGCGCGGACCTATCGTCTGTTCGGTTTCGGCGGCGGAGTGCGCGGAACTCTCGCTTTCGGTGAACGCTTCGGCGCATACCTGGAAGGAAGCGGCGGCCTCTCCGAGGTCAGCGCCGACGTGCTCGAGGTCTACGGGTATCAGCACGCCACGAAGTGGTCGCCCTACTTCGGCGGCCAGCTCGGCCTCGATTGGTATCCGGTGAACCCGCATCTGGCCGTAACTCTGCACGGCGGGGTGCGCAGCTATCAGGCCGGTCTGCGTCGCGAGCGGAGCAATGAGCTCGCGCTGCTCGCGCTCGGCGGACTGGCACTGAGATATACGTTTTGAGCGGTGGATCGTCGCACCCGGCGACGGCCCTGCGCGTGTTCGCCCTGCTCGCGCTGCTCGTCGCGCTGTGCTGCGGCGCCCGGAACGCACACGCCGAAACGCTGCAAGCTCCGGTAGGCGGAAAGCCTATCGCGCTCGGAAAGGGCACGATCGCTTGCCCGCCCATCGCCGGCGGCTGGCTGATCGATAGCAAAGGCACGACACTAAAGCCGCCGACGAGCAGCGATGCGATCGGCGACGAGGTCGAGGTCAAGGTGGCCTCCGCCCCAGCGGGCTGCGCCGCGGCGAGCAAGACCCTGAAGCTGATCGCCACCGACAAGTTTCCAACGCTCGACCCGACGTCTGCCACGCTCTACGCGGACGAGGCGCGCTTCGAATTGCGCGGGCGCGGACTCGGGGGCGTGGGCATCGCTTGGAAGGCCGGCGGCGCGAGCGGCTCCGACGTCTGTCGCGATCCGAAGCAAGACGGGGGGCTCCGTCAGTGTCGCTGGGCGGTCGGACGCAATCTGCCGGCCGATCCGAGCGCGGTCGCGCTCAGTTGGTTTCCCGCGGGTGGCCGCCCCGGTGCCGACGTTCTCACCTTCGACGCCGAAGGGCGCGCCCAACCAGCGAGCGCGTTTGTGCTCCCCGTTGCGCGCGTATTGTTGACGCGACTGGTCCCCGCGGACGCCGCGATCGACCTTTCCACCGGGCAAGGCGAGATCCCCTTGAGCCACCCGGAGGTGACCAGCGCGGTCGATTGCACGGGCGCGAATTGCAGCCTTTTTGCTGGAAAGATCATGGTTCGCGGTCAGTCGAGCCTGGTCAGCTCGGTGGACGTGCGGCTGCGCCTTTTGCCGCACGTGTTCTACAAGAAGGGCGAAAACACCGACGCCCAGCCGACGCTGCGCCTGGCCGTGCTGCATTGCCCGATGGCCGTGGCCTCGGGCCCGCCGGTTCGCGGACTCGACTCCGCGCGCGTGGTCGTGAAGTTCGGCGGACGGTGCGCCAAGGAACTGAGCGCCCTGCACTTTTTCTCGGGCAGCACGCCGTTGGAAGTGGAGCAGAGCGTTACCGAGGGCGACGAGGCGTGGGTCGTTTTGCACCTCGGCACGGTCGATGCGTCGAGTGTGTCGGTCACCGCGGTGCGAGGTGACCTCGAGGGCATTCCAGTAGCGGTAGCGCGCACGCCGTTGCGCGTGCCGCCCAAGGTGCGCACGTCGCTCGAGATCCCCGGCTACCCGCGGCTCGACTTCATTCCCACGAATCGCACCGCCAACGTGCACGTGGCCCCAATCGACAAGGACGCCCGCTTGGTGGTGCTGCCCGTCGACGGCATCTACGACGCGAACATCGACGGCGAGCGCATGACCGTGCAGGGCGATCCGTACGCAGAGGGGCTCACTGCGCTGCGCTTCGGCTATCGCCTGGATACCCTGCCCCCGCCGCTCAATCAGGTGGATCTGGCGGTCCTCAGCGACCCGCTGCAACGCGCCCTACGCGAAGCCAACATCCCCGCACCCATCGACCTGCAGGCCCAATCGCGCTCGCCGCTCGTGGAGGTGATCTGCGCGGATGGCAAGGGCGGCACCCTACCGCTGCAAGCCGGTGAAACGGCGCACCTGCCCTATCGGGTGCGCGATAGTTGTCGGCTGATCGTGCATCGCGAGCGGCTGTCGCCCGAGTTTGGGACACAGCGGCTGAGCCTCGAAATCGACGTCCTACGCTCGGACGGCAGCGTGCGCAGCGAGGCCCACGTTACGCAGCAGCTCGTGCTGCGCTCGGGCGCAGAGCCGCGCCTGGCCTGGATCCACGGCGTGTCGGCTCCGTTCGACCGCATCTCGGTGCGGCTGTCCCACGTGGCCGACGAGGCGCACTACGTCGGCGCGACCGAGCTGCTCAGCGGGGAACCCGCGCTGAAATGGACCGCCGTGCTCGGCACCGGTCACGCGCGTCTTTACGGAACCACGACCATTCCGACCGGTCTCTACCGCTTCGGCGACGCCAACCATAGCGGTGTGCTCTCGCTCAACTTCGGCGTCATTTCTCGCCTCACCTGGCTCGACGCCGAAGGACACGAAGGGTTCTTGGGCCTCGAAGGTGGCCTGATGGTCATCGGCTTGACCGGAGACGAGAGCACGGCGGGCAAGAGCCTCACTCAGGTCGGCGCGGTCTTCGGCATCGGCATGAGCATTCCGATCGCCAACCGGTCCTCGGCAGCGGAGGCCTCGATCAACCTCCACGGCTGGTTCGAGCGCGATATCGAGGCAGCGGGGACTGACAGCACCGGCAAGCGCTGGTCGATTATTTTCGGTCCGAGCATCTCAATCGGAAATATCGGCGCGAACCTGTAGGGCTCACTCGACGCGATCGACACGGAATCGCCTGCCCTTGATGCGACCGTCACGCAGACTCGTGAGCGCCTTTTGACTCACGGCTTTTTTGACTGCGACGAACGAGAAGCGATCGTGAATCTCGATCTTGCCGACGTCGTCGCCTGCGAGGGCGCCGGCTTCGCCTGTGAGCGCACCCATGATGTCCCCAGGACGAAGCTTGTCCTTGCGACCGCCCGAGACTCGGAGCGTGTCCATGGCCGCGGGCCTCGCGGCAATCTGCGACGGCCCTTTGGCGCGAGCGCGCGGGGACTTCTCAGCCTCCGGCCGGATCTCTTGCAGCGAAGCGGCAATGAACTGCTCGATGGCCTGCAGCCGCGGCTCATCACGCGGAGTACACACCGAAATGGCGAGGCCCGACTTGCCGGCGCGGCCGGTGCGACCGACGCGGTGAACGTAGAGCTCGGGCTGATTCGGCAGATCGAAGTTGACGACCAGACCCAGGCTGTCCAGGTCGATGCCGCGCGCAGCGACGTCGGTAGCCAACAGAACACGCGTGCTCCCGTTGCGAAACTTGGCCATCACGCGATCGCGGTCCCGTTGCTCGAGATCACCGTGCAAGGCAGCCACACTCAAGCCGGCGTTGGCGAGGGCCTTCTCGAGCTCCGCGACGGTCAGCTTTTGATTTGCGAACACCAGCGCGGACTCGTGCGGGTGGTGCTCGAGCACCCAACGCAAGAGTTCCAGCTTTTGGTCGGCGTCGCCTCGCACCACGCGCTGAACGATCTCGGGCAGCGTTTCCGTTTGCTCGCTGACGCCCACCCAAACGGGTGTTCGCTGGTGCTTTTCGCTCAGCTCCCGAATGGATTCGGGGAAGGTCGCAGAGAAAAATACGGTCTGGTGCGGGGTCGGCAGCGCCCTCAAGACGCGCTCGATGTCTGGTAAAAAGCCCATGTCGAGCATGCGGTCGGCCTCGTCGAGCACGACGGTGCTGACGGCATGCACCCGGAGCGTGCGTCGCTGCAAGTGGTCGATGACTCGACCTGGCGTGCCGACCGCCAGATGTACGCCCTTTTCAAGAACGCGAGTTTGATCGCGAACCGGCTCGCCGCCGGAGAGCACGGCCACGGCTAAGCCGGGGATGCGCCGGCCAAGCTTGCGCAGCTCGCGAGCGACCTGCGCGCTGAGCTCGCGTGTGGGACAAAGGACCAGCCCCTGAAGCTCTCGCGTCTCGGCCTTCAGGCGCTCCAGCATGGGTAGAGCAAACGCGGCCGTCTTGCCGCTACCGGTCTTGGATTGTCCGACTAGATCATGCCCCTCCAAGAGCGGTGGAATGCTCTCGCGTTGAATCGCCGTTACGGTCTCGAAGCCAAGCTCGAGCGCAACCGAACACAGCGGGGACGACAGCCCCAACGCGGCAAAGCCTCGAGCTTCCAGGGAAGCGGGCTCCCCGGCGAGCACGCGACGAAAGCCTTCGTGGCCTAGCTCTCGCAAGGTGGCGCAATTCTTCTCGAAGATCTGCGCCGCATCCGGAAAGGCGGCCACGGCGCGACTCACGCTCGCTTCTCGCAGCAGGTGCACCATTGGGTACGGTGACCTGTTGCTACAATTCTCGACGTCGCTCGGCTGGCTATCCCGGAACTCGTACTGCGGATGAAAGCTCGCGAGCTGCAGAGTACCGACAAGGTCGAGCTGTTCGAGCAGCGAGTTCGCGCGCTCGAGAAAGGCGTTGTATTCGAGAAAGTCCTCGAGCGCGCGCGGTGCGATCAAGAGCGTCGTCTCGATCTGCTCGGGCTCCGCGGTCGACAGCACCGTGAGCTCGTCGCGCAAGGCCGAGAGCAAGGCCTCGCCGGTTTCAGCGTGGCTCACCACGTAGCGAACCTGGTCTTTCACGTGTACGGCCTTCGCGAACGGGCACAGCGAAAGGCCGATCACGGCCCGTTCGAGCCAGTTCCGGGTCGCATCGAGAACCGCGTCGTCCGCGGGCGGGTCCATGACCATCGGTCCCCTTAGTCGCGAAGCTGTGCCGGCGCCACGCGCCGGAGGCGACCCCGTTTTTTCCAGGACGCCGCCTCCGGCGGTCAGAAGCCACTCGAGCCGGCCGACCCCAGGCCGTCGGCCGACACCTCGCTGGAACGTCGCCTCTTCGGTGCCGCGCGCGAAATCTCCAATTGAATCAGCGCAGGGGCTTGCGTCGCTGGCCGGCCCGAGGCAGAAACCTACATCGAGTTTTGGCTTTTCGGCCGGTTAACCGGTCCGGTATTCCGCTCCTACTTGAGTGGAGAGCGAAAGAGGGTCGCGCTTGGACAGCGATCTCGCGGAATCGATATCTGCTCTGAAGAACGCCTTCGACCTAAGGGAAGTCCCCGCCCGGTTCGAAAAGGCTGAACCTGCCGTCGTCGAAGCTTTGCGCAGTAAGCTTCGCATCCCCCGGCGCTATCGAGAGTTTTTGCTCGCGATGGATCCGCTCGATGTGGAGACGCGCACTCCGGCGGAGCGCGTACGGCTCATTCCGTCCACGCGGCTACTCGAGGAGCAAAAAGGCTACGCCCTGAACGAATCCGGCGAACTGCGCAGCGGTCCCGCTCCAAACGGCTGGCGGCCAGGCTGGGTGGTGATCGGGCACAGCGCGCTGCTCGGTGACCCCTACTTCCTCGACATCAGCAGCCCGGACCCGGAGGGCGACTGTCCCGTGTATACCGCCATGAGCGGAACGGAGCAGTGGAAGCCGAGGCTCTGCGCTTCGAGCTTTGCCATGTTTCTGCGCATCCTCGCGGTCGGCATGGAGGTCGCGCGCGGCTTCCCCGAGGAAGGCCTGGACATGGACGACGAGCAGGTCTTCCGCGAATCGCTGGGGCCGAAAATCCGTGCCTATGATCCGGCCGCGGTCAAAGCTGGGCACTGGACATGACCGCGTTGCTCCGTTCCGTAGTCGCAGGATCCCCCGAATTCGACATCACCCTCGAGCGCCTGGTACGCCGCGGCGAAAGTGACCTCGATCGCGTCGAAGCGGTGGTGCGCGAGGTCGTCGCCGCGGTGCGCAGCGAAGGCGACCCGGCGCTCGCGCGCTACGTCGAGCGCTTCGAAAAGCGGCGCCCGAGCCAGTTCTTCGTACGCGACTATGGCGGTCGTGCCGCACTCGAGAGCTTGGCCGCGCCCGTGCGCGCGGCGCTCGAGCTCGCCGCCAAGCGCATTCGCCGTTACCACGAGGAGCAGCGCGAGCGCTTGGGTGGCTTCGAATTCAGCGAGGGCGGTGTGACCCTCGCGAGCCGCGTCACCCCGCTCGAACGCGTCGGCGTGTACGCTCCGGGTGGCAAAGCGCTGTACCCGTCGAGCGTGCTGATGTGCGCAGTGCCCGCGGCGGTAGCGGGTGTGCGCGAGATCTACTTGGCGTGTCCGCAGGTGAACGCCGAGGTTCGTGCCGCGTGCGAGCTGGCCGGGGTCGCGGGCATCGTGGACGCGGGCGGCGCGCAAGCGATCGCAGCGCTCGCCTACGGCACTCAGAGCGTGCCCCAGGTCGACAAGATCGTGGGGCCCGGAAATCTGTACGTCACCGCGGCCAAGCGCCTGGTCTTCGGTCAGGTTGCCATCGACGGCCTGGCCGGTCCAAGCGAAATTCTGGTGATCGCCGATGGCAGCGCCAATCCCCGCTTCATCGCAGCCGATCTGCTCTCACAGGCGGAGCACGACGAAGCCGCCTACCCGCTGCTGCTCACGTCGAGCGCGGCGCTGGTCGCCCAAGTCGAGGTCGAACTCCAGCGCCAGCTCGCAGACCTGCCGAAACGGCACATCGCGGAGCCGTCGCTGACCACGAACGGCTGGGCGCTCGTCGTCGACAGCCGCGTGGAGCTGGCGCGCGTGGCAAACCTCTTGGCCGCAGAGCACGTCGCGGTGCAGACGGAGGACGCGCGTGCGCTCGCCGCACAGATCGTGCGCGGTGGCGCGCTGTTCGTCGGGTCGATGACGCCCGAAGCGGCGGGCGACTACGTGGCGGGTCCCTCGCACGTGCTGCCGACCGGCGGCGCTGCGCGCTTCGGGGCTCCGCTCGGCGTTTATGATTTCGTCTCGCGCAGCTCGCTGATTGAATACACCCAGGCTGCGCTGTCGGAACAAACCGACGCCATCATGACGTTCGCGCGCGCCGAAGGGCTCGAAGCGCACGCACGAGCGGTGGGCATTCGCACGCGCTCGGGCGCTTAGCGCGCGCGGTTGAAGCGCCGCCTACGACGCCGGAGCGAGGTAGCCGCGCTTCACCAGCGTTTCGAGCTGCTTCGCGGTCGCAAGATCGGTCGTGGCGGCCTGATCGAACAGGGCCTCGATCGAGGGCGAGTTCAACGCCAGCTGCAGGAGATCCAATTCCTCCGGCGTGAGCTCACGCAGCGGCGCCTCGAGCGGCGCGCGCAGGGCTAGGCGCGCGTCCAACGCGGGCAAGCGTTCCTTCAGCGCGCCGAGCTCGTCCAGCTGGCGAAAGCCCTCCATCAGCACTTCTTGCGCGCTCAGATCGATCGGGTGCTCGAATTCGCGTGGATCCGGCGGATCCAGCTCGAACACGCCGCGCCGCCACTCGAGCATGCGGTAAACCGCCTTCAGCGCGCCGATGTCTTCGCGACCGTCGATGACGACGCTGCGGATGAGCCCTTCCTTCAGGAAGATTCGCCCGACCTTGCCGTCGCTCTTCACGACCAGCACGCCGCTCTTTCGCGAGCTGCCAAAGAGCTGAAGCAGGTCCGGAAGCGGAATCTCTTCCAAACTACCGCTCATGCGCGGTGCGTCTTCCGGCGCGCGCTGGCTGCGGCTACGGGCCGCGCGGGCGGCCACGGCTTCGAGCCCTTCGCGCTGCGCCGCTTCCGACGCGGTCACGACCTTGAGAATGCTGGTGCCGATCAGAATACGGTCGCCCTCTTTGAGCGTGCCCTTCTGAATCTTTTCACCGTTGACGAAGGTCCCGTTGGTCGAGCCGAGATCTTCGATGCTGATCACGCCCTCGTCTTGCAGGATGCGCGCGTGACGACGCGAGACCATCTCTTCGACCAGCACCATGTCGAGATCGCTCGAGCGACCGACGACGATCTCCTGCTTGTCGATCAGAGGAAACTCGCCCCCTTGGTACTTTCCCGAAATGAACCTGAGCGCCAACCGCCGCCGGGGCTCCGTCAGATTGGTCGGGGCCAGCTTGTTCATGCCTTGTCGCCCTTCGAAGCTTGAACGGTTATCACCGCCCTCGCCACGACGTCACGGGTCGCTGAAAAGCATAGTATTTCTCGAAAGATAGCGTCAAGGTGTGTGCACCCCTCTGCTGCGATGCCGCTTCGGCCAGGCCGCCGGTGAGAAGTTCCCATCATGCCGCTGGTTTGGGAGCGAGCTCAGTGCCTGCAGATCCTGCGGGTTCCACGTTAGGGCGGCCGACCGATATCGGTTCAGTCGCCCGTGGCAGGACCACCGTGAAGGTCGAACCCGCCCCCGGGCGGGACACCACCTCGATGCGGCCGCCCATCTCCTCCACCACGCGCTGACTGATGGCCAGGCCGAGGCCGGTGCCCGCCGCTTTGGTGGTGAAGAACGGCACGAACAGCTTTTCGAGCACCTGTGGCGCAATGCCCGGACCCTCGTCGCGCACACCGACCTCCACCCATCCGGGGGCGTCGAGCGAACTCGGATGGGGCAGTCGATCCTGACGCAGGCGCGTGGTGACCACTACCCGACCGGTGCCGCCCATCGCTTGCACGGCGTTACGGATCAGATTGATCAAGACCTGCCTCAGCTGCTCGGCGTCGGCGCGGGCGAGTAAGGCCGATTCGGCCAAATCGGTGCTCACGCTCCAGTCATCCTCGCGATCGGAAGCGAGCACGGTGAGGGTACGACGAACCACCGCGTTCACGTCTACCGAACCCACGTCGCCCTTGGACGGCCGCGCGTAGTCGAGCACCGAGCCCACCACGCGATCGAGCCGTTCCACCTCTTCCAAGATGATGCCGACGAACTCGCGCTCGGACACGTCGAGCCGCCCCGTAGGATCGCCGAGCAGCTGGGCTGCGCCCTTGATCGCGCCGAGCGGGTTCTTCACTTCGTGCGCCAAGCCGGCCGCCATCTGACCGAGCGCGGCCAAGCGATCGCGCTCCTGAAGTTTGCGGTGCTGCCGGGAATTCTCGATCACCACGCCCATTTGTACCGCGACGGTCTCGAGAATCGCGACTTCATCCGGGGAAAACGCGTCACGCACGCGGTCGTCCACGACCAGCAACATGGCCGACAGCGCGTGCTCCGCACCATAGACGCCGAGACACAAGCCCTGCGCGAACGGACCGAACACGACTGCGGCGGCCAGCAAGCGCTCGTCCGACTCCGCCTCGCGACCGAGCCCGAGCCGGCGTCGCTCTGCGATTTGCCGCGAGAGCTCTTCGAAAGCGATCGACACGCCCGAGTCCAGGCGCTCGAAAACCGGGTGGGCGGTGGCCGGTTCGATGCGGGCGGGCGGAACCGGCCCGAAATGCGCGCCCAGCTCGAAATCGCGGCCGATCGTGTCGCGCACGTACACCGCGGCGCCGGTCGCGCGCCGTGATGCCTCGAGCGCCGAGAGCACCACCTGCTGCATCTCCTTGATCTCGAGCACGTGGATCAAGTCGCGCCGCGCGCGCGCAGCGGCGCGTTCGAGATCCACGCGTTCACGCAAGAACAGCTTGTGCGCGTAGGTTTCGGCCCGCTCGCGCAGCGGCTCGAACAGCACCAAGATCACGATCGCGGCCAAAATGGCGCCCAGGTACATGGTCTCGAAGCCGCCCAGCAGCACCACGAACACGTAGAAGATGCCCGCCATACAAAAGGCGAGCGCGGTCGAGACCAGAAGCTGGCCCAAGATGTCGAACAAATCGACCAGGCGCGCGCGAATCAACGACTCCGAGAGCGCGAACAAGAACACGATGCTCAGCACGGCGCTCACCGGCGGCAGCGGCGCGCCGATGAACCAGAGAAAGTCCGCCAGGCTGAAGGCAGCGGCCAGCGCGCCGATCAGCACCAGGAACCGGACCCGTCGCTGCGTCGCGCGCGAGCCGCTGTGCTCGCCGCGCTGAGCGAGCGCGACGAGCCCGGCAGCGATCAGACCGAACACGTACAGAATGACCAGCCCGCGCACCAAGCCGTGCTGATGTTCGGTGAGCACCAGCAGTAACATCGGGATGCACAGGCCGCCCGCTACGCGCAGCAAAGCCGGTCGCTTGCCGCCTTGCGGAACGATCGCGTCGAACAAGTGCAAGGCGAACTGCGGCAGCAGCACCGCCAGCACCGCGGTCGAGCGCTCCCAGAAATCGGCGCGCCCGCTGTGGAACTGCCACTGCGCCAGGTACCAAAGGCCCATGTCGCCCGCGAGCGCGGCGAACAAGAACTGCGCGCGCCGCGGGCGGCCGCGCAGCAGGATTGACGCGGCAATGGCCAGCGCCAACACCCCGCAGAAAAGCGACGTGCGCGTGCGAAGATCCACGGCCGGATACTAGCATCGTGGCCGCGGCAAGCGCCGCCCGGGGCTCGGGTCAGCCTGAATTGCGCTTTTTTCGCCGCCCACGCGCGATCACGCTAGCGGAAGCGAAAGCCGACAGCGCCAACACGGCAAGCGGCTCAGGCCGCCCGGGAGCGGTCGAACAGCAGCCTGACGAAGACGACGAAGCCGCACAATGCGTGCCGTCACCAGGACCGCAGTCGCTGGCCAAGCCGTTGCGCGGGCTACAGTCGTCGCTGCTCACCGCGCGGTCCGGCGGATAAATCGCGCAGATTCCCGCGATGTCGTCGGCGGTCAGCGTGCGCAAATCGTCCGACTGGTAGTCGTATTGCCAGCGCATCACCGCGGATGCGTCCTCCGGCGAATGAGCCAGACCGAGAAAATGACCGACCTCGTGAGTCACGATTGACGGCAGGTTCACGCCATCGCGTGGGTTGTCCCAGTCGAGCTGCGACTGGGTGCCGTTGATCTCGACGTCGACGTCGCGAATTTCGCCGCTACTCGGCACGAACCAGACCGTGGTCAACGCGTACGCGTCGGCCGCGTCGGTCGCAGTCCAGTTCTCGTCTTCGAACAGGAAGATGTTCGCATTGCCGTGTGTGCAGTTGTATTGCACTTCGTTGCAGCTCACCGTGCCCAGGCTCTCCGCAGCGATCGAAGGATGCGCGCCGCCACCGCAATCGGCGTTCAACCAGCGATCGAACGCATCCCGTACGATCTGCTCGAACAGCTCACCATCGATGCCGCGCCGCGGCGAGCCCAGCTCCTGAACGTTGAAGCTCACGCACGAGCTCTTGCGAAACAGCTCTTTCCCGGAGTCGGTGCAGCCGAGACGCGGCTGCGTGGGATCGCGGGGTGGACAATTCTCCTTCTTTGGCTGACAGGTGCGAGTCCTGCAAAACGCAAACGCAGGCGAGCTCAGCGCGAGCCCGAGCGCAAGGCTCGCCGCGCCTACGCTCCACTTCGACAGGGCCCGAGCCCGCATCCCAAAAGCCACGGTTCAAGGATTCCGGAAGTCCGCGCCGTGCGCAAGAGCAGCCCTGCTCGGGCCCGGGTCGCTCACCTAACCGTACAACCGGTGCGCGCGGGCATAGTCGAGCACCGTCGCTGGAACGAGCTCGGTCAGCTCGGCGAGGGCTCCCGGCTCGTCGGCCTTGGCGAGCAGCTCGCGAACGCGGGTCGACGAGATCGGCGGAAGCCGCACACTGCTCGCGCCCGACGCTTCAACGCCGGAGCGGCCCACCACGAACAACGGCGCCAGGCGCACGATCGCCTCGAACGCGTGCCACTTGCTCGCCTCGGTCAGCACATCGCCGCCGACCAGCAAATTGAACTCTGCGCCCGGGTGACGTTTCGAAAGCGCCTCCAGAGTAAACAGTGTGCGGTTCGGTGTGGGCAGCTCCGATTCAATCTGACAAACCTCGACCGACGACAGCGGGGCAAAAGCGAGCTCACACATGCGAACCCGGTGTTCGAAGGCGACCAGGTGTTTGTCGAAAGCGTGCGCGAACACCGGCACCACCAGGATTCGCTCGAAACGCCCAACCGACAGCGCATAGGTAGCGAGCAGCAAATGAGCCACGTGGGGCGGATCGAAGCTGCCGCCGTAGACACCGATACGCATACGCGCCGAGTGTCGCGCGGCGAGCCGAGCCTCGCAAGCCGCCGGGCGAGAAAAGGGCTCGCGACCACGGCGCGGGAAGGGCATCCTCGGTGCCCGGCATGAGCCACCGTCTCACTCCCATTCGCCACAAGGCCGAATTTCTCCACGACGGCGACTTAATCGCGGCCGAGCTCGGCGAACCACTCGCGCACAGCTTGATCGCCGAAGGGCGGCTGGCGCTCGCGCGCAGCCCCAAACTGCATCGCCCGCGCGGCCCGTATTGCCTGCGCGCCGCCTGCGACGGCTGTCTGGTGCGGGTCGATGGTGTCCCGAACGTGATGGCCTGCCGCCATCGCGTGCAGGGTGGAGAGACCGTCGAAACCCAAAATGTGCTCGGCTCGCGCGAGCTCGATCTACTGCAAGCGACCGACTTCTTGTTCCCGCATGGCATGGATCATCACCGCCTATTCGCGGGCGTTCGCGGCGTTTCCGCGGTGGTTCAACGCGTCGCGCGACGTATCGCGGGTCTCGGGCGCCTCGCTGACGAACCGGCGCCGGTGCGCGAAGCCGCACACGAAAGCCGTGACGTCGTGATCGTCGGCGGCGGCGCGGCCGGTCTCGCAGCTGCTTCGGTGCTCGGGCCGCGTGCGCTCTTGGTCGACGACGCGCTCGAGCTCGGCGGCTCGCTCGGGTTACTCGCGCCCGAACGCGCCGAGCAATGCCTCCGGGCTGCGCGCGAGGCGGGCGCCGAACTGCGCAGCGAAACCAGCGCCGTCGGCGTGTATCGAGACACCACGAACGAGCCCGCGCTGTCGGTCCTGCTCTCGGGGCCCAGCGGGGTTAGCCTGGTCCGCGTGCGCTTTCTGCTCCTGGCCAGCGGGGGTCACGACGCGAACCCCGGCTTTGCCGGCAACGACTTGCCCGGCATTTTCAGCGCACGCGCCGCGCTATCGCTGCTGAAAGGCGAAATTGCGCCCGGAGAGCGCGTCGCCGTGGTCGGACAAGGCCCCTTCGCGGAGCAGGCCCGACTCGCACTGGGCAAGCGCTGCGTCATAACACTCGCGGGTGATAGAGCGATCACTCGCGTCGAAGGGCGCCAAGCGCTCAGCGCGATTTTCCTGCACGAGGGTCCGCGCCGGGTAAAAGTCGATGCGCTGCTCTACGACGGCCCGCGCGCGCCAGCCTTCGAACTCGCCGTACAGGCGGGCGGACACACGCGCTTCGACCCCGCACGCGGCTACCTGCCCGAGCTCGACGCGCAGAGCCGTGCGGCCCCGGGCGTGTTCTGCGCGGGCTCGCTCACCGGTCGCGCCGAAAGCAGCGAGCAGCAAGGCACCCGGGCCGCGCGCCAGATTGCCCAAGAACTCGCCGAATCTTGAGGAGAGTCTTCTGGGGGCACCCCAGAAAAGGGCGCGCTCCTCGTCGAAGCGCGTAAATAGGCAACGCATGCCGACCCGCCCCGACCCTGCAGCCGCGCCTGCCCGGCCTTCGGCTCTCGTATTGGGTCGCGCAGCCACTCATTGACCGCGCGCAACGGTGCGAACACGCTGCCGCGCATGAGCTCCGAGCGCGTCGAGTTAGGCAACCGCAGCCTCTTTCCGACCCTGGAAGCAGACGCCTATTTGAGTCACGCCGCGATATCGCCGGTCTCCTCGCGCGTTGCGCGCGCGGTCCAAGAAGTCACCAGCGACTATGCTCGCCGGGGTCAAGCCGCTTTCCTCGACTGGCACGCTCAGCGCGAGCGCTTGCGCGAAAAATTGGCTGCCTTTCTCGGCACCTCGCCGGAGAACGTGGCGCTCGCGACCGGCACCACGCGCGCGATCAGCTCGCTCGCGTTGTCGCTGCCCTGGCAGCGCGGCGACACTGTCCTGTTGTACGACGGAGAGTTCCCGGCCAACGTCTCGCCTTGGCAAAGCGTGGCCAAGCTCTTCGGGCTCGAGCTCGGATTTTTGCCAAAGCCCGATCCCAGGCTCGACGAAGAGGCTTTGCTCGCCCCGCTTTCCGCGGCGCTCGCTCACGGCGCTCGGCTGGTCGCGGTGAGCGCGGTCGAATTCCAAACCGGGCTCAGCATGCCGCTCGCCGCCATGGCCGCGCTGTGCCACGCCCATGGCGCGGAGCTCGCGGTCGACGCCATTCAAGCGGTCGGTGTGATGCCGCTCGACGTCACCGCGCTCGACGTCGACTATTTGGTCGGCGGAGCCCACAAATGGCTGATGGGCATGGAAGGCGCCGGCTACGTGTACGCCAAAACCGAATGCGCGCGTGCGCTCGAACCACGCACTGCGGGCTGGCTGAGCCACGAAGACGGGACGCGCTTTCTATTCCATGGCCCCGGTGAGCTCCGCTACGACCGGCCGCTCAAACGCACCATTCAGGTCCTGGAAAATGGTTCGGCCAGCGCGTTGAGCTTCGCGGCACTCGAGGCCGGCCTCGACCCGCTCCTCGAGCTCACGCCGCCCGCGATCTTCGCGCACGTGACTCGCTACCTCGACGCGCTCCAACAAGGGCTCGTCGAGCGCGGCCTCTCCACCTTGCGCTCGGCGTACCCCGAGCGCCGCTCCGGTATCCTGTCGGTCGTCCCGCCCGCCGGCAGCAGCGCCGCGGAGCTCGCGCTCGCCTTGAGACAGCGCCGGATTCAGGCCGCGACGCCCGATGGACTCCTGCGCTTCGCACCCCATTTTCCCAACGCACTCAGCGAGGTCCCGCTGGTGCTCGACGCGCTCGACGACGCCCTCCGCGCCCACGGGCGCTGAGACTACGACCTTCGCTTCCATTCAGGTGTGCAAGTTGGCGCCATGCTCGCGCGATGACGAGCACGCGTCGCGGCGGATACATTCCTACGAAGCCGTGCTTCGCGCGTGAACACACCGGACCCGCTTGATAGAACGGCGGCTCCTCGTCAGGGAAGCCGTGCTCGCAGCAAGATTCAGGAAATATCGCGGGAAAAACCTGGCGCTCGCGGCGCTGCTCGCAGGCGTGAGCTGCACCAAGCTCGAGTCCAAAAACGACGCGTTCGATCTGGCCAGCGCCGGCGGTTCGAATACGTCGGGAGGCGCCGCGAGCGGTGGTTCGGGCGACCGGGCGAGTGGGGGCGGCAACTCGAACACGCAAGGGGGAGTAGCGAAATCCTCCGGTGGAAGTAACAGCGGAGGGCTAAGCGACAGCGCGGGCTCCGAGTCGACCGGAACGGGCGGGCGTTCAGGCTCAGACGGCGGAAGCCTCGGCACGGCCGGAGCGAGCGGTGCCGGCGGTGAGAGCTGCATCGATGAAACTGGTTTCCACGGACTCGGCTGCGGCACGTGCCCGGGAACCGATATCGTGAGCCTCGAAAACGCTTGCTCGCGAGCGACGTGTACTCCGTTCGACGACATTGCGCGTCTGCCGGCGCTCGGCAGCGATGGAAAACTTCCGGCCCTTCCAACCGCCGGCGGCGCCGCCGCGAGCGGCGGTGCTGGGGGCAATGCAGCGCAGAGCGCAGGCGGCGGAGCGGCGGGCGCCGGTAAGGGCGGGGCGTCGTTAGGAGGCGGAGGGAATACCAGCAGCGCAGGCGGGGGCAGCGCGGGGCGAGGCGGAGCTACCACGGCTGGCGGCGCAAGTTCGATTTCTTGCGGCGCATTGGCCGAAAACGGCAGCGTCGTGGTCGTGGCTGGGTCGTCCGCGGCCAAGCCGTACTTGCAGCAAATTGCGCGGCAACTGGCCGAGCAATCGATCTATCTCGTGTACACGTCGACCGGCTCGTGTGTCGGCGTGGATGCGATCGTCAATGCGACGCCGCTGCAGACCGGAGCCTCACCGGCGCCCGCGACCAGCGCGACCTATTGGGACAGCGCGTCCAGCACTGGCAAGGCGTGTGATTGGCCGGCACCCGGTGTGATCGCGGACATCGGTGTTTCAGACGTGTTCGCGCAAACCTGCCCAGGCTTCGAGCTCACCAACCTCGATTCGCTGCAAGTACGCGACGCCCACGGACCGATTCAAACCATGGGTTTCGCGGTGCCGGCGAACTCCATGCTCAGCGAAATCAGCGCGCGCGCAGCGTACCTGGTGTTCGGCTTGGGCGCCGACGGCGGCGTTCTCGGCCCGGACGGCGCGACCCCAATTTGGAACGACGAGCGCTACATCTTTCAGCGTAGCGCCACGTCGGGTACGCAGGCCTTGCTGGCCGCTGCGATTGGCGTCCCTTCCGCGAATTTTCGCGGAAAGCCCCACAAATCTTCGGATGAAGTGGCGAGCGATCTGCTCTCCGCGGGCGCGACCCAGGCCACGGCCAATCAGGCCATCGGCATCCTCGCGGCCGACTACATCGACACGCAGAGCCTGCGGGCACAGATCCGCGTGCTCGCGTACCAAGATACGCATCAGGCCTGCGCGATGTACCCCGATTCCGCGCCCGGTGCGCGAGACAAACAGAACGTGCGCGATGGCCACTACCCGCTCTGGGGCCCGCTGCACCTGATGTACAAAGTCGATGGCGCTGGAGCGCCGGCAAACGCCAAAGTCCGGCAGCAGATCCAGGACATCGTCGGCTACCTTACCGGCTCGAAAGCGCTGCCCAACGGGGTTCGTCTGATCGACGTGTACGCACAGAGCGGATTGGTCCCCGAGTGCGCCATGCGCGTGAGTCGCAGCAACGACGGCGGCAATCTAATGCCGTTCACCCCCGAAAACCCCTGCTCGTGCCTTTACGACGCGGTCGCGACCGGGGCCACCGACTGCACACCGTGCTCACTGCGCGGGGACTGCAAGACGGATGAAACCTGTTCGTTCGGCTACTGCCAGAAGTGAAGTTCACCGCATTTCCAGGGGAAATCTGAGTTGAGAGGCACCGCCATGTTGTCACAAATCGAAAACTCGGAGTTCGCGAATACGAGCGCGCTGGCCGTGGACACGGATCCCGCCTTCCTCCGTTATCGCTTGCTGGCCTCGATCGGCCGCGGCGGCATGTCGGAGATCTTCCTCGCTGGTTGGGAGCCCGACTCCAGCGTGCAGCGCCTGGTGGTGATGAAGCGGCTAAACCCGGAGCTCTGCACGGATCCAGTCACGGTGCAGATGTTTCTGGACGAGGCCAAAATCGGAATGCGCCTCAGTCACCCGAACATCGTGCAGACGCTCGACGTCGGACGCTTCGAAGGGCGCCTCTGCCTCCTGATGGAGTACTTGAAGGGGCAACCGCTGCAGCGAGTGATGCAGCGGGTGCAGGAGCAGGGGCGGGTCTTACCGCTGGAGCTTGCGGTCAAGATCGTCATCGACGCGTTGGAAGGGCTCGGCGCCGCACACGCGGCCTGCGATTACGACGGCACCCCGCTCGGCGTCGTGCACCGCGATGTCTCGCCCCACAATCTGTTCGTAGAATACGACGGGCGCGTCAAAGTGGTCGATTTCGGCATCGCCAAAGCCACGATCCAGGAAGGAGCTACGCGCGCAGGGCTGGTCAAAGGCAAATTCGCGTACATGGCGCCCGAGCAAGCGCGCAGTGAACCTGTCGATCCACGCGCCGACATTTGGAGCGTCGGGGTGGTCTTCTGGGAGCTACTCACCGGCGCGCGGCTATTCAAGGGGCCGAGTGAAGCGGCGATGCTGCAAGCGACGCTGGAAGCACCCATTCCCTACCCTGCGGCGTATCGCTCGGACGTGCCACCGGTTCTGGAGCAGATCATGCAACGTGCGCTCGAGCGCGATCGCGAGCAGCGCTACGGCTCGGCACTCGAAATGAAAGAGGCGCTGGAGCAATGGCTCGACAGCCAAGGGCGCGGCTTCACGACCGCTCTGGCGGTGTTCATGGATCAGCTCTTCGGCGCGGAGCGCGACGAGCAACAGAGCTTCATTCGCGACCTTCTGGCGCAGCGCAGCCCAACCAGCTCCGGGACCATGGCGCGCGTGCTACCGCCGCCCAGCTTGTCGGCGCGCACCAACGCCGGCGATTTTGCCGAGCTTTTGCAGCAGCGGACCCAAACCAACCAGCTGATGCTGGTGCTCGAGCGCAAGAATCGACTCGCGAGCTGGCTCTTGGTCGGGCTGCTCTCGGTGTTGGTCGGGATCGCGACGGGCATTGGCGTGGTCGTCTTTCGACCGAGCCCGCCGAAAGAGAAATCGCTCGAACTCGCCGCGCTCGTTCCGCACGCGCCCCCAGAATCGGGGCCCCGCGCGCCCGACGCCACGGCGGAGCACGCCGCGACAGCGGCAGCGCCGACGCCACCCGCCCCGGCCTTTTCGGCCACAGAAGAGAGAGAGTCCGGGCACAACGGACGACCAACACAGCCGCTGGCGCGCGCAGCGCAGCGAGGACCGCGTGCCACCGTGACTCCGGCGGCAGACGTGACGGCAGAGCTCGGCGAGCGCGCCGCGCCGCGCGCCTCGGCCTCCAGCGCGGGGCCGGTCGAGCCCGGCTTTCTCACGCTCGACAGCAGCCCCTGGTCGGTCGTGAGCGTGGGCGGGCGGGTGCTCGGCACCACTCCGCTGGTGCGCGTCGCTCTTCCGCCGGGTGACGTGGTGCTCTCGCTCTCCAATCCAGAAACAGGCGCGCGCGCTTCCTACGCGCTACGCATCGAGCCAGGCAAAGCGGTTTCGCGCAGGGTTGGTCTGGAATGAGGCTGCGCGGCATTCAGTTGGTTTCGTGCATCGCAGCGCTCGGGGCAACGGCGCCCAGCGCATCCGCCGAGCCGAGCCCCGACATCAGCGCGGTCGAAGAAGCCTATCGCGAGGTGGATTTCGAAGCGGTGAGGCAGCGCGCCGCGGGCGCAATTCGAGCAGGGGGGCACACGCCGGCCGAAATGGCGCGACTCGAGTTCTTGCTCGGTGTCTCGAGCGCCGCTTTGGGTTTGCAAGAGGATGCGCGAGCCGCGTTCATTCGCCTGCTCGGCATCGATCCCACGCAGAAGCTCGACCGCGAACTGTCGCCGCGTTTGCGCGCGCCGTACCTGGAGGCGCGCGGATTTTGGAGCTCGAATCGCGAGCGGCTTACGCTGAGCACGCGGCTCGAGTCGAACGCGCTCAACATCACGCTCAGCGACCCTGCCAAGATGGTGAACCGCGTGCGGCTGCGCATGCGCGCGGCGGGGCAGCGCGAATATCTCGACTCTCTCCGCGCCGCCAGGCCCGCGTTGCAGGTGGCAATCCCGGAAAACGCCGAAGATCGTGACGTCGAACTCGCGGTCGCGTTGCTCGATCAGTTTGGCAACGTCGTGAGCGAGCAAGGCAGCGAAACCGAACCCATGCTCGTGCGGCGACAGAGCGCAACGGCGCTACCCGATTCGCGACCGAACTCTGGGCGGCTCGAGCGAAAGCCCAACTATCTATTGCCGGGCACGCTCTCGGCGCTGGGCGCCGCCAGCACCGCCGCCGCTGTGTACTTCCACGTTCAGCGCGAGCGCAGCGCCAAAAGATGGAATAGCTCGGCCTGCGAGCACCCCGGCGCCACTCGCGCCGAACAGTGCGCCGACGTCGAGCGCCGCATCGATCAAGACCAATGGCTCGCGGTCGGCCTGTACGCAGGCGGCGGCGCGCTGCTCACACTTGGCGTACTGACATTCTTGAGCAACCGCGACCTCGCGCACGAACCGAACAGCGCTTCTCTAACGTGCGACGCAGTCGCGACCCCCATACTCGGCGGCGTTCAGTGCGCGGGGCGATTCTAATACTCCAGTGTTATCGCCGATCACCGTTCGATCAACGACCCAAACAAGCCGAGTCCGCCCGCCACGAATACCAGGTCGAACACGCCCATCAGCTGGAAGTAGTCGGAGAGTTCGCCGAGCGATGCTCCGCCGAGCAGCTCGCGCGTCGCGGCCACGGCGCACAGTAGCGTGGGGGTGAGCAGCGGAAAGAGCACCACCGCGAGCAACAGATCGCGAGCTTGAGTGCGCACGGTCATCGCGCCGAACAACGTGCCGGATGCAGCCAGGCCCGGTGCCGCGCAGAGCGCGATGCACAGGATGCCGGGCCCAACCACCAGCAAATCGAGAGCGAAGAGCAGGGCGGCGATCGGGATGACCAGCGCCGAAATGGCGAGCAGGAAGCCGAGCACGCCCAGCGCCTTGCCCGCGAAAATGGCGCTGCGCGAGATGGGCATGACCAAGAGGCCTTCGAGCGCGCCCTCGTCGCGCTCGCGCTGCCACGTTTTGCCGAGCGCGAGCACCGCCGAGAAGCTGAGGCTCACCCAAATGACGCCAGCGCCGACCAGGCGCTGCGTGCCCGGTCCGCCGTAAAACGCGAGCGACGCGAGCACCACGATCAGCACGGCGAAGAAACCCGAGGTCACCACCACTTCCCCGGTGGCGAGCTCGATCGCGATGTCCTTGCGCAGGATGATCAGTGTTTGCCCGACCCAACCCGGGCGCCGTCGGGGTTCGATCGCGGCCAGCGTCGCCGAATCGGACATCCTCCCGACTCTACCAGACCGAAAGCCGGCTCAGCGGGCTTTACTCGAGGCCCAAGCTGGGGGAAGAAAGCGGCGGCCCGCACCCGAGGGCTGGATCGGACTACGACATGCCGGATTTTCGCGTCGAGCACAGGTTCAATTGCAGCGAAGAAAGCTTCTGGTCGAAGGTGTTCTTCGACGCCGACTACAATCGCCGCCTATTCCTCGAATACCTGAAATTCAGCGGCTGGCGCGAGCTCAAGAACGAGGACAAGGGAGACCAGGTGCAGCGCGTGGTCGAAGCCGTGCCGCCGATCGGTGATCTACCCGGGCCGCTGAAAGCGGTGGTGGGGGACAACGCCGGCTACGAGGAGCGCGGCGTGTTCGATCGCAAGACCCGACGCTATCAGGCGACCGTCGTTCCGAATCGACTGGCCGACAAGATCAGCGTCAAAATCGCGATCTCGACCGTGGCGGACGGGCCCGAGCACTGCAAGCGCATCGCGGAGGGCAGCGTCAGCGCGAAGATCTTCGGAGTCGGCGGGCTTCTCGAAAAGAAGATGATCGCCGATCTTGAGAAGAGCTACGAAAAGAGCGCGACCTTCACCAACGCGTTCGTAGCCGAAAAAGGCATTCGCTGAGGCGGCGCCGAGCGCGACCCAGTCGCGCTCGGCCAGCGTCCTCAGCTCAGCTCTTCTTCGCGGGCGCCTTCTTGGCTGGCGCTTTTTTGACGGCAGCCTTGGCAGGCGCCTTCTTGGCGGCAGCCTTGGCCGGTGCCTTCTTGGGCGCGGCCTTGGCCTTGGCTTCAGCGCGGACCCGCTTGCGGTCGAGCACGCCGTGGAGATCCGCGAGGCGCGGCAGCGAGTAGCCCTCGAGACGCTTCTGGTAGCCGGCGTCCTTGGCGCGCTTCTCGAGCTCGAGGATGGAGCCGATGAGCTTGCCGCGGTTACCGAAGCGGCTCTTGATGTCACTCAGGAGCGCGTGCAACCTGAGAAGCTTCTGGTTCGAGACGCGACCGAGACCTTTGCTCGAGCTCACGCGATCGAGCCACAAATCGGACGTAGCGAGTTTCTGAACGGCCTCGACGAGCTTTTCCTTGGATTGGAACTGCTCCTTGACGACGCTGACGGGAGAGTTTTTCATCGTTCGACTCCGGGCCGCTGCTGGGGAGGCCATGGAAGGCCGGCCTTCTAGCAACGGGCGCGCAGGGTCGCAACTCCGAACCGAGTAGCAGGGGTTTACCGCTCGCCACGAAGGTCCCGGCCTCGCCCGCGGGCCACGCGCTGGGCCAGGCGAAAAGGCCGCTCCCCGGTCGCGTTTCCGTGGGTGACGCATCCTTCACTGCGTGCTACGCGCCGGACGCTATGAAAACCGAGGGAGTGCGTCCCAGGTTGCGCTTTGCGCCGTCACCGAGCGGCTACCTCCATATTGGGGGCGCGCGAACCGCGCTCTTCAATTGGCTCTGGGCCCGAAGCCAGGGCGGTACCTTCATTTTGCGGGTCGAAGACACCGATCAGGACCGCAGCAGCCTGGACAGCGTCAGGGCGATTTTGGACTCCCTGCGCTGGCTCGGCCTCGACTGGGACGAAGGCCCCGAGGTCGGGGGGCCGCATGGCTCGTACTTCCAAAGCGAGCGCAAGGGCCTCTATCGGGAGGCGGCCGAGCAGCTGATCCGGGACGGCAAGGCCTACCGTTGCTACTGCACGAAGGAAGAGCTCGATCGCCAGCGCGAAGCGCTGAAGGCCGAGAACCCCAAGGCGCAGTTCGTGTACCCGGGCACCTGCCGCGACCGGAAGGATCAGCCCGACCTGCCGTTCGTGGTGCGTTTCAAGACGCCGCGTGAAGGCAGCACCGACTTCGTGGACAAGGTGTTCGGCCCGATTCGAACGCCGAACAGCGCGCAGCAGGATTTCGTGCTGGTCCGCACCGACGGCTTCCCGCTCTATAACCTGGGCGCCGTGGTCGACGACCACGCCATGGAAATCACGCTGGTCGCGCGCGGCCGGGACCACATCGGCAATACGCCGCAGCAGGTGATGCTCTATCGCGCGTTCGGCTGGGAAATCCCCGAATTTGCGCATTTGCCGCTGATGATGTCGAGCCGCGGCGAGAAGCTCAGCAAGCGCGACGCCGCGGTGGGCGTGCAGGATTATCGCGACCGCGGTTTCACCCCGATGGGTGTTCTGAACTACCTGGCTCGCTTCGGCTGGTCGTTCGGCGATCAGGAAATCTTCAGCCGGAAGGAGCTGATCGAGCGCTTCGACTGGGAGAACGTGAACAAGAGCGACGGCAAATTCGACGAGAAGAAGTTCTCGGACGTGGCGTTCGAGCACCTGAAGCGCGAAGACCTGACCTCGCTCGACGAGTACGAGGCGTGGGTGCGGCCGTTCCTCGAAAAGCGCGAGGTGAAAAACCCGTCGTCGGCCACCTTGCGCGCTGGCATCCCCACCATCCGCGAACGCGCCAAGACCCTGGTCGACGCAGCCGCGGCGCTCGACTTCTACGTGCGCGAAGTGCCGATTTTCGACGCGGACGCGCAAAAGAAGTTTCTGACCGCCGAGAGCGGGCCGCGACTCACCGCCCTGGCCGCTGCCCTCAGCGGAGTGGAACCCTGGACCGCAAGCGCGCTCGAGGAGCGCGCCAAGCGCTTCGCTGAAGAGGAAAAGCTCACTTTGAAGGACTTCGCGCAAGCGGCCCGCGTGGCGGTGAGCGGCCGCAGCTCGAGCCCGCCCTTGTTCGACGTGATGGTCGTGCTCGGGCGCGAGCGAACGCTCGAGCGCCTCGCGCGCGCGGCTGAGCTCGCCGGACGCTGAAATGCTGTTTCTGAGCGCCGTCCTGGGCGACCTTTTCAGCCGCGTTGGCCAGCGTGCCCCCAGCGCCGGCTCGCCGGAGTTGCCGCTCACGCGACTCCACGAGGTGTCCTGGTGGTCCAGTCTGATCAACTACCCGCCGATCAAGGCACTGATGCCGGTGCCCATTTTGGCGGCGCTGACCCCGCTCGTGTGGTGGTTTTTCCACCGCACTTGGGAGGAAGTGGACGAGGAGACCGCGCGCCAGCGCAGCCTTTCCCCGGTCGCGGTCGACTACCGCCCGGCGGCGTGCTTCGTGATCACCGCGGTGGTTCTTACTCTGCAGGAGTACTACGGCGGGCGTTCCTTCTACGAACAGGTGATCAGGCCGGGGATCGAGTCGATGAAGCTCGGACCGGTGGGGCTCGCGCGCTTCGCCCGTTACGACGAGCTCTACGGCTACGCTTGGTGGGCCGCGTCGCGCTTCGTGGGCTACGTGCTGGTGCCCCTGCCCCTGTGGAAACTGATGTTTCCGGAGGACAAGCTGCTCGACATGGGCTTGCGCGGCCGGGGCTTCTTCAGCCACGCCTGGATCTACGGGCTCTGCCTGGCCGTGGTCATCCCCGTGATGCTGATCGTGGCGCGGGAACCCGACTTCGGAAGCTACTACCCGTTCTATAAGCAGAGCTCGCGCAGCTACTTCGACTGGTTCTGCTGGGAAGCCATGTACTTCCTGCAATTCTTCGCGCTGGAGCTGTTCTTTCGCGGTTGGATGCTCGGCGCCCTGCGCCGCTCGCTCGGGTCGTCCGCCATCTTCGCCATGGCGTTGCCATATTGCATGATCCACTACGGAAAGCCGTACCTGGAGGCGAACGGTGCGATCGTGGCGGGCGTGGTGCTCGGCTCGCTCGCCATGCGCACGCGTAGCATCTACGCGGGTTTCCTGGTCCACGTCACCGTCGCTTTCTCGATGGATTTCCTGGCCCTGCACCGACGAGCAGCGCTGCCCACCTTGTTTTGGCCACAGTGACCCGGGCAAAGCCTGCCCGCCTCCCGACCTGAGACAAAAGATCCGACCGGCGCGCGCGGGAACCTGCGCTGGCCGTCGAAAAATTCAGCTATATTCGGGCACGAAAAAACGACCATGAACGGCGCAAAACTCACTTTGGATGCTGCTCTCGACGTTTCTCGCCGCGCGCTGTCGCTCGAGAAGCAAAACGGAACCAGTGAATGGAGCGTGGACCGCGCCGCCCAGCGCTACCAAATCCAAGGCTGGGGCGCGCCATACTATTGGGTGAACGCGACAGGCCAGGTCGACGTGACTCCGGATCCGGAGCGTCCGGACTTTCGCATCAACCTGTTCGACATCACGCAGGAGCTGCGCGCACGCGGCCTCGAACCGCCGCTCTTGATTCGCTTCTCCGACATCATCGGAGACCGCATCAAGCGCATCAACGAAGCCTTTGCCAAGGCCATCGCGGAATACGATTATCAGGCGACCTACCGCGGCGTGTTCCCGGTCAAGGTGAACCAGCAGCGCCACCTCGTGGAAGAAATCGTCGAGGTCGGCCGCAAGTGGAACTTCGGCCTGGAGGCGGGCTCGAAGCCGGAGCTCTTGATCGCCCTGGCCTGCATGAGCGACGTCGGCGGGCTCATCATCTGCAACGGCTACAAAGATCGGCAGTACATCGAGACCGCGCTGCTCGCGCAGAAGTTCGACAAGACCGTGATCGTGGTACTCGAGCGCCTCGAAGAGCTCGAGATCGTGCTCACGGCTTCGGAGAAGCTGGGTATTCGGCCGCTGATCGGCGTGCGCGCCAAGCTCACGACGCGCGGCGTCGGGCGCTGGGCGGACTCCGCCGGTGACCGCGCCAAGTTCGGCCTCAACACCTCGGAAATCGTCGAGGTGGTCGATCGCCTGACCGAGCGGAACATGCTCGACTCGCTGCAGCTCCTGCACTTTCACATCGGCAGCCAGATCTCCAGCATCATCCCAATCAAGAATGCGATGCAGGAGGCGTCCAACATCTACGTCGAGCTCGCCAAGATGGGCTGCAAGATGGGCTACCTCGACGTCGGCGGCGGGCTCGCGGTCGACTACGACGGTTCCAAGACCGATTTTCACGCATCGAAGAACTACCAGCTCGACGAGTACGCGGCCGACGTCGTCTCGCACATTCAAGCCGCCTGCACCAAGGCCGACATTCCGGTGCCCACCTTGGTGAGCGAGAGCGGGCGCGCGATTGCGGCGCACCACTCGGTCTTGGTGTTCGAGGTGGTGGGTCGCAACGAGGTCCGCTTCGCCGAGCCGGTGGAGCCCAAGAGCGAAGCGCACCGACTACTGAAAGAGCTCTACGACACCTACCGTGGCATTCAGCCGAAGAACGTGCAGGAGAGCTACCACGACGCGAGCCAGGCCAAAGACGAAGCGCAGAGCCTGTTCAAGTATGGCTACCTGACTTTGCGCGAGCGCGCCCAAGTCGAGCGCTTGTTCTGGAACTGCTGCGAAAAGCTGCAGCAAACCCTGCGCCGCCTGAACTTCGTGCCGGAGGAGCTGAAGCACCTCGATCGCACGCTGAGCGCCATTTACTACTGCAATTTCTCGCTGTTCCAGTCGGCGCCGGATATCTGGGCCATCGATCACCTGTTTCCGATCATGCCCATTCATCGCTTGGAGGAAGAGCCCACCGTGTCGGCCACGCTCGCGGATCTCACCTGCGACAGCGACGGCATGATCGATCGCTTCATCGACGTCGAGGACGTCCGAAGCTCACTCGACGTACACGGGCTGAAGGACACCGAAGCCTACTACCTCGGCATGTTCCTGAACGGCGCCTACCAGGAGATTCTGGGCGACCTGCACAACCTATTCGGGGACACACATGCGGTGCACGTCGCGCTGACCGATGAAGGCGGCTACCAAGTCCGTCACGTGATCAAGGGCGACAGCGTGTCCGAGGTACTCCGCTACGTCGCGTACCAACCGGACAGCATGGTCGACGCTGTGCGGCGCCAGGCCGAGCGCGCGGTCAGCGCCGGCCGCCTCACCAACGATCAGCTGCGCACGCTGATGCGGCACTACGAAGACTCGCTGCGCTCGTACACCTACCTGAGCACCGACCAAGACAGCTAAAGGCCGTGTCGGGCGCACTCAGAGCGAGAACCAGCGCCCCAACAGCCTCAACAACGGTCCGGTAAACTCGAGGCCGCGCTCTGCTACGGCGGCTACGCACGGTCCGTCAGGGCCGATGACCAGCTCGTGAGCGCTGCCGGCGGCCATTTCCGAGAGGTCGCCGGGACCGAACCGGACTTGGTTTTCGTCGCTATAGCTGCCTTCCAGCACCAAGAGGGTCTCCGCACCGCGGTGACGATGGCTCGGAAAGCGGAACCCCGGCTCGAAGTGCATCAGCCGGGCGCGAGCGCCTAGAAGCTTCGGCCCGCCCACGACGCTCAGCTGCCGAAAACCAGGCCACACACGCTGCCAGGCGCGGGCGTTCGCGGCCCCTTCGAACACTGCCCGCAACGCCGGATCGGGCAGATCCCAGAGCGCGCCGAGTCGATCGTAGAAAGGGGCATAGCGAAGAGCTGGGCTGCGCACGGCTTCGAGCAGTCGAACCCGGCCCACCTCCGCCGACACCGGGCGAGGCGGCAGAATGTCGGGCAGCACCTCGTCCAGCCACGAATCGGGATCTCCCGTCAGCGGCGGTTCGGGGTCGCGGCGCTCAGGATCTCGCATGATTTCAGTACGGGCCGGCGCCCGGGTCGGATCTCCGAATGTCTTTATGCGGCCCGTCGGCCGAATTCGCTCGTTTCGCCTGGCGGGAACAAACCGAGCTTCGTCTCCGTTTTTTCGATCGACCAGCCGGTGACTCGGTACGATTGGGGCCGTATGCCTCGCTCCCCCCAACGCATGTCCTTCCCCCGTCCCAAAGGCGCGCGGTTCCCTGGAGTCATCGGCTGGGCATTAACTCTGGCCGCCTGCACGGCCGCGCTCACGTCCAGCGAACGGGCATCGGCAGATATCTATCGCTCGGTCGGGCCTGATGGCGTGATCAGTTTCAGCAGCGCGCCCAAGACTGGCGCGCGACTCTACGCGCGCGGCGAGCCCAAGGCCCCGGTGAGCTTTCCCCGCGACGCATCGCCCGAACGCTTCGCTCGGTACGACCAACACATTCGCGAAGCCGCGACGCTCTACCAAATTCCGGTCGAGCTCGTACGCGCGGTGATCAAGGTCGAGAGCGACTTCGATCCGCGCGCGGTCTCGCCGGCCAATGCTCGCGGGCTGATGCAGATGATCCCGGAAACCGCCCAGCGCATGATGGTCGAGGACGTGTTCGACCCGCGTCAGAATATCTTCGGCGGCACACGCTATCTGCGCGTACTGGCGAACATGTTCAATGGCGACATCCAGCTGACGCTGGCGGGTTACAACGCCGGGGAGGCTGCGGTGATGCGCTACGGTGGCATCCCGCCGTATTCGGAGACGCAGGACTACGTCGCACGAGTGCTCGGCTTCTATCGCTCGTATCGCGAGCGCGATTATCGCTAATCACGGCGCGAGCTAGCCTTGACGGCACGCCGCTTGTGCCCCACGCGGGGCAATAAGCCTCGTCACCATTCCATGCGAGGGGCTCGGTAAATTCTGCGGTTTATTCCCGCACCTGCTCGGTTCGGAGCGCCGGAATTCGCGCTCGGCATGGCAGGTGCACTGGGCTCGTCCGGGACGCGACGCAAGTCAAGGAGCCAGGACGATGAAAATAGCAAAGAGCCTACTGAGCACGAGTCTGATCGGCGCGAGTCTATTCCTGTTACCTAGCCTGGCGCAGGCGCGACTCGAGAGCTGCGGAGGCATCTTTCTCACGGGCGACGCGAGCTGTCGCTTCGTACCGAAGCAAGACTGTTCTACGCAATGTGAGGTCACTTCCGTCGAGACCGCGTGCGTCGCGCGCACTCAGACCGAGTGCGAAGCGAGCTGTACGCAAACCGCGACCAGTGAGTGTTCTCAAAGCTGTACGCCCGTATGTGTCGAGCAGTGCACCACCGTGACCAAGCAGAGTTCACGCGGATTGTGTCGCTCGGAGTGCGCACAGGACTGCTCCGCCCGCTGCGACGGCAGGGACAACAAGGGCCGCTGCGAAGCGTGCTGTCAGCAGAACTGCAACGTCAGGTGCGACTCGCATTGTCGTGATGACGACCAGGAGCAGGTGTGCGAGACCAAATGTTCGCCGGTGTGCGAGGACAATTGCGTGGCGACCGCCACCAGCGATTGCCAAATCACCTGTCAGACCGAAAACTTCGCGAGCTGCCAGACCGACACCGTGCAAACCTGCAACACGACCTGTCAGGATCGCGGCGGCGCCATCTTCTGCGATGGGCAATTCGTGAATGCCTCGAACCTCAAAGACTGTGCGGCCGAGCTCGCCGCGGAGCTCTCGATCAAGGTCGATGTGGACGTCGACGTGGACGTCGACGTGGACATCGACACCAACAACGATGGCAAGAACGACGTGAAATGCAGCATCACCTCCCCCGCCGCAAGCGGCTCCGGAGGCGCGTTCGGTGTGCTGCTCGCCGCGGCTGCACTTGCGGGCCTGCGCCGTCGTAATCGACGCTGAGGTTTTCTTGTCACCTCGCGCGGGCGTTCAGCGCGTCCGCGCGAGGTGCTTTTACACGGTGCTTATTCGATACGCAGCCTGTCGAGCCGGAAGTCCTGCGCGGTAACCGGCGCGTTGATGGCGACGCTCAGCGTGCAAGCCTGGTTGGCGACGAGCAGGCTTTGGCGGACCGCGTTCGGCAGCGTCAGTGAGATGTGCGCGAACTGGTTCGCAGGGCGCCCGACCAAGGTCGCGCTCCCCACGTATTGATTGGTGTTGACCGGGCATGAGACCACGCCCTGGACGTCGCCCCAAGACACGCCGGGCGGCACGTAAACGTCGAAGGTCATACGCGTGCCGATGGTGCCGAGCTCGCTCGCGAAGAACGCCGCGCTCTTCGCGACCGAGTTGGTCGAGGTGCGATGAAACCGCAGCGAACGAGCGCCGTCGGTGACCGGGCTCGCGTCGAGCGCCAGTGTGCCGCCCTGCGCCGACCAATCGTACGGCCCTTCGAACGAGAGCAGCCCGGCGATATCCGAGCGCCGCGGCGCGCTTTCGGCCCGTGCCGTCAGCGTGCCCGCGAAGCGCAGCCGGTTCAGAGTCAGCGCCGGGGCGTTCGTCGGCGTGCTGGTCTTCACGATGAAGTGCCCCGTGTCGATGCCCGTGAGCAAGCGCGTGCGAGTTGCCGCAGGCACCGTGAACGACAGCGTCGTCCAGGCGTTCAACGAAAGCCCGGTGAGGCTCTTCGTACCCAAGCTCTGGTTTACGATGCCGGAACCGTCGAGCGTGAGAAAGAGCTGCAACGTGCCATAATTTGCGGGGTTCGGCTGTGGGCTCTTGAGGTACACGTCGAGCTGAACGGTGTCCCCGACCGCGCTGAAGTTCTGCGCCAAAAACACGGCCTCGGTCGTGCGGTTGCCGCCCGGCACTTGCACCTTCGCGAACAAGGCAGACTCGACCACGACGAAGGGTGAGAGCGTGCTGCTGTATGCGCAGATGCGATTCGCAGTCGTGTCGAGCGCGCAGCCGCTGCCGCTCGCGCACAGGTTCAGCCAGGTTCCATTCTCGTAGTGCAAGAGCTGGAGCGTGTTCTCGTCGGCGTAGCTCACCTGGCTGTAATCGATGCAGACCTGGACCGGGCCAGTGTACTCGGCTGTCGTCGAAATCTCGTAGAAGGTCGGTGGCTGGCCCAGTTTGTAACCAACCGGCACGGCCGGGCCCGTAGTCGAAGCAATGGCCTCGGTAGTGCCCGCCTCGTCGACGCTCGTGAAGATGACGCTCACCGCAGGATCACCGGTTTGCGACCCGTCAGCCTGCACACACTGCCCGCGCGTGAGCGGCGCACTGTTGTAGAGGTACACCGTTCCGGTGGAGAGCCCTTGAGAAGGTTCACCGTATGCACCCACAGCGTTGAGATCACCCTCTACCGCGACCGAACCGCCAAAACGATCGTTCAAGATGGACACCGCGGGTTCCAGCGTCGCCTCGAACACGTAGGCGTTCCCAGTGTGCCGATAGCGGTAAGCCACGCCGGCGGCTTCTTGCTCACCGTAGGCGCCTACTAGCAATGTGTTGCCGTCGGTGGCGAGAGAATTGCCGAATCCGCCTAGTTCCTGCGCCCCTGGCGAGGTCAGCTTCTGGGTCTCGGTCCACGCGTTACCAACCCGCTCGAACACGTAGACCGCTCCGGCGTTCGAGAGCGAACCGATCTTACGCCAGGGCGCGCTCACCAGGACCCGTCCGTCTTGGATGCGCAGCGCACCCCCGTACTTGCCGTAACCGGGGTCCGACGGGACTAGCTTGGCTTCCTGCTGCCAGCTGTTGTTGCTGCGCCGAAAGAGATACGCGGCCCCGTTCGAGCTCGAATCCTGGGGCGCGCCCGCCACCAGCAAATCACCCTCGAGCGCAACCGATTGACCGAAAGCCGAGCCAGCGATCGCGTCGCTGGCGACGAGCTTCTGCTTCTGCGCCCAACCGCTCGCTCCGCGCTCGAACACGTAGACCGCGCCGGTGCCGTTTGCCACCGACTGCGCGCCAACGGCCGCGCGATCAAGTATAGTCGTTGTAGAAATGCGACATGTTCTCGACGCCCCAGTCGAGAAGGCGCACGATCGTAGTGTGCCGCGTGGGGCCGATCAGCCCGGCGCTTTCCAAGAAAGCGCGCGTGTAACGCGGCGGTGCCACCAAGCCCACGCCCACGTTACCATCGGGGCGAACGTAGTTTCCGTGAGACGGAGCTCCGGTCGACCAGCTGTACTCACCCCAACCGAGGCGGCGAAACATGCTGGTGCTATCGAGCAGCGTCTTCAGCATGCCCGTATCGTAGTT
>DASZQI010000078.1:0-57246 GCA_035549735.1 Polyangiaceae bacterium | reverse complement strand
GCCAGTGATTGTCATACAGTCGTACGCAAAGGGTGTTGCGGGCGTTCACACGACCAACCCGGACGTGAAGGTCTCGATCGCTGCCGATTCCGCGTTGCCGAACGAACCGGTCCTGTTGGTCCAGTATCCAGGGCCAACGGGCGACCCGGCAGGGCGCGACGTCTGGTGTGATGCGGAAAACCCCGATTGGACGAGCGCAAATGGTATCGCCTTTCAGATCAAACCAACCAATCCAGAAAGGCTCTCGATCTCTTTCTTCGATCGCAATCACGTCGTATACACGACCTGGGTCGACCTCCAAGGCGGCGCTTGGCAGCCGGTCCGAATCACGTTTGCCGATCTGCGCCCCAATCCCTATTTTCAGCCACCAGACGCGAAGACTGGAGCGCCCCTCGATCTCGGCGAAATCAAGGGCCTGGCGTTCGCTCCACACCACGATGCCCCCGGTCAGTTCGCAGTGAGTAAGCTCGTTCTTACGAGATGAGCCGCGCATCGTTCATCGATCTGACATGGGCGCCCAAATTTCGTGTGAAGTCTGACGAAACGCTTGCCTCGTTCGGGCTTCGCGGGCGAGCAGTCCCGAGTTGGCCAGCGTTCGTGACGAGCGTCCCGCCCCCGGTGCCGCGGATGGTGCGTTTTAGGGACGGAGTGTACACTTCGCTCATGCCCGTTGCTGTAGACCATTTGACTCAGCATTGGCTTAGTTCCAGCGCTCCGCAGCCAACCCAAGCGCATCTTGATCAGATATTGGAGCGCGTATATCGTGTTCAATTGCTGTCGGATGGGGCCGCATTGGGCGAGCCTCTCGGAACTGCGATTGTCGCAGACACCGATGACAGGGAGGCGATCCGAGGTCTCAAGGACTCATTGCGCGTCGTTGATGGCGGCGCCGGACATTGCATGTGTTTCGGAGACGCTGCTCTCGTCCTGTTGAACGGAGATGGTGAGCGGTTGGCCGTGATTGGCGTGCATCATGGGCACGCCATTCGCTGGGACGCCTGGCGTGACGACGCCGCACTCGCAGACGGCGAGCGTCTCTGTCGTTGGCTTGCGGCCCACGGGCTCCAGTCTCCGCTGGAACAGCTTCTTGCCAGTCGTCAAGATCAGGCGAAGCAGGCTGATCAACTTCAGGCATGGCGAACCGCGACGCCTGAATGCCTCACGCCGTTCCTCGAGGGCATGATGGCTCACCAGCGTGGCGCGTTCGACCTCGAGCCCCTGGACAAGGCGCTGACCGCAGCATTTCCCGAACCGGTCGAAAAGGCCTGCGCCCTGCTCGAGTGGCTCGGACACGGAGACCGCCCTTGGAATGGATTCAACGCGCACGAGGGCATTCCGCTGAAGATTCTCGAGATGATGCAGCTTGACGCGCTGCTCGGCGCCCTGAGAACGGACGAACTGACTGAGGCACAACTCGAAGGTGCCGCGCGTTTCTTTTCCGGTTGGCACTTTCAAAAGCGCGGCGAGCAGGCTCGAGCGAGATTGCTCGACTCCGACAGGGACCTGTTGCTCGCGCACGTGCAGCGCACTGGAGACCCCGAAGCCATACAGCGCGTGCAAGAACTTCTGTCATCCGATCGTCCACCGGCGTAGCTCATCGAACGCGCTATCCTCGACGGGCGAGGGCGCTCCGAACTGACGTCGCGAGTCGCGCTCTCTGGCGTTGGAGAGGCGAAACTCGCTAGATTGATCTTGCGGTCGGTCACGGCTCTGCCGCGGCCGTAACGCGTAAGTAGGTGTTTCGCAGGTGTTGTTGCGCACTGTGAAGGTCTGGTCGTTGATGTCCCCGATCACCGATACGTCAGCGGCGCCGGCGGCAACTTCGCCGCTTGGCATGGAGTCGTCCGAGCACGTGCCGCTGGGTGCAAATGGGCAAGGGCTGATAGCTACGCCAGGTCTTCGGGCGGTCGCGAATTAGCGAAGCGTAGCCAGTCGGCTCGGCTCAGTCGGAAGCGGAGAAAACGTTCTCCCCAATGCTCGGTCTCGCCGTCGTTGCGAAAGCCGAGATGCTGCAACACTCGGCGCACCTTGCGGGTGGGCGGCAGCGTGACCACGATCGATTCGTAGCCGAAGTCCTGAAAACCCGTGGCTAGCGCTTTCAGGTAGATGCGCTGGCCGGCGCCCCAGAATTTCGGCCTCAGGACCATGGCGAAATCGGGTTCGGCGTTTTCTTGTTGAAAACCGCACCAGCCCGCAAATTCGTCGGCGACGTAGATCGCCCAGGGTCCGTAGCCGTTGCGCTCCCACTGACTGTCTTTACTTTCCACCCATTGCCGCGTTGCCGCCTCATCGAAGCGATCGCCTGCCAAAGGCATGTGCCGGGCGATACCCGGATCGTTCAACAGGTTCATGACCTGTTCGGTCGCAACTTCTACCAATCGAGAAAACCGAACCTTCATCATCAAGCCCCCAATGCCGGCTCAATCCGCAACGCGGCTAACCGCCACCATGTGCCAGATATAGCAAAAGGGAGGGCGGATGGGTTCACTTCGATGCAAAATCGAAATGTGGGTCACGTAAATTCAGTACGCGCCGTGCTGAGTGACTGTTGCCATCAGCCGTAGCGCACGCGCTGAACGCCTGGTAAGTTGAGCGCTATGCGGATTGACGGGCCTGCCACTGGGGTTGCGGCAGAGTGCGAGGCGGTGCTGAGGACCCTTCCGGGTTGGTTTGGGATCGAGTCCTCGCTGCTCCAATACGTGCGCGACACGGAGGTGCTGCCCACGTTCGTGGCGCGCGAGGGGCAGAGTCTGCTCGGATTTTTGACTCTGCGAGAGCATTTCGCCGAGGCCTGGGAGGTTCATTGCATCGCGGTTCGGGCGCCGGAGCGCGGACGCGGTTTGGGCGCGGCGCTGCATGCGCACGTCGAACGCTGGCTGGCCCTGCGGGGCGCGCGTGTGCTGCAGGTAAAAACCATGGCAGCGTCCTGCCCGAGCCCTGAATATGCGGAGACGCGCGGGTTTTACTCGCGCATCGGCTACGTTGCGCTGGAGGTGTTTCCAGAGCTTTGGGGGCCTCGTCTGCCGGTGCTGCAGCTGATCAAGATGTTGCCTGCGGCGGTGTGAGCCGGTTTACAGGGGGGCGCAGGCGCGGCTGCGGGGCGTGCTGGGACGGGGAGCGGAACCTGGTGACGCGCTGGGCCTGATAGCGCGCCCGTAGCTGTGAGGCGCCCCAAAAATAGAAACGAGATTCGTGAAGGTGCGGTGGGCCGCGGTGGGTCGCCTTGACGAACCAGCGCGGTGCTGCATGCTGGAGGGGTCGTGCTGCTCGTTGCCTCGCGTTGCTTTAGTTGCCCCCTGGCCCCCTTCGGGTGCTGGGTGGGTGCACGCTAGCGAGCGAATCCCGCGCAAGCAGAACCGTTGGTGGCCAGGGGGGTCCACAGCCGGTTCTCGAAGCTGCTTGCAAAGGATTTCTCATGGCTATTTCAAATCGACCGTATGCATCGAATCCATCGGACCCATCGAATTCAGCGCGTCAGTTGATCTCTCTTGCGGCCTACCGCGACGCGGTGGGGTTGCGCGATCTGACCGACCCGGGGCAGGGCGAGCACGCGCTGCAGTTGCTCGTTCGCGGGGCAATCGGCGCTTTGTGCAAGGCCTGGGGCGTGCCGTGCTTGGTTCAGCGTGGCAACCCGGTCATTCCGATCGAGGATAACTACGACCGGCTCGGTTATCCGCCGGACGGCGCGGCGCGGGACGCTCGGTATACGCGCTATGTGAGCGAGCGCTTGTTGTTGCGAACGCAGACGTCCGCTCTGGTTCCGGAGGCTCTGCGGCGACTGGAGCTGTCCGAGGCGCAGGCGGATTGGCTGATCGCCTGTCCGGGGCTGGTCTATCGCCGCGACGAAATCGATCGGCAGCATTGTGGTGAGCCGCATCAGTTGGATTTGTGGCGGGTGCGACGTGGAGCCCCGCTCGGCAGCAGCGAGCTCGAAGAGATGATCGCAACGCTGGTGTCGGCGCTGCTGCCCGGTGTTGCTTATCGCACGACGAACGCGCAGCACCCCTACACGACCGCTGGATTGCAGATCGACGTAGAAGTGCGTGGAGACTGGGTGGAGATTGGCGAATGTGGGCTGGCGCATCCGCATGTTTTGCGCGGTGCGGGGCTGGCAGTGCCGCAGCATTCGGGGTTGGCGCTCGGGCTCGGTTTGGATCGGGTCTTGATGCTGCGCAAGGGGATCGGGGACATTCGCTTGTTGCGAACGGCCGATGCGCGCGTCGCGTCGCAGATGCTGGATCTGAAGCCTTACCGCGCAGTTTCGCACATGCCGCCGGTGACGAGGGATCTGTCGTTGATGGTGGCGGACGAACTGTCGAAGGAGGAGCTCGGGGACTTGGTGCGGCAGGCTCTCGGTGCGCGAGCGGCAGCGGTCGAGCTGATCGAGGTGCGCGGGGAGACGGCGTACGCCGAACTGCCGTCGCAAGCGGTGGCGCGTATGGGGGCACGGGCCGGGCAGAAGAACCTGCTCCTGCGCGTGGTGCTGCGCGACCTCGAGCGAACGCTCACGCACGCGGAAGCAAACGCGCTGCGAAATACGATCTACCGCGCGCTGCACGCGGGGGAACGCGAGGAGCTGGCGCTCGACTAAGCCACGATCGCGCGCCTTGCGGGCGACGTGGCCCGTGCTCGCGAATGCTGATAAGGTCGGCTTGCCGAGGCGCGATGCAAGCTTCAGTCGCAGCAATCACCATTCGTGAAGCGCGGGAAAGCGACGCTGCACTGCTAGCGGAGCTGAACCGCAGCGTGCAAGCGTTGCACGTCGCGGCGTTGCCCGAGTACTTCAAGGTCGCCGAACCTGCCGCGGTCGCCGACTTGTATCGCACCAAGCTGCAGAGTTTGGGGTTCTGCGCTTGGATTGCTTGGGCCGACACGGTGCCGGTGGGGCACGCCTTGGCTGTCGTGCGCGAGCGGCCGGAAAACGCGCTGTGCACGGCGCGGCGGTTTTTCGAAATCGATGAAATCGCGGTTTCTCCCATGTATCGCAAGCAAGGTGTCGCGCGGGGGCTGGTCGAGCGTGCCCTGAGCGAGGCGCGCGCTCGCGGCATTCGAGATGTGGAGTTGAGTTCATGGGCGTTCAACGGCGAGGCGCACGCCGCTTTTCGCGCGCTCGGGTTCGAACCGAAGGTGCTGCGCTTCGGACGCGAGAGCGGCTGAGCTCGTTGAAAGGAGAGTCGTCGTGGTGGATGCGAGTGGTGATCGTTGGGCTGTGGGCAACGCTTACGACCGATACATGGGGCGTTGGAGCCGCTTGATGGCGCGAGAGTTTCTGGGTTGGCTGCAGCAAGAGCGGGGGGCGCACTGGCTCGAGCTCGGTTGCGGGACCGGAGCGCTCACGTCTGGCATTTGCGAGCGCTGCGAGCCGGCGACGATCGTGGCGTGTGACCAATCGGCCTCGTTCATCGAGCACGCGCGGGCGAGCGTGGTCGATGCGCGCGCCTCGTTCGTGGTCGCGGACGCGACCGCTCTGCCAGCGCGGAACGAGGGCTTCGACGTGGTCGTTTCAGGCCTGGTGTTGAATTTCATCCCCGACCCGGTGCGAGCCTTGACGCTGATGCGCGAGCGGGTTCGCGCCGGCGGGACGGTGGCAGCGTATGTTTGGGACTACCTCGGCGGCCTCGAGTTTCTGCAGCACTTCTGGGACGAGGCCAAGGCGCTGGACTCGAATGCCGCGCCGCTCGACGAGGCGCGCCGCTTTTCCGGCTGGCAGTTGTTCGAATTGAGGTCGCATTTTGCGGCGGCAAACCTGGGCAACGTCGAGAGCACGGTGCTCCGCGTGGAGACCACTTTTGCGAACTTCGAGGACTATTGGCAGCCGTTTCTGGGGGGAGCGGGGCCAGCGCCGAGCTATGTCGCGACCTTGACGCGCCAGCAGCGCGACGCCTTGGCCGAGCGATTGCGGGCGCGCCTGCCGTTCGCCCCCGATGGCAGCCTTCGGCTGGGCGCGCGCGCGTTTGCGCTCCGCGCCCAGCGCGGTTTGGGGTAGACGAAGGCGGATGGACCCGAACAGCGCAGCCAAGGCCATAGCCCCGCAGCGAGCCCACATTTCGCACCTCTTGCTTCGCGTGCCGGACGTCGATCGAGCAGCGAAGTTTTTCGGTGCGCTGTTCTCATGGCAATTCGAGCGAAGCCAGTTGGCGAGTCATGCGGAGCAACGCTCGATCTGGGGTGCGCGCACGACGGTCGGCTCGATACGCGCGGTGTTCGTCGACGACGCGAGCGCTCCACCCGTGAGGGTAGAGTTCGACGTGGAAAACCCCGAGCTTGCGCTGGCTCGCACGCTCGAGCTCGGTGGGAGCGGAGATGCAGCGAGCGCGCGCGATGACCAAGGCGTTGCGCTCGCGTTCAGCCCTCGCGCGGGGCAGGTAACTCCGTCGGCCGAGGGGGTGCAGCCCGGGCAAATCGCGGTAGTGATCTTCGACGTGGTCGACACGGCGAAGGCGCGCGCGTTTCACACGGGACTGTTCGGGCGCACCTATCACCAAATTGGTGCGGGCGATCGCTGGTGGATCGACGGTCAGGCCGTAGGAATTTTCGGCGCTCCCGCAAACGGCGTGCGCTTTTGGTGTGTGGTTCCGGCGCTGGAGGCGGCGACCGCGGAGGTGGCTCGCCTGGGCGGTCAAGTGATCGAGCGAGGCTGGATGGGCCCTTATCAAGTGTGCGATTGTCGTGACGACCAGGGCACGCAGTTCGGTCTCTGGTACGACGCGAACTTACGCTTCGCTTGAGCGCGGCCCGAAGCGGTTGACGCGAACAGGGCGCCCGGGCACGATGCGCGTCGTGCTGCGAAGCCTCCGGCGCTTTCGACTCGTGACGAGCTCGGCCTCGCTGTTGGCTCTTGCTGGCACCGTCTCCGCCCTCGGCTTGGCGCAAGCCGATCTGACCGAGCTTCACGGCTATATCGAGCCGTGCACGATCGCGAACTACCAAGAGATGTTCACGGAGTGCGAGGCCTGCCCCGTGTCGCCCGCAGATCCGAAGTCGTGCACACGCAGCTTGGGTAGCCGGGGCTACGCCAAAAAGTGTCGCACGCGCGGCACCGGTCACGATTGGGAGGAGGTGTGGTGCATCAGCAAGGGCTCCGGTGAAGCTGAGGCAAAACTGCCGGCCAGCGCCTCGGCTCCTCGCGCGCTGAATTTGCCGGCGCTGCTACTCGCGGCGGCTTTGTTCGGCGCTTTTCTGTGGATGTGGCGGGCCTGGTCGCACGAGCGCGCGCAGCGTTAGCGCGCGCCGAAAATTCGCAAGCGCGGTCAAGCGCGGGCCGCGGGCTGCCGGTAGATTGACGTTCGTGAAGCCGGAAACGCGCTCCTTTTACGAGCTCGCCGTACAAAAGGCGGTCGAGCAGGTGGCCCAAAGTCTGGACCGTGCCCTCGACCTGCAGGCTCTTTCGCGGGTCGCCGCGCTGTCACCGTTTCATTTCCACCGCGTGTTTCGCGGCGCCATTGGTGAGACGCCGCTCGAGCTGCATCGACGGTTGCGGCTCGAGCGGGCTGCGTTTCAGCTACGCCACGAGGACACGCCGGTGACGACGATCGCATTTGGCGCAGGCTATGAGACGCACGAGTCGTTCACGCGCGCTTTTCGGCTGCACTATCACTGCTCGCCCTCGGAGTTTCGGCAGACCAACCCGCCCGATTGTGCGCGACCCTACGCGATCGAACTGACGGCGCGCTCGGGCATTCACTACCGCCCGGGGCCGAGCGAAGCCATCGACGTGCACTTCATTCGAGGAGAACGCATCATGGAAGTCAAAATCAAGGATATGCCCGAGCTTCGCGTGGCCACGGTGCGCCACGTTGGCCCCTACAATCGCATCTCGGAGGCGTTCGCACGCCTCGGCGAGCTCGCCAACGGAACTCGCCTGACCGAGCCCGGCGGCACGATGCTCGCGGTGTATCACGACGATCCGGAAACGACGCCACCCAGCGAGCTTCGTTCGGACGCGGCGCTGGTGATCCCGGCGCAGGCGGAGGTTCCGCGAGGGCTCGTCGAGCAGCGCATTCCGGGCGGCCGCTATGCCTGCACGACGCACATCGGGCCTTACGAGCAGCTCGGCGACAGCTGGGCTCGCTTCATGGGCGAGTGGCTGCCGCAGAGTGGGCAGCGCATGAAGGACGGCGTGTCTTACGAGATCTACCGCAACACGCCGATGACCGCGCCGAAAGAAAAGCTCGAGACCGAGCTGTACGTTCCGCTCGAGTGAGCGAGCGTGCGCTTGCCAGTGCTGCCGCCGCGCGAGTAGAACGAGCGCATGGATGTTGGGGTCGAAGGTCAGATTGTAGCCATGGGCGGCGGCGGGTTCTCGATGGAACCCGACAACCCTTTGCTCGATGACTTCGTGCTCTCGCTTTCCGCGCGGCAGCCCGCACGAGTTTGCTTTTTGCCGACTGCCAGCGGGGATTCGGCGGGCTACGTGGCCAAGTTCTACCGCGCGTTGAGCGGGCGCTGCGTGGCTTCGGATATCACGCTGTTTGGCTCACCCGCGCTGCCGCGCCGGCCCGCGCGCAGCGACGAGCTGCGCGCGGTCATGGCCGAGCAGGACATTTTTTACGTCGGGGGCGGGAACACCGCCAATCTGTTGGCTATCTGGCGCATGCACGGGGTCGATCAGTTGCTGCGCGAAGCGTTCGAGCGCGGAGCGATTCTGTGCGGAGTCAGCGCGGGCATGATTTGTTGGTTCAGGGCTTCGCTGACCGATTCGTTCGGCGGTGTCGCGCCGTTGCTCGATGGGCTCGGCCTGATCGCAGGCAGCGCGTGCCCGCACTACGATGGCGAAGCCGAGCGGCGCCCGGCGTATCACCGTCATATTGCCGCAGGGTTAGTGGGTGGATTCGCGGCGGATGACGGCGCGGCCCTGCATTTCGTGGGAAAGCGCCTGGTTGGCGCGGTGAGCTCACGCCCGAACGCTGCCGCGTATCGCGTGGAACTTCGTGACGGGCAGGTCGTCGAAGAACGCGTGCCGACCCGATTCTTGGGCGCTTAGCGGCCTCGATTCGTCACCGAATCTTCTCGCGGAAAGTAGCGAGAAAAGCTCAGGAAACACTCAGACAGCTAGACAGCTCGAGTACGGAGCCAGCTGCTTCCAGCGGCGTGCTCCGACCTTTTGCTGCTTTCCGAACCCTATCCGCGAGGTGTCCCGTGATCGAGCGAAGCCGACGAACGACGCGCACAGCGAAGCCGAGTTCCCGCCTTTACGCCCCACTGCTGTTGGTTGCGCTGGCAAGCGCGTCCCTGGCGTCCGGCTGCGGCGATGACGACGATGACGTCAAAGGCACTGGAGGAATGACCGGAACGACCGGCGGCGCCGCGAGCGGCGGTGATGGGGGCGCACCGACCACCGAAGGCGGAACCCCGGGTGAAGGCGGCGCCACGACCGGCGGCACGAGCACGGGCGGCGTAGGCGGCGGAGGTGGCGGGAGCGGCGAAGGCGGCGCGCCGACGACCAGTGGCGGGGCAGGCGGAAGCGCGGGCGGGCCCTCGGCAGAAGGCGGCGGTGGAACGGACAGCGGCGGGACGACGAGCACCGGCGGCGCCAGCGTCGACGCCGGCGCGGGCGGCTGAGTCGCAGGCAGCGCTAATTGCGGCCTGTGGTCGCTGAGAGAGCGCGCGGGCGTCGCGCCGCGAGAGAGCGCGGCGCGACCTGCGGAGCGCCGAGCCTTTGCAGCGCTCGACACACGGCGCGGTCGTCGCACGGGCCGAGTCGGCCGTGGTGCGAGGGCCAGGGGGGGCTCGGAGCGATTGCATGATCTCGCACGTCAGGTCCGCGATAAGTCGGCAGCGCGTGCGTGAAGTCGGCTTCGCGTTCGCGCCCCGGCGGAGCCGCGACGAGCAGCTCGGGCGCGAGACCGACGCGCTGAATCGGCGAGCCGTCCGGCAAGGCGAACACGAGCGTGGTGACGCGCATCACGCCTTTGCCCTCGTGATCGTCGACGTACTCCTGAATGCAGCCTTTGCCGAAGGTGCGGGAGCCGAGCAGCGGGCCGCGCTTGTAAGCGATTAGCGCGCCCGCGATCATTTCTGCGGCGCTCGCGGTATAGCCATCGACCAGCGCTGCCACCGGGCCGTCGAAGCGCAGTTCGGCTGGGGGTTCGCCGGCGTGCATCACCTCGAGCAGCTGGCCGTGGCTCGCTAACGGAAACAGCGGAACACCGGGCAAAAATAGGCCGATCAGCGCTCCCGCGGCGTCAGTTGAACCGCCCCCGTTGCCGCGCAGGTCGAGCAGCACGCCGCTCAGCGGGCTCTCGCGGCTTTCGTGCATGAGGCGCCCGAGCGCTTCGCCCAGCCCTTCGGTGACGTCGGGTAGGTGGACGACCAGCACGCGGCCCTCGCCGAAGCGCACTTCTTCACTGTCCAGGGTGACGGTGTGCTCGCCGTTTTCCTCTGCTTCACCAAAGTCGACGCTCAACGTCTCAGGCTCACTTTGCCCGCGGCGAAGCACCTCGACGCTGCGCATATTTTCGTGCGGCGGCTCCAAACGCGCGAGTTGCTCGGCCTGCTCGAGCGGCATGCCCGCGGTGGCGATGCCGTCGACCGACAGCACCAGATCACCGATCGAGAGCGGGGGATGCGGACCATCGACGATGCGGACACCGACCGCGGTGCGCGTGATTTGACGCCAGAGTCGTGGGTCGGAATCGAGGCCGGGGTCATCGGCGTAGAGCGACCACTCCTCCTCGAATGGGGCCCAATCGCCGTGGGGATCGACGAGCGGGACGTACGCGCGCAGAGCGGCCGCCAGCACCACTTCGCTCCAGGCCTCGGCGTCGAGCTCGGGCAGATAGCGGGCGCGCGCCGCCTCGGCGGCCGCCGGACCCTGCTTCGGAAACGCACGGCCGAAGCGGGCAACGCTGTCGCCCAATCGACTGGAAAGCGCGCGCGCTGGCTCGGTCACCGGATCGTCTTGAAATGCGGGCGCGCGGGAGAGCGCGATGGCGCGCGAGCGGCTCAGCGGTCGAGCGCGTTCGAACGAGCGCTCGTAGCTGCGCGTTAGCTCCGCGACCCACGCCGCGAGATCGCTACCGAGCGCGAGCGCGGTCGCGCACGGCTCGCTCGCGCTCGGCGGGCGCCGCATCTCGCTCATTAGCTCCTCGGCATGGGCTCGCAACGCGGGCCCGAGCGGGGCGTCCGGCGCGGCGGACCACAAGCCGTGCGGGTCGAGCCAACCCACCACCAGGTTCCCGAACTCACGCGCACGCGGCGTGGTGAGCGAACCGGCGAAGCGCGTGGCGAGCTCATCGAGAATTGCGCGCGCTTCGCGGCAAGAAAGCCGAGGCGGCTGACCGCTCGGCGTCGAGAGCGGGCGCTCGCCGGGACAGCTCGCCGCCACGCGCGAGCCATCCCCGGCCTGCTCGGGCTCGGACTCGGCTCCGGCGGCGCTCGCCGATGCAGCGGGCGCGGGGCTCGTTGAAAAATCGGGCGGCGGGCTCAGCGGCCAGATCAGCAGAGCGCCCACCACCGCGCCCGAAAGCACGACTGCGTGATGGAGGAGACGCCGAGCCATACCCGCAGAATAGGCTATTCGGGCCGCCGAGTGCGCGATCTTTTCGGTGCTTTTCCGCGCACAGGCGCGCCAAAGGACGCGCTAGGGTGAGCGCCATGTCGCTCGACGCCGTCGTGGTGCTCGGCTGCCGCGTCGAGCGGGGCGGTGCACTATCGGGCGCGGCGGAGCGGCGCGTCGCGCGGGCCGCTCGCGCCTACCACGAGGGCGCGGCGCCGCTCTTGATCACGAGCGGCGGCAAGTGCTGGTACGGGATATCCGAAGCGCGCGCCTTCAGGACACGCTTGGTGGAGCTTGGCGTGCCCGAAGAGCAGGTCTTGCTCGAGCTCGAGTCGCACAACACGCGGCAGAACGCGCGCTGCTCCAGTCTCCTCGCGCAAAAACGCGGCCTTTCTCAGCTCGGGATCGTGACCTGTGATTGGCACATGCCGCGCGCGCTCGCTGATTTTCGGTACTTTGGCGTCGAAGCGATGGCGCTGCCCGCGCAGGCACCGGCCGCTCGACGTCAGCGCGCGGCCGAACACGTGCGCCGGCTGCTCGATCGAGTGGTGTTGCGGCTCGCGGACGGAGCAAAACGTGTGCCGCTGTTTCTTCTGTTCTCGTTCGTGCTGGTCGCTCTGGCCACCGCCTGCCAGCGCGAGCCGGGAACCCCACGCAACGGAAACCAGAATGGCAGTCCGAGTGCGAGCCCAAGCGCGAGCGCCTCCGGCAAGACGCTGGAAGCGGTCCTCGCTGCCGAGCAAACGCGCCGCGCCGATCAGATCCCGAGCGAAGCGCTGATCGCGCCGGACCGCGCGCTCAGGGCCGTCGCAGCGCGCGCGCTCGCGCGTTGCCCCGACGCCGGCGTCGAGCGCCTGCTGCCACTTCTCGCGGACGAGGCTGCACCGGTGGTGGCCGCAGCTGCGTTCGGCTTGGGGCGCGCGTGCAGCGGGCGTGAGGGCGAAGTGACGCGCGCCGTCACCTTGCGCGCCGCGAACTGGCTCGCGGAGCCGAAACCCGCATTCGAAACCAACCCGGCCTTGCCAGCGCTCGCACAGGCCCTGGGACGCTGCGCGAGCGACGAAGCGGAGCGCTCTCTGCGCTCCTGGCTCGGCCTGCCCGGACCCATCGCCGAAGCGTCGTCGCTCGCGCTCGGTCAGCTCGGCGCGCGACGCGGACGGCTCGACGACGCCTCCTTCATTGCCTTGCTCGATGCGCTTCAGCGCAAGGAAAGTCCGGTCGATTCGGCGCTCGCGCCGTTTGCGCGGCTATCGCCGCCTCCGGGCGCCGTTCTCGACCGCGTGATCGAGCTCGGCACGGCGGAGCTCGCGCGCGGCGGCGAACGCCGTGTCTTCGCGATTCGCGCGCTCGGGCGGGCGGGCGCGGTCGCTCCGCTGGCGAATGCCTTGAGCGAAACGGATTTCTTACCCGGCGAGCGCGCAGAAATTGCTCGCGAGCTCGCGCGCCAGGGCCGCGCCGGACAGAGCGCGCTCGCCGCTGCTCTGCCACGCCTGGTGCCGACCGCGGAAGACGCGCGTCGCAAGCTGCTCGACAGCCCGGAGCTTCCGGCCCTGCTGGCGCTGCTCGACGCGCTCGACACGCGCCCGGAGGCGGCGAAAGAGCCGCTGCTCGCGCTCGCGCGCCTGCCGCTGCCCGACGCGTCGGAGACCGCCAAGCGCCGCCATGCCGCCCTGTTGCGCTGCGCGGCCGCGCGCCTGATCGCGGCCGGCTCGATCGCGAACCCGGAGTTGCTCGCTTGCGACCCCGAACCGAACGGGCGCATTGGCAAGCTGGCGCTGCTGTTCGTGCTCGATCAAGGCAAGCTCGAAGGCGCGCGCGGGCAGCGCTACGCCGCGCTGTGTCGCGATGACGATCCCATCGTTCGCCAAACTGCGCTCCGGCAGATTCCGGCTCATCGCGAGCTGCGCGAACCGGCTGTCTTGCTGGGCGAAGCGCTGGCACAAAGCGCGGTCGGCACGGTGGCCACCGCCGCCGAAATCTTGAGCGCGCACCCTGATCGCGTCGACACCGGCAAGAAAGGCGCTGACCCGCTGCTCGCCGAAGCGCTGAGCAACGCTTACCGCAAGGCCGCCGCTGCCGAGAATATTGGCGTGCGCACCGCGCTCATCGACGCGGTCGCGGCCCTCGGTGTACTCGGCTTGATGAACGAGCTCGGCAAGGCTTGCGAAAGCGACAATCCGAGCTTGCGCGAGCATGCCGAGCGCGCGCTCAGAGCGCTTGGGCAGCCGAGCCGACGCTGCGCGGCACCGAGCACGCCCGCCCCCGCGCCGAGCGAGCTCGGGCACCTCGCGCGCGGCAAGACCAAGCTCGTGTTCAGCACCGACGCCGGGGAGCTGCGGCTCGAGCTCGACCCGAGCGAAGCTCCGGTCGCGGTCACGCGCGTGCTCGACTTGGTGGCGCAGGGTTTTTACGACGGCACCAGCGTGCACCGCGTGGTGCCCGGCTTCATCGCTCAGCTCGGCGACCGCGGCGGCGACGGCTACGGTGGCGCGCCGGCCCCCGCGCTGCGCTCGGAGCTCTCGCCGGTCCCTTTCGAACCCGGGGACGTGGGCATGGCGCAGGGCGGGCCGAGCACGGCGTCGAGCCAATTCTTCGTTACGCTCGGTCGCTTCCCGCACCTCGACGGCGAATCGGCGTACATCGGCCACGCAGGCCCCGGCTGGGAACGACTGCTGGTGTTCGACCGCATTCTCAAAGTGCGCATCGAAAAATGAGCGGTGCCGGCGTCCACACGACTCACAAACGGCTCGCGTAGGCCGTTTTCATGGAGTCATAGAGCGCCAAGTCCGCGGTCGCCGTGTACGTGTTGCCCGAAGCGTTGAACAGCACATGCCCGGTGTTCCAGGCGCCCGCGTGGGTCGGCTCCCAGTTGAACGTGCCGATGCCCTGCTGATTCGGCAAATTGAACAGCACGTCGTTGGCGGCGCGCTGCTCCGGACCGTACTCCGCAGCCACGAACTTCAAGTTCGGGAACATCGCAGCGAGCTGCGTGAACGTCGATTGCCACCCCGACGGCTGCCCTTGATACGCGGTGTAGCAAGACTCGCCGAACACGTCGAAGGTGACACCCTGCTTGATCGCATTGCTGATGTAGTCGCGGCTCGTGCCGAACGTGCCGCCGCGATCGATGTGCAGCATCACCAAGATCCCCGGATCGACCTCTTTCACTCCGTTCGAGCCCGCCTTCATCAACATCCCAAGATTGGTCCAGTTGGACGTGCTCCCGGTGACCGGATTGTTGCCGGTCGGCTGCCCGCCGCTATCGCAACGATGAATCAGCATCCCGGGCGTCGTCTCGTTGCCCACCTGCACCATGTCCGGCCGCGCGCCGCCCGCGATTAACTTGGTGATCGCGTCCTTGGTGTAGTCGTGCACGGCCGTTGAAAGCTCGGCAATCGTGGTCAGATTCTGCCAGGCGATCGGCACGCACTGCTTGCCTGGATCAGCCCAATTGTCGCTGTAATGAAAGTCCACCAGCAGCCCCATGCCAGCGGCTTTCACGCGTTTACCGAATGCAATGGTGTGAGCCAGATCGCCGTAGCCGTTGGTCTTGTCGTACCCATCGGCGGCCTTGGGATCCACGAACGTGCGCAAACGGATGTAGTTGAAGCCGTGATCTTTCAGCAGCTGAAAGATGTCCTTCTTCGTGCCATCGCTATACGTCGCGCCGCGCGCTTCGTCCGCCTGCACCCAGGTGATATCCGCGCCAATGTAAAAGCTTGCCTTGAGCCCGCCGCTCGTGCCGCCGGTCGGGCTCGCGCCGCCCGTACCGCTTCCGCCGCCGGTGGCGACCGCACCACCGTTGCTGCTGCCTCCGCCCGTGCTTTTCGCGCCGCCCGCGCCACCGCTCGCTTTCATGCCGCCGCTATTGCCCGCGCCGCCGCTCGCCTTCGCGCCAGCCGTGCCCGAGCCACCTGCACCGGAAGTGGCTTGGCCGCTCGAACCACCGTTGCCGGCTCCGCCACTCGCAGTGCCGCCCGTGCTGGCCGGCATGCCGCCCGTGCTCGCTGCACCACCCGTTAGGGTTGTGGTTCCGCCGCTACTCGCGACACCGCCCGTGCTCGACACGCCCCCGCTGTTAACGCTCGCACCACCCTGTGCCGGGGTTCCGCCGCTCGGGCCAGAGCCGCCCGTGCTCGTGACCGTCCCGCCCGTGGACACCAGCGGACCGTCCGACTCGCTCGCGGGCGAACAGTGCCACAGCGCGAAAGCGCCCACACACAAGGAAACTGCACTCGAGACTCGATGCGGCCAATCGCTCATGAACAAGGACTCCAACGGAGCTGATGGACGCAGCCCGACGAAAACGGTCGGTAAGTTCAGCGAATTGCTTCCGAATGGGTGGCTCAATCCGCCGTGGCTGACAGATTCCAGCGTTGAGCCACCGCAAGCACCACATCGCGCACACTTCGGTCCCGACCCACGATCTTTCTCGGAACCCGATTCACGCCCAGTTGTCTCTGCGCCGTGACCGCGCAACCGAGTTCCCCGTACGCCGAGCAGAACGCCTCCCGCTCGACCGCGTTCTTCTTTGCTGCTGCGTTCGGCATCAGCTGGCTGCTGCAAGCACCCGCGACCCTCGTTTCGCTCGGCGTCCTCGCCGGACCCATCGAGCCGTACCTTCCATTCGCGGGCCTTGGCGCTTTCGGTCCCTTCCCCGCCGCGTTACTCGCCCTCCGCCGCGAACCGGCTTCGCTCGGAGCGCGCTCGCTGTTCCGCCAACTCAAAGTGCCGCGCCCTCAACTCGGTAACGCGCTGCTCGCGCTCTTTCTGCCCGGAACCATTCTCACCGTCAGCCTGATCGCGAGCTCGCTCGTCAGCGGCCACCACTCCGCGTGGCTCTACCCACCACGCGACGCGCAGCGCGTGTTCGCGCTACTTCTAATCCCTCTGGGTGAAGAGCTCGGTTGGCGCGGCTTCGCGCAACCGCGCCTCGAAGCCAAGCTCGGCGCACTGCGCGCAAGCCTCACACTCGGCGCGCTCTGGGCGCTCTGGCATTTGCCGGTTTTCATCCTGGCTGGCGTCTCGGCCACCACCCTGCCCTGGATGCTGCCCTTCTTCATGGCCGGCAGCGTCGTCTTCACCTGGCTCTACCATCGCGGCGGTCTTCTGCTCGTGGTGCTCGCTCACGCCGGAGCGCACCTGAACAACTCGCACCAACCCCTTCCCCACGACACCACTCCCCTCACCGCCCACACCATCGGCTACGCCCTGGTCGCGCTCACGCTAGTCCTGCTCGATCGACGCACCTTTGCGCACTGACCCGCGGCATTTCCAACCTTTGCATTGGTTTTGGGGCCACCCTGAAACGGGCGCGCTCTCCGGCGCGTACCCCGCTAGGTGCCAATTCCCGCCTCAACCGCCCCTGCAGCCGCGCCTGCCCGGCGCGGAAACGGCCACCGCGGGCGCGCGGGGAGTCACAGGATCGGCTTTTCGAGGTTGAACAGGAACGGCAGAGGCGCAGAGACGCCAAGAAGGTTTTGGCGCGCCGCTGCGAAACCTTTGGAGATCGGAGTCGGTCGAGCTCACCACGCCGTTTCGCGCTCGTCGGAAGCTCCATTGTCCGATGTCCTGCTTGGCGCTCTCAGTGGGTTGGCGGTTAAACTCTCGGCCCTTCCTGCACCGTAGTTAAGCTCTCGAGCGCTGCCTACACTCGCAACGAATCGCAGAAGGAACTCGCATGAAGACCTCATTTGGAAAGAAGGCGACCGGCGAGCGCCTTGCACGCATGAAAGCCTCGCCACGCTGGGTCGATGGCAGCTTTCAAAACATTCACCCAGTGCTCCCGGGCCTGAAGGGCGGCGAGCCAATGCCGTCGCTCACCGAATTTCTCTGCGGCGGTGGCCGGCGTACGCCATCCGCGCCACTGCCAGCGCTCGACCCGCGTGAAGGCTGGTCGAAGCGTGCTGAAACGGGACTGCGCGCCACCTGGCTCGGCCATTCGACAGTGCTGCTCGAGCTCGACGGAGTCCGGGTGCTCACCGATCCGGTGTGGGGTGAGCGCGCGTCGCCGCTGAGCATTGCCGGCCCAAAGCGCTTTCAGCCCGTACCGCTCGCCATTTCGGCGTTACCTCCGCTCGACCTCGTCTTGATCTCACACGATCACTACGATCACCTCGACTATCCGACCATTCTCGAGCTGGCGCGCCTCGATGTGCCCTTCGTCACCTCGCTCGGCGTCGGTGCGCACCTCGAGTCCTGGGGCGTTCCGAAGGAACGCATCACCGAGCTCGACTGGTGGGAAACGTTCACGCTTCCGGGCAGCGAGCTGAGCGTGACCGCTGCGCCTTCACAACACTTTTCGGGCCGCGGCGTGGGCGGGCGCAACGCCACACTTTGGTCGTCGTTCGCGATGCAAAGCGCGAAGCACCGCGTCTTCTTCAGCGGCGACACCGGCCTTACCACCGAGTACCAAACTATCCGCGAGCGACTTGGCCCCTTCGATTTGGTGCTGCTCGAAGTGGGCGCGTTTCACCCGGCGTGGGGCGACATTCACCTGGGCCCGCGCCACGCGCTCGAGGCGCTCGACCTGCTCGGCGGTGGCAATTTCTTGCCCGTACATTGGGGCACCTTCAACCTGGCCATTCACGCCTGGGACGAACCCGCCGAAACGCTGCTCACACTCGCCCCCGCACACCGCGCCAAACTGGTCATGCCGCGTCTCGGCGAACCCGTCGAACCCGCGCGCATCGAACGAGTCGACCCCTGGTGGCGCCCCGTCGCACAACTCGACAAACACGGCTCCCAGCCGAGCGCGGTCGAAGAAGCGGCACCCCCAGGCGTCGACCAAGCCATCCCGTGGCCAATCGACTGAGCGCGAACAGAACGGGCCTCAGCCAAGCACGAATCAAAAACCGCGGTCGCGACGCTCTTACCGCTCATACGCTCAGTCACTTAGACGATGAATGGTGACTAGAAGGTACGCGCGCGTCGCGTGACTTTCCTCGTTCCAAAGTTTCGTATGAAATTGGCGTGATAGTGCGACGCAGCGCCCGGACTGACTTGTCAGCTATGTCCCGGATCTCGACGTTCTCGATCATTCCAATAGTCGGCGCAACCGGCTCATGGGTAACGTTTTAGACCGGCGACATGGGTGACAAAAAGACCTAGGTCATCGTCCGTACGGTTTGCGGCTTCTGCGCCCTCTGCGCCGAGTAACCTCGCCGTCTGCTCTAACCAATAGACCAAAGCTTCGTCGATTCTTTAGTTCTCGCCATCTTCGGGCATCCAGCACGCCGAGGAGGATGTGGCCGAAGTAGACGCGGCAACGGTCGTCATCGATCGCTTCGAGCCCAAGCAATTCACCTCTCAATGTGCCGCTCGTGTACCACTGAATCCCAGCCCAGCTGATCACACCGTTCGGATAGTTTCGGAGGACTTGGAAGTGGTCCGGGTACTCTATCTCGGGCAAGACCTTCGGAAAGCTTTTGAGGGAAGGTTGATAGTGCGAGCTTGGGGTGTCCTGGCCGAGCGCCTCGTGGGGGCGCTCGTTGTTGTACTCGGCTTGAAATGCGTCGAAGCGGCGCTGTTGGGCGGGCATATTGCTGCGAGGCGGGCGCGCCGTTTCCGCCTTCAGAGTTCGGTGCATTCGCTCATGGCGACCATTCTGATCGGGGCGCCCCGGCATGATTCGCTCCGGACGAATCCCAAGGCGTATCCACCAAATCGCCAACCGAGAAAGTCCTCCCGGCGCCAGGCTCGAAAACGGCGGGCCGTTATCCGTCCGAATGGCGTCGGGCAAGCCAAACTCGCGGAAAATAGATTCGAAAACCTTGGTCACTGGTCGGGTTGTGGTGCTCTTCAGGGCCTTGCAGCACAGCAAGTAGCGACTGAAGCCGTCGGTGATGGTCAGCGGGTTGCAGCGACTGCCGCCCACCGAGAAGTGCCCCTTGAAATCAGCACACCACACGCGATTCGGGCCTTCATACTCTCGAAGCCGACTGCCGTATGGCTCGCTTCGGCGCACCCTCTTGCGCCGTCCGACCAGGCCATTCTTCTTTAGAATCTCGCCCACCGTGCTGGCGACTGGCAGCTCGACCCTCGGATGGTGGCGTTGCACCAATACCAGCAGCTCGCGAGGACCCCACGTCGGGTGCTTCCGTCGAGCCGATAGAAGCAGCTCGACCACGTTCGATTCAACCTTCTGCCGATGATTCAGCGGAGCACGCGACCGATCCTCGAGAGCCGCGACGCCACCGTATTCGTACCTCTCCTTCCATTGGTAGCCCTGTTTCCGGCTGATTCCGAAGCGTTCGCACAGCTCGGTAAAGCTTTCATCGCCTTCCAGCATTGCGGCTACGAAGCGAACTCGCTCGTTCATTGGTGACGTCTCTTTCCAAGGCATGACCGCATCGGCGCACACCTTCGCAAAAAGTGTCACCCATGTCCCCGGTCTGATTTGTCACCTATGTACCCGGTCTGAACCGTCGAATTTTCTTGACGCACTTTTCAGCGTTCGCCTGCAAAGCAGCTCGACCTCGCGAGAAAATGGCGCGCGGCGCGCGTCGGTGACGGCACGTTTGCGCTCGAGAGAAGCACCGCAGGCGAAGAGTCATTTGGGGGGACCAAAGCGCGATAGAGCGCACTCCACGAGGTCGAAAATCGCGGGTGTACCATTTTCTCATGATTGCGCACATAACTGCTCCGCGATTAGAAAGCGCTGCTTCGAACTGCTCGCAAAGCCAGCGCGCTGAGTACGCCGAGAGCGATCGGACCGAGTGCTCCGAGGGCTACTACTCTCAGTACTCCGAGAACGCTCGGGCGGACCGCTCCAAGGACGATCGGACTAAGCGCTCAGAGTGCGACTGCCCTCAGTACTCAGAGAGCGTTCGCGCTGAATGCTCGGAGCGCGTTCGCGCTGAATGCTCGGAGCGCCGTTGCCCAGACTTTATCGAGAGCGATCGCCTTGATCGCAGCGAGGACCGCGTAACGCCGCTCACTCCAGGCGCCTTCGTGCGGCTCGCCCACTTGTCAGACAGTGACTTGCTCACTCGGACGCAGGACCTGGCCGGCAAGTCGAACGAGCTCCTCGCCGTGCTGCTCGATCACTTGGCCGAGGTGGAGGCGCGGGGGCTACACCGCCAACGCGCCTGCAGTAGCCTTTACACTTATTGCATCTACGAACTCCGCTTCTCGGAGGACGCCGCCGCACGCCGGTCGAGCGCCGCCAAACTCGCCCGCCGCTTCCCGGCCATTCTCGCTGCGGTGGCCGCCGGTGAAATTCATCTGACTGGCCTGCTCTTGCTGGGCCCTCACCTGACCGACGAGAACCATCTCCAACTGCTTTCCCTCGCCAAGTTCCGCACCAAGAAAGAAGTATCCAAACTGATACGCCGACTGGCTCCGCTCCCGTTGGTGCCCGACCGAGTGGAACCCTTAGGCGCGCTCGCTCCCGCCCAGCCCAACCCAACCTGGAGCGAGTTCATCGAATCGCTCTGTCCACCGATCCGGGAGCTTCACGCTCGCAACCTCTCGGCAGCCAATCGAGACGATTCGATACGTGCGGACGGCGCGATCCGACCTCTGTCCGAACAGGGAATCGACCTGCGAGATCCACCTGGGGGCGCCAGCACCGCGCCAGCGCGGTGCTTAAGCGAGGTGAACGGACTAGGAAGCTCCGCACAAGCCGATCACGATACTGACCAGGCGACTCGATTCGGCAGCCAAACCCCCGCGCGGCCGCGGCACCTAAAAGAGACGTGCGACCTACGCGACTCGACACAAACGGGCGACGTTACTGACCAAACGGAGCAGCACGGCAGCCAACTCCCCGCGCCAGCGCGGTGCCTGAGCGAGGTGTGCGAGCTAGGCCGCTCCGCACAACCCGGCGACCATGACCAGACGGGTCGATTCGGCAGCCAAACCCGCGCGCCAGCGCGGTGCCTGAGCGAGGTGGGCGAGCTAGGCCGCTCCGCACAACCCGGCGACCATGACCAGGCGGGTCGATTCGGCAGCCAAACCCCCGCGCCAGCGCGGTGCCTGAGCGGTGGAGCTTGGGGGCCCGATGTCGCGCAGCTCTATTTGATGCAATTCACGACCGCGGCAGAGCACGCGGGCCTGGTCGAGCGCGCACGGGCGTTGCTCTCGCATGGCGCAGGTAAGGTGAGTCTTGGGGAATTGCACTTGCAAGCGATGCGACTTTTGGTGAAGTCGCTCGAGAAAAGGCGTTTTGGTTCGGAAGAAGGTCTCGCACCGCAAAGTGAGGCGGCGGTCACCGAAATACCGAGAGAACGACGACAACGTAGTCGTTACATTCCAGCAAGACTTCGCCGCGCTGTCTATGAACGGGACCAGAGACGCTGCGCGTACGTCGATGAACGCGGCGTGCGCTGCGGCGAAGCGCATCGCCTCGAAGTCCATCACCTGCGTGCGTTTGCTCTTGGTGGCGTGCACGAGCTTCAAAACCTCAGCCTTCGCTGCAAGGCTCACAACACGCTGGCAGCGGAGCAAGACTTTGGGCGCGAGTACGTGGCTCACCAGCGCGAGCGTAGTCGGCACAAACCAGAGCGGGACGCGAAAGGCAGGTGAACCGAGTCACGCTGAATCGAGTCACGCATCGGGTCCAGCCAATCTTCGATTGCTGACACCTCCGGCAAGGGATGCAGTGAGGGCAAGCCGGTGCGAGAGAGACGCCCAAGAGTCTCCGGTGGTACATTCGGCGCCGGTGCTGACCGGCAGCCGCGCCGAGGTTGATTGGCTGCGCGCTCAGTTTCGCGCGGCAAGGTCGGGCCTGCTGCGTATAGGCTCAGACCGGTCGAAAATCGGGCTCGCCGTACGCGAATAAGACCGGCTCGAGGCGCACGCCCGCCTGCGGCGCCGCTTCGATGCTAATTGCTGTGGCGCCGATGCTGATTAGCTGCCGGGGCTGAGTTTCGCGCGGGCGAGCTCGGGTCTGCCGCGTACGAAGCTCAGCCCGGCTAGAAATCAAACGTGCCGTGCGCGAGCAAGATCGGGTCGACGCGTACGCACGCCTGCTGCGTGGCTTCGATGCTGACTGGGTGCAGCGCCGATTTGGGTGCAATGCCGATGGTAATCGAGTGCGCCCCCCATGCCGATTGGGTGCAATGCCGATGGTGGTCGAGTGCGCCGCCCATGCCGATTTGGGTGCAATGCCGATGGTAATCGAGTGCGCCGCCCATGCCGATTGGGTGCAATGCCGATGGTGGTCGAGTGCGCCGCCCATGCCGATTGGGTGCAATGCCGATAGTGATCGAGTGCGCCGCCCGTGCTGATTGGGTGCAATGCCGATGGTGATCGAGTGCGCCGCCCGTGCTGATTGGGTGCAATTCCGATGGTGATCGAGTGCGCCGCCCATGCTGATTGGGTGCAATTCCGATGGTGATTGGCCGCAGCGCCGATAGCGGATTGGCTCCAGCGCCCGATAGCGATTGGCTCCAGCGCCGATAGCGATTGGCTCCAGCGCCGATAGCGAGTGGCTCCGGCGCCCGATAGCGAGTGGCTCCAGCGCCGATGGTGATTGAATGCGTCGCCCATGCTGATTGCCCGCGATACCCCTGGCGATTCGATGGGTCGCCGACGCTCTTGGCTGCGATGCGCTGCGGCGCCGATGGGTGATGGCGCGGTGCTTGGTCGAAAACCTATGCGACGGCCCGGCGCGGCTGCTGCTCTGCGCAGGGTTTTTCTGGGTTGCCCAAGGGGCTATTCGACGCGCGTCGCGCACGTAAACAGCGAGGGCACCCTAATCAGGCAACGATGCGTTCGAGTGGGTGATTGGTTCGGCAGGGTCGGTGAGGTCCGGTACGAGGCGAGGGCGTTATGGGCCGAAGGCTTCGTGGTTGGCGATTTCTGGGAGGTGGAGGTGGGTCGTGGCGGCGAGCACGACGACCAGTAGGCCGTAGCTCCAGGCTGCGCGGCGATCGGGGGAGGTCGGTGCGGGGGTCATGAAGGTGCGATAGAGGGCGCCGAGTAGGAGCAGGAGCAGCATCGATTCGTGAAACCAAAACCAGGTCGCGCCGATCACGGCGACGGTGAGCCAGCGCTGGGTTTTGTCGAGGGCGTTGAAGGCGCGGCCGCCGTCGAGCTGCCAAACGGGAATCAGGTTGAACAGGTTGAGCCACGCGCCGGAACGCGCGAGTGCGCCGAACAGTGAGATCGATGTCAGCTTGTAGACCGCGTAGCAAAACAGCGCGGCGCCCAAGCCGTAAATGGGGCCGGCTAGGCCGGCGATGGCGTCGTCGTGTACGGTGTCGGGGCCGCGGTTGAGCCGCACGAAGGCGCCCACGAATGGGATGAACATGGGCGCAGAAGCCGGAATACCGAGCCTTCGTAGCGCAATTACGTGGCCCATTTCGTGAACGTAAATGGAGAGCACGAAGCCGAGCGCGAATTGCCAACCCCAGATGGTCCAATACGCGCCGAGCGCGATGAGCATCGAGAAAACGGTCTTGGCCTTGGTCAAGCCAATGAGCAGCAGTTTGCCCTTACCGAGCAGGAGCAACCCGAGCGACTTGAATTTCCAGAGCGCGAGTGAGAGCGCGCCGAGCAGAGTGAGCGGACCACGCGCTTTGCCGCCGGGTGGGCTGGCGGTGCCGCCCTCGGCAGTTGCCGCCGGTGCCGCGGCCTTCAATTCGGAAAGGCGGAGGCGTAGCTGCCGGCCTTGCGGGGCAATGTCGGGCAGCAGCGCGAGCATTTTCTCGAGCGCGGCACGTTCCTCACTGCTTTCGCCGCGTTCGGCGTGAGCGCGCGCGCTGGCCGAGAGCGCGGCGAGCTCATTGCGATGCACGAGCGCGCCGCAAGCAGGGCAGGACAGCGCGTTGAGCGGAAGCGGGGCTCGGCAGTCGGCGCAGAGGGCAGACGGCGCGACGAGGTCGGTCGTCATGGCGGGGGCGGCGCGGGCGGCGCGGGCGGCCCTGGCGGCGGGGCCTGAACCGCGACCACTTGCGGGGCGCTGAACCGCCAGGCTTCCCAGAGCGCGATGCCCACGATGATGACCGCCATGATCTCACCGCTCACCAGTAGCTGGACCGGAACCGTGAGCGCGACGAACAGCGCGCCCGCCGCCGACCCTACGACGCGAAACAGCGTCGGCACATAGGTCAACGCGATCGACAGATAGGCCAGTGCGACGGCGAGGATACGAAAGCCGCGATGCGACGAGCCGTTGGCGCCCGTGCGCACGGCCACGCCAATGCCAATGCCCACGACGATCGAGATCAGGCCGAGCTCGTAGCCCGTGATCCAGCGCACGAGAAAGAAGACAGCGGCGCCCAAGATGGCTGCGCCAAGGCCGAGCAGCAGCGCGCGCGCAGTGCTCGGCTCGCCCGCCGCCACCGTTCGCAGCACCGGCGCGCGGTCGAAGCTGAGCTGGTCGTAAACGCGCGCTGCGTCGTTGCCGGGCGCAGGCTTTGCTTCGACTTTCGCCTCGGGCTTCGGCTCGCTTTCGGGCTCGCTCATCGCGGCCCCGCTCAGCGCTTGGGTTCGGTGGCCTGCCAGGCGTCGAGCTCAGTGATGTGCTCGTACCACGCCTTCACGTTCGCGAACGAATCGAGCTTCACGCCCGTGGCCTGGGTGTGCATCAGCGAACAGGCGAGCGTGAAGTCGGCCACCGTCAGCGTACGACCGACGAGCCAGGTGCGGCCACCCAGGTGATCGTCGAGGACCTTGGCGTAGCGCGCCAACTGCATCTCCGCGTCGCGCACGCGCCCCTCGTCGGGCTCGCCGCCCATCATGGGCTGCAACACGCGCTGGAAGAACAGCGTGCCGTTGGGCGGGCTGAAGTGCGAGGCGTCCCAGAACTGCCAGCGAAGCACCTCGACGAGTTCCTTCGGGTCGCTCGGGATGAGCCGGGCTTCCGGCTTCTTCATGGCGAGGTGGTGCTGGATGGCGCGCGACTCGGTGAGAATCAGACCGCCGTCATCGAGCACCGGTACGGCGCCGTTCGGATTTCGGGCGAGGAATTCGGGGCTACGGTGAGCGCCTTGACCGAAGTCGACGAGCTTGAGATCGAGCTTGAGCCCGAGATAAGCGGCAACGACTTGCACGCGCCGACAGTTCGGAGAGAGCGGGTTGATGTAGAGATCCATGGCAGTCGTCCTCGGTCGGGCCTACCCCACCGCCGCACCGTTGCGCGAGCGGGCAGCGCCCAGGGCGAGCAATCTAACTGATCTCTGGCGCGCAGCCCGGACTTTCGACGCACGAAGGCCAGAAATTCGGAGTGGCCCAGGGCCGGCCCGCCGCGCCGGCTGACACGGGACGGCCACCGCCGAGCCTGGTATAGACGGCGAGACCATGCTGCTCGCGGTCGATATCGGCAATACCAACGTCGTGTTCGGGCTCTACGACGGCGATACGCTCGCGCATACGTTTCGTGCCGCCACCGTGCACACCCGTACCGAAGACGAATACGCGGTGCTGCTCTTGCAGCTCTTGAGCCTGCACGGACTGTCGCCGAAAGCGGTGGACGCCGCCATCGTGGCCAGCGTGGTGCCGCCCCTCACCGACGTGATGGCGGACTCCATTCGTCGCGCGTTCGCGCGCGAGCCGGTGCTGGTCGGCCCGGGTCTGAAGACCGGAATTCCGGTGCTGTACGAAAACCCGCGCGAGGTCGGCGCCGATCGCATCGTCAACGCGGTCGCGGCGTTCGAACGCGTGCACGGGCCGGTGATCGTGGTCGATTTCGGCACCGCCACCACGTTCGATTGCATCTCTCCGAAGGGTGAGTATCTGGGCGGGGTGATCGTACCTGGCGTGCGCGTGAGCCTCGACGCGCTGCTCGAGCACGCGGCCAAGCTGTCGCGCATCGAGCTGGCAGCGCCGCCGCGCGTGCTGGGACGCAACACGACGCATGCGCTGCAATCCGGTCTCATCATCGGCCATGCAGCCATGGTCGACGGCATGATCGAGCGCCTGGAAGCGGAGCTCGGCTATCCGAGCGCGGTGCTCGCCACCGGCGGGCTGGGTAAGCTGATCGGCAAGCACGCCAAGCGCATCGAGAGCGTGGACGTGAACTTGACCCTCGAAGGCCTGCGGATTTTGCATGCGCGCAATTGCCAGCCGGCTGGCAGCGCCGGGAAGTCCCAGAAAAAGCTGCGCGAATCGAGCCAGTGACGCGCCGGCGGCTGCTCTTTTTGCTGTGTGCGCTGGGCTTACCGACGCTCGAGTCGGCGTGCCGGCGTGAGCCCGACGTAGCGAGCGGCACGCGCATCGTGTCGCTCGCACCCGCGGTCACCGAAACGCTGTTCGCGATCGGCGCCGGACCCTCGGTCGTGGCGATCAGCGACTATTGCGATAGCCCGCCTGAAGCGCTGCGCTTGCCTCGCGTCGGCACCAGTATCACCCCGAACTATGAAGCGATCGCTCGACTCGCGCCGACGCTGATCCTGAGTGAATCCAACGTGAGCTCACGACGACGCGAGCTCGAAGCGGTCGCGCCCACTCGGCTCTTGCCCTGGCTCCGGCTGGAGGAAATCGCGAGCAGCATTCGCGAGCTCGGCAAACTGAGCGGGAAGCCGAGCGAAGCGGCGGCGCTCGCGGACAAGCTGCTCGCGCGGCTCTCGCTGCCCGAACCCAGCGCCGGGCCGCGGGTGCTGTTGGTGCTGGGCGGGGAAAGCGCCGATGCTACCGATATTTGGTTCGTGCGCCGGAACTCGCTGCACGGCGCGGCGCTGCGCGCAGCCGGCGCGCGCAACGCGGTTGCCGAGGACGTGAGCGGTCCACCTCAGCTCTCGCACGAGCGGCTGCTAGCGCTCGACCCCGACGTGATCGTCGTGCTGCGACGACCGAGTCCGAGCGGCGGCGCGGGCCCTTCCGGTTTCGAGCGCTTTCCGACCCTGAAAGCCGTGAAGGATGGCCACGTCTCGGTGTTGCTCGCCAGCGAGGCTTTCGCCAATGGTCCACGTATTTTGAATTTGGTCGATCGCTTGCACGCGGAGTTTTTGCGGCTCGGAGTCGTGACGTGAGCGCGCTCGAACTGTGCGAGGTCACCGTTACCGCGGAGCAGCGCGCGCTGCTCCGCGCGGTTTCGCTGGCCATCGAACCAGGCGGATTCGTGGCCTTGGTCGGGCCCAACGGCGCGGGTAAAACCACGCTGCTGCGCGCGGCGCTCGGGCTGCTCACGCCGACGGCGGGTCGGGTGCTTCTCGGCGGGCGGGACGCTCGTGAATTCACGCCGCGCGAACGCGCGGCGGAGCTCGCGTGGCTACCGCAACACGCGAACGGAAGCGAACCGCTCAGCGCGCTCGAAGCAGTGATGACCGCGCGCTACCGCTTCGCCGAGCCGGAGAGCGCTTCGCGCGAAGCGGCGCTGCGCGCGCTTTCTCGTGTTGGCATGAGCGCCCACGCGAGCGCGCGCATCACGCGGCTTTCGGGCGGCGAGCGCCAACGCGTCGCCATCGCCACCTTGCTCGCGCAGGAAGCTCGCGTCGCCTTGCTCGATGAACCCGCCAATCATCTCGACCCCGCTCAACAGCTCGACATCTACCGCTTGATCGGGCGTTTGTGGGCCGAGGGCAGCACCCTGCTCCTGGTCACACACGACCTCAACCTGCTGAGCCAGGTCGGGGCGACCGAGCGCGTGCGCGTCGTCGGCCTTTCGCAGGGCCGCATCGAGTTTTCGACCGCGTACGACGCCGGTGAGCTACCGGAGCGACTCACGGAGCTGTTCGGGGTCGAGTTCGTCGCTCTCGAGCGCGCGGGCCGCCGCGTGCTCGTCGCGAGCGGCCCGCGCCTCGCCGGGACCCCAGCCGCAGCCGGTCCAGCATGAAACCGCGGGCGGTCCTGCTCATTTTAAGCTGCATCGTGATCGCGGCCGCTTCGTTGTTCGTGGGTCCAAAGCTCGCCGGCCCTCACGCTGAGTTCATTTTCCTGGAGCTTCGCGTGCCTCGACTGCTCGTGGGCATGCTCGCGGGCTCGGCGCTAGCGCTCGCGGGCGCCTGTTTTCAGATCATCTTCAACAATCCCTTGGCCACGCCGAGCACGGTCGGCACCCTGGCCGGCGCGACGCTGGGCGCGCTGTTCGCGCTGACGTTGGGCTTGGACTCCGAGCTCGGCGGTCTGCCGCTGACCACGTTCGCCGCGTTCGTCGGCGCGCTCGGCACGAGCTTCGCCGTGGCCGGCATCGCGAGCAGCGGCCGCGCGCGCATGAGCGACGTGCTGCTCGCGGGCATCGCCGTGAGCCTGGCCGCGAGCGCGATCGCGACCGGGATCCAATACGCCGCCGACACGCGGGCGATGTTTGCCGCCTCGCGTTGGTCGCTCGGGCAACTACCGCAGGTGGGCTACCGCGGTGTCGTAGTGCTGACTCCATTCGTGGCCGTCAGCACGATCGTTCTGTTGGCGCAGGGCCGCGCGCTCGGCTCGTTTGCGCTGGGTGAAGAGGTCGCTCACGCGCAAGGCGTGAACGTCAGGCGACTCCGCTTGGTCGTGCTGATCGCGGCGTCGCTGTCGGTCGCCGCGATCGTGGCCTGGTGCGGTCCGATCGCGTTCGTCGGCTTGATTGTGCCGCACTTCGTGCGGCTGGCGCTGGGACCGCAAATTCGCGCTCTGCTGCCGTTGTCCGCGATCGTCGGCGCCGCGTTTCTGACGCTGTGCGATGCGCTCGCGCGTTCGCTGCTGCCCGGCCGTGAGCTACCCGTGGGGGTGCTCACGGCTGCGCTCGGCGCGCCCGCGCTGATCGCGCTGATCGCGCGTGCGCGCCGCTGAGCCGAGGCTACTTCTCGTAGACTTGAACGGCTGCCAGCCCGCTGCCGCCTGCCACCTGCAGCACCAACTTGGCCGGCGCGGGCAGCGGGAACGGCCAGCGATAGCAGTTCGGCTTCTTTCCGATCACCGCGGTGGGCCCGGTCTCGCTGTCCGTGGCCAGAACTGGAGTCAGGTTCGGCAGCGGCGTAGTCGCAACCAGCTGCAGGTTGAGCTCGGTAACCGGAGCGAGCGCGGTGGCGACGATCGTGTAGCACTTCTGCGGCTGCAGCTGAACTTGCCCTTCGAGCGTCTGGCCCGTTTGGAAGTTGCCGACGAGCGGCGAGCCGACGGGCTTGGCGCCTGCGACCGTGAACGACTTCGCCAGCTGATTGAGCACCGGCTGTACCACCGTGGCCGCCGCGGGATCGACCACCTGAGCGCCACCACCGCGCGCGGTCGCGCCCGCGGCAGTGGGCGGCAGCGCGGGAGCTCCGCCCACGGTCGAGGCACCACCGACGCTCGCGCCCGCGGTCGTACCGGGCGCAGGCGGAACTTGGCCGTATCCGGGCGGGGCAACCGGCGCCTGGCCGCCGACGGCCTGGCCGCCTTGGCCTGCGGTCTGCTGCCCGTACTGCACCTGTCCCTGTTGGTAACCGCCAGTCTCTGGCTGCTTGTCGTGTGAGCAACCGAGCAGCCATGCAGTAACGAACACGGGCGCGGCAGTAGAGCGAACGACACGATTCAGCGACAACATCGGAACTCCTTCAGGTGCGCTGCGGGGCGCGCGCGGATTTGTACTCCAACCAGGCTCCGGCAGGCAACCTCGGGTGCGCGTTGCCCTACCTGTACGACCGTCGCCTTACCTGGCACGACCCGGCCGCGCATGCGCCCACGAACGGTCGCGCGCGTCGCATACTCATGCTGCGAGCCGCACGTTGATTGCAGGTTGCGGGCTGCTAGTTTCAAACGAAGAGCCACGCGCACGGCGTCACCGTCGGCGGGGCACGTTTCGACATGTCCGCCGCGCGCAAAACCATCGGTGTCTTGATCGACTATGTCGACTACATCAACGGGGGTTACGAGGGACGTCTGCGCGCGGCGTTCGAGAGCGAGGCGACGCGCCTCGATCTCGATCTTTTCATCTTCGTCGGTCGCCCGCTGCGCAGCCCGGAGTACGAGGCGCAGAACGGCGTGTTTCAGCTCGCTCACGCGGATTGCGTCGACGGGCTGATCGTGGTCGCGGCCGGGCTCGGCACGTTCACTGGCGTCGAGGGCGTACGCAAGCTGTGCGCTCAATACGGTCCGCTGCCGCTCTGTAGCCTGGGCCTCGAGCTGCCCGGCGTGCCCAGTGTCGTGCTCGACAACCGAGCGGGAATGGAGGCGCTGCTCGAGCACCTCTACGTCGAGCACGGCTGCCGGCGCATGGCCTACATCGGCGGACCCGAGAACAACCCCGATTCGCGCGAACGCAAGCAGGTCATCGAGCAGTTTTTGGAGCGCCACGGCCTGTCATTGGATCCGGCCTGCGTGGCTCCGGGACTCTTCACGCTGCCCTCCGGCGCCGCCGCGATGTCGGCGATTCTGGAGCGGACGCAAGACATCGACGTCGTGCTCGCCGGCAACGACGGCATGGCGCTCGGCGCCCAGGACGAGCTGAAGCGGCGCGGACTGCGCGTACCACAGCAAATGCGCGTAGTCGGCTTCGACGACCTCGATATCGCGCGCTTCGCGAGCCCACCGCTCACCACCGTGCGCCAGCCGCTCGAGCGCATGGCGGTGCTCTCGATTCAGACCGTTATGGCCCAGCTTCGCGGCGAGGCCGTCCCCGAGCGGCTATTCGTCGGCGCCGAGCTGGTCGGCAGACGGTCCTGCGGCTGCACGCCGTTCACCCAACGCCTGTGGTCGTCCAAGCCCGCTGAGTCGCCCTCGAGCGTGGGCACCCGGGCGCAACGCCTTGCGGACCAAGTAGCTCGGGAGCTGTCCGCACTCGGCAACGCGGCTCAGGCCACTGCCCAGACCCTACTCCTTGGGCTCGGCAAACAGCGCGCGAGCGAGGCCGACGGTTTTCTCGCGGCGCTCGAGGGCGTGCTCGAAACCAATGGAGAGAACAGCGAGCTTCACGAACAGCTGCAGTCCGTGATCACGCTGCTGCGCGCCGAGTCCGCGCCCAGCGATCCGTCACAAGAGAATGTCTGGCACGAAGCACGCGCCCTGGTCGCGCGCAGCAGCGAGCGAGCCAAAGCGCGCCAGCGCATGAACGTCGACGTCGCGTATTGGCATTTGCTGCGCAGCGGCGAACGCTTGCTCACGGCCTTCGATCTCTCGTCGCTGCGCGACGTGTTGGCCGAAGAGTTGCCCGCCATGCACGTGCAAAACGCCGTGTTTTCGCTGTACTGCGATGGCACGCGGCGGGAGCTCGAGCCGTTCTTTTGTTTGCGCGACGGCGTACCGGTCGACCCGGGCGCCACCCGCTTTCCAGCCACGCAGCTGGTGCCACCCGGCATGTACCCGAACAACCGCCACATGTCGTTCGTGTGGCCGCTGGCCGCGGACCTGCAGCAATTCGGCGTCGCCGTGCTGGAGGGTATGTCGGAGGTGGGCACGCACGAGATGCTCGGCGAACAAGTGAGCGCCGCGCTGAAAAGCGCCACGCTCCACCGCGAGATCGTGCACCGCACGGCGCTTCACGAGCGCAGCATGCAAGAGCGTCTGGCCACCGCAAAACGGATGAACGCGCTCAGCGTGCTGGCCGGTGGCGTGGCGCACGATTTGAACAACTCGCTCGGGCCGCTCGTCGCTCTGCCCGACATCATCTTGCACGAACTCGACCACCTCGGCGGCGAATCCAGCCGAGATCAGAGTGAGCTGCGCGCGGACATCACCGCCATCAAATCGGCCGCGCTGCGCGCCGCGCAGACGATCCGCGACCTGCTGACGACCGCGCGCCAGGGGCGCACGAACAAGGAGATTTTCGACCTGAATCGCGCGGTCGAGAGCTGCGTGGCCGCGGACACTCTCGCCCTGGCCAGTGGCCCGAACAACGTCGAGATCGCCGTCGAGCTCAGCGCCGAACCGCTGTTCGTGTACGGCTCGGAGTCGCAGCTCGGTCGAGCGCTCTCGAACCTCCTGCGCAACGCGGCCGAAGCCATCGCAGTGGTGGGCGGGGTCAAGGTCAAGACCGCGCTCGTTCGCGTCAGCGAACGGATCATGGGCTACGAAACGGTGGAGCCTGGCGAGTACGTCGTGGTCACCGTCAGTGACAACGGCCGAGGCATTCCGGAGCAGGAACTCGGCCGCATTTTCGAGCCATTTTTCAGCAACAAGCGCCAGGGTGAGAGCAGCGGCAGCGGCCTCGGCCTGGCCATCGTGCACGGTGTGGTCAAAGAGCACGACGGCTTCGTCAACGTCGAAAGCGCGGTCGGCCGAGGCACTACCTTCACGCTCTACTTTGCACGGGCCAAGCCGCAGCAAATTGCGCGCGACGAACGCCGCCTGAGCTCTGCCCCGCCCGAGCCGCGCGCCGGCCGCATCCTGGTGGTCGACGATGATCCGGTCCAGCTGCGCACCGCGCAGCGAGTGCTGGAGCGGGCCGGCCACCGCGTGGTCACCACGCGCGGCGGACGCGAAGCCCAAGTGCTGTTCGAAGCCGCACAGAGCGCCGGCAAGCCGAGCCCCTATGACCTGCTCGTTCTCGACATGGTGCTGAACGAGCTCGACGACGGCCTGGTCGTGTTCGAGCGCATTGCGCGCATTTACCCCGAGCAACGCTGCCTGATCGTGAGCGGTCATGCCCCGACCGATCGCGGCCTGCTCGCTATCGAGCGCGGGCTCGACTGGCTCGCCAAGCCGTACACCAGCGAGTCACTGGTTCAGGCCGTCGCGACCGCTCTCGACCCGCTGCGCGGCGATCCAGCGCTCCGAAAGTCACGGCCCGCAGTGGGCGCGCGCAAGCGCACCGGAACCTGAAACACGCGTGGCGCGCTTGCGTTCATCGCGCGCGGCCACGTGCCAGCGCGACGGCACGCTCTTCGCATTCTCCCTCGGCGAGGTCCCATGCTCAAAGATCGTCTCGCCGGCTCGCTCGTTCATCTTGGCATCGATCCGGCGGATTGCGGGGTACTGAAGCTCTTGCCGATCGTTTACACCGCTTGGGCGAACGGCTTCATCGAAGAGGTCGCGCGAGAGCGCATTTATGCCATGGCGCAGCGCGAATTCGACCTCAGCCAGGACGGGATGCGCGTACTCGATGGCTGGCTGCAGCAACCCCTGCCTCGCGCGTACGTGCTGGAGGGGATGCGTGACCTTTTCGCCGCCACTCGCGCGGTCGACGAAACCGAGTTCGACGCCAGCGAGCTGCCCATGCTGCTGGCGCACGCCGAAGCAATCGCCCGCACGACCGCTCGCGGAATGGATCAGCCGGAGGCGGTGAACCGATCCGAAGTGCAAGCGCTTCACGACCTGGCGCGACTACTCCAGGTCGACAACGGCCGAACCTGGACCGAACTCGTGCGCGAGCTCGATTCGGGCGCCCGCTGGGCGCCGCCTCGCGCTGACAGCTGACACATCGCTGCGGAGTGCCACGCTCGAAACGGCTACGGCACGGCTGCTTCGGTCCGTAAGAAGTGCTGTCGACACGCGGTCGAACGTCCCCCCTACCGGTGCGAAGCGCCTCTCTCGAGGCGGTACAGCGCACAAAGAACGGTCGGAGTTGCCCACTTGGCGGCGGCGCCGACGACCATGCGGCACGCTCCATCCAGGAGTGCACCCACTAGCGAACGCCGCGCCGAGTCGGGAAGCGGGCACTTTCGCCTGCTGGGCCCGAAGTTTGCACTATCGCTCCGCATGAGAGGGTTTTCCGTGAGCTATCGCAAAACAGCGGCTCCGTGGTTGTACGTAGCTGGCGGCGCGGCATTGGGGTTAGTGGCGTGGGGAGCTGCCGCTCGAACCCGGCAGCGGCGCACCCGTGAGGCGCTGGCCACGGACGCGAATCAGGAACAGTCGGAGTTCGCCGGCGATGTGTCGGACCTGGAAGTGCCGATGCAAGAGGCCCTGGCGGCCTCAGCCCACGCTCACGGTATGCGACGCCCCCTGTCAGAGGAGCTCGCGCGCGAGATTTTCGGACACGTCGAGGAGCGGCGTGCCACTCCTGGCAACCAGCGACACGAGCTCAGCTCACTCGTGGGGCCGCATGCCATCGCCCCGGCCGACAGTGCGATCGGCGAAGAGCTCGTCGATCCGGGAGCGATCGAGGTACCGCTGGGTCAGTCCGCTGATCCTCAAATTGACCGTGAGCTTTCTCATTCCAAGCTGATTCAGCCCGATTCCAGCGGCGCCTCGCTGCAGCGCTCTGACTTCGAAGGCGATGCCCGCGTCGACACGCTTCCGATGCTCGACGAACCCGACGAAACGACCCTCACCGCGCGCCCGACCAAAGAATCGCGGCCGCCCGAGGACGCTTACGACGCGGTCGCACCCGACGATTTGGCGTCCGAGTGGCTTTCGCGCGCAACCGAAGCGAGCACGTTGCCCTCGGAAGACGATCTGCTGCGAGTCGACATGATCGAGGTCTTGCAAGGCTCGGACATGTCAATGGTGGGCCAAGGCTCGATGAACGCCGCAAGCCCCGAGCAGCTGGAAGCCGCTGCGTTGGCCGACCCCGATGGCTCGGATGAAGACGAGCCGCGCTAGCCGAAAGACCGAGAAAACTTGACGCCCTGACCCTCGGTATTATTGGAATGGCGTCGCTTCATGCCGCAACGCCAGCGCTACCTGTTCGTCTGCACCAATCGCCGTCCAGACGGCACCCCCAAGGGCTCGTGCGCCGCTCGAGGCGCGGTCGAGCTGCACGAGAAGCTGAAAGGGATGCTCAAGGCGCGGGGGCTGGCCGAGCTCGGTGCGCGCGCGTGCACCTCGAGCTGTCTGGACACGTGCTGGGTCGGGCCGACCATTGCGGTCGAGCCGGACAACTTCTTCTACGGGCGCGTTACGGAAGCGGATTTGCCGGAGATCGTCGACGCGCTCGAAAAGGGCACTCGGGTAGAACGGCTCGTGCTCGAGCCGCGAGACTTCATCGAGCCGCGCGAGCTGCGCAAGGGTTGAACCGCGCGCGACCGCGCCGCACGGCGCGCGCCGACGTTCGAACGCCCCGTACTAGCTCTTGTTGAAAAACGCCGCGAACGGATTGTGGCTGAGCGCTTTGCCGTCGCCTGCGGGCTTCGGCGCGTTACCCGCGTTGCCCGCATTACTGCGCGCGCCCGCGCTGCCTTGTTTCGGGTGTGCGCCGCCGTCGCGACGCGCGTTGCCGCCCCCATCGCGCCGCGGTCCGCCGGCATCGCGTTGATTCGCGGCGCCGCGCTCGGGCTGCGGCCGTTCGCCGCTCGGCTTCGGCTGACCCGAGCGAGCGCTGAGGGCGATGCGCTTGCGCCCGAGGTCGATCTCGAGCACGCGCACCGCGACCTTTTGCCCGACTTTGACGACGTCGTGCGGATCCTTCACGAAGCGATCGGCGAGCTCGGAGATGTGCACGAGGCCATCTTGGTGCACGCCGACGTCGACGAACGCGCCAAACGCGGTGATGTTGGTGACCACACCTTCGAGCTCCATGCCCGGCTTCAGATCAGCGAGCTCGCGCACGTCGTCGCGGAACTTGGGCGGCTCGAAGCTGCTGCGCGGATCGCGCCCCGGCTTGTCGAGCTCGGCCAGAATGTCCTTCAACGTGAAGTCACCGACGTCCCCGCCCTTGTAGGCGCCGAGATCGATGCGACCGAGCAGCGCCGCGTTGCCGATCAATGACGGCAGCGGCACCTTGAGGTCGGCCGCCATGCGCTCGACCAGCCCGTAGCGCTCGGGGTGCACCGCGCTGCGATCGAGCGGGTGCTCGGCGCCCGCGATGCGCAGAAAGCCCGCGGCTTGCTCGAACGTGCGCGGCCCGAGCCCGGACACGTCGAGCAGCGCCTTGCGCGAACGAAACGGCCCGTGCTGGTCGCGGTGCGAAACGATGCGCTTGGCCAGGCTGCCGCCGATGCCGGCCACGCGCGAAAGCAGCGGCGCGCTCGCGGTGTTCAGCTCCACGCCCACGCTGTTCACGCAGCTCTCCACCACCTCATCGAGCTTTCGGCCGAGCGCGGGCTGCGACACGTCGTGCTGATACTGTCCGACACCGATGCTCTTCGGATCGATCTTCACGAGCTCAGCCAGCGGATCTTGCAGGCGGCGGGCGATGCTGACCGCGCCGCGCACAGTTAGATCGAGGTCCGGAAATTCTTCGCGGGCCACGTCGCTCGCCGAGTAGATGCTGGCGCCGGCTTCGTTGACCGAAACCAAGAACGTGGTCTTGGCGAGCCCTTCCTTCTCGAGGAACTCGCGCACGAACGCCTCGGTCTCGCGCCCGTGCGTGCCGTTGCCCACCGCTACCGCGAGAATTCCGTGCTTCTTGCACAGCCCGCGCAAGGTTTGGCGCGCGCGCTCGAGCGCCCCGTCACCCTGCACCAAGTAGATGGTGTCGTGCTCCAGAAGCTTTCCGGTGGCGTCGACCACCGCACACTTGCAGCCAGTGCGCTGGCCCGGATCGATGCCCAGCACGGCCTTTTCGCCGAGCGGCGCCGACAGCAGCAACTCACGCAGGTTCTGGGCGAAGACCTCGATCGCCTCCTTGTCCGAACGTAGCTTGAGCTCGACTCGCACGTCGCCGGATACCGCGGGCGAGAGCAGGCGTTCGAGCGAGTCCGCGACCACTTGCTCGAGCTCGGCTTGCCAGGGCGAGCCTTTCTTCACTGGGATGCGGCTGTACGCAAAGGGCAAGTGCGGCTCGAGATCGAGCGAGAGCGTGGCGTACAGCACGCCTTCATTCTCACCCCGGCGGATTGCGAGGAAGCGATGTGACGGCACCTTGGCGATCGGCTCCTCGAAGTTCGCGTACATGTCGAACTTGGTCACCTTGTCCTCGTGCTCGCTCCGTTTCTTCACGGCGATGCTGCCCTGCGCGAGGTACGCTTCACGCAGCGTCTTGCGCAGCTCCGCATCTTCGGACAGACGCTCGGCGCACACGTCGCGCGCACCGGAAAGCGCGGCGCGCACGTCCGGCACTTCCTTCTCGGCATTCACGAACGCGGCCGCGGCGACTTCAGGTACCGCACCGACGTCTTGCGCCCACATCAGCTCCGCAAGTGGGCCGAGGCCGCGCTCCAGAGCGATCACGGCTCGCGTCCGGCGCTTGGGCTTGTACGGCAAATACAGGTCCTCGAGCTCCGCCTTGGTCGAGACCGCCCGCAGCCGCTGCAACAGCTCCGGCGTGAGTTTGCCCTGCTTCTGAATCTCCTCGATCACGTTGCCGCGGCGCGCCTCGAGCTCGGTCACGTATTCGAAACGCTCGCCGATGGCGCGGATCTGCACCTCGTCCAAGCCGCCCGTGGCTTCCTTCCGGTAGCGCGCGATGAAGGGGACCGTGCCGCCTTCCGCGATCAACCGCACCACCGAAGCCACCGCCTGCGCCGGCAACGAGAGCTCCTCGGCGAGCAAGGGAATCGGGTCAAACGCGGGCGCGGCGGGCGGAGCGGTTTCGGACGGAGCGGTCATGGCTTCGGACTCCTAGCCCGAACACTGAACGGATGGTAGTAGCCGTAAGCGGATGCGTTTCGCCCTGATTACCGACGTGCACTTCGGTCCGCGAGCCTATCACGGAGGCAAGCTGCGTAAGCTCACCGACCACGCTGGTGAGCTCAGTCAGCGCTTCGTCGAGCGCATGAATCGCGTCGAGCACCCTGAGCTCGTGGTCAACCTGGGCGACGTGATCGAAGACAAGAACCGCGCGAGCGACATCGAGAACTATGGCCAGTTCACGCGCATTCTTTCGGGCTTGGACGCGCGCGTCACGCACGTGGCGGGCAACCACGATCAGATCAACCTGAGCGCCGATGATCTGCGCATGCTGTGGGGCCACCAAGGTGAGCTCCACTATTCGTTCGATCTCGGCGGCATCCATTTCTTGGTGCTGCGCACCGAAGAAACCAAGAACGTGGCCGTGCGCCTACCAGCGGAGCAAATCGCGTTCGCCGAGCGCGATCTGGCAGGCACGCGCCTGCCTTGTATCGTCCTCATGCATCACCCTGCCAGCGAAACGCGCGTGGAAGGCAATCGCTGGTTCGACGAGGCGCCGCACCTGTGCCGCGTGGTCGAGCGCGGCGCGCTGCGGCGCGTGTTCGAAGGCTCCGGCAAAGTGCTGGCCGTGTTCAACGGGCACATGCACTGGAACCACCTCGACATCATCTCGGGCATTCCCTACATCACCGTGCAGAGCCTGGTCGAAAATCTGGATGACGACGCGCCGGGCCGCGCCGCGGCGGCCTTCGCCGTCTGTGACGTGGATGAGCGAAGGCTGCTCATCACCGTGCATGGCGAAGAAACCATGCGTTATCAGGTCGAGCGCCCGACACGCTGAAACAGCTGGCGCAGCGCGACCAAGGAAAGCGGCGCGCTCAGCAGCGCGCACCATTGGCTCACGCTCAGGCGCAAGAGCAGCCCGCGGTCGGCGTCGCCACGTAGGCTCTCGGTCGTGAAGCGAAGCAACGCATAGCCGACGATTGCGAGCAGGAAGAGCTCGCCGTGCTGGCGCTGAACGCGCCGGCGCGCGAACAGCGCGGCGAGCAAGAGCAGCGCGCCGAGCGCTTCGTAGAGCTCGGTCGGATGCACCGGCAACGTGAACGCCGAATCTCGACCGAGCTCCCCCCGCAGCACCTGCTCGACCCAAACCGGAGAGCTCGACGAGCGTGGAAAGGTGCCGAGCCGCGCGACCCACCCAGGCGCGCGAGCCGTGAGCGGACGACCGAAATCGCACCCGGAAAGATAACAGCCGAGCCGCGCGACCGCGACCGTGACCAACGCGCCGATCGCCCCCTGGTCCAACCAAGCGCGCGCGCCGCGAGCCAGATCGAGCTCGGGGCGACGCAGACCATGAACACGAAAGGCGAGTAGCCCCCCGAGCGTCGCACCAAGCAATGCCCCGTAACCGGATAAGCCGCCTTCGCCGAGCGCAAACCAGAGCGGGAGCGACGCGGGGGCGCGCGAGCCGAGCAGGTAAAGTAGCCGCGCGAACAGTAGTGCGCCGACTAGCGCGCCGAACAACCCTTCGGCGCCGAGCCTACGATCGAGCCCCGCGCGCGCACCGAGCCGCGCGCTGAGCCCGACGCCCAGCACGAGCCCGAGCGCCAGGAACAATCCGAAGGGTTCGACGTGGAACGGCACGAGGAAATTCAAAGCCGACCCGAGCGGGCGGCGCGGGCGACGCGATGGGTGTAGCATCCAGCCGTGTGCATCTGGGCGCCCGTGACTCGAAGCAGCTGGGGTTTGCTCGCGCTGCTGGCGCTCGGCTGCTTGCCGGCAGATCCTCCGGAGGGCGCGAGCCGCAGGCCGAGCAGCGCCGCCCACAGCACGCTCGGTCCCCGGCTCGGGGGCGCAGCCTCGACTCCCGCGCGTCTTCCGGCGGCACTGAGAACAGAAGCCCCGAGCGGCGCGAGCGGCGGCAGCTCGGCGCGCGGCGCAAGCCCGGCCGTGAAAGCAGCCGCGCCGAGTGCAGATCCCATTCTGAAAGCGCCTTTCCACGACGACTTCGCGCGCACCAGCCTGGGCCCGGCGTATCGCGCGACCTCGAACGCTTTCCGTATCGAAAACGAGCGGCTGTGCGTGCGGGGCGCGCGAAACCACCCGCTCTGGCTGGCGCAGCGGCTGCCGCGCAACGCGCGCATCGAATTCGACGCCGTTTCGAGCTCGGAAGACGGTGACATCAAGGTAGAAGCCTGGGGTGACGGCAGGAGCAGCGCGACCACCGTGTCGTACACCAACGCCACGAGCTACCTCTTCATTCTCGGCGGCTGGAAGAACTCTCTTCATGTCCTGGCGCGACTCGACGAGCACGCCCAAAACCGGGCAGAACTGCGCCTGGACCCCGACGCGGACGACCCGCGCACGGCCCCGGTCGAGCCGGGGCGGCCTTATCATTTCATGATCGAGCGACGTGATGGCCGTACAGTGCGCTTCAGTGTGGACGAGGTCGAAATCCTCACGCTGACCGATCCCTCGCCCCTCGAAGGGCCGGGCCACGAGCACTTCGGCTTCAACGACTGGGAAACCCAAGTGTGCTTCGATAACCTGGACATCCTCCCCCTCGACGGCTGACACGTGGAGAGCGAAGAAGTCGATGCAGCACTGGAAGAGCTCGAGTCGCGCCTCGAGCGGCTGCGAGCGCTCTACGAGCAGTACTTCCTCGGCATCGAGAAGCTGGAGCCGCAGATTCCGCGCAAGGACGTGGACCGCCGGATTTACGTGCTGCGGCGCGAGAAAATCCGAAACACCGGCAAGCGCTTCAAGCTGCAAACGCTGATCTCTCGCTACAATACGTTCCAGCAGTACTGGCAGCGCATCTGCCGTGAGATCGAGAACGGCACCTACAAGCGTCACTTGCTGCGCGCAGAAAAGACGGTCGGTCCGAACGTATTGCTGACCGCCGCCGCCCGCCGCCGCTTCGGCCGGGAGAAAGCGCTACGCGATTCGCAGAAACCGCCGGCCGACGTCGCGGCCAATGACGCCGCCGCGGCGAACCCGATCAGCGACGCTCCGCCGCGCGTGCCCTCGAGTTCCCCGACCGAACCGGCCTCGGTACGTCCGCGCTCACGCACCCCGACCTGGCCCGGCATTCCCACGCCGCCGCCGCCGAGCGCCGGTCCCGCGCCAGCCCCGTTCGTTGCGCCTGCAGCGCCGCCGCCCGCTGGCGCTCAGACGCCGGCTGCGCCCGAGCGTCTGGCTGCTGCGGGGGAGCGCGCGGTGCCTGCCTCGAGCGTGCCTGCAGGCCGCCCGGCTCCGAGCTCTTCACCGCGAAAACAGCAGTTCGAGTCGCTCGAGCTCGATATGGATTTCATGGGGGATTGGGATCCCCAGACCGCTGCGAAAGGACGCTCGGCGGTCGGCGCGCGCCCACAGCCGGCGACGCCACCCGCCGAACCTGCTCCAAAAGCACCGCCACGCGACGCGCAACGCGAGGCGCTCGAAGCGCAACGCGCAGCGCGCGAGCGCGCCGCTGCCCGGCGCCCCGAGCCCAGCGCTGAAGCCGCGGCCCCCGCCAAACCCACCGCCCCACACGCACCCCAGGTCGAGCGGCCCCCGGCCGCGCCCGCAGCTGCACCTCCGCCAGCGGCGGGTGCTCCCGCGCCGGCCGCGGTCTCTCCCAGCATCGCTCCGCGCCGCTTGGCGCCACCGCCCAAACCGAAGCGCGATCCGTCGGCTGCCGTGCCGCAATCGGTCGCGCCGAGCGCCCCACCGCAACCGCCGCCCGAACGCAAAGTCGCGCGACCGCCCACTGAACGCCCCCCGGCGCCGCAGCCCGCCGATCCGGCCAAGGTCGCTGCTCGCGCGCGCGCCGCACGGCAGAAAACGGTCGAGCCCGTCAGCGACGGCAAGCTACGGGAGCTTCACCAGCGCCTCGCCGAAGTGAGCAAGAGCGCCGGGCAGCCCGCCGTCTCGTTCGATGGCTTATCGAAGTCCCTGCGCGCGGCAGAGGCCAAGCTGCGCGAAAAACACGGCAACCGTCGGATCGACTTCGAGGTCGTCCTCAAAGACGGCAAGGCCGTGGTCAAACCGGTCGTGCGCTAACGCTGAGCAACGACCGCGCTGAGTGGAATATTCTTCGCCGAGCGCTGAGCTCAGCCGAAGGCACCGCGGCTGGGGCTCGCGAGCGGACGAGACGGCGTGTTCGGCTCCACGTACACATCCCCGTCACAGAAGAGGATGTTGCAGGCGCTGCGACCCGCTTCACGCATACGCGCGCAAAGCTCGCTGAGATCGCGGTCTGAATCGACCACGTCACCCTCGATGGGCTGACGGGTCTCCTGGTCGTACCGACAGTTGTCGATAGCGACCCAAAAGCCGCGGAACTTGGTGGAACGGCAGAGCTCGGGCCAGGTCATCCTGGTGGTCATTGCGTGAAGTACCTTCTCGTGAGCTTCCCCCTCACGGAGCACGACGCCCGGCGTAACGCGACTGCATTTGCTTTCGAAATGAGCGACACCGGCAAGCGACCTGAGGGCATATCAATACAAGTTCCCACGGCCGTCAAGCAATCACCACGAAGCAGTGCGTCATAAAAATACCTGAGCAATAACGCACGCTTAGATTGCCGGAATTCGACACCCAGGGCGCGATCTGAACGGACGCCTAGGGGTTAGAGCAGCAGTTTTTTAGGTATTTTCGCGGCGAGCTGCGCTGCCCGGCCCGGCGCTCCGGTGACTATTTGCAGCTGGTGTTGGCGAGCGCGGCCGTGAGCGCGCCCGCGGCCACCCCGACCGACTGCGCAGCGGCGACGATCGCGCGCGCTTGCCCGCAGTTGCCGTTGAGCGCCGCGTGTTTCGCGGCCGACGGCGCAGCGCGGCGAATTTGTGCCGTGCACGCAGCCTTCTTCGCGTCGTCGCTGCAGCTTCGCAGGGATGCCACAGCACCAGGAATGTTTTCGCGACCCGCTTGCTGAATACAGGCGTCACACCCACCGCCGCCTGCGGGTGGCGGGGTCTTGCTCGAACCGGCCGCCGCGGTCGAACCAGATTTGCTGCCGGTATTGGTGTTCGCAACCGGCGCGGTCTGCGCACCGGCGACCTCGGTCGTAGCGGGGGTCGGAATACTCGGTGTCGGTGCCGTCTCGACGGGCGCGATCGTGACGGGGCCGGAAGACGGGGCTGGCGCGCCAGTGTTGGTCGCAGCGATAGGCGGCAACTGATCGTCGGCGGGCTTGAGCGAGCGAGCAGCCAGCACGGCGATGGCGATCAGTAGTACCGCGCCGATCGAAGCGAGGCCGATGACCAAGCCCTTTCCACCCCCGGACTTGGGGCGCGAGGGCGCGCCGGCATGTGGGATGACAGGCGCGGCGACGCCCATTGGCGGGCTGCCCGCGTGTGCGCCGTAGGCGGGCGCCACTGGCTGAACCGGGGACGCGCGAAATTCCGGCACCTGGTCCATGGCGGCAGTGCTCGCGTGCGCGGCGGGGGAATGGACCGCAGCGGGCGGCGGGGCTTCCACCGTCACGCGCCCGCCCTCCGACAGCTCGGTGAAGAAGTCTCGGGAGCTCGACTGGCGCTGGTCGCGATCCTTCGAAAGCGACTTGAGAATGGCCTGGCGCATGGCCGGCGGGATGTTCTTGGTCGGAGCCGAAACGTCGAACGGGATCGGCTGCGCGGTCATGTGTTGGGTCGCCCATTGCCACGGCGTGTCCGCCTCGAAGGGGAGGCGGCCGGTCAGCATTTCGTAGACCATCACGCCGAGCGAGTAGACGTCGCTGCGCGCATCCAGCGCTTTGCCAGTGAATTGCTCGGGGCTCATGTAGGGCGGAGTCCCGAGCACCATGCCCTGCTGAGTGAGCTTCTGTTCTTTCTGCGCGTCGGAGGACTCACTGCGGGCGGCGATGCCGAAGTCCAGCACCTTGACCACGTCTTTTTCGCCCGCGCGATTGGTGAGAATCACGTTCTCGGGCTTCAAATCGCGGTGGATGATGCCCTGCGCGTGCGCCTCGTCGAGCGCGCCGCACACCTGGCGCATCACGCGGGTCACGCGCTCGGGGTCCATGGGGCCTTCGTCGCGAATGACGTCGGCGAGCGGGCGGCCCGCCACGAACTCCATGGCGATGTACAGCGAGCCATCGGCCGTTTCACCGAAGTCGTAGAACTTGATGGTGTTCGGGTGCTCGAGCTGCGCCACGACGCCGCACTCGCGATAGAAGCGGGCGTTAACCGACGGATCTTTGGAGAGGTGCTGGTGCAAGGTCTTGATCGCGACCTTGCGCACGGTCGAGCCCATTTGTTGCTCGCCCACGTACACGATGCCCATGCCGCCTTCGCCGAGCACGCCGGTCACCCGAAAGCGACCGCCCACGAGCTGCCCGATCATGGGGTCAGCCGCCTTCTCTTTCGAGGGCATCAGCGCCCCGCAGCTCGCGCAAAAGCGGGCCCCATCGATGTTACTGTGGCCGCAAGCTTCACACTGCATCGCGGCAAGCGTAGGCCATGGAGCGCGCGGGACGCTAGTCCATCGCGGGCGCGGCGCTCGCCGCCGGGGCCGGGCTGGGGGTGGGGCTGTCGGGCGGCCAGGGCAGCGGCCAGCTTTCACCCGTCGCGCGGTCGAGCAGCACGGCTTTCCGGGCACGCGGTGCCGCGGGGACCAGAACCCGTTGGCGTACATCGGCACCGCGACCGAGATCGGTCGGAGCGTAGAGCGGACGGCGCGCCGCAGGCTTCTCGGGGTGCTCGAGCGCGAGCCCGGGAAAGTCGAAGCGCACACGCTCTACGAGCTCTGACCCGATCCAAAGCTCGATCGCAAAACGACCGAAGCGCCGGGGGGTCACCACGGGACGCGCAAAGCGACGCGGGTGAACCGCGAGCACACTCACCTTTCCGCCTTTGGAGGCGAGCTCGTACTCCCATTGCTCCGCCAGGCGGAGCGGCTCGGGGTCGGGCGGGCCAGGCGGCGGCTCCGCGCTCGCAGGCGCGGAAGGTGGAGAGGCTGACGAGCCTGGCGTCGCCGGAGCGGCGCTACCGGACGCGGCCGGGGTTGGCTCGGCGAGCAGGGGTTCGTCGCCATCGCCGTGGCCTTCCCCCAGAGTGGTCGGAAAGGCCACGCCGGGAGCAAATTTGGTACGCGTCGGCGCGCGACCGGCGGGGCAGCCGGACAGTGACAGCGCAACGACGGCAAGCGCAGGAGCGACGGCGAAAGTGAGAGCGAGGTGACGAGCAAGCACGCGACGGCGCAGACGATACACGATCGCCCGAATCAAACGAGGACTGGCTCGTCGAACGCACTCTGGAGCGCCTGGGGCTCGCCGCCGAGGGACTGCCAGGCCGCGCTGAAATCGCCGGGCAGGGGGCAGGCGACGCGCGGCTGCCCTTCGATTTGCACCCACGCGGCGTGCAAGAGCACACGCGCGAGCGCGCGCACTTCACCGCTCGGCAGCACGAGCCGGCCGGGGCCGCCGTATGTGCGGTCACCGAACAGCGGCGCGCCATGCGCAGCGGCGTGCACGCGCAGCTGATGAGTGCGGCCGGTGGTCGGCTCGAGAGCGAGCACGCTGGAGTCGGTTGCGGCGGACTGCGCCGCTGCCGGCGCGCTCCGCGCGGCGACGCGATAGTGCGTCTCTGCTGGCTCTCCGCGCGGGTCGACGCGACGACGAACGTTGCCCGACGATTTGCCGATCGGATCGGACCAAGTGCCGCGCTCGGGCTCGGGCGTGCCCGCGGCGAGCGCAACGTAGCGGCGTTTCACTCGGCCTTGTGCGCGGAGCTCGTTCACACGGCGGCGCGCTTCCGCATCGATGCCGAGCAGCACGACCCCGCTCACACCGACGTCCAGGCGCGACAGGGCGTGCACGCGATCGATGGGCAAGCCGAGCTGCTTCGCGATCAATGCGACCAGCGTGCCGGTCGCGCCACGACGCTCGGGCTCGGTGGCAATGCCGGGCGGCTTGGCGACGTACACCAGGCCGTGCTGCGCGTGCAGTACCTCGAGCTCACCTTGGCCCTCGCGGCCTGGGTACACTTCCACGGCCACGCCCGCGTCGAGCATTTGGTTCGGGTCGTGCGCGCGCAGGCCGGCGACGAACACGCGGCCTTCTGCGAGCGCGCTCAGCGCGTCGAAGCGTGAAAGGACGTCGGCGAGCGCGGCTGGTTCGCCGAGAACATAGCGCTGCTTGGGGCCGCTCATGCGCGGGTGACCGTGCCCGCGCGCGGATCGACGTGCAAGCGATCTCCGTCACGAATTTGGGCGAGCGCGTCACGAACGCCAATGACGAGCGGCACGCCCAGCGCGCCCGCGGCGACCACGCCTTCGTCCGTCAGCCCGCCCACATCGGTGACTACGGCGCCGGCCGCGCTCAGAATGGGTGCCCAACCGGAGTCGAGCGAGCGCGTGACGAGCACCGCACCCGGCTCGAGCGTTAGCGCGGCCGTGAAATCGCGCGCGATCTTGGCTCGGGCCGTGACCTGGCCAACGCCGAGCCCCACACCTTGCAGCGCGCCGTTTGCGTTGCGCGGCGCGACGTCACGGCCGAACAGCGCCGGCGGCGCGGGTTTCTCACGGGCGAGGAGCCACGCAACCTGACGCTCGCGCGCGGCCTCGACGTGACGCGGATCGGGACGCCAGGTGCTCTCGGTGAGCTCGCGCAGGCGCAGAAAGAAAGCGGTGCCCGGCTCGGAGCCGCTGAGACGGCGCAGCCGGCGATCGACGTCCAGCGTGGCGGTGCGCAGCATGTACAGCGTGCGCGCGCGCACCAAGTGCAAGCGCGAGCGTAGCAACACCAGCCGCTGCAACGCGCCGAGCAGGGCCGAAAGCGGCACGCGCTCGATGAGCGGCAAGGCCGCGACCGCGCGCGCGAGCCGTTCGCGTCTTGCGTGCGCGGCTTCGAGGCGGCGCGTGTCGCGTTGCTGGACATCGACGCGATCGAGCAGACCGAGCGCAGCTTCGAGCTCCGGGATGCTCTCGGCCCAGCGCGGCGTGAAAGGCTCGCGCTCACACGGCCCGCGATCCCCGTAGCCCGCGACGTAGTCGGCCACGCGCGCGTGCAGCGAGGCGGAACCGGAGGCTGGCGCGGCGTGGAGCGCGCTCAAAAGCGCGAGCGCCGGCGTGACGCTCGAGAGCTCGAGCGGCTCCGGAATCAGGGCCGCCGCGGCGAATTGTTCGCTTTCGTCGAACTCGGCGCGGCGGGCGAGCGCGAACAGCGCCGCGTAGCCACCAAGCAGATCGAGCGTGGCCTGTAGCTCGAGGCCACGCGAGGCGCGCTGGATCGCGATGCACTCGGAGATGGTCGTGCGCAGCGCGTCGTCCGGCAGGATGCCGAGATCCATTTCGACGAGCCAACGATAGTGCTGCGAGGCGTCTTGTTCGTGTGCACGCACGCGCGCTTCGAGTCGCGTCAGGCCGCGCAGAATGCGCGTGACCAGGAGCGCGAGCCCCGCGCGCGTCGCGACCGCGCGGCGACGGAGAGCGCGGCGAACGTCTTCACGCGCTTCGCACGCGATGGCGAGCGATAGGCCTTCACCGTCGAGCGGAACCAGCTCGGAGGCCGCGCGTGCGAGCGGCAAGAACGGCTGAAACACGAAGCCGTCGAGCGACACCAAGCGGCGAGCGCGCCGCGAAGCCGACGCGCCCCGCCGGTCGAGCGCCGCCCAGAGCAATTCGACGTCATCGAACACGAGCTCCGCCGCGAGCGGCGTGGGCGGCAGGCCGGGCGCGTCGGAGAGCCCTGCAGCGACCCAGATTCCATCCAAGTCGCGAGCCGCCGTCAGGTCGAGCTCGCGGAAGCCACGCGGGCCCTCCGGCATGGGCTCAGGGCTCGGTCGAAGGAGGAACCGCTGCGGCCACTCGCTTCAGGAGCTCGACCAGGACGGGATCGCTGGCGAGCTCCACGCGCAACGAGCTCTTCATGAAATCCAACTGTTCCGGAGCGAGCCGCGAAGCGAACGGCGCGACCGCATCGTCGACGCGAGCGTCGAGATATTGGTCTAGCGAGATTTCGCCCTTCTCCAGGCGAGCGAGCGGACCGCTCGGCGAAGCGCCCTGGACGGGTGCGCCTCGCTCGAGTTGAAACGTCTTGTCCGCGCCCGCGGCGGGCAACGGACCTTCAGCGGGTCCGACGCCGCTGGGCGGGCGCGGGGGGCGACCAATACCGTCGATGCTCATCGCTCCTCGTCCGTCATGATGCCAGATCTCGGTCACGAGCGCGGCATGCCAAGCAAAAACCGGCGCCTTTGCCTGAAATCGGCCGGCTCAACGAATATTACCGATCGCGTTCTTCACGGTCTCGTGGCGGGCCTTCAGCACGTTGGACAGCGCCGAATAGGTTCGGCTCTCCTGGCTGATTCGCTCCTGAAGCTCGAGAAAATACATGTTTTGGTCCACACCTTGGGACACCACGCCCTCGATACCCGGCGCGCCGCCCACGGCACCGAGGGTGCCGCCAGTGCCACCCCCCAGACCGCCTTGGGTAGCCGGAAGGGCGCTGGAGGCGCCTTCGGGGCTCAGTGCCGCGTTCGCGGCCGCGCCACGCAGGGGCGAACGCATGGCAGCGGCTAGAATCGGCCCGCCGGGCAGATGGGTGGCTGCTTGCTCGGCGCTCTGCACGATAGCGCCCGCGCCGGCCGAAATGACCTGCTGAAAGGGGCGCGCTGGCGGTGAGGTGGTGCGAGCCGCGGTCGGGACGGCGGCCACGTAGGTTGAGGGTCCGCTTTGAGTGATACGAGTGGTCATGGGGTGTTCTCCTCGGTTCTCGCCTCAACTCGGTCGGCCCGAGCGGCGAGTTTCCGAAAAAAAGCGCGCCGGATGAAGGCGCGCACCCCTGCATCGTCATCGACGACATGGAAAGCCAGCGCAGCACGCTGTCAGCGCGCTTGCGCAATCCCTCACGACCCAGCTCTCTGCGCCTAGAACTGGCCGTGCAGACCGAGCTCGAATCCGCCGTCGCGGCGGCGCCGGGCGGTGACCTGAACCTTGCTCACGTCGTCTCGCACCAGCTCCGGCTGGCCACTGGCCAAGCCAGCTAGGAACAAGAGCAGCCCGGTCGTCTGCACCATGCCGTCGACCGCCACGAGCGCGATGGTGGTGGCCTCTTTCGAGGCAGAGTCGAGACAGGCGCGCGCCTCATCCACGCTCGCCGCTTCACAGTGCACCGTGCGACCGGCCGCAGCAGGCCATGGACCGATCACCGGCAGCAACATCCAGCCGAGGCTACCGTCGAAGCCCTTGTCGAGTGCAATCACCAGCCCAGTCAGATACCCCGCGCCGAGGCTCAGCGCGCCGGTCGCGATCAGGCCGGACGCAGCGCGCTTCTCCACGTGATAACCCGGCGGCACCGGCAGCCCATCGCGGTACGGCAAGATCGGGGGTAGCGACGCGCTCGCTCCCAGCACGGGCGCGCCGGGATAGACCGGAAGCGCGTCGGGCGTGGACGCGGGCGCGGCCGATGCGACTGGCGCGGGCGCGATCGGGGTTGGCACGAATGGGGACGGCGCAACCGGCGCCGGCGCTACGGGCGCAGGAGCCGGGGCCGGGCTCACCGGGCGCGGCGGTTCCTCGACGGGAAATCCGCCGGTCTGAGCTCGAGCCGGTGCACTCGCGAGCACGCCTGCACCCAGAACCCACACGAACCACGCCGAGCGAGCCCATCGCCCGACAGCACACCCGAACATCCCTTCACGCTAGCTGAGCGCGCACGGACGAGCAAGCAGAGCTCGGGCTACCCAGTGGTTACTACAAGCCGAACCACGGCGAGGGATCGACGGTGTCCGCGCCCACGCGAATCTCGACATACACGAGCGCACCGCGCCCGACGTCGCCCACCGTGCCGAGTCGCGTGTTCACTTCGACCTCGTCGCCCACCGCAACGTCGATGGTACCGAGGTTCGCGCTCACCGAATAATGACGCCCCCCGTGATCGACGATGACCGTTTTGCCATAGTCGGCGTAGCTGTCCGCAAAGGCTACCCGCCCGGGGTACACCGCGCGTACCGGTGTCCCGAGCGGAGCTCGCATTTCTAGCCCGGGCCCTTCGGAACCCGTGCGGCGCGCGGGCCTGATTTCGGAACGACCCGCAATCGGAAACGGCAGTCGCCCGCGCATGCGCGCAAACCCGGCGCGGATTTCAGCCGGGTCACTCGGCCCGAGCGCGCCGTACACCGCGGTGTGATCGGCCGAAGCTCCGTTCTCGAAAGCGCGCTGAAAGGCGCGCTCGCGGTCATCGGCGGAGAGCAGCGCGCTCTCGACGCGCGCGAGCGCTTCGTGCTCGGTCTCGAGCGGCGCAATGCGCGCCTTGATCTCAGCGAGCTTCTGGGCAACCGCGGCGCGTTCCGAGGTCGCTCGCTTTTGCTCGGACAGATCTCGCTCCACGCCGCGCCGCAGCCGCTCGAGTCGCGTTGCGTGCTCGACCAGCGCGCGGAAACCGCCGCCGACCGGGAGCAAACCGGCGCGCGCGAGCCGCGCATAGACGCGCCCGCGTGCCAGCCCGCGCGCGGATGCCTCACTCGCCTGCTTGCCAAGTAGGTCGAAGCGCTGTTGCAAGCCGCGCTCTTCGCGCTGCAGCTCGCCCAGCACGCGTTCCAGGTCGGCCGCGGCGGACGGCACGGCGCGTGCCGTCGGCGCGGACGCGGGCTCGGGCAACGCCGGGCTCGGACTCGAATCCTGCGCGGCACCGCTCGCCCCAGCGAGCAGCACGAACGCGAGCGAGAGCCAGGCCGACTTCATACGAGCAGCAACCGGCGCAGACTGAACAGGGCCGAACACGCGCCGAGCAACGCGCCCAGAGCAACCAAACCAAAAGTCGCTAGCCAGGGCAAAAACAGGGGTTCGATGCCGATGAGGGCGAACAGCGAGGGGTCGATCTGGCTGCGTACGGTGAGGAACAGCACGCCGAGCAGCAGCACCGCGAGAAGCGCACCGATGCCGCCTTGAGCTGCGCCTTCGACCACGAACGGGCGGCGCACGTACTCGTCGGTCGCGCCCACGAGCTTCAACACTTCGACCTCGATGCGACGTCGCTGCAAGCTGAGCCGGATGGTGGAGGACACCACGCTGACCACGGCAGCGAGCACCACCGCCGCGAGTAGCAACGAAGCGGTCACACCGCCGGTGAGCAGCGCGCCGAGCCGCTCGCTCCACGCTTCGTAGGTCTGCACGCTGTCGACGGAGGGCAGCGCGCCGAGCTGCGCCTTGAGCTTCTGCAAACGCACCGACGACAGACCGGGCTCGAGCTCGAGCTCGAGTGAGGCGGGAAACGCGTCGGCCGGCAGCGCGTCGAACACCGGATCGGACGAGGCGCCCGCGAGCTCTTTGCGCGCTTGCTCGCTGCTCAGCCGGCGCACCGCGAGCACGCCCTGCGTCTTGCCGAGCACCCGCTCGAGCGTGTCGATCGCCTCGGGCTCGGCCGCTGATTTCAGAAACACCGAAGCGCGCCCGGTGTCGGCCCAGCGCTCGCGCACCCCCTGCACGTTGACTACGACCAAGACTGCGGTCGCCAGGCAGACGAACGCGACCGCCACCGAAAATACGCTGAGCGCGTACAGGCGAAAGTCATTACGAGCGCCGCGCCAAGCTCTATCGAACGGCGTCATCAAGCCACCCTGAGATTGTCGGGAATCGCCTCGTCATCGAGCCCGTTGCGCGCGTCGAGCGCCTTGCCCTCGTCCAGCACCACGACGCGACGCGGGCGAACGTCGAGCAACGTGCGGTCGTGAGTCGCGAAGAGGACTGTGACGCCCGTGGCGTTGATGTCCTCGAGCAAGCCCAAGATGTCGACCGCGAGCTGCGGATCCAAATTGCCGGTCGGCTCGTCCGCGAGCAAGAGCGCGGGTTCACCGACGATGGCGCGCGCGATGGTGACACGCTGCTGCTCGCCGCCGGACAAGTACGAGGCGATGTCGCTGCCGCGCCCGGCGAGCCCGACTCGCTCGAGCGCCTCGCCCACTCGTTGACGAATCACGCGCTGAGGCAAGCCCAGCACTTCGAGCGGCACCGCGACGTTGTCGAACACCGTCCAGTTGCCCACCAGCTTGAAGTCCTGGAACACGATGCCGATGTTGCGGCGTAGAAACGGAATGGAGCTCTCGGTGAGGCGCCCGATCTCGCGCCCGAGAAAGAAGATGCGACCGCTATCGACGGTCTCCGCGGCGTAAAGCAGGCGGAGCAGCGTGCTCTTGCCGGCGCCCGACGGCCCGGTGATGAACACGAACTCGCCACGCGCGATCTCCAGCGAGAGTCCGCGAAGTACCGGCGAGTCTGCGCGGTAGGCTTTGTGCACGCCCTCGAACACCAAGATGGGTCGATGGGCGGCCAGCGGGTCGAAGCGCACCTGACCCCGCAGTGCGGGCCGGAAGCCTCTGCTCTTGCCGCTCGAGTCCATGCTGCTCGAGGTATCAGGGAGCTTGGAGCGCGAACAACTTTTCGGCCGCTTTGCAGGCCGGCCAAAGGGCCGCTGCCCGCGGGATTGGCCCGCCTCTCTGAAGTGGACCGAGCACCGCGAACGAAGATGCGGGCGGACGCCTGCCGGCGAAGAATACTTCGTCGCGACCGATGTCTGGAGACTCGCCGCTTCGAATCTGCTACTTCGGGCTGCCGCTCGGGGCGCTGCTGCTCGCTCGTGACGGCCATCGAATCGAGCTGTGCGTGCTTTCGCCCGTGGCTGCGCCGGGCCTGCGGCGGGTGCGGCGCGAGCTCGGCGCGCGGGTGCTCCAGGCGAGTGAGCTTGGCTCCGAGCTCGACTCGCGGGTGAATTCGGCGCTCGAGACTACGCAGTCGGAGCTGCTCGTCAGCTGGTTTTGGACACGCCGGCTGCCCCTCGCCTGGCTGACACGCCCGGAGCGCGGTGCGATCGGCGTCCATCCCTCGCTCTTGCCGCGTCACCGCGGTCCCAACCCTTACTTTTGGGCCATCGACGCGGGCGACTCGGAAACCGGCGTCACCGTGCACCGCCTGGAGGCGGAGTACGACACCGGCCACATCCTGGATTCGGAGTCGATCCCGGTCGGGACTCGCAACGCCTGGGAGCTCGCGCGCGCGCTCGATCGGCCGAGCCTGCGCGCCCTGCGGCGCACCGTACGGCGCTTCGCGGAAGGGAAATCGCCGCAAGAAATGCCGCAGCGACCGGAGCTCGTCAGCCAAGCGCCCGAACCGAGCGGTGAGCTGTTGCGGGTCGACTTCGGTTGGACCTCCGAGCGCGTTTTGCGGCGAATTCGCGCGCTTTCGCCCGTACCCGGCCTCGCGCTCACCCTCGCGGGACTGCCATTTTTCGTCACTCGCGCGGAGCCGGCGAGCGGTTTCGTGGCCACGCTCGAGCCGGGAGAAGCTCAAATTCTGGGTGGCCGGCTGCTGCTGCGCACCGGTGACGGCGCCATCGCGGTGAGCCGCGCGACGCGGGAAGACGAGCTCGGCGATGCGGTCGACATGAACGGGGCGGATTTGGCGCACCTGCTCACCGAACGGCTCGGGAGCCGGGCCGCAAAATCTTTCAAAGGAGAGCCCGGATGATAGACTGGAGCGAGTGTCTCAGTGCACGGACCCTCTGGGTCGCCGTGGAGGTTATTTAGAATGGATGCGGTGAGCTCGGCGCGTACGGCGCGTGAAAGTCTCGCCCGTGGGCTTGCCGCGCTGCAGAGCCCCGGCCTTCCTCCTCAGTTGATGGCCGTCGCCGATCCGGTGGCGCAGGCCATGAGCGCGCTGCATCGGATTGAGGCAAGCGGTGGAGCTGCCTCACCTGAAGCCGCGCCCGCGGCGCTCAACTTCGTGCGGCAAGCGCTGGCGCTGCTGCAGGCGCAAGGCATCGCGCACCCCGCGGTGGATCAGGGGATGGAAGCCATCGCGGGTTCGCTGGGCGTGGTGCACCAATTGGCCACCGCGGCGGCTCAGCAACCGGCGCCGATGCAAGCTGTCTCTCCCTACGCAGGGACCATGATGATGGACCAGCACGGGGGTGCGCCGGCGAGCGCCGCGCCCGCGACGCAGCCGTCCAACAACATGCCCTACGGAAATCGGCCGGAACCACGGCCGCAGGTGGCCTACGCAAATCCACCCGCCCAGGCGCCAGCCCCGGCGTGGCAACCTCAAGCGCAGCCTCAACCGGCGGCTCCGTACGCGCAGCCCGCTCCGTACGCGCAGCCGCCGCAACCGAATTACGCCCAGCCGCCTGCGAATTACGCGCAGCCTGCGCCGTACGCGCAGCCGCCGCAACCGAACTACGCGCAACCAGCTGCTGCCGCGCCGCGGCCCGCCGCGCCGGCAGCGGGCGGTGTGCAGCGCTTCGAAGCGGCGCTCGGCGCGCACAGCCCCACGAATTTCTACAAGGGCTTGAGCGGCAACGACGTGATCGAATCGGGCGGGCTGTTCGTCGCGACCTATCAGATCCCGACCATCGGCACGCAGATCCTGCTCCACGTGTCGCTGCCCGGCGGCTACGAATTCGAGAGCCAAGCGGTGGTGCGCTGGACGCGCGAGGCGCCAAACTCCGGCGTTGGACCGCAGGAAGCGCCGCCCGGCTTCGGCGCGCAGTTCACGCAGATTTCGCAGGAAGGCCGGCAGCTCGTGTATCGCTACGTCCGCAATCGCGAGCCGCTCTTCCACGACGATTTCTGAATCCCGCTTACGTCCGTCGCGGGGCGGCCCCGCGGGAAGCGAGCTCCGGGGTGGGCTCGGGTCGAACTTGGCTCTCGCCTTCTTCCGCACCTTCAAGGCACTGTGCGCGGTTCTTTCGCTGGCCGCGCTGCTGTGCGTGGCGCCACGCAGCGCGCGCGCGGGCGACCCGTATCTGACCTGGTGGACGATCAGCACGCCGCATTTTCGCTTGCACTATCACAGCGGGCTGGAAGCGATCGCGCAGCGCGCGGCTACGGTCGCGGAGCATGCGCACCAAGCGCTGGTCCCGCAACTCGGCTGGCAGCCGAGCCAAGTCACGCACATCGTCATCAGCGACGATTCCGACTCCGCGAACGGCTTGGCCTATGCGCTGCCCTACAACACGGTGAAGCTGTACGTGACCGCTCCCGAGGACATGTCGCCGCTCAACGAGTACGACGACTGGCAGCTCGAGCTGATCACGCACGAATACACGCACGTTTTGCAGATCGACAACATCAGCGGGCTGCCCGCGTTGTTGAACGCCGTCATGGGCAAGGTGATCGCGCCGAACCAAGCGCAGCCGCGCTGGATTCTGGAAGGGCTCGCCGTGGCCATGGAGTCCGAACACACCAACGGCGGTCGGCTGCGAAGCTCTCACTTCGACATGTACCTGCGCGCCGACGTGCTCGAACAGCGCCTGGCCTCGCTCGACGAGATCAGCAACGGTCCGCGGCGCTGGCCGGGGGGTGAGCTCTGGTACCTTTACGGTGCGCGGTTCATCGCCTGGATTCTGGACACGTACGGCAAAGACACTTTCGCGCGCGTCGCCAGCGAGTACGGCGCCGACGTCATTCCCTGGGGCATCAATCGCGCGATTCGACGCGCGACCGGCCGCACCTATCCGGAGCTTTATCGAGGCTGGAAGGCCTCGCTCGAAGCCGAGTACGCGGCGCAAGTCGCTGCCATCTCCGAGCGCGGGCTGCGCGAAGGAAAGCGCATCACCAGCGGCGGGCGCATCGCGGGCATGCCGCGCTTTTTACCCGCGCAATGCGCGCGCGGCGACCAGCCCGAGCTGGTCTACTACCGAAACGACGGCCTACGCCGGCCCGGCTTCTATCGTGTTTCGAGCGCAGGGGAAGATTCGCTCAGCTTGTGGACGCGCGCGAGCGGCAGCGTGGCGAGCGTCGGCACCGACTGCTCCTTGCTGTTCGATGCGACCGCGCCGTCGCGCCGGGGCTACTACCTGAGCGATCTGTTTCGCTTGCGCCCCGGCATGTCAAGTGAGTCTGGGAGCGACTTGCGGCGTGAGCGGCTCACCACCGGTGAGCGCGCGCGCGAACCCGATCTGAGCCCCGATGGCCGCTACGTCACGTACGTCACCAACAACGCCGGCACCACCACGCTGCGCATCGCCGAGCTGAGCCCGGAGGGCCAGCTCGTGAACTCGCGACGGCTGGTCGCGAGCGCGACCTTCGATCAAGCCTTTACTCCGCGCTTCTCGCCAGACGGCAAGCACGTGGCCTACAGCGTCTGGTCACGCGGGGGATTTCGCGACATTCGCGTGGTGGACCTCGAGAACAACACCTTCCGTGAATTGACGCACGACCGCGCCATCGATCAGCAGCCGAGCTGGTCCCCGGACGGAAAAACGCTGTTCTTCAGCTCGGATCGCACGGGCGTCGCCAACGTGTACGCCTACGATCTCGAACGCGACGAGCTCGCGCAGGTGACGAACGTGATCACCGGCGCTTACATGCCGGCGGTTTCTGCGGACGGCTCGACGCTCGCTTACGTGGGTTACACCTCGTACGGCTTCGACTTGTTCCTGATGCCACTCGACCGCGCGCGTTATCTGCCAGCGCTGCCCGCGCCTGAACGCCCCGATGGTCGCCCGCAGCTGAGCGCGCGTAAGTGGCCGGTCACGCCGTACAGCCCGCTCGGCACGCTCGGCCCGCGATCTTACGAAATCGACTATGGCACGGGCACCTTTGGCAACGCGATCACGGTCAGCACGCGCGGCTCCGACGCGGTCGGACATCACGCCTTCGCGGCCGCGGTCACCTTGGAAACCGAAGGGCCCGAGTGGCGCGCCGGGCTCGACTACGACTACTCGCGGCTGCCCTTCGTGCTCCGTACCAGTCTCTTTCGCTACGTGGTGCCGCGTAACAACTATCGAATCGCCGAAGAGGCCCGAACCGTCACCGAGCGAAGTTACGGGGTTTCGACGGGCATCGGATTTTACGTGCCCGGCGAATTCGACGGCCAGAGCGCGGCGCTCAGCTATACGGTTGCGAGTTACACGCACGATACGCCGTTCGGTACGGCGGCAGATCCGTGGTCGCCCGTACCAAGCGAACCGTCGAGCGGCGTGATTGCCACGGCGCACCTCGGCTACGCCTTCTCGAACGCGGAAGGGAGCTTGTACGGCGTGAGCGCCGAGCGCGGCTTCACACTCTATCTCGGCACCGACTTCGGGGGCCCCGCGCTCGGCAGCGAGACGACGCTCGCCGCGTTTTCTGGTGCGCTCACCGGCTACCTGCAGATGCCCTGGCAGCCGCACCACGTGCTCGCGCTCGCCGTGAGCGGAGGCGGCTCCGGTGGCACCTACCCTCGCCGCGGCTTGTTTTCGACTGGTGGCTTTGCAGACGTCCCTGCGTTCGACGTGTACCGCTCGGGCATTCGTCAGAGTGCGTTCGTCCTGCGCGGCTTCGAACCCGGGCAGTTCGTGGGCAACGAATACACGCTGCTCAACGCGGAATATCGCTTCCCCATCGCTGCGGTCGATCGCGGCGTCAGCACGTTACCGGTGTTCCTCGAGCAGCTGAGCGGCGCCCTGTTCGCAGACTGGGGCGGGGCCTACGATCGTATCGACCGCAACGACCCGTTCCAAGTGATGCACCTCGGCGTGGGCGGCGAGCTCTGGATTCAGGCACTGCTCGGCTACCGCGTCGACGGCACGTTGAGACTCGGCCTCGCGCACGGGTTTGGACCCGAAG
>DASZQI010000077.1:0-12253 GCA_035549735.1 Polyangiaceae bacterium | reverse complement strand
TCGATTCGGGCATGGAACACGCGCTGTTCTTGGAAGGTGTCGGCGGTGCCGAAGCGCAGAGTTCGGGGCAGGTTGCCTGACGCGCTCGAGGTGAGTCGAACCGTGAGGGTCGGCGTGTTGGTGCCCTCCTCCGCGCGCGCGGGGCCGGTATGTACGGCCGCTTCTGCGCGGAGGTTGCGTAAAGCTTCGATTGCGCGCTCGACCAGCGCGGGCGAAAGGTCGCTACCTTGCGCGGCGACGAATCCGCTGCCCTGCTTCAGCAGGGTGAGGGTTTTGCCACTGTGCGCGAGTTCGATGCGCGCGAACGCACTCAACTCTTCCGAGATCAGCGCGCGAGAAACCAGCAGGGTGGTCAGGCGGGTTACCAGCGCCTTCTCCAGCACGAACACACCAGGGCTTCCGGAAAGCTCGGCGAAGGCGCCGCCCGCGGTGTTGGCGCCCACTAGTAGCGTGATCGCACTCGTTCCGGCATCACGTGGCGTGAGCTCCAGCTTGGCGCGAACTCGAGGTTGCTCGAAGCCGAAACTGCCGTCGTCACTATCGGCCACCCAGCGCTCGGTGCTGAGGGTGCCCAGCGCTTGCACGAGTTCGAGCACCAGCGCGCCGTCGTGGCTGAGTCCGCGTGGCTCGCTGAGCTCGAAGCTGCCGCCCGGGCCTCGCCGCAGCAGCTCGCGTTCGTGGTCCCAGCTGATTTCCAGGCTGGTGAGCTCGGAGGGGCCGAACTCGAGCACTTTGGCCGGGCGCAGCAGGGTGGAGTCTACGACGTAAGCGCGCGCGGCCTCACGCGGCAAGAGCAGCACTTTGCCGTCTTCGCGACGGCGTACGGGTAAGGCACCGTCCGCACGCGGGCGGCCGAGCTCGAGTACCTCGTCGAAGCGGGGGTTGCCTTCGATGCTCGAAGAGCGCAGTCGAACCGTGCCGAGCGGTAGGTTCAGGCCGAGCGCGCCCAGGTCCGGTTCCGAGACCGGCTCGGCCTCGGCCTGAAGCAATGCGTCGAGACGCGCGTTGCCTACGTTCAGGGCGACGTCGGCCCGAGCCGGGGACGTTAGCGAAAAGCCGCGCTCCGATCGCGTCAGCTCGAGCTTCTTTTGGTTGCGCTCGATCAGCAACGATTCGATCTCGTCCGTGTGCAGCGCGAACGGCGAAGAGTCCGCTAGTTTCTGCGCGGCCTCCGCGAAGGCGCGCCGCAAGCCGCCGACCACGCACGCAGCGGCAGGATTTGCTCCAATTCTCTCGGCTACCAGCTTTTCGGGATTCGAAGGGCAGGCCGAGCCAACCCTCAGGCCAAGCTCCTGGTTCGAAGCTTTCAGCGTGAACGTCGCCGAGAGCGCGCCATCGCGGTCGAGCGCGGCGCGCGCCGCGCCGAGCTCCAGGAAAGATTCGGCCTTCAACGTGCCGAGCTCGAGCAGCAGGTGCTCGACGGTATCGCGCCGCACGCGCTGGTTCTTCTGGTCGAGCCAGGCAGGGCCTTGACCGCGGTGCAGCGCGACGTCGAGCCCGCCGTCTCGGTAGTGAATGGCAGCAAACTCCGAGACCGAATGGGGGATCAAGGCCGTGGGTCGCAAGTCGTCGGGATTGGGAAACAGCTCCTTCAGGGTCTCGGTCTTCACCAGCCCAACGCGAGTTTCTCCGCCGGCCGTGGTTTCCACGTAGGTCGTGCCGGCGGGAGTCAAAGCCGCCTTGCCCGCGCGCAGGCCAAGCTCTGCGCGCGCGAAACGGGCGTGCAGCTCGGCTTGTGCAGGTTCGAGCCCAAACTTGGCTCGGTCGACCTCGCTCACCTGAAATTGCCGCAGGAAAGCGCCCATCTCCAAGGCTCGAATCAGCGCTTCGGCCGCTTCGGGATCGGCTGGGATATTACCCTTCAGTGTGTATTGGGGGCTGCCGCCGTCCGGCGTGGACTTCCGTTCCAGCTCGAGCGTGCCATGACGGCTGCGCACTTGCAGGGAAAGCAGCTCCTGGCTCGGGAAGCTTGCGAACAGATTGTGCGCGCGCGCTTCGCGCTGGCTGGTCGTGGGTCTCTCTCTCGTGACGAACAGCGCGGCGCCGGTGCCGAGTGCGAGCAGCAGCACCGCGGAGTTGATGAGCACGCTACGTTCGAGCTTCATCGTCCTTCCGAGTGGATTCCGGCCCCGAGCGCGACCGTTTCTCTTGTTGCCGTCGCCGAAACAGGATCGTGAGCCCAATCAGCGCAGCCGAACCAGGCATATACACCACGACGTAGCGCAACACTTCCGAGAGCGATTCTTCGCTCAGCGAAAGCCCAACTTCGTGTGGCGGCTTCTCGGGTACGCTGACCAGCGCGGGGCGCGCCGCCAGCCACGACACCGCATTTTCGACCAAGATGCGGTCGCCATACAGGCCGGAGTCCCGAAAATTGCGGTTGTGGGCGACGTTGGCGGCGCCAATAACCACCAGGCGCGCGGCGTGCGCGGCACCCTCCACCTTTGCGAGTTCGCGCGCGACCCCCAGCGTTTGTTTGGCGTGCGGCGCGGCGCCCGGGTCCACACGACCCTCAGCCAACGCGCGGATGTCGCTGAGCGTGAAAGCTTCGTTGCTGCTCACCAATAGCGGTTTGGTGTTGGTGCCCGTGGGGCGCACTGCTTGAGCCCCGCTCACCAATACCCGTAGCTCAATTTTGGAACCGCTCTTCAGCACGCCGTTGGTGAGTTCATGTGCGGTCGGTGTGGCGAAGAACACCTCGCCGAGCCCGCGCGGCAATCGGGCGCTCGTGTCGGTTTCGATCACCAGGCTGCGCGAGAGCTCGGCCTCGGCCAAGGCGACCACGGGCTCGAGGCCGGAGCTCTGGATGACCCCGGATTCGCCCACCACCGACTCGAGCAAGAGCAGCGCGCTCATGCCTCGGTTCACCGAGTCGACCACGGCTCGCGCGTCATTGGCGCCGAAGGGCAGGCGAGGACCAGCGATGACCAGCAACCGGCAACCCTCGAACGGGCCCGCTTTGGAAGTACCGGGTAGGTCCCGCTCTTCGGTTTGGTAGTTGCTCTTTTCTATGCGATCGCGAAGCTCGGCCAGACCCTCCGGGCCTGCATCGTTCAAGCTGATTTCTTGGTGCCCCCGTGAAAAGCAGACCTTGGCCTTGTCTTCGGCTTGCACGTTGACGATGCCGAGCGTCAGGGCCTGCTCGAGCTTCGGACGCACGCTGCCCGATTCGGAGTCGAAGCCCATCATGTCTTCGGGCGTGATGAACCAGTGCCGCTCACCCTGAGCCAAGATGATGCTGGCGTCGGTCACCAGACGGCCGTCTTCGGCCTTGCCGGCTACGATGCCGTACTTGTGCTGGATGGCCAGAAACTCGGCGGGGCTCTGCTCCGGATCGACGAACTTGAGGTTCAGCTTGTGTGTCTCGGCGCCGTAGGCGCTGAGCGAGTGGCGCACGCTGCTGAGAAGCGGGTCGCCGCGGCTCAAGAGCACGGTTACGTCGACCGTGGCGCTGAGCGCATGGAGCGTTTCTTTGGTAGCCGGGGAGAGCGTATAGAGCTGCTCGCTGGTCATGTCCCAGCGCTGGTAAAAGCGCGCTGCGAGCAGGTTCGCGTTGACCGCCAGCGCGGCGGCGGCGAGCACGCCCAGCGCGGAAAACGCCTTCAAGCCGCGGATCGAGAAAGGCGCCGATTTTTCGGCCATCAGCCCCATCTCCAGGAATCGACCACGCGCACCGTGAAGAACAAGCAGGTGGCGACCAGTGACGAGTCGAACACCACGCGCCGTGAGTCGATGATGCCCTTGGAGAAGTCCTCCATTTGCGAGGCCATCGACACGTGCGCGCACAAGTCGTGGAACAGGCCTTCCTCGAACACGTATTCACCGACGCCCATCACGAACAGGCCGAACACGAACAGCAAAGTGAGCAGCAGCGCCACCAATTGGCTCCGCGTCATGGCGCTCATCAGCGTGCCGATTGCAAGGTAGCTCGAGCCGACCCCAAAAAGCCCGAGATAGCTGGTGCCGACCACGTGCCAGTCGACGCTGCCGGTCTTACGCAAGATCACGACGTAGAGCACGGTGGGCAGCCACATCAGCGCGTAGGTACAAAGCACCGCCAGGTACTTGCCGAGCACCACCGCGAGCGGGGTGACCGGCGCGGTGAGCAGCGTTTCGATGGTACCGCTGCGCTTCTCTTCCGCGAACGTGCGCATGGTGAGCGCCGGGCACAAGAGAATGAGCGTGAGCAGGAGCAGAATCGACTCTTGGCCGAAGAACGCCTGTACCGGGCCGGTGTCAACCGAAAGCTCCGGCAGCGTGGTGAAGTGCACCACGATGGAATAGAAGATGGTGCCCTCGAGCAACAGAAACACCACCAGCAGCACCCAGGCGAGCGGGGTAACCCACAAGCTCGACATTTCGCGGCGATAGATGGCGATGAGGCCGCTCACGGGGGGCTCGCTTCGGCTGTGGGGTCGCGCTCGGTGAGCGTTGCGAACACCTCTTCGAGCGAGGCTTTGCTCGGAATGAGGGCGCGAACGCCGACACCCGCTTCGACCCAGGCCTTGGTGAGCGTTTCGGTCGCGGCATCGACGGGCCCGTTCAGCGAGATTTCGAGTCGAAGCAGGCCCGGCGCGTCGAGCTCTTTGCGCGTGAGGGATGCCACGCCGCTATGCGCTCGGGCAATTGCCTCGGCGCGGCCGTTCGGATCGCGTAGCTCGGCCTGCAGAGTCTTACTGCGCCCGAGCGCGTGGAGCTCGGACAGCGTGCCCTGGGCAACCAAGCGCCCGCGATCGATGACCACGGCGCGATCGCAGGTGGCCTCGACTTCGGACAGGATGTGAGTCGAGAGCAAAATGGTGTGCGTGTCTTTGAGCTCGCGCACGAGCTTGCGCACTTCGCGGATTTGGTTCGGATCCAAGCCGGCGCTCGGTTCATCGAGGATCAACAGCGGTGGGGAAGCCACGAGCGCATCGGCGAGGCCGACGCGCTGCCGGTAGCCCTTGGACAAGTGGAGGATCAGCGTGTCTGCGACCGACGTCACGCCGGCGCGTTCCATGGCCGACGCGATCGCGCGCTTTCGCTCGGTTCGTGGCACGCGCTTCAGGGCGGCGCGAAAGGCGAGGTACTCGCGCACCCGGAGTTCTGGGTACAGCGGCGAGGCTTCGGGCATGTAGCCGAGCTTCGACTTGGCCAGGATCGGCTCGCGCTGCACGTCGTGGCCGTCGATACGGACCTCGCCGCCGGTCGCACCCAAAAAGCCCGCAACGATGCGCAGCGTGGTGCTCTTGCCAGCGCCGTTGGGGCCGAGGAAGCCGACGATTTCGCCGGCACCGACGCGGAACGAGACGTCCTTAACGGCCACCACCGTGCCGTAGTCTTTCGTGAGGTGTTCGACCTCGATCATCGAGCCCTTCGCTGCTTACCACGGGCGGGCGTTTCGCGGTGCTCGGAGAGCGCGCGCCGCTTTCCCGCGGAGCGGCGCGGGCGGTAGAGCCGTGTTAGCGTCCCGCGCCGGATGGTACGTCCCCGCTTGCGCGTCCTGGCCGGAGCGCTCCCGGCCGCTTTGTTGCTGTTTGCTGCTGCCTGTGGTCCGACTTCACGGCGTTCTGGCTCACTCGACTCCTCTGGCGCGGGGGGCGGCGTAAGCAGTGGTGGCGCGGTCGGCACGACCGGCGGACGCGATGTGACCTCCGTTACCCCGCCGCCCATCGACGACACGACACCCGCCGGGCCCTACCGCTACCGCTCGGTCTCGATTCTGGGCGGCGGCTTCGTCACCGGCATCGTATTCAGCGCCGCCGCGCGCGACTTGATTTATGCGCGCACCGATATCGGCGGCGCTTACCGTTGGAACGTCGACCACTGGTCGCCGCTCACCGATTGGGTCGATCGCAACAACGTGAACCTTTTGGGTATCGAGAGCATTGCTTGCGATCCCAGCGATCCCTCCGTGGTCTACATGGCCGCAGGTACCTACGTCACCGCGGGCAACGGCACGATTCTGCGCTCGACCGACGGCGGGCTCACCTTCAACCGCTACACGATTGGCGTGCCGATGGGCGGAAACAACGATGGCCGTTCGATGGGTGAGCGGCTGATGGTCGATCCGAACTTGCCGACCACGGTCTATTTTGCCACTCGCACGCAGGGCTTGTGGCGCACCAAGGACTCCTCGGTCAGCTGGAGCCGGGTCGGAAGTTTTCCGGTGACCGGAGCGACCAACCTGGGACTCAGCTTGGTAGTCTTCGACCCGCGAAGCGCAAAAAGCGGCGAAGCAACCAAGACCATTTACGTGGGCGTCGCCGATACGGTCGGCAGCAGCCTGTATCGCTCGACTGACGCAGGAGAAAGCTTTCAGCCCGTGGTGGGCGCGCCTTCGGGGATGATGCCGCACCACGCGGTCATCGACGGGCAGGGCGTGGTCTATCTCGCTTACAACGACGGGCCCGGGCCGAACAACGTGTCGCGCGGGGCCGTGTTTCGCTACGACCCCGTCAGCTCGACGTTCAGCGACATTTCTCCGCCCACCGAAGCCGGCATCGGCGGGCTGGCGATTGACTCGAGCGCGGAGAACACGCTCGTCGCCACCACGCTCGATCAGTGGCCGGACGAACTGTATCGAACCAGCGATGCCGGGAAGACCTGGACCGCGCTCGGACCGAACTCGGTGCGGGATGCAGCCGGCGCGCAGTATCTGTATTTTGGCGGCGACAATCTGAGCGCGACTGGTTGGATGGGCGACATCGAAATCGATCCGTTCAGGCCCGAGCGCGCACTTTACGTCACCGGGCAGGGCATTTGGCGGACGGAAGACTTGACCGCTGCGGATAGCGGCAGACCCACGCACTGGACCTTCGAAAACCAGGGCCTGGAAGAAACGGTAGCACTCGATCTGTTGGTGCCTCCTGACGGAGCAGAGTTGCTGAGCGGGCTCGGCGACATCGGCGGCTTTCGGCACGACGACTTGGATCTTCCAGCGCCGGCCGGCATGTACACGACTCCGGTCTTCGGCAATACTACGAGCCTCGATTTCGCCGAGCTCCAGCCCGAAATGGTGGTGCGAGTGGGCACCGGCGGTAGCCGCTCGCGGCGGGGAGCATTCTCGAGCGACGGCGGCAGCAGCTGGACCGCTTTTGCGAGCGAGCCCCCGAGCAGTCGTGGTCAGGGCAGCATCGCCATCTCCGCGGACGGCGAAACCGTGCTCTGGGCCGCGCAGGGCGCGCTGCCCTCGTATTCGACCGACCGTGGCGTCACCTGGACTGCGAGCGCGGGGCTCGGCAGCGGCGCGCGCGTTGCCGCCGATCGTGTGAGCCCCAAGTTGTTTTACGCATTGGCCGCCAATGGAACTCAGCTTTGGGTGAGCCGCGACGGCGCGCAAACGTTCGAAGAAGTCGCGAGCAACCTGGCCGGCGCTTCTGGGCGTCCACGCGCGGTCTTCGGCAGTGAAGGCGACGTCTGGCTGCCCACAGCTAGCGGGCTCTTGCACTCTACGGACGGCGGCGTGACGCTCGAAGCGATCGAGCGGGTGCAAAGCGCGTATGCGGTTGGTTTTGGAATGGCCGCTCCGGATGCAGCCTATCCAGCCATTTATCTGGGTGGCGTGATCGACAACCAGCTCGGCGTTTACCGCTCGGACGACGCTGGCCAGAGCTTCGTGCGCATCGACGATGCCAAGCATCAGTACGGCGCTTTGAACCTGATCAGCGGTGATCCGCGGATTTACGGGCGGGTCTACCTCGGCACCAGCGGCCGTGGAATCGTCTACGGCGATCCGGTGCCGTAAAATGCCGGGCGCGCGCGCAGTGGGTGCGCAGACGAACCGATTCGAAAGCGCTCGGCGACGGAGCGTGTCAACGGCTGCAGCTCGCTGCCCTTGAAGCAACGCACCTGCGCCCCTGGCGTCTCGGCGTAGCGGGCCGCGCCATGCGCGCCGAGCTGATGGCTCCAGACCGAAGTCATCAAAACGACTCGCCCAGAGCTATCAGCGAGGTCAGAGCGTGAGAGCTCGACGCTTTGGTGGTGGTCGTCATCAGCCAACCCACCGCGCGCGTGGAGCGTGCCCGATGCCGCCACGTCGTAGAGCACCGAGGCGCCCTCGACGTCCCCGGGACCGTAGAGCAGACGCTGCACGCCCGGAAAAACGAACGCAAAATGGCTGTAAGTAGCGTCGATCAGCGTGGCCGGCAGCACGCTGTAGGTGAGCATGTTTTGACCCCACGGGCGCTCCACGTCGAAATACGCGAAGTAGCCGACGCGCAGCTGGTTCTCGTGCCGGCGGTACACGAAGAGCAGCGTGTCTCCAAGCTTGCCAAAGGACCAAGTGCTGGCGGCGATGCACACCGGTTGAGCGCGTACGAGCGCCGTGTCCGGATCACTCTCCAGCTCGAGCGCGTCCCCGCCCATGGCCGCTATCGAAGCGCTGTCGGCGCCGGCCATACGCGCGCTCGCCAACGTCGGCCAAGCCGCGCCTTGTCCCACGCCGTCTATGAGCGCAAACAATCCCACGCAGCTAGCGCGTAGGCAGAGGTGACGGAAGACTCGCGGTGGTTTGCCGGCCGTCGTTGAAACGAACGGACATCGCTCGATCGGCACGTTTGGGTTCGCCAAGATACGGCGCTCCGCTCCGACCAAAGAAGAGCGAAAAGCTTAGAGACGAGCGAATTGTCTGTCGCACGCTGTGGTGTCAGGTGCGACTTTGGCGTGACGCGCGGCGGCGCATTCGCAGCGCTTTGGAAAACTCTACCCTGGCGGACGAGATCCAGGCAGTCGCACCACCTTCGACTAGGTCAAAGGCAGTCGCTGAAACTTCACGGTGCGAACGCAACCGCGACTCGCCGATAGTCCCAGCGCGTCCGCCGTGGGGGCGACGTGCTCGGGTCGACCGACGGTGCGAGCACACTCGGGCAAGCGGAGCCGACTCGATCGTCGCCGATAAGCGCGAAATAGGCTGCGTTCGTCCCGCCAGTCCAAGCGCTGCTGGTCGTGACAGCGACATTCCAGCCCTTTTCGTTAGAATCCGGACATGGCTATCTGGTTCGGTGCTGGGTTTTCGCTCGAAACCGTCAACACGCACAGTCAGGGCACGCTGGTGAGTCAGCTCGGAATCGAGTTCGTCGCCGCGGGCGACGACTACGTGAGCGCCAGAATGCCGGTCGACCAGCGCACGAAACAACCAGCGGGGGTGTTGCATGGTGGCGCGTCGGTCGCGCTTTCTGAAACGCTCGCTTCGTGGGGCGCCACGTTCGTGGTCGATCGGGAGAAACACCACTGTGTGGGCCTCGAAATCAACGCCAACCACGTGCGCGCCGTCAGCTCAGGTTGGGTGACCGGCACCGCGCGTCCGCTTCATTTGGGCCGCACCACGCAAGTTTGGGAAGTGCGAATCGTCGACGATGACGAGCGGCTGGTCTGCGTTTCACGGGTGACCATGGCGGTGCTGACGACGGCGAGCCGCTACTGAGCGAAACGTTCGAGTTGGTAGGTCCCGCCCGGGGCTAACTGCGCCACGAGCGTTCGCCCGCGGTAGCGGAGGCGCGCTTCTCCACCGTGTTTGGAGCGAACGGTCGCGCTCAGCAGCTCGCCGCCTTGCCAGGCGAGGTCGACCTCGAAGCCGCCGCGTGCTCGAAGTCCGCTGACGCGCCCTTCTGGCCACGCACCCGGCAGGGCAGGCAAGAGCACGATTTCACCGGTGTGGCTTTGCACGAGCATTTCAGCGATGCCCGCCGTGCCGCCGAAATTACCATCGATTTGGAAGGGCGGGTGTGCGCAGAACAAGTTCGGATAGACGCCCGCGCCGCTGCCTTCGTAGCGAGTGTTCGTCACTTCGGTGGGGCGCAGCAAATTCCTGATTAGCCGCAGCGCGTGATCCCCGTCCCAAAGCCTGGCCCAAAAGCAAATCTTCCAAGCCATCGACCAACCCGTGGCTTCATCACCCCGACGGATGAGCGTCTTGCGTGCTGCTTCGCACAGCTCGGGCGTGCCGAGTGGAGAGATTTGGCGGCCTGGATGCAAGGCGAACAGGTGCGACACGTGGCGGTGCTGCGGCTCGGTCTCCGCGAACTCCTCGGCCCACTCGTTGAGACGCCCGTCAGAGCCGATTTGGGGCCACGAAAGGCGCCGGCGGGCGCTTTCGACCGCGCGCACGAAGTCGTCGTCGATGCCCAGCGCACGGGCGGCCTCGAGCACGTTGCTCAGGTGATCCCAGATGATTTCCTGGTCCATGCTCGGACCCATGCTGATCGAGCACGGCTCGCCGCTCGGCGCGAGGAACGTGTTCTCGGGCGACGTGGCAGGCCCCGAAACCAGCTCGTGCGTTCGCGGATGCTCGCTCAGAAAATCGAGACAGAACTCTGCGCTCTCACGCAAGATCGGAAACACTTGCGCAAGGAACGACCGGTCGCCTCCAAAAGCGTAGTGCTCCCACAGGTGTTGACACAGCCAGACGCCGGCGGTCGGAGAAAGTCCCCACATCGGCTTCTGGCCGGGCGCGGTGAAGCCCCACACGTTGTGGAGCGTGTGCACGACCCAGCCGCGGGCGCCGTAGTGAATCTTCGCGGTTTTCGCGCCGGGCTCGCGCATGGCGTCGATCAGCCGCACGAGGGGCTCTGTGCACTCGGGCAGGTTCGCCGTTTCCGCGAGCCAGTAATTCATCTGTACGTTGATGTTGGTGTGGTAGTCGCAGTTCCAAGGCGTTTGCACGCCGTCCGCCCAGATCCCTTGCAGGTTTGCCGGCAAGTTTCCCGGGCGCGAGCTGCCGATCAGGAGATAGCGACCGAGCTGAAAATACAGCGCAATCAGCGCCGGATCCGGAGCGCCGTCAGCGAAGGCCACCAGCCGCTGGTCGGTCGGAAGCTCCGACGTTTCGCTGGCGCCTAGGTCGAGCGCGACGCGCGAAAACAACGCTCGATGGTCTTCGAGGTGGCGCGAAAGGAGCTCGGCGTCGGGGATCTCGCGAGCCGCGCGCAGTTGCTCGTCGCTCACCTGATCCGGATCCTTGCCGCGGTAGTCGCTACCGGCGGTGAGCAGCAGCGTGACGCTGTCCGCGTTCCTGATCCGAAGCGAGCCGTCGTGCACGCGCACGCTGCCGCCGCTCGCGCGTGACAGGAGGCGGGCACAAAAGCGCATGCCCATCTTCTCGCCGCGTTCGCGGAGCTGACCCGAAAGAATCAACCCGTGCGCGCCATCGGCGCGAGTTTCGCCGAGCTCGCTGCGAGTCAGGCGAGCGGTGAGGTCGATGCACCCCGGCTTGTCCGCGCTGAGGCGAACGACCAGTGTTTGCGCCGGCGCGGAGCTCCAGACCTCGCGCGTGAACGAGACGCCATCGACCAGATAGCGCACGCGCGCCACCGCTTCATCCAAGTACAGCTCACGTCGATAAGCGCTCGCTGTTCCTGCATGCGCGAAATCGAGCTCGAGGTCACAGAGCGTCTGATAACAGCCGAAGTCGCCGTGCGTGCTGGGCTTGCAAATTTGGGTCTCGTCGGCGAGCGCTTGCGCCTCGCCGTAGCGACCCGCGAACAAGAGCTTGCGAATCGTGTCGAGCGCCGGCAGCGCCGCGGGATTGTCCGCGTCTTCCGGGCCGCCCGACCAGATGCTCTCTTCGTTCAGCTGCAGCCGTTCGCGCGGCACGCCGCCGAACACCATCGCTCCGAGCCGTCCGTTGCCGACTGGCAGCGCTTCCTCCCATTTACGGGCGGGGAACTGATACCAAAGGCAGAGGTTCGCGTCTCTCGAAGACATGGCGCGCGAGACTAACTCCTGCGCGCCCTTACGGGGAATGCAAGTTGTGCCGGCTCGTGCGGCGAAATGGGACCGCGCGCTAGGGGGCCGTCCAGCCCTCTTGATGATCGCTGAAGGTGAAGGTCAGGCCCGTCGCCGTTTGCTCATAAGTCCCCGTGGAGACCTTACCCTTGGTCGCGGGATCGCACATCTCGGTGCGCCGGATCGCTCCCCCGACGCCCGGTTCGAGCCAATAGGTGCCGGTGCTCTTGTTCCCCGCGTCGGCGAGGGCTGCTCGGGTCAGGGTCTGATAGCGGATGAATGTGTTGCCCTGGTACACGAACACCGAAGCCGAGCCAATGTCGTAAGTCAGACAGGGCGGGCCCCACCAGCTACTCAGCAGATAATCTTTGGCGACCAACGTGCCGCCGGGCGTGGTCGCACCGGCGCTGGCACGGCAGCGGAAGTTGTATGCGCCCGTGAGCAGGGCCTCCTCGCTGCACGGCACGTTCACGCATGCTCCGGCGGAGCAGATGCCGGTGCAGGCGGTGCTCTTCCAGACTCCGTCAGTCGAGCAGGTTTCCGCGTTTGC
>DASZQI010000076.1:0-11117 GCA_035549735.1 Polyangiaceae bacterium | reverse complement strand
GGCTTGTGTTCGAGTAAATTCACTTATGTTAACAATAACTTACGAGCGCTCGTGAGATCCGGAACCTCTCACGCTTGGCGAGGGCGGTCAACCTCCGGCGCCCGCTTGGCCACGGGGTGGCCTTTGGATGTCCTGTCCCCTGACACTTCACCGTCGGCAGGTGCACGATATTTTTGCCGAAAAAATAGTCCGGAATGCGCAGGCCTTCTGGAAACACTTTGTGCAGCACATGCATGCGTGCGGTCGGGCGGTACTCGACCCACTTCATGTCTTCTTCACGAAAGTTGAAGAGCACGGGGATGTCGTGACGCTTGAAAAGCGGCTTGTAGTGGTTGAGATCTTCGCCCTTGAAAGCGTCGGTCACCACGGTCTTGTTCTGGACACAGGTAAGCTGCGGAAATCCGGCGTGCTTGAGGGCGAGGATGGCGCCTTCGAGTTGCCAGGGCGTGGTGTTGGCTCCAGGAAATGGATAGTGCCAGGAGATGTTGTCTTTCAGGATCGTGGTCGCGCTGGGGTCGAGCGCTTGACGCATGCCCGCGAGCTCACACAGGCGCTCGATGTCCTGAAGGATAGTTGCAGGTTTGACTTTCAGAACCGCTACCTTCGATTTCGCCATGGCGCTTCTCGTTCCCGGCTCCGCAAAAATCTAGCGGAAGCGGGCCAGTCGTACCCGCCGCTCCGAAGGCGTGCAAGCCAGGGAATACCCGGCGTCCGCTCGGCTTTACGCTTGACGGTGTTGCGTCGCCCCCCGACTACTAACGAGCGTGGGAATTCAGCGTCAGGTGTTCCGGTTGCCGGTGAGATTTTCCGCACTCAAAAGCTCGGGTCTTCGCTTGGCGCTCGGGCTGTTGCTCGTCGCGGCGCCCGCGCACGCGAAGAAGAAGTCGCACCCGGTCGAGTCTGCTGCGTCGCCAGAAGAGGCGGCCGCGCACGACAATGGCGACGAGTGGTTCGGGGGCGATGACGCGACCAGCGCCGGCACCTACACGCTGCGAACGCTGATTCAGACCCGCTTCGTGCGCACGGCGCCCGACTTCGGTCCAGGGCTCGAGAGCTTGATGGAGCGCGAGGCCCGATGGCCACTTGATTGGAGATCGGGCCGGGCGGGGTAGAGAAGGCAGCAGCGGGGGAGCGGGATCGGGCGTCGGGAGGGGGATGGGGATCGGGAGGCGCAAATTCGCAGCGGATGTTGGTTTTGGGTTTTGGGGGATGCTGAGGGACGTGCGCGCTGGTCGTGGAGGACAACGCCGGGCAACACGAGCAGGCGCGGGTCATCCGAGCAGCCACGCCTGCCCGGCGAGGAGGCTGTCGGCCGCAAGTTCATGGGCTCGGTGCGGCCGCTTGCGTGTGCCGGTCGCGTTCTCGAGCTCGACCAGCGCGGCGCGCACGTCTCTTCGGCGCTCAACTGCGCGGAAGGCGCCGCACGGCGACGCTGCGGAACCCCTGACGAGGGGCAAACCCGCGCTGACAAGAGTCGGGCCTATGCCATCGCACTCTGCGAGTGCTGCGAGGCCTGCGCCGCCATCGAGATCGCAGGCGCCCTGGGGGCGTGTTCGGTCGCGGATGTGCAGGCCGTCGTCGCGCTCGGCACGCGCGACAAAAACATTCTGAGCAGGCTCGTGCGCTAGGGCTTGCGCTCGCGCCGCGAGCGCAAAGAAAGGCCTCGCGTTCGAGGCGCGCGTGGGATCTGCTGCGGTTGCAAGACGCGCGGGAGTTCCCGCACGCAACCTACAACGCAAGGCCAACGCAAGGCCAACGCAAGGCCAACGCGAGCCTGCCTCTTGCTCGGCTGTTCGAGCGGTGCAGCTAGGTCGGGCTCAGTCGGCGCTGCAACCGAAGAGGATGAAATGCAGCTGAGAATGAATCGACGGCTCTATGGAATGCTCGGTAAACGCCTCAGAGAGGCCCGTCTAGACGAGGTCCAAGACCCTCGCACGACGCTGCGCGACAATCTCCGTCGCCTTCCTCACCACCACTGAGCAGCAGCTCCGAGACCTCCGCCCCCGCTTATCATCCTGAAACGAACCTGAACCCTCTTGGGCTGACGCCCGACACCCCCCTTACTGAGCAACCGGATGACTTCGAACCGGGCCCGAACCCGACCGCGCGCCAGCGCGGCCCCGACGCGCTTCGCGATACCCGAAGGGGTGCTCCCGCCTTGCCGAAACCCCGACCGGCCCCGCTCCCGACTCCCCAACCGAGCCCACTTCCGGGGCCGAGCTGACGCGCGGCGCTGAAGACCGATCAAGACTGAGTCTATCCCAGCAAGGTTTCCTTTTCCGGTCCCCTGTGATTAATTAAGAAAGTTAATGCTTGGCGGGCTATCGGAAAATTTTCGGACTTTTTCGACAATTTTCGCCTGAGTGAGCTTCGCCGGGATCGAGGCGACCCCTTCCGGGCATTTACAGACTCGTGCGCCCTACAGTGAGAGAAGGCCATGCGCTCGGCCGCCGCACTTGCAGGGCGTCCCCAACCCCCGCTCACTTCGTGAGCGGGGGTTGGGTCTTATTATTCGCGTAGCGCCAAGATCTCTCGGTTCCGCCGCTTGTTGGTCCGGCGCGTTCTCGCTTCGCTGTCGAGTGACCGGTTGTCACCGGCTGCGACACTGTTGAGGAGCACGGGCCTAGCGCAATGCAGAACCGACGCGATCACTCCACGTATCGAAGGCTCGGGCTGCTCAGCTGTTTGCTCTGGGCGTGCTCGAGTCCAGGCGGCGGCTCTCACGCTGGCGGGCCCAAAGGCCGGCACAAGGTCACACCACGGCTTGTGTTCGAGTAAATTCACTTATGTTAACAATAACTTACGAGCGCTCGTGAGATCCGGAACCTCTCACGCTTGGCGAGGGCGGTCAACCTCCGGCGCCCGCTTGGCCACGGGGTGGCCTTTGGATGTCCTGTCCCCGCAGATGAGCACCGACCACCCGCTCGGTGCTTGGGAGTATCCAGCCATGATCCTGGCAACGACTCCCCCCAAGCCGCTGCGCATTTTCCTCGAGGTCGGCGAGAACGACAATGGCTCGACCACCGCCGAGTCGGGGCACCGCAACTGGGTCATCGGCAATCGCAACATGGCGGCCGCCCTGAAAATGATGGGCTACCACTACCGCTTCCTGTACGCGGTGGGCGCCGGCCACTGCGACGGCTCGGTCAAGTCGAAAACGTATAGCGAGACACTGAACTGGGTCTGGCGGGGCTACGCGCCGAACTAAGGCCTCACGGGCCCCGGTCCTGGCTCAGCCGGAGCTTGCCCGTCCACCGCGAGTGTTCTCGAATTGGAATACCATGACCGTCGACCTCGGGCTCCTCGTCGAGGAACCAGACGAGCGCGAAATTCGGACGCTATCTTGCTCATCGTTTTGGGGACTGCCACGATTGCCCGATGCGTGCCTCTGCGCCCCGCTGGGTCGGGCGATCCATTCTCGGCGGCTGTCTTTGGGCTTGCTCTCCGTCGGGGGGCGAGCATTCGGGTGCAGGGGGCGCCTCCTCGGGCACTGCCGCAGCTGGCGAGCTGTACGGTTCGTTCACCACCGACCTGGTAGCCGCGGAGCCCCCGGAAATCGCGGCTCTGCTTGGCGTCGTCTTCGATCATCCTTCCCCCGCCGCCATCCCGCTCGAGGTCGAGACCGAACTGGACGGCTGCCAGTTGCTGGTCGCAAAGCACGCCCTGTGTATTCCGAGCTGCGGCGCCGCGGGCGTGTGCACGGCTCCCGATCACTGTACGCCTTACCCCAGCCCCCAGAACGTCGGCACCGTTCGGGTGCAGGGCTTGGGCGCCAGCGAAATCATCATGAATCCTGACGCCCGGTACGTTTATCAGCCGCTCGAGCCCCTGCCTTTCCCTCCTTGCTCCGAGGGCGCAGCGGTGACGCTGCACGCGCTCGGATTCGAGATCGAGGGCAGGTGCATCGCGCCGCTGGCTCGGGTAGGCCCAGAAGCCATCCAGGTCGTCAGCGGTAGCGAGGTGCCGCTCACCTGGGAGCCGCCTGGCGATCCAGGCGTTGCCCGCGTTCAACTCAAGCTCGACGTGTCACATCACGGCGGCAAGAAGGGAGAAATCGACTGCGATGTTCCCGATACCGGGTCTTTCACGATTCCCGAGCCGCTGATCACCAGGCTGGTCGGTCTGGGCCTGGCGGGCTACCCGGCAATGACCGTTAGTCGTGTTTCGACGGCCACGGCGCAGACCGAGCGCGGCGTTCAGCTCGTTATGTCCTCGTCCGTCACTCGCTTCGTCGACACCGGCGTGCGGTCCTGTCGCGACGAAACCGAGTGCGGGGCTGGGATGGCGTGCACAAACAACGCCTGTGAGTGAGCATCTCCACGGGTTCAGCTTTTCGCCGCTACGCAAAGCTCAGGGGACGCGGCCGAGCTCGCCTTCGACCCGCGTGCACCGCTCTTCGCGCCCGCGGGTGTTGACGTTTGGGTCCGTCCAGGTCAAGGAGCCGGAACGAGCATCCCTTCGGTCTCGAGCTGGAGCTTGCTCGTATCGACGCCATCCAGGCAGATGACCTCCTCCAGCGAATCCACCCCGGTCGGCTGCTTTTGCTGCCATACCAGCTCCCCTGTCGGCGAGAACTCGAGTAGCTGAATGCTCCGCGCCTCAGTTCTGTCTGCCTGCGAGTTGACGACGAAGTAATTCCCGCTGGGCATCACCCGAAAATCTGCAAAAAATTCGGGGTAAACACTAGCTGGGGCCGTGAACGTCGACAACAACATTTGCTGCGGACTGTAGATGCGTAGACTCTGGTCGTAGCCCGTCGCCACTGCGGTGTTCCCGTTCGGCAGGCGCAGGGCCTTCCACACGTGGCGTCCGGATCCGGGGATCGTAACCTCCCAGATCACTTTGCCCGTGGAGTCGCCTTCGAACACCTTGGTGTCTGCTGTCACGAGGAAAGTACCATTCTTGGTGGGCCGCACCAGGCGCACGTAGTTGTAGCCCGCATAAGTTACCATGCGCTGCACGGCGCCGGTTGCGTTGGCCATCCGCAAGAGGATGCCGCCGCCCGAAGTCGAAGCCACGAGCGTCGTGCCGTCACCAAGTCGGTGCGCGGCAATCGTGCCCGAGAGGTTGCTCACCCCCCCGACACGCATGCCGTTGCTCAGCTGGTACTCGTCCCAGCCGCTGCCCTTGCCGAGCATTACGCGGCCGTTGCCGATCAGCTGCATATCGCGGCCGGTGCCCGAATTGACCTTCCACCCCATCGCCGGGTTGGCGTTGTTGATGTAGAGAAGCTGGCCGCCGTTGGCGTCGTTGTACGCGATGAATTCGTTGTGCATCACGGGCCCGGACGGGCCGCCCGCTTGGCCCGGCATACCGCCCGTGGAGGGCGCCTGTCCGCCCATCGGGCTCCCAGCGCTGCCGGCGGCAGCGCCGCCCGTGGCGGAGCCACCCATCGCCGCGCCGCCATTGCCGGCGGGGGCGCCGCCCGTGCTAATTGGAGCGCCGCCGGTCGCCGCGCCCCCGGTGATTGCGGGGGCGCCCCCCGTGCCAGCTGGGGCGCCGCCGGTCGTCGCGCCGCCGGTGCTTGCCGGGGAGCCTCCCGTGATGACTGGGGCGCCGCCGGTCGCTGCTCCCCCCGTGGCCAAGCTCGTACTTGGGCTACTCGGGTCAGACGAACACGCCGGGACACTGCTCAGTAGGACCGCTGTCATCAACAAGGGCAACGCCAAAGCTCGCATGGTTTCTCCTGATCTTCCTTCTCGCGTGTCGAAGCGCCAGGCTTTGGCGTGGCGCAACAGTACGGCAATTTTACAGGGCGCCAGCAACAGCTAGCCCTGACACTTCAGATGATGCTGAGCTAGACTCCGCGAACCTCACCGGAGGGCCACAGAACTTGGGGAGCAACGAGCTCGAGGGCCAAGCTCTTCCCATGCATTTCGCATCAACGGAAACATCCAATTACGGTTAACGCTACTCCCAACGTGGCGTCGACTCATCCGTCCATCGTCGAGCCAAGATTCCCAACGGACCTATTGCCGGGGCGTTGATCGCGTGATCACAGCTTGCCTGTCTGAAGGAAATATCCAGTCACGTTGCGGGCGCGCTTTGTCGTCCCCTTAAAGACGGCCAATCGGAACCGAGCAGCACGGATGGGGATGATCCAGTTTTATCGGACGTTTCTGTCAACACGGGAGGCGAGCGCGATCGAAGCGACCAGAGGCAAGTTGCACCCAGGAGTGAGCTCACGGGCGCCCGGACGCAGCGTGGTCGGATGTTTCTTCAGCTGCGGAAAACGTGGCTATCGCGGGAAGGTTCAGGACTCAAAAAGAGTGCGGCAGGGCGCTGAAGAGTCAAGATTGCTGTCCCCATCGGAGGGAAGCTGAGGTCTGGTATTGAGCTGCACCACTGCTACGGGGTGCACGCCAAGCAGCGGCGAACCAGCCAGAGGTAGTCCATGCGGTTATCGCAGCGAAAATATTTGTCGAGTGTTCCCCTGTTGCTGAGTCTGGCACTGGCCGGCTGCAGCGGAACCATTGAAGGCGCGGACGGCTCCCCTGGCGGGTCTTCGGTTGGCGGCCCTTCGGTTGGCGGGTCGACGTCGGCCGGCGGCTCAGGCAGTGCGGCAGGTGCGGGCAATTCCACCGGCCTCGGAGCCGGCTCGTCGGCCGCGACTCCGGTGGGCTCGGGAGGTTCCGCGAGCCAATCCGGTGCGGGGGCCGGTCCTGGCGCCGGTGGCGCGGCTAGCTCGACGGGTGTTGCCGGCGCCGGTCCCGGCACGAGCGGAGGAACCAGCGGGGTTCAGCCCGCCGCGGGTCCCTGCACGGGTTCGGAGGGTCTCACCAGTCGACGAGTGCGGCGCCTGGCCCTGCGCGAGTACTTCAACGTGGTGACCGATTTGCTCGGCGCAAGCGCCGGTGCGGAGGCTAAGGCGAAGTTCGATGCCGAGCCGCGTGTGGGCGGCTTCGACAATCAGGACGACTTTCTGTTCGTGTCGCCTTCGCTGATGGAAAACATCTCGGATCTCGCGGCCACGCTCGCGAGCAAGGCCGATCCTACGGCGCTTGCGCCGTGTGCAACGGCTGGCGGGTCTCCCGCGTGTCAGCAGACCTTCATTCGGACGTTCGCGGCCAAGGCCTACGGTCGTCCGATGACGGATGAGGAATTCGCCCGTGCGACCACCGTCGCGGCGACCGGCCAGGACTACGCGACCTCCGTGCGGCTCATCGTCGAGCTGGTGCTGCAGTCGCCGGGCACGCTGTATGTGAGCGAGCTAGGCTCGCCCACGGCACCGGCGGCCCCTGGGCAGCCCATAGAATTGACGCCGTACGAAAAGGCGTCGCAGCTGTCGTTCATGCTGAGCGGGACCCGCCCGGACGCGGCGCTGTTGCAGTCGGTGGCGACCAACGCCTTGGCAAAGCCAGCAGACGTTCAGCGCGAAGCGGAACGCATGCTGGCGACCGATCGTGCCAAGGTCGAGCTGAAGCGTTTCATTGACGGTTGGCTCGACATGGGGCCGATTGGCGAAGCTCCCAAGGTTCCGACCGTGTTCCCTTTGTTTACGCCAGCGGTCGTCACGGCCATGCAGCAGGAATACGATGCGTTCGTGACCACGCAGCTCAAAGGCGGTGAGGGCACCTTGTCGTCGTTCATGACGGCCACCAGCACCAACATTCCGGCGGCCTTGGCACCCATCTATGGCGCAGATCTGCAGGGCAATGTGCTCGACCCGCAGCGCCGACGTGGCGTGCTGTCGCTGCCTGGGCTGCTCACGTTCCATTCGGCGGACTACCACTCCGGCCCGGTTGAAAGAGGACTTCTGGTTCGTCGGCAGCTGCTCTGTCAGTTCATCCCCGGGCCGCCTCAGACTGTGCTCGACAGGATTGCGGCCAACCCGCTTGATGCCGCGGACACGACCAAGACGACTCGCCAGAAGTTCGAGATGCACTTGAACGAGGACTCCTGCAGGGGTTGCCACCAGTCGTTCGATCCAATCGGGTTCGGCCTCGAGCAAATGGACGGTCTCGGGCGCTTCCGGACCACTGAAAACGGCCAGCCCGTGGATTCGAAGGGCGAGCTGGCCGGAGCCGACGTCGGCGGGACCTTCGAGGGACCCGCTCAGCTGTCGGCGCTGCTGGCGCCAAGCAAGATGCTGCAATCGTGCATGGTGGAGCACTTTTTCATGTACGCTCAGGCACGGCCCTCAACGACCACCGACGCCTGCGTCGTGCAGGACTGGGACAGTAAGTTTTCGCAAGGCGGAGGCCGCATCAAGGACTTGGTGCTGAGCTATGTCGTTCACCCAAGCTTTGCGAACAGGAAGGATGACCGATGAGCTCCTTTGAGTTCTCTCGACGAACGTTGATGCGTGCCGCGGGTTCGACGCTGTTTGTCCCCGCGTTTCTGAAGGAGGCGTTCGCGCAAGCGCCCGCGACCAGGCCCAACCTGGTTCTGTTGATGCAGACCAACGGCACCAATCAGGCCGGCTACTGGCCAACTGGGACCGCTTGGACCTCGCCGATTCTGAAGGACATGTTGGCCGACCCCATCGTCGGGCCCAAGACGACGCTGGTTAAGGGCGTGAACCTGAACAAGCAGGGCGCGCCTCAGGGCAATGGGCATGACTGGGGCTGGCATGGTCTGTATTCGGGCGTCGACAACATTTCCAATGGATCCCCCGCGGGTGGCGGCGCTTCGGTCGACCAGATCCTGGTCAAGAAACTCACCTTCAGCCATCCGTTCAAGAGCCTGCACTGCGGGGTGACCTCGGCGGACTACCGCTTGATCAACGCAGGTCGAGCGACCTGGCCGTGCGTCTCGGCTGGCTTGCAGGTGCCGTGCCAGACTGACATCTACGCGCTCTACACCAAGCTGTTCGGGTCATTGAGCGCGGCTCCCGCTCCGGCCGCGGGCGGCACGCCGACGGCGGCCCAGACGGACGCGGTGCGACGACTTGCGCAGCGCAAGTCGGTGCTCGATGCCGCGGCGGCGGATCTCATTGCGCTCCAAGGGCGCCTCGGGGCCGCTGAGCGCACCAAGGTGGACACCCATCTTACGGCGATTCGGGATCTGGAGAGCCGGCTTTCGGCGACGATGACCAGCAGCGCGGCCACGCCGGCCTCTTGCGCCTCGGCGAAGCCATCGAAGACTGGCGTTCCGACCTCGGGGGCAAGCAACGAAGTCAACGCGGACACACTGACCCGCTTGTTCATGGAATTCATTGCCAGTGCCGTGGCCTGCAATCTGGTGGGAGTGCTCACCTTCCAGCTGGGTCGAGGCGGGGAGCACTTCCACTACAACTGGCTGAATCTGCCTGGTATGCGCGCAGACTTTCACGATGAAATCGCGCACAAGGACAACGGCAGTGATGCCGTCGCGGCGAGCGTGATGGTCGGCGTCAACCAGTACCATGCGGAGCTGGTTACCGATCTCGGCAAGCGCCTTGCTGCTTTCCCGCAAGCCAATGGCACCACAGCGCTCGACAACTCCCTGGTCGTGTGGGGCAACGAGCTGGCGACCGGGCCTCACGGCGGCAACGGGATCCCGATCGCGTTCGTGGGCGGCGCAGCCGGGAAACTCAAGCGTACGGGTTACATGGTCAACGTCGGCACCCAAGTCCATCAGCGGCTTGGATGCACGATTCACCACATCATGGGCGATCCGGTGGCTGGTTTCGGTTGGGTAGCAGATTGCGGACCATTCCAGGGGTTGGAGCTGGCGTGAAGAGATTTGCGGTGCCGCGGTCGAGTTTGGCCGGGTTCTTCGTAGCGGGCTTGTTGGTGCTGAGTTGCTCCAGCGAGCCAGGCGCTCCGACCGGCGGTATGGGAGGTGCGGGCATGGTCGCCACGGGTGGTGCGCCCGCTGCCACCGGGGGATCGACCAGTACCGGCGGGACGGCGATCAGCACGGGCGGAGCCCTCCTTGGAACCGGCGGAGCGACCGGTGGGTTGTCGAGCACGACCGGCGGAGCACTGGCAAGCGGAGGTGTGTCAGCGTCCGGTGGTTCTGCCACGACAGGCGGTGCCGCGGGCGCGAGCGGCGCCATGAACTCCGGTGGGACGAGCCCAGGCGGCGCTCCCGCCACGGGCGGCGCTTCCGCCACGGGCGGCGCTTCCGCCACGGGCGGCGCCGGAGGCGCCTTGACCGGCGGACAAGGCGGCGCAGTCAGCACCGGCGGCAAGAGCGGCGTCGTCGATGGGAAGGCCACCCTGGTAGTCCGTGGCGCGGGCACGGCCACGGCCGGCGACTTGGTGATGATTGACCGCATCAAGGCGCATGGCTTTCCCACGGTCACCATCGTCAGCGATGCCATGGTTACGGCACAGTCGGTGGTCGGCTCCGATCTCGTGGTGATCTCCAGCAGCGCTGAGTCGGGCCCCTTGCAGGCCAAGTTGAAGGACATTGCCATCCCGTGCCTGGTCGTAGAGGATGCCGAGTTCAAGCTGATGGGCATGGCCAGCACTGGGAGCCATACCGACAGTGCGCAGGCGGTGATCGTGCCAGGTAGCCCTCTCGTTGGAGGTCTGACGGGAACGGTGACCATCAGCGGCAAGGCGGGTCCGCTCGGCTGGGCTACGCCCGCGCCCGCCGCCCTGAAGGGCGCGACTTTTCCTGGCGATCCTACCCACGTCGTCGTCTTTGGCTACGAAAAGGGCGCTCAAATGATCTCGATGGTGGCCCCGGCCCGACGGGCGGGCTTCGCGATCAGAGAGACCGTCGCAGCGAGCCTGAACGACGATGGCAAGAAGCTGTTCGACTCGATCCTCCAGTGGGTGATTCAGTAGGCCGCGGCTCGGCCCTTCCGTAGCACGCCGAATTGCGCTTCGCAGTTCTCGCTGGCGTCGTCAGCGACCGCGCGGCCCCGGCCCGAGCCCGGGTGGCAGCCCCTCGTCGCGGGGCGCCGAGCGATCACTCGGCTCGATGTCGAAGCCCACCTCGCGACCGCTGGCGATCGCGCAGCCAATCAGGCTGCGCTTGTCAACCAGCTACCGTTCGTAACTGCCCCTCCCTCGTCTACATCCCCATCCACCCCAGCCGTACCACGCTGGCGGGCCCAAAGGCCGGCACAAGGTCACACCACGGCTTGTGTTCGAGTAAATTCACTTATGTTAACAATAACTTACGAGCGCTCGTGAGATCCGGAACCTCTCACGCTTGGCGAGGGCGGTCAACCTCCGGCG
>DASZQI010000075.1:0-9243 GCA_035549735.1 Polyangiaceae bacterium | reverse complement strand
CGTGACCTATAGCGTCCCACAACAGCACGGAGTCAGGATTGCGCAGGTAGAAATCGGCACAAAGCGCGCTCGTGTCAAGGACGACTTGGGTTTCGGAAGAGAGGGTCATGGACGTCCGAGTCCGCCTAACGTAGCAGTGTTCACCTGCAAAAGCCGAGCGAAGCGAGGTTTTTGTCAGGTGCAACACAAAGTTGGCCTGCCCAGAGACCATGATGTGAAGAGGACCACCGCGCAGATTGGTAGCGTGGATCCGACGTGGGAAAGGTTTCGGCGAGTCCGAGAGAGCCTTACAGAGACGCAGCGGTGGCTACGGGTTCGCGCGAGGGAATGGGAAGGAGAAGCCGCGGCCGTGGTACATCACCACGGCTGCGCGGCTGGAGGTGTCGAGTAGCATTGTCGAATCGCGGCGGCGAAGGCATCAGCATGCAATGGCGTCGGGCACACGAAGGCGGAAACGAATCCACTGGTAGGGCGGGTAGCCACGAGCTAGTGCGAAAAGGCAGGCGGTTCCGGTGTCGTCATTCAGGTTGAAACAAGCAAGGCGGTTCCAGACCTGGAACGGCGGTGCCTCCCAAGAATCTGTCAAGTGACCGATGAGGGATCGAGTCGCGTGAGCGAAAGGGTTCGAGTTCGCGAATGTATTGAGTGCTCGTCCAAATGTAGAGCTAGCCGTCGGCGATGTCGGCGGCGCTGAGAATTCGTCGCGCAAAATCGCGAGCCTCCTCTGTTCCCATGTCGACGGGATCAGCGTGAACGGTGATGGCGCGCACTTGGACGGAGGCTCCGTCAGCCCAGGCGTCGACGAACTCCGCGTCGTCCGAGACAGTACGGGTTTCAGTCTGGGAGCGAAGAGACGCCAGGCACTGCTGAGCGTCGGGCGAGTCGAGTCGCGCGAGGGCTTGCTCGATCAAGCCAAGCTCCGTGGAGGAAAGAGAGACGAGCGCTTGATATCGCGTGCGATGCGTTAGGTTCATCTGTCGCCCCGGTCAGGCCAACGTAGCAGCGTTCAGCTGCGAAAGCCGAGCGAAGCGAGGTTTTCGTCTGCTGCAACGCCCAGTTGGCCAGCGCTTACAAGATCGGAACAAGTGAACGAAGACGAAGGAGGGCGGTTCGACGAGGGAGGCGCAGCGGATCGGAAGAGCCGGTGCCGTTGCGAGGAAAGAGGCAGAAACGGGAAGGTTTCAAGATGCGAGGAGCTTGCCCAGCGCTGAGTTGTCGGCGAGGAAGAGTAGCCGGAGCGCGAATGACGGGCAGAGCGAAGAGCGGGAGTACCGTGGATGGTTGATCGGCGCCGCCCCGCGGTGCTGGGCCCGTAGACAGAGTTGAGCCATGCGTTTACCAGTCGCAAGGGAAGCAGGGTCCTCGGTTCGTGAAGTGAGCGGGGCCGCGCGTGCCGCGCAAACATGCCGCGTGCTGTCGGCGTGCGAGGAGGCCGCGGTCTTGGAGCGCCGCGAGGGGGTCGCGGCTGGTCCGCGACAACCTTTCGGAGAGCGCGAGTCGCAGCCGGCGGCTTATCTCGATGCGACATCCGGAAATCGGACCGCGACGTCGCACCGCTTGACGACCGACAGGTCTGCTCGTGTCACGGAAGCAGCGTGGCGCATCGGCGCGCAGCTCTCCAAACAAATCAACACCAGCTATCGGTTCCCTCGTCTGGCCAACGTAGCAGTGTTAACCTGCGAAAGCCCGAGCGCAGCGAGGGTTTCGTCAGGTTCAACACGGAGTTAGGCCGCTAGCGACAGCTCGAGCTCCAGTAAGAAGGACCGTATCGTGGTTTCCGCAGTGGGTGGCTCCTTCTGATCGTCCGCGGCCACGTGCGCCTCTTGCGTGAGCCGCGCCGTTCCAGAAATCCGAACTGCGGGAGGGATCTCCGTCCCGCGAATCATTTGACATCGAAGAAGGCCCACCACTGACCCAACTGCAGTCGACCCTGGCATGTCGAGCGCCAAGCTTTGCAACGTTGCGTTTAGGAACAGATGTTCGGGAGTTACGTTGGGCAAGCGCACGCCCAACCACGCCGCCGTGGGCGGAACCGAGATCGCGCCGGCCTCGAGATCTGCATGCGCGCCTCCTGCTCCCGTCGCGCCATAGCGGTCCGCCGCCTGCGCCTTGGTTAGAAATAGACCGAAGAGCCCACGGGCCAGGTGCCGTGGGAGATCCGAGGCTGCGGACAACCGGTTCCCTTGATCAGTTGAGCCAACGACAATGCTTACCGTTTCTCCATCCCGGGGAAGAATTTCAAAGAGGTGCGTGGTGATCTTGATGGAGCTCGGTAGGGCGAGGTGGTCAACGAGCACCTGCCACGCCGCGTCAACTTGCGACTGGATTCCGCGAAGCCGCGACAGTAGTTGACCATTTCTTTCCGCGAGTCGGGTCAGCCATTCCGGACTGAGCTCGACCATTACATCTCTAAACCGAGCAAGAACCGCTTCTACGATCGCTACCAGTTCGTCTGGGTCGTCAAAGACCTCTGCGTGATGAGCACGATTTCGTGTCGCCACTAGTCGAACAAAGGCTTGGTCGAATGCAGTGGCAGCATCGGCCGAGATCTTCTCACCGCGCAAGTCACGCAACGCCTCCCACGCTTGCGAAAGAGTGATCGTCTCGAAGGGTTGCCGACTACAAAAAATGGTCGGGGTAGGACGCGCCAGCAGGTCCCGTCGGAGCTGCAAGAGTAGCGACCGATCAGGCTTCGAAATCACCAGATAGGGATCGATAGTCGCCAGCGCGTGCTTACAGCCCTTCTCTAGGGCGAGTCCGAGGCTGCGAACACAGTTCACGGCATGGCGCAACGACCGCGGCTTCACGGATGTGGCAACGAGGGATTCATAGAGCTCGAACGCTTCGAGAAATGTGTCGACCGCATCGTCGAGAAACGAGAGGTGAGACGTCATTGTTGGTCGGCCTAACGTAGCAGTGTTAACCTGCAAAAGCCGAGCGAAGCGAGGTTTTTATCAGGTTCAACACGGAGTTAGGCACCGCTCGGAATTTGCTCTTCTGGGTTGAGCGGTACGAGGTAGTCGAGCAAAGCGGACGGACCACGGTTTGCGTACTTGTCCCAGTAACTGTCGGGCTGATGGTATGCCAAGCCCGCGAAAGTAAATGCGCCAGGATTGGAGAGTGCGTTGGACGAGCGCGCTTCCGGGCACGCTTCCCGCCACGCGCAATAGTACGCGACGTCCGGATTGGAAAGCGAGAGAAGGCCGGGGAGACCGAGGGCGCGCATGTGAGCACTGTGGTCGTCGTAGAGAATGCCAAGCGCGATGAGGCCGGTTCTCGAATAGCTATCACCCCGCAGTACCAATGCTGTCACAGTGGTAACCGAAATGCGCTCGCCGAACTTTCTGACGAGGGAGAAGAGCTGGTTTGCAATGACGTTGCCCTCCGCCGTGCCGCGCAGCCGTTCACCGAGGCGCAGGGCTTCCTTAATCAGAACGTTGAGCGATGCATCTGCGACGCGTGGAGCTACGGCCTCAACTAGACCGATCAGGGCATCAATGGCGACACCGTGATGGATACTTACGCTTGCGCGCAATGCATCCAGGAGACTGAGGGTCAACTGCGTCTCTCCCTCCCACCTGGCGGCCGCCTTGAGGTTTAGGTCCAAGCCTGCGACGAGGGTATCGGAGAGTGAAATCCAGTGCGTCCACGAGCGTTGCGCTAGGTCGAGCTCACCTTCAACAGACCGGCGTTTCAACAGCCAGTCCTGAAGCCAGACGTACCACGCCTCTTTGGTGGCAGTGTCGACTAAGACTAGAACGAGGGGATACCGGCTTGTAGACGCCAAGGTAATGTACTTGGCCTCTATCGAGGCGCGAACCCCTTCGGACGATCGTTCGACGCCCTCGGTGGCCTTCACCTGAACTTTGACGATCTCGCCCTGGACGCCATTTTCCGTCAGCTCGAGCTCGAGCTCGATTCCGAAATCCTCGGTAAGATCGCGCGCGAGCCAGTGGGGGTGCTCTTCGACAAGGGCGCTCACGATGCGCTGGCCCCGCGCTCCCGTCTTCTGCGCGTCAGAACGGTTCGACATGACTTTGCCTCGCGTGTGCCTAACGTAGCAGTGTTAACCCGCGAAAGCTCGAGCGAAGCGAGGGTTTCGTCGGTGTTCAACACCTAGTTAGCCAGCCTTCGCCAAACGGTGAACCTTCACGAGCGTGAAAGGAAGGTGGAGCGTTTTTTGGTTGTCCTCGATCCACGCCCTCTGTTCGTCGGAGAGTTTGTCCCTCGAAAGTTTCACCTCCACAAACAGCACTTCCTCTTCGCGCCAAGCGAGTAAGTCCGGCCAGCCCAAGTACTTCGCCCAGTAGTTGTGAACGAGGTGCTTCAGGCAGGCACGAACCTGATCCGGTCCGAGGACAGAAATGAGGGTTCGGGCTCGCTGCAGGTCTCCGTCTCGATGGGCCCAGAGGTATTGCCGCAGCTCGGCGCTGTTCACGACGCCCGAGTCGAATGCGTTCAAAAGCCTGTCTCGATCGCCGGAGAGCCGCGTTGCGAATGCCTCTCGGATCGCTTCGGACCTCCGAATCGAATAGGTTTCGGAACCGAAGTCCTCGGGAAGACCCGTTGCGATATCGCGCGAGCTTCTGCCATATTGCTCAAACGAAACTCGCTCGCCGAAATGAACGGTGCGAACCAGCGGATCGTTGGGATCTTGTATGACGCCCCAAAGAAGCACGGCGAACAATGCGTGGAAAGGGGAACTCTCGCAGAAGAGTGTCTGGTATCCCCTGGCTCGGAGTTGTGCAGCTACGTATTCCTCTACGGAGCACGTTTGGTCAGCGCCGAGCGCTACGAGTCCGCCCTTGAGGACAAGGGCTCTCATCTCGTCGATCTTGACGTTTGTTCGCGCGAGAAAGGTCGCTTCAGACTCCTCGGAAAGATCGTACTTAGGGGCGCGCTCGTGTGCGGCCTTGATCTCTTCAAGGGCTGCTGCATCGGCTTCAGTGGGAGTCGTGGCTCTGCCGTCGGCCAGCATCTCCTGCTGCAAGAAGAACAGTTCGCGCCAATAGTACCGGCGAATTTTCGTCGTGCGCCCGTGTATCGCCGCGACGGGTTCCGGGAGGGACGGTAGGCCTCTGCATACTCGACAGATCCTAGGCTGAAACCCATGAGTAACGGGGATTCTTCGCTTCGACTTTAGTTCCTGCGCGCAACCGAGCTGGTGGGGTAGAAAACGGCGGCCACGGACCTCGTCGCAGTCGCACATCATCACCGCGCTGCAGTCTGCGCAGCGATACTTGCGGATGAACTCGTACGGATTAAGGCATTCGGTGCTGGTATGGGCGCACGAGCTCGACGGGATGGTCATGTGCGGCCTGGCTAACGTAGCAGCGTAAACCCGCGGAAGCCCGAGCGAAGCGAGGGTTCCGTCGGTGTTCAACGCCCAGTTAGCCAGCTCGCTTCCATTCGATGATACGGAGGCTCCCATCAGAGCAAAGGAGAAAGCCAGAAAGTGTTCCGTCCGCGCGCAAAATCATCGCGAGAGTACCTTTGACCTCCCATCGGTTCCAATACGATTGCCATTGCTCAAGCGACCCAAGGAGAGCACTACCCACGAGTTCGCCCCTGAAGCGACGTTTCTCCGACGACTCTTCCCATGCAGCTTCGGCGGCGGAGCCGACAAGCTCCAGTGTCGCACTGGTTGCGCTCCCCACGATCCATGGACCAGCGAGAGCACTCGCGCCGGAATTCGCCGCAAGCGCATCAGCAAGCTCGTCGAAAAACTGCTTTTGCCCTAGAGCCGCTTTTCGTTCCTCGGCCCATTTCTTGGATTCGTCGCCCTTCGCTTTCGCCAACGCGACCATGGCTGCACCGACATGCTCATCTGGATCTTCAGCGGTTCGACCTCGCTTAATTTCGACGTCTGCCTCCTGAAAAAAACCGCCGGCGATATACTGTTGTGCGAGGTTTGCCATCGCGAGCGTGTTGCCGCGATCCGCGGCCTTTCGATAGTGGCGTACAGCCATTCCAGGCAGCGATAGCCTGTCAAACGCCACTCCGAGGTTGTTTAAACTGCCCTCGTCATCGGGCGTGGCTGCTAAAGCCAACTCATATTGCGTGGCGGCCAATCCATTGAGGTTCGCCTCGCTGAGTGCGTAGGCCGCTGCGAAGAAGTTCTTGGCCGTTGGATGAATCGACGCCGCCCGGCACAGGAATGCAGCTTTCTGAATCGGAGCGCTCGGACCGTCCACGCCTCCTGCGAACGCTTGCAGGATTTGCGCGCGACGCGCTGGTGTGAGGTCGAGCTGACTCACCTTGCGCAGTACGTCGAGGCCGGTCGACGAACCACCGACGTCTCGATAAATCTCAGCTGCCTTTGCGGCGAGTTCCGCCTTTGCATCTGCGGCGCTAGCGGCATCCACCGCTTCACCCAGGCGTGTGGCAGCAGCGTGGAGGTTGCCGCTATCTCGATCTAAGGCGGCGACAAGCTCGGTAGCCATAACGCCGAGTTCACCGGGACCGACGGCTTTCAGGAGTTCAGCACGGGCCTCGTAATCGTGACCATATTCTGCCTTCAGTTTCCAGAAGACCAGTTGCAATCGCTGCTTGTCGAGGTCACTGTCCCTACGGGCCTGCAACTCCTTTAATGCCCGTTCGGCGCTCGCGAAGTCGCGCGCCTTGGATTCAGCGAAAATCTTGGAGATAAGGGCAATTTCTGGGTCTTCCGTATCCCGGGTTGGCGCCGCGATCGCGAGCGCGGACGTAGCCAGCGCTCCGTCGGAAATAAGCTTTAGCGGAGGGCGATGAAGACGAATAAACTCACGATTGAGCTCCTCTGCGGCAGCCATGTGCTCGTGAGCAAAGAGGTCTGTTTCGATCCCAGATTCGCGCAAATGCCAAAGGCCGCGCCCACAGATTTTTTCGTTCGGGTCAAGCATGCCGATGACCACGCGACGGACTTTTCGTTCCACCAGTCGTTGTGCACACGGCACCTTCGGATGGTTTCTGGTCGTGCACGGCTCAAGAGTTGTGTAGATCGTCGCTCCCACCAATGACTCAGCAGGCAACTTCTTCTCGAGTGCAGTGAACTCGGCGTGCTCTCCGGGCTCCATTTCGCCCCGATGGGCTTTAGCCAGGACGATGCCATCCCGGACGGCCACGGCACCTACCTTCGGATGACTGCGATCGTCTTCGCACAGACACTTGGCGGCTTCGGCGATGGCCATCTTGATGAAATCAATATCTCCAGCCCTAGGAGTCTTGATACGAGGAGGCATACTAGCGGTAGGCTACCAGAATTCAGGGCGCGGCGAATCACGGCTGCTGCCTGTTTCGCCTTGCTCTAGCGACGCGTCGCGGCCGACATCGAGCCACTGCGACGCTCGCTCAGGGATGTGCCGCCGCACTCGCTGCGCAGAACCGTCCGGTCGGTCTAGTCTGGCTAACGTAGCAGCGTTAACCCGCGAAAGCCCGAGCGAAGCGAGGGTTTCGTCGGTGTTCAACGCTCAGTTGGGCGGCCCGTAGTCATTGCGGAACTGACGCAAGCAGCTGCCTCGCGATTGCCTTGCTAACGTCCCAAAGCATTCGCGCGTCCTCACTTGTGATCGTGATGCCGTCGGTATGTTCCTTGTGGGGATGTATGTAGTTGCGAAAATCGCGCAGGACGTTGCCGACGTCCTTCGCCGATTTTGTCACCCACCCGAGGTCATGGCTGACTCCGACCATGTTGACGAGCTTCCACTCCGACAACGGTAGGGGTTTGCCTGCCTTATCCTTTGGGGTGTTTTTGGCTGTGTAGAGCGGCGATTTGTTGGCTTCCATGTTGATTCTTGCCAGTAACAAAGACTCCAACAATCCGCCCATCATCACGGTTGCAGCCAGGTATGCGCCCGCTGTCATACACTGCTGCACTTCTTCCCAGCGGCGATTCAAGATGTTTTGCATGCCGATGTCAGCGGAAAAAGCCGCAAAACGCGGTGGCGGATCAGTGCCTGTCAACAACGGAACCAGCGGCGCCGCAGCGATTTCTCTACGGACCTCAACGAGAGCATCCTTCGCGGCCTTGAGAGCTGACAAATATGTCGAGCGCGCTGCCAGCTTTGCGGTGCAGTCGAGGATTCTCCGATACGGCGCGTCAATCGCGGCTAGGTCGACCTCATGCACGTGAGGTCGGTGAGTCTGAAGCCAGGCCAGCGCCGTCGCCTTCAATGCGTCACGGTCGGTTGCGTTACGTACTTGAATCGACTTGATCTTGGAAACAAGCGTCCGAGCTTTCGCCACTTCAGCGATCGCCGCTTCGACATGCTCCAGTGAAGTTTGCATTCGACTACTTGGCGCGTGGACGCTTGGTTCCCTTCCGCTTCCTTTCGGTTGCGGCCTTCGGGCGAGGAGTACGCTTCGGCTTTACCTCGCCTCCGGTCCCCGGCAACGTCATGGCGACCAAATTCTCTCCGACGGCGTTTAGCTTGTATTCGCCACGTCCAGCGCGGTCCAGGTAGCCTTGTCCGACAGCGTTGTTGAGCGTAACGCTAGGCGATTTGAAAACCGGGCGGCTAGAATGCCGCGCGCCCTCCTGAAGGTCGTCGGTCGTAATGGCCTCTTTTCGCTCAGGCGCAATGAATCGATGATAGTAGGCGACAGTGACCGCAAATTGAATGTCACTCTTCGGCTGCTTTTGCTGAACCAACGAACGAATGTCGCGGATACCACCAGGAGGGGGAGATGGTTGTGGCGCCGGGTCGCCAGATTCCTCTTCGTCTCGGTGCGCGTCATGTTCAGCTGCCTGAGGATGCGGGTGCGAAGCCCTTTGCCGGAGATGCAAGGTCAGGCCTAAACTTTCACCCACCCAGCGAATAATCCGCTCTTGTTCGGCGGTCTCTCGCCCATCGAGGATGGTCTTGATCTCCTCGGCGGCCATGAAATCAGATTTTGTCTCAGGTGCCGGTTTGGCTTTCTCCTCTTGGCTCGTCATGGTGTCCCTTCCCGATGTCTACGTTTGCCGACACAGCGCGCAACAGTGAATGATGCGACGGTTCTGTCATAGACTCAAGTAGAACGTCCGCGCCAGCCGTCTGAAGCCGTGGGACGCACAGTGCGCTTCTCCCGCGCCGGGGATAACCGGTCTGGCTCCCCGCACCGGCAGCATCAGGGCCTCAGTCGGTCCGCCCAACGTAGCGCTGATAACCTGCGGCCCCAACAGAAAGACGTAGGGGTGTTGCGGAGGAAGACAGCTGCCGTGCTACCAGCACGGCAGCCGGAAGGAAGGTGGCGGTCTGGGAGGCCGACTGGTTCATCAGCAAG
>DASZQI010000074.1:0-25786 GCA_035549735.1 Polyangiaceae bacterium | reverse complement strand
TTTGCGGTTCGGGGTTTGCGGTTCGGGGTTTGCGGTTCGGGGTTTGCGGTTCGGGGTTTGCGGTTCGGGGTTTGCGGTTCGGGGTTTGCGGTTCAGGGTTTGCGGTTCAGGGTTTGCGGTTCGGGGTTTGCGGTTCGGGGTTTGCGGTTCGGGGTTTTGAGGGCGGGGTTGGGTTCAGGGCTTGAGGGCGGGGTTTGAGGGCGGGGCTTGGGGCGAGGCTTCGGGTTGGGGCTTGGGGCGAGGCTTCGGGTTGGGGTTTGGGGGCGAGGCTTCGGGGCGGGGTTTGGGGGCGAGGCTTCGGGGCGGGGTTTTGGGGCGGGGTTTGGGGGCGGGGTTTGGGGGCGGGGTTGGGTTCAGAGCTTGAGGGCGGGGCTTGGGGGCGAGGCCTCGGGTTTGGGTTTGGGTTTGGGGTTGGGGCTTGGTCGGGGTCGGGGTCGGGGCTTGGGGGCAGGGCTAAGGGCGGGATATGCCCAGGGCTCCGCAGTTGGGTGCGTGGCCGGGGTCGATACTTAGGTGGGAGTGCGGGAAACTTGGTGCAGGAATCGGCTGCGCTGGGCGCGGGTGCGGGGCCGCCGCGTTGCGACTGCCCAGTGCTGCGACAGCCAAAGACGCTGCGCCGACAGTAGCCCTGCGACGTCAGAGTGTTAGGGCCACGGTCGAGGGCGAACGTGGCGCGCCAGCCAGGCTGCACCCGCGGTTTCGGCATGTTCGCGTTTCGGCGAGCTCGCGTGTTCGGCGTGTTCGGCGTGTTCGGCGTGTTCGGCGTGTTCGGCGTGTTCGGCGTGTTTGGCTGCAGCGAACTGCGCGCCTTCTGCGGTCTCGACTCCGGCGCCGTCCGGGCTGTTCCCCGATTCGTAGCGTTGCTCGGCCCCGGCTGCCGCATAACTAATTGATATTATTGACTAATATTTGGTGCCACAAAATGCACATGTCATTGAACAGCCGGACGGCATGCGGGCACTCAGGAACACGAACCCGTGTGGACCCGGCCTTTTCTCGAGTGGTTTTCGGCCCGGCAAGCCCCACCCGGGGGCGACGGGACTGCGCTATGTCCATGAGCGCGGTGCTGGCTCCCCCTGCCTCACTTCGGGATTCGTCCGATCGGGATGATTCGGAGTTGCTCGTACGCTTGATGCGGGCCGAGCGCTCCGCAGTCGGCGAAGTTTATGATCTGCACCACGGTGCGGTGCGCGCGTTCGCGCGGCGCTTGGTGGGCGAAAGCGCGGCTGCTGAGGACTTGGTGCACGAGGTGTTCGTCTCGCTGCCCCAAGCGAGCAAGAAGTTCCGCGGGCAATCCTCGTTGCGCACGTTCTTGATTTCGATCGCGGTGAACCACGCGCGGCATCATGTGCGCGCGGCAGCGCGACGGCGTGCGGCGTTCGGTCGTCTCGAGCGTGAGCCGTTACCGGAGGTCGGTGATCCGGAGCGGGTGACCGAGCGCAAGCAGCTCGCGGAAGCCCTCGAGCGCGCGATCGATGCACTGCCACTCGATCAGCGGGTCGCCTTCGTGTTGTGCGAAATCGAGGAGCGTACTTCGATAGACGCCGCGCGCATCGTGGGCGTGCCCGAGGGTACGCTGCGCACGCGGCTGTTCCACGCCAAACGCAAGCTGCGCGACGAGCTCGAGCGGGAGGGTTTCCGATGACGGACGACCTCCTCAAGCGAGCTAGCGCTGCGCTGCGCGAAGAGACCGCCGACGCGACCGACGGCGCACGCTTCACCCGCGCGCGCGTCATGGCCAGCCTGCAGCAATCGCAAGTGCGGCGGCGCTCGCGCTTGGCCGTGCTCTTACCTCTCGCGGCCTGCTTCGCTGCCGCCAGCGCCTTCGGCATGGTCGACGGCCGCGTCCCCGCGTTCGTGCGCAGCGTGACCCAATCACTTGGTTTCGGAAGCGCACCAAGCGAGACGCCAGCTCCTCCGCCTCAGAAGAAATCAGCCCCGGCTCGTTCCACCGAATCGAAACCCGCGCCCGCCATCGCCGCACCGCTTGAACCTGCATCCCCGCCCGCCGAGGCGCCGCCCCCCGAGACAGAATCTCCCGCGAGCACTTCCTCACCCAAGCCAACTGCGCCCCGAACGCCGGCACGCGCGGCGACGCCCGGGGCGAGCAACCTCGCCCCGAAAGACCAACCTGAACCGAGCGCGCACGAAGCGACGAGCGCGTCCCTTAGCGACATCTCGGATCGCGCGCACGAGCTCTATCGCGTCGCGCATCGCAGCCACTTCGTCGACCACGACTTCGTCGCTGCACTGCGCGCGTGGGACGCCTACCTCGAAGCCGCACCCAATGGACGCTTCGTACTCGAAGCCCGCTACAACCGCGCGCTCTGCCTGATCCGCGTCGGCCGCACGAATGAAGCCCGCGCCGCTCTTGCTCCTTTTGCGACCGGCCAATTCGGAAGCTATCGCCAGAGCGAAGCGCGATCGCTGATTGACGCGATGAACGAATAGCGCCGACCAGACCTGAACGTCGCTCCAGTGCCAACACCGTGTCTATGAGCCAGGCCGTTAACCTGGACCCGGACGTGGGCCACGTCGGTGTTTGGATCGGCGGCGAGCAGGTGGTCGGCGGCGGAACCGGCGAGCACGCAAGATCGGCGACTCTCGCCGTGAAGGACACCGTTCGGGCGCGGTGCGATGCTGGGCGGACGGCGCGTCGGCTACCGGGACTAATCGACAATCCGGCCTTTACCCGGCCTTATACGCCGGGCTCGATTTGCGGACACACGAGCAGCACACGCCCCAGCGCCGAGCTGCAGACACACGGGAGCGCTCTATGCCCCAGCGCTGAGCTGCAGACACACGGGAGTACCGTTCGGACCTACCCGGCCTTTTCTGAGAACAGACAACCGATCATCGATACGCAGGCGGCAGCCAGCCACAGGATCGCGCGATGGTTTTCGGACGAGTGCGCCGCGTTCACCTGGCGGAGTTGGCCTTAGGGAGAGCTCGCTGGGCATTCGGAAAGCGATAGCGCGCCGTGGCGTTTCCAACCGATCGACAAGAGCCAGCTTCGCGCTGGCACGACGGCGCACTCCTCGGGTGGCGCGAGCGCGGCGGGAAACGAGCAGCCTGATTCTTGGATGGGTGCGCCGCGCGGAAACTCGATGAAGCCGGTGAAATAGGGCGCAGAGGAATAGACATCCAAAATGGCTTTCGTTTGCACCTGATGCTTTCTGAAGTTGCCAAGAACATAGACCAGGACATTGCGAACCGCGCGCGGACTCGAAAGCGCGCGCCCGTGCCAGCGGTCAGCGAAGAACCTGCCCTTGCGACTCAGCAGCTTGTTCACGTGTCGCGCAATGCGAATCGATAGACCGCGAACTCCCTCGATGAGTGCGACTCGGGCGCTCGCTTCCACCACGAGGTGGATGTGATCGCCCTGAACGGAGTAATGCGCGACCAAAAACCGCGTTGGATCTGCGCGATTGGCCGCAGCGATGGCCCTGCGCAAGGTCGGAAAAACGAACTGCGTGCGGAGCGAGCGGCAAGCGCTGCGCAAAGTGACGTGCACCGGGTGCTCAGCGCGGTGTGCCGGGCGCCTGCGATGGGCAACGTAGCCTCGCCCAGCTATCCGAGGTCGGCCGGCGCCAGCACGCCGGCCGCCCCAACCCGACGGAAGCGCGAGCTCCAACTGCGCGGTCGGCTGCGCTGGCGACCGCGCTCGCTGACTGGAGCGCCTATGGCTAGGACGCTTAACTTTGAGGGGATCGTGTTGTCCCAATGGAAGCCCTCCCGAGAACGACCATGAATTGAGCTTATATACCTAACCAGTGATGCTCTTGCAAGGGCCGTTGGGAGTGCAGCACGCGATCCTTCCTTTGTCGCGCCCTGCGCGCTCGTGCGACCTGCGCCCATTTCCCCGCCGCGCCGTCTCTTCGCCGCGCCGTCTCTTCGCCGCGCCAGCGCTCCGCGTGCACCGCATCATTGCGCATGGACGCCGTCCCTTCGCCGCACCGGCGCGGCCGTGCCTGCTCCATCCGCCCCTTGCCGCGCCTCCCGCCCGAGTGCCCTGCGCCGTTCCCGCCTCCGCGCCGTCCCTCCGCCGCATTCACCGCATCAGCACCGCGCCCGCGTGCCCCGCACCACCGCATCAGCACCGCACCACCGCACCTGCGCCCCTCCCGCCTCCCGCCTCCGCGCCGTCCCTCCGCCGCACCAGCGCACCCGCCCCGCGTCGCGCCCGCGTCGCGCCCGCGTCGCGCCCGCGTCGCCGTACCGCGCCGTTCCCCCCGTCCCTCTGCCGGGGAGGCGCGGCTGCTGGGGCGCTCGAGGCGGGCTGGGGTACCTGGTGTCGTGGTGCGGCGGACAGCGCGCATTTTTCAGAGTACCCCACAAATAAAACTCGTGATGTGGGGTTCGCTGGTCTTGCAGCGGGCGGGCGCAAAAATGGGTTCGTTGAGCGAAGCTAGCGTTTGAGGTCGATGGGGGCGATCCAGAAGATGGAGCCGTCGTTGTCGTTGCCGAGGAAGAGGCGGCCGTCTTCGGAGAAGGTGACGGCAGAGGGGCGGCCGTGGCTGCGGGTGTCGTCGTCCCAGCCGGTTGCGAATTCACGCAGGCCGCCGCCAGGGACGCTGGCCAGGGTGGTGGACGGCATGGGCATGCCGGTTTCGGGGTCGACGTCGATGGCCACGAGGCGCGCGGCTTTCCAGGAGCCGGCTTCGCCGTGGAGCGCGACGAAGATCGAGTTCTTGTAGGGCGCAGGCCAATTTCCGGGTTCGAAGTCGAAGCTGAAGGGGGTGTCGCCAATGGCGAAGGAGACGTCTTCGGCCATGACGTTGCTGCAGTCCGGAATCGGGGTGACGCCGGCGGCAGGTCGGTCGCGAGTGAAGCAGCAAGGGAAGCCCCAGTCGTCGCCTTCGCTGATCGGGATGAGTTTTTCGCGGCCGCCGATCAGCGCGGTGTAGTCCATGGCAAGCTCGATGGCGTAGCAGCGCCCGAAGCCGCGTTGACAGCGCACGGCGATGGGGTTGCGGAAGCCTTTGCTCACGAGTTTGCCGCTGGGGCTGCCGTCTATTTCGAGAATGCCGCCGCGAAAGGCGCGGTCTGGCAGGCAATTGTCGCCCTGATCGGCGCCGTTGCCGACGTAGATGGTGCCGTCGTCGGCTTGATCGAGGGGCTTCGGCCAATGCAAGCTGGAGACGTTGACGGTGATGTCGACCACGACTTCACCGGGCCGGCGGGGCGCGCGATCCCCAGGGCTATACGGCATCTTCAGGATCTTGGTGCCGTCTTGATAATAGAAGGAGTCGTTGGCGAAGAGCAGACCTTGGGTGGAAGGGAGCTTGTCGAGGAAGGTGATGAGTTCGTCGGCCACGCCGTCGCGATCGTCGTCGGGTAAGGCGAAGATCATGGCGCGACCGCCTCTGCCTCCGCCGGTGGTCCCGGTCGTGGGTGACGCCACGAAGAGTTCGCCGCCGGGCGCGAAGCGGAGCTGTCGGGTGTTGCCAATGTTGGCAAAGGGGTGCGCGCAATAACCCTCTGGCAAAGTCAGAAATCCGAGGCTGCCCGGAGCGGGGCCACCAGGTAGCTCGGTTCTGCCGAGCTCGGTAAAGCGAACCGAGCCAGGTAGGTCGCAGAAGTGAATCGCGTCGTTCGGTTCGCTGCCGGGGTCGCCCTTGGAGGAATTGGAACGACACCCCGCTAGCGCAGCCAGGAACAAGACGGGGACGACTCGTCGAATCACGATGCCATCTTAGCGATGGATCGCCATCGCGCCGCTGCAATGTTATCGGCGGGCGTGCCTTGCTTCGTTCGCACTTTGGCTCCGGGGCTGGTGCTCGGGGTCGCGCTCGCGGCCGCGGGCTGCAATCCCGCGGAAGATTGGGGCTGTCTCGCCGGGGACGATGGGCAGTGCATGCCGAGGAGCCCGTGCGCCGGCCTCCAGTTCACGTGCGCGCAGAGTGAGCTCGGAATTCGACGGGTGGCGGGCGCAGAGGACCGCCCCAATGGCGTCAAGGCCGACGCGGCGGCGGGCGATATCGTGCTCGAGAATGCGGTCTTGACCGCAGTGCTCGGCGGTATCGAGACGCCGCGCACGCTCGCGCCGAGCGGTGGCGGGGTCGTCGATTTGGTTCCGAGGGTGCCGGACGCTTTGGATGAACTGAATCACGCGTTTCAGGCGGTTGGAATTTTGCCGGATGACGCCGCGAGGTACACGCGGGTCGATTGGGTGGATCAGCGCCCTGAGTTCGTGGCTGCTGTCTTCCGAGGACACCTGGATCTGCGGCCAGAGGTGGAAATCGTCACTCGCTACGAGCTGCGAGCGTGTGAGTCGGGGCTCCGGGTGCGATCCGAGATCTATCAGGGCTCGCGCGATCCGCTCACGATGTTCCCCGCGGATGCGCTGTTCTGGGGAGATCGTAGCTTGACTCCGTTCGTGCCAATCGTCGGGGGCGGCTACGCGCACCCGGAGCTCGACCTGGAGACGATTGGCGACGCGTTCCGCGATTCCGCCTTCGTGGCCGCCGACGCACACGACGAGCAGGGCGCGGCGTACGCGATCGTGGCCTGCGATTCGCGAACGCAAGCTGGGTTTCACAGCGAGACTTTGTCCGCGGTCGGGGCCGAGCGCACGCTGGTGATGCCGGGTGACAGCGTGGCCTTCGAACGCTTCATCGCGGTCGCTCCGGGGCCCGGGCAACAGCGAGCAACCGATCTCGCGTTCGAGGTACGAGCGCAGCTGTTCGGGGAGCAGACTACGGCGGTCACTGGGCAAACGCTTCGAGGAGAGGGCGCCGCTCGCGGCGAGCGACGGCTGAGCCTCTTGTTCTCGGAGCTGCTCGGCGATGCGTCGGGGCCTGCCGAAACACGCGTGCCGTGGGCGGAGGCGATACCCGACGAGGACGGGTCTTTCGCGCTGAGTTTGCCGCGCAACAAACATTTTTCGTTGCAGCCATTTGCCTTCGGACGCGAGCTCGGTCGAGCGATGGTGTTCGATACCGACCGCGACGCGATCGAGCTACCCGTGCTCGACCTCGCGGAGCCCGCGACGCTGACGGTGAATGTCGCGCGCACGGACCAAACGCCGCTGGTGGCGGAGCTGGTGCTCGTGCCGCGCGCACCGACCACGGCCGACGAGGTCCGTGGTTCGCAATTCGGTGTGTTCGCGGAGGAGCGCTGCGCGCCGTATCTCGGGCCTCCGCACGCGGGTTCACCAGCGTGCAATCGGGTGCTGGTCGGCAAGAGCGGCAGCGCGCGCTTCGATGTGCCTCCGGGCAACTACTTCGTGTACGCGAGCCACGGGCCGTTCTGGTCGCTCGCGCGCGCCGCGGTCTCGCTCGACGCGGGCGAGAAGACCGAGCTTTCGTTCGAGCTTTCGCCGCTCTCACTCTTGCCCGATGGCGTGCTTTCTGCGGACTTTCACGTGCATGGTGGGGCGAGCTACGACAGCAGTCTGCCGGATCGCGACCGCGCGCTCAGCTTCGTGGCCATGGGTGTAGACGTGATCGCGGCCACCGATCACGACGTGGTGAGCGACTACGCGCGCGCTCTGGGCGAGCTCGGTCTGCAACGAGAGGTGCGCGTGATGCCCGGCGTGGAGACGACCGGGCAGATTCTGTTCTTGCGACCGCCCGGCTCGGACGTGCCGCGCGTGATCGGGCATTTCAACTTTTGGCCGCTGCGGCATAACCCGGCGTTGCCGCGCAACGGCGCGCCCGACGACGAGCGACAGGAACCCGGCGCGCTGTTCGACCGCGTCGAACGTTTGTACGACGGGCGCGGCGTGGCCCAGCTCAATCACCCGTTCTTGCCTTCGGATTTGGGACGCGACACGGGCTACCTTGCCGCGATCGAATACGATCCGCGACGCGCCGTGCCGTCGGGGCCCGACGGAACGCACGAAGGTGAGCTTTCGCGACGACCGGCGAACGGACACCGCAACCTCGACTTCGACGCACAAGAAGTGATGAACGGCACCTCGGTCGAGCAAATGCTGAGGTATCGGGTGGGCTGGTTCAGCTTCTTGAACCAGGGTATTTTGCGCGCCGGCACCGCCAACTCCGACTCGCACACGCTGGCCACCGACGTGCTGGGCTATCCGAGAAACCTGGTGTTCGGCGGGCACACGCTGGCAAACTTCGAGCGCGAGCGCTTCAACCAAAGCGTGCGTCACGGCGAGCTGGTCGGCACGAACGGCCCAGTGCTCGACCTGTGCTTCATGGATGCGAATCAGGCTTGCGCGCGGCCTTCGCTCAGCGCGCTCGCGCCCGGCGCGAACGCTCGCTTTCACGTCGCGCTGCGCGCTGCGCCATACGTGCCCATCGACGAACTGCGCTTCGTCGTCAACGGCAGCGTTCGCAAGACCATCGCACTTCCGCCGACTTCCGGGCGGGATCCGTTCGGCACCTCGGATCTGACACGCTTCGAGGGTGACATCGCGCTCTCGGAGCTCGCATCCGCCGGGACCGATTGTTGGATCGTGATTGAGGCAGGCCTCCGCTTGCCGCTCGTCGGCGATCTGGAAGACGACGACGGTCTGCCGGACACGACCGACAACAATGGCGACGGGCGAGTGGACGCGGCGGACGTGGCGGGCGATTTCCGAGAACCAGGCCGCGTTACCGAGAATGACCCGCGTTTTCACCTCGAAACGCTGGCGCCAGGCGCCTGGTCGAGCGCGTTCGGCAATCCGTTTCTGATCGATTGGAGCGGCGACGGTTGGGTCGCGCCGGGACTACCGTGATGCGCGCGTTACCAGCGCTCGCCACTCTCGCGTTGCTGTCGAGCACGCTGAGCTCACCGGCGCTCGCTCGCCCCTGTCAGAGTGCGCTTCCCGAAGCGGGCGCGAGCGCGCGGCTCGGCTTTGCGCCCGCAGGTTTCGGTAGCGTGCCCGAAGCGTGCCCGGTCACCGACAGCTCGCTGCAAGGGACCGCGTCGGCGCTGCTCGCGTTCGACGATTTCTATGGCCTGCTCGAAGCGGGCGTCGCTCCGCGCTTCCGGCGGCGCTTGTTCGACAGCGACTGGGTCTCGCTGTGGCTGCCGTCACTCGAGTATCGCTTCTCGGCGAACGCGACGATCGAAGCGCACACACTCGGATTGGGGGACGCTGCGGTCGGTTATCATCACGCGCTGGCAGTGAATCAACGGCTCGTGCTCACACCCTACTTGCGCGTGCTGTATCCGTTCGACACCGGCTACCGCAACGCCACGCGCTACGGCTTCGAGCATGGCCTCTCGGCGAGTCTGCTTTTGTCGCCGCGGATCGAGCTGGTCGGGGGGCTGGCCTTTCCAGCGTTTTTCACGCACAACGGCGGGCGCGTGCTGGCAGTCTTCGTACCGAGCTTCGAGACTGAAGCGGTGCTCAGCCCGACCGCCTGGCTGGGCATCGTGCTCGGCGCAGGCGTTCGCGTGCGCTCCGGGAAACAACCCGGCTTCGAGAGCTTCGACCCGCGCGCAGCGCTTCGCCTCTACCCGGTCTCGGGGCTGCGCATCGAGCTCGCGGCGGCAGCGCCACTTTGGGGCGGCGATCGCACCGATCTCTTGCTGGGCCTCAATTTGGGCTGGCTGTTTCTGGACTCGCGTTGACGAGCGGCCGGCACAGCGCGCGCTAGCGCGAGAAGTTTTGCACGGCCCACACCTTGCCGGCAGGCGTGGTGAAGAAGCCGCAGGCGACCTTGGTGTACGACGTGCTGCTCATGTTGATGAAGTGCCCGTGGTCGTTGAAGCACGTGCCGGTGCACGAGGACGTGGGCGGCGGACCTTCGTCCCACATCGATTGCAAACAGCCTGACACGACCTGCGCGTTCGAACCCCAACCGGGACACTCGTCCTGCGCGCTGCCGCCGCTGCAAATGCGTGCCTGGAAGCCCGCATGCGCGCTCGGCGCGGTGCTGTCGTATTCGGCCATTTGATTCGCGCAAGCCTCGCCGTCGGTCCAACGCGCGAGCGGGGGCAGGCAAGCGCACTGCGTTCGGAACTGATTGATGCGATCGACGCAGTCTTGATAAATGTCGCCCGTGCTTGCGGCCGCGGTCAGCTTGCAAGCGATGTTCTGCGTGCAGCCCCCGCCGCTGCCGCCCGTCGCGCTCGAGCTGCCGCCGCTCGTGGCGGTGCCGCCGCTAGCTGCCCCGCCCTTGCCCGCGCCGCCCGTGTTGCGACCACCGCGACCACCCGTCGTGGACTTGCCTCCGCCGCTGTCGGCGCCCGCAGCAGAGCCGCCGCCCATCGCCGTGTTGCCGCCAGTCGACGTCTTACCGCCAGTCGAACTGCCACCAGTCGTCGAGCCCCCAGTGCCCGTCGTCGGGGTGCCTCCGCTCGGGGCCGCGCCACCCGTTGCGTTCGCGGTGCCGCCGGTAGTGGCCGGCGTGGTTCCGCCAGTATTCGACGCGCCACCGACGTAGAGCGGCCCGTCATCGCCGCTGCTTTCGCAACCGAGCGCAAAAACCAAGGCCAGGACCCAGCCGTGTTCAGTTCGCATGGACATCGAATGTCCATGTAACCGTTAGTGCCCTTCGACATTCAGTTCGTGGCAACACGCGACGCTATCTTCGAACAACCACTGGATTGTTTTTTGGGCGCCTCGCGGAAAAGGGCGCGCTTTGCGGCACTGAGCGCCCCTAGGTCCCCCGCATCGACCCAGCCAAACCGAGCAGCCGCGCCTGCGCCACATTGTTAAGCAGCGCGCGCGTGCCAGGTTGCTTGCGCCGCCGGGCGCGCGGACTGCATCAACGGCGCGGTCGACGGCTGCGAGACGAACACGAACATCAACGTGCTTCACTGCGGCGGCTGCGGCAAGGTCTGCCCCACGCCAGCACACATTGCGGTCGCTCGCGTTCTGACGCCTTGAAGCGAGAGAGGCGCGGAGGCGCCAACCACAACGCTGCCACGGCTGGTCGAGCTGGAAGCCATTCGTGCGTCGCCCACCCAACCGCTTGGAGCGCGCCTGCGCGAGCTCGCTCTCGAAACCGGTCCTCTGCTCGTCTGACCCCGTGCAATTGGCCTCTGTGAGTGTGCCGTCGCGGTTCGGCGCAGCGCAGTCTTTCGCCGAGTCTTTCCGCGCCAAGATGCAGTGCCTAGCGACCGGGATACTGTCGTCCGGGACGAAGGTTTGGATCCTTCTCGGACCAAGCAATTGGCCTCTGTGAGTGCGCCGTCGCGGTTCGGCGCAGCGCAGTCCTCGCAAGGTCTTCCCGCGCGAGGATGCACCATCTCGGTGCGGGCAATTGCCGTGCGGAACGAAGCCGAGCAAAACCTTGTAACGCCGACCCAGGCGATCAGGCGCCTTGGGCGGCCCGTCGCCTACTTGCGCTGCCAGCTCGCGCTGCGTGTGCGTGAAGCTCAACAAGTCCGAGGGTTCGACTCGTGCCCGGTGTGCTTGGTGCGGTCTCGCCAAGACGGCCGGGCACTGCCGGCGATCGCGGATGTCGAGGCTCAGGACACTGCGAGCCTTCGACCCAGGGCCGGCGAGGCGCGGCTGCTGCGCTGGGCTCGGGTCGGCTGAGTTGCCCAGGGGGAACTGCAGCCGGGTAGCGCGCACGTTTCCGCGAGCGCCCCAAGACCGGCTCGGAAGCTTCATGCAGCGCATTCAATGCAATGCGCAATCTAAGCCTTATTCAAGATCGACGACGACTATACAGTCCGAAAGTGAGCGCAGTGTGGCGGCGCGGAGGGACGTTACGATCGACACAACCGTGGCGAACATCCACGCGGCGCGCGAAGTGTGCGGGTGCGAATCAGCGTCGCTCGAAAGAAAAGACGTTTTCATTTGCTCGCGCGCAACTTTCTTTCGTGAACCTTGGTTCTTTCGAGACACACAGCAGTGCTGCAAATGCGAATTGCCCGAGTGCGTATTTGGGATCGTTGTTTACATTGCGAAACTCGATGATCCGGAATTGACGAGGGAGGATCGAGCAGCTAAGCGCTTCCCTGAGCGTCACGCGCGAAGCAACGCGCAGCCGCGGTCGGCTGTGTCCGCGCTCGTTTGCAAGCGCGCTACATCGCAACTCGATTGAAAAGGGAGCTTGTCCATGACTCGTAGGTCTCACCGCGCCGTGCGCCTCTCTGTCGCGCGAGGTTTGTTGCCGCCACTACTCGGCGTGTCCTTGCCGTTCGTTCTGGCGCTCGGCTGCAGCTCCGAGCCGGGTACCCCGACGCCGGGTCAGGGCGGGCAGACCGCGCACACGGGCGGGCAAGCGACGAGCAACACGGGCGGACAACCCACGACCACCACGGGCGGGCAGACGGGCAACACCGGAGGGCAGCCCACGACCACTACGGGCGGGCAGTCCACCGGCACCACGGGCGGGCAGACGGGCAACACCGGAGGGCAACCTACGACCACTACGGGCGGGCAATCCACCGGCACGGGTGGGCAGTCCGTGGGCGGCGCTGGCGGGCAAACCGCGCAAGGCGGCACCAACCCGGGTAGCGGTGGAACCACCGGCGGCTCGTCAACGACCGGCGGCAGCGGCGGTGCCGGCAAAGGCGGCAGCACCAACACGGGTGGAACGAGCGGTGGCAACTCCACGACCGGAGGCAGCTCGACCACCGGAGGCAGTGGCGGCGCAGGCAAAGGCGGCAGCAGCAGCACCGGTGGAACCACGGGTGGCAACTCCACGACCGGCGGCAGCGCCACGGGCGGGACCAGCACGGGCGGTACGACGAGCACGGGCGAATGTGATGTGTGGGTCGCGCCGACTGGCACGTCGAGCGCGCCGGGCACTGAAGCGCAGCCGGCCGATCTGCTGCACGGCTACGACTTGCTGTGCCCGCCTCCGCCCTCGGGCACCGCGAACGGGGCCGCGTGTCTCGGTAGCTTGAAGACGATGTGCCTCAAGTCCGGTACTTACACCATGACCACGCGCTTCGAGCTGAAGAAGACGCGCATGGGTACGGCCAGCCGCATTCTGACCATTCGCGCGGCACCGAACGCCACCACCCGCCCGCTGCTCGACTTCTCGTCGCAGCCGCGCGTTTCTTGCGGGGCGAACCCCAGCGACGGAAACCTGGGCGGTATCACCATCAACGCCGACTACTGGACGGTGAAGGGGATCGAGGTGAAGGGCGCCAACGATAACTGCGTGAAGGTGCAAGGCCAGCATGACGTGGTCGAGAACGTGGCGGTGCACGAGTGCGCGGACACGGGCATTCAAATCAGCGCAGGCTCCGGCTACACCGGCAGCGGCACCAACAACCTGATCCTGAACTGCGATTCGTACAAGAACTTCGACTCACAGTGCAACGGTGAGAACGCGGACGGTTTCGGCGCGAAGGAAGAAGCCGGGGCGGGCAACGTGTTCCGCGGCTGCCGGTCGTGGGACAACGTCGACGACGGCTACGATTTCTTCGCGTGGACGTCGCCGATCACGCTCGAAAACTGCTGGTCGTGGAGCAACGCGGTGAACTACACCGCTTCCGAGCGCGACGGGAACGGCTTCAAGCTGGGTGGTGACGACAAGGGTGGTAACCACACTCTTAAGACCTGCATTGCGGTCAGTAACCGCATGCATGGCTTCACCAACAACAGCGGCGCGAACTCGACCTGCACGGGCTGCCGCTCGTGCAACAACGCGGACGCGGATCAGGGTATCAATGGTTCGATTGGCACGAGCTGCCCGTCCATCGCGCAGCTGAGCGCGGCGCGCGGAGCCGACGGCGCGCTGCCGACTGTCCCTTGAGCCTCGGAACTAGCTAAGGAACGCCTGACATGAGCTCGCGGCTTCTGGTCCGTCGCTTCGGTTTGACTCTGGTACTGCTCTCGGTTCCCGCTTGTGGTTCGAGCGAAACCGGTGGCGCGGCAACCGGTGGTCACCCCTCGACTGGGGGAAACAGCACCGTGACGACGGGCGGAAGTCCGACGAGCTCGACGGGCGGGGCCGCGGTCACCGGTGGTGCCGCGGTCACGGGCGGAGCCAGCACCGGGCTCGGCGGCGGTGGCGCTGGTGGCAGCGGCGGCATCGTCGCGAGCGGTGGCGCGGGCGGGGGTGGCGGTAGCGCGGGCCTGGATCCAAAGACCTGCCCGCCGCAAACGATGGCCGTCACGCCTTCGGGCACCGCCGGGCTGCAGGCACCCGGCGCGGCAGTCGCATCCAGCGCAACGCGACCGCAGCTGACTGAAGCCGACGTCAACGCGAAGTACACTATCCTCGAATCGTTCGCGCACGGTGGTGAGTTCAGCGTTGCCATGACCGCCGGCGGCACTGGCGGCGCGAGCGCGGGTGGCGTCGCAGGCAGCGCGGGCACTGCAGGCAGCCCGTCGACGGCGGGCGCGGCAGGCAGCGCGGGGATCGCGGGCAGCGCAGGAACTGCGGGTAGCTCGAACGCAGGTGCCGGCGGCAGCGCGGGCAGTGCCGGAACTGCGGGCAGCGCTGCCGGCGGGGCCAGCGGTAGCGCGGGCGCTTCGGGCACGGCCGGAACTGCCGGCGGCAATGGCGGCAACGGCGGCAACGCAGGAAACGCAGGAAACGCAAGTTCGAACTCGGGCGGCGCAGCGGGCAGCGTCACCTACACGGTGAACGACAATTGGGATCCGGTGACGAACGGTATCGGCGACGTGAACACGTTCGTGCCCGGCTACACCGTGGCGTCGGACGGCTCCGGTACCCACACCACCATTCAGGCCGCGATCACCGAAGCGGTGTATCTGGCGCAGTGCCCGCGCGTCTACATTCGCATCAAAGCCGGCACCTACCGCGAAACGATCACCGTACCAAACAAGACCTCAGCACCGCCCCTCACCCTTTACAGCACCGAGAGCGATGCCTCCAAGACGGTCATCGTCAACAACGTGTCTGCCGCGAGCGCAGCCTCGGGCAGCATCTCGGCCTCGGCCACGTTCACGCAGAACCTGCCGCGCGGCTTCCAGGCGAAAAATCTGACCATCGCCAACGATTACGTCGAGGACAGCGTGGCCGGGCCCGACCAGGCCGCGGTCGCGCTCTTGAACCAAGGCGATCGCTCCCAGTACGAGAACGTGCGCTTGCTCGGCAATCGCTACACGCTTTACGTGAAATCACAAGCCAACAACCAGGTCTCGCGCGTGTACTTTCGGGATTCGTACATCGAGGGCGACGACTCGTTCATCGCGGGACGTGGCACGCCGGTCTTCGATCACTGCGAGATTCATTCACTCGGCAGCCGCAAACCAACGGGTGGCATCATCGCCGCACCCAGCACCGAGCTCACGAACCCGCACGGCTTCTTGTTCATCAGCAGCCAATTCACGGCGGAAGCCAGCGCGACCGGCGTGTTCCTCGGCCAGCAATGGTTCGAGGGCAGCAAACAGACCTCGGTGGGCAAGATGATCGTGCGCAACTCCACGCTGGGCGCGCACCTTCAGCGCGAAACCCCGTGGGTCGCGTATCCTGGCCGCGTCACTCCGAAAGATCCGACAGCGACCACGCCGCCGATCCTCTATACGTCGAGCGACTACTACCCGGCGTCGCAGGCCCCGACCCCGCCCGAAGCGTTCCTCGGCGAGTACGGCAATACCGGTCCTGGCGCTTCGCCGTAGTCGTCGTGACCCGGCGTCGTCGTCGTGACCCGGCGTCGTCGTCGGGACCCGGCGTAGTCGTCGTGACCCGGCGTCGTCGTTTCGCCCGGCAAGGAGAGCCCAGGCAGGCTTCGTTGTGGGCCAACGCGGTGCAGTGGCCGCGCTCGTGCGATGTTTTCGGACGAAATCCCGAAGAGTGCACGAGCGAGGTGTGCCCGGGCGGACAAGGCGCGGGCGCAGCGCGGGCGCAGCGCGGGCGCAGCGCGGGCGCAGCGTGGGCGCGAACGGCGGCACGGTGCCGGACCGTTGCGCGGGCGCGCTGTCTGGTCGCTGACCAAGCGTCGGCAGTTTCGTCGACCACAGCCGGCAGGGCCCTGACCGGCCGCCTTACTGCCGGCGCTTCAAACCGCGTGCAGCTGGTTGCTCGGCCGAATTTGTGGAAAGGCTATGGGTGTTTGCAGATCCGGGCTGGTCTCAGCCGGCCAGGACGAACCATCGCCGAAGAGAACAGAAATGGTGAAGTGTACGCAGTGCGGGCAAGAGAACGAGGACACGGCGCATCGGTGTGCGTGCGGGAGCGAGCTCCCTCGGGCGAATGGAGCGACGTCGGCGACGCCAACCACTGAGGTTCGGAGTGAGCGCGGGCTTCGCCTGAAAAAGCTGGTGTTCGCGTTGTGGGCGCTCGCCTTCGTGCCGCTCTTCCCTTTCGCTCGGTTGGTGTTGAACGGGTCGCACATTCAACGTAGCTCGATTGGGGCCGCGGTGTTTTGCGCGTCGGGCATCGTTGCGCTGTGGGCTTTCGGTCGCGACCGTCGCTCTGTGCTCTTCGCGTGGAGGGTCGCGTTCTTGGCGTGGGCGACGCTGTTTCTGCCTCCGCTACTCACGGCGGTCGAGGGCATTGCGACCGAGGGCTGGCCTCGAGGCAAACACAACCAAGTGGTCGCCGATCTATTGATCTTGGTGTTCGTCCTGACGATACCGGCGTTCGTCACCAGCCTGTGCGCGCTGCTCAAGACCTATCGCGTGACCGGCGGAGTCGCGCTTCTGACTGGTCTCGCGTACTTGGTGAACGGCGTGCTGCTCATTCGCGCGACCGCGCCCTCGAAGGGATGGTGGTTCGATCTCGGCAGCGCGCTGAACATCGTTCTCACGGGCGCCAAGATGGGTAGCTACTTGTCGATCCCGATCGGCGTCGTGTTCATCTTGGGCGCAGTCATGGTCTTTCGAGCCGCGCGCAGCGAACCATTGGCGGCGAGTCCCCGCTGAGCTGACACGCGGTCGACCTTCAACCTACGACGGTGCCCTAAATGGGCAGCATCGGCGCGAAAACACAGCAGCGCCGCTGCGCTGGAAGCGCACGCGACGCAATCCGGGTATCTTGTGATCGACCGGAGGACTCTGATCATGCGTAAGAGCACGACGATAGTGGTCGCTTTTCCGTTGGCCTTCCTGTTCAACTGCGGGAGCACTAGCGGCGGCGGGGGCAACGAGCACGGCGGGGCCAGCGGTTCTTCGGGCCACGGCGGTGGACTCGTGACCGGCGGCGTCGCGACGGGCGGCACTGCTGCCACCGGTGGGGCGAACGCGGGCAGGAGCTCGAGCGGCGGTTCCTCGGGCGCCGTCGCGACCGGTGGTCTCCCGACCGACGGCGGCACCGCAGGCGACTCGAACGACGGAGGCGGCGGAGGAGAGACGACCACGCAAGGCGGCACCGCGGGCAAGTCGACCGGGGGTGTCGGCGGCGTGGATTGCGGATGCCTCCGCGGCGCTTACCGCGCCGTGTGCGGCACCGACGGGAAGACGTACGACGCCACCTGCGACCTGTCGTGCGTCCCGGTTCCCATCGCGTGCATGGGCGAGTGTCCCTGCGCCACCGCGTGCGTGCAAGAAAGCGGGAGCTGTGCGGCCAGCGAGACCTGTTGCAGCGGTCTCACCTGCTGCGCCGGCGTGCCGGTGCCACAAGGGCAGGAGTACTGCGGCAAGATCTGTCCGAAGAGCGACGTCAACCTGAAGCGCGGCTTCGCTAGCGTCGACGAATCAGCGATCCTCGAGCGCCTGGCAGCGCTGCCGATCTCGACTTGGAGCTACAGAACGGAAAGCTCCGAGGTGCAGCACCTGGGTCCCATGGCGCAAGATTTCAAGGCAGCGTTCGGTCTCGGCGAAAGCGATCGCACGATCCTCCAAGTCGACGCCGACGGCGTTGCCTTTGCTGCCATTCAAGCCCTCCGGCAGCGCCTGGTAGAACTCGAGACCAGGAACCGGAAACTCGAAGATAGGCTCGAGTCATTGGAAGCGGAGCGCCGCGGCCGTTCGCGCGAAACGACCGCCCTCGGGCGTTGAGCGAACGCTGGGCCACTGTTTCCCAGATGCGCGTGTGAAGGGAGCGCGGCTAGCCGCTTGGATTGCGGCTAGCCGAGCACTCCGCACGTAGCGAATTGCGCGTACTACGCGGTCTCTTTCAAGGAACAGTCCAAGGAGCCTTGTCACACTCCCACTCGTTGCCGCCCGTGCCCATCATGCAGAAGCAAATGTGGGTCGCTTGATCGGACGGCAAGCAGTACGAAGCCGGGCCGGGCGTTTCCGTACAAGCCGTCCCTTTGAGCGCCGCCTCAGTGCCCGTGCACGCTGGCGGATGGGTGGTGGGCGGCGGCAGCGTGTTGTTGCCGCACGGCATACAGGCCCAGCTATTCCCCGCCGCGGAGCAATCGCAGGTGCGCGTCCCCGCGTCGCCCAAACCGCACGCATTCAGACAAGTGCCGGTTTGACCCGAAGGACACATCGTGAGCGGGTTGGTCTTCACGCCGGACGGACACTTGGGCATGCCCGAGCTGCCCGCGGCGCCGCCTGAGCCGCCAGTGGCCGAGCTGGCACCGCCCGCGCCGCCCGTAGCCGTAGAACCACCACCGCCACCCGGCGTCCCAGCCATGCCCGCTGAGCTGCCGCCAGTCGCGGTGTTCGTGCCGCCACTGCCGCCAGTGGTCGAAGGCGTGCCACCGGTGGAGCTCGCTCCGCCGCCCCCGGCCCCGCCGGTCGTCGGCGCCGTACCGCCGGTCGTGGCCGGCGTACCACCCGTGCTGGGTGCAGTGCCTCCCGTGGTCGTGGCAGTTCCACCAGTGGTTGCCGGCGTGCCACCGGTCGCCGCCGGTGTGCCCCCCGTGCTCACCGGTGTACCGCCGGTCGTCGATGCGGTTCCGCCCGTCGTCGACGGCACGCCACCCGTGGCGGGCGGGCTGGGTCCGTCGGCGTCCGACGAAGAACAGCCGGTAGCCCCGCTTCCAACAAGTGCGGCCACAGCCGCGGCCGCAGAGGCAAATGAGACGAATCGCATCTTCATGGGAGACTCCTCGAAATCTGGCTAACTAATAAGTGCGGTCGATCGCGTAAGATCCCGCAGGTTGCGCTGGTGGTGCCGACGAGCGTGGGACCCCCACGGCTCGTAGATGAGTCAGTTGCCCTGCGTCACCGGCACGGTCCACAACAGGCACCTGAACGCGTTAGTAAAGATCGATCCCGATCCCTGGCCGAGCGCAGCACGAAGTTTCGGGGCGACCAACCGCTCACGCGGCGACCGACATCACCGATCGCCGGCGGTTCGACTCGACCACCATCTGAATCAGCGAGCGACATGCGTTTGCACCGCCCCACCTGTCGTTCGCCGAGCCTTAGCTCACGAGCGCTCGCGCGTGGTGTGCAATCAGCGAGACCGGTGCCTCCGGACGCGGCCTCATGGCGCGCCAAGCCTCGCGCGCCGCAACACTTTCCGCAATTGGTCAAATGCGTATTGGAAAGGCCATTTAACATTACCGCCACACGATGACGCCGCATTCGCGCGAACAGCGGGTGACGAACGCCTCGGGCGCAACTACAAGTAACGCCCCATGGCCACTCAAACACTGGATCCCAAAGGCCTGATTTTTTCGGGCACCGCGTCCAAGCTGGGACGCAACATCGCTGTGTCTCCGAAGAACAGCGTGCTCGCCCACCTGCAGTACGGTCGCGTGCGACTGAACAGTGAAGTCCCGCGCGTGAGCTTCGAGACCGGTGAGCGCGAAACCGCGCTGCTCTGCATGCGCGGCGCGTGTCGAGTCACGGTCAATGGCGCGACCTACGATCTCGATCTTCACGACGCGATTTACGCGCCCCGCGGAAGCGCGCTGGAAGTGTCCACCAGCACCGAGGTCGACCTGGTCGAGCTCTCTGCCGACGTCACCGGCGATTACCCCGTGCAGCTGGTCCGCTACTCCGACGTGGTCAAAGACCCCGCGCTGAAGTTCCGCGCCGGCGGCACGGCCACGTCGCGCGATCTGAACATCATCATCGGCGACAACGTGCGCGCTGGGCGAATTTTGATGGGCTTCACGCGCTCCTTGCCGGGTAACTGGACGAGCTGGCCGCCCCACGAGCACACCGCGCTGCTCGAAGAGGTGTACGTGTACTTCGACATGCCCGCGCCCGCGTTCGGCATTCAGCTCGTCTACACCGAACCGGAGAAGCCCGAATTCGTGAGCCTGGTTCGCGACGGCGACGCGGTGCTCATGCCCGCCGGCTATCACCCGAACGTCGCTGCGCCCGGACACAGCATCAACTTCATTTGGATGATGGCCGCCCACCGCGAAGTCGAAGATCGGAAGTTCGGCGTGGTCAACGTGCAGCCCGGCTTCGACCAAGCCGGCTCGGGCCTCGAACAGAGCCACAGCTCGGGCAGCGCACCCAAATGAGCGCCGGACCGTTCCGTCTCGATGGTCGCAGCGCGCTCGTCACAGGCGCTGCGACCGGCATTGGCGCAGCGATCGCCAGTGCGCTTGCCGAAGCGGGCGCGGACGTCGCTTGCCACGGTAACACCCGCCCCGCCGAAGCCACCGCCGAAGCCATTCGCGGCCTGGGCCGGCGCGCGGTCGCGCTGAAAGGCGACCTGTCGAAGCGCGACACGCCGGCCAAGCTGGTCGACGCCACGCTCGAGGCGTTCGGTCAAATCGATCTCCTGGTGAACAACGCGGGCATGATCCGGCGCGCTCCCGCCACCGAGTTCTCGGAGGAGGACTGGCAAACCGTGATCGAAGTCAACTTGAGCAGCGTGTTCCGGCTCTGCCAACTGGCAGGCCGCCAGATGCTGCAAAAGGGTCGCGGCAAAATAGTGAACATCGCGTCACTGCTTTCGTTTCAGGGCGGCATCACCGTGCCGGCGTACGCGGCCTCGAAGGGCGGCGTTGCGCAGCTCACCAAAGCGCTGGCAAACGAGTGGGCGGGTCGCGGCGTCAACGTCAACGCCATCGCCCCCGGCTACATTCGCACCGAGAACACGGCGGCGTTGCAAGCGGATCCCAATCGTAATCGCCAGATCTTGGAGCGCATCCCGGCGGGGCGCTGGGGTGAAGCCTCCGATCTAGGGGGTGCCGCGGTGTTCTTGTGCTCGTCCGCGAGCGACTACGTGCAGGGCCACGTGCTGGTCGTGGACGGCGGTTGGATGGGCCGATGACTCTTTCGATCAAACCCGCAAACCAGTGCCGCTTCGACGCGGTCAGCCTGGGCGAAGTCATGCTGCGGCTCGACCCTGGAGAAGGGCGAATTCACACCACCCGCAGCTTTCAGGCCTGGGAGGGCGGCGGCGAGTACAACGTGGCGCGCGGGCTGCGCCGCTGCTTCGGCTTGCGCAGCGCCATCGTTACCGCGCTGGCCGATAACCCCGTCGGCCGCCTGGTGGAAGACCTGATGCTGCAGGGCGGCGTCGATCTCTCCTATCTCAACTGGGTGAAGTACGACGGCGTCGGCCGCGACGTGCGCAACGGCCTCAACTTCGTGGAGCGCGGCTTCGGCCCGCGCGGCGGCGTGGGCTGCTCCGACCGCGGGCACACCGCGATCGCACAGATGCGCCCCGACGACGTGAACTGGGGCGAGCTGTTTGGTCGCGCTGGTCAGGGCGTGCGCTGGTTCCACACCGGCGGCGTGTTCACCGCGCTGTCCTCGGGCACGCCCCTGGTCGCCGAACGCGCCATGCGCACCGCACGCGAACACGGTACGCGTATCTCCTTCGATCTCAACTATCGCGACTCGCTGTGGCGCTCGATCGGCGGCCAGGCGCGCGCGCGCGAAGTGAACCGCAGCTTGATGCCGCACGTCGACGTCCTGTTCGGCAACGAGGAAGACTTCTCGGCGGCGCTCGGCTTTCAGCTCGAGGGCGTCGACGAGCACTTCGGCGAGCTCCCGCTCGAGAGCTTCCGTCGCATGATCCAGAGCGTGGTCAGCACTTACCCGAACATCAGCACGGTCGCGACCACCCTTCGTACCGCGCGCTCGGCCAACGTCAACGCTTGGGGCGCGATCTGCTACCACCAAGGCCAGTTCTACGAAGTCCCCCAGCGCGACACCGAAATCTTCGACCGCGTGGGCGGCGGGGACTCGTTCGCTTCGGGACTCATCTACGGTTTGCTCGCGGACAAGGGCCCGCAGTGGGCGCTCGAGTGTGGCGTCGCACACGGCGCGCTCGCCATGTCGACCCCCGGCGACACCACCATGGCCTCTCTCTCCGAAGTACTCAAAGCCATGAAGGGCCCGAGCGCGCGCATCGATCGCTAGCTCCAACTACGGCGCGGTCACTTTCAAATCATCGAACTCCGCGATCGCATTGTAGGTCGCAAAGCCCACGCTTCCGGAAGCAATCGGGTTCGAGCTCACCGTGAAGGTCGCCTTTTGCACGCCGTCCAAGTACGCCGTCAGCGTGTTGCCGACCGCGCTCAGCCGCAGCGTGTACCAAGTGTTGACCACCACCCCCGAGTCGACCGTACCCGACAATCGACTATTGCTCGCGCCGAGCTTCTGCCGAATCGACAGCTTTCCATCGCTGCTGAGCGCCAAGTAATAGAAGTTGTCCGCGTCCTGGAAGCGCGCGCAGAGCGCGGCGTAGTAGCCCGTACTTTGCCCCGAAAATTGCAGCACCTTCACGCGCGCTTCGACCACCTGGTCGGTGAACGGCCCCGCGCTCGCCGCGGCCATGATTTGCTTTCCCGTCAGCGTGCTCTGCTTGAACACGCTGCTGCCATCACTGGCCACCACCCAATCGCTCCCCGCTGGGCTCTGCGCCCACTTGCTCACGCCGCCTTCGAAGTCATCGGCGAACAAGCTCGACCCCACGCCGCCGCTCGTCCCCCCGGCTCCGCTCTTTCCGCCCGTGCTCGCCACGCCGCCCGTGCCCCCTTTCGAAGTGAGTACTCCGCCGCTAGCGCTGCCGCCCTGACTCGCCCCGCCGGTGCCCGTCGTCCCGCCGCTGCCGCTCTTTCCGCCGGTGCTAGCGACTCCACCCGTGGTCGCGCCGCCACCCTGCGCCTTGGCACCACCTGTGCTCGACGCTCCGCCGATGCCCAAAGTCCCGCCCGAGTTCGAGCTGCCGCCAGTGTGCACGCTGCCGCCAGTGTGCACGCTGCCACCAGTGTTCACGCTGCCACCTGAGTTCGCATTGCCGCCCGTATTGACGCCGCCGCCCTGCGCTTTCGCGCCACCAGTAGCGACCATTCCGCCGGTCTCCGCGCTCGTTCCCCCGGTCGACAACGAACCGCCCTCGGTACCGTCGCCACCGAACCCGTCCGCGCCGCCACTCTCCCCGTCTCGTGGCGCCAACTCCGGCGTAGCGCACGCCGAAAGCAGCCCCGCGACACAGAACCCGATTCTGCCGTACCGCGCGACAGCAAAGCGACCACTGGCCATAAAGGTCAAACTCGACACGATCGTTCGCACCGCGCGCATCACGCACACAGCACAATCAAGAAAAGTAGCAGCGAATCACGCGCCCCCGCGAGCCCGCACAACGCTCGCCAACATTCTCGTACCCAAACGTGTGAGACCCACCCACGCTTCCGCGGCTCAGCTCACCTTCAGCGCTCACCCGATCTAGGCCCAAACACACCCCCCTGCCGCGCCCTCGCGAAACACGCGCAGCGGCCAAACCCGAAAGGCTCACATTCCGCAGCGCGAGCCGACGACGAAGCGAATGAGAAGTGTGCAGCCCAAACGGGAAGGCGCGGCGAGAACAGACAGCCCGACCGACGCCGGACAAACAATCACGTATTATGCCCGCGCGGTACACGCGCAGCGCGTGCACGAAAGGTGAGTTGCTGATGCGCGAATCGACGACGGCCTGAGCGACTCCCCCGGCCATAGGGCGTTTCCCACGCGACCGCGGCACAAGCGCGGCGGCATACCCGGAGAGGTTCAGCGCCATGGCGAGAGCCGACGACGGCTGCACACGCCAGCTCATACAGCACTTGCCGCGCGACCGGTCAGCGTTCTCCAGCGCAGGACGCCCGAGTCTCGCGGCACCTGCACGGCTGCGAAGCCGGAAACACTCACGCCTCGCAGCGTGACTCGACGAACAAAGGGTGAGAAATCCGCAATCGAAGTCGAGGCGATGACAGCTTAAGGCGATGACAGCTTGAGAGCCGATGACAGCTTGAGGCGATGACAAAATAAGACATCCACAGGCGTCGGGCTATAAACCTAGAAACGATGGCAGCGTCACACGACCACACGTCGGATGATGACGGCGTCGGACGGCCACGGCGTCAGACGATGATGGCGTCGGACGGCCACGGCGTGGGGCGATGACAGCGTCAGACGATGACAGCGTCACACGACCACACGTCAGACGATGATGGCGTCGGACGGCCACGGCGTCAGACGATGATGGCGTCGGACGGCCACACGTCAGACGATGATGGCGTCGGACGGCCACGGCGTCAGACGATGATGGCGTCAGACGATGATGGCGTCGGACGGCCACACGTCAGACGATGATGGCGTCGGACGGCCACGGCGTCAGACGATGATGGCGTCGGACGGCCACGGCGTCAGACGACCACAGCGTCGGCCATGACAGCGTCAGACGACCACGACGTCAGAGGGTCACAGCATTACTTCGCGGCTCACGTTGCACGATGGCCCTCTGAGAACGATCGACCAGGACAGACCGCGAATCTTGCGGCGTGAACCGCTGAAGTGGGGTTCGGTTTCAACGCATCTTTGGTGGCAGATTCAACGTCGGGCCGGCGCGGCTGCTTCGGCGAGAAGGGCGGGCCTACGTTGCCTAGCGTCGTGAGCGGCGGGCAGCGCGCACGTTTCCGCGCGGCCACCCAAACCCAAACCCAAACTCAAACCCAAACCCAAACCCAAACCCAAACCCAAACCGAAACCGAAACCGAAACCCAAACCCAAACCCAAACCGCTGAGCTAAACGAACAGCGGACAAGGCTTCTCGCGACGGACCGACCGCGACTCACCGTGCGAGACAGCTACGAGGCTGGACGCTCGCGGATCGACAACTTTCCGTGACGTTTCCAGCCAGCGGCGAGCAGCCAGGTCGTCGCGCGCAGAACGGGAGGGTTCGGGGGCGGTGCGAGCGCACGGGGCAGCAAATTCGGGTTTTCGCCGATTGGTGCGCCGAACGGGAACTCCATGAAGTCGCCAAAATAGGGCGCCGATGAGTACACGTCGAGCGGTGCAGAATCTCGAGGCTGGTGCTTCCTGAAATTCGCGAGCACGTACACCAATGCATGGCGCACCGCGCGCGGGGTTTGCAGCGCTCGACCGTGCCAGCGATCCGCGAAGAACTTGCCCCGGCGAGCGAGGAGCCGATTCACCCTGCGTGCGATTCGGATACACAGCCCCCGCACGCCTTCGACCAGGGACGCGCGGTCACAGGCCTCGACGATGAGGTGCGCGTGGTCGCCTTGAATGGAATACTGCGCTACCCGAAACTTCTGCGGCGCGCTGCGATTGGTTGCAGAAATAGCATTGCGCACGGTGGGGAACACGAATTGCGTGCGCAGCGAGCGGCAAACGCTGCGCAAAGTGACGTGCACCGGTTGGTCTGCGCGATGCGCTGGGCGCCTGCCATGAGGTACACATCGGCGGGCGGAGCGAGGCGGCCGCCCTGCACCCGCGCGTCGGCCTCCCCACCGAGCAGGTAGCGCCAACTCGAGCTGTGCGCTCCGCGCCTTGGGTTTTTGCTGGCGCGTGTCAGCCCGCTCGAGACTGGCGAAGGTGCTCCGGTCGTATTCGAACCTGCGTTTTGTTGACATCGCGCGACCCCGACCGGCGGATTCGACTTGAATTAGCTAATATCAAGTTCGGACCTTTTCTGCAAGCGGTGTTCACTGATCTAGACTCGAAGATTGGGTGTGTCGGTGGTTATCAGGCGAGCGAGAACGGTGTTGGGGACGTCGCGGGTGCGGGGACGTCGCGGGTGCGGGGACGTCGCGGGTGCGGGGACGTCGCGGGTGCGGGGACGTCGCGGGTGCGGGGACGTCGCGGGTGCGGGGACGTCGCGGGTGCGGGGACGTCGCGGGTGCGGGGACGTCGCGGGTG
>DASZQI010000073.1:0-216564 GCA_035549735.1 Polyangiaceae bacterium | reverse complement strand
CTCGCGCGCTGCAATGGAGCCGACGTGGCGCTCTTTCGCGGCGACGCCACCAACCTCGCGGGCTTTCGTGACGCGCTCGCAGCAGCGGCGACAGGCGAGGGCGTTCTCGTGGTCTCTTATGATCGCTCCGCGCTCGGTCAGACCGGCAGCGGCCACTTCTCACCGGTCGGCGGCTATCACCGAGCGCGCGACCTCGCCCTCATCCTGGATGTCGCCCGCTTCAAGTATCCGCCACATTGGGTGTCGGTCGAGCGCCTCTGGGAAGCGACACACGCTATCGACCCCGCAACGGGCCGCGCACGGGGCTGGCTGGTCTTGAGACCCCGAGCGCAGGGGCTCGCGCTCGGCTTCAGCATTCGCTGCGACGGGGAAAGCTGGCAGGGCTTGGCCGAGCGACTGAGCGCCGCCGTCGCCGAGTTGAGCTTCGCGACCGACGTCACTTCACTGGCGAAGGCCATCGTCCCGCTCGTTTCACACCTCGAGCTGAGGATGCCGAGCGCGCCCGCGCATCGTGACGCGGTGACGAGCGCACGGACCGCCCTGCGTGACCTGCCCCTGCATCGACAGGTAGCCGAAGCAATTGGCGTGGAACGCGCCGAGGCAGTGACGCTGCTGATGCTGGCCATCGACGACATTCTCACCCCCGGTCAACGATCCGCCCTCAATCAGCTCACCCGGACCGAGACGAACCACGCGTCGCTCGCTGGCGAGCTAAGCAACGTTCGTGCGCAGCTCGCGGCTCTTTGGAAGCACTCGAACGTCGCCGCGTGTTCTCAAATTTCCATATAGAGCGGCGCGCGCTCGCGGCAGAAGTCGGCGATGGCGGCCAACGCCGACTCCGAGAGATCCGTGAAGGCGACGCCCATGCCCGGGCGCTCGTCTTCCGGCGCGCCTTCGCCGCGTACCCAGCGCACCACGCCGCGTGCGCGGACTTCGGTGCCGCCCGGTAAGTGAAAACCGAGCTCCAGGCGGCTGCCCACCGGGAACACCCGGTAGGTGGCGATGAACACGCCGCCTTGCGACAGGTCCTGCGTGATGCCGGCATAGAAGTGGGTCTCGTCAGTGAACTCGAGCTCGAGCTCGCACACTCGCCGGGGCTCGCGCCGTCTCGATGGCGGTACCGCGTCCGGCTGACTTGGGGGCGGTAGGCTCATGCCGTCGCGGAGCGCGACCGAAACTCGAGAAAGTACGGGAAACCCGCGTTCGTCCGCGGGCGATGCCGGCAAGGATGACTGCGCGGGGCTCGGACTTTGGCTCGTCGAAAGCGGAGAGGGAGGCTCTGAGTGACCCTCAGCTGGAGCTCGCTTCGGCCGCTCCGAGAGCGTCTCCTTTTCGCGCAGCGCTTGCCGCGCAAGCGCCAGCTCGTTTTCGAGCGCGGACACGCGCTGGTGCAGAGAGTCGATCAGCAAATCGCGCTCGAGGAGCAGCCGTCGCGCCTGCCCGAGCTCGCTCGAATCTGGAGCTGCTACCGCCACTCTCTCGACGCCCGAGCCTAGCTCTGGCCCGAATGGTCGCGAATCGAAATCGCCTTCGAGCTTACCTTCGGGTGTGAGAGTGCGCGCGCGTTGCCCACTCATGGCGCCCGAGTGTGCAGCCGCGAGCCGCGGTCGCGCGCCTCCAGGTCGTCTACCCGTGGCAGGCATTCGCGTGACCCCTGACTGCGTTCACTCCGATACATAGTGCCGCGTTCGCTTCGCGAACAGGCAAATTAGGCAGCTTAAGTGTTTTCATACTCGTCTATGGCTCTCAACGGTGTTAGCGCTTGCGAAATGTACGTCTCCCGTTCGCAGATCTCGAGTCGGCTCGGTCGCCGGGCGCGCGCGCGGAACCTACTCGTGTCTTCCGTTCTGCTGCTTTGTGCGGGCTGTCGCGACAAGGCCACCGCACTGTGCCAGTCGGAACTGTCGAGCTCTCAAGCGGTCGTGTCGAAGGTCGAAGCGACTTCGTCAGACAGTGTTCAAGCCGCACTGGATAGTGTCGAACGCGCACTGGGTGCGTGCCGTGCGGCCTCGCGCTCGAGTGAGGTGGAGCAGCTGTCCGGTGCGCGCAACGAGCTTCGCACCCAGCTGGTCGCGCTGGAGCGTCGCGCCGGCCGCAAGAAGCGGGTGAAAGCCACACCTGCAGAGGTGGAGGAAGCGATCAAGAAAGGTGATCCGAGCTGTCCGCGTGGCATGGCCTACAAGGCGGAAGGCAGCGATCGCCAAATCAAATGCACCGGTCCGCAGCCGGTGCGAATGAGCCTGAACGTGGCTCGCGAGTACTACAAAGGCATGGGCTACCGGGTGACCGTGACTGAAGCACCCACGGTACTGAAGGCTGAGTACGGAGCGGAGCTGATGGTCTTCTCGTACGGCGGGCCAACCGACAAGGCGCCAGCTTGCCTGACGCTCTACCCGCCACCGCAGATGCCCTGGCAAGAGGCAGTGGCTCGCGCGACCGGCGCGCAATTACAGAAGATCAAGCAAGACGCGCCGGTGCCTTTGCCCGACGGCGACGTCCCGCTGCGCGTTGAAGAGGGAAATGACAAGCTGATCGTGCGGCTCGGAAGCTGTCCATCGTAGCCAGGGCCGACGAGCGGCCTTCGATGTAGGCAACGCGGCCACGCTGTCGGCGCGCGCTCGGTGATGGTCGAAATTCGCGCGGAGCGGTAGCGTTAACTGGAATGCAACGTCGCACGCTGGCCCTGCTCCTGGATCATCCGATCGGTGAGTACCAGGAGGAGCTTCGCGTGGCGGTCGAGCGCGCCGCGCTGGCAAACGATCTGAATTTGCTCACGGTGATCGGCCGCGCGCTCTCCGCGCCGCGACCCGGTGAGCAAGCGCTCAACACGATTTACGACCGAATCAGCGCGCCGAGCGTGGCCGGCGTCATCATCTCCGGCGTGGTCGGGACGCAATGCACCGAAGCCCGCCTACTTGCTTTACGCGATCGACTGTCGCCATTGCCCTTGTGCAGCATCGGCGTGCGCATTCGGGGCGTCCCCGCGCTCGCCATCGACGACAAGAACGCCATGCGTTCCATGGTCGAACACATGATCGCGCACGGCCGCCAGCGTATCGCGTTCATTTGCGGGCCGAGCACCAGCGAGGAAGCGCTCCAGCGTTATCAGGCCTACGTGGAGGGCTTGCAGGCGCATGGCCTTGCTTTCGACGAGGCGCTCGTCGCAATCGGAAACTTCGACATCTCGTCGGGGACCAGCGCGATGGAAGCGATCCTCGCGCGCGGCGTGGCGTTCGACGCGGTGATTGCCTCGAACGACAACATGGCGCTCGGTGCCGCGGAGGTGCTTCAGGCTCACGGGCTGCGTGTTCCGCACCAGGTGCTGCTCGGCGGTTTCGATGATTTTCCGATGGCGCGCTTTGCCAACCCGCCTCTCACGACGGTGCGCCAACCCCTCCAACGCCTGGGCGAGCGCGCCGTGGAGTCGCTACTGCGCCAAATGGCCGGTGGCGCGGTGCCAGCCCTCGACGAAGTGGGCAGCGAGTTGGTGCTTCGACAATCCTGCGGCTGCGCCTACCGCGTGATTCACGGCCGAAAGTCGTTGCTCCCGCCGGCGGAGGGGCAAAGTCCGCTGGAGCTCGTAAGGGCGCGCGCGCCTCAGCTGCGTGGGCTGCTCCTGGATGCGGCGCGATTCCCGGAGCCCGCTTTTGGGGGCTGGGCATCGCGCCTACTCAGCGCGCTGGAGCTGGAGCTGGGGGGAGCCAGCGGGCGGTTCCTGCTCGAGCTCGAGGACCTGCTCGATTTCGCCGTGCGTGAGCACGAAGCGGTGGACGAGTTTCACGCAGCCATTTCGGTGCTGCGAGTCGAGCTCAAGGTCGCACTAGACGTTCGCCGCTCTGGTCAGACCTTGGACGATCTCTGGCACGCGGCGGGGATTCTGATCGGCATCGCGGCGGCCCGCGCGGAAGGCCGCGAACGCATGGCTTCCGAGCTCGCCGCGGGCGTGATTCGCGAGAGCATCGCGCGCCTTTCGACCACGCTGAGCCACGACGCGCTCAAAGCAGGTTTGCTCGACCTGCTACCGGCAGTGAAGGTGCCGCGCTCGCTGGTGGCACTCTACGACGACTCCGAGCACACGCGCCTGCGCTATTTCTTCGGCACCACCGGTGACCGCCAGAGCACCCTGGCGGAGCCAGTGTTCGCGGCCAACGACTTACTACCCGCAGGCTTCACTGCGCACGACGACCCTATATCGGTGATGGTTCAGCCACTGACCTTCGAGGCCGAACACCTCGGGCTGTTGCTGCTCCAGTCGGGCGCAAGCAGCGTCGTTTACGACATTCTGCGCGAGCAAATCAGCGCATCGCTGAAGGGCGCGGCGCTACATCAGTCGGTGGTTCAGCAGACTAGCCTGCGTGAACGCGCTGAACGGGCGCAGCTGGAGGGAGAGCTGCGCATTGCCGAGCGCATCCAGACCGCCATCTTGCCGGTGAACGTTCGCGTGCCATGGCTCGGCATTGCCGCGAAGATGTTGCCGGCGTCCGAGGTGGGCGGGGATTACTACGATATTCTGCCATCGGGCGACGTGTGCTGGGTCGGTGTGGGTGACGTCACTGGCCATGGCCTGCGCGCGGGCCTCGTGATGTTGATGATCCAGAGCATGGTCTCGTCGTTGCTCGAGCAGGCCCCGCGCGCGGATCCAACCGCGATCGTGAACTGTCTGAACACCGCGCTCTACCGCAACGTGCGCGAACGGCTCGCGTTCGACGATCACGCGACGTTCACTTTGCTGCGCATCGACGCGAACGGCGAGCTCGCCTGGGCAGGGGCACACGAGGACTTGCTGGTGCTCCGGGCGCGGGACGGAAAATGCGAAAGCTACGCGCCAGCCGGAGCCTGGATCGGGGCGCGTCGAGATATTGCGCACGCCACGCGCTCGCAGTCGTTGACGCTCGAACCAGGCGACCGGGTAGTGCTCTATACCGACGGGGTAATCGAGGCGATGGACGCGCGAGGCCAGCAATTCTCGCTGGAACGCGCGATCGCGCTCCTGGAGGCGGAGCGGGGCTCGCCCGACGAAGTGCTCTGCAACAATTTGGTAGAAGCGGCGCGTCGCTTTGCCACGTTGCAACAAGACGACATGACCGTGGTCGTGCTCAGCTACCGGCCCTAGAAATTTGCCGCGAAACGCGAGTTCCGGCCCGCGGTCCGTCTTGACGCTCCGCAGGCTGCATGGGATAGGTTTCTACCGCGCAAAACGCGGCGCGCGCAGCGCCCCCCGGAGGAAAACATGGCTTGGGAAATTCCCTCTTTCGTCGAAATCGAAATGAACGCTGAAATCGGGTCGTATCAGGAAGACTTCGACGGCATCTGATCGGTGCTTCGGCTGTTGTGGCCGGGCAAGGAAAGCGTGACGCGTGTTCGTCCGAGTGCTCGGCTCCGCTGCTGGCGGTGGTTTCCCGCAATGGAATTGCGGCTGTAAGAACTGCGTCGGCGTTCGTAGCGGAAAGGTTCGCGCGCTGCCGCGCACGCAGGAATCGGTCGCGGTTAGCGCCGACGGCGAGCAGTGGTTCTTGCTCAACGCCTCACCCGAGGTGCGGCAGCAGATCGAGAGCTTCAAGGGCCTACACCCCCGCTCGCTGCGCGACACCCCAATCACCGGCGTGTTGTTGACGAACGGAGACCTCGATCATTGCCTCGGCCTGCTGTCGCTGCGCGAGTCACAGCGCCTGGTCGTGTATGCGACCGAGCGCGTTCGGCGGGGCTTCGTCGACGGCAACGTGTTCTATCGCACGCTCGAGCGCTTCGAGGGGCAGGTGAGCTGGCATCGCTTGCGTTTCGGCGTGCGCGAGCCGTTGCTGGGCGTCGACAACAAGCCTTCCGGGCTGACGGTGGCCGCCTTTTCGCTGCCTGGAAAGCCGCCGCTGCACGCGCGTGATGCGTCGCGCGACCTCGAGGATAACGTGGGGCTCAGCATCGCCGACGAGCGCACTTCGGGCGTGCTCGCGTACCTACCCGGCGTTGCCGGCCCCGGGCAATCAGTGACCGACGCAGTGGTCGGCGCGACCGCGGTGTTCTTCGACGGTACGTTCTGGTCCAGCGAAGAGCTGGTGGAGCTCGGCGTCGGTGAGCGGCGCGCGGAGGACATGGCGCACTGGCCGCTCAGCGGCGCGGGCGGCAGCCTGGAGTTCTTGCGAAAGCTGCCGGCCAAGCGGCGCGTGTTGATTCATATCAACAACACCAACCCGATTTTGCGCGAGGACTCGGCCGAGCGAGAGGTCGTGCGCGCGTTCGACGTCGAGGTCGCGCACGACGGCATGGAGCTTTCACTGTGACCGAAACCCGCGCGCCGCTCGCACGCGACGAGTTCATCGACTGGCTGCGCCGCGAGGGCGCGAGCCGCTATCACGACGCGCACCGCGTGCACGTGCTCATGCACGAAGGGCGCCTCTCGCGCGAGCAGCTGCAGCAGTGGGTTTTGAACCGCTACTACTACCAGACTCGCATTCCGATCAAAGACGCGCTGATCCTCTCGAAGTCTGAGGATCCGGCGTTTCGGCGCGCTTGGCTACACCGCATTCAAGATCACGACGGCGAGCGAGAGGGAGAAGGCGGGCTCGCGCTCTGGCTCCGACTCGCCGACGGCGTGGGGTTGGACCCGGCGCTGGTCGCGAGCTGTCGCGACGTACTGCCCGGTGTCCGCTTCGCCTGCGATGCCTACGTCGAGCTCGTTCGCGAACGCTCGCTCTTGGAAGCAGTAGCTTCGTCGCTGACCGAATTTTTTGCGCCCGATTTGATGAGCCGGCGCATCGCCGCCTGGGAGCAACACTATCCCTGGGTCAAACGAGAGACGCTCGACTACTTCCGCTCACGAGTGCCGCGCGCGCGCCGCGACTCGCTCGAAGCGATCGAGTTCGTGGTGGCGCACGCTACCAGCTACGCGCTTCAGGAAAAGTGCGTGCAGGCGCTGATCCGCAAGACAGAGATCCTGTGGCACCTGCTCGACTGCGTGCACGCCGCCTACGTTGCGCCGAAGGTCGAGCTGCCATGATTCCGGCCTTGGCTCGGCCGCGGCTGGCCTCGAAAGCCAAGCTACGCCTCGACAAAAAGACCGGAAAACAAGTGCTGCTCTATCCAGAGAAGGGCTTGCTGCTCAACCCCACCGGAGCCGCGATTCTCGCGCTTTGCGACGGGGAACGCACGCTTCGGCAAATCGTCGAGGGTCTGCAGACGTCTTACGCGGAGGCCCCGCTCGAAGCCTTGGAGCGCGACGTTCAGGCCTTCTTGTCCGGCCTCGCGGAGCGCGGGCTGCTCGAGGGGCTCGAGCCGTGAGCGCCGAGCCGCGCCTCTACACGCTGATCGCCGAACTCACCTACCGCTGTCCTCTCCGCTGCCCGTACTGCTCCAACCCGCTCGATTGGACCGCTCAGCGCGCCGAGCTCTCCACCGACGAGTGGCGTCGCGTGCTCGCGCAAGCCGAGGACCTGGGTGCGCTGCAAGTAAACCTCACCGGCGGCGAACCGCTGCTGCGCGAGGATCTCGAGCAGCTGGTCTCCGAAGCCAAGCGCCTCGAGCTCTACAGCAACCTGATTACCAGCGGCTTGCCGCTCGAGCGCCAGCGCCTCGCGGACTTGAGAAGCGCCGGTCTCGATGCGGTTCAAGTCTCCATTCAGGACGCGCACCAAGTTTCATCCGAGCGCATCGCGGGGACACCCTCCTTCGACCAAAAGCTCCGGGTCGCGGCCTGGGTCAAAGAGCTCGGTTTCCCCCTGACTTTGAACGTGGTGTTGCATCGGGAAAACCTGGACCACGTTACCGATATCGTGGCGCTCGCCGAGCGGCTGGGCGCGGACCGGCTGGAGCTCGCGAATACGCAGTATCTCGCCTGGGCTTTCGAGAACCGCACTGCGCTCTTACCCACCGCTGAGCAACTCGGGCGCGCCCGCGAAGTGGCGCGCGCCGAGAAGGAGCGGCTCAAGGGGCGCATGGAAATATTGTTCGTGCTGCCCGACTACTACTCGGATCGACCGAAGGCGTGCATGAACGGTTGGGGCCAGCGCTACATCGTGGTCTCACCGGAGGGGCGTGCCTTGCCCTGTCACTTGGCGCACACCATTCCGAACCTCGAATTCGAATCGGTGCGCGATCGGTCACTCGCCGAAATTTGGAACGACTCTCCCGCTTTTCAGGCCTTTCGCGGCGAAGCGTGGATGTCACCCACTTGCCGCAGCTGCGATCGTCGAGAAATCGACTTCGGCGGCTGCCGTTGTCAGGCATTTCATTTGACCGGCGACGCAAGCGCAACCGATCCAGTTTGCTCGCTGTCACCGGATCACGACCTCGTGCTCACCGCGCGCAGCCAAGCGGCGCAGGACCAAAAGCTGATTCCGCTGCGCTATCGCGGCGCGAAGCCATCACGCGCTGCTGCGGTTAAAGGCAGCTGAAGCGGGGGCGAGATGGCTACGCTCAAGGGTGCGTCGTCGACGACGCGCTGCAAGGCGCGGCTTGGCCGGCACGCGGGTGGACCGAGGGGCGACGCACTCGGAAGAGAAGAACGACCTGCGTGCGATCCAGGAAGGTGCGGCACACATCGAGTCGAGCGGCGAACGTTATCCCGCCGAGCACCAGCGGTTGATCGACCGCTGAGCTGGTACCGAGTCGCCAGGGGGAGCGAGGGGATGCGCAACTCGCGCTGTATACCGCGGAACTGAGAGCTTCTCGATTTTGTGGGGATTGTTGGGGCGCGGGGAGGATATGAGATATTTACGCGAACAGCCGGCGCTCAGAGCGTCCACGGCGTTTCGGACGGGCCGCGCTAGCTCCCAGAATTCGGACCCTGGCTGAGCCCCGCCTGTTCATCCTCGATGAGCTGATCGCCGCGAAAGGCAACGCGCTTGGTCGACTGCGTAGCGTGGCTGCCTCGGCTCAGTGCCTTTTCGCGGCACAAAGGCCAACCGGGAATCGAGGGTTCTCGACTCCGCGCGGGCTGTTGCCCAGCAATTCTAAGCGGTTGCGAACGTGTGGGAGTCGGTTCGAGAAGGCGATCGTGATTGGGTCTTCAGGGACCCCCTTGCGCCTGCACTTCATGGCATTACGATCATACTACTATAAAGTTGCTTCGCCTGCAGCGGGCAGCTGAGCGGCAAGCACGTAGGAGAACCATCATGAAGAGCAAAGTCGCGCTGGTTACGGGCGCATCATCGGGCATTGGCGAAGCAACGGCAGAGCGGCTCGCGGCGACCGGCTACAAGGTCTTCGGTACCAGCAGACGAGCGGCCCCCGCGGGACAACGATCGTTCGAAATGCTCACTCTAGACGTGACCAGTGATCGATCTGTCGAAGCCGCTGTTGGAGAAGTGATGCGGAGGGCTGGCAGGATCGACGTGCTCGTGAACAACGCCGGCTTCGGTGTCGCTCCCGCTGGTGCGGAAGAGAGCTCGACCGAACAGGCCCAATCGATCTTCGACACGAACTTCTTCGGGGTCGTTCGGATGACGCGCGCGGTCGTGCCCCACATGCGAAGGCAGGGGGGTGGTCGCATCATCAACATCGGTTCGGTGCTGGGGTTCTTGCCAATGCCGTACGGGGCGCTCTACGCCGCAACCAAGCACGCGATCGAAGGCTATTCGGAATCGCTCGACCATGAGCTGCGTACACGGGGCATCCGGGTCTCGGTCATCGAGCCGGCGTACACGAAGACACCATTCGATGCGAACTTCCTGGAGCCAGACGCCACGCTCGACGAGTATCGCGCGGTGCGGGAGGCAGTGAACAGGAGGGTGAAGGAGGTGATGGCAACTGCCGACCAGCCCCGCGTCGTCGCCGACGCCGTCCTGAGAGCTGCCAGCGCGGCACGCCCGAAAGTTCGATACACAGCTGGTGGCCTCGCGGGCCGCCTGCGGTTCCTTCGCACTTATATGCCCGCCGGCATGGTCGACGCCGGGATTCGAAGGGACTTGAGGCTTGACGCGCCCCCGCTATCGCCGTCGCGAAGGGGAACGTCATGAAGGCATTCATCCTGCATCGCTACGGGCGCCAATCGACCTTACGGGCCGGCGAGATCGCGGACCCAGAGGTGCGCGACGATGATGTTCTGGTCCAGGTCCACGCTGCCGGCGTAAACCTTTTGGACTCAAAGCTTCGGAGGGGCGAGTTCAAGCTGATCTTGCCTTACCGCGTGCCGTTCGTTCTGGGGCACGATCTAGCCGGCGTCGTGGTTCGTGTCGGCGCGCAAGTGAAGCAGTTCAAGCCTGGCGACGAAGTTTATGCCCGCCCAGCAGACCTTCGCATTGGTACCTTCGCGGAGCTCATTTCGGTTCAGGAGAAGGACGTAGCGTTGAAGCCGAAGAAGCTCACGATGGAGGAAGCAGCCTCGATTCCTTTGGTTGGTTTGACGGCATGGCAAGCGCTGGTCGAAAGAGGGCAGCTGAAACAGGGCCAAAAGGTGTTCATTCAAGCTGGTTCGGGAGGTGTAGGCACGTTTGCGATTCAGCTTGCAAAGCACCTGGGCGCTACGGTTGCCACTACGACCAGCACCTCGAATATCGAGCTGGTTCGGAGCCTCGGTGCGGACCTGATCGTGGACTACAAGAAAGATGATTTCGAAGCCAAGGTGAGCAAATACGACCTGGTGTTGCACAGCCAGGACGGCAAAGTGCTCGATAAGTCCCTGCGCGTGCTGCGACCCGGTGGGCGTTTGATCTCGATCTCCGGTCCCCCGGATCCAAGCTTCGCAAAGGAAATTGGAGCGCCCTGGTTCGTGCGCCTCTTCACGCGGTTGTTGAGTTGGGGAGCGAGGCGCAAGGCAAAGAGCCTCGACACCACATTTTCGTTTCTCTTCATGAAGGCAAGCGGCAATCAGCTCCGGCAAATTGCCGCGCTGATCGACGCTGGACAGATTCGTCCGGTGGTGGACAAGATCTTCCCATTCCAGGCGACGAACGAAGCATTGGCCTACGTCGAAACTGGACGAGCAAAAGGCAAGGTCGTGATTAAGATGAAGTGAAGACGCTACGGGCGAGGCAACGATGCGATACGCGCCAGAACACAACGATGCGACACGCGAGCGGATTTTGCAGGCCGCGTCGCGCCTCTTTCGGCAGCATGGCATCGCCGCCGTGGGCCTGGCGAAGATCATGGCCGAGGCCGGCTTGACCGTGGGCACGTTCTACACGCACTTCAAGTCCAAGGAGGCGCTGCTCCGAGAATCCCTGCTTCGGTCGCTCGACGCTCGGCATGAGCAACTTGAGCAAGGGCTCCACGCAGCTGACCTGGAGACGGTGGTTCGTGCCTACCTGAGCCCGGAGCACCGCGACACGTCAGGGAAGGGATGCCCGGTCGCGGCCCTGGCGTCAGAGGTGGCGCGGCACCCCCGCGCGACGCGACACACCTTCGCATCCCACAACGCGCCGACCCTGGATGCGCTGGCGGGCTGGCTGTCATCGCGGCAAGGCAAGGCCGTCGGCCGCGCAGATGCAGCAGCCTTCTTGGGGCTCCTCGCCGGCACGCTACAACTCGCCCGCGCGACCCCAGATCGCGTCGAGTCTGATGCCATCCTCGAGGCTGGTATCCGCGCCGCGATCCGGCTTGCGACGTAGCGGTCCTCTGGAAAGCCCCTCGAGCCACACGCTACGGGCGGTACCGAACGCGCTCATCATCGAGCTGAGGTGTCATCGATTTGCGTCGCCGCGAGTTCGAAATTGAGTCCGCCGTTCAGCGAGCGCGCAATACGGCCAAGGGCCTGCTACCGTGCGCGTCGCCTTGGCCAACTATCGAAACCCTGTTCTGTCTGGTTTTTACCCGGATCCGAGCGTTTGCCGCGCGGGCTCTGACTACTATCTGGTCGCGAGCAGCTTCGAGTATTTCCCGGGCGTCCCCATTTTTCACAGTCGGGATTTGGTGCACTGGCGCCAGATCGGTCACTGTCTGAGCCGAGCGAGCCAGTTGCCGCTCGCGAACGCCGCCGCTTCAGGCGGGGTTTGGGCGCCCACGCTGCGCTATCACGAGGGAATTTTCTATCTGACCACGACCAACATGTCGGCGGGTGGCAACTTCATCGTGACCGCGCGTGACCCGGCCGGGCCGTGGAGTGAGCCCACCTTCGTGGAGCAGCGCGGCATCGATCCCTCGCTGTTCTTCGATCACGACGGGAGCGTCATCTACACCACTTCGGGCGATGGGGCGCTGCAGAGTCGCATCGACATCACGACCGGGAAATTGCTTTCGGAGCCCACGGTGGTGTGGGCTGGCAGCGGAGGGCAGTACCCCGAAGGGCCGCACCTGTATTTCCGCGATGGCTGGTACTACCTGCTGCTCTCCGAAGGAGGCACGGAGTACGGGCACATGGTCACCATGGCGCGCAGCAAGAGCGCGTGGGGGCCCTTCGAGCCGTGCGCGCGCAATCCGCTGCTCACGCACCGCAGCATGCGCAGCCCAATCCAGGCCGTGGGCCACGCCGATTTGGTGGACAGCCCGGATGGCCATTGGTTCTCGGTCTTTTTGGGCATTCGCCCGAACGGGTACCCGCCCTGCTATCACCTCGGCCGTGAAACGTTCTTGAGCCCGGTCGAGTGGGCCGCGGACGGCTTTCCGGTGATTGGCGAGCACGGACGCGTGCAGCTCGAGATGCAGACTCGCCTGGAGCTCACGTCGCATACTACTCTCGAGGGTGATTCTGGATCGCGCGACGACTTCAACTCCAGCACGCTTCCTTTATATTGGAACTTCCTGCGAAACCCCGAGACAGCGCTGTATTCGCTGGAGGAGCGGCCAGGGTTTTTGCGTTTGCGCGGCTCGATGCATGGGCTCGATGCGGTCGCGTCGCCCACCTGGGTGGGCAGGCGTCAGCGCCACTTCAGCGTGCGCGCCAGCACGTGCCTGGAGTTCGAACCTGCGACCGAGCAGGAAGAAGCGGGGCTCGTCGTGCGCATGAACGAACGGCACCACTACGAGATTTTCGTGACGAGGCGCGCACAGCGAACCTCGGTCGTTCTTAGGCGCCGCATCGGTAGCCTGCAGGCCGAGGTAGCGTGTCAGCCGCTCGCGACGGCCGAAGCATCGCGGCTGGTGCTGTGCGTGCAGGCGGATCGAGATCGCTACGTGTTTTCGTACGGAGCATCCGAGGGCGAGCTGCGCCCACTTGGTGAAGGCGAAACGCGCTACCTCTCCACCGAAGTCGCGAGCGGGTTTACCGGCGTGTACTTCGCGATGTACGCGACCGGCAATGGGGCGCCCTGCCGGCGGCCAGCCGACTTCGACTGGTTCGAGTACGCCGGCCAGGACGAGGCGGCGTCGTAAGGCTCACTCGGTTTGAGTCAAGAGCCCGAGGTGCCAGGGGATCTTGTTGTAGTCCCCACCGCTATCGGCAGCCGGATCCGCGCCCTGGAACAAGTAACGCATTTTGCACGGATCGACCTCTAAGTTCTGGTCGTAGCCCGCGCGAATCATCTCACCGTGGCTGATGTCCGCGGTCCAAGCCGTGCCGTCGAACGTGACGTTGCGCGTGCTGGCGAACGGGTAGGAGCCGCTGCCTTGCCAAGGTAGCCACGGGCCGTCCAGGCTGTCCGCCACCCACGAGCGGAAGTAACGGTGGTTGTTCGACGTGATGTCGAAGGCCTCGACCAGCGCGAGGTATTGGTTTTGCCCGCGCAGCTTGTACACGTTCGAAGCTTCGAACAACCTACCGGAATTCGCGTCTTGCATCACGACCACCGGCTCGCCGAACCCGTTCGGGAAATCGTCAATCGATGTCTTGCTCGTGTACCAGCGGCCGTGATTATCGGTGAAGAACAAGTGACACGAAGCGTCGTCGCAAATGACCCAGAAATCCAGCCAGCCGCCGCCGTTCGCCGTGATGATCGCGGGCGTGGCCTGAAAGAACGGAGCAGGTGCGGTCCACGTGGTCGGATCCGACGGGTCGTCCGCGGTCGAGTATTTCGGCGGACCCGCCTGATAGACGAGGAACCACTTGTTCTTGGGAGCGAAATAGAAAAGCTCCGGTGCGGCCACGTAAGTCGCAAAGCCGTTCGTCTTGTCCATGTAGTAGAAGGGGGCGTTCGCCGCTTCGTTCCAATCCGAAAAGCTGGTGTAGACAAGGTTGTACGCTCCCGCGCTCGACACCGAGCTCGCGTACACGTGCCAGCGATCTTTGTAGTACACGACGGACGGGTCTTTGACCGCGCGCAGGTCGTGTGTGGCGTCGGACCGCGGCGCGATCAGCGGCGAGCTCGGGGTCGTCCACTGGATGGTTGCTGCGAGTTGACAGCTCGCGCCGCCGCCGTCGCCCCCGCCCGCAGAGCCGGAAGACGAACACGCGACGAGCGAGAGCGCTGCCGGGAAAATGGCAGTGGTCGAGACGAGCCAGCGAGCCACTAGTAAAACCTCACGTTGTCGACGGCCAGCTTGTAGGCGCCGGGGGCAAACATGTAATCGGGAGGGGGATAGTTCATGAAGGGTTGGATCACCACGCGTTGGATGTTCTGCCCCGTCACCGGCACGCACGAGCCGCCGCTGCCGAGGCCGGGTGTGAACGCGGTCCACGGCACCTGAATCTTCGCCCAGGTCGTCGCGTCGGGCGGTAGCAGGTGCTCGAAGGTCGGGTCCTTGCAATCGCCTGCGCCTTGCTTGTCGCACAAGCCGTGGTCTGCGGTCGGAATGGTGTCGAGCATGCCCAGGGTGATACCGACCCGTCCGGATGGGGAGACGCCCCTGACCGAAAACTCCAGACCTCGGTACGTGCGCGCGTCGAGGCAAGTGGCCTCGCTGCCGCCGAAGGGCAGGTACAGCATCAGCAGGCCGCCCCAATGGGTAGCGTGGTCGTTGGAGATTTGGAGCGCGTAGCCGGCGCCGCCTTCGCCGGAGACCATTTCGGTGGCAATGACGCTGCCCTCCATGTCCGAGCCGTCCCCCACATGCAGAACTGCGCCGAGCACGGCGTCCGCAGCCGGAGGGGGCCCGTTGACGTAGTAGGTGTAACCGCCGGGGTCGGTTCCGGCGTAGTCATCGAAATCGGTGACTAACGGCGCGCTCGTCGCTTTGCACTGACCGGTTTCCGCGGGCAGCGGTGCGGCGACGCCACATTGGTTGATGACGCCGCCGAAGCCGCTGCCACCGGTGGAAGGCGACCCGCCGCTTCCGCCCGTGTTCGCCGCGTCTTCGCTGCACGCCGCTGCTAGGCTGGCGAAAACCAAGGCAGAAACCACCCAAATTCGAGGACTTCGAGGTATCACTGCGATCGCTCCGTCGAACCGCGCACTTCGGCGTCACCGAGTCGTGCTCGGTTCAACCTCGAGGCTTGCGTTCGCGCACTGACTAGCAGCGAAACACGCTTTGAACAAGCTGGTTCGGCGTCCGCGAGCGCGAGACGCAATCACGAACAATGCGTGACTCGAATGCACACTTTCGAAACTGACAGCGCGCGGCCCGTGCTAATTACATGGGTCGCTGATGAGTTCCCAACGCGTGCTCGTGGTGCTGGGCACCGATGCTGGCTGGTCGCGTGGCATTTTGACCGGCTTCATGGCGGCCGCGCGCGAGCAAGACTGGTCGCTACTTCACTATCACCCATCATCCGATCTGAACTGGCTGTGCGAAGAGTGGGCTCCCGCGGCAGCCGTGGTGGGCCCGGAATTCGACGGTCGCGAGCTCGAGCGCCTGGCTTCGGCAGCACTGGTTTCGGTGACCGTCGATCGCAGCGCTCAGGGCATCGCTTCGGTTTGCTTGGATGAGGAAAGAATCGCCGGGCTCGCTTGCGAGCACTTGCTCGAGCGAGGCTTTCGTCACGTCACCACCTTTCGTTACGATGAGTCGCCGTTCTCCGTCACCCGCGAGCGCGCTTTCATCGCGCAGGCGCGCGCCGCGGGCGCAGAGGTCCCCGCAGGTTGGGGCGGGGAGGAATACACGCAGGGCGAACGGGGCGAACGCCCTGCCGCCATGGTCGCCTGGCTGCGTGGTTTGCCGAACCCATGCGGCGTCTTTACGTGCACCGATGGTTGGGGCCGCACGGTGGCACGCTACGCGCGCGAAGCCTCACTGCGGGTGCCGGAGGACTTGGCGCTCGTGGGCGCCGACAACGATGTGCTCGAGTGCGAGTTGATCTCACCCGCGCTCTCGAGCGTCATGATCCCGTGGCAGGAAGTGGGGCGGCAGGCAGCGACGCTGGTTCGCTTGGCGCTCTCGAAGCACGCCGCTCCAGGGCGCCGCGTCGTGGTTTCACCGGTCGCGGTGGCGGCGCGGCGATCGACCGACATTCTCGCAGTCGACGACGAGCTCGTTCGCCAAGCGATGCTCTGGATTCGCGAGCACGCCGACCGTCGCTTGACCGTGCCCATGGTGGCGCGCGCGATCGGCGGCGGTCGGCAACGGCTCGAACGGCGTTTTCGCCGAGCGCTCGATCGCACCGTTCAGGAAGAGATCCGGCGTTCGCACGTCGAAGCGGCCAAGCACTGGTTGGGTTCGACGCGCGCGAGCATGGCGGAGGTCGCGAAGCGAAGCGGCTTCACCAACGCCTCGCTGCTCAACGCGGCGTTTCAGCGTGAGCTCGGCATGCCGCCCGGTACCTATCGTCGCCGGGTGCAAGGTCGGCGCGAGAAATCAGAGGACGACTGAGCGCGCCCGGCGACGCCGTTGCAAGGTGGGGCTGGCGCGGCTGCTGCCTCGAGGCGGGGCGGTGTTGGTTGCCCGCTGACCGGACGCGTCGGGCAGCGCGCCCGTAGCAGTGGCGACCCCCAAAAAACCCAGAAAAATCGGGCAGAGTGTGCGGAAGGCGGTTGCTTGTGTGCGCCCTTTCGCCTGCATTGGCGGCGAGTGTCGTACTCTTTCCGCGCTGAAATCTCGGGTTCCGCCCGGGGGCGGCGTGTATCCTTTGAGCTCGGGATGACGATCACGATCTCGTGTACCGTGTGCGGGGGCGACTTCAAAATCCCCGAGAGCTTGTTTGCCACGCGCTTCGCCGGCAGAGAGACCAAGATTCGCTGCAAGAAGTGCGGCGGGCTGATCTTGGTGGACGGCAATCGCAAAGGGTCTCGGTCGAGCGTGGTGCCGCCTGCGCCGGTGCGTTCGGGCGCGGCTGCGCGCGGTGTTCGGGGCGGTGCGCCGGCGCGAGCCCCGGTTCCGCCGCTGCCTACGGGGACGGCTTCGCGCGCGCGGCTTTCGAGTCCGCCCGCGCGAACCGCGACGCCGGCGCTGCCGCGTCGGGTTTCGACTCCGCCGAGTCCGGGGCGGACCTCGCGTCCACCGGCGCGTCCATCGAGCGTGGCGGGGCGGCGCTCTCCGCTGGCTAGCGCGCAACGGCGCAGAAGTTCGCGGCCACCAGCGCGAGCGAGCGCGAGCGCGGAGCGAGTGAGCGAGCGCGAGTCGGTGTCGAGTGCGGCGCCCGCGCTGGACCTGCCGGAGGCGACGCTCGAATTGCCGGTGACCAGGCGCGAGGGCGCAGGTGCGGTTCTGGCGAGCGCGGTTGCGGAGGCTCAGTCGGTGACGACCGCAGAGACGTTGCCGGTTGTCGAGGCGGAGACGTTGCCGGTTGTCGGGGGGGAGACAGTGCCGGTCGGCGCCGAGGCATTGCCGGTTGCGACGGCGCAGGTTCCGGCGCTTGCGCGCGTGGCGCTCGAGCCCGTTGCGGCGGAGCCGGTCGCGGTGGCGCAGGTCGCGACTTCGACGTCGAGCGCTTCGTTACGCGCGGTGGAGCTGCCGCGGCCAGCTGATTCGGACGCGGAATGGGTCGGGGCAGCGCCGCTGCCTGCGGAGGAACTGCTGACCGCTGCGCCAGGCGCGGACCTGGGAGTCGCGCAGCCGGCCGCGGTCGCGGCGAAACCGCGCGGGTCGAGCCGTGGTTTTTGGATCGCAGGCGCCGCGGCGTCGGCGGCGCTGGTCGCCGTGCTGAGTTTGTCGAGTAGGGGCCCGACAGCCCCGAGCTCGGCGGCGGTGCGTGCAGCCGGCGAGCAGCGCGCTGTGCCGGCGCGTGTCGAGGTGGCAAAGTTGCCTCGCACCGAGGCTGCGGTGTCGAGCAGTGCAAGCGCCGAGCGTGGGTCAGGTGAGGCGGAGACGGAGAGCGCTTCAGCTGCGAATATTCCGCAGCCCGAGCCAGCGCCAAGCGTCGCTTCCGCGCCTTCTCCCGCGGTCGAGCTACCCGCAGCCGCGCCGTCGGCGGCCGCGCCGTCCGTGGCTGTGCCATCGGCGGCTGCGCCGCTCGGCTACAATGAAAAAGCGCTCGAGGGCGCGCTGCACTGGGGCGTCACGCAAGCAGAGGCGTGCCATCGCGGTGGGCGGCCGACCGGCACTGCGCGGGCGACGATGACTTTTTCGCCAAGCGGCAAGATCACCCAGTTCGTGCTGGAAGGCGAGCCGATCGCCAGCGCGGCGGTGGGCAAGTGCATCACGTCGTACCTGCGCGCGGTGATGATTCCGCCCTTCAGCGGGCCGGAGTTCACCATCACGCGCGAAATAACGCTACGCTGAAGCGGTCCGGTTCGAGTTTTCTCAGCCATGTAGGGCCCATGACCGAAATCGTGATCGACGGCGGCGCGGTCAGCATTCTCGACGTCGAACGCGTGGCGCGCGGCGGCGCGCGCGTAGCGCTTTCGGCTGCCGCGGCCGAAAAGCTGGCGAAGTCGCGGATGGCGCTCGAGCAGGCGATCGACGCGGGTGAGGTGATCTACGGCGTGAACACCGGTTTCGGATCGCTCGCCCGCGAGCGGCTCGACGGCGACAAGCTGCGCGAGGTGCAGCGCAACCTGATCCTGTCGCACGCCGCGGGTGTGGGCGAGCCGCTGCCCGAAGACACCGTGCGCGGCATGTTGTTCTTGCTGCTGGCTTCGTTGTCACGTGGCCTGTCCGGCGTGCGCCCGCTCGTGGCCGACCGAATCGCGACGCTGCTCAATGCGCGAGTGACGCCGATTGTGCCGTCGGTTGGCTCGGTCGGCGCTTCGGGCGATCTGGCGCCATTGGCTCATGCCGCGCTGGTGCTGCTCGGGGAAGGGGAGGCGAGTATCGCGGGCGAGCGTATGAGCGGCCGCGCGGCGCTCGCGCGGGCCGGCCTGACGCCGTTGGTGCTCGAAGCGAAGGAGGGCCTGGCGCTGGTGAATGGGACTCACCTGATGGCGGCGTCGGGCGCGCTCGCGCTGTTCGATGCGGAGCGGCTATTTTCGGCTGCCTTATGCGCGGCAGCGCTGTCCATCGACGCCTGTCGTGGAACCGACGCCTTTCTCGACGAGCGGGTGCACGCGGCGCGCGGGCAGCGCGGGCAAGTGGCCGTCGCCGCGCGGCTACGGGCCTTGATGGCCGGGAGCCAGATCGTTCCGAGCCATTTGCACGACGATCCGCGGGTGCAAGATCCGTATTCGCTGCGCTGCGCGCCACAAGTGTTGGGCGCTGCGCACGACGTGCTCGAGTTTTCTCGGGAGGTGGTCGAGCGTGAGCTCGGCGCGGTGAGCGACAACCCGCTGGTGTTCGAGCGGGCTCCGGAAGCTACGCGCCAAATCGTTTCGGCGGGCAACTTTCACGGCATGCCGCTGGCGGTCGCGCTCGACAGCGCGGTGCTCGGAATCGCGCATGTGGCCGGAATCGCCGAGCGCCGTGTGTACTACATCTTGGCTGCATCGGACGCGCAAAACCCGCTGCACCCACACCTCTCACCGGTGCCGGGTCTACACTCGGGCTTGATGATCGCGCAGTACGTCGCGGCCGCTTGTTGCAACGAAATCATCGGGCTCACGCAGCCGGCCAGCGTGTCCAATCTGCCCACCAGCGCCGGGATGGAGGATTACAACTCGTTCGGCGCAACCTCGGCGAGCAAATTGCGTCGGGCGTTGATGCGCGCGCGTGAAGTCGTGGCCATCGAGCTTTTGTGCGCGGCCGAGGCGCTCGAGTATCAGCGACCCCTACGCTCGGGCGCAGGGGTCGAGCGCGTGCACGAGCTCGTGCGCAGCGTGGTTTCGCGCCGCACCGCGGATCGGCCACCAGCGCCGGACATTGCGGCCATCGTGGGCTTGATCGAAGCGGGTGCATTCAGCGGCTGAGGGAGAAAAAGGCATGTCAGAAGGCTCATCCGAGGTAAGTCGAGGTCCGCGGGTGGTGCGCGCGCCGCGGGGCGCTTCGCGTACGTGCAAGACCTGGCAGGCCGAAGCCGCGCTGCGCATGCTGATGAACAACCTCGATCCAGAAGTGGCCGAGGATCCCGCGCGGCTCGTGGTGTACGGCGGGCGCGGTCAGGCCGCTCGCTCCTGGCCGGCGTTCGATGCCATCGTCCGCGAACTCGGCGCGCTCGAGAGCGACCAGACGCTGCTCGTGCAGTCGGGTAAGCCGGTGGGCGTGGTGCGAACGCACGAGGATGCGCCGCGCGTGCTGATCGCCAACAGCAACTTGGTGCCCCATTGGGCGACCGACGCACACTTCGATGAGCTCGCGCGTCGCGGTCTGATCATGTTCGGGCAGATGACCGCGGGTTCCTGGATCTACATTGGAACGCAAGGCATTCTGCAGGGCACGTACGAGACGTTCGCCGAATGCGCGCGCCAGCATTTCGGCGGCACGCTCGCGGGGCGGCTGGTCGTTACCGCGGGCGCGGGCGGCATGGGCGGCGCGCAGCCGCTCTCGGTGACGCTGAACGACGGCGTGTGCTTGATCGCCGACGTCGATCCAGAAAAGCTCGAGCGGCGTGTAAAGACTCGGTATTTGGACGAAATTGCGCCCGGTCTCGATGCTGCCATCGAGCGTGCGCTCGCGCATCGCGCCTCGCGTAGCGCGCGCTCGATTGGCGTGGCCGCGAACGCGGTCGACCTGCTCGAGCGCCTGCTCGAGCGCGGCATCGTACCCGACGCGCTCACCGACCAGACCTCGGCCCACGACGTGCTGAGCTACGTGCCGTGCGGACATTCACTGGCTGAAGCCAACGCGCTGCGCGAGCGAGACCCCGCGCTCTACAGCGAGCAGAGCCTCGACACCATGGTTCGTCACGTGCGCGCGCTGGTCGAGCTGCTCGACCGCGGCGCGGTCGTCTTCGACTACGGCAACAATCTGCGCCAGCGCGCCAAGGAGCGCGGCTGCGAACGGGCGTTCGCCTTTCCGGGCTTCGTCCCGGCCTACATTCGCCCGCAGTTTTGCCTGGGCCGCGGCCCGTTTCGTTGGGTGGCGCTCTCGGGCGATCCACAAGACATTTTCACGATTGACCGCGCGCTGATCGATTTGTTTCCCGATCAGCCTGGGCTCAAACGTTGGCTCGAGCTCGCTCGCGATCGCGTCGCCTTCCAGGGCTTGCCGGCGCGCATCTGTTGGCTGGGGCTGGGCGAGCGCGAAAAAGCGGGTCTTTTGTTCAACGAGCTGGTGCGGCGGGGCGCGGTGTCGGCGCCGATCGTGATCGGCCGAGACCACCTGGATTGTGGCTCGGTCGCCTCGCCGACGCGCGAGACCGAAGGCATGCTCGATGGCAGCGACGCGATCAGCGACTGGCCGTTATTGAACGCGTTGGTCAACACCGCGAGCGGCGCGTCGTGGGTGAGCTTTCATCATGGCGGGGGCGTGGGCATCGGCTACTCGCAGCATGCCGGCCAGGTGATCGTCGCGGACGGCACACCGGACGCCGCGCGCCGGCTGGTGCGCGTGCTCACCAATGATCCGGCGCTCGGAGTCTTGCGTCACGCGGACGCTGGTTACGCGGCAGCGCGCGCGACCGCAGCGGCCCAGGGCCTGCGCATCCCGATGGATGAATGATGACCGAGGCAAAAACAGCGATTCCCTACACTCGACCCGCGGTCTGGCCCGCGATTCGCGACGGGCGCTTTGCGCAGTCGATTCGTAGCGATTCCCCCAAAGGCTGTCAGCTCGCGCTGCTCGGTCTTCCGGATGATACCGGCGTGCGCTTGAACGGCGGGCGCGCGGGCGCCGTTGAGGGGCCGAGCGCGCTGCGCGCCGCGCTGGCGAGCTTCGGCACGCCCTGGGACGGCTTGGTCCGCGAGCGCATCGAGCTCTCGATCTTCGATGCCGGCGACGTCGACATCGCGCCGGGCGGCGACGAAGCGGCGCTGCTTTCCACGCACGAGCGCGTCGAAGCGGCCGTCAGCGCGCTGCACGAGCTCGGTTTGTTGCCGATTTGCGTGGGAGGGGGACACGACTTGAGTCTGCCCAGCATTCGCGCGCTCTCCAAAAAACTCAATCAACCGCTCGCCGGCATCAACGTGGACGCGCACCTCGACGTGCGTGAACGCGTGGGTTCGGGCATGCCCTTCCGGCGCCTGATCGAGGGACAGTTCTTGGACCCGCAGCGTTTCCTCACCTACGGCGTCGGGCGCTTCGTGAACGACGAACGCGATGCGCGCTGGTTGGAAGAGCTCGGTGCGACCCTGCTCAACGTCGAGCACACCGGTCTCGAGCCGGCGCGACCCAAGAACATCGTCTCGCGCTTGTTTGCGGACGGCGCGAGCGGCTTTCTCAGCGTGGATCTCGACGGGCTGGACGGCAGCGCGGTTTCGGGCGTGAGCGCCGTGAACCCTGCCGGCCTCGATGTGCCCCGGGTCGCGGCCTTGGTCGAGCTGTGCGGGCTTTCGCCCGCGGTGCGTCATTTCGACTTGATGGAGCTTTCGCCGGGCTGGGATGCCTCGGGGCGCAGCGCGCGGGTCGCGGCCTATCTGCTGCTCTGTTTCGTGGCCGGGTTTGCCAGGCGCGCGCGATGAACGTGCTCATTCGCGGCGCGCTCCTGATTCCCGGTGACGGCGGCGCGCCGCGGCCGGACACCGATGTGCGCGTCGAGGCCGCCCGCATTGCCGAGATTGGCTCGGGCCTCGCCGTTCTACCGTCCGATCGCCTGGTGGTGGAAGCGCGCGGGCGCGTGCTGATGCCGGCTTTCGTCGACGCGCACACGCACGCGCTGTGGGCGGGCGATCGCCTGGACGAGTTCGCGCAGCGGCTGGCCGGCAAGAGCTATGTGGAAATTCTGAAAGCGGGCGGCGGCATTCTCTCGACCGTGCGTGCGGTGCGTGCAGCGTCGGAGGCCGAGCTCGCAGAGGGCCTCGCCGAGCGCCTGGAGCGGATGCTGCGCGAGGGCAGCGCGACCGTGGAGGTAAAGTCGGGCTACGGCCTGAGCACCGAGCACGAGCTGAAAATGCTGCGCGCGATCGCGATCGCCGCGCAGCGCTTTTCCGGCACGGTGGTACCGACCGCGCTGCTCGGTCACGCGCTCGATCCCGAGCAGCCGAATTTCGTCGAGCGCGTGATAAGCGAAACGCTGCCCGCCGTTCACGAGGAATTCCCCGGTATTTTCGTGGATGCGTTTTGCGAGGAAGGGGCTTGGTCGCTAGCGGATTGCGCGCGCTTGCTGCGGCGCGCGGCCGAGCTCGGTCACCCGTGTCGACTGCATGCCGATCAGTTCCAGCGCCTGGGCGCGCTCGAGCTTTCGGTCGAGCTCGGGCTGGTCAGCGTCGATCATTTGGAGGCCAGTACGCCCTCGGATCTCGAGCGCTTGGCGCGCTCGAGCACGTTTGGAGTGGTGCTGCCGGTGTCCGGTCTGCACCTGGACGGTCGCTACGCGAACGTGCGCCCGTTCTTGGACGCGGGCGGGCGGCTGGTGCTGGCGAGCAATTGCAACCCCGGCTCGGCGCCGAGCTCGTCCATGCCGTTGGTCATCGCGCTGGCCGTACGCCACTGTGGGGTGCTGCTGGACGAAGCGCTGAAGGCAACCACCTATAACCCGGCGCAGTTATTGTCGCTCACCGATCGCGGTTGCATCGCGCCTGGTCAGCGCGCGGATCTCATGCTGCTCAGACACCGCGACGTGCGACAGCTCGGCTACGAACTCGGTGGTAACCCCGTGGAGTGGGTAATGGTCGCCGGAGCGGTGGTCTGAATCCCCAATTTGGCGCGCAAAAACCGGGCGATCGCGGCGAGCCAGGGTGCGCGCTCGAGCGCGAACAAGGGGAAAAAAGCGAAGCCAAACAGCTGGTAAGGGAAGATGATCACCATCAGCGCGGCGACGCCCACGTGGAACGACCAGGCCAAAGCGGCCCAGACCAGCGCCACTCGACCTCCGATGAGCGCGATGGGCGCGCCCAGCTCGAGCACCAGCGTGAGCCAGGCCAAGGCGCCGAACGGCCACGTGTAGGCCACCAGCCAGGCTCCGAGCGGCGAATAGTTGCTGCCGAGCTCGATCTTGCGCAGGTTGTCGTGTGCGATTTCGGCTCGCAGGTAGTCACCGTGCAGCCAGGCCGTGCCCGCAAGCTTCAACTTGGCGATGCCGGCCAGCGCGTAGGTGGTCACGGTCACCACGCACAGCGCGCGCACCACCCAGCCATAACGGCCATGACTCTCGATGGGGGCCGGGGCGCGTCGCGCGTCGAGGCTCAGGTCGTCGGCTGCGCGTGAGCCCGCGAGCAAGAGCACGTGCAGCGCGAGCAGGTTCTCGACGTGAAACTTCATGCCCCACGAGTTTCGGTACGCGCTCACCCAGAGCAGCGACAGCGCGAACGCAGGACCGCTGACGCGAAAGCGAAAACCCAGAAAAAACGCGATCCCGAGGCCGATCGAGAGCACCATGCCGGCGAACACCCAGGGCGGGTCGAGCGGAGCCGCGAGCAGGGTCGTCGGCCCGACCGGCACGAACTCCAGCGCGTGAAAGCGCACCACGTTGGTAAACGCCCCGAAGCGCGAAATCAGGTAGAAAACGGCGTAGCCGCCGATCAAGATCCGGAGCCATGCGAGCCGCGCCGCCGGAGCTCGGCTGAACCAGAAACGCTCGAAGGCAGAACGCGCGCTCAAGGTCTGCCTGGCACCGCGCACTCATGGTGCACCACGAGCTGTTCGGGCTCGCTGTCCCCCACGAAGTAGCTGAGTGAATCGAACAGACCTTCCACGACTCGCACGCGCACCAGCGCCGCGTAGGTGGAGTCGTGAGTGAGCCGTTTCGCGACGCGCTCGCAAAGCAGCGTCATGCGCGCGGGTCCCGCTTGCACTGCTTTTCTCACGGTTTGCGCGGCCTGCATGGCCTCTTCGTTGGCGACCAGCTCGGGCGCAAGGCGGTGGCGCTGCCCGGCACGGTCGAGCGCGTCCACGTGGAAGAGCCGCGTCTTCTCGCGCTTGTAGGCGAACATCGGGTACGTCGAGAGCGGGAAAGAGTCGTCGGTGGGGGCCCTGAACGCGGGGCTCAGGACCGCCGCGCACATTCCGAGCCCGAACAGGTAAGCCCAGGCTCGTTCGCGCGGGGGGAGCCACTGGCTAACGTCGAGTTTTTCAGCTTCGCGTTCGGTCACGGTGCACCAGGGCGCGCCGAGCTTCCCAAAACGCCTGCGTTGCGACAAGCGCCGGCCTCGATCGGTAAGGGCCCCTTCCTGTGCAGTGAGAGCCGAATTGGCGCTTGATTGGGCGAACGTCGCGGTGCGGGCGACCGTGGCCAACGCGCGAGCAAGGCGGTATAGATTGCCCGCCTGTTGGGTTGGGACGCTCCGCGCAGGGAGCTGCAAAACAAAGTGTATCTAATGAAGACCTTAACCGGACTATTTTCGGCTGCCGTCTGCTGCCTTTGCGTTTGGAGTTGTGACGTCGACGACAACGTCACTTACGGCGGAACGGGTGGTGGGGGCGCTAGCGGTGGCAGCGGGGGCGGTCCTACCGGCGGCATCGGCAACGCGGGTGGTGCTGCAGCCAAGGGTGGGGCTGGTAGCGGCGGCGGTTCGGTCACTGACCGCGGCGGCGGCACTTCCGACGGCGGCGACGTTGGTACGGGCGGCGACGTTGGTACGGGCGGCGACGGGGGTGCGGGCGGGATGGGACCGCCCGAGCCGCCCGACGGCTGCGCCGTCAATCCATGCGAGAACGGCGGCACGTGCAGGACCGTCGGTGCGGGCTTCGCCTGCACCTGCGCAGAAGGCTTCAGCGGAGAGACCTGCCAGGTCAACATCGACGAGTGTCAACCAAACCCCTGCAAGAACGGGGTGTGCACCGACGGCGTCGGCAAGTTCACGTGCACGTGCGCGACCGGGTTTACCGGCAAGCTTTGCGATGGCGAAAGCGACGAGTGCGCGACCGCACCTTGCAAGAACGGCGGCACCTGCGTGGACGGTCCGGGTCGCTACTCGTGCGACTGTCCCGCGGGGTTTTCCGGCACCAATTGCGAGGTCGTGGTCAAAGGCTGCACCGACAAGCCGTGCTTGAACGGAGCGACCTGCAAGGACACGACCGCCGCGCCGTTTTACTCGTGCACCTGTCCGGCGGGTTACATCGGTGCCAATTGCCAAACCAACATCAACGAGTGTGAGGTAAACCCGTGCAAGAACGGCGGCAGCTGCCAGGATGGCGTGGCGACGTTCACCTGCACCTGCCCGTCGGGCTACACGGGTGCGACCTGTCAAACCGACGTCGATGAATGCACCACGCTGCGCCCCTGCCAGCACGGTACCTGCACGAACAGCGCAGGCAGCTACAGCTGTGACTGCTCCGGAACCGGCTACAGCGGCAAAGCGTGCGAGCTCGACATCAACGAGTGCAGCACTGGCCCTTGCCTGCATAGCGGCGCCTGCACCAACACCGCTGGCGGCTACACCTGCGATTGCGCGGGCACGGGCTACAGCGGCACCACTTGTCAGACCGAAATCAACGAGTGCATGCCCACGAACCCCTGCAAAAACGGCGGTACCTGCGCGGACGGCATCAACAAGTTCACGTGCACCTGCCCCGCAAACTACACGGGTACCACCTGCCAAACCGACGTGAACGAGTGCATGCCCACGAATCCGTGCCTGCACGGCGGCGCTTGCGCGAACACCACGGGCAGCTTCAGCTGCGACTGCACCGGAACCGGCTACAGCGGCACGACCTGCCAAACCGACGTGAACGAATGCATGCCCACGAACCCTTGCAAGAATTCGGCTAGCTGCACCAACACCACCGGCAGCTACACCTGCGCGTGCGCGGCGCGCTTCACGGGCAAAAACTGCGAGTTCCAACGGTTTCGCGGCATGGGCGTGCTGGCTCTGGACGACATGAGCGCGGCGACCGCGGTGAGCGCGGACGGAAACGTGGTCGTCGGCTACTCGGGTTTGACCGGTCAGGCGTTTACCTCTCACGCCGTGCGCATGGTAGGCACCGCCGCGCTTCAGTACCTGACGACTCCGGCTGGTTCCGAGAGCTGCGACGCCGAAGGCGTGAGCGGCGACGGCGGGGTCATCGTCGGCAATTGCGACTCGACGATGCCCGCTGCGGGCCTAGCTTCGCGACGCCCATTCCGTTACACGCCCGCCACCAACATCCAGTACATGAACTTGAGCCCGCTCGCGGCCGACACCGACGTGAACATGCAGGGCATCAGCGACGACGGCAACGTGATCATCGGCTACATCTTGCCGTCGCAGGCCGCGCGCTGGACCGCCGCTTCAGGGTGGACGCTGCTCGGAAAGCTGTCACCGGCGGGCGACAACATCCCTCATGGGGTAAACCGCGATGGCAGCATCATCGTTGGCATGGACGCGCCGAGCGCGTCGATCGCCTGGCGTTGGACCGCCGCCACTGGCGAAGTCGAGATGACTCGCCCGGGCACCGCCGACGCATCGTTCTACGCATTCGACATCAACGCCACTGGCACCATCGTGGTGGGCTACAACTACGAGTTCAGCACGTCGTCCTCGTCGGTCATCCGCTGGACGAATGGAACCCCCAGTAACCTCGGCGCGGGCTACGGGTACGGGGTGTCTGCGGACGGCACCGTGGTCGTGGGCGAGGGCGCGAGTGGCGCCATGGTTTGGAACCCCACCCCGCACACGCTCGTCTCGCTGCTCAACTCCACCACCGATCTGAGCGGCTGGACCCTGCAGCACGCGAGCGACGTCTCCGATGACGGGAAGGTCGTCGTTGGCTGGGGGCAGCACAACGGCAAGCAGGAAGGCTTCGTCGCGCACCTGCCCTGAGCCTGCGGCCGAACATCCGGGCGCTCTCGCGTCGGCTCGAATCGGGTTGCTGCTGGGGCTGCCTTACTGCAGCCCGCTTGCACAAGGTATCGTGCCGGCGCAAGGTGCCCGAGTGCGGCAGCGCGTCGATTCCCAATACGCAGAGCCGCTGCCCGTGCGCCTGAAGCGCGCCGCGGTTTCGCTGTTCGTGGTGCTCGTGGTGGCCGGTCTGGTTGGCAGTGCGCTCGCGCCGCTGCTCTTGGTTCGCGCGCCGTTGCTGTTGATCGCGCTGGCGCCCGATGCTCGGCACGTGGCGCTGGCCGTGGGTAGCGCTCCGCTCGTCGAGCTGGTCGCGCTAGCGGTGCTGCGGCGCGCGTTGTTCAGCGTCGCCGTATTCGGGTTGGGCGCTGCCTACGGCGACTTTGCCGTGACCTGGGTCGAGCGCCGCTCGGCCCGCATGGGGCGACTGTTTCGCGCGCTCGAGCGTTTGTTCGCGCGCTGGGGCGCGCCGATCTTGCTGCTGTTGCCGTTCGGTAGTCTGTGCGTTCTGGCCGGCGCCGCGCGCACGCGTTTCATCGCGTTTCTGAGTGCAACGCTGCTGGGCCACACCCTTTGGGTGGGCGCGACGTATTACATAGGGGCTCTGCTATCCGGGTTGAGCGATCGGTTCTTAGGCTTTGTTTCCGATCACGTCTGGGAATGCACGATTATCTGCGTCGGGCTGGTGCTGGCGCAGCAGCTGATCGCGCGTCGTCGAGCCCGCCTTCGCGCCTGAAAGCGGCATTTTCGGCCGTGGCTTGACGGAGCTGAGGCGGAGTGTTGCCATGCGCCGGCCATGGAAGAACTCGTCAAACTGGTTTCGAGCAAAGTGGGGATTTCGGAGAGCCAGGCGCGCTCCGCGGTCGAGACGGTGGTCGGCTTCCTGAAGGCGAAGCTGCCCGGCCCGCTCGCTGGTCACGTCGACAGCGCACTCGGCGCCGCGGGCGCGGGTCTTCAGAACGTCGACCTCGGCGCGTTGGCTTCGGGGCTCGGCGGCATGTTCGGCAAGAAGGACTGAGCTCGGCCGCTCCGCCGGCAGCAGGCTCGCGCCGCCCTTGTCGCTTTTTTGATCTGCGAATGACCGCTCGAGTCGCTTGCGGTCTATGGGGAAGTCCATTCACAATAGGCTCCCACTTGCGCGCCTACAGGCGCGTTCACTTACCCAGTGAGTACGCGCTAGACGGCGAGTGTAGGAAATAGCGATGTCAACGGTTGCGCGCGGGCGCTTGCTTACCTGGATTGCGTTAGGTGTTTGCGCGGCGTGCTCCGTGTACGACGAGTCCCTGCTCACTTCGAAGCGTGGGACTACGGCGGGTGGTCGTGGAGGGCAGGCTGGCGCCGCGGGCTCGAGTCCCCGCGGCGGTTCGAGCGGCGAGCCGTCGTCGGGCGGAACTTCGCAAGGCGGCGCGTCGGGGGAAAGCTCGGGCGGTACCGGCGGCATCGGCGGGGGAGGCCCCAACACCGGCGGGCAGGGCACGGGCGGCACTGACCCGGTGAGCGGTGGCACGACGAGTACCGGGGGTAAGGGCGGCGGAAGCGCTACCGGTGGCACGGGCGGGGCTCTGCCGATCACTGGCGGACGCGCAGCGACCGGCGGTAGCGCTCCGACGGGCGGCACCGTGAGCGGTGGCGAGGCCGGTGCAGGGGGTGAGGGCGGCGGAGACACCTGCACGAATGGCGTCATCGACGGCAGTGAAACCGCGAAAGACTGCGGCGGTGGCTGCCCCGGTTGCGCGCTCGGTCAGCCCTGCGCGGTGGATGCAGACTGTCAGAGCGCGCATTGCATTTCGAAGTCGTGCACCGTCATCGATTGCACCGACAAGACGCGCAACGGTCACGAGACCGACGCGGACTGCGGCGGAGCCGATTGTCCGCGCTGCGGCGCGGGTCAGGTGTGCACCGCGCACACCGATTGCACCACCGGGGCGTGCCTGTCCATGCGCTGCGGCTATGAGCGAACGTGTAACGAGCTCAAGATGCTCTCGCCCACCTTGGCGGACGGTTCGTACTCGGTCGATCCGGACGGGGCCGCCGGCGCGAACGCCGCATTCGCCGTCTACTGCGACATGACGACCGCAGGCGGAGGCTGGACCCGCGTGGGTTACGAACCCGCAGGTGCCGGTGGCAACATGGTCAATGGCGCGCTTCGCGCTTTGGGTACGGCCGTAGGCACCGGCGCGAACGTGGCCAACAAGACCGCGGCAGGTCTAATCGGCTCGCGCTTCAACGGGCTCTACACCGAGCTTCGCATCAGCTGGGGCACGAATTACGCGCAAATGACCGTTTCCGCGCCCATCTTCGTCGATACCGCCCAGGTCGCGTTGTCGGTGAGCAAGGTGACTTCGAGCAACACCACTCTCACGGGTTGGCTGGCTAGCGGCGCGGTGTTTTGCCGCGCGGCCACCTCGACCTATCGCGCCGGTGACACCAGCTGGGCGCTGGTGCCGTCGAGCAATTCGGACACCACCTGCGGTTGCAACGGCATGGGCTGGACCGGCAATGGTATCTACTACGGCGGGGCGAGCCCTGGGGACTCGTGCACCGGTTGGGGAGGCGGCTTTGCGGGTGTGCGCGCGGCTGGCGAGCCAAAGGGCGGCGTGACCAGCGCGACCGAGCTCGTGCTCTGGGTGCGCTGACGGCTCAGGGGACCCAGCCGGTGACGCCGATCAATGCGCCGCCCGTGAGCAAGGACCCGCTCACGGGCACGTTCGAGGTGACGCTCATGTCGCCGACTTGATAGTCCTGGTCGACGCGGCCCGAGCCGAGCCCGTAGCCCCCGCGACCCGCCAGGTCGACGCTGAACGTGGGCAGTAAAAACCAGTGTAGACCCAGGCCGGCGATGGCCTCGAAGCCGCTCAGCGCCAGCGAGCGCGCGTCGGCGCTATCTTGTTGCGGCGCATAGGTAAAGCCCACGGCGGCCATTACGAAAGGCCTCAGGGTGCCGGCATCCGAGAACAGGTAACTGATGCGTGGACCGACCATCAAGCGCCCCAGTGTTTGGGTTTCGTTGGCGTTGACGGGGGGATTGATGCTCGTGTGCGTGCTGGCGCTGCCGGCCTCCAGCAACAAGCCCACGCTGAACTGGCTCGAAAGGAGGTAGCCGATTTCCAGCGTGACCGGGTTCGCACTCGGCCCGAACACGGTGTTGGTGAGCGAGCCGTCGACCTTGCCGACCACCGGTATGTCGAGCGTGTAAGAAAGCTTGGAATACGAGGCGAGCGTCGTGGTGAGCGCAATCTCGAAGCGCGGAGCGTCGGTCTTGCTCTTCTCCTCACGCCCATCTGCGGGTTCGTCGTCTTCGGCTCGCTTGCGCTCCTCCGCCTCATCGGCCTTCTCGGCCTTTTCAGTGTCGTCGCTGGACTCGCCGCTGTCGTCTTCAGCGCGCGCCGTTGCGGTTAGGCACACGACGCCGAGCGACGCGGCGCAAAAAAGCATTAGTTTAAGCTGCATGATGACTCCGAGCGCGGGCCGGCGAGCATACTCGAACTGCTCGCCATTACCATGCGGGGTGATGCGCGCGTCGCGTCACTCGGAGAACAAATTCGAGCTCGGATCGACCAGCACCATCAGCGCTTCGGCCGCTTCACTGGGCGGCACTGCACCGTCGTCGAGCAGCCGCACCAAGAACAAGCCCGGCTCACTGGGGCTCGGTACGACGCTCACGCGGGCGGCCTGACGGAGCCTGGGAGCTTGCCGGACGTCGGCGCCATACGACAAGGGCTCCGGCACCGGCTGGGTAACGCGCTGAGCTTCGGCATCGTCGGCGTCCGTGCTTGGAAAGGCCGGAAGCTCGGCCTCTCTTAGCTCGACGCGCAGAGGAGGTGGAGCGGCGGCGGGCACCGGAGTCGCGGGTGCCGCCGCCGGTGTCGAAGAAGGCGACGAATAGCGAGGCTGATAGCCCTGAGCAGGGGGTGTCGAGCGGGTAGCGGGTGGCGGACCCGGCGCTCGCGCGCTCGCGGCAGCGTGCGAATATGCCGGACGCCCGTTGGGAGAGAGTGGCAGCGGTCGCGAGCTTGGTGCGGGCGGCGGCCCAGCATGACTCACCGCTTCCGGGCTCGGCGTGTGCGACGCACGCGCGATGGATTGCGGCGGCTCGGCGTGTTCCTCGATCGTCTTCGCCGAGCCTGCTCTCAGTGGTGGTTTCGGCAAGCGTCGACTCGGCGGCGATGCGTGCAGCTCTTCGGTCTTCGAGCTCGCTGCTGCGGGCTCATGCAGCGCGCGACTCAAGTCGGCAGCCGTTCGCGCGAGCGCCAACGTGCGCTCGTCGTCGCCGTCGTCGCCGGCAGACTCCGCGGCTCGCTGCAGCCAACGTAGCGCCTCGGCTGCGTCGCCCTTGGCGCGAAAAACGGCTGCAGTCTCGAGCGCGGTGACCACCGTTTCGGAGTCTCGAGGCGTTGGTGACGGAATCTCGATGACCGCTTCCATGCACGTATTCTAAGTTAGTGTCGACACCAGCTGGAAGCTCGCAGGCGGCGCGGGCACGCGAGCGAAACGGCACACCACCTGGGAGAAGCAAAAACCAGGGTCGTTTGCCCAGGGTTCTCGCACCACACGCCGCCGTGGCGCGGCGGCCTCCACCAAGAATTAACGTTGTGCAAGCGGATTTCGACAGCACGCACGCCCGGTGGCGGTCAAAGAAATTTACCGTCTTTGCATAGTCCTCACGAGAGCCCTGCCTTGCCGCGGCGCGCTGATACCGGTTCCACATTTCGTCGCGAGCGTCGCTATTTTCGCGCCGCATTTGGACGAGAGGGCTGCCTTTTCACGGCGCGAGAGCGGCATCGTGACTGCTGCAGGGCGTGAGCGCTGTGCTAAGTTTCTCCGCGAATGATCAGCGCGCGTTCGAGGCTCTCGGGCCTCAGTATCTTCCTTCTAGGCTTGAGTGCGAGCGTTGTCCTTGTAAGTGCTTGTGTGCGTACGACCAACAAGGACGGCAGCGGCGGATGTATGAGCAGCACCGAGTGCGAATCGGGTAGCGAGTGTCAGGCGGGCGTGTGCATGCCCAGCGCGACCGGCGGCAGTCCGAGCACCGGCGGCAGTTCGAGTGACGGCGGCAGCCCGGCGTCCACCGGAGGCATTTCAACCAACGACACGGGTGGCGGTTCCACGGGCGGCAATGGCGGCGGTACCGGCGGTGAAAGCACCGGCGCTACCGGCGGTAATTCCGGCTCGTCGAACGGCGGCGGCGCTACCGAAGGCGGCAGCGCAACGGGCGGTGGTGGCGGTACGGGCGGCGCCAGCGGTACGGGTGGCGGTAGCGCTACGGGCGGTGGCAGCGCAGGCCCTGAGCTGATCGACGATCTCGAGGACGGCGACGGTCGAATCCTGATGAGCTCCGGACGCCAGGGCCCGTGGCACGTGTTCAACAGCGGCGACACGGGCGCGGGCAAGCCGATCATGCCGGAAATGGGCGGGGCCAACGGCAGTATGTGGGCGATGCACACCACCGGCTCGGGCTTCATGTTCGCGGGCCTCGGCTTTGGCCTGAACAACGCGGACAGCGCGCCTGAGTCTGCCCAAAGCAAGGCTTACGATGCGTCAGCCTGGACGGGCGTGGTGTTCATGGCCAAGGCCGGCAGTACCGGCAGCGCCACGCTCCGCGTCGAAGCACCCATGCGCGACTTCGTACCGAGCGAACGCGGAGGCACCTGCAGCTCCGATTGTTGGAACGTGTACGGGTTCTCGATGACCAGCCCACTCTCCACCAGTTGGCAGGAGATCCGCGCGCCCTTTGCCTCGATGAAGCGTGAGACCGGGAGTGCGCCCGCCTTCGATCCGAAGCAACTGATGACCATTTCGTTCAAGCACACGGGCAGCGATCACTTCGATTTCTGGATCGACGACGTTCGGTTCTACAAATAGCGCAGCATTACATGCTGGGTACAACGCGCTTTGAGCCGAAATGGCCCGGGCTCGGCTCTACCTTCGCGATGGACCGCACTGTCATCGCTAGCCCCCGGCGGCAAACCCCCGTCGGCGCGCCATCACGAGCCCGCGCGCTGCTTTCGGGGCAGGAGCCGGTAGCGATTTCGGGGTCTGACATTGCCCCGCAGCTCCGAATTTGCTCAACTCCAGAGGTGGCGGCTTCCAGTCGGCCCGTTTCCAGCACTGCCGAACCGGCTGCGCCGCGCGCGCCGGGCAGTCGGGATCAACTCAACCAAATGATCCGCGGGCACTCGCCGTACGTGGCGGGTCTCGCATATCGCTTGATGGGTCGGGACGACGAGGTGGACGACGTGGTGCAGGACGTCTTTCTCGCCTACTTCCGCTTTCATCGCGCCATCCGCGAGCAATCCGCGGTGCGCGGCTGGCTGGCGACCACGACCGTGCGTGTGGTGCGGCGTCGCCTGCGCCTGCGCCGGATTGGCCTGTTGCTACGGCTGCAAGATCGGGTCGACCCGAGTGATTTGCACTCCTTCGCGGCTTCCCCGGAAGACTGTGCGGTGCTCACCAGCATCCACCGCGTGCTCGACTCGGTCGGTGTGAACGACCGCATCGCCTGGATTTTGCGTTATCTGGAGCAAGAGCAAATCGACGACGTGGCGCGCATTTGCCGCTGTTCGCCGGCTACGGCCAAGCGCCGGATCGCGGCCGCCCACTCGGTAGTCAAGCGAGCGCTCGGCGATGACTGACGACGCTCTGGAACCCAAGTTGGCTTCGGCGCGCCGTGTCGCGCCGAGCTGGACGCTGAGTCGTCAGCAGCAAGTCATTTGGGCCGTCGCGGGGCGTCTGCAGTCGCGCCGGCGGGGCTTGCGCAAGCTCGCGCTGGGCGCGGCGGTGTTCACGCTCGCGCTCTCCGCTTGGGGGCTGCACGGTTGGGGTCAGCGCTCCGTCGCTCATCTGACCGGGGCTCCAGCGGAAAGCGCTGCAGTGGCGGCGATTCGCCAAGCTTCTCGCTGGTCGCTCGCCGACGGCTCTCAGATCGTGATCGACGGGCCGAGTACGGTGATTCAGAAGAGCCTGGATTCACGGAACGAAGTCGCCTTCGAGCTCGAGGTGGGCGGGGCGTCGTTCGACGTGGCGCGGCGTCCCGAGCGAGTATTTCGCGTGCACGCGGGCCCGGTCACGGTTCAGGTGCTCGGCACCAAGTTCGCTGTGCAGCGCCGCGAGGCGCGCTCGGCAGTGACCGTCGAGCGCGGGCGTGTCTTGGTGTCGTGGGCTGGGGGTTCGCGCGAGCTCGCCGCTGGCGAAATGGGCATTTTTCCGCCGCCTGACAGCGTCGCGCTGCGCGCCGTACCCGAGCGCAGCGAGTCCGCCGCGCTCGCCATTGCCCGGCCCGAAAGCAAACCCGCGCCGGCCCAGCCCGCACGTGAGGAAGAAACCACGGGGCCGAGCGCGCTCTTCGCTCGCGCCGATCGCGCGCGCGCCGAGGGCCAGCCGGAGCGCGCGCTCGCGCCGCTGCGTCAGATTACCGACTCCTTTCCTTCCGATCCGCGCGCGCCCATGGCCGCCTTCACCCGCGGTCGTCTACTGCTCGAGTCGCTCGGCAGGCCGCGCGAAGCAGCTTCGGCGTTCGCTCAAGCGCGGCGCATGACCTCGCGCGGCACGCCTCTCGCCGAGGACGCGCTGGCGCGTGAGGTCGACGCCTGGCGCGCCGCTTCGGAGCCGCGGCTCGCGCGGGAGCGAGCCGAGCTTTATCGCTCGTTGTATCCACACGGGATTCGACTCCACGCGGTGATGCGGTCGGGAGGCCTGCAGGGCGGTTCATGATGCATTCGGCGGCGCTCGCCGCCCTCGGGTTCGCCCTGCTGGGGGAGCCACGAACCGACGCCGTTCCGGAGCTGAGCCTCGACATCGACCCATGCGTTCCCGTGCCAGCTGAGCGCGTTCTCCGGCAAACTGCGCTGGAGCTCAACGTGCCCGTGATTCCCTCCGCCGCGGCTCCGCCCACGGCGACGCGCGTGCGCGTTTCGTGTGTCGAGTCTCACCTGCAGCTGCGCGTGGCGGATCCGATCACCGGCAAGCACCTGGAGCGCACGCTGGCGCTCACCACCGAGGAGGTGGACGTCGCGGGGCGTCTGGTCGCCCTCGCCGTTTCGGAGCTGGTGCTCACCAGTTGGATGGAGTTGACCCTCAAGCACGAGCGACCCGCGACCACCGGGTTCGTGCCGACCGCGCCCGAGGTGCGGCGTGTTGCGCAAGAGCGGGCCGAGGAAAGCACCGAGCCGGGTGCGCGCGTCAGCTACGTGCAGGCGTTCGGCCAGGTAGCGGGCCCTTTCAAGCGCTTGGGCGCGGGCTTTGGCGGCGGACTCCGGCTCGGTTGGACGTCGGAGCAGGACTGGCTGGGCGGAGATATCGATTTGGCCGCGAGCCGCGCAGACGCACAAAACTCGCTTGGAAGCGTGGTGGTGTCGACCTGGAGCGCGGGGCTACGGTTGGCGTTTCGCTGGCACCTCGACCCGGTGTGGCTCGACGCGGGCCCGGGTGGGCGTTTCGGTTTGGCGCGACTGGAAGGGCAGGCGAGCGACGCTTTGGTCGCTCACGGCGCCACGTTGGCAGGCACTTGGGCGGGTCCCGTGCTGTACGCGGGAGCGGGCATTCGCATTTGGCACTGCGTGCTCACGGCCGGTGCCGAGGGAGGTTACGTGCTGCGCAGCGTGTCCGGTCGAGTCGAGGGGGGCGCGCCCGTGTCGATCGACGGGATGTGGATCGCCGGCAGCGTTGGGCTGGGCTGGGGTCAGTGACCTCGGGTGCTCGCGCCGGCGCGCGGTGGCCTCGCTAGAGACCACCGCGTTCGGCGGCAGCGCCGCGCTTCTGGTCAGCCTTCGCAGATTTGGGCTGCCGTGCACTCGCTGACGCGAGACAGCGTGTCGAACGGGCTACCGCAGTCTTCGTTACGAATCTTGGTGAGGCACTCGTCCAGCTGTTTCTGGTTGATGCCGCCGGGACACTCGCGCGCGTTCAGATCGTCCTTCCAGTCAGCGCGAATGCGCGTCAGGCAATCGGACGCGGACGAGTATTTCTTGTCGGCACCCACGTTGTTACACGTTTGTTCGCGCTGACAGCGCGACATCGCGATCGACTCGGTCGCCGAGCGCGTGGCCGAGGCGGGGGTGGGGGTTTGCACTACCACGGGTTCGCCGTTGGCAGTGGTGGCTGGCCTGTCGTTGTTCTTGCTGCACGCGGCAAGCACGACGAACGACAGCGAATACAGTACGGTTTGGAAGGGAATCTTCACGCTCTAATCCTTTCGCGTCCGCGCTTAGGCGCGATCCACCAATTTTTTGAGTTCGTCCCAAGACTTGTCGAGACGCGCCTTGGTGCTGTCCCAAGTCGCAGCCGACGCCATCTCGAGACCCTTGTAGTCGTTCACGAACGCATCGCGCTCGGCGTGAATCTGCTTCAGGCGCGCGTCGAGATCGGCCTTGGTCTTGCCCGTCGCGGTGCGCGACTTGGCTTCCAGATCGGCGATCTTGTGATCCAAGTCGACGAGCTTCTCGGTCACGTCATGACGATAGTCTTCACGCATTTTCAGGAAGTTCGCCTGAGCTTCCGCGGTCTTCTTGTCCGCCTCGGCCTGCGCTTCGTTGATCTTCTTGTCTGCGTCGCGGTTGGCCTCGGCGATCTTGTCGTTTGCCTCGATTTGGGCCTGATCAGCCTTCTGCTTCTCATCGGCCGCCTTGTTGCAGCCGACCATCGCCACGAGCAAAACACTTCCAACAATCAATGATGAACGCATGATTCTTTCCTCCGTCAATTGCTGCGAGAGCGACCGAAGCCCTTCGGCGCGAGCGAGCAGCGCACTTGACCCTGCTCGCCACGCGACGAAGTGCTTCAGCGATTTGCCTTCTGACGCGCCTCGCCTTGCAGCTCTTTGGCGCGACCTTCGGCCTCCATCTGCTCGTTGTCGATCACCGCGCCGACGCGGTTCTTGACGGCTCCCGCGACCTCTTCGATCTTGCCTTTGCTGCGCTCAGCGGCTTTGGCTGCTTCTTGACGAGCTTGGCCTTCCAGCTTCTTGGCTTTGCCTTCGGCCTCCATCTGCTCGTTGTCGATCAGCTTGCCGACGGATTCTTTGATCTTGCCGCCGAGTTCCTGGGCGGCGCCTTCGGCGCGCTTGCTGGCGTTGCTCATCTGATTTCTCCTTTGAGTGCGCGCGGCGAAAGCGCGCAACCAGGGGAGGAGCAACTCCCGTGCCGACGGGAATGCCGCGGTTTTCACCCCGACAGCGCTTCCTGTCGCGACAACTTGCCTCGCGCGTGGCGCCTGGGTGTGCGTCGCTTCCGGCACTGACGCGCGCGGTGTCACTGAAAATACGCGCCGGATCGGCCTAAAACCGCGGGAAACGCGGCGCTCGCTTGGCGGAGAGGCCGGGTTTGGCGGTAATGTGCGCGTGTATGACCGATTTGTCCCGCGCCTCGTTCGGCCCTGGCTTTCGTTTTGGTGTCGCTACCTCTTCTTATCAAATCGAAGGGGCGGTGAACGAAGACGGCCGCGGTCCCAGCATTTGGGATCGGTTCAGCCATACCCCGGGCAAGACGAAATTCGGTCACCACGGTGACGTCGCTTGCGATCACTATCATCGGCTGAAGGAAGACGTGGCTCTGCTCGACTGGCTCGGAGTCGACGCGTATCGCTTCAGCATTGCTTGGCCGCGTGTGCTGCCCAACGGTCGTGGTTCGGTCAACGCGCGCGGCTTGGATTTCTACGAGCGCTTGGTCGACGCGCTGCTCGAACGCGGCATCGAACCCTGCGCCACGCTCTACCACTGGGATTTGCCGGACGCGCTTCCCGGCGGCTGGCTGGCACGCGACACGGTGCACGCGTTCGCGGAGTTCGCGGCCGCGGCCGCCGAGCGGCTCGGAGATCGCGTGGCCATGTGGTTCACTCACAACGAACCGTGGTGTCAGGCCTTCCTCGGCTATCAGACCGGCCTGTTCGCGCCCGGGCATCGTGATTTGGGCGAGGCGCTCACCTGCGCGCATCACCTTTTGGTTTCGCACGGGCTCGCCACGCAAGCGCTGCGCGCCCACGTCAAGCGCCCGGTGGGCATCGCCATCAATCTCATTCCCGCTTATCCAGCGACCGAGAGCGAGGCGGACGCGCGCGCGACCGCGCGCTACGACGGCTATTTCAATCGCTGGTTCATCGAGCCTCTGCTCGGGCGGGGCTACCCGAAGGACATGGTAGAGCTGTACGGCGCGGCCATGCCGAAGTTTCCAGCGAGCGATGTCGCGTTGATGGGCGAGCCAATCGACGTCCTGGGCATCAACTACTACGAGCGGGCCATCATCGCCGAGGGCGATGAGCCGCCGCTGCGCGTGGCTCACGTCCGGCGCGAAGGCATGCCGCGCACCGCGGATCGCGAAATTTACCCGCTCGGGCTGAGCGACACTCTGCGTCGATTGCACCAGGAATACGGCTTCAAAAAGCTCGTGGTCACCGAGAACGGCGCGGCGTTTCCGGACGAGTTCAGCTCGGACGGGCGCGTGCACGACGTCGAGCGCGTCGCGTTCTTTCGCGCGCACTTGCAGCAAATGCTCAAGGCACGAGGCGAGGGCATTCCGGTCGACGCCTACTTCGCCTGGTCCTTGATGGACAACTTCGAGTGGTCGGAGGGCTACACGCTGCGCTACGGGCTGGTGCACGTCGATTTCGAGACCCAGGTGCGCAAGCCCAAGGACAGCGCAGAGTTCTTGCGCAGCCTCGGGCGGCACGCGGGGACCGCGCGCGAGGCCGAGCTATTCACCGCTACGTGAGCGACTGAGCGTCAGTCCTTGGCAGGCAACGGCGCGTCGAAGCGCAGCTCGTGAATGGCGTCGCGGAAACGAACCTGGCGTTCGTCGATACCCATCTGTAGCTCGATCGCGCGCTTGCTGATGGCGTCGAGACGCGTCCCGGACTCGGCCAGGCGCCGTGTCAGCTTCTGACGGAGATCGCCGGCCTGCGGGTTCTTTTCGATCGCCTTCAAGTTCCGCCGCGTTTCCTCGCTCGAACGCTCGAGCTCGACGCGCTCGTTCGAAAGTTTCTCGAACTCGTCCAACGCTTTGCGCAGGTCGTCACGAATCGTCCAGGTGTCCCGGAGCTTGCGTGCGAAGTCGGGGTTCGCGCGCGGATCCTTGAGATAGCCGCGCACCGCGTCGTCCGCGAGCGCGCCGAGCCAGTCGGTCTCTTGCTGGCTCGCGCGGCGTTCGTCCACCGTGAGCTCGGTCTTGCTGTGGGCGCGCAGCTCGACCGGGATCAGCGCCGAACCGGTCCCGGTGTTGTCCTCCGTGCCCGGTGGCGGCTTGAACAGGCGGCTGTCACCGAGACGCGGGTGCTTGAGCAATAGCTTCACCTGCTTTTCGCCCCCGTTGTCGACGCGATACAGCGTCTTCGTAACCGAGTCGCGTTCGATCCAAATTCGGCTCGCTTCGATGCGATAGAGCCGCGCGCCCTGCTGATCCTCGCGTCGGTCGCGCGTGAGCGCGACCGAGCGTTCGAGCGCGAACGGCACGGTGGCGGTGGCGCGCGGGGGCAAGGGTTCCAGCATGCCTTGGCCAAGGAACGAGCCCTGCTCGAAGACTGCGATCGGGCCGCGCTCGAGCAGCCCTGGGGTGGAGTTCGTAAAGCGTGCCACGCGGAATGGGTGCGCATCCGACTCGCCCACGCCGGGTTCAGGCGCGTAGAGCAGCACCGCTTCGCCCGGAACCTGTTGGCTGGTGAGCAGCACCATGGTGGCGCTCTGATTCGGGACCGTGATCGGATAGGGAATGTCATAGCGTGTGGTGCCCGCCTCCAGGGCCACCGCGGCCAAATCCGAGAGTCGGCGCGGTGGGCTCAGGCTCGGGGGCGGTGGCGGAGCGGCGGGTGCGGGCGCCATGCTCGAACCGAGTGCACGGCCGGCGGCAGCAGCGCGCGCGCGTCCCGGGGCGGCGCCGCCCGCGGTGGCCTTGGCGGAGGCAACCGCCCTGCTCTTCTTCAGATCTGCGCGGCTTCGTTCGGGCGAAGGCTCCTCATCCTTTTCCATCTCTGCTTCTTCGATGGCTTGCACCGCGGGAGCTTCGGCGGGCGCCGCGTAACCTTCACCGGGTCCGTAGCGATCGACCCCCGTGCTTTCGCGTGACTTGTCGAGCGAGGTCACGCCAGTTGGTACCACCGCCATGACCTCACCCTGATCGGTGACGACCGGACGTTCCGGGATCACCGGCGTACCCAACGTGGATTGAAACGCCAGCGGCGCGCCCGCGACCAGCGAGAGCGTGACTCCATTCCAGTCCTCGCCCGACAGATTTTGAACGATGCCCCAGGCCTGCAGCGCGGCCTTCCCGTCGCTCGAGACCACCACGCGATACGACGGTCGCCAGACCGGCGTCTCCGAAAGATAGCCGATCAACAGATCGTGCTCCTTGCCGTCGAGCTGGAGCAGGACCTCGCGCATGCGATTCGGATCGGGCCTCTTCGCTGGAGGTGGCGCCGGCGGGTCCGAAGGTTCGGAGTGCTTGCCGAGCGGCATCGGAGCAGGCTCTTCTGGCTCGGGGGAGCTCGCATCTTCGACTTCGATCGGGAACGACGCCGACCGAACCGAGCTGCCGCCGCGTTCGATCACTGCGAGCGAAGCCAGGAAATCACCGACCATGCGTTGGCGCATCTCGAAGCCGACGGTTTCGCGATCGATGCGTCCGGCGCGTTCGAAGTAGCCGACGCCGTTGCGGTAGACGACCACGCGCTTCAACGGCAGATCGTGCGAAATCACGTTGGGGCCGCGCGCGCAGCCGACACTCAGCAAGGTAACGAGCCCAAAGCCCAGAAGTCGCATCAGTTGCCTCCGCAGGGCACGATTTTGCCCAGCACAGCCTGCGACCGTAGGTTACGTGGCGCGCGCCTGCAACCGCGTTTCGCCGGGCGCTCGCGCGCTCGTCAGCGACGGAGCTTGATGCTGACTCGCGTACGAAGGCTCTGCATGCGCGCCGCGCCCGCGACCAAAGGCTCCTCGTCGAAGGCGACCTCGGTGCGCAGCGCGGCGAGCTGCGAGAGCACGCGGTCGGCCGGCGAACCCGGTACCGGCAGCGCCGGCCAAATGGGAGCGTAGGGGGTGCCGCGCACCGGGTCGCGGGCGATCTCCGGAGCGGGAACGTAAGCCTTGCCCTCCGGGGTGCGCGCGACTGCGCCGAAGTAGGCGCGCATCAAGGCCGCGGATTGCGCGGGATCCGCCGCGAGCTCGGGCGCGCCGCGAAAGACCGCTTGGGCGAGGTTGCGCGAGCCGTCAGCGGCTTCGAGAGCAGGTTCGCTGACCAGCCAGGTGAGCACGCTGTAGAGCGCGCTGTCCGGCTTGCCCGCGAGGTCGAGCACGACTTGGCCGGTGCTTGCCAGTTCGCTGGGGCTCCCAGGCGTTTTCGGCGGGTGCTCCAGGACCTGATCGATTGCCTCGTGCAGCGAAGATTCGTTCAGGGAGAGAGCCAGCGCGTTCGGTAGCAACGCGTAGTAGAGCTCGGCGCTCTCGCCGAAGCCGTGAAACGACACTTTGACGACGGTCGTGTCGCGATACTTTGCGGCTTCACCCCACGCGGCCATATCCGGCGCGCTCTCGCTCAGCTTTTGGCGCAGCGCGGTAAGCGCGAGCCCGGCAGCGACCCGGCTGCGCAATGAGATCACCGCGTACACCGGGAAGTCGCGGAGCGTCTGCTCGAAGCTCCGCGGGCGCTCCGAGTCCGCCTCGGCCGCCGGTCGTTCGATATGCCGCGCAAGCTCGGGCTCGAGCGCGTTCGGCAACTCGTTACGATTGCTCACACCGAGCAGTGCGTAGTCGCCAATCCAGTCGAAATGCAGGCGTTCCCCGCCGATGAAGTCGTGCCCGAAGCGGGTGAGCTCTTCGCGCAGCGCGGCGTCCTTGCCGATGCCGAGCACCAGCCGCGCGCCGTCGGTGAGGCTTGGTACCAGCACTTTCGCCTGCCCGACCATCGACAGCCATTGCCGGTATTCGCCGCGCAAGAGCGGCAAAACGCGCAGCTCGGCCGTGAGCGTTCGCTCCTTCGTGGCGGACGCGGTCTCACTCACGCGCAGCGCGACCGGATCGATCTTGTCGGACCACAGGGAGGCGTAGCTCCAAGCGAACGCTTCGTAACCGTGCTGCTCGGCCTCGGTCACGTCCTTGACCGGCGGTAGGTCGATCAACGGTTCGAGTGCTTCGGGGCTGCCCCAAGCGGAACGCGCGGCGCGGCCAGGCTGCCAATCGATCGGCGCGCCGCCCGAGTGGCGCAGCTCGCCAGCGGCGAGCAGGTTAGCCTTGATCAGTTCGTCGCGCGTGCCCGGGCTCGCGCCGTTGAGATAGCCATAGAGTAGCGCGGCATAGCCGGGCGTCGACAGCTCGGCCAGCGCGAGTTGACGGCGAGCCTCGGCAATTTTTTGTGCAGGGCCAACGACCTGTTCCACGAATCGATCGCCCATGTAGCAGAGCACGTCATCCGGACCGCCCGCGTCGCGCGCGAGCATGTAGCGGAAATCCGGCTCTTCAGCGAGGCGCGGGTGGTGCCCGCGCAGCGTCGAAATTACGCGGCGCATGGCGTTCGGGCTGTTCGAGACCAGCTCGATACCTTCCACGCTCGCCCGGTGGCGGCGCACTCTTCCGTCACTCGAGCGCGTGACCTGCACCGTCACGCCGTCCTCTACGAATTTTTCGGTCTTGAGCTCGCCGTGGCCCGCCGAGCGTGAAGCCAGCGCCGCCGCCAGAGCGGTCTCGAACAAGGGACCATTCTTGATGCGGAACAGCACGGTCACGTCGCTGCCCTCGTGGACGTACGGATCGCTACCGATCAACGCCAGATCACTGACCACCGAGGGTCCGAGTACGCGACCGAGGCTGGTCCGCTCGAGCGCAAGCTCGGTTTCGTAGCGCGCGAAGGTGCCCCGCTCGACGCTCTTTTCGTCCAGCAGATCCGCGGCAGGTTGCCCCCAGTCCTCGACCACATCGGCCAGATCGAGCAGTTTGCCGAGCTCCCGCGCGCGCACGAAGTAAAATTCGGCCGGTGTCGCTCGCGCGAGTGGCTCGTCCGCGGGCGTGCGGCCGAGCGCCTGTAGCAGGGCGGGCCACGGGTGACGGGTGAGCTCTGGCGGGTCGATCTTGGAGATCGGGACGTTTGCCTTCTGGAACCGCTCGCCGAAGTAAAGCGGGCGATCCGCCTCCAAGGCTTCTTGAATCGAGATGCGCCCAGTCGTGGTGTCCATCAGCCGCGCCAGCTCGTTGCCGGAGCGCCGCGAACCCGCGGCCAAAAGCGCTGCCTTGGCTTTTGCGTCGGCATACCGCGTTCGCATTCTCGCGCTTGCGAAGCGAAAGAAAGGGCCGCCGAATTGCTCGAAATGGTGAGCCGTGGCCCGCGCCCAGGTGGCCAGTAGGCCTTCGCTGGGCGCGAGCGCTGGCTTCGGCTGCGCGCTGAAGGGGACTTGGTGTCCAGGTTGGCCCGCGGCGCCGCGTAGGTAAATCGTGCCCGAAACCGCGCGTTCGGAGGCAGGGCGGCGCAGCCAAAGCTGCTCGGTCACTGTCACCCGCGGGGGTTGATAAGGGGGGCGGACCTTACTGTGCTGCGCGCGCTTTTGGTAGGCCTTGTTGTACTCGTCGAGCGCGGCCTGTGGATCGTCGCCGGTGCCGGCGAATGCGAAAGCGTTGCTTGGTTCGTCCAGGCGTACCGACGCCGACTCCCAATACCATTCTGAGTTTTGGGGGTCGAAGTAGCCGCTCGGCTGTGCGACCGTTGGATAGGGTGGCAGACTCAACTTCAAGATCTCGAATGCCCCATCGCGCGCTCGGCCCTGCACTTCGAGCGAAAGCGGGGTGCGATGCACCACGGGCGTCAGAGCGCTTGTTCGCAGCTGCACTCGCGCCGGCTCCTTCGCGGGCGGCGCCTGCACCGCAACTGGTGCCGCAGAAGACTTCGCTGGGGCGCTCTGTGGCGGCGCCGGCTTCGGCGCATTGGCACAGCCGAGTGACAGGCACGAGACCAGCGCGGCGCGGCGAAAGGTCAACGAAGGCGAAGGAGCGTTCATGCGCGCAGGATAGGGCGAATTCTTGGGCTTGGGGGCCCCCTGAGGTAGCCTGGCCGGCCCGCTTCGACAGGAGAGTACCCGTGACCCGACTTGGCATTCCGCTCGCCGCTTCCCTCATCATCGTGCTCAGCGCTTGTGGCGGAAGCCCGCCGGTGACCGAAGCGCCGCCCCCGGCGCCGGAGCCTGCCCCCACGTCCGCACCGGCGCCAGCCGCCGCACCAGCATCCGAGGCCCCTGCTTCCAGCGAGCCACCGTCGGCTCCGGCCGAAGCTACCGCCCCGGCCGCGCCCAGCATCGACTGGGCGGGCATGAGCCATGAACAGCGCCTGGAACACATGAAGACCGTGGTGATGCCGAAGATGAAGGAGCTCATGGTCGCCTTCGACCCCAAAGAATTCGGGAACATGAAATGCCCGACCTGCCATGGCGACGGCGCCAAGGACAAAACCTTCAAGATGCCGAACCCCAAGCTTCCGAAGCTCTCCTTCACCGATGGCTTCAAGAAGCACATGGACAAGAAGCCCGAGATCACGAAGTTCATGATGGAGAAGGTCGTGCCCGAGATGGCGACCTTGCTCGGCACGCAGCCGTACGATCCCAAGACCCAGAAGGGCTTTGGCTGCGCCGGTTGCCACGTGGTCGGCCCCTGAGCGGCTCTGAGCGCGCACGACTAGCGCGCGAGACGCTGGCTGAGCGGGAGCCCGAGTTCGCGGATGCCTTGCACGGCGAGCTTGGCGAACTCGGGTGCGCCTTGCGCGGAAAGGTGCGTGTTGTCCCCGACTGCGAACAGCGGAACCGTGGCGTCGGGGCCCAGAGACTCGAGCAGCACGCGAGTCTTCTCGGTCATATCGATCACTGGCGTGCCCGTTTCCCGGGCCACGGCGAAAATCGCTTCGGGGTATGCGCCGTGCGTCGGCTCCAGGCTTTTCCCCGAGAATTTGCGGCGGCTGATGGGCGTCAACAGTACTGGGTAGGCACCACGCGCGCGCGTTTCGTCGACGTAGACTTTGAGATAGCTCCGGAACGTGGTCGCCGGGTCGGTGTAGCGCGCCGGGTCCGCGGATTTTTCGTCATTGTGCGAAAACTGGATGAACACGTAGTCGCCCGGCTGTATGCGCGCCTTCAGTGCGCTCCAGAACCCTTCATCGATGAAGCTCTTCGAGCTGCGGCCCGAGCGCGCGGCGTCGTCGACCGTGACGCCCGCGCCGAAGAACGGCTGCAGTGCCGCGGCCCAGCCCACGCGAGCGGTCGGATCGCTGGGCGGGAAGACCGCCGCGGTCGAGTCGCCCGCGACATGAACCGTCAGGTTCGCAGGCAGCGGGGCAGGAGTGGAGGCGGGCTTGGTGCCCGAACAAGCGAGCGAGCCGACGACAGCGAGAGGCAGCAGCGGTCGGCGAAGCGCGTGAAACGGCGTCACGGCGAAGGTCTCGCGCTCACCTCCGAGCCCCGCAGAACGCGCACGCTGCCCGGGTAGGCCGCCTCCTGTCCTTTTTGCTTCGGCAGCAAACGTTGTCGGTACGACTTCGCAGGTATTTCGGGCAAACCATACACGAGCAGCCAGCGCTGATCGTAGCTGGCTCGCACGCCCTCGCGCAGACTGATCGGGGCGTCCTCAGCGCTGTTCTCGCGCACTACGCGCGGGCCGCAACTCCCGAGCTCGGTTGGGAACACCTCCGGGCCGTGCGGCAACCAAGCGTGCTCGTACGAAAGCGTGGCGATCAGCGCTTCGCGCACCGGGGGCGCGTCGGGTGTCGCGCCGGGCGCGCTTCTTATGAACGGCAACTGCACCGTAACCTTGCCATCGCGAGCTTGCGAAACGCAGGGCTCGGCCAGCTCGCCCGGGCGCAGCTCGGCCGACTGCAGCGGATCGGCGACCGCGGTGAGGCCCGTGGTTGCGACCATCAAGTCCTTGTACTCGCCCGAGCCGAACAGCACGTGCAGGTTTCCATTCTCGACCAAGAGCGCCACGATTGGACAGGCTTCGTTGGCCGCGCAGAGCGGGATCGGCTTGGTCGTTTCGGGCCCGAGCTGGAGCGACCACCGCGCCACCGCAGCCTTTTCGGAGCCGGGCGCGGCGAACAGCAGCGCAACGCGCTCACCCAGATCGGCGAACAGCGGCACCTGTGAGGGTTGCAGTTTCTCACTCGGAGCTAGCTGAATCGGCAGCTTGAAGCGCCACTCGAAATCACCCGAGTCCCGTAAGCTGCCGACGTGCACGAGCCCTTCCGGGCTGCGACAGAGCACGGTGCTGCGTCCGGAGGCGACCTGCCCCAAACTTTCGGCGCGCGACCCCAGCGGGCACAGCCCTCGCGCGATGGGGCTGAAACCGGTATCCGTGATCTCGATGATCGAGAAACCCTCAGGGGTTAGAAACTTGGCGGGCGCCTCGCGGTCCAAGACCAATGCGCGAATGCGCCCCGGTCCGGCGACGACCGGCGGAGCCTTGAGCGGACCCGGGAAACAACTTTCCTTGCTGCTACCGAGCGGACACGCCGGCAGGCTCAGCGATTCGGGCGGTGGCGGGTCCTTCGCGCGTGGGTGGCTCGAGCAAGCCGTAGCGAGCAAGACGGAGAGCGCGCCGAGGCAACCGAGAAATTCGAAGCGCATCAGGGAGTACCGGACGACGGAGGCGGGTTTTGCTCGGCGTCAGCGAGCTTCTTCTCGACCTCGGCGACGTGGGCGGGGTCGAGTTTCTCGCGCATTTCGCCGAGAGCGCGGCGCGCTTCCTTGGGTTTCAGCGCGCCGCGTTCGAAGTCGATGCAGATGATGCACATGGGCCGGAAGGGTACGAGGCAGCGGCGCGCTTGTCGATTCCGGAGCGTCGCGGCGCGCGAAAAAAGACCCAGTAGCTCTGGCTTTTCTTGTCACGAGCGCATGGCGGTTGCACCCTTCCGAGCGATGCAGAATTCGTTTGCGGCCAGGTGGTTCGGTTGCTCGGCGCTCGCCGTCACGCTCACCCTTTCGGCCTGCAGCAAGCCGGAGCCGCCCACGGTTCGGCCGCGTTCGGTGACCGTGAAAAGCTTGGGGCCCCAGGGCCTCACGTTGTCGGTCGAGCTCGACGTGCAAAATCCCAACTCCTTCGCGCTCTCTGCGCACTCCGTGGATGGCGTTCTTCAACTCGGCGACGGCGTCGAGCTCGGGCGCGCCGCGGCTTCACCGGAGGCACCAATCCCCGCCAAGGACTCGGCAGTGGTTCCGAGCGAGCTGACCGTGAACTTCACTAATTTGGCCGCGCTGGCTCCGCTCGCGCTCTCCGAACAGCCGGTCCCCTATCGATTCAAGGGGCAGGCCCAGATCGGCAGTGAGAAACTCAACGTCGGCGTTCCGTTCGAGCTCACGGGCGAGCTCACTCGTGCCCAGCTGCTGCAGTTGGGTCTACGCGGGCTCGGCACGCTCCCCCACTAGCTCGCTCAACGGACTCGTTCGATATCGCGAAAGCTGCCGCCTTCCCAGTGCAGGCGAAACGTGGCGCCGTTGTGCAACGGCGGCGGTAGGCTGCCGGTCACGGCCATCAGAAACGCGCGCATGGCTCCGCCGTGGCTGACGATCACGCTGGCGCTGGGCTGCTCGCCGGAGTTTCCGGCCAGGCTGCTGACCGCTTCGTGCATGCGCTGAGCGACGGCCTCGTACTCCTCCGCGCCGGGCGGCGGGCGCCGCAGGTCCGAGCGGTACGATGCCCACTGTTCGGGGTAGCGCTCCAAACACTCGTCTTGCGTGAGACCTTCGAACACGCCAAAGGCGCGTTCACGCAGCCTGGCGTCGATCGACACCGCGGGAATGCCCAGCGTGCTCGCGACGATCTCGGCCGTCTCTCTGGCGCGGGACAGGTCGCTGGCGCTGACGTGGGTGAGGCCCCGGTCGCGGAGCGCCTCGGCCAGCTCTCGGGCCTGCTTTCGGCCGGCTTCGTTCAAAGCGACGTCGGTGTGGCCTTGCCAGCGCCTTTCCCGGTTCCAGTCCGTTTCCCCATGGCGTGCCAGGTAAATCGTGCGCCGCATCCGCTTTCTAGCGTGACCGCAGGTTCTCCGATGTCCAGTCGAGTGCCCGGCCACGGGCGCAAATGCTAGGACCCGGCCCAGCCAATGATCGGCATGATGAATCTGGGCAAGTCCTTCGGCGCGCGTACGCTATTTGCGGGCGTTTCGCTGAAGCTCGTGCCTGGCTCCCGCTATGGGCTCGTCGGCGCCAACGGCTCGGGCAAGACCACGCTGCTCAAGATTTTGGCGGGCGATGAGCCTGCCAGCGAGGGAAGCGTCACCTTGGGCAAGCACGCGCGTATGGGCGTGCTGCGCCAGGATCGCTTCCTCGACGACGCCGAGTTGATTCTGGACGTGGCCATGGCGGGGGACGAAATCGTCACGGCCGCGCTTCGGGAGCAGAAGCGCTTGGCGAGCGCGCCCGAGGTGGACCCGGCGCGGCTCGCCGAGCTCGAAGATCGCATCGCGGCGCACGACGGCTACACGCTCGAATCGCGCGCCAGCTCGATCCTGGAAGGGCTCGGCATCCCAGTCTCCGCACATCGCAGCCCGCTGGCGACTCTGTCTGGTGGCTTCAAATTGCGCGTGCTTTTGGCGCAAGTCTTGATTGGTGGCCCGGACGTGCTGTTGCTCGACGAGCCCACCAATCACCTCGACATTCTTTCCATCCGTTGGCTCGAGCGCTTCCTCGCTGCCTACCGCGGGACGGCACTGGTGATCTCGCACGATCAGCGCTTTCTCGACAACGTCGCGACCCACGTGCTGGACGTCGACTACGGCACGGTGCTGCTCTACACCGGCAATTACCAGGCCTTCGCGGTGCAGAAGGCCGAGACGCGCGCGCGCAAGGAAGCCGAAATTGCGCGCGCTGAAGCCACGATCGCCGAGAAACGCGCGTGGGTCGAGCGGTTCGGCGCGAAAGCCACCAAGGCGCGCCAGGCTCAGAGCCGGCTCAAGCAAATCGAAAAAATCGAAGTGGAAGAGCTCGAAAAGAGCTCGCGCCGCACGCCGCTTTTTCAATTCGTTCCCGAGCGTCCCAGCGGTCGCGACGTGCTCGAGCTGAGCGCGATATCCAAGTCGTATGGCCCGAAGCGCGTGCTCAATCAGGTGTCGCTGCAGGTGCGGCGTAAGGAGCGCGTGGCGATCATCGGGCCGAATGGGCTCGGCAAGTCGACATTGCTGAAGATTGCGACGGGTGTGCTCACCCCCGACGCGGGCAAGGTCACCTGGGGCTATGAGACGCGAGTCGGCTATTTCGCGCAGGATCATCACGACGTGCTCGCGGGCGCGGAGCAAACGCCGCTTGAGGTGATCGGCGACGCGATTCCCGACGAAGGCCCGAGCGTGGTTCGGGGTCAGCTCGGGCGCGTGCTGTTTTCGGGCAGTGACGTGCACAAACCGGTTTCGGCGCTGTCCGGTGGAGAAGCCGCGCGTTTGGTGTTCTGCCGAATCATGGTGCAAAAGCCGAACGTGCTCGTGCTCGACGAGCCCACGAACCATTTGGACCTCGAGTCGATTCAGGCGCTGGCGGCGGCGCTCGCGGCCTATGAGGGCACCTTGCTGTTCGTGTCGCACGATCGCGCCTTCGTGGCCGCCCTCGCGACTCGTGTGCTCGAGGTGAACGAGCGCGGGTTTCGAGATTTCCCGGGCACCTATCAGGAATACTTGGAGCGCTGTGGGGACGATCACCTGGACGCCGACGCGGTCGTGCTGCGCGCCAAGGCCGAGCGCGCGGCCGCCACGACGGGCTCGGCCGAGCCGGGGGCGCTTTCTTGGGAGGAGAAAAAGCGCCGCGCGAACCGCCAGAAACAATTGCCAGTCCGGCGCGACCAAGTGCTCGCCGCGATTGAGGCGGCCGAGGCGCGCAAAGCCGCGATTCAGGCTCACTGGTGCGAACCGGGCTTCTTCGAACGGACCAGTAAAGACCAGGTTTCGGCCCTGCAGGACGAGGAGCGCGAGTTGACGCCGCGGATCGAAGCCCTGATGGCCGAGTGGGAAGCGATCGAGGCCGAGCTCGCCACGCTGACCGGCTAGGTTTTCGGCCGAGGAGCGTGTTGCCGCGCGCCCGAGGCGTCATAGACTCGCCCGCGTGAGTGATCCCTCCCTGTCATTTTTCGCGCGCGTCGGCCTGGGCTTTCGGCTGATGTTCGACGGAGCGCTCGCCGCGCGTCTGTCCGCGGCGCAAGAAGCGCCGCGCTTGCCCGAGCCGTCCGCTGCCCCGGGCGCCGCGCCTGATGTTGCCCCGCCAGGCGTCGCGCGCGTCGGGGCGCCGTCGCACGACGCAGCGCTGCAGCTGCTCGGCTTGCTTCAGCGCGAGGGGCGGCTCGTCGATTTCTTGCAGCAAGACATCAACGCCTTTCCGGATGCAGACGTCGGCGCCGCCGCGCGCGTGGTCCACGAGGGCTGCCGCCGCGCCCTGCGTGCGCACGCCAGCGTGGTAAGCGTGCGGGCTGAGGCCGAAGGCTCTACCGTGAGCGTGTCCGAGCCCGACCTCGCGCAGGTCAAGCTGGTCGGCAACGTGAGCGGGAGCGCGCCGTACCGCGGCGTGCTTCGCCATCGCGGTTGGCGGATCGAGTCGTTCAAATTGCCGACGCGCGTGGGCGACCAGGATCTCGCACTGGTAGCGCCCGCTGAGGTCGAGCTATGACGAGCGCACGCCTCTCGGTGGGCATCGACCTCGGCACGACGCACACCGCGCTAGCCACTTTACCGCTGGGCAGTGAGCCCGAGGGCGAGAACACGCGGGTCTTCGAGATTCCGCAGCTGGTAGCGCGCGGGGCGCTGGAAGTTCGCGCGCTACTGCCTTCGTTCGTTTATTTCGCCCACGAGAGTGAAGGGGCGCTCGGCTTGCCCTGGGATCCAGGGCGCACCTTTGCCGTCGGCGAATACGCGCGCACGCGCGGGGCCGAGGCCGCGGCTCGTGTCATCTCCAGTGCCAAGAGCTGGCTCTCGCATGCCGGAATCGATCGCAGGGCTGCGCTGCTTCCGCTCGGGGCGCCCGATGACGTCGAGAAGATTTCACCGGTCGAAGCCTCGTTTCGCTATCTCGATCATCTGGTCGAGGCCTATCGCGCGAGCCATCCCGGACAGGATTTGAGCGAGCAAGAAGTGGTGCTGACCGTGCCCGCTTCATTCGACGCCGCGGCGCGCGATTTGACGGTCGAAGCCGCAACCGCGGCCGGGCTCGACAATGTCACGCTGCTCGAGGAGCCGCAGGCCGCGCTGTACGCCTGGCTCGAGAGCGCCGGAGAGGGCTGGCGACAGCACCTTTCGCCGGGCGATTTGGTGCTAGTCATCGACGTAGGCGGGGGAACCACCGACTTTTCTGCGATCGCTGCGGTCGAACGCGACGGCGCGCTCGAGTTGCATCGCGTAGCGGTGGGCGACCACATTCTGCTCGGGGGCGACAACATGGATCTCGCGCTCGCACACGCCGCGCGCGAAAAGCTCCTGGCCGCTGGGCACGAGCTCGACCGCTTCCAGATGGTGGCGCTGGCACACGCCTGTCGCTCGGCCAAGGAACGGCTGCTCGCCGACGGCGGGCTCAACGCCGCGCCCATCGTCCTTCCCAGCCGCGGTTCGCAGTTGCTCGGTGGGTCGTTGCGCACCGAGCTCACGCGCGCGGAAGTGGAGCAGCTGCTCGTGGAAGGCTTCTTCCCAGCGACGGACCAAAGCGCGTTTCCCGCAGCGCGGGCGCGCACCGGCTTCGCGCAGCTCGGTCTGCCCTATGCCTCGGATCCGGCGATTACCAAGCACTTGGCGCAATTTCTCAGCCGTCAAGCGCGAGCAGCGGACGCGCTTTTTCCGACACGGGCAGGCGCGCGTTTGCTGCAGCCGAGTGCCGTGCTCTTCAACGGCGGAGTCGTGAAAGCACCGGCCTTGCGCGCGCGGCTGCTGGCGACGCTCAACCAATGGCTGACCGCGGACGGCGCGCCGCCTGCGCGGGTGCTGCCCGGGGAGGATCCGGATCTCGCGGTCGCGCGTGGTGCCGCTTACTACGGTCGTGCGCGTCATGGCCGTGGCTTGCGCATTCGTGGCGGAACCGCGCGTGGCTACTACGTGGGTATCGAGAGTCCGATGCCCGCGGTGCCTGGTTTCGAGGCACCGGTGAGCGCGCTGTGCGTAGCGCCGTTTGGCATGGAAGAAGGCACCAGCGCCGCGCTGCCGCCTCAGGAGCTCGGCGTGGTGGTCGGCGAACCGGTGAGCTTTCGCTTCTTCGGTTCGAGCGTGCGGCGCGCAGATCCGGCCGGTACGCTGCTCGAACACTGGGCGAAGGGCGAGCTCGAGGAGCTCTCGCCGATCGAGTTGACCTTGCCTGCGGAGGGCCGAAATCAAGGCGATTTCGTGCCGATTCGGCTGGAAGCGTCGGTCACACCGGTGGGCACGCTGAAGCTCGAAGCGCGCCCGCTCGAACCGCTCTCGCCCGATGAGCGGTGGAAGCTCGAGCTTTCCGTGCGGCGCGATTCACCATGAGTCACCCGCTCACCGTCGGCATCGATCTCGGCACCACTCACACGGTCGTGGCATGGGCCGATGCGGCGGACGCGACTCCGCGTGTGTTCGAGGTGCCGCAGCTGGTGAGCGCGGGTGAGATCGAGTCACTACCGCTCCTTGCCTCGTCGCTCTACGCGCCGCTGCCCGAAGAAGCGGCTCCGGATCCGTGGGGCGATGCTCCTTGGCTGATCGGCGCCTACGCACGCGAGCGCGGGCAGCAGGTTCCGGGACGCCTGGTGGCATCGGCCAAGAGCTGGCTCGGCTACGCAGCGGTGGATCGGGCTGCGCCGATTCTGCCGTGGGGACTCGACGCCGGAGATGCGACGCCGCGTATCTCTCCGCTCGAAGCTAGCGAACGCGTGCTGCGGCACGTACAAAGCGCCTGGAATCAGGCATTTCCCGAGCGTCCGCTGGCCGCGCAGTCGATCGTGCTGACAGTGCCCGCTTCGTTCGACGAGGTGGCCCGCGAGCTGACGGTGAAGGCCGCGCTACGGGCGGGGCTGCACGTGCGCCTGCTAGAAGAACCGCAGGCTGCATTTTACGACTTCATGGCGCGGGTCGGCCACGCCGGGCTCGAACAGGCCCTGCTCGCGGGTAAGCAGCGCAGCACGGTCCTGGTGTGCGACGTGGGCGGCGGTACCACCGATCTCACGTTGATCGAAGCGAGCCGCACGAGCTCGGGTGAGCTCGTGCTGGATCGCGTCGCGGTGGGTCGCCATTTGTTGCTCGGCGGTGACAACGTCGATCTGGCGCTCGCGCACCGCTGCGAAGCCGCGCTGGTCGAGCCTCCGGCGCGACTCGAACCGAGTCGCTTCAATCAGCTCGTGCTTGCCTGTCGCTACGCGAAGGAGAAGCTGCTTTCACGCGACGCACCGGAGAGCCTTCCAATCAACATCGCGGGGCTCGGCTCGGCGCTGGTCGGAGGCACGGCCAGCACTCGCCTTACGCGCGCCGAGGTCGAGGCCCTGGTGTTCGACGGATTTTTGCCGGCGGTGCCCCGCGACGCGGCGCCGCAACGCGGGCGCGCAGGCTTGGTCGCGTTTGGCTTGCCCTATGAGCACGACCCCGCGATAACCCGTCATATTGCGGCTTTTTGCGCGCGCCACGCCGCCGAGCGAGCGCCCGACGCGCTGTTGCTCAATGGGGGGCTATTCCGTTCCGAGCGGGTCGCCGAGCGGGTGCGCGAAATCGTGAGCGGGTTCGGGGCTGAAGCGGTGACGCTGTTGCCGCAGCCCCACCCGGATCTGGCCGTTGCGCGGGGCGCGGTGGCCTACGCGCTCTCGCTGGGCGGTCACGGGCTCCGAATTGGTGGGGGTACACCACACGGCTACTACGTCGGCGTCGAAGTGGAGGGCGAGCGACGCGCGCTGTGCGTGGTTCCGCGTGGCGCGCGCGAAGGGGAGCGCCACCTAGCGAAGCTGCCGGGTCTGGTGCTGCGCGTAGGGCAACCGGTGCGTTTCGATCTGTTCGCGGCGGACAGCCGCGAAGTGCACGTTCCGGGCGCCGTGGTCGCCATCGACGAAGAACGATTCCAGGCATTGCCGCCGCTGAGCACCGCGTTCGAAGCCAACGACGCGGGCGGCGAACGCGAGCTCACGGTGGCGCTCGAAGGCGAGCTGAGCGCGGTGGGGACCGTCGAGCTCGCCTGCGTCGAGCAAAGCAATGCAGCGGCCCCACGTCGCTTTCGACTCGCGTTCGACCTGCGCGCACCCGCGGTTACACGCCGCTCGGAACGGCCCGGGCCGAGCTCACTCAGGCCTTCTGCGCCCCCCGCTGCGCGTTTGGAAGCGGCCGAGGCGGCTCTATCGCGCGTGTTCGGCAAGGGCCGCTCCGACGTAAAACCGCGCGAAATCAAAGATCTCGTGCGCGAGCTCGAACGAATCCTGGGCGAGCGGCGAACCTGGACTGCCGAGACTAATCGCAGCCTGTTCGATCTACTGTCGCCATGCCACGCGGCGCGACGCCGTTCCGAGGATCACGAGCGCGTGTTTTGGATGCTGAGCGGTTACTGTTTGCGGCCTGGTTTCGGTCATCCGAACGATCCCGCGCGCGTGGCGGAGCTCGTACCGCTGTTCGAGGCCGGCGTGGGGTTTGCCCAGCAGACCCGAAGCTGGCAGCAGTTCTGGATCGCGCTCCGTCGCATCGCGGGCGGGTTGAACGAAGAGACCCAGACCGACCTCCGCCTTCTGCTCGATCCGTGGTTTGCCCCTGCCGAGCTCAAGCTGAAGAAGCCAAAGCAGTTCCGTCCACTGGCTCCGGAGGAGATGCTGGAATTGGTTTCCTGCCTCGAGCGCGTGAAGGTCGAGATGCGCGTCGAACTCGGGCGGTGGCTTCTGGAGCGCACCTGGACCAGTCGCGACCCGCGCTTGTGGGCTGCGCTGGGTCGCATCGGTGCGCGAGTGCCGGCTTATGCCAGCGCGCACCACGTGCTGCCCCCCTCGGTTGCCGAGCGTTGGCTCGACCATTTGTTGCGTGAGCGCTGGCAGGACATGCCCAGCGCTGCCCGGGCCGCCTTCCAACTCTCGAGAGTGACGGGAGATCGCTCTCGCGACCTCAGCGAAGGCGTCCGGCAGGAAACGGCCAAGCGGCTCGAAGCATCAGGGGCGCCCGCGGAATGGGTGCAGGCGGTTCGCGAGTTCGTGCCGGTCGCCGAAGCGGAGCGAGCGGACTGGTTCGGCGACGAGCTTCCGGTCGGTCTCGCGGTGCACTCCGATACTGGCCGATAAGGGTCAGAAATCTTTGGCTCGAAGCGCGGCCGGCTGCGCCGGCTGCTTCGGCACGCGATCGGAGATCGGTGACCACCGGGGCGAACGAAGCGTCACTGTAGAGCGACGCGTTCGCGCGTCGTTGAGCGCAAATTCGATCGAGGACACCATGTTGCAGTCTCGTCGCATTGGTTTGGGACTTCCGCTGCTGCTTTTGCTCGCCTGCAGCACGAACACGGAGACCGACGACGGCGTGTTCAACACTGGCGGCAGCCCGCCCACGACTACGGGTGGGACTTCTGCGACCTCGGGCGGCAGCGCAACCGGTGGCGTGACGGGTGGTCTGTCCAGTGGTGGAACGACTGGCGGAACGACCGGCGGTGTTGTCACCGGTGGGACTTCGACCGGTGGCTCTCTCACTGGCGGTACCGGGCCGACGAGCTCCGGCGGAACCACCGGCGGCAATCCCACCGCGAAGGGAGGCAGCGGCAGCGGCGGCGCAAGCGGCAGCGGCGGCAAGGCGCAGACCGGTGGCAGTGGAACCGGCGGCAACACGGGCGGCAAGTCCGGCAACGGAAGAGGAGGTAGCGCAGGCACCGGCGGCAGCGCGGGCGCAGGCGCGGGTGGCCGCGGCGGAAGCGCCGGAAGCGGTGGCACGGCAACCGGCGGCTCGAGCGGCGGCAAATCGACGGGAGGCAGCGCGGGAACTACGGGGGGCGATCCGCCCACCAAAACCATCCGCGTATTTTGGCTGCGCCCCTCCGATGTTCCGTTCGATCAGAAGTATCCGGACGGCATCGGCAAAGTCATGCTGGAAGCGCAGAAGTACTACAAGGCCGAGCTCGGCAAGACCTTCAAGCTGAACGATCCGATCGTCGAGACCGTGGTCGGCGACCACGTGAAGAATTGGTACGAAACCACGGCCAACGGCGGGGACAAATACTGGTGGTCCGTGACCAACATGCAAAACGAGCTAGTGCGCAAATTCGGGCTCAAGAACCCGGACAGCCGCTGGATGGTCGTGGGCGAAATCAGCGCCGAGGGCGACGGCGCAGGCGGTGGCGGCAGTCCCGGCTGGGTCATCTTGTGTCAACACGATGCCGACGGCGCCGTTGGTATCGGTGGGACGATGAACCGGTGGTACGGCGGCATGGTGCACGAGCTCGGCCATGCGTTTGGTCTGCCCGATGCCGCGTCGACTGACGGCACGCCCATGTCCGCGTCGTTTTACGATTACCCCAACACGCACTTCAATCAGACCCAGAAGAACAGCATTCTGAACGGCTCGCAGAGCAGCTTCTTGTTCTAGGCGTTCGCGCGACTCACGCCTGTCAAAAGCGCTCTTCGCGGAAGCGCAGGGCCAGCCGCCGGCAGATGCCGGCGAGCTTGCTGCCGAGGCTCGGTGGCCCGCAGAAGAACACGTCGACCGGCGCGGGCGCGTGACGCTCCGCGATTTCGGCGAGCTCCTTCTCGAAGTCCGGCGCGCCCAGGCGGGTCTGGGTGCTGAGACCGGTGACGAAGTCTGGCTTTCCGATGTCGTGCGCCAGGTTTCGTGCGAGATTCAGCGCCAAGGCACCGGTGTTGCCGCGGCCCCCGGTCAAACACACGCGCACGTCGACGAGCTGCTTCTTGTCCATCTGCTCCAAGTACAGGAGCAAATCGGCGAACCAAGCGAACGCGCGCGAGTCGCGGTTCAGCCAGAAGAAATACAGCTTTTCCAGCTGGATTTCACCAGCGTGCGCGCGAATCAGTAAGTCTTCGAGCACGCTGGCGAACGGAGTGACTCCGATGCCCGCCCCGACCAGCACGGCGTAACGCGACTCGAACACGTGCATGCTCGGGCTACCGAATGGGCCGTCGATGTGGACCTTCAAGTCGAAGTACGGATCGAGCAAGCGCGGATCGTCGGCGAGCCGGCGCAGCGACCCCGTCCAATCGCCTTCGGACCGAATGTGGAACGTCAGAGAGCCGAGCCCCGGCGCGCTGCTGATAGTGAACGGGTGCCACTCGTGGCGCGCGAGCGCTGGGATCTTTACGAACGCATAATCCCCGGCCTTGTGCTGAAACGCGGGAGGGCGCTCCACCTCGAGGCGAGAGACACCCGAGGCCAGGCCGGTCAGCTTCACGAAACGCGCGTTCTGCGTGCGCCGTCGCGCGCGCGCGAGCCATTCGAAGGCAAACGCCAAGACCGGGATCAGCGCGAATTTCCAGAAGCGCGGACCATGGGCGAGGGCCAGCAAGAACCAGAACACGTAGCCGAAATGGGCGAAGTAAAAGAGCTCGAACCGGCCTGATTTTCGCAGCTGCGGCAGCGAAAACCCCCACATTACCGCCGAGACGAGCAAGAGTCCGAGGCCGGTTCGCCCGGCGGGGGTGTGCAGCAGGCCGGTGGCGATGCCCATGCCCTTCGAGTAGTTCACGAGGTGCGCTCCGGTGTGAGCGAGCCCCATGAAGAACAGGCATTGTCCGAGGAAACGATGGATGCTGAGCGCGTCGTCCAGTGGCAAAAAGCGACCGAGCGCGCTGTTTCGCACCCAAGTAAGAAGCCGTCGCGTCACCGGCACCAGCACCAGCGCGCCGTTCAGGTTGAGGCAAGCTCCGAGCCCGCGCGCTAGCATCACCCAGGGTCCAGCGCTGCGATACTGAATCAGGGCGTTCACGAACAGAAAGACGTTCGCGCCGAGCCAGAGCGAGCAGCACACGATCAGCGGCAGGTGATTGCCGATGTAGCGGCGGACGCGCGGAGCCCACTCGGCGCTCCGGATCTGTGCCTCCAGTAGCCGCGCCTGCGGCGCGAGCCAGCTCGCTTCGCTCTCGGTGATTAGCTGAAACAGCGCTGGATCGGCGCGGGTGATGCGCTCGAACTCTTCGAAGCTCAGGCTGTGATCCGAGTTTTCGTCCGCGGTCGAGACGAGCAAGCTGGAAAGCTCGTTGACGCGGTCGTCGCGCCGGCGCGCAGAGTGCACGCCGGATGGCCCGCCGCCCGCTTCTTCCCAAAGGTTCATGGCGATCAGGCGCTTCAGCTCTTCGGCTTCGATACGACCGTTGCCGTCCAGGTCGTGAATTTGAAAAGCCAACCGCAACTTCTGCGCCGGGCTGCCGAAAACTAGCCGCCGTACAGCCTCCAGAAACTCAGCGCGGTCGATGCATCCGTCCCCGTTGCGATCGAGTAGCGCCAGCATGCGCTGGGCCAGGAAGTCGCCGCGCACACGCATTGCGTGCTGCAGATCCGCCGCGTCGATGCGCTCATCCTTGCCGGCGTGCAGCGCGAACGAATGGGTCAACAGCTCCAGCATTCGCGGGTCGAGAGACGCCAGTTTCGAGGATGGAGGAGCGTCTTGTACTTGGGTTGGCTCCAGCTCTGGAGCCTGAAGATTGGCCATGATCTGAACCGGCGCCCCTATCGGATTTCCCTTGTGACCTCTGCAGCGAGGGCACACCTATCGCGGCAGAGTCGATCGCCTCACCGGTCGAGTCAATGGTAACTGAGGGCGCTCGCCCACGCAGAAGCCAATTTTCATCGCAGGAAACGCGGGCTCGGCTCGAATTGCTGAGCTAACCGAGCGCGGGCTCGGCTCTAGTGGAGCATGGCTCTCCCTGTCGATCGCTCCAACTGGCGACTGCTTTTGCCCATTTCGGTGCTCGGCGCGCTCGCAGGGCCGTGGGCATGTTCCACGAGCAGCAATGATCCCGGCCGCAGCACGGGTGGCACCACAAACACGGGTGGTTCGCTCGTAACCGGGGGCACTCCTTCATCCGGTGGCGTCAGCGCGACCGGTGGCACGGTGGCAACCGGCGGCACGACCAGCACCGGCGGTGCGCCGGCCACCGGTGGCGCATCCGTCACGGGTGGTGCCCCGGGTACTGGCGGCAGCCCAACGACCGGGGGCGCGTCGACGACCGGCGGCGCATCGAACTCAGGTGGCTCTTCTCCCGGCGGCGCTGGGGCCGGCCGGGGCGGCGCGAGCTCGGGAGGCGTCAATACGAGTGGCGGCACAGGAAGCGGCGGCGCGGCGGGCAGCGCCGGGCGGGGCGGAGCAGGCGGCAGCGGCGGCCTCGGTGGCGCGGGCGCGGGCACTGGTGGCGGCGGCGGTGCGACGGCGTGCACCGCGCCGGCCCCCGTAGTTTTCACGAAGAACATTCGGCTGAACGACGACACTGGCTCGGGCAATCAGAGCGAAGTGACCATGGCGTCCGGCCCCGGCAAGCTCGCGATCGCGGGCTGGATGGATGAGCGCGCGTCGCGCGTGTGCGCGTTCAGCTTCACCACGGATGGTGGGCTCACCTGGAGCAAGAACGTCTCCATTCCCAACTCGGGCGGTCAGTTCGTCGGCGATCCGGCCGTGGCCATCGATGGTGGCGGAACCATGTACGCCGTGTGTCAGGAATACGTGGATGTCGGCAATACCGGGAACATTCGGCTGATGACCTCGACCGATCAGGGCAAAACCTGGTCTTCGATCCGCAGCATTCAAAGTGCGCCCGATAAACCCTGGGCGGGGGGTGGCGTGACCGAGGGCACGGTGTTCGTCTCGTGGCTCGGCAACTCGGCGGGCATCAAGCGCTCGGTCGATCGCGGGCAGACTTGGGGGACCACTCAGTCGCTCGGCAACATCATCCACGGCACGGCCATCGTCACCTCGACGACTGGTCTCGTGCATGTGCCGTACAACCTCGACTCCGCCAACAATCAACTGCGTTACTTGCGCAGCACCGATGGTGGGGGCACTTGGGAAAAGGCGCGCGATCTAATCCCGGACATGGGCACGTTCTGCTTCAGTTGCAAGCCGCGGCAGCATCCGATCGTGGGCGCTGCGGCCGACCCTACCGGCAAGACGGTTGCCATCACCTGGACCAGCCGTATGTCCGGCGGCCAATCGGACGATGACGTGTGGCTCTTGTTCTCGAAGGACGGCGGCGCCACCTGGACCAAGCCCTTGCGCGTCAACGACAACACCAGCGCGTCGCGCCAGTTCCAATCTTGGGTGGCGGTCGACCGCTGCAATCGCGTGCACGTTGCCTGGACCGATTTGCGCAACGGGCAAAACGAGGTTTGGTACGCGCGCTCCGCGGATCCCACTCAAGGCTTCGAGCCCAATATTCAGGTCACGGACGGTCGCGGTCCCGCCACCAGCGACTTTCTTGGGGACTACAAAGGCATCGTCGTGCAAGGGCCGGACGTGCTGGTGGTTTGGATGGACACGCGGCGCGACAGCGGCGACATCTACTTCGCACGGGCTGCCGGCGCGGCAGGGCCTTAATTTTTGGGACCAGAAAGATGAATCGAGCAATCCTGACCGCGTCCGTGGCAGCCCTGGTGTGCTTGGCCGTGGCCCCTGCCTACGCGCAGAGTTCGGGCGAAGCGAGCGCGTCCGCGCATCGTTCGTGGTCCGATAGCGTGCGTGGCGCGGCTGCGAACGGCAGTTTCTTGCCGCTCTCACTCACGCCCAGCGTTGGCGCGGTCGCTGCGCAGGCCGCGGGCTATGGCGGTTACGACAGCGCCGACGGTGCCGCGGTCATGACCTCTTTCGCCGAGGCGCGCATCTACGGCCCCCTTGCGTTGCGCGCAGGCGCCACTCTGAACGACGGTGGGGAGGAGCTCGGGCCCTTCATCGGTGGCCGTGTGCAGTTACTCACGGAGGCGGGTCAGGGCGTGGCAGGCGCGGCGGCATTGCTCTACAAGGCCGAAGGCTTCGACGAACCGGAGGGTGAGATCGAACTGGTGCTCTCGTTGGGCAAGCGAGTGGGGCGTACGCTCTTGATCGGAAATCTCGCTTACGGACAGGATCCGGAGGGCAACGAGCGTGACGGCGAGCTGCGAGCTGCGGCGCTGCTTCGGCTTTCGGACGCGCTTCACCTCGGTGTGGACGCCCAGGGGCGCTTCGATCTCGGTTCCGACCGTGACAAGCTTAGAAGAACCAACGAGCCCACCTACGATCTCGATGCAGGGCCCGTGCTCACTTGCGCGCTCGGCCCGATCGCGCTGGTCGCTCACAGCGGAGTCTCGGTGGTTCGGCGGCTCGAGCAATCGGCGGATCTCGGCGTCGTCGCGCTGGGTGGCCTCGGGACTGCGTTTTGAAGCGAGCATGGGCTCTCGTTTGGTGCGCCAGCATCGCGCTCGGCGCCTGTCAGCAGCGCGCGGATTCAGCTGCACCCGGGACGCGCGCCTCGAGCGTCGCGGCGGCGGTCGCGAGTCCGAGCGCGCAGCCTGCTCCCAGCGCCGATCCCTCTCGGCTGCCGGAAGATCCGGTCGCGGGGCAGCGCGCCAGTGCGCAGTGGCGCGAGCACATGGAGGAGGAGGAAGTCGAGCGTAAGCTCAACTACGATCGACGAAAGCTGCCCGACCACCGCGTGGTGCTCGGCTTGCTGCGCGCGGCGCGCGGGCGTTACGACCAAGCCCAGAGCAAGGCGGCCGTACTCGCTCTGCAAACCTCGCTGCCGCAGGCTCTGACTCCGGTCAAGGCGCGGATCGAGAAGATCGATCACTGGGGCGTGAATTCGAACGTGCTGTCCGACTACGCCGAGCTCCAGCGCGTGCTGCAGACGAGCTATCCCGATGCCCGTATCGCCGCTTTGTCCGGAGAGAAGCCTGCCTTCGAAGCGGCCAGGGCCGACTTCGACGCACGGCTGAAAAAGGTCGAGGCCTGGCTCGAGCGCGCGGCCGAATCCGAGGACGAGTAATCAGCGAGGGGGGAGCGAGCGGCGAAACGCTGCGGATTGCGCGATTTTTGCGGTCTTGCGCGAAATTCCGTCGGATCCACGCGACCTCGGACATTAGGCTTGGCAGAGAGGAATCACGCCATGAACCGAGCCATGACCCACGCCGTACCCTGGTCCGTCATTCTGTGTGCGCTTCCGCTCAGTTTCGGCCTCGCCGCCTGCTCCGGAGAATCCTCGGACTCGATGGGAACGGGCGGTTCGGCCAGCGGTGGCAGCGGGAGCGGCGGTAACGGCGACCCAGAGTGCTTGGCGTCGGTCGGGCCGATCGACCCGACCACGTTGGTCGACGATCTCGAAGACAACAACGGTCAGCTCAGCCGAACCGCGGGTCGCAACGGAAGCTGGTGGATCTCGACGGACGGAACGGACGGCACGATCTCTCCGCCGGCCGACGCCGCGCCTTCTCCGGAACGCGTCCCCGGCGGACATTGCGGCAGTAACTTCGCGATGCGCGTCACCGGTCAGGGCTTCACCAACTGGGGCGCCGTGTTGAGCGCTGGGTTTCGATACTCGAATCAAGCCGAGTCCATCGACGCCAGCGCCTTCCGCGGGGTGATGTTCTGGGCCCGCACGGGCGACACCAACAGCAGCACCATTCGCGTGCAATTTCAGGACGCGAACACGCGTCCGGAAGGGGGCGTATGCAACGCAACCCCGGGCACACCTGACGAGTGTTACAACGGCTTCGGAACCGACCTGGTCCAGCTCGGCACCGAGTGGCGGCTGTACAAGCTGGATTTCTCTCGCATGGCCCAGCGCGAGTTTGGCTATCGCGCCGACGCGCTGGACACGGCACACCTCTACGACATGGAGTGGAACCTACAGTCGAGCTCGATCTTCGACCTCTGGGTCGACGACATTTGGTTTTACGAATGACGGCTGCGGGTGAAATATTTCACCCGCAAGGTATGCGCGATCTAGGTCAAGGTTTGAGAGCCCTCTGACCCTAGTTGTTGGGTAGCGCTGGTTCCTGCTGCGACAAGCCCGGATTGGGTTGATCGCCGCGGATCGGCGAGCATCCTGTCGACTTGGTGTTGGAGAGCAAACGATGAATTCCAGTTTCCCCGCGCGTGCAACTTGGTCCGCGTGCTTCGTTCTTTTGGCGGGCTTCGGTTGCGGAACCAACTCGACTGACGGTGGGGCGAGCGGCGGGACGCCGGGGTCGGGCGGGACGGTGGCGACCACCGGCGGAACCAGCCCTTCGACCGGCGGTGTGACCGGCGGCAGCGCAACTGGAGGTGCGACCACCGGCGGAACCCTGGGTAGCGCGGGTGGCTCGAGCGGCGGTTCCACCATGACGAGCGGCGGCGCTTCCGGTAGCGGAGTCGGTGGGCAAGGCGGCTCGAGCGGTGGTTCCACGACCAACGGCGGCAGCGCGCAGGGCGGCTCCAGCACCAAGGGTGGTTCGGGTGGCACGGCGGGAACTGGTACGGGTCAGGGGGGCGCAAGCGCCGGTGCCGGAGCGGGCGGCAAGGGTGGCACGAGCGCGACTGGCGGCGCCGCAGGCATGGCCGGCGCACCACCCGCAGGTGGCGCTGCGACCGGTGGCAACGGCTTCTATCAAATGGAGAAGCTGAATCGCGGTCTGGTTGCGGTGGTGGTGAGCGGCGGTGTGTACGTTGGTTGGCGCATGTTCGGCTTCGAGTACGACGCGGCCAACCCCAGCAATGTTGCGTACAACGTGTACCGCGGCGGAACCAAGGTCGCGACCGTCACCAACAGCACCAACTATCTGGATTCTGGCGGCAACGCGCAGTCCCAGTACACCGTGAGCGTGGTGATCGGCGGCACCGAAGGGGCGGTTTCGGAGACTGCCACGCCCTGGGCGCAGAACTATCTGAGCATTCCGATTTCCCCGCCCTCGAGCTCCTACAGCGCCAATGACGCCAGCACCGGCGACTTGGACGGCGATGGCGTGCTCGACATCGTGCTGAAGTGGGACCCCAGCGACGCCAAGGACAACTCGCAGGCTGGCGTCACCAGCGACGTTTACATCGACGGAATCAAGCTGAATGGGACGCGACTCTGGCGTATCAATCTGGGTCCCAACATTCGCGCCGGCGCGCATTACACGCAATTCGTCGTTCAAGACTTCGACGGTGATGGTAAGGCCGAGATGGCCGTGAAGACCGCCCCGGGGACCAAAGATGGCACCGGCGCCTATCTGAAGCTCGGGCCCGCCGCAAACGACAACGACACCATGGCCTACCGCAATTCGGATGGCTACGTGCTGTCCGGCCCGGAATATCTGACCGTGTTCAACGGGCAAACCGGCGCAGAAATGTCGACGGTGGCCTTCGACGTGGCTCGCGGCACGGTGTCTTCCTGGGGCGACGACTACGGCAATCGCGTCGACCGCTTTCTCGGTTTGGCGGCCTACCTCGACAACACCGGCATGCCGAGCTTCGTGATGGCGCGCGGCTACTACACCCGCGCAACCATGGCCGCGTGGAACTTCAGAAACGGGCAGATCACTCAGCTGTGGAAATTCGATAGCAACAGCACGCCGCGCGACGCGGCCGGCAAGCCCTTCACGGGCCAGGGCTCGCACAGCATGAGCGTCGCCAACGTCGATGACGATAACGGCCAGGAGATCATGTACGGCGCGATGGCGGTGGACCACGACGGCAAAGGCCTGTGCTCGACCGGCTACAACCACGGGGACGCGGAGCACGTCGGGGACCTCATTCCGTCTCGCCCTGGGCTCGAGTTCTTCATGTGTAATGAAGACGGCAGCCACCCCGCCTACCACGTGCGCGACGCCAAAACCTGTCAGATTATCCAAGAGGGGCCGATCAACGGCGCGGACACCGGTCGCTGCGTGGCCGACGACATCTTGGCGAGCAGCCCTGGCGGCGAGATGTGGGCATCCAGCGTCACCGGCCTGTTTTCGGCCACGTCGAACGCCAATGTCGGCACCAAGCCGTCGCAGCAGAATTTCCTGATCTATTGGGATGCGGATGAAACACGCGAGCTCGAGGATGGCACCACCATTTCGAAGTTCGGCGGCAGCTCGCTCCAGACCTGCTCACAGTGTGCTTCGAACAACGGCACCAAGTCGACCCCCACGCTAACGGCCGATTTGCTCGGCGACTGGCGTGAAGAGATCATTTGGCGAGAGTCGAACAACACCGCGCTGCGCCTGTACACCACCACTGCGGTCACCACGCGCCGCATCTACACGCTGATGCACGACCCCCAGTACCGCATGCAGGTCTCGGCCGAGCAGACTGCGTACAATCAGCCGCCCCATCCCGGCTTCCACATCGGCAACGGCATGGCGAACCCGCCCGTTCCGAACATCAAGGTGCGCTGAGCCGACGCGACACGCCGCTCAATAGTGCGGCGGCTTTTCGAGCGGCATGTCACGCCGCTCGAGCTCTGCGCGCAGCGTTCGCTCGACCGTCTGAAGTCGCCGCGCGTAGTCGGCCAGATCTTTGTTCAGCTGCACCACGACCTGGTTGAGCTCGGCGATGGTCTTGTCCTGGTACGCAATTTTGGTCTCGAGCTCGATAAGGCGCGGCGACTCGTCGTCGGAGCTGTGCATGTTGGCGGGGGGTCTGCTCCCGATCGATCCGCAGTGCAAGGCCTTTGGAAAAATACGTTCCGCCCTGCGGAGCCGCCCGAAATGCGCAGTCTGAGGGGATAACTCCAGCCTGATTGCCGGAGCCTGCGGGCCGAGTTGTCGCCGTACCGCCACTTTGGCTTGCGCGGCGCCTGGCACGCGAGAAAATCGGTAACAACACTCGTAGTCGAAGAGGCCTCATGTCTTTCGCTCCGCCCGAATCCTCTGAGGACGCGTCCCTCCACAACACAGAAGCTTCGCTCGAGTCCGGCGCGCCGCCCGCGCGCGTGCGCGACGAGTTTCCCCCCGCCCCGGCCCTGCCCGAAATTCCGCCCTTGGAGCTGCCCGGTTTTACCCCGCCTCCCGCGCCGGTCCTGGAGCACAGCCCGTGGCCCCTCGGTGTCGCCGACGCGGCCGCAGAATTTGCCGCCCTGCGCGCGAGCAGCGCAGCGCTTACTCCCGTCGAGGCGGGAGCAGCGCCGGCTGCTGCCGTTGACGAGAGTGCAGCGTCGTCTCCTGCCCTGGAGGAAACTGGAGCGTCGCCTCCTGCCGTCGAGGAAAGGGCAGCGCCGTCCGCTGAGCTGGAGGAAAGTGAGGCGTCGCCTGCTGTCGTGGAGACAGAGGCGAGCGCGGTGTTGACTGCTCCCGTCGAGGAACCGGTCACGTCAGCGGCTGAGCCCGCGAGTGCGGAGCTCCCGCCGGCAGCGGAAGAAGTGGCCCCTGCGCCGACTGCCTTGGCCGAACCCGTGCCGAGCGCTCCGGCAGCTACGCCGGTTCAGGTCGAAACTACCGAGCCGCGGGTCTCGTACGATCCGTTTCCGGTTTCGCTCGAGCAACGAGTCGTCACCGTTACGTCGGAGCCCTCGGCGGAGAGCTACGAGCCGCCGCAGGTGGTCTGGTCGCCTGGGCCTCCTCCGGTGGAGGCGCACGAGGTCGCCGTGACTGCATTTGGCACGCCCGAGCCGGCTCCCGAGAGCAATCCTTCCGATCGAGTGAGCATCGAGTGGGTGGCCGATCCGTTCGCGTCGAATCCAGCAGCAAACCCGGCCGAGGCGTCGCCGCAAACTGCGCAAGAGGTGGCAGCAGCCCCGCCCGTTCAGGCTGACGGCGGCGGTTACCTGGAGCGCTATCAGCGCTTGTTCGCGGGTGACTCGAGTGATCCGCAGCGCGCGATTTTGGCGGCGCTCGACGCAGCGATTCAGGCGCCCGCGTCCGAATCGCCGCGAGAGCCGGCGACCGCTGCGTCGGCTCCGACGCCGATCACGACTGCGGGAGACACCCAATCGCTGGCTGCTGTGCCTGCGGAAGCGCTCGGTGCGGGCGCAGCGGTACCGGGGTCGGCGCGTCCGGTCGCCGTGCCTGCGGACGTCGCGAATCAGCAACCATCCGCTGTCGCGGCTTCGCCCTCCGCTGCTACTCAGGCTTCTTCCGAGGCGACCAGCGCCCCCAAGCTCGACGTCGCTCGCGATGTCGATTGGTCCCAAGAAGTGCTGGCCACCGCAGCGCGCGCGGCCGCTGCCGCCGCAGAGCGAGCGCGCGCACAGCAGCTGCAGGCGCAGGCAGACGCTGCGCTGGTGAGCTCGCAGCGGGTCGCCGTGGGGCTCGCTCCGCTCGACAAATCCGCCGAGAAAGCGCCGGCGGAACCAAGAATGCGCGCGTCCATGGCCAGCATGGAGCTCGACCCCGCTACCGGCGAACGACTGAGCCGGCACCGATCGCGCAAGTCGCGACGCTCGCGCTTCACGTTCACGCCGGTGGTCCTGGTTTCCTTCGTTGGCAGCGTGATCATCGCGCTCGGGGTGGGCTTCGTGTCGGGCTTCATGATCGGCAAAGAAACGGCCAAATCGGCCGAGAACGCGCAGGCGAGACTGCCTGAGCCACAGCTCTCGGTGGCTGCTGCGGAGCCCGCGTCGCCCGCGGTAGAAGGCGCGCCAGCGCGGCGCAAGGGCGCGGGTCCTGCGGGCAGCGCTGAACCCGGCACACCGGTGGCGACGGGTGCAGGTGTCGCCGCTGCGCCAGCCAAATTCCTGCGAGGTCCGTTCGATGAGCGGGCCGCGCGCGCGGCGCTCAGCAAAGCCGCCGCGAGCGCTGGCGGTTGCGTTCCTGCCGGAGATGCCGGCGGCGAAGCCGTGGTCACCGTGACCCTCGATCCTTCCGGAGTCACCAGCAACGCGGCCGTCTACGGCGCCCGCTTTGCTGGCACCGACGCGGGGGAGTGCATCGCGCGGCTGCTGCGCGGCGTGAAAGTACGCCCATTCACCGGCGAACCGGTGACGGTGAAGAAGACCATTCAGGTCAACTGACGCGCGCGTCAGATCTTGCCGACGCCGGAGCAGGCGGAGACCAGGAATTCGACGTTCGACGCATCGTCCGCATTGTAGCCGTACGGCGGAGTCCAAGTACCGGTTTGGGTAATTTGGTTCATGCCGCTGTCGCCGGAGAACGAGTTGTCGCGTTCGATGATGAACCCATCATCGGGATCTTCATAGTGCGTGGTGATCGGCAGCGCGACACTCTGGAAGACGTTTCCCTCGGCCAAAACCTGGGCGCCCATTTGTGAAATCACCGCGTTGGCGGAGGTGCGCTGATACAAATTGTTGAAGACATGGACCTTGCCGAAGCGCACGCGCGGCTCGTTGGTCTGAGTGTCCGAGAACCAGTTGTGATGAAAGGTGACGGTCAGGTGATTGGTGTCCTCGGTCACGGCGTCGCTGCTGTTCGAGTGACCGACCAGGGCCACCGCGTAATGGTCGTGGAAATGTGTCCAAGAGACGGTCACGTAGTCGGAGCCGTGTGTGACGGCCACGAGATCGTCGTAGGTACCCTTGGGGTCGCTCAGGCTGCTCGAGAGGTCACAGTGATCGATCCACACGCGCTGTGAATTTTGAACCGTGATCGCGTCGCCACTGGCCGGGACCTTCGAGATTCGTAGGTTCTGCACGATCACGTTTTGCGCGTCTAGAATGTACAGGCCGCCCCCGACCAGCTCGGCGTTCTTACCTATCCCGACGATGGTCTTGTCGGATTTCGGCCGAATCTGCTCGGTGAGGGTCAGCTGTGTGTCGATCTGGATCACTACCGGCTCGGACTTCGTGGCCCAGGTCTTGAAGTCGGCGGGGGTCTTCACCTTCACCACTGTGCCGTTCAAGCCTCCGGTCACGCCGTCTCCGACGGTCGCGAAACCATCGATCTGAACCGGGCACGGGGGCTGGCCGACAGTGCCGCCAGTGTTCGAACCGCCGGTCCCTCCTGTACTCGCGCCTCCTCCGCCCGTAGTCGCACCGGTCCCGCCGCTGCCTCCTCCAATGCCGGCGCCGCCCGAAGTCGGCGTTCCGCCGCTAGCTCCGTCGCCACCGTCCGTTCCACCAGTCGTGCCGCCGCTTCCCAGGTCGCCGCCGTTCTCGCCCGCCGACGCGCCAGTCCCAGTTCCGCCACCCGTTCCGCCGGAAATTTCGCCGGGTGAGCGCACGATGGCCTCGCCGATCACGTCATCGCAGCCCGGCGTCAGTCGTGCGAGCAAAAGCCAAGCGATGGGGGCGAGCCACACCCCGGAAGAGCGAGTCACTCTGTCAGTTTACTCCTCCGGCGGAGTGCGACCACTGTTTCACTGCGGCGGCTGCCACCCGCCTAGGACCACGCTCGGATCCCGCATCATGGCCGCCTGTGCCGAGGTGATCGGCGTCAGGCCGGAAAGACGCCCGCTAACGTTGAGCGCATTGCCGGAGGCGTCGGTGCTTTGGTACTCCCAGAAGCGCAGGGAAGACGTGGGCGAACCGCCGGTCACGACCCAGCCGGCAGCCGAGATATGGCTACCCATTTGGCAGTTGATGTAGGCCACGTGGCTTCCGGGATACGTGCTCACGTCGATGCGGGCGAGCACGTTGCCGGTGATGCCCGAGTCTGCGGTCAGCTTGGAATCGACGAACACGTAGCCGTAAGCGCCGGCCGCATTGCGCGACTGCACGTTGTAGCCGGCGCGCCCGATCGTCTTGATCTCGCACTTGTTGAAATACACGGCCCCATTGCCCCAAATGAAGTCCACATTGCCGGCGATGTAGCAATCAGTGGCGTAGATCTTGCCGCTCCAGAGCAGCGTGTCCTGCAGGCTGATGATGTCCGCGCTGCGCACCACGCATTGGTCGCAACCCTGCAAGCGCAGGGCCTCCGCTTGTGACCCACCCTGAGGGGTTAAGTTCTTGATCGTCAGGTTCTCGATTACGAGGCCCTTGGTGTTGTCGAAACCGATCAGTGAACGAGTGGCCGTGCTCGCGTTCAGATTGTTGTTGTTGGTTCCGGCGATAATCGTCGCTTTGCGATCTTGTCCATGCAAAGTCACGTTGTTCTTACCGGAGGAGTGCACGATCTCGTAGTAGGTGCCGGAGTTGATCGTGATGCGCGAGGCGGTGTTGTTGCCCGATGGCAGCGCGTCGAGCGCGCCTTGCACCGAGCAGAAGTTCCCCGCTCCGCTCAACGACACCGTGAGCGCGCTCACGTTCGACGGCGCAGCGGCCGCCGTGCTGAAGCGCCAGGTGTTGCTGTCGGTGATGGCCAGTGTTCCGCCCCCGGGCGGGCGGATTGCGCCGGAGTCGACCGTCACGTAGTAGGTTTGCCCGTAGCTGAGCGCCTTGGTCTTCAGATAGATGACCGCGTCGTTGCCATCGACGTAAACCCGACGTGGAATGGTGAACGTCGTGCCACCGATGGTGTCGGTAACGTTCGTGCTTGCCATGTCGACGCTGGCAACCACGCCTCCGGAAGCGTTGAACACCTGAATTTTGCCGGCCGTGCCGAGCGACGGCGGAGAAGCAAAGCTGATGCGCAGCGGCGGATCGGGGCACACTCCCTGGCTCTTGTTGGCTGGAAAGAGCGCGCTCACGCCGCTGGGCAGGCCAACCTGACCTCCCGTGCCACCCGTGGCAGTGCCACCGGTGGCGCTGCCCCCGGTCGCGGCGCCACTCGTTCCGCCGGTCGCGGTGCCACCGGTGGCCTTGGCGCCGGCTGCGCCACCGGCTGCGGTGCCCCCGCTACCGCCCTGTGCCTTGCCGCCGTTGCCTCCGCCGTTAGCTGCGCCTCCACCACCCGTAGGGGTAGTCCCAGCGCTGCCGCCCGCGCCCCCGCCTTCGCCCGGAGCTCCACCGTTTACGGTGCCGCCGCTCACGCCCGCCCCAGAGCTGCCGCCACTGGCGGTGCCCCCACTGCCGCTTGCGGAGCCCCCGCTACCGCCGGGCGTGGTGCCGCCCGTACTTGGGCTGGTACCGCCGGTCGAGCTTGGAGTGCCGCCTTGTGCGGGCACTCCGCCCGTGGGGCTGCCGCCCTGAGTGTTGGGAAAGCCCCCGGAGTTCCCGGGAGTGTCGTCGGCGCCCTGACAAGCGACAACGAGCAGCAGAGGACATACGGCAAGCAAAGAACGCAGCACGCTCGTTAATGCGCGGGCCAGGTCAATCGATCACGGCTGCCGTGCTTTGCTTCAGTTTTCGCCCGCAGCCCGCAAACCGCGAGCAATCCAACGGGCCCGCGCCGACCATCGACGCGGGCCCGTCGTTCGTGACCGAAGTCACGAAACTCGGAATCTCGACACCCCGCGTGCCCTACGCCCGCGAGATTCCGAATGAAGTCATTCGATCGCGCGCCGGTAGACGCGATCCCCATCGGTCCAGAACAGGGCATTCGCGGTGCCGACCCACCACGAAGCGTAGGGTGCGCTCGGCTGCGTGGAGCGCTCCAGTATTCGAACCGGCGTCTGCTCGGAGTCGAGTAGTGCCGTTACTACCGCTGCGCGGACGGCGCTGGTGAACGCCTGCGGCATGGTCTGGAAGAAATAGCGATCGCCGACCATCTGCACGTCACTGGCATACATGCCGTCACTGCCGAGCGCCCGCCTACGGACCCAGTTTCCGCCCGCTATCGGTGCGCGGGTCAACATCAACCCGGCAGGGTCTTGAAGCAGCTCGAGCCCGTACATGAATTCGCCGTGGAGAGCGATGGGATGGGACGGGCGAGCGAGATCCTCCCGCGAACCGTCGGCGATAGTCACACTGCGCAGCCCTCCGTATTGGACGGAGTCGTAGTAGAGGTGAGTCTCGCTCGCTGCCAATGGCCAGACGACGTCATTCTCGACAGCGTTCGGCGCAAATACCGACGCCTCGTGCTCTTGGTCTGAGAGTTGATATATCTGTTCGTGTACGCTCAAGAAGGCTCGTGCGCCGGCTGCGACGAAACTGGACCAAGTCAAGCCGAGGTTCGCGATCGCAATTGGTTCGGGATTTCCGCCGGACAATGGAACTCGCCAGAGCTGGGGGCGTGCTTGGGTCCCGATCAACGGTCCTCCATCGATCATCACATAGGCGTAGGAGTTGGTCAGTCCCACTTCAATGGGTCCAAGAAGACCAGTCGCTAGGGTCTCAATCGCGCCACTCTCGAGTGAAACGCTGAGCAGTGCTCCGTCGTTGTTGTAGTTCCCCAGTCGATCGCGGCTGCCGTAGTCTGCCCAATACACCCGCGTCTGGTCGGCGGCGAGAGCGGTGATCGCAGAGTGTTCCGTAGCGAGAGGGGGACCGTCCACGTTCGTGCCTCCGGTCGAATAGCCGCCCGTTCCCGGGCTTCCACCCATCGCGGGCGCGCCGCCCGCACCCGGTGCGACGAATACCAAGCAATCGCCGCTTCGGATGCCGTCACATGTCGGGATGAGCTCACATCGGCCACTCGTGCCGCACGTATAGCCGTCGCTGCATCGATCCTGTGTTTTGACATCGGCTTCGGCCGGGCTGCCCACCGCTTCGGTCGTGACCTTGCCTGGGATGCACCGCTCACCCAGTGAGCCCGGCACAACCGGCGCGCCGCCGTCCCAGGTGAATCCGCCGTGCCCGTTCCCCCCCTGCGGGCCGTCGACCAAGCCACCCGTATTCGCGCTGCCGCCGCTGCCCTGGGCGCCAACGTTCAGCTTGCCACTGCAACCGATGGCTAGCAGCGCCCAGCAGACCTTCTCGAAGCTACTTCTGTTCATGTTCTAACCCTCCCAACCCTATTGGCGCGTGTGCTCCTCCACGGCCATGTCCGCCTCGCGCCTTCTCGATCACTGGTCACGTTCGGGCTCTCCAGCAGGCTGGTTGATGAACGAGCGCGCGCGGTCAACGAGTGGGCTGCTCGGATTTTGCTTGGCGAAGCGTGCGGCGAGCTCGGCTGCAGCCTGGCTTTGGCCCGACTTCGAAAGCGCTTCGATGCGCAGCAAGGTCGCTTCTGCTCGCAGCTTCTGACCTTTCAGCACACGGTCGTAACGATCGAGCGCTTGCAGCGCCGCGCTGGGATCCGCGGCGCTCAGGGATTTTTCCGCGACGCGCAATGCCTCGAGCTCGTCCTGCAGCGTCGGAGGCGTCGGATGCTCCGGAGCGACGCTTTTCGGCTTTGCGCTGGTCACGGTCGGCAGCGCCTCCGTTTTTTTTGCCGGTTCAGGGGGCGGAGGCGTAGCAGTGGCTGGCAAAAGCGTAGGCGCGCGTTTCACCACGCTCGGATGCTCCGCGGCGATCGAGACCTCCGGACGATCGCGCTTGGAAAGCGCTGTCGACAGCAACACCAAGCCCGCGAACGCGGCAGCCAGCAGTAGGATCCGTGAGCGCGCGCGTCCGACGCGCGGAGCACCGCTTTCGTGCAGCATCGCCTCGAGCGCGCGACGCTCTGCTCCGTCTGGCAGCGGCTCTTCACGCGCCGCGCGAAACAGGCGGGCTGAGAGCTGGTCGAGCGGGTCGTCGCTCACCACTCCTCCGAGAACGGGTTTCTGGCCTTTTCTCCCTCGAGCAAGGCGCGGAACTGTTTTCGCGCCAGGCGCAAACGGGAAGCGGCGGTGCCGAGCGGAATCCGTTCGAGCTCCGCGATCGCCTGCACCGGTAACTCCTCGATTTCGGCCAGCACCAGCGCTCGTCGTAGTTTGTCGGGGAGCTCGGCCAGTAGATCCGCGAGCAGCGCTCGCGCGTTGGCCAGTTCGAGCGCGTGTTCCGGGCTTTCTGCTGCCGACTCGGCTCCTTCGATCGGTTCCATCGCCACTTCGCGGCGCCGCCGCAGGCCCCGGCGTGCGTTGTTCGCGACTCGCACGCTGACGCCGTACAAGAACGAGCGTTCCCGATCCGGCGCGATCGTTTCGAGTTTGCGGGCAGCGATCATGAATACCTGCTGAGCGGCGTCTTCTGCTTCTGGGGCCGGCAGGCCGAACCCGCGCATCAGCCTCCAAACGAACTTGTAGTGGCGAGCGAGAAACGCCTCGAGCGAGGCTCGCTGTCGAGCTGGCTCGGACTCGGTGGGCTCCCGAGCCTTTCTGCTGAACGGCCAGCTCACCTCGAGTCCTGTGCGGCCATGTCCGCCTCGTGGCTCCGCGATCACCAGAGCTGTGCAGAAATTCCGAGACCGCCTTGAAACCCAATGATTTTCTGACGATAGACCGTGTCTGACCCCGCGGTCACGTCATTGCGGAACAGGGGTGCCTGCGCTTCGGCTTGCATCTCTAGGTTGGTTCCGGATGCGATGGCGACGGCCGCCCGCAGCCCCGCTCCCGCGACCATCCACAGGTTTGCCTGACCGCTTCCGGGCGTGTCGCTGGCCGCCGCATGCGTCACCCCGAGCTCGATGCCCAAGCAAGGCGCGACGCCGAAGGTAGGGACGCCCCAGCGCACCGGGCAGCCCTCTGCTCGACCCGCGAGCAACCAGTGCTCGATCGAACCCACTCGCGTCTCGGCGGACCCATAGGCGAACACGGGCGCAAAGCGCAGGGACGCGCCGGTGAACCATTCCGGAAGTACGTTTTCGACTGCCACCGAAGCCACGCCGCGAACCAGCACGCTAGGAGCAACGCCCGTCAGCGCGCCGAGCTGCAGGCCAAACCAACCCCCATTGGGCGGTTTCACCTCGCTCGCGGACTTGGCAACGGGCGCCACGTCGCGCTCGGGCGGCAGTTTCGGCGACGTCGACGGCCGCTCTACAGCCTTCGCTTCGACCGCGGCGATTGGCGCGGTCGCTGGGCTTACGGGCGGGTCATTAGCGGGCGCAACGGTCGGCACTTCGGCGGGCGGCGCGGAGCTACTCGAGCCGTCAGTCGGCGCATCGCCCTTCGGTTGCAGAGAGAGCGAAAGGCTGAGAGCCAGCGCGTCGGCCACGCGCGCGCAACTCGCGTCGCGCAGCTCGCGGATCGCGACCGTTCCGCTCGCGGTCTGGCGCTCCACCCTGCCCACGGTTTCGCGGTCCGCGCTCTGCAAGGTCACCACGAAATCCACGTGATCCCCGGCTCCGGCCAGGCGCGTCAGACGCGCGCGGTCACCGAGCTTTCCCAAAAACTCGGTGCCTTGCGGGCACTCTCCGGACGCTCGATACCAGACCACGGCCGGTGCCGCGTTTTCAGCTCGCGCAGGCCACCCGAGCCCGCACGAAAGCAGCGACGAGAGCAGGACCCAGCGGAAGCGGTCTCGTACGCGCAACGCTCGTCGGGTACCCGAAATCGCGAGATTCGTCAACGCGCGGGAGCGCAGGCCCGAGCAGCGCTTCGCCCGCGACGCGCTCAGGACAGATCCGAAAAGGCGTCGCGCTCGCCCTGTCGCTCCTGCGCTTCGGCCTCGGAGAATGCCGCGAGATCGGCGGCCCCGAGCGCGGCTCCCGCTGCCACCCCTGCTGCCGCCAGCGCCACGGGTTGCGCGCGCCCCGCCGCGCAGGCCGAACACAGGAGCCCTGCCGCGCTGAGCGCCACGTGCTCCTGGCAGTAACGGCGGCCGCATTTGGCGCAAGCCGCGATCGCTCCCTCCTCGCAGCGATGCGGCACCAAAAAGCCGATAATCATCGCGCAGCGGTCGGCCATTGCGGGCATCCTAGGATAACTTCGCTTCGCGAGCGAGCGCTTGCGACTCAGCCTGGATCGGACGCAATCAGCATGCGGGTTTGCCTAGTTCCACACCAGTATCCTCCGGACTTCGGGGGCGTGGCGAGCGCGAGTGAGCGCTACGCGCAAGGCCTGCTCGCTCGAGGTCATGAGGTCCTTTCGGTGTGTGTCGACCGCGACTTGCCGCCTCATGAATGCCAGCGAGGCACGCAGCAGGGCGTCGCGTGTCTGCGCATCGGCGCGCACCGGCGCCGGAACGACACGAACACGTCCTGGTTCGAGAGCATCGTGGCAGCGCACGCCGAGAACCCCTTCGACGTCATCGTCGGTCGCTATCTGAACCAAGCCGCGTTCGTCGCGGTGTTTACAGCACGCTTTCTCGGGCTGCCGTCGCTCGTGAGCGCGCGTGGCAACGACTTGGACCGTGGCGTGTTCGATGAAACGGCGCTGCCAGGCCTGCTCTGGTCGCTCAATCACGCGAGCGCGGTCAGCGCGGTGAGCAGCGAACTGGCGCGGAAAATCTCCGCGCTCGCGCCGGCGGTCACCCCTCGCGTCATCCACAACGGCGTGGACGGCGAGCGCTTCTGCCCGCGCCCGGTCGATTCGGAGCTCGAGCGCGCGCTCGGCCTCGATGGTGAGCCCACGCTGGCTTTCTTTGGCGAAGCGCGGATAAAGAAAGGCTTGCCAGTGCTGCTCGCGGCGTACGCAGACCTGCTTGCCCAGGGTATGCGCGCGCAGTTGCTCCTAGTCGGCGGAGTGCGCGAAAGTGACGCGCCCCTGCTCGAGGTGTTTCGACGGCAGCAGCCTGCGGCTCGCGTGACCGTCGTTCCACCCGTCGCCCAACACGAGCTAGCGCGTTACTACGCGCTCGCCTCGGTTGTCGTGCTGCCGTCACTGCGGGACGGTTTGCCCAACGCGCTGCTCGAAGCCATGGCCTGCGCGCGACCGGTGGTGGCCTCCCGCGTCGGCGGCATCCCCGAAGTCGTGCGCGACGGCGTCGACGGCGTGCTCGTCGCGCCCGCCAACGCGGCGGCCCTCGCCGACTCCGTGGGCGACCTACTTGCGAACCCCACGCGCGCAGCCGCGCTCGGAGCCGAGGCGCGCCTTCGAGTGTGCGAGCACTTCACGCTCGAGCGCGAGCGCTCCGCGGATCTTACGATCCTCGAAGGGTTGCTCAAACCGCGCTGAGCGAAGCCGCTTCGTGCGGCCATTCCGGCCCGGAAACGGGCGTTTCAGCCGGACTCCGATGCGCCGAAAGCAGCGAAGTTCCGAGCAGCCGGTCATACACTGCGAGCAAGCTTCGCTGCGCGCTGTCCCAGCGCAGCACCGAGTGAGCGCGTCGCGCCGCGTGGGCGCCGAGCTTCGCCGCGAGCGTGGGCTCGAGCAAGAGGCGCGTGATCGGCGCGGCGAGCTCCTCCACCGAATCCGGCTCGAACAACAGCCCCTCGATGCCATCGCGCAGCAATTCGCGGATCACCGGTAAGTTCGCGGCCACGACCGGGCGCCCGCACGCCATGTACTCAATCACCTTGAGCGGACAGCAGCCTTGCGTGACGTTGCGCTCGTTGTAGCCGAGCGGCGCGACGCACACGTCGGCCTGCGCGATCCGCGCCGGGATCTCGCCATGCGTCACCGGCTCTTCGATGAACACGTGGCCCGTAAGGCCGAGCCGCGACACCCAGCGCGAAAGCCGTCGTCGCTGTCGCGTCCGCCCGCTACCCACGATGGTGAGCTCCGCCGGCACCTGCTTTCTCACCAACGGCAGCGCCTTCAGCAGCACCAACAACCCCTGCCAGTCAGCCAACGTTCCCACGTACAAAAGCCGGCGCGTCGGGCCGGGCTCGGGCAGGGGACTGGCGCGAAATAGCGCCGGATCCATACCGTTCGGGATCACCGTGAGTCGCTCGCGTTCCACGCCCAGGCTCTCCAAGAACTGCGCGGTCACGCGCGACGGACAGATCACCGCGTCGGCTTGAAGCAGCGTGAGAATCTCGCGCTGACGAATGCGCTCCAGCGTCGCGCTGCCGCGGAGCGCCGGATAGTGATGCTTGAGCTCGATGCTGGGCAAGCCATTCACCTCGAACAGCGTGCGGTAGCCGAGGCGCGGCGCGGCCTCGACAATCGGCAGCCCGCACCAGGCGTTGCGAAAATGACAGAGCGCATACGCGCCTGGACCCGCGGCGTGCAGTCGCGCTGCGACCCGATCCCCGAATTCGAGCGCGCGCTCGAGAAAGGTCTCCGCGCCTTCGTTGGCAATGCGATGTACGCGCGCGCCTGCATGGACGTCGTGTTCGGGAAGCAGTCCGTCGCCAGCGGTGACCAGCTCCACCGTCGCGCCCGCCTGGCTGAGGCCACGTGCGAAGGCGGTGATATGCGTGCTCGCGCCCTTGGGAGCGGGGACGACGTCGAAGGCGGAGTAATGGACGCGAGGGGCGTCGGGCATTGCCGGGGCATCGTAGGCGAGGTGACGGAGGAAGGGGGGCTGACAGGAGAGCAGGCTGGGGATCGGGAGCGCGAGGGGGAGGGGAACGGGGCGGGGACTTGGGGTTGGGGTTGGGGGAAGACGGAGGAAAGGGCGCGCTTGGCGGCGAGGACGGCCGCGGGCAGGGGGGAGCGGGAGGGGGCGGCGCGGCAGCCGCGCAGGTCTTCCGCTGTAACGGGGAGCGCGATGACGGCGCGCTGCGGATCGGATAGCTTCGGGTGCGTGGATGCCCGCAAGCGAGTAGGGCGTGGAGTGGTGGCTGAGCCGGATCAGGCCTTCGTTGCGCTGTACTTCAGCGTCAACGACACTCCGAGCAGCGCGCTGCGGGTGATGGAGGCGGCCTCGGAGCGAAAGCGGCTCGCGCTGCGGAGCAGCAATCGAGTGCTGGGCGTGGTGTTCGCGTTGATTCTGCTCGGGTGGGTCGGTTTCCTGTTCGACTTCGCGGCAGGCTTCGACAGCTTCGTTTTTGGCTATTTCGGCCTAATTTGCTGGGCGTCGGCGCTGATGCTGCGGCGCTCGGTCGAAAGGCGACGCGAGCATTTGCTCGCGGGTGGGGTGCGCGCGCGCAAGTGGCTGGTGATTCCGGCGTTCGTGCAGCTCGGGGTGGCCACGGTGGTGAGCGTGGTGGCCGCGTTGAACGACGCGCCCGTGGCGCTCTTGATTTCGACCGCCGTGATCGCGGTCGCCCTGAGCACGTTGACTTGGGAGCGCGCGGCGCGGGCGAAGCTCGCAGCGGGGTCGCCCTTCGACTCACGCTTCGACGAGGCGCGCCAGGTCTTTGCAGCCCTGAAAGACGACTTGCCGCGCAAGTATCCGTTGCTCGGCTGGCTCGATCTCACCGGTCTCAGCCAGCCCAAGCTGCTGCGTCGCGATCGCGCGGCGGGCGGCGCGCCGCTGGTCTTTTATCGCGATGAATGGCTGCGCTTGAAGCTCAAGCTCTGGGACGGCAACGTCCTTCGCCTCAGCGCGATCGAGTCGATCCGCAAGAAAGAAGGGTTTTGGAAGCGCGGGTCGCGCAAATCGAAGTGGAAACCGGGGGCCACCACCGCGCGCCATCAGCTCAAGATCTCGGTGGTGGTCGACGCGCGAACGCACGTCATTCGCCGGCCAGCCCAGCAGCAACGACTCGACCGGCTTTGGCTCGAGGCCGAGGTCGCGACCGACGATCGTCTCGTGCTCTGCGCCTACGCGGACGACCGCTTGAACGCGCAGCATTTGCTCGGCGCGATGAAGCTCGCCTACGATCACGTGATGCCGCGCACCAGCGCCGGTTGAGAGGATCCACCCTGGCTGCTCGCCCCGTTCTCATCGTATTCGCCACGCTCGGCGCCATGGGCCTGGTCATGGGGCTCGCAGCCGTGCTCACGGGCGCGCTCGGTGGTCCGCCGCGAACCGCGCAGTTCGAGGCGGGCTTCGAGGTCCCGGCGCAAGGCGTGCAAGCGCTGAAGTTGGTGGCTGCGCTCGGCGAGCAAAAGTCGGAGTTGTTCGTTCAGGATGCCTCGGCGGCGGCGCTACTCGATGCAGCGACCGGCAAGCGGCTCTACGAACGGCGTCTGGCTGGCGTTGCCAGCACTGCGCTCGCTGACCTCGACGCGGACGGGCGTCTCGAGCTGCTCCTGTTCGAACAAAGCTCCGAAGGCGTGAGCATCGAGGGCGTCAGCTTGCGCGATCAACGTTCGCTGTTTCGTTCGTCGCAGTCGCTCGGCGGCGGGTTCGAACGCGCCGCGGCGGTGGATTTCGATGGTAATCGGCGTTCGGGCGGCGTGCTCCGCTCGGCGAGTGGCCAGCTGGTCGCGGTCGATGCCAACGGCCAAAAGCGCTGGTCGCAGCAGGGGCCGAACGGGGAGCTGGTCAGCCTCGATACGGTCAGCGTTTCTGGAGCGCAGCTCGTGCTGTGCGCCGTGAAGTCAATGCTCAGCGTGTTCGATGGCAAAGGGCTCGTGCGCTGGAACTATCCTTCGGGCTCGGGTGTCCGGCGCGCGCGCAGCCTCGAGCCGACCCAGGGCGAGAGCGTGGTGGTGCTGGGCGAGGAAGACGGCACCGTCACGCTGCTCGCGGGCGCGGACGGTTCGAAGCTCTGGTCGAAGCACCTCGGTCAACCTCCGACCGAGCTTCGGCTGGCTGAGCTGGACGGCAACCCGGCGTCGCTCGAGCTCGTCGTTGGCGGCAAGAAGGGCGGGCTTTGGGCCTTCACGAAGGACGGCAGCGAGCTGTTCTCGATCACCACCGGCGCGGGAAAAATTGCCGAAATTGCGTCGTTTCTCGCGGACTCGAGTGGCGCGGAGTCGCTGCTCGTCGGCGGTAGCGAGGGCGACCTGGAGATCATAAGTCCAGAGGGTAAACGGCGCGCCACGGAGCATTTCCCGGCAGCCATCGAGCGCATGCTCGCGGGCCAAGTGGGCGCACGCAACCAAGTGTTCGTCGCGGCCGGCGCGACGCTGTCCGTGCGCAATCTGGCAGTGTACGAAGCGCCGCCCATCTACAGCCTGCTCGCTGCAGGCGGGCTCGGGTGCCTGGTCATCGCGCTGGTGGGCTTTCTGATTGGGCGCGGTCGACCACCGGCGCCGGTGCGCGTGGCCGCGGAGCAGATGACCATCGAGGCGCAGCAGGCGCGCAAGATCATGCTACGTGAATCGCTGCGCGAGCTGCAAAAGCTCGGTCCCCAGCTGGCACCCGCCGACTTGCTGCAACGCGTGCGCGACCTACGCGAGCAACTCGCGGACGCCGATCGACGCCTGCTGGAGCTCGGCGCCTCGCTGAAGCCCGAGATGTTTCGCTGTCGGCAGTGCGGTGGCCCGCTCGAGATCGGCGCCGAGCAATGCGATTACTGCGGCGTAGCGGTGGTGGCCTAGCGCGCGCTCGCCGCGGTCGGCCTGCGCTGAGCGGCCGCCTGCACCGACGTGGCTATTTCACGAACTTCGAAAGCAGCCGAATGTAGGCGACCTGGTAGCCGTTGCTGGGCTCGGTGACGCTCCAGGAGTTGAGGGGCCACGCGGTGTTGAAGTCCTTGTAGGCCTTCTGCGCGGGCTGGCCCTTGGGCGGCGTCACGTTCTCCGAGGTACAGATCGCGTTGTTGGCGGTGCTTCCGCAACTACTCGGGCAGCAGCTGTCCACGCTGTAGCTCGGGTTCGGGCCCCCGCTCAGAAAGCCGGGCGCGGGGCCATGGGTCGACGTTCCCACTCGGTCCCAGACCTTGCTCTTGTCGGCGAACCACGAGTGATAGATCTCGTTCACCGAATTTTCGGCCCCGAACGCGCTCATGTTGCTGAGGTAGACCAGCGACAGCGGATTCACCCCGTGGAGGTAGTGAACGTAGCGCGCAGCGGCGCGCTCGAAGTCTTCCTTCCGGGTGGGGTCGAGCTCGTAGCTGACCGCGGCATAAAGCACGTTGCCGACGTTCGACTTCGTCGAGTTGCTCCCCCACACGTAGTCCTTCATGTACGAGAGGTAGGGATCCTTGTCGCTGTTGATAGCGCCCAGGTTCGCGTCGCCGGCTGCGCCGGCCAGGTAATTGTCGCGAATCGCCTTGGCCACCGCGGGCGTCGCGTTGGGGAGCACGCTGTACTCGAGCAGCGCCTCCTGCTCCGAGATGTCCCAGGGCGCCGCGTACTTACCGTAGGCGATCACGTGCGATTTGGCGTAGTTACCGTCGAAGTAAGTCTGGTAAGCGGCCTCTCCCGTGACCGCGAACAGTTGACACGCGGCGTCGAGCTTCAGAGCCGCACGGCCGTAGTCGTTGGTTTCTTGCTGGCCCGCGCCGAGCCCCGACGAGCCGCTCGCGCTGTCGTTGTTCTTGAATAACACATTGGGGTTACTGTTCGCCCAGGTCCAAGCCTTTTGCGCGCGCGAAAGCAGGTCACCGGCATAGGCTTTCAGCGTTGCGTCGTCTTGCTCGCCGAACACGCGAGCCCCATAGGCAAACGCGGCGGCACCAGCGAGCGTGGCCGAGGTGTTGGGGCTGCCATAGAGGCTTGCTCCGGTCGCCGCAGACGGCGGGCTTGCGGCATCTTCGCCCACGATGCTGAGCAAAGAGCCATCGGCGTTCTGCATGCGGATCAGAAAATCCATGCCCCACTTCGCTTCGTCCAGCACGTCCGGAACACCGTTTCCGGATTCGGGGATCTGAGTCTCGTCGTCGAACGCAGCCGGATTTTGCACGTAAGCGCGCAGCAGATTTTCCACGTAGCCGGCGGTCCAGCTCGTGTACTTGTTCAAGTCGCCTGCGTCGTACCAGCCGCCCCACAGGTCGCGCTCGGTGCTGGCGTCGCCTTTTGCGCTGAATAGTCGCGCATGATGATCTTGCAGCGGGCCCACGTGGCTCGCCTTGTCGGCCCAACCCTCCCCGGCGAACTCGGCCAGCTTTTCCTGCCCGGCGCGCTGATAGAAGAACATGCGCAGCGCCTGCTTCAAGACCTGTTTGTACACGTCATCCGCGATGCGAAACACGTGCGACCGCACGCCCTGCTCGCTGTCGAGTACGTAGTACTCGCCCGGCTTCGTCGCCGCGCTGAAGTCGAAGCGCCAGGCACGGTCGCCCGAGCTCGCATCGGTCGCGCCGTTGTTCCACGCGCTAGGCTCGCCGGTCTCCACTTGTTCGCCCGTTGCTGCATCGACCAGGGCGTAGCTGGTGCCCGGAGTGAACGCTTCGCTGGCATCGAAGCCGGTCTGCGGGTCGCGAATCACCGCAATCTTCTCGGCGTCCGTCAGGTAGCCGAACTGATCGACCACGATGAACGGGCTCACCGCCGGGAGCGATCCGATATCGGCTCCGCCGGTGGACGACCCACCAGCGCTAGACGACCCGCCAGGCGCCGCACCGCCGCGCGTGGAGGCGCCACCCGTCGAGGACGAACCTCCCTTTCCCCCGGTTTGTGCGCTGGCGCCTGCGCTACCACCCGCGGCGCTGCCCCCTTTGCCGGCCTTGTCCGCAGAGTGACTCGGGCCGCACCCGGCAGCGAACATCAACGGAGTGAGAAGGAGAAGAGCCCCGCTGCTGCGGGGAGACCAACGATGAAAAGCGCGCACGGGGTCGAAGCTAACACGAACTTTGCCCCGGAGCCGGTCGCCAGAATTTCGCGGATTCTTGCGTATCCGCGCGCCATTCAGCCCGGTCGCCGGTCATGTCGAGCCCGTCGTCGGTCGAGGCCAGCGCTTTGCGCCCTGCCGGCCCGAGCGCCCGCCCGCGGGTCCTTAACGAACCCCATCAAGGAAGTTCGCGGTCGAACAACCGCGCCTGAATCGCCTCCGCCACGTGTGGTTCGCGCACGTTTCGCTCGCGCTCGAGGTCGGCGATGGTACGCGCGACGCGCAAGATTTTGCAGTACGCGCGCGCCGAAAGGCCGAGCGTTTGCATCGCGGCCTCGAGTAGGCGGCGGCTCTTGCGATCGAGGGGGGCAATTCTTTCCAAATCGCTCGCGCTGGCCGCGGCATTGAGCGCGCTGTGCAAGCCGAGCTCGGCGGCGCGCGCGCGTTGAGTATCTCGCGCGCAAGTCACCCGTGCGCGCACGTCTTTGGAGCTCTCTCCGCGCGCACCGCCGGTGAGCGCGGCCACCTCCACGGGCGGAACCGAAACGTGAATGTCGAGCCGGTCGAGCAGTGGCCCGGAGAGCCGTGAACGATAGCGGCGGCGAGCTTCTTCCGCGCAGCGGCAAGCACGGCGCGGGTGACCCCAGTAGCCGCACGCGCACGGGTTGACCGCCCCGACCAACAGCGGGCGCGCCGGAAACCAGGCCCGCGCGCGAGCGCGCGCAATGCACACCCGACCATCCTCCAACGGCTGGCGCAGCGCCTCGAGCGTGTTGCGGCGAAACTCGGCCAGTTCATCGAGGAACAGCACGCCGTGATGCGCCAAGCTGACCTCGCCCGGGCGCGGGCTTTCACCGCCGCCGACCAGGCCGGCCTCACTCACCGAGTGGTGCGGGGCACGAAATGGCCGCGTGGCGACCACGCCGGCATCCGCCGGCAGCAGGCCAGCGACGCTGTGAATCATGCTGCATTCGATGGCTTCCTCGAAGCGAAGCTCGGGCAGAATCGACGGGAGCAAACGCGCAAGCAACGTCTTTCCACTGCCGGGCGGCCCGACGAACAGCAGGTTGTGTCCGCCGGCAGCCGCCAACTCGAGCGCGCGGCGCGCGCCCGCTTGCCCGCGCACTTCACCGAGGTCGCCGTAGCCCTCCGCGGCGGTCGCCGGCACGAAGGGCGTGTCGGGAGCGCGCGGAAGCTGCTTCTTTCCCCGTAGATGCTCGACGACCTCCGCGAGCGAGCTCGCCACGCGCACGTCCAAGTCGCGGCACAGGCCGGCCTCGCGCGCGTTTCCGACCGGCACGATGCACAAGCGCACCCCGCGCGCTCGCGCGCCTTGCAGCTGCGGCAGCGCGCCGCGCACGGGCTGCAGGTTGCCATGGAGCGAGAGCTCACCCAGGATCAGCAAGCCCTCGAGCGCGGCTGGCGGCAGATGGCCGGTCGCCGCAAGCGCGGCCGCAGCAATCGCCACGTCCAGCGTAGCGCCGGTCTTCCGTAGGTCCGCGGGAGCCAAGTTCACGGTGACCGCGTATTCATCCAGCAGCACCCCGAGCCCCGAGAGCGAGCTCGCGACGCGTACCCGCGCTTCGCGCACTGCGGCTTCCGCGAGGCCGACCATTTGGAAAAAGGACGGGCCGCGCGTGCAACAGACCTCGATGCGGATGGGGTGTGCATCGAGGCCCACCAACACGCTGGCGTGCGCGGTGGCGAGCCCGAGCGGAGGCCCGGCGATGGTGCTGACCGTGTTGAGACTGGCGCTAACGGACATGAAAGCGCGCTGGTTGCACGCCGCGTGCGCACGCCAAGAAGGCCTACTTTTCTGCGATTGTGGGCTGGCGGCCAGCGGCGGCCGCCAACCGCTCAGAGCGCGAGCTCGGCGCGCGTGTCCGGCAACGTGACCACGATCTTCGCATCGGCTCGCGCCGTGGGCGGCGGCGCGTTGCCACCCTGCCAGACCACGACCGCGTCCGCAGTGTCGGGCCCGTAACCGAGCTCCTCTCGATCATAGGGGAGCATACTGGCGAGGCGTCGCGTGAGCTGCGGCGAAGCGTCGAAGCAAGCGCCGTTGACCGGGTTGTAGAGCACGACGTAGATAGCGCGCTCCTCGCTCGCCAGCGCGGCCTCGACCGCGCGCACCACCTTCAGCACCAGCTCGGTGCCGAATGGATGATACAGGAACAAGACCAGGTTCCCGGCGGGCAGCGGGAACGCCGTGGCGTCGCCGACCTCGACGCGAATTGGCGTTCGATTCGGGTAGCGGGCGCCGATCAGTGCTGCGTTCGCGCGCGCGACCTGAGCGAGCGCGGGCGATAGCTCCACCCCCACGATGTCCCGGAAAGGAAACTCGGACGCCACCAACAGCGGGCGCCCCTTCCCGCAACCGAGGTCGACGAAGGTGCTATTTTCTGGCTCCGGCAGCGTCGCCAGCACCCGCCGCAGCACGCTCGGCTGAGAACCTCCGTAAAAAGTCACGTGCGCGAGCGCCTCGTGGTCGCCGGCCGCTCTCAGATCTTGGCTCGAGGTAGTGCCGCTGGTGTCGCTGCCGTGGGCCCGATCGAACGGGTGCAATCTCTGCCAGCCGCCCCCGCCGTACAGCGCGTTCGAGCCAGGCAGACGCTCGAGCGTGCGGCGCACGTGCTCATTGAAGAGCACGCGCGAGAGCAGCGGAAGCGAACCCACCGTGCGAAGCGTGTGCTTCAATCTTTCCTTGAGCAGCATGCGAAAATGCTACCCGAGTTGCTTCCGCTGCTGCTGTGGCGATTTACGTCGACACTTTCGCCGCACTGCGCGGCCCACGGAGTGGACGCCGGTCAGCCGGCGCTGGGCGGGCTCATCACCTTCTGACCGGTCAGGTACTGGAGCAGCGCCAGCGACATCAAGCCCGAGTGGTCGCCGCTGGCGCCGTTGCTGGCGCCTCCGCCGCCCACGTAAACGTCCGGAATCAGCTTCAATTGATTGCCGGCAATCTTGTCGATCACCTGGATTCTGCCGAACGTTTCATTGCCCATCGCCACGACCTGAAGCTTGTATGACTCGGCGGTCGACTTGCCTTGTTCCAAGATGACCAGCGCTTCCGCGAGGCCTTTCTTTTCGATCGCTTCTGCATCTGCGGTGGCATTGAGGCGAGTTGCCTCGGCGGCGGCGCCGGCGGTGAGCCGAGTGGCCTTGGCGGTACCCTCGGCGCGAATTTCGACCGCACGCGAATCGCCAGTCGACTTTTCAATCTCGGCGTTGGCGAGGTTCTTGGAGATTTCGACGCCGCGTTCGGACTCGACGACCTTCGGCTGCATGTCGGCTTGAGCCTTGGCGTTTTCGAGCAGCTTGCGCTCCTCCTGCGCTTGCTTCTGGGTGGCGAAGGTCATCCGTTCTTGCTCGGCTATCTGGCGATCGGTAACCGTGCGCGTGAGCTCCGCCGGCAGCACCACGTCGGCGATCATCGTGTCCTTCGATTCGATATGGTGAATGCGGAGCACGCTCTGAATGTGCTCTTTGGCGCGCCCCTGCAACTCCGCGCGCCGCGTGTACAGGTCGAGTGCCTTGACCGCTTGTGCCGCGTTGCGAAAATGTGAAGAAATCGCGGGCTCCAGCACCTGCGAAATCATGTTGTCCATCGAGCCCAGGTTGGCCACCACCTTGGGAGCGTCGCCCATCGCGATGTGAATGATCACGCTCACGTCCATGGCCACGTTGAAAGCGTCCGCGGTGCGCAGCGTGATCGTCTTCAGGTTCGAGTCGAGCTTGTGTGCGCTCGACTCGTTGTCCGCCCAGTTCAGCAAAATTTGAGTGGTCGGTACCTTGTCGACCTTGCACACCTTGGTGTTGATCGGGTGCTTGCCGGGCCCGAGCGGCTCGGCCCAAATGCCCTTTTTGCCGTTGCGCACGATCTTGGCGTTCACGTCCGAGCTGGTGGTGTCTTCGCCTTCGTCACCGACGAAGCTCGTCACCACGCCGCACTCGCCGATTTTGACTTCGACCATCGGCACCTGCTCGATCGCGGCGAACCAGGGATTGATGGCGTAGTTGCCCGAGCGCAGCAGCGGAATTTGCAGGCCTTTCTGCCCGCCCGAGGCCAAGAAGGCCGCGGCGTTCTGAAAATTGTTGTGCACGTCGAGCGGCAGCTCGTCCGCCGCAATCTTGCCAGCGTCCATGATCGGTCGACCTTCGAGCACCGTGACGATTCCGACCGCGTCTGGGCCAATGTGCGTCCAGGGCACGACCGCGCTGATCGTGAACAGCATGGTGTTGATACGGTAAGTGCCCGGCATCAGCACATCGAGCTGGTGCCCTTTCTGCCCTCCGTTACGGATGAAGGCGTCGCCGTCTTCGAAATTCGAGTGCCCTTCGATCTTCCGACTGAGCAGGTTGCCGTCTGGAATACGTGTGCCGTCCATAGCCGCGATCAACCCAATATGACCGTTGGGAATCACGGTAACCGGCTGCCGCTCCACCTTGAACAGCGCCGTATTGATTCGGTAGTTGCCCGGCGGCAAAATGCTGATTTGCGGCCCCTTTTGGCCCTTGTTGCGCAGAAATGCGTCCGCGTCCTGATAGGAGTCGCACGGCACCGGCTCCGCGAAGATGCGCCCGACGGGGCAGGGCTCCCCGGCAATCGCCTCGACGATGCCGACCTCGACATCGCGGATCACCACGGCGGGCTGGACCTCGATCGAGAACAGGTGAGTGTTGATCTGGTACTCACCGGGCGGAAGAATCGCGAGCTGCGTGCCCTTCTCACCGCCACCGCGCAAGAAGGCTTCGCCGTCTTGAAACAGATTGCACGCCACCGTACGCGCGAAAAACTGACCGGTCGGCATCGGCATCCCGGTGATCGCTCGCACGATACCGACCTGATTCGTGCCAATCACCGTGAACTTGTTCTTCATGACCTTGTACACGAACGGCAGAAGCAAGTGCACGCCGGGCGCGAGCGTGCGCGCCTGAACGCCCACCTCGTCGCTCAGTGCGACCGTGCGCCCGTCCGCCATCGACTTTCCGAACCAACGCCGCTCGAGCGTCAGGAACTGATTGCCGCCCGCGATATGAATGCTCGAAAGCAGCAGCACCAAAAACACGAACGCGACCAGCAATTGCCACCAGTATTCGACCGCCAGATCAGCGAACGGCATAGCGTCTCCCTTGTTTCGTCCCGAGCAGGCCCCAACCGGCACCCACTCGCGTGCCAAGATACAGTTCTCACCACCAGAAAGCACGCGGAACGTGTTTTCGTGCAGTCTTGACCGCATCTCACGCAGGTCTCCCAACGGCGACGTCTGCGACGTGCGCGCTGACGCCTGCGCGTCAACCTGCGCGCCCCGCAGAAATCCTCTATTCGCGCCCCGACCTTGTCCGCGCCCCCGACCTCGCGCAGGCACGCCGCGTCCGACCGCTTTCACGAGCGACTGCTCACCAATTGCACTGGCGCGGCCCGGCTCGCGCACTCTCGTCGTGTCTCGCGCGATGAGCCCGACAGAGGCTCCTGTCGATAGCCCACGGCGACGTTAAGAGCGTTCGCCTCGAGTGGACCGATCAGCGCGCCGGACGCTCCCAGACCGAGAGCTTTCCGTGACGCTTCCAACCCGAGGCAAGCAACCATGTTCGCGCCGGAAGCACGACTGGATCGCCTCGAGCCGAAAGTGCGCTTCGAGCCAGCCGTAAGGCGTACACAGGAACACCGCTGGGAAATTCGATGAAGTCGCCGAAATAAAGTGCTGAGGAATAGGGGTCCAGGAACGCGCCCCGGTCGCAGCCATGCTTTCTGAAGTTGCACAGGACATAGACCAAAGCGTTGCGCACTGCGCGCGGACTTCCCAATGCCCGCCCGTGCCAACGATCCGCAAAAAACCTGCCCTTTCGGCTCAGCAACTGATTCACCCGCCGAGCCATGCGAATGCACAACCCGCGCATCCCCTGGACCAAGCCCGCGTGCTCGCTCGCCTCCACGATCAGGTGCAAGTGATCCCCCTGAACCGAAAACTGCACCACGCGAAACCGCCCAGGATTCGCACAATTCGCATCACAAAGCGCCGCCCGCACCGTCGGAAAGACGAACTGCGTCCGAAGCGAACGACACACCGTGCGCAACGTAACGTGCACTGGATGACCAGCACGATGAATCGGACGCCGCCGATGCGGAACCCGACGTCTCCCAGCCTTTGGCGGACGCCCAGCACCCACGCGCCTCCCACCCCGGCCCGGAGAAAATGTCAGCTCCAACTGACCAGCAGCTCGAACCTTCGCCCTGGTTTGATGGCGCAAACTACCAGCACCGCCGGTCGAGCGGCCTTCCAACGAATCGTTCTCCGACATGCATCCCCGCCGAGTTCGATTGAATTAGGCTTATAACCTACAAGGACGCTTTCAGTCAATGTCGCACTTCACTAAAGAGGAGGTGAGAAGCGGGGCAACTCGAGTGGACGGCGAGGGACGCGAGGGACGCGAGGAACGACGCGGAACGCGAAGGGCGATGCGGAACGCGAAGGCGACGCGGAACGCGATGGGCGGCGAGGAACGCGATGGGCGGCGAGGGACGCGATGGGCGGCGAGGGACGCGAGTGGACGGCAAGGGACGCGAGTGGACGGCGAGGGACGCGAGGAACGACGCGCGGAACGCGATGGGCGACGCGGAACGCGAAGGGCCACGCGGAACGCGGTGAGCGGCGAGGGACGCGAGGGGCGGCGAGGGACGCGAGTGGACGGCGAGGGACGCGAAGGGCGACGCGGAACGCGATGGGCGACGCGGAACGCGATGGGCGACGCGGACGGCGAGGGACGCGAGGGACGACGCGAGGGACGACGCGAGGGACGACGCGAGGAACGCGATGGGCGACGCGGAACGCGAGTGGACGGCGAGGGACGCGAGGAACGACGCGAGGAACGCGTGAGGCGCGTGTTTTCGCGGTGTTGTCGCTCGTGGTTTCGCCGCATCGGATTGCTCGTTGCCCGAAGGTTGCGACCGCACATGCGGTGACGGTCCTGCCCCGCGTCGCACTCCGGCGGGGACGCGCGCAGTCCTTTCGCGCCGCATCACGCCCGGGCTGCACGCTCGCGCCCCCACACGCCCCGCATCTCGCGCGAGTACGCAGGGTGCTGCGCGCCCCGCGTCGCCCCCTTCGCGCCGCACTCCCGCGCCGCACTCCCGCGCCGCGCTCCCACGCCGCACTCCCACGCCGCACTCCCGCGCCGTCCCCTCGCGAGCCCTCTCCCCACGCCCTCTCCCGCCACCCCTCAACGCCGCCCCTCTCCGCTCACCCCGCACTCCCGTGCCCTCCCATCCCGACGGGTCCAAGCGCGCCCTGACGCGCATGGTGCGCGAGGGGGCGTCACCTCAAGTGAACGCCGATGCCGAGCTCGAAGGGCTTCATCGCCAAGTTCGATCCCAAACAGCAGCGGCTCATTCGGCGGCTGCGGCGAGCGATGCGGCGCCGGGTTACAGCGGCGAATGAGCTGGCCTACGACAGCTACAACTTTCTCGTGATCGCTTATTGCCCGAGCGAGAAAGTCAGTGAGTCGTACTTTTCGCTCGGCGCGAACGCACACGGCGTGAGCCTGTTTTTCGGCTACAACGGGTCGAAGCTCGATGATCCGGAGAAGCTTCTGCAAGGAAGGGGTCAGTTGAACCGGTTCGTGCGGCTGCGGTCGTCGAAGGACCTGGCAACGCCGGGCGTGCAAGCGCTAATTCTTCAGGCCATCGAGCTCTCGCCGGTCGCCTCCAAGGCTCAGGCCCGCGGCGTGCTGCTGATCCGCGGTGTCTCTGCCAAACAGCGCCCGCGCCGCTTAACTGCCAGCGTCGCCAAACTTTCGAGCGCGTAGAGAACGCGAGCGAGTTAGCCAGGGCTGCCTCGTTGGGGCCGCGAGTGCACCAGTGCGGGGCGGCGCGCAGGGCGCTGTGCGGCAGCCCGTCGCACTCGAGTCGTGTTTTCGCGCTGCAGCCCCGTCGCTGATTACTCGGCCGTTCCCATGGCTTCGTCGCGCTGCTCCGGATGCGAAGCCGCTGTCGCCCTTCTGCGCTCCCACCATTCCCGGAACGACTCCATGTACAGGTAGAACACGGGCGTTACGTACAGCGTCAGAATCTGCGAAAACAAAAGCCCCCCGACCACCGCCAAGCCGAGCGGTTGTCGCGACTCGGCGCCCGCGCCGAACCCGAGTGCGATCGGCAGGGTGCCGAGCAGCGCCGCCATCGTGGTCATCATGATGGGACGGAAGCGGACGCTGCAGGCCTCGCGAATGGCGCGTTCTGCGCTGACGTTCGGATCCTTGCGCGCTTCGATCGCGAAGTCGACCATCATGATGCCGTTCTTCTTGACCAGGCCGACGAGCAAGATGACACCGACGAACGCATAGACGTTGAGATCGACGCGGAACAACATCAGCGTCAAAAGCGCGCCGAAGCCGGCAAAGGGGAGCGCGGACAAGATCGTCAGTGGGTGCAGCAGACTTTCGTACAGAATGCCGAGTACCAAATAGATCACGAACACCGACACCAGGAGCAGGCCGCCGAGACCAGTCAGCGACGCTTGAAAAGCTTCGGCGGATCCCTGAAAAGCCGCAGAAACCCCCGCGGGAAGAATGCGCCGCGCCGCGCTCTCGGCTTCGGCAACGGCCTCGCTCAACGAATTGCCGGGCCTCACGTTGAACGACACGGTGGCCGCGGGCAGCTGCCCGGAGTGGTTGACCGAGAGCGGGCCCACACTTTGGCGAAGGCTGGCGACCGATTCGAGCGGGACCAGCGCGCCACTGTCCGAGCGCACGTAGAGCCCGCGCAAATCATTCGGCTCGCGCTGGGTGCGCGGGTCGAGCTCCAAGATCACCTGATAGCTGTTGGTGCTGCTGTATATGTTCGAGACCTGGCGCGACCCGTAAGCACTATAGAGCGCGTTCTCGATGGCCGACACCGAGACCCCGAGCTCCGCGGCGCGGGTGCGGGCGATATCCACCGAGATCTGCGGGTTGTTCAGCTGCACGTCGGTGGTGACGTCCGTGAGAATCGCCGACTGCGAGAGCTCGTGCGCCAAGCGAGGGGCTTGCTCGTACAAGAGCTCGGTGTCGGTCGCTTTTAGCGTGAGCTGGTATTCGCTCTTGGTTTGTCGCCCACCCAGGCGAATGGGCGGGGGAACCTGGATGAACGAGCGGATGGTGGGGATCGAGGCGAGCTGCTTGTTGAGATCGATGGCCACCTGTTGAGCGCTGTGCTCGCGCTGACTGCGCGGCTTGAGGCGCAGGAACAGCGTGCCTTGGTTGGTGCCGCCGCGGTTACCGCGGGAGCCTGCGCTGGACATCAGGGCTTCTACGTCCGGATGTTTACGAATGATCTCGACGACTTTTTGCTGACTGTCCGCGAGCGCCTCGAACGAAATTCCCTGCACCGCTTCGGTCGTCACCGAGAGTTGGTCGGTGTCCTCGGTGGGCAGGAAGCCCTTCGGGATGCGCTGGAACAGGACGCCGGTGGCGACCAAAATGGCGAGGGAGAACAGCAGCGTCAGGCGGCGATGTCCGAGCACGACTTCGAGCGTGCGCTCGTACGCGCGCAGCGTGGCGCTCAGCCCGCGCTCGGTGACGCGGTAGAACCAGCCGCGCTCACCGTGTTCGGTTTCGGCGTGCAGCATGCGCGCCGACATCATCGGCGTGAGCGAGAGCGAGACGAAGCCCGATACCAAGATCGAGATGGCAATGGTGACCGCGAACTCGCGAAACAGGCTGCCCAGGATGCCGCTCATGAACAAGAACGGCAGAAACACGGCGACCAGCGAGATGGTCATCGACACCACGGTGAAGCCGATTTCCTGGCAAGCATCGTACGCGGCGGTCATGGGCTTCTTGCCCATTTCGATGTGCCGAACGACGTTTTCGAGCACCACGATGGCGTCGTCGACCACGAAGCCGACGCTCAGCGTAATCGCCATCAACGACAGGTTGTTGAGCGAAAACCCGAGCAGGTGCATGGCGGCGAAGGTCGCCAAAATCGCCAGTGGCATCGATAGGCTGGGGATGATGGTGGCCGTCGCCCGGCGCAGAAAGATGAAGATCACGCCCACCACCAAGGCCAACGTGAGCGCGAGCGTGAACTCCACGTCGTGCACCGACGCTTTCACGGTCAGTGAGCGGTCAAACAGAATGTCGAGGTCGACCGAAGCTGGAATTTCCTGGCGGAAACTGGGCAAGAGGTCCTTGATCTCCTGGACCACTTCCACGGTGTTCGCGCCGGGTTGCTTCTGGACGCCGAGCACGACCGCGCGCTGAACTCCATCAGGGCCCGCGAGCCAGGCCGCGGTCTTGTCGTTCTCGACGCTGTCGATCGCGCGACCGATGTCGGCGATACGCACTGGCGCGCCGTTCTTGTAGGCGACGATTAGCTGCGAATACGCGGCGCCAGTCTCGAGCTGGCCGTTGGTGTCGATGGAGAAGGCTTTGTTCGGCCCGTACAGCACACCGGTCGGCAGATTGACGTTGGCGCCCTGAATCGCTCGCGTGACGTCGTCGAGGCCAATCCCGAGCTCGGCCAATTTGCGCGGGTCGACCTGCACGCGCACGGCATATTTCTGTGCGCCGAACACTTGGACTTGAGCCACCCCGCGCGCTTGGGAAATCGCTTGCGCCAGGCGCGTCTCGGCGTACTCGTCGACGGCATAGAGCGGTAAGGTCTTCGAGCTCAGGCCGAGCAGCACGATCGACTGATCGGCGGGGTTCACTTTGCGGTAGCTCGGCGACGACGGCATGTCGCGCGGCATGCGTGGCAGCGCGCGGGCGATGGCCGACTGGACGTCTTGGGCGGCGGAGTCGAGGCTTCGCTTCAGATCGAACTGCAGCGTGATGTTGGTGAGCCCCAGCGTATTTTCGGACGTCATCGCGGCCATGCCGTCGATCGCCGAAAATTCGCGTTCCAGCGGGGTCGCGACCGACGCGGCCATGGTTTCGGCGCTGGCCCCGGGCAGCTGCGCGTTCACCTGAATGGTCGGGAAATCGACGTCTGGCAGCGCCGCCACCGGCAGGCGCACGTAGGCCATGAGTCCGAACAAGAGCACGGCGACCATCACCAGCGTGGTCGCCACCGGGCGGGCGATGAACGGCCTCGAGATGTTCATTGTGCGCCCGGGGTTTGCGCCTTCTTTTCTTTGACGCTCACGTCGCTGGGGGGCTTCACGGAGACCTTGGTGCCGTTGCGGAGTCGAACTTGGCCGTCCACCACCACCTGCTCGTTCAGGCTGAGACCGGAGCGAATCAAGGAAAGCTTTCCGGTAGAACGCAGCACTTCGACGTTGCGCTGCTCGGCGCGGCCGTCTTTGCCGACTACGAAAGCGTAGCTGCCACTTTGTCCGACCTGCACCGCGGCGTCCGGCACTACGAGCGCCTGCTTGTCGACGCCGAGCTGCAGCACGACATCGACCGCGGCGCCGGGCCAGAGCTCGAGGCCCGTGTTGGCGAAGGTCGCCTTGAGGGCCAAGGTTCCTGTCGCCGCATCGACGGTGTTTTCGAGGAAGGTGAGCGGCCCTTCCGCGGTCTTTCCGCCCGGGCCGCGAGTCGTCGCGCGTACGCGCAGCGGCTCCTTCTCCATGCCGGCGCGCAGGCTCGGCAACAGCTCTTGTGGCACCGAGAAGCGCACGAATATCGGTGAAAGGCTACGGATCACGAGCAATGGGCTGGGGTCGTTCGCGTGCACCACGTTGCCCGCGTGAACCAGCAAAGTGCCGGTGCGACCGTCGAGCGGCGAGACGATCCTGGTAAAGCTGACGTTCAAGCTCGCGCTTTGAGCTTGGGCACGGCCCATCGCGACGTTGGCTCGAGCGGAGGCCGCGTCAGCCGCAGCTTTTGCCAGCTGCTGTTCGCTGACCAAGCCCTCTTTCTGGAGCCGCTCGCTGCGCGCCGCCTCGCTCTCGGCCTGCTCGGCCAGCGCTTCGTTGCGCGAGACCTCCGCCTGAGCGACCGCCAATGAAGCGCGGTACGGTCGCGTGTCGACCGTGAACAAAAGATCGCCGGCCTTGACGAAGTCGCCTTCCTTGAAATGAACCTTGGTGATGAGTCCGGTGACCTGTGAAACGATGTCGACCGTGTGGCTGGCTTCGACGGTGCCGAACGCTTTCACCTCGACGGGCACGTCCTGCTGCGCGACCAGCGCGGTGCTGACCGGCACCGCGGGTGCCGCTTTTTGAGATGCATCGGAGCGCGCCGTGCAACCGCTCGCAAATTCGATGACCGAAAGGAACGCGATGAGCCCCGCGAAAACGTGCGAGCGAGCGGGAATTGAGGGCGAGGCCAACTCTGTCTCCTGATGCTTCGGTAAGGCTAGCGACTGCGGCTTTCACCAACCTTACCGCATTGTGTAAGAATGTTTCAGGCTCCCAGCGTGACCAGTTGCCTAGTGTACGATTCGCCGATGGAAGGCGCTCGGCTGCACGTTCTGCTGGTCGAAGACGACGCCAAGTTGGCGCGATTGACCCGCGACTACTTCGAGCAGCAGGGCTTGGAAGTGACACGCGCCGCGGACGGGCCGACCGCCATCCGCGAGGGCGTGCGACCGGATATCGACGTGGTCGTGCTGGATTTGATGCTGCCGGGCTGCGACGGGTTCGAGGTCTGTCGCGAGATCCGTCGCGTCTCCCACGTGCCGATCATCGCGGTCACCGCGCGCGTGGAAGTGGCCGATCGCGTGTTGGGGCTCGAGCTCGGCGCCGACGACTACGTGACCAAGCCGTTCTCGGCGCGCGAACTGCTCGCCCGCATCCACGCAGTCACGCGCCGCGCGCAAGGCAAGGCTGGCCCGCCGCCGCGCGAGATCCGCGTGGGCAGGCTGTTGCTCGACGTCAATAGCCTGATCGCCACGTTGGACGGCCGTCCCTTGAATTTGACCTCGTACGAGTTCTCTCTCCTCAAGGTGTTGGCCGACAACGCCGGTCGGGTGCTCAGTCGCGAACGCTTGCTCGAGCTTGCCAAAGGCAGCGCGGAAGAGGCCTTCGATCGTTCGATCGACGTGCGCATTTCACGTCTGCGCCTGAAGCTCGGCGACGACTCGCGTCATCCGGCGATGTTGAAGACCGTGCGCGGCTCGGGCTACGTGCTCACCTCGGGGGAGGAGCGGTGAAACCGCGACTCAGCGGTCGCATGCTGCTGCGCGTGTATCTGTACGGCATCCTGATGCTGGCGCTCGCCACCGGGGCGAGCTTCGTGGTCGGAACCTACTTGCTGGCGCCGGCGGTCGAGGCGCCCAGCCGCCCAGGCACGGCCTGGATCGCCTGGCATTTGATGAGTTTGGTCGATCGCCCCCAGCTTTTGCAGCAAGAGCTCGCCGATCTCAAGCGACGCACGCGCTTCGAGATCACGCTGTTCGATGGCGACGGCAAATTGGTCGCCAGCAATGCGCCGAGCCCGCCAAGTCCGCTCAGCGCCGAGCAAGCTCAAGCCCTGACACGCGAATCGACCAAATTCGCGGACGGCTGGGGCGTGGTAGCGACGCTCGGCCCCGACCGAAAGCTCGAAGGCTACGCTCGCGTGAAGTATCCCATGCCGGTGTTGCCCATCCGTACCGCGCTGGCGCAACTCGCGGTGGCTTTGGTCGTGCTCGCCGTGCTCTCGATCCCACTGGCGCGCTCGGTGACCGCGCCGGTCGAGCGGCTGGCCACGCTGACGCGCGCGTTCGGCGCGGGTGACCTGTCGGTTCGTTCGCGGGCCACGCGCAGCGATGAAATCGGCGATCTTTCTCGCGCTTTCGACGAGATGGCCGATCGAATCGTCGACCTGCGTCGTTCGGAAAAGGAGCTGCTCGCGAACGTTTCGCACGAGCTGCGTACCCCGCTCGCGCGCATTCGCCTCGCGCTCGAGCTGGCTAGTGACGGAGACGCCACGCGCGCCAAGAGCTACTTGGAAGACATCGAGGAAGATCTCGGCGAGCTCGAGACCCTGCTCGACGACGTGATGACCACCGCGCGGCTCGACCTCGCGCGCGGCAGCGGCGGCGATGCTCGGCCGCCGCTCAGAAAGCAAATTTTGCAGGGTCGCCAGGTGCTCGAAGCTGCGCGCACCCGCTTCGCGAAGCGTTTCCCGGACCGTGAGCTAGTGTGTCGCGTCGATGAAGATGTGCCCACGGTCGACGCCGATCCCAACCTGCTGCGCCGCGTGCTCGACAACTTGCTCGACAACGCCGCAAAATTCTCGGAGCCGAGCGAGGCCATCGAGCTCGAAGGCTCGCGTGGCAAGCCGGAAGGCGCCCTCGTCATTCGCGTGCGCGACCACGGAATGGGCATCGCGGAAACCGACCTCGAGCGCGTTTTCGAGCCATTTTATCGCAGTGATCGCAGTCGGGCCCGCGCGACCGGCGGCGTCGGGCTGGGGCTCGCGGTAGTGCGGCGCATCGTCGAAGCCCACGGCGGTGCCGTGAACGCCGAGAGCAACGGCCGAGGCACCTGCTTTTCGGTGCAAGTCCCCGCCGCTGCAGCTGAAGCCGTCGCGAGCTGAAGCAGGCTCGCCGGGTGCCCGACCGGCGCCGAGCCGCGGGACGCCGCTTTCGCTTGCGGCAGAACCGTCACGCTGAGGCGACTCGGTACGGTTCCGAGCCAGTCCCTCGGCGCTTTCCGAGGCCTTCGCGCGGAACGCTAATTGCTTGATGGTCTGCGTGTCCGCTGAGCTCGACGCAGTTTCGACACCGCCGCCCGCTTTCTTGGACCAGCACGAGCGCTTGCTGCGCATCGCCGCGGCGCAGCCGGAAATCGTGTCATTTGCCGGCGGCCTGCCGGACCCGGCGCTGTTTCCGCGCCGCGATTTGACGCGCGCGTTCCTGTCCGCCGTGAGTCGCCCGCGGGCCGAGGCGCTGCAATATGGCTGGCCCGAGGGACTCCCCGCGCTGCGCCAATATGTGGCCGATTGTCTCGTGAAACGGGGCGCCCAGGTCAAACCCGACCAAGTGGTCATCACCAGCGGGGCGCAGCAAGCGATCTTCTTGGCGCTGCGCGCGGCGCTCCGGCCGGGTGCGCCCCTTGGCGTCGAGGACGAAAGCTATCCCGGCGCGCTCGATGCGGCCCACGCCTATGGCGCCGAGCTCACCTCGCTCGAAGCGCCAGCGGCCGGGTACTACGTGATGCCGAGCATTTCTAATCCGCGAGGCCAGCCGCTCGGGGGCGCGCTCCGCGAGCGACTCCTTTCGCGCGCACGCGAGTTCCGCAGTGTGATCATCGAGGACGATGCTTACGCGGATACCTCTTTTTCCGGTCGCGTCACCCGGCCTCTGCTCGCGGACGCCCCGCAGCGCGTCTTTCATATCGGCACATTTTCCAAGAGCCTCTGTCCGGGCTTGCGCGTGGGTTGGATCGTTGCGCCCGAGCGCTACGTGCGTCGCCTGCTCCGCGCCAAGCAGAACAACGACTTGCAAGCGAACGGCCTGTCTCAATCGCTGCTGGTCGAGTATCTCGAGCAGGGCACGTTCGAGAAGCACAAGCAACGCGCGCGCAGAGCGTATCAACGGCGCGCGAAGCGCTTGTGCCGCGCTTTGCGCGAACACCTGCCGGGCTTACGCTTTTCCGAACCGGCAGGCGGATTCTCGGTCTGGGTGGAGACCGATGCGCCGTCGAGCGAAGACAGGCTGTTCCAGTTGGCGTTGGACGAAGGCGTGAGCTTGGATTTGGGCGGCGCCTTCTGCCGCTCGCCCTCAGGACGCCTTTCCTTCCGACTCTCGTACTCCTCGGTTCGTGAAGAAAAGATCGATGACGGCGTGCGCCGTCTGGCGCTCGCCTTGCAACGACTCGATAGAGAGACTCGGGAAATCCCAATGAAAAAGACCAAGCCAACTCCTGCCTCCAAGACGCCAACCAGTGCCGCGCCAGCGCTACGCAACGCACGTCCGGACAAGCGAACCACTGCAGAGCCCGACGCGCGCAACGCAGACGATAAAGACGGAAACGAGTCTCACGCTGGCAGAGGAGGGACCTCGAAAAAATCGACGGCTGCCGCGCGTTGAGGCAAGCGGCAGAGTATTGCGCGGTCTCTCGTTCGGCAGTTTGCCGTTCCGCGCGGCGTGCGTCGAGTCCCGCCAGGGCGGGGACCCGTCTCGAGCGTGCGCATAAGCGAGATCCGTCACTCCCTTAGGTGGCCGATTTCGCCTCGAGATGCCGTGTATCAATGCATACGCGAGAATCAGCGATGCACGGGCTAACGAGACGCCGCGAGTAGGCCGCTACGAAGGCCATGGCTGTCATGAACCCAGACGAGAGGTCATGCTGACATGAGTGCACGAAGCACGGCCGCACGGGCGATTTTCGCCGCGCTCGCGATCGTTGCCTGCGGCGGAGGCGGAACGCCTGCCGCAGGCAATGACACTTCGACGGGAGGCAGCCTCGGCTCCGATGGGCTCGACGGAACTGGAGGCGCCCAAGAAGCGCTCAGTGATCCGCAGATTCTCAAGGTGCTCGAGACCATCCACGCGAGCCGCATAGCCGAGGCGGAAACCGCGAAAGTGCGAGCAATCAACCAACAGGTTCATGACTACGCGAGCGGGCTCTCGGACGCGCATCGCGAAGCGCTTGCCGCGGTGTCCGCGCTCGAAAAGAAGCTTTCGCTGACACCGGCCGACAGCAAGATGAGCCTGACCATCGCTGCAACCAGCAGCGTCGAGGTCGAGAACCTCGCGGGCGCGGCTTCGGCGGATTTCGACCGTGTGTATATGCAGGCGCAAGTCAGCGATCACGGTAAGACGATGTCGGCTGTCGACAGCCTGCTCGGTATGACCACCAACGGCGAAATCAAATCCAGCCTGACCGCGCTCAAGATGATGGCGAAGGACGAGCACGGTCAGGCAACGATGATCGCTGCATCGCTCTAGAACGCGCGGACCGGGTCTTCAGCTAGCGCGCTGCAAGGAGTCGGGTTCCGAGCTCGCGGCCAGGTTCGCGAAGCGGGGGCTTGTCGAGCCCGGCGTTGCGCGGTTGGCGACTGCGCCGGCGATGCGCGCGGCGTCCCGGCCGACGCCGTGAATCATGGTCGAAGAGAAGGAGTACAGAAAGTGCTGGCCCACGAAGTAGAGGCCTGGTTGCTCGTGCACCACGCCGCCATCGTGCCGAACTTCGCCGTGCTCGTCGAAGATCGGCAGCGTGATGAAGTCGAGGCCGCTCTCGAAGCCGGTCGCCCAAATGACGTTCGCGACTTGATGTACACTTCCGTCTTCCAGCCGTGGAAGCCCTTCCTCGACGCCGGTCACCTTGCTCAAGCGTTGAACGCCCGCTCGCGCGAGATCTTCCGGGCGTTGGCGAATGAGCGGGCCGCCCTTGCTGATCATCTTGGCGCGCGCTTTGCGGCCGATTGGCGTGCGGATCGTGAGGACGCGATGAAAGAGCACCCGCAACAGCAAGCGTACGAGTAGCCAGCGGCCGAGAAAGCCGCTGATGCGAAACGGCACGAAACCAGTCGATCGCCCGGAGAGCAGCACGGGGTGGCCGTGCGCGGCGAGCTCGATCGCAATTTCGGCGCCGGAGTTGCCTGCGCCGGCGACTAGTACGGGGCCGGGGTGTAACTCGTTGGGGTGACGGTAGTCGCTCGAGTGAATCTGCTTGATTCGTGGGTCTAGCTCAGAAGCCCAGGCGGGCAGACGGCGCCGCTGGTAGCTCGACATGGCAACCACGACCTGGCTCGCCCGATACTCACCGCGATTGGTGAGTACGCGATAGCCGCCTTGGATGCGTTCGAGTCGCTGGACCCAGACGCGCAGCTCGATGGGGAGCTCGAAGTGCTTGGCATAGGCCTCGAGATAGTCGCCCATCTGATCCTTGGTGGGAAAAGTATGGGCCGGGGCAGGGAAGGGCAGACCGTCCAGGCTGTCGAGCCAAGCCGGGGTGAACAGCCGCAGCGAGTCCCAGCGTTTGCGCCAAACATCGCCGACGCGCTCGCTGCCATCGACGATGAGAAACCGTAGGCCACGCCGCTTTAGGTGGTAGCCGACCGATAGGCCCGCCTGACCGGCGCCGATCACGAGGACGTCCAGGGGCTCGGCCGCGGCGCCGCGGGCCCGCGCGGCGGCAAACGCGGCGCCTTCTTCCAGCTGGGATGATTCGAACGAAGACGATGAGACGGATTCGAGCTGCGTCATGGTGTTCTCCCGGTCGCTAGAACGGCGACCTGAGACCGACGCTAGCTTTCCGAGCGGGTCCGCCTCTTCCGGACAATCCCCCAGCAACGTCGCTTTTTTCGCATGGGGAATTCTACCCATGCCTCACGATTTGCCGTGATTTTTGCGAAAAACAGCGGGGCGTCAGACCAGCTTGTGCTGGTAGGCGTAGGCGGTCGCTGCGGCGCGCGTGTTCACGTCGAGCTTGACGAAGATGTTGCTGACGTGACGGTCCACGGTCTTCTCGCTCAGGCTGAGCTCGCTCGCGATGGCCTTGTTGGTCTTGCCCGCGGCAACCAGGCGCAAAACTTCGAGCTCGCGTGGAGACAGCCCGGCGGAGGTGGATGCGCGTGGCGATGGCGAAAGCTTTGCCAGATCATGGCGCGCGCCGAGACGCTCGAAAACCAGACGTGCGCCGTCGAGAGCAAGCTCCGCACCCTCCGTATCGCCGAGCTCGCGACACGCTTCGGCCAGCTTGACTCGGACTCGCGCGGCCAAATACGGCGCGCCGAGACGCTGCCAAATTTCGAAGGCGGTGCGCAGCGGGGCGAGCGCGGCTTCAGGCGCTTTTTCAGCAAGGTGTAGGGACCCTTGCGCGTGCGACGCCATGGCGCGTAGGACATCGGTCGGAAATTGCTGGGCGGCAGCAGAGAGCTCGAAAACCAGCGCGCGGGCTTCCTCGCTACAGTTCGCTGCCAGCAGGATCTCGATCGCTGCAGGCAACAGACTCAGTCGATCTTGCGACGCCGGCGTGGCGCTCAGAACCCGTCGAATCGCCGCTGCAGCGGCTTCGACCTTGCCCTGGGCCAGGCGCAACAGCGCCAACCCCGGCTGTGGCTCGCGCCCGACCTCGCTCGCGGCACGGTAGAGCTGCTCGGCGTCGTCGAGCTCGCCGGTCAACCGCTTTAGCTCGGCGCGTTGATAGAGCGCGTCGGGAAGCGGGCCGGTCCTCGCCGGTGCGCCGTCGGCGACTCGACCACAGGCGCGCTCCGCGTCCCGCTGCGCGGCCGACCAGTCGCCACACGTCTGATGCACTTCGGAGCAGTGGACCAGGCAAGTGCCGCTGAAGGTAACGAGCTGGGGTTGCGATTCGCAAAAGCGCGCGAGCTGTCGCGTCCACTCGCGCGCGCGTTCCAGCGCAAACACGCGATTGCAGTTGGCGATCGCGGCGCAGTACACGACGCCGGCGACGTGCGGCCTGACGACCTCGGCCGAGGCGCTCAGCATGCTCTGATCGAGTAAGGAGAGCCCCTGCTCGAACTCGCCTTTTCGCAACAAGGCCCGCCCGAGCAGGCTCTGCGAGAGCGCCTCCAGATTCGGATCCTGAAAGCGTCTTGCGACTTCGCTGGCGCGAATGGCATGCGCCGCAGCCTGCTCGAACTCAGCCGCGGCGAGGTGGCGGTTGGCGGCTGGCAAGAGCAGGTAGCCCGCCACCACCGATTCTTTCGCCGAGGTTTCCACGAGCTCGCGGGCGCGCGCGAGCCAGGCGCTGCCTCGCCCGACTTCGCCCGTGAAGGAGAGCCGATTGCCGAGCCAGAACGCACACAGCGCAGCGCGATCCGCTTCGCCTTCGCTCAGGTAAGCTCCGTACGCGCGCTCGAGCCCGGCGAACAGCTCGTCGTCACGCCCTAGCAGCCCTCCGCACCAGGCCAGCCGCTCGAGGTCGTCGGACGCCAGGGGGGCGCTGGACTCGGCCGCTTTCAGCGCGTCATAGGCGTCGGCCCACGCGCGCTCCGCGAAGCAGCGGCGTGCGTGTTCGAGACGGCTCGAGCTGGCTTGGGCGGGCACTACCTAACGCTACCACGGTGGCTGAAAGCCGGCGGCGCCAGTGTGGGCATTGACTTGGTGGTGAAATTGCCTTCTGTGGCTCGCGCCGAGCGCTGCGACGCGCCAAGCTTATCCGCCCACACGATCCTCGGCCCCATGCGGTACGGCACCATTCCCGGCATCGACGTTCCCATCTCTCGGCTGATTCAAGGCACCTTGCATCTCGGGCGGGAGCGACTCGAGGTCGCGCAGGCGCTGTTCGATGCGGCCTTCGAGCTCGGCTGCAACGCATTCGATACCGCGGTGGTCTACGGCGCGGGCGAGACCGAGGCGTGGCTCGGAAGCTGGGTCGAACAGCGCGGTATCCGCGAACGGGTCGTGCTGATCGACAAGGGATGTCACCCATTCGATGGCGTTGCCCGTATGAATCCGCGCGAGCTCGAGCACGACGTCGTGGGCTCACTCGAGCGCCTGCGTTCGGATCACATCGACCTTTATTTGTTGCATCGCGACGACCCGGAAATTCCGGTGGACGAGATCGTGGTCGCGCTGAACGATCAGCTTCGGCGCGGAACGATCCGCGCCTTCGGCGCGTCCAACTGGACGCACGAGCGCTTGCAGCAGGCGCATGAGTATGCTCGGAAAAACGCGTTGGGGTCGTTCGCGGCCAGCAGCCCAGGGCTAAGCCTCGCGGAGGCGGTTCGTTCCTGGCCGGGATGCGTGTGCTTGCAGCCCGCTCGCGATCGGGAGGCTTGCGCTTGGTACCGCGACACGCGCTTACCCTTGCTCGCCTGGTCCCCGCTCGCGGGCGGCTTTCTTTCCGGTCGCTTCGATCGCGACACGGCCGCTTCGGGGTCGGCTTGGGAGCGGCGGGCGCTGGACTTCTACGCCTCGGAAGCGAATTGGCGACGTTTGGAGCGTCTTCAAGCCCTTGCCGCACGACACGCGGCATCCATCGGACAAATGGCGCTCGCCTACGTGCTCGACACGCCGGGCGACGTATATGCGGTCTTGGGCTGTCGCGATCGGGCGGAGCTCGAGAGCAGCGTCGAGGCGCTCGTTTTGCGGCTCGATCCGAGCGAACGCGCAGAGCTCGAGTCAATCCTTTAACCGCGTCGCTCCGCTCAGCGATCCATTTGGACTTCGCGGATGCGGTCGAGCAGTTCACGGGCGCCCGGGGCGCCAGGCAGCAGGCTGTGCGCGAGTCGGACTTCGCGCTCTGCCTCCTCGAGTCGCTGTTCGTGGAAACGCGCTTCGGCCAAGCCGAGATGTGCGCGATACGAGCCAGAATTCCAAGCGAGCGCCCGTTCGAAGGCCCGAGCGGCCTGTGCGGGGTGGCCGAGCTCGAGTTCGGCCTGGCCAATGGCAATGCGGGTCGCGGTGTCCGCGAACAATGCGTCGGCTCGGGTCAGCGCTTCGAGCCCGGCGCGGCTATCGCCCAGACGCAGGCGCGCGAGGCCGAGTTCGAGTTCGGTTTCACCGGAACCAGGATCGAGCCGCGCAGCGCGAGTCAGGCGGGCCAGTCGTCGCGCGGGTTCGCCTTCGAGGGCGAGAGAGCGTTCACGTGTCCCGAGCCATCCACGCACCGCATCTCGAGTCAGAAATGCGACCAATACCAGCAGCAGGCCCGGCACCAGCCTCGGATAGCCCTTCAGCGTTTTTCGTCCGCGTAGTTGGCTCGGCGCGCCGAGTACGAGCCCTACCAGTAAGGCAATCGCCGGCTGTCGCAGCGGCGAGTCGGCGAGCGCGGTGAGCAGGCAGGCGAGCAGCGATAGGGCGCCTCCGAACCAGCGCTGGCGAAGCGCGCTCTGCACTCCGAAGAGCAGTGTTAGCGCCAGCAGAATCGCCGAAACGGCTCCAGATTCCACGGCCGCCTGCAGGTAATCGTCGTGGGCGGTCGTCGCGTTCAGGAAGCGGCGCGCCGCTTGCCTTTCCGGGAGCGCGCGCAGCGCGGCGCCCTGTTCGTCGAGGTAGGCATGCGCAAATCGCCCGAGCCCCGAGCCGCAGGGGAAAGCGGAGGCGGCGGCACGTGCCGAATGTTCCCAGATCCAAATGCGACCGCCGAGCGCTTGCCCGAGCGGGATGTCTTGCGCCGAGCGCGTCGCGCTGGCCATCAGCACCAGCAGCACTCCCACTCCCACGACCACGGACCGCTTTCGAACGAGCAGCCGCCGGCGCAGACCGAGCAAGAAAACGAAACCTGTCACGCCCGTGACGAGCCACGCCACTCGCGAGTGCGACAGGTACAGCGCGGGTATCTGCGCGGCGCTCGCAGCGATCGCGATCACGCGGCACGACCGGCGCTCGCGACGAAGCGCGACTAGCGCGTCGAGCGAGAGCGGCAGCGTGACCGCGAGCAGTAAGCCGAGCCAGTTCGGATTGCCCTGACCCCCGTGGAGGGAAAGAGGAGACCCGCCCCGAACGGCCGAGCACAACGCAAAACAACCGGAAAATCCGCCGATTCCAAGCGCAGCGAGCCGGGCCGCGCTGCGCGCCGAGAACGGGCCGAGCGACGCGCCGAGCCAAGCGGCCCCCAGTGCAACGAACAGCGTGCCAAGGTCGCGCAGGCCTGCGGGCAAGCCCCAGAGAGCGCTGAACGTCGAGACACCGAGAAAGCCTATACCCGCGCTGGCCACGCGGTGGTCACTACGGAAGCGTGGGGTCCAGACGATGCACAGCGCGAGGCAGAGCGTGGCCAAGACCAATCCCAGCGCGCGCTTCGGCTCGGCTGCCTCTGCGTGGGGATCGTAAGCGACCGCGCTCAACGTCAATAGCGCGGCGCTTGCCGCGCCGAGGCGTGCGCGCCGGAGGGCTTCGCACGCGCGGACGCCGCTCACAGTCGTTTGGCTGCGGCGCGATCCGCGCGCACGTCGAGAATACGGCGCATCTGGTCCTTGACCGCGGGTCGGCCTTCGCGCGCGAGCGCCCGTCGCAAAAGCTCGGTTGTCACCGTGCGATCATCACGCACCAGGTACTTCTCGGCCAGGTCGCGCTCGCTTCGCGTGGTTGCCGCGAGCGCCGCGAGCATGCGGAAAATCCCCTGTTCCGGCTGCCACTGCAGCTTTACTGCGGCCGCGGCCAGTGCCAGGGGCACGTCGGCTCCGCCCGCGCGCTTGTCGAGCTCCGGGCCGAGCAAGGCTCGCGCTTTCGGTTCGACCACGCGACCGAGCAGGCGAACCAGGGACGGCAGCTGTTCCTGCGGCAGGTTGTCCATGTCACGAAAGAGCACCTGCGCGCCCTCGGCGTCGCTCTCACGCGCCAGCGCGACCGCGGCGTGCAGGCGCAGCCGGGTATTTTCCTGGGGCAGCAACGATTTCAGCAGCTGGCTGGCCTGCGCGTCGCTCAGATCTCCGGCCAGATCGATGGCCTTCAGCGCGCGGGTGAGCGAGCTGTGTGCGAGCGACGCCTGAATCTCGCTGCGTGCGAGCGCACCCGCGCCCTGCGGCTTCAGGCTGGCGACCAAATCGGTCAGATCGGAGCGGCCCTTGGCCCATGAAAGCAGCGTCCGCCCCGCCACGTCCGGTGATTTGGAGCTACGCAAGAACGTTTCGACGTCCGAGAGGCTGCAGCTGCCGAGCTCGAGGCAGGTGAGCAGGTCGCGTGTGACGCGCGGATCGCCGGCCCGACCGAGCGCGATCGCGGCCTCGAGTTGCACGGGGTTCGGCAGCGCGCGTCCGAGCGCAGGGGCACTTTCTGGCGCGCCCGCGATGTACAGCTTGTCGTGGACCAGCGCGGTACGCTGGTAGCCGCTCAGCGCGTAGATGGCGTAGATCGCCGCGCGTTTCAGGCTTTGATTGGGATCGTCGACGTATTTTTCGAGAACCTTCTGCCCCTCTTTTGCGTCGAGCTTGCCGATCGCGGTGACCGCCGACAGCCGAACCATGTCGTTCTTGTCGCTGAGCGCGCTGCTCAATAGCGGAAGCCCCTCGGGGCGCCGCACATCGCCCAGCACAAATGCCGCGTTCATGCGAATTTGCGCTTGCTTGTGGCTGACCAGGTCCTTGGCCGCGCGATAGAACGCTTCAGGGTCGAGCCGCTCGAGCGCGAAGGCGATGTTGTTCAGCATGCGCGACTCGCGCACGTGTGGGATTTGAGCCAGCAGCGCGCTGGTGGCGGTCTTGTCACCGATTTTCCCGAGCGCGTACACCGCGCGGTTGCGGATGCGCGTGTCCGCGTGCTTCATCAGCTTGACCAGCGCCGGCACCAGCTCGGGCGCGCGCAGCTCACCGGCAGCGAACGTTGCCGCCAGAATCAGCCCAGAATCATCGTTCTCGAGCGCGTAGGTGACATCGCCCACCAGTGTTTTGCGCTCGATCAGGTGGCGGCTCTTCCACAAGCCCTGGAACGCCGGTAGGCGCAGGGCAAGGCCCTGCGGTGGGTTGCGCAGCGCGTCGCGCAACAGCTTGATGGCCCGCGCGTCGTTCATGACGCCGAGGGCTTCCAGCGCCATGCCGCGATTCATTTCTTCTTCGTCTTCGCGACTCAGGATCTGAGCGAGCCCTGTCACCGAACTCGGGTCGGGGATGCGTCGCAGCGCGTTGATCGCGGCAGCGCGCGTGACCGGCGACCACGCTTCGAGCGCGCCCTGCAGCGCGGCCAGGCCGCGGCGGTCGCCAAGCCGGCCCAGCATTTCGGCGCACAGCGCGCGCAGGCTATCGTCGACGTTGTCGGAAACGCAGCGCGACAGCGCTTTCGTGCCGCGACGGCCGAGGTTGAGCACGTCTGGGCTGGCTGGCATGTCGCGCTGGTTGACATTGATCAGCACGGTCTCGTCGCTCGCGATCGCGAGCAGCACTGCGCGTCGCTTCTTCGAGAGCTGATCCGAGGACAGCGCTTCGCCGGCTTGGGGAGCGTCGCCTTCGTCTTCTTCTTGCGCGAGGGCGGTCCTCACCGACATGGCGCTCGGAACCAGCGCGGCGAACGCGAGTAGCGCCGCCATCCATTTTGCTTTCATCGCTCCACCACCGAAGCCTTTCGTGAGATCTCGCGCACGCGTTGTAAGAGAGCGTCGCGCGTCAGTCGGCGCGACAAGTAGCGAATCGTCAGCCGGCGCTCGCTGCAGTGGGGCGTTGCGAGGCCGGTCTCATCCCAGGACAACAGCTCGACCCCGCGGTTTTCGTACAGCGCGAGCGCGAAGCGTTCGTCACAGTCACTGACGGGCGGCAGATCGAGCGCGAGCTTGAGCTCGGCTCGCGGTTCGCTCGCGGGAACCGGCGTATCCCAGCTGGGCGCCTGTGGGCGCGGCGTGGCGCTGCAGGCTGCCAGCGTTAATGCCAGGGGGATGAAGTGGCCGGTCCGGCTCATGGGGATCGCGATGGTACGTCGAAAGCACCACTTTCTATTCCACCTCGACGCAAGCTGTAAAAACCTTGCGGCGAGGCGCGCGCGCGAAGCGCGTCTCGTCCGTGGACCCGCGGGCGTGCGCGCCCGTGCCGCGCGAAGATTTCGACCCGCAAGGGTGAAAATGGCGGCCGTGCGCTCGCCACCGTCGCCGCTGCGAGCCGTGCTGCGCAGCAGGCCAGCCGACGAGCCAGGCGCATAGGGAACGATTCAAAGGAAAATTATCGACCCGCGAAATACTGGTGCGCTTTTTTGGTGTCTGAGCAACCGCCCCCGTCACTTGTCCTTGTCTGGATTCGAGCGCCCGCGATGCTGTTGAAATCTCACTAGATTTTTACAGCAACGCAGTCGGCGCGATCTAACTCAAGTCGCGGCAAACAAGGACACGGACCATGAAGCTCCGCCTGATTCGCTCCCAAGTCACCACCTTCACCACCTTCACGTCTCTGTTCCTTGGCGTTGCCTGTTCGGGAGGCGAGACTGACGGTGGGGATCTTCCCGGGACGACGGGCGGTACCGTCAACACGGGCGGTACGACGGGCACCGGCGGAACCAGCGGCGGCACGTCTCCGAACACGGGTGGCACCTCCCCGAACACGGGCGGTACGGCCCCGAACACGGGTGGCACGTCCCCGAACACGGGCGGTACGGCGCCAAGCACGGGCGGCATGGTCAATGGTGGCAACGCGAGCACCGGCGGCATGGCTGGCGGCACTGCGATGACCGGCGGAAATGGCGGCGGCAGCGCGAAGGGCGGCGCTGGCGGCACCAACGGGGGCGGCAGCGGGAAGGCTGGCACGGGCGGGACGACCGGCGGCAGCGGCGGCAAAGGCAGCAACACGGGTGGAACGCCGGCCACGGGCGGCACCGGCGGCGCAGTCAATCTCCCGCCGCTCGATTGCGGCAAAGAGGGTTGGGCCGTCGAAAACCACGGCTCGCCGAAGAACCGCGTCAACTACGTGATCCTCGGCGACGGCTACACCGCGACTACGGTGGAGACCACGCTCAAGACTCACATCGAGAAGGCGATGGCGCGCCGCTTCACGCACGAGAGCGGTGAGCCTTACGGCCGTTACCGAAACTTCGTGAACATCTGCGTCATGAAGGCGATCAGCGCCAACGACGGCATCGGCAACGGCGCTACCGCGTTCGACGGAGGAAACGGCGGCGATCGTCTGGCTGCGGTCAACGAAAGCAAGGTCAACGCGTACATCAAGGCCAACGTGCCGGCGACGTTCGAAGTCGACTGGAAGGCCGTGGTTCTCAATCAGAGCAAGTGGGAAAACACCGGCGGCTATTTGATGCTGTGGTCTGGCGGCAACGGAGACGCGCCGGGCGCTGCCCTTCACGAAGGTGGCCACGGTTTCCACCAGCTGGCCGACGAGTACGGGACCAGCACGGGTTGCCAGAGCGGCGACAAGAGCAGCTGCGGTTCTAATGGAACCGTGTATTCCGAGGTCAACTCTTGCGGCAATTGCACCACCACCGACGACAAGTGGACGCTGTGGCTCGGCACGACGCAGAAGGGCCTCAAGGTTCCGGACATGGGCGCGACCGGCGTGCAAGGCACGTTCCCGGGCAGCCGCTACGTGGGCAGCGGTCAGTACCGGCCCTCCTGCAACTCGATGATGAACAGCCTGTTCGGCAACAACGTGAACACGAGCTTCAACTCGGTGTCGCGTGAGCAGATGGTGTTCAGCATTTGGCGCGCGGTGAAGCCGATCGACTCGGTCGATCCGCCGGAAGGCGCGGCCAACAACCCCGCCATGCTGACGGTCAACGTAGTCGATCCGGCGGTCATCAGCGTCGACTGGACGGTCGATGGGACGACCACGATGAACGGCGGAACGACCTTCTCCACCGCGTCCCTCGCCTCTGGGTCGCACATGATCTCGGCGAAGGCCTACGACAATGCTACAACCGACCTGGTAAAGCGCCGCACGGGCGCCTGCCCTGCCTCGGTCAAGGGCAACTACTGCCACGAGACTGGGTGGAAGAACTCGACCCAGACCGTCACCTGGACCGTCACCAAGCCCTGATTGGACGCGAAGCAAACTAGTGAACGCCGCCAGGCCCTGCTGGGCCCGGCGGCCATGGTTGCGGTACTGCTGGTCGTGGTGGCCTGGTGGTTGCTGCGCGAGCCGTCGGCTGCGCCCGAGCCTGTCAGCCCGGGGCTCCCATCCGCGGTTGCTCCGCCACCGCCCGCGGCGCCGAGCGCGCCCGAGCTGGCGGACGACGACGTGCCGATCAAGCCCGCGGGCGCCAGCACGGTTCCCACGCCCGATTCGGCCGGTTTGATGCATCCGCACCCGATCACGCCGCAGCACGAGCGGATCTTCGCCGAGAACAACCTGATCGGCGGCTTGAATGCGGCGATGGACATGAAGAATACGCCGGAGCTCCGCCGCCTGCTCAAGCAGTATCGCGAAGAGTATCCCGAGGACGCGCACGTGCTGCAGGATGGCTACGAGCTCATCGCCAATTGCCAGGAGCACCCGAGTCCCGAGCTTCGAGCGGCGGCGAAGCGCTACTACGACGAACAGCTCGACTCCGGGCTACGCCGCTATATCCGGCGCCACTGCCTGGAAAATTCGAACTAGTCACGGTTGCTCCCAGCGCAACGGACTGGTTCCCTAACTGGGCCTGGCGCTACCCCCGGACGGTGGCCACATTCCAGCCATGAACGCGAACCCGAGCAGCGCTCCTGAACGCATGCCGGCGGTGTTTTTGCCGAATGGTGGTGGCCCCTGGCCTTTCGCCGACCTGGGCTTGGACCCGAACGAGGTCGACTCACTCGCCGGCTACCTGCGCTCGGTGCGCGATTTGCCGAAGACGCCGCCGAAGGCGCTGCTGGTGATCTCGGCGCACTGGGAGGAAAGCGCGCCCACGGTCATGACCGCGGAGCGTCCCACCATGCTCTACGACTACTACGGTTTTCCTCCGGAGTCGTATCAACTGACCTGGCCGGCGCCCGGCGCGCCGTCGCTCGCCACGCGCGTGTGTGAGCTGCTGGGCGCGGCTGGGTTCGAGACCCGGCGCGACGCCGCGCGCGGTTTTGACCATGGGACCTTCGTTCCGCTGAAACTCGCCTATCCAGAAGCCGAGGTACCGACGCTCCAGCTTTCACTCAAGGCGGGACTGGATCCCGAGCAGCACCTGGCCATGGGGCGCGCGCTCGCTCCGCTTCGCGACGAAGGCGTGTTCATCATCGGTAGCGGAATGAGTTTCCACAATCTTCGGGCGCTACGCGATCCACGCTCGCGCGAGCCGGCGGCCGCGTTCGATGCTTGGCTACGGGAGACGGCCGAGCTCGAACCAAGCGAGCGGGACCGCCGCCTCGGCGCTTGGCTCAAGGCCCCCGCGGCGCGTTTTTCGCACCCGCGCGAAGAGCACCTTCTGCCCTTGATGGTCGTCGCCGGCGCGGCCGCTGGCGAAAAGGGTCGCGTGGGCCATGCGGGCGTGATGTTCGGCCTTCCGATTTCAGCGATCCATTTCGGTTGACCGGGCGCGTCTCCGCTCGGCACTACTGGCTTCCGAGCGCGCCCTCGGCCGACTCCACCAGCTGCGCGAGCTCGCCGTCCGTGAGGCCGCTGGCTTTGGCCAGGCGTCGCAACGCGCCGAACTCGCCCTCGGATAGACCTTCGCTCACCAACGCAACGACCGCTGCGAGCGCAAGGCCCTCGGCAGCAATACCGGCCGCCTTCAAGGCGGCTCCAATGCGATCCGTTTCGCTCCCGACCTGCTCGCTTGCCGAGAGTCGCACGAGCTCGGCGAGCCGCTCGTCGAGCCAGCCGAGGTCACTCTGTGCCCCCAGTGTTTTTGCGGCGCGCTCGAGCGCATCGCGCTCACTGGACTCGACCTCGCCGTCGACAGCTGCGAGCAGCGCGGCGGCATCGAGCAGGGCGCGCTTGGCCAGAGCGTCTCGAGAGGAAAGCGCGACGAGCGGCGACAGCGCGCTCCTGAGGTTGCCCGCCGCAGCACCGGGGACGAAGGAGCCCTGCTCCAAGTCGCGCTTGTCCTCGGCCAGCGCCTTCTTCATCACTTGCCGCGCGCCGGCCACGAATAGCGGCCCGAGGAGTTTTCTGCCCAAGGTGGCCGGGGCGTCGGCGTGCAAGCGCACCTCGGTTGCGTCGGGGCCGAGCGGTACGAACTCGTGGACCAGGACCATGCCGGCGTTCGATCCCTCCAGGTAGCGGATCACGAACGATCCGTCGGGGGCGTCTTCCAACAACGACACGTCGAACTGCGGAACCCCCAAAATTCTGAAGGTGGTTCGAATCTTGCGCTCCCCGGGTGCCCCCGGTTCCCACTGGTAGCGAATGCTGGGGTGAACGTTGTTCCGGATGTGGTGGTCGATGTCGCGGTATTGTTCGCGAACGACGTGAGCGGGGCGCTCGATGCGCCGGGAGGCGGTGATAGCAATCGACTCGGCCATGGTTCAGTCCCTTCTCGCCGAGGCGGCGGCGCCTCGGATCTGCCGTGTTACGAGCGATTCTGCGGTTCGGATCGAAGGCCACGTCGAGCGGTCACGCGGCCGGCTCGGAGCGCCCCGGGGAACGATCAAGAATAGTTGATGACCGTGCGGATCGAGCTACCGGCGTGCATCAGCTCGAAGGCCTCGTTGATTCGGTCGAGCGGAAGTTGATGGGTGATCAAGCTATCGATATCGATCTTGCGCTCCATGTACCAGTCCACGAGCTTCGGTACGTCGCTGCGCCCGCGCGCGCCGCCGAAGGCGGTGCCTTTCCAGACCCGTCCGGTCACCAACTGAAACGGCCGAGTCGCGATCTCCTGTCCCGCGCCGGCTACGCCGATGATCACGCTCATGCCCCAGCCCCGATGACAGCACTCGAGCGCTTGTCGCATCAATTGGACGTTGCCCACGCATTCGAAGCTGTAGTCGGCACCGCCTTGGGTGAGCTCGACCAAGTGCGCAACCAGGTCGCCGCTCACCTGCTTCGGATTCACGAAATGAGTGAGCCCTAGCTTTCGAGCCAGGGGTTCGCGCGCAGGGTTCAAATCGACGCCGATGATCTTGTCTGCACCGGCCATGCGCGCGCCTTGCACGACGTTCAGACCGATCCCGCCTAGTCCGAACACCACCACGTTGGCGCCCGGCTCCACCTTTGCGGTGTAGATCACGGCTCCGATGCCGGTCGTGACTCCGCAGCCGATGTAACAAATCTTCTCGAACGGCGCGTCTTTTCGCACCTTTGCCAGCGCAATTTCCGGCAGCACCGTGTGATTCGCGAAAGTCGAGCAGCCCATGTAGTGATGAATCTTGCTGCGACCGATGGAGAAGCGACTGGTGCCGTCCGGCATCAAGCCCTTGCCTTGGGTGGCGCGGATAGCCGTGCACAGGTTGGTCTTGCGACTCAGGCAAGATTTGCAGGCGCGGCACTCGGGCGTGTAGAGCAGGATGACGTGATCGCCCGGCGCGACGCTGGTGACGCCCGCGCCGACCTCCAACACTACCCCGGCGCCCTCGTGTCCGAGGATGGCCGGGAACAGGCCTTCCGGATCGGCGCCCGAGCGGGTGAACTCGTCGGTGTGGCATACGCCTGTGGCGCGCACCTCGACCAGCACTTCACCGGCTTTCGGGCCCTCGAGCTCGACTTCTTCCACGACCAACGGCTTGCCGGCCTGGTACGCCACAGCTGCGCGTGTCTTCATGTGACCTCCGCGCGGGAGCGTAGCCCCATTGCGACCGGCGTTGCCCGTATTTATGCGAAAAATACGGGATTTTGCGCGAAATGACTCAGCCTACGGCCTCCCGACCGCCTCGGTTTCCGTCGTAAACGATGCCGGATTGCGGCGGTGCGTCGAGTTCGGGAAACTTGGCTTCGAACGCGTCCACTACCAGCAGCGTGCGAGCGGCGAGCGACATGGTGCTCACGTTGATCATCAGATCGAACGAGCTCGGATCGGCGACGTCGGTGTTGAAGTTCCTTCGATAAAACTCGGTGCGCTCGTTATCTACGCGCGTGGTGAGCACCTCGGCGCGCGAGATGGAGATGCCGTGGCGCTCGGCGACCTGCTCGACACGATAGCGGAACGGGGCGTGGCAGCGCACGCGCAAGGTGTGGCTCGGATTCAAGATCAGGTGCGCGCCGCGCCCGATGATCACGCTCCGGCCGTGGCTGCCCAGAGTCAGTACGACTTGCGACAGATTGCGTAGGTAGTCGCTCGGTGTGAAACGTGGCTGCGCCATCATTTCGTCGACCCAATCGCGGATGCCGCTCTGCATGCGCTCGTCCAACGATTCGACGACCTTGCGGCGGACGTGCGCTTGTTTGGCAATTTCGTCGACCAAATCCTGGTCGCAAACATCGAAATTCAAACGGGCAGCCACGCGCTGCGCGAGATCACCGGCTTGCGCCCCGAACTCCCGCGAAATGCAGATGATCGGGCGCGGTGTTTCTTCCGGCGGCGTGCTGCGGCGCTCGACCGCCCGCTGTTCTTCGGTCCACCGCAACACCTGTTGATTGACGAGCTGCTCGATACTTCGACGCACGTGCCACCTCGCTCTCCTGAAGACACAGTATCAGCACTCGATACAGCGGAGATCGCGATTCACCCACTCTCGAGAAGATCGCGTCCTCTCGTCATTTTTGCGCCGGGCCGGAGCGTGCGACTTCAGACGGACTGGACGTTTTCAGCCGTGCGCGGAGTCGGGGCTGGGCTGGCTGAAGTGTGCTCGGACGCAGCGCGCAACGTCCTCGATGGCAACGATTTCCACGGCAGCGCCGAGCTCCGCCGCTTCTCGCGGCATGCCGTAAACGACCGAGCTTTCCTCGTCTTGCGCGATGGTATAGGCCCCCGCGTTGCGCATCGCGAGCAGTCCTTCGGCGCCGTCCCGGCCCATCCCGGTGAGGATGACGCCCACGGCGTTAGCGCCCGCTGCCTTGGCTACCGAATGAAACAGCACATCGACGCTCGGGCGGTGGTGGTTAACGGGTGGCGCATCGCGCAAACGCGCGACGTAGCCGGCGCCGCTGCGCTGCACGAACAGGTGCGTCCGGCCGGGGGCAATCAGCACGGTTCCAGAGGCGATGGTCTCGCCGTCCTGGGCTTCGCGCACCTGCATTGGAAATAGCCCGTTGAGCCGTTCGGCGAACGCGCGCGTGAAGCCCTCCGGCATGTGCTGGACGATCACCGTGCCGGGGGCGTTCGCGCCCAGCCGACCCAGCACGACCTCGAGCGCGCGCGGGCCGCCGGTGGACGAGCCGATGGCCAGCAGCTTGGACGTGGTCGACAGCGTTATGGGCGCCTTGCCGGGGCGCGCAGCCAGACTGCTCGGCGAGTTGCGGCGAGCAGGGAAGCGGGCCAGCGCAGCGCTGCGAATGGCGCGTGACAGGTCGCGCGAGACATCGGGAATCGAGAACTGCGACCCTGGCTTGGGCACCACGTCGACCGCGCCGAGCGCCAGCGCGCGCATCGAGAGCTCACTGCCCTTGGGGGTGAGCGAGCTCACGATGATGACCGGCAGCGGAAAATGAGTCATCAACTTTTCGAGGAAGGTGAGGCCGTCCATTCGCGGCATTTCGATGTCCAGTGTGAGCACGTCCGGACGAAGCTCGGCGATCTTGTCGCGCGCAGCGTATGGATCGGCCGCCGTACCCACGACCTGAATCGATTCCTGCTGCGAGAGCGCCTCACTCAGTACTTTGCGCACCACCGCCGAGTCGTCCACGATCAGCACCTTGATCATCGGCGCCTCCACGGGAGTGAGAGCTCGAAACTGGCGGGCCAACCACGATTGCCGAAGGACATGGACGTTTCCGGTGACGGGTGGGGATCAGTCATCGAATGGCTCATGCGCATAGATAGCCGGTCGCAACCGGCACAGTGGCTGGTCCAGGTTGTGCAGCGACTCGGTGTGTCCGATGAAGAGCGTGCCGTCGTCGGCCAGGCACTCGGCGAAGCGCCGCGCCAAGCTCGCCCGCGTTTCGGGATCGAAATAGATCATCACGTTGCGGCACAGGATCAGGTCGAATGGGTCGCGCATCGGCCACTCGTCCATCAGGTTCAGTCGCGCGAACGAGACCATCTTGCGAATCTCGTCCTTGAACTCGAACCGGCTGTCGTCGTCACGCACGCGTGCCAGATAGTGCCGGTATTCGGCCGGGATCGAGGTTTCCAGTGAACGCGCAAAGCGCGCGCTGCGCGCCGCGGTGAGCACGCGCTTCGAAATGTCGGTGGCCAGGATACGCGCCGGCAAACCGGGCATCAGACTGCGCATCATCAGCGCGACCGAGTACGGTTCTTCTCCCGTCGAGCAGGCCGCGCTCCAAATGCGCACTTCTCGACCGCGCCGCTGCCAGTATGGAATCAGCTCCGACGCGATGAACTCGAAGTGCTGCATCTCCCGGAAAAAGCTGGTCTTGTTGGTGGTGAGCAGGTCGACCAGCTGCGACAGCTCGTCGCGGTCGCGGCTCACGCGCTCCAGGTACGATTCGTAGCTCGATACGTGCAGCGCTCGCAGGCGCCCCGCCAGGCGCGCGCGAATCATACTGTCCTTGTCGTGGCCGAGGGTGATGCCGGCCACGCCGTAGATCAACTCACGAATGCGATCGAGCGCACCTTTCGAGAGTTGGATCTCCGTTCCCATCGCGCGCGCTCACAAGCGACGCAGAGCGAGCACGTCATCGGTGGCGAGCACGCGGTCGATGTCCAGTAAGAACCGAACCTTGCCGTTGGCCTTGCAGATACCGAAGAAGTATTCCGATTCTACCTCGAAGCCGAGGTTCGGCATGGACTCGAGTTCTTCCGACTTGACGTCGCGCACCTCGGACACCGAGTCCACCACGAGGCCCACTCGCAATTCTCGGCTCTCCACCACGATGATGCAGGTTTCGCGCGTACGCTCCTGTCGGCTCATCCCGAATTTCACGCGCAGGTCGATGACCGGTATGATCTTACCGCGCAGGTTGAACACGCCGTCGATGTACTCACCGACGCCGGGAACCGGTGTAATCGGCTGGAATCCGATGATTTCTTGCACTTTCAGGATGCCAATTCCGTACTCTTCACCGGCTAACACGAAGGTCAGGTATTTGCCGGCGGCGTGCGCGTTTTCGGCTTCTTGTTTGATGGGTTCGGTCATCAGCTTTCCATTCTTGCGACTTGAGCTTTGCCTCGGAGCGGACCCGCGCCGGAAGCGCGGCGTTGCCGGGCGAGCGAGATCAGGCTGGAGGGGTCCAGAATCAGTCCGACGCGGCCATCACCCAAGATGGCGCCGCCGGAGATCGACTGCACCTGGCCCACCGCCGGCCCCAGCGATTTGGCCACGACCTGCTGTTGGCCGAGCAGCTCGTCCACTAGCAGCGCGCACGCGGAAGGACCGTCGTGCAGCACGACCACCAAGGCCTGGCAGGGGTCTTCGACCGCGTCGCGAATTCCGAACAGCTCGTGCAGCCGGAACAGCGGCAGCGGACTGCCTCGCAGCATGACCATTTCGCCCTTGCCCACGGCGGTGGACAGTTGCTCGGGCTCTGGCCGAAAATTCAGCGAAATGTCGCGTGTCGGTATGATGTACCGCTCGGTTCCGACGCGCACCAACATGCCATCGGTGATGGCCAGCGTGAGTGGCAGACGAATCGAGAACAACGTGCCCTTGCCGCGTTCGGACGAGATTTCGATGCGCCCCTTGAGTCGGTCGATGTTCTTGCGCACCACGTCCATGCCGACACCGCGTCCGGAGACGTCGGTTACGGCTTCGTTGGTCGAAAATCCCGGCACGAAGATCAGTTGAAAGACGTCCGAGTCGGACATGCCTTTCTCACTGGTAATGAGCTGCTTCGCGATCGCCTTTTTCACGATACGCTCGCGGTCCAAACCGCCGCCGTCATCACTCAGGTCGATCATCACGTGACCGCCCATGTGGTAAGCGCTGAGACGAATCGTGCCCTGCTCAGGCTTACCGGCTTGCCTGCGCCGTTCCGGGGTTTCGATGCCGTGGTCGGCTGCGTTTCTGACCATATGCACGAGCGGCTCGGCGATGGCGTCGACCATGTTGCGGTCGATTTCGGTCTCGTCGCCGTCGGTCAAGAACTGCAGGGACTTGTTGCCCTTGCGCGCGACGTCGCGAGCGATCCGGGTCAATTTCTGAAACGTCGGCTTGAGCGGCACCATGCGCAGGGACATGGAAAGGTCCTGCAAATCCCGCACGATTTTGCCAACGTGCGTGATTTTTTTGGTCAGCTCGCCGTTGTTGGCGGCGCTCGCCCCGCCGTCTTGGCTGACCATAGAATGCGCGATGACCAGCTCGCCGACCATGTCGACCAATCGGTCTAGACGATCCGTTCGGACGCGCACGGAGTCTTGCGTCGCGTCGCTCGCGCCGCCGTTGCCACTGCTAGGAGTAGCGGCGCTGGGAGTGGCAGCGCTCGGAGTGGCAGCGCTGGGCGTAGCAACGCTGAGAGCACCCGCGGCCGACGCTGCGCCAGTGGACTTCGAGACGGTAGCCTTACGCTCTGGCGCCACGTGCGCGGCCGGGATCAGCTCGATCTGAGCCAAGGACGTCGGGGAGAGCGCGGCCCCGGGCTGTTCTTGCCTGTCGGAAGACGGCAAAGGCGCTTCGGCAGATGCGCCAGACGCTCGAAGAGCGATCGCCGGTTCGGCGTGGGCGACCACCTCGGCCGGGAGTCGGGCTGGAGCGGGGGCGATCACTTCCGCTTGGACCGAGTCCGAGTGGATCAGCGCGTCGACCAGCTCGAAGTACCCCTCCGGCACCTCGGCTTTTTGGCCCCTCGCCATTTGCGATACCGAGGCCAGCGTCTCTTTCAACATGTCGACGCCGCGCAGGCACAAATTGGCGTAAGGCCCGGTGCAGCGGATCTCACCATCGCGAATGCGGGACAGCAGCGACTCGGCGTGGTGAGCAAGTTGGGCGACTGCGGTCATGCCCAGCATGGCAGATACGCCCTTCACCGTATGAAACGCGCGGAAGACGGTGTTCACCGCGGCCTTGTCGTCCGGTTGCGCCTCGAGCGTCAGCAGGGCGGCTTCGGCGGCCGCAATGTGCTCGCTGGCTTCGGAGAAGAACTCATTCACCAGCTCCGCGTCCTGATCTTCCGGCATCAGGGTCAAGCGCCGATAGATGCGCGCGGGCGCCCGCGACGGACGCTCAGGGGCGGTGGAGGCTTCTCTAGGCCCCATCGAGGCCATCGACGGGATCTCGGGTCGTCGCGAAGCGTCGGGAACCCGGGACACGAGGTGCGCTGGCGGTGGTTCGCTCGAGGTCGTCTTGCAGATCAGGTCGGTTGCTGCGCGCAGCAGCGCATCGGCGCCAGGGGCGTCCGGGGCGCCGGCGAGCAGCGCGTCGAGCTTCTCAATCGCTTGCGCGAGTAGAAGCGACCCCGGGTTTTGCGCTGATTCACCAGCTTTTCCTTCGAGCTGGGCGCCGAGCTCCGTGCGAATTGCCTGGAGCTCCGAATGCTCGTCGGCGCTCGCCTGTATCATCGCGGCGGCGAGCACCGGTAGTGAACGCGTAACGGAAGGGCGACGAGGCATGGCTTTCGTTCGGCTGGGGGACGGTTCAGAAGCGGTTCAGCACACTGACGTCATCGTCGTCGAAGGGCACCAGCTCGCGCCCGTTGGCGGCGGGCTCGATGCGCGACACTTCTGCGACCGCGGACTCGCGCCGGCGAGGCGCAGAGGCCAACTTGGTCACTCGCGCCCGCTGCTCCGGGCGACGCGCCGGCCGCGGCGAGCGAGCTGCGGCGAGACTGCGACCGCGAGAAAGATCGATCTCGAACAGCGAGGTGGTCTCTTTCATCAGATCCGCTTGCTTCGAGAGCTGCTCTGCGGCGCTAGCGGCTTGGTCGGCCGTCGCCGCGCAGGTTTGGGCGTCGCGGGCGACCGAGTCGACGGAAGCGCTCACGCGCGCCACTGCTGCGTGCTGTTGGCGGGAGGACTCGGCGATCTCCTTCATCACCTCCACCACCTTCTTGACCTGGCCGGCGATGGCGGTGAAGGCCACGGTCGCGTCGCGGTTGATGCTCACACCTTCCTCGGCTTTGCGCAGCGAGCGCTCGATGACCTGCGTGGTGTTGCGCGCGGCCTCGGCGCTGCGCATGGCCAGCGTGCGCACTTCGTCGGCGACTACCGCGAAGCCGCGGCCGGCATCACCGGCGCGTGCGGCTTCTACCGCGGCGTTCAACGCGAGCAGATTGGTTTGGAATGCAATTTCGTCGATCGTTCGCACGATCTTGGCGGTCTCGTCGGCCGCGTCCTTCATGGCTTCCACGGCCGCGGACAGGTTCTCCATGTTCTTCGAGCCTCGCTCGGCGGTCGCCATGGCGCCTTCGGCCTGAGCGCGGGACTCCTGCGCGTTCGCCGCGCTCTGCTTGCTCATCGAGGTCGTCTCTTCGAGCGCCGCCGTGATTTGCTCGATGGTCGCGACCTGGGTCGATGCGCTTTCGGCCAGGTTCGCGCTGCCGCTGGTGATCTGCGCGGCGGCGGTCGCGACTTGGTCCGCGTGCGAGAGGACCTCGCCGATGGCTTGCTCCAGCGTCTGCACCGCGCTGTTCAGGGAGTTCTTGATGACGGCGAAGTCACCTTCGTAGTTGCCGGTCATGCGCGCGGTGAGATCGCGAGCTTCGACTCGGGCCAGAACGACCTTGGCCTCTTGCAAGGGTGCGTTGACCGCTTCGAGCAGAGCGTTGGTGCCCGCGACCATCTCTTGGAACGCGCCGCGCAGACCGTCGGTGCTGGCGCGCGTGGACAGCTCGCCGCGGCGAGCGGCCACGATCAGCGCGCTGCTCTCGCGGATCAGCCGCTCCAGGCTGCTCTTCATGGTGATGAAGCTGTGCGAAAGGGTGTCGTTGGGCGAGCGCGCGCGAATCGCGACGCTCAGGTCACCCTGACCCAAGGCTTCGGCGGCGCGCGCGGTGTCGCGCATGTACTCGATCATCCCGCGCAGGGCCTCGGCCAGTTCACCGACCTCGTCCGACGAGGAGTACGCAATCTCTTGATCCACGTCGCCTTCGGCCACCGCGCGCGCAACTTTCGCCATGGCGTGAAGCGGGGCGCGGATGGAGCGGACCAGCATCATCGACAGCGCGATCAGCGCGGCCCCGCAGAGCAGAGACACCCAGAGGTTCGTACGGTTGGCAGCGACCTTGGCGGCAGTGGCGGTATCGTTGATATGACGAGTCCAGACGTCGATCGCGTCCCCGAGTTTCTCCATGCGATCCTCGAGCGCCGTAAACGTCTGCTCGAAAGCGGGTGGGATTGGCAACACGCCGTCGGAGGCTTGGGCGGCGCGCGCATAGGCATCAGCTTCTTGCAGATAAGCCTGAATGGCGGGTCCGACCTCGATGAGCGATTGCTGCAGCTCGGGCACCTCCACTTGCGAGACTTTCCGGATGTCCTCGCGAAAGCGCGCGGAGTGGTCGGCAATGCTCGCCGCCAGCTTTTGAATGTCTTCCTTTTGCTTGTCGTTCGTCGCCCCGTGCAAGATGGCCACGTCCGCGCGGATGGCGTCGTGCATCATGTCGGCGTCCATCTGAGCGCGTTGCGCCGAGTTGGCGACGACCATGCGCGCGGTCCCATCGGCGTCTTCCAGGCTGCGATAGCTGACGTAGGTCATTAGCGCGAGCACGGCCAACGCGAGGGCCGACAGGCCGAGGAGTTTTTGAGAGAGTTGGAGTCTGTTCATGTCTGACTCGTCGCCTTACGGGTGAGTGAGCGAACGTGGGTCTTCTGCTGTAACGGCCCTGTGCCCGAAGCGATAATGACCCGCTTGACAAACCCACAATGCGTCCGGGGCCTCGGGCGTTTGCGCCTCTTTTCGTGCCGCGTCGCGGCGCAGCATTGCCCCGAGCTCGTCCCCCACGGTGGCTGTTTTCGTTCGCAGATTCGTACTTAAGATCGGGTGGCGGAGGCCGCCTGCGCCGGAGTTTCGCAGCCTTTCCGGAACGACTCGCGCTCTCCGCTCTTCGGCGCAGCACTTGCAAGACTCCATGAAGCGTCGTGAGAAACCGCTCCGACGCGCAGGCGCGCTGCTGCCGAAGGCCGCGAACGTCTGACAAAGGTAAGGAATCCGTAGCGTTCCGCTAATGGCGAGTGAGGGCTTCGGTGCCTGTGCATCCGGAGAGTGGTCCGCTCGGCGAATCATCTTCGATCGCGCACGAGGAGTTCAATCCGCGTCGCTGTCGGCTGGAGTCTGCGCTATCCTGTTCGAGAGGATTGCAGGCCCCGTGGCGCTGCATGGGATATCGCCAGGCGGGCTACTTGCTCTCTTGGACCTTGGCATTGGCTTCGCTGACTAGGTCGTGACCGCCCGAGGGAGGGCAGCATGTCGAAGATCAATCGCAGGCGTCGTTCAGAGATGTTGGTTCGCTGTGTTCCCATGCTGCGCGCTTACGTGCGCGGTTTGGTGGACGATCCGGAGGCCGCGAGCGACGTCTTCCAGGAGCTCATCTTGCATTTGCTGAGCGCTCCTTCCGTGCCCGAGGACTTGGCTGGCTTCGCCGATCACGGTCGCCGCGCGGCGCGTGAGTTAACCCGCGGCGAGCTGCGCGCTGCCTCGGAGCCCTTTCAACAGGAGCCAGAAGACCCTTGGCTCGATCCGGAGCGCGCGGTCGACACGCGTGAGGCGCTAGAGCGGGCCGTGCACCACCTGGGCGACGATGCGCTCGAACTGTTGGTGCGCCGCTACGTGCTCGGTGAGAACGCGCGTGAGCTGGCGACAGGGCGCTCGCAGACCCCCGCTGCACTGCGCGTGCGCCTGATGCGGCTTCGCTCGTCGGCCCGCGCTTCGCGCTGATTTTCGGCGCGCGGGCGGCGGCGACAGCGCGGTTTCGGCTCGGCCTTCCCCTTCATCGGGCGCGATGCTAGGAAGGGCGCCTCTGCCTCCGAGCCTGTCATGAGTGGCCATTCCAAGTGGGCGACAATCAAGCGAAAAAAAGGCGCGACCGACGCGGTTCGCGGCAAGATCTTCACCAAGCTCACGCGCGAGCTGGTGACGGCCGCCCGTGTGGGCGGCGGCGATCCGGGCGGTAACGCGCGCCTGCGTAAGGCCATCGAGGCAGCCAAAGCCCAGCAAATGCCGGGCGACAACATCAAGCGCGCCATCCAGCGCGGTTCGGGTGAGCTCGACGGCGTCTCGTTCGAGGACGTGTTGTACGAGGGCACCGGCCCTGGCGGCACCTTGTTTCTCGTCGAAGGCACTACGGACAACCGCAACCGCTCCGCAGCCGAGCTACGCAAGGTGTTCGAAAAGCACAACGGCCTGATGGGCGGATCCGGAACCGCAGGCTGGGCTTTCGATAGGTTTGGTCTGATCACGCTCGAGAAGAGCGCAGTCTCGGAAGATCAGTTGATGGAAGCCGCGGTCTCCGCGGGGGCCGACGACTATCGTGACGAGGGCGACGTGTGGACGGTCTATACGCCGCCCAACGACGTGGAGCAGGTCACGGCGGCACTCGAGGCCGCCTCGCTCAAGGTCCAGTCGAGCAAGGTCGCGTTCGTCGCAAAGAACAAGAAGCCGGTCAGCGGTCGGGAAGCCGAGGTTTGTCTCAACCTGGTCGACGCGCTCGACGATCACGATGACGTTCAGCACGTCTACTCGGACTTCGATATTTCCGACGAAGAGTTGCAGCGGCTCGCTGGCGCCTCCTGAGTCGAAGCGCGCTAGACGAGGCGCGCGAGGCAGGCCGCGATGAACGCGAACAGCTCGTCGTTCGTAAACGGCTTTTCCAGGACGCGGCGCCCGGGCGCAGCGACGAACTCCTGTGCGGGGGGCGTGAACGCACCCCCGGTCATGAAAGCCATGCGGCGCGCCGCGTTCGGAAACTGCCGCTCGATCGCGGTGCATAGTTCCATCCCGGTCATGCCGGGCATCATCAAGTCGCAAAGCAAGAGATCGTATTCGTTGCCAGCACGAAGCAGGTCGAGCGCGGCCCGGCCGCCGGCGGCGCGCTCGATGGCGTAAGGTCCTTCGAGCGCGCGCGTCAGCGCATCGAGGAGGATGGGTTCGTCGTCCACCAGCAGCACGCGGTCGCGAGTGTCCGTGCGTAGCGGCGCGGTCGGGGGCAGCGCGGGCGGTCGGGCGAGAGACTCTGTGACAGGAGGAGGAGGGGTGCGCGTCCGAGTTTCGGGGACGGTCGGAAGCAAGACCCGGAACGTGCTGCCGGTTCCCGCGCTGCTCTCGACTGCGATCGAGCCGCCGAGTGAGCTGACGATGCTGTGTGCGATCGAGAGGCCTAGCCCGGCGTTCTTATCCGGGTCGCGCGTGGTGAAGAATGGTTCGAAAACGCGGCCGAGGTCGGCCGATGGAATACCGCAGCCGCTATCCCTGACTTCGACCAGAGCACCGCCGTGCGCGCTGGTGCGCGTCACGATTCGAACCTGGTTTTCGTCGGCCGCCCCCTTTGCGATGGCCTGGGCCGCGTTCAGCAACAGATTCACGAACAGCGTAGTGAGGCGAACTTCGTCGGCGTGAACCTGCGGGCAAGCGCCGAAGTCGCGCACCACGCGTGCGCGGGCCGCGAGCTCCGGGCCAGCCACCGAAAGGGCCGCGTCCAGCGCGGCCCGTACGTCCACTGAGCGCGCCCGCGCTGCGGGCGGCTGGCTCAATCGTTTGAATTCGAGCGCGATAAAGCGCAGCTTCTCGATGCCGGAGATCGAGTCACGCACGGCCGACTCGATCTCTGAAGCCAGCTCCCGCGCGAGTTCGCGACGCCGGGGCGTAACTTCGTCGAAGAGCTCAGCCAGGGCGCTGAGCTCACGCAGAGCGTACTGCTGACTGCCAATCACGAACTCCAGCGGGCGGTCGAGTTCACGCGTCAGCCCAGCAGCCAGAGTGCCGAGCGCTGCGGCCAGTTCGTGAGCATCGGCTGTGCGGCGCAGCACGCGATACTCGCCTTCCAGACGAACGCGAGCGAGCGCGCTCTCTACGAGGGCGCGGAGGCCCGCTGCTTGCCCGTCGAGCTGCAGGACCGGCGCCTCGAGCTTTGCGCGTAGCGCCGAGGCATCCTGGCCCGCTTCCGACATCGGCGCGCTCAGCTCGACCAGCACCAGATCGGGCGTCGTGCGCTGAGCCAGCGCGAGCGCTTCTTCCTCGCTCGCGGCGACCCCCAAGACCTCGCAGCCAAACTGGCGCAATCGTTCGCAGAGACCAAGCGCCGCGTCTGGCTCGTCGTTCACCACCAGAATTCGAGCGTGAATGGCAGCGGTCACGCGTACTTACGCCGAAAGTACCACCACCAGCTGACCCCTCACAGATGGCGGTATTCGTCACCTCATTTGAATCCGGTTGGGCAGGCGGGTGCCCACCCGTGCCCGGCGGCAGAGCGGCAAAAAAGACTCCGTTCCGATCAGTTGCCGGGCCAGCGAAACTGCACGGCCGTCAAATAGCTGAAGACCATGTGAGAGATCGCGACCGGGGGCAAGCGACCGAGGCGCGCGGCAAGGAAGCTCCATACCAGGCCCGCGCCGAGCGCTGCGGTGGGCAAGAGTGGATTGAGGCCGGCGATCGGATCACGCAGCGCAAACGCCGTCGGCACCAGACTGAGCGTGTACAGCAGCGCGGCCGCGATCCACCCGCGGCGCGAGCCGAGGCGCGCGGTCAGTTGCTCGAGCACGAGCCCGCGCCAGACCAGCTCTTCCGTGATCGCGATCACCAGCAGCGCGGCGGTGAGCCAGACACTGTGCTGAATTAGCTCCGGGTCGCCGAGCTGAATGTACAAGCGATAGAGCCAGGCCTGTCGCGGCGTGCCGTTCGGCGCGAGCGCGCTGCGTCCGAACCACGACGCGAACAGCAGCACGGTGGCGCACAGCATGCCAATCGACAAATCGCCCCAGCGCGGCGCGAGCCGATCGAGCAGCGTGCCCTCGTCCCAGAAGTGGTGCAGCGATAGCAGCGAAAGCGCTAGATACGCCACCAGGATGATGCCGAAAAACCAGGGCGAACCCGCGAGTGCATCGCGGAACGAAAGCCCATTTACCAGCGAAATGACTACGAAAACCAGCGCGACTCGCTTCACCGACCAATCTCCCTGAGCCGCGTGGCGATCCAATCGAGGATCAAATCGGCCGCATCTTCCTTGGGCATGGAGGCTAGATCTCGACAGTCTCGCGGGGTTACCAAACGCGCCCGTACGTCGTCGAGGCCCAGCGATTCATCGGCGTGGTTGGCGACGATCAGGTCGACGCGCTTCTTGATCAGCTTTTCTCGGGCGTGCGCTACCAGACGATCTTCGCTATCGGTTTCCAGTGCGAAGCCGACCAAGAGCGGCATCTCGCCTCGCCGGGCTTCGCCAATTTCAGCCAGCAAATCCGGGTTCGGCACCAACTCGAGCTGTAGCGCCTCCTGAGTGCGTTTGAGCTTGGAGGCGTGAGCTTGCGCGGGCCGGTAGTCCGAGACCGCGGCGGCCATGATCAGGGCGTCGGCGCCGGAAAGGTCCAGGTGTAGCGCTTGCCAGATCGCGCCGCGCATGGCGAGTGCGCTCCGTACGTCGACGCGCGTCACGCCGGGCGGCGCGGGCAGCGCGACCGGTCCGGTGATCAGCGTGACCTTTGCGCCATGCATGGCCGCTCGTTCGGCGATGGCGAAGCCCATCTTGCCCGAGGAACGGTTACTCAGCGTGCGCACCGGATCGATATCCTCCGCGGTTGGCCCGGCGGTGATCACGACGTGCCGTCGCCGCAGCGTTCGTTTGGTGAGCTGCGCGGCGACGAAGCCGAGAATCACTTCAGGCTCGGCCATTCGACCCATGCCGATGTCGCCCGAAGCGACTTCACCGCGTACCGGGCCGACGAAGCTGGCGCGCGCGTCCAGGGCCAACGTTTTTACGTTGCGTTGGGTCGCAGGGTGCTCCCACATGTTCGGGTGCATGGCGGGCGCGATCAAGAGCGGGCACTTCGCGCACAGTGCTAGCGCGGTGATCAGGTCGTCCGAACGCCCGCCGGCCAGGCGAGCGATGACGTCGGCGGTGGCCGGCGCCACCAGAACCAGATCGCTGCGGGCCGCCAGATCCACGTGGAGCTCACCACCCGGTGGGGTAGCGAACATGTCCGAAAAAGGGGCTTTGCCATTCAAGCCCGCGAATGTGGCCGCTCCGATGAACTCGCTGGCGCCGCGACTCAAGATCACCTCGACCTCGGCGCCTTCCTTCAGCAAGAGCCGGAGCAGCAGGGCGGACTTGTAGGCGGCGATGCTGCCGGTCACGCACAGTGCGATGCGCTTGCCCTGAAGTCGTCGCCGAATCGGGCGCTCCAGACCCAGTCCGGGGTGGGAGGGCTCGGCGCCTCCGAACAGCGGACTCGGCAGGCTGGTTTCTTCCGGGACCGTGGGCTCGGCGGACCCTTCGGGGGGCGGCGTAGGCAGGCTCATCGCTTGGGCACTTTACACGCATCGCCGCGCGGCCGCGCGGGGGACACGTAGCGGCTCGCGGGGTCATAAAAGCGCCAGGGCTTTTCGGCCCACTCTCCCGCGTAGTCGATGCCGATTCGCGGCGAGCACTCGAGCTTCGGCGTCGGACCGTCGAGCAGATAGAGCGGGCGGGTGGTCAAGTCGGCAGCGTACGCCGCGCGGTCGATGGCAAGGGCCTGGCACAGCTTGCCCGGGCCGTTGCAGAGCTCACGGCGCGTGCTTTCGAGCCCACGTCGCGCGGCCATCAGCTCGAGCCCCTCGAGCGGCTCGATCGCTCGGATCAATACCGCTTCGGGCGCATCGACCGCGTTGGTGACGATGTTTACGTGCCAGTGCATGCCATACACGAAGAACACGTACGCATGACCTGGCGGACCGAACATGGCCTCGGTGCGCGCCGTGCGGCGGCCGCCGTAGGAGTGTGCCGCGCGATCCTCGGGGCCGCGGTAGGCCTCCACTTCCACGATGCGTCCGGAAGCGCGGCCCTCGCGGGTCTCGTGGACCAAGATCTTGCCCACGCACTCGCGAGCCACCGCGAGCACCGGTCGAGCGTAGAACGAGCGGGGTAGAGGGCGGGCCACGGCGGCGACGTCAAAAGCCGAGCAAGCGGCCGCCCTGGAACACGACGAAGCTTGCGCCATAGGCGAGCACCGTCATGTACGCAAACATGAACAGTGGCCAGCGCAGGCTCTTGGTCTCGCGGCGAACCACCGCGAGAGTGCTCATGCATTGGCAAGAGAGCGCGAAGAACACCATCAGGGAGAGGCCGACCAAGGGCGTGTACACCGGGCCACCGAGCAGCGTGCGCTCGGTTCGCATCTTTTCGCGCAGTGGCTTGGCTTCTTCGTCCAAATCGCCGAGGCCGTACACGAGCCCCAGTGTCGAGACGAACACTTCGCGCGCGGCGAAGGCACCGATGATGCCGACGCCGAGCTTCCAGTCGAAGCCAAGCGGGCGAATGAGCGGCTCGATGGCCTTACCGAGCTGGCCGCCGAAGCTCTGTTCGATGGAGTTCACTGGCGTCGACGCGGTTCTGGTGTCGTGAGGCGCCTTGATCGTGACCCTCGCGCTCTCGGTCGCGACGGGCCGCTCTGCCCGCGCAGGCTCTGCCTTGGGGTAGGAGAGCAGGGCCCACAGCACGATCGTGCAGGCGAGGATGACCGTGCCTGCTTCGCGCAAGAAAACGGTGGCGCGCTCCCACATCAGCTTCAGCGTGCCCCCGAGGCTCGGTAGCCGATACGGCGGCAGCTCGAGCAGCAGCGGCACGCGCCGGCCCCGAACCACGGTGCGGCCCAGAATGCCGGCGGCGAGCAGAGTGGTCAGCAATGAAAACACGTACATGAACACCAGCAGACCGCTTTGCACGGGAATGAAGCCGTAACTCGCGCCGACTGGGAACAGGGTGGCGATGATCAGACTATAAACCGGCAGGCGAGCCGAGCAGGTCATCAGCGGAATCACCAACATCGTGAGCAGCCGATCGCGCTGTCGCTCCATGGTGCGCGTGGCCAAGATGGCAGGAACGGCGCAGGCGAAGCCGGACAGCATCGGCACGAACGCGCGCCCGTGCAGCCCGAGCGATTTCATCACCCGGTCCATGAGGTAGGCGACTCGCGCCATGTAGCCCGAGTCCTCGAGTAGGCCGATGAACAAGAACAACAGCAGAATTTGGGGCAGAAACACGACCACGTTGCCCACGCCGCCGATCACGCCTCCGGTCAAGAGGTCGCGCAGGGTGCCTTCGGGCAGCGTGTCGTGCACGCGAGTCGAGAGGAATCCGAAGGCGTCCTCGATCAGGGTAACCGCCGGCTCCGACCAAGAAAATAGCGCCTGGAACACGACCAGCATCACTGCGACGAAGCACACGAACCCAAGCACCGGGTGCAAGAGCACGCGATCCACGCGCTCGGACAGCTTGCGCTTGGGTGGGTGGGCGTCGACGCGCGCGTAAAGGTCCGGCAAACGTGCGTCGATGCAAGCGTAGCGGCTACCGATGATTTCGAAGTCGAGGTCGCGCTCGCTCGCTCGGCCCCGAAGCTCGAGGCAGCGCGCGCGAAGCGAGTCGGGGATGCCCTCGAGCTCGTCGTCCTGCTCGACACTGCCGAGCGCCCACAGCGCAAGCGCTCGCCGCCGCTCGACGCTGCCCGTGAAAAACTCGGGCTCGCTCTCGACCAAATGGTCGATGTCCGTGATGAGCTCGTGCGGGTAGCGCACCTCGACTCGCGGCCGCGGCGGCTGGGCGAGAGCCCGCGCAATGCCTCGCTTGAGCTCGTCGACGCCACGCCCTTTGCGTGCGTTGGTCGCGAAACAGGGCACGCCCAAAAAGGCCTCGAGCGCGGCCAAGTTCGGCGGATTTTCCGCAACTTCGTCGATCATGTTGACCGCGACTACTAGCGGGACGTCGAGCTCCGAAAGCTGCAGCACGAAGTACAGGTTTCGCGCGAGCTGTCCGGCATCCACCACCACCACGCACAAGTCGGGTGTCGGATTCTGGAACAGACCCAGAATCGCGCCGATCGCGATCTGCTCCTCCAGCGAGCGAGCCGACAGCGAGTAGGTTCCCGGTACGTCCAGGACTTGGAACGGCTCGCTGTCACTCGGCTTGGAGGTGCCCAGGCGACGCTCCACGGTGACGCCCGGATAGTTGCCGATGCGCGCGTTCTGCCCGGTCAAATGGTTGAACAGCGTGGTCTTGCCGACGTTGGGGTTACCGACGAGCACGACCAGCCACCCCGTGGTTTCGAGGACAGGCGCGCGTTCGGAAGGCTCCAGATGACGTTCGGCCGAAACGGTCAAGGCGTGCCTCGCGCGCAGCGCGTGACGTCGAGGTTCGACGTCTCGATCCGTGGCTCCTGGCGGAGGGTAGCGGCCCCGGCGACCGCCACCGGGGCGACCTCGACGGTTAGGGCCTCGGCGCGACGAATCGACAAACTCGCACCCCGCACCAAAAGCTCCATTGGATCCCCGAGCGGCGCCACTCCGACCAGCTGCACCGAGGTCCCGGGCAAAATGCCGAGCTCCATCAGACGCCGGCGGAACGAACCAGCGCCGCCCACGTGAGTCACCGTGGCGATGGTGCCTTGCGGGAGCTCTGCGAGCTTCATGGTTCGAGCCTAGCGCTGATGAAAACGACTTTCAATTTCAAGGGTGGTGGCGCGGTTTATGGCGCGATTCGTGGGGGTTCGCCGTGGGGTCTTCGCCAACCCGCTCACTCAGGGGGAGGTCGGCGGCTCTTTGCGGGTTTGGCTGACGCCGCGGAAGCTGGCAGCCAGCGCAGGGGCATCGACCGACCGCGGCAGGACGCGCAGCACCTCGGTCATGCTGTCGAGCATGTTGCGGGCCGTGGAGAAGCGGCGCAACGGGTCGCGCTCCAGCGCGCGATGAACCGCCGCGCACAGGCCGAGCGGCAGTGACGGTCGTTCCCGACTCAGCAGCGGAATTCGGCACTGTTTGACCAGCTCGACCACGTCGATGTCGCGATCCGCCTGGAACAAGCGCTTCCCAGTGAGCGCCTCCCACAGCACGATGCCGAGGCTGAAAAGGTCGGTCGCAACGCTGGGCGGCCCGCCCTGCAGCGACTCGGGCGCGAGGTAGCTGAGCTTGCCCTTGACCGTATTCGGCCGGGTGATTTGGCCGCGGTCCGTGGCGCGAGCGAGCCCGAAGTCCGCGAGCTTCACGACGCCACTCACGTCGAGCAGGATGTTTCCCGGGGTGACGTCGCGGTGCAAAATCGGCGAGCTCTGCCCGTTGCGATCGGTGTAGAAATGGGCCGCGTCGAGCGCGCGCAACACCTCGACGCCAATTGCCGTGACGAGCTCCCACGGTGCGAGCTCGCCCTTGCCATGAAAAGCGGCCAGCCACTGGCCCAAGTGCGGCCCGCGCACCAACTCGGAGACCAAATAGCGTTCGCCGGTCTCGTCGGCGCCGAAGTCGTAAACCTGGACGATGTTCGGGTGCTGGAGCAGGCCGCCCACGCGCGCCTCCTCCACGAACATCTCTAGCACCTCCAAAAAGCCGCGGTAAGATGGGTCGATGCGCTTGATCGCGACCGGGCGCTTGAAGCCGTCCGCGCCGTGCATGGTGCCGCGCCAAACGACGGCCATGCCGCCGCGGCCAAGCGGCTCTTCGAGTTCGTAGCGACCGGACAGAATGCGACCCGGGTGATCCTCGATGGGCTCTGACATGGTCGATCGTGCTTCTGCTTCTTCGTGCTGCTTGGCTGCCTCTATGGCAAGCCGGTTGAGGGTGGGAGGAATACGTACCATTCTGCCAAGGGTTGTGCTCATCCGCGCCCGAGTTCGCGCGGAAAGCCGATAAAGGCGGGGCTTTCAGCGTTGCCGGTCACCTTAACTGCCGGGGGAGCGGGTCGTTACTTGAACCAGGCACTCGGTAGCGGAGACCGCCATGGCGAAAAAAATTATCGTAATCGACGATTCCCCAACGGTCCGGCAGCAGGTCGGCATGGCGTTGAAGCAAGCTGGGTTCGAAGTCGTCGAGGCGGTCGACGGCGAGCAGGGGTTGTCCACGATCCAGACCGTGAAGGACGCGGCCATGGCCATCTGCGACGTGAACATGCCGCGCATGAACGGGCTGGAAATGCTCGAGGCGCTCGCGCGCACGGGTCCACAGCTCCCCGTGCTGATGCTCACTACGGAAGGTCAACCGCAGCTCGTCGAACGCGCCAAGAAGAGCGGCGCCAAAGGCTGGATCGTCAAGCCGTTCAAGGCGGACTTGCTGGTCGCGGCCGTCAAGAAGCTCACCGCAGCCTGAGACCAGCGCGGTTCACGCGCTCGCTCGAACGGTCCGATCGTGACGGCCTGCCTCCTCGTGGCGGGCCGTCGGTGCTTCAGGCGCCAGTGAGCTTTTTTACTGCGCCGATCAGCAGCGGCTCTTTGAACGGCTTGACGATCCAGCCTTTCACTCCCGCCTTCTTCGCGCGCGCCATGGCCGCCGGCTCGCCTTCGGTGGTGAGCATCACCACCGGCAGCGACTTTGCTGCAAGCTCGTCCGTGAGCGACTCGAGCATGTCGAGCCCGTTCAGCTTGGGCATGTTGATGTCACAGATCACCAGCGCAAGGTCGGTCGTGGTGCGGATCTGCTCGGCGCCGTCGAGTCCGTCGACCGCTTCGAGCATTTCGAAGCCGGCTTGCGAAAGAATGGTGACGACCTGCCGGCGAACCGACGCAGAGTCATCGATAATCAAGACTTTTCTCGTCATAGGTGCCTTCGCTCAGAAAAGCGTGAAGTCGCCTTCTTGCGCTAGTGGCTCGTCTTGTTCGCGCTTTTCGAGCACGAACCCCGGCGCGGTCAGTACGTCGAGACACGCCGAAAGGGTACCAAAATCGCACGAGAAGCGGTAGCGAAGGCCGTCGTCGAGATCCGAGACTTCTTGGCCCGCGATGATGCGCGGAACGTTGATGCTGAGCGAAACGTCGTACGCGCGGAGCTTGTTCTTCACGCGGCCTAGCAATTGATTCGCGAGCTCACAGGTCCAGTCGGGCAGATCGCTCGCGTCGATTTGAAGGCCTGGAGCCGCTTGCGCGGTTCTCATAATCACTTCCTTGGCGGCCCAGAAGGCCACCGTTCCTCGCAGCGCTCGGCCCCGAAAGTCCACGCCGGCAACCAGCACGGACACCGGGGCGTCGGGAGGGGCCTGACCCTCGGACGTGCGGGCTTCGAGGCCGTAGTCAGCCATCATCTCGACGCAACAGACGCGCAGTGTTTCGCCCAGGATGGCCAGATGCGGGGGCGGATTCTCGCTGCTTTCCGTTTTAGTTGTATTCACTGTCATGGGACTCACTTTTCTCTCGGAGTGCAGGTGGATCCGCGGCGACCACCACTCGGTTGCGGCCGCCGACCTTGGCGCCGTACATGGCTCTATCTGCGCGATCGATGACTGATTCGAGGCTTTCGCCCGGGCGCAACTCGGCGAGGCCGAGCGAGATCGTGACCGAAATGCTGGTCTTCTCGTAGCTTATCGGCAGCCGCTCGACCGACTCTCGCAGTCGTTCGGCGACCACCTGCGCGCCAGCGCAATCGGTACTGGGCAAGGCGATCACGAATTCTTCACCACCCCAGCGCGCCGCGAGATCCGGCGTTCGTAGTTGTTTGCGCAGGCTCGCGCTGATGGCCGAGAGGACCTGATCGCCGCCAGCATGACCGTGTGAGTCGTTGATGGACTTGAAGTGGTCGACGTCGAGCAGCAGCACCGACATCGGCAGGCCGTACCGGCTGGAGCGAGCGACTTCGATGTTGGCCAGCTCCAAGAAAGACCGGCGGTTTTTCAGGCCGGTGAGCGGATCTACGGCGGCCAGCCGCTGTTGCTCGTCCATTAGCGCCGCCATGCGAAGGGGCCCGCCGAGCTCGCGTGCCACCAACCCGAGCAGGTGGCGCGCATCGTCCTTGCTGCATCCGGCGGGCGACAGGGCGAGCTTGCCGAGCACCGCATTGCCGAAAGGAATGCTGGCGACCAGCGCCGGGCAGTCCGGCGGTTCGTGCGCTGGATCTTCGTCGACGACGCGCAGAATACGCGTGTCCGCCGGAAGCTCGAGCGCGGCGCGCGCTTCGGCTTCGCTTTCGCCGGTGACGCTCGGGTGGTGGTGGAGCGCGAAGTGCTCGGGTCCCACGGTGGACACGGCGAGCCAACGATAGCTCATCACTTGAGATAGGAACTGCACCAGCAGATCGAACAGGCGCTCGAACGAGCCACACGCCGCGAGCGAGCGCACCTCGGCGGCGATCACGGAGTCGAAGAGCGCGGCGTCGAGGTAGCGCGCGATGCGGTCGCGAATGTCGACGCTGCCTGAGCTCAGTTGCACGAAAAATCCGTCGGAGCGGTTCGAGAGATCGATCGCTTTGCCCAGGACGCGCACCAGTTCGCCCATGCGTCCCTTGCGCACGTACGCCACGGCCCCGGCGCGCTCTGCCCAGAATCGGCTCCGGGGATCGTCGCTTTCGCCCCGCAAGACCACGGGCACGTCCGAGGTGGCGGCTTCGGCCTTCAGCAGCCGGCACAGCTGAACTCCGGAGATGCTGGGCATCCACAGATCGGCGATCACCGCGTCGGGCGGGGAGGAGAGGGCCATGTCTGCCCCGCTCGCGGCGTCCGAGGCGGTCTCGACCAGGTAGCCCTGCGCACTCAGGCGTCGCGCCATCACCTCGCGCGAAGCGTCGGACACGTCCATCAAGATGATTCGAGCTTGCTTGAGGTCCATGCAATTGCTCGCGAGCCCTGCGCCTCCAAGCCACACTTCGAGGCGCGAGGCTCGGGTACGCCGACTACTCGTCTTCTCAACTACGGCGCTGCGCGATCTTCACAATAGGTGTCGGTCCCCCCGACTGCGAACTTCGTTGCTTCGAGCAGACTCACACGGCCGCACACGAGTGAGGCAAGACGGCCACGCTGGCCCTTGCTGGCTCCTTAAGCCTACTCGGGCTTCGCCGTTCGTCGGAGGAGCGCATGCAGCATCCGGTTCCCGATCGATCCTCGCCATCCGTTCGCCCCGGACCGCCGCCCGCGACGCCCGCGGACTCGGGCTCGCTGCGAATGCTCGAAATCATCGACGCGGGGGCGAGTCAAACGGACCCACAGGCTCGCCCGCCTGAGGCCGAGGCAGAGCGCAAGCCTCGGCGCAGCCTTTCGATCTTCCAAAAGCTGCTGCTTTTGATTCTCGCGTTGGTGCTCGGACTGGTCTCGATACTGGCTTTCTACCTGCTTTCTCGCCAGGTGGCGGAGATGCACGACGGTCTCGAGTCGAAGGCCGCCGCGTACGGTCGGCTGGTGTCGAAACAGGTCGAGTCCGCGATTGCCTTCGACGATCGCGAGACGGCGCGTGAGGTGTTCGACTCGGTCGCGCAGGACGCGGACGTGGAGAGTCTCACTTTGTTCACGGCCAAAGGCAGCGTGCTGCGCGCCTTTGGTACGATCAGCGCAGACTCGAGCGAGCTCGCCAAAAACGTTACGGCCCAAACGCTGATTGCCCGAGCCGACCGGATCGTGGTGGCCGCCCCCGTGGTCTCGCTGGAGGGCCCGCGCGGAACGCTGGTGGTGGAACTGTCGACTCGACGATTGGTCGAGAGTGCGACGGCGGCTCAACGCCGGGCGGGCCTTGCCTTCGTTCTAGCCGCCCTGCTGGGCGCCGCAGGTGCGCTGAGCATCGCGCGCCCCCTTGCGCGTCGGCTGGAAGCGATCGCCGGATCGGCGAACGCGGTGGCGCGCGGCGACTTGAACGTGAAGCCGGTCGACGACCAGCGCACCGACGAGATCGGCGTGATGGTCACCGCCTTCAACTCGATGCTGCGCCAGATCCGCGGTCTGGTCCAGCACATCAAGAAGGCCGCGCGTGAGGAGCAAGTTCGGCTCGAGCGACTGGTGGCGGAGCGGACGGCGGAACTCGACAACCGCAACGCCGACATGCGCCGCGTGCTCGACAACGTCGGTCAGGGATTTCTAACCTTGGACCGCGAGTGCCAGATGTCGCGCGAGCGCTCGCGCGTTCTCGAGACTTGGTTCGGCAAGGCGCCGGAGTCGGGCTCGTTCATCGACTACTTGGCGCAGCTCGACGCGCACGTGGCCGAGTGGTTTCAGCTGGGCTGGGACGCGGTCGTGGAAGACATGTTGCCGCTCGAGGTCACGCTCGATCAGCTGCCCAAGCGGCTGGCGCTTGGCGGGCGGCATTTCGAGCTCGAATATCGCCCGATCCTGAACGCGGAAGGCAAGCTGGAACGAACGCTGCTCGTGCTATCCGACGTTACCGCGGTGCTGGAGCGCGAGCGCGCCGAGGCCGACGAGCGTGAGGTCACGCGGTTGTTCACCCGCATCGTCGCGGATCGTGCGGGGTGCCTCGAATTCTTTGCGGAGGCGCAGGCGCTGGTGGACGAGATACGCGCCGCGTCGAGCGAGCCGGAGCGGGTCAAGCGGCCGCTGCACACTCTGAAGGGCAACACCGCAATCTACGGCATCGATAGCGTGGCGCGGCTCTGCCACCGGCTGGAAACCTCGTTGGCCGAGAGTGGGACCGTTTCGGAGGCCGAGATTGCCGAGTTGGTTGTGCGCTGGGGCGAGCTCACCCGGAAAGTCAAAGCGCTGGTCGGTGATTCGAGCGGCAAGCTCGAGATCGACGAAGCCGACTATCAGCACGTTCTCGCTGTGATCGATGGTCACGCTCCGCACACCGAAATCCAGGGCTTGATCCGGGCCTGGCGTCTCGAATCTACCGAAACTCGCTTGCGCCGGATTGCCGAACAAGCAGAGGGGCTCGCCATTCGCTTGGAGAAGGGGCCTATCCAGGTGGAAATCGAGTCGAACCAGCTGCGCCTCAAACCCGAGCAGTGGAGCGAGTTTTGGGCCGCGGCGATTCACGTCATTCGCAATTCGGTGGATCACGGCCTGGAAACTCCGGAAGAGCGGGCTCGTTCCGGAAAGGCCGCTCGCGCCACATTGTGGCTCAGAACCAGTCTGAACGAGCGGCAGTTCAGCATCGAATTCGCCGACGATGGACGCGGCATAGACTGGGCGCGTGTCGCCGAGAAAGCCAAGGCGAGGGGCCTTGCCGCCGCTACGCACTCGGACCTCGTGGAAGCGCTGTTCGCGGACGGGCTGTCGACGCGCGAGGCGGTAACCGAGCATTCCGGGCGCGGTGTGGGCCTCAGCGCGATTCGCGCGGCCTGTCGCAAGCTCGGCGGCAAGGTCGAGGTCGAGAGCCAACCCAACAAGGGCTCGCTCTTTCGTTTCATTTGGCCGGCAGCAGTGGTCACCGCTTCCGGAACTCGTCTCGGGCGCTCAGTGCCCGCCCCCGCATCGAAAGGAAGCCGTTCGTGAGTCTAACACCCTCCAATTCAAACCTGCTGTTCGTCGCCGTAGGCGTCGCCCTTGGACTCGTTGCCTGCAAGAACGAGCAGAAGCCGGCGCCAGCGCCCGCAGTCGCCAAGGCCGCTGCAGCGCCGGTGCCAGCCAAAGCAGGCAGCGAACCGGTGGAGGCGAGCAAGGCTTTCAATCCGCGACTTTTGCGGCGCTTTGCTCCGGTGAGAACGGTGGTCGAGTCCGCAACGAACCCGGCGACGCCAGAGAAGGTGCAGCTCGGGCGCATGCTGTACTTCGACAAGCGGTTGTCCAAGAATCAGAACGTCTCCTGCAACAGCTGTCACCGCCTCGATGCGTATGGCGTCGACAGTGAGCCGACTTCGCCGGGTGACACCGGTGACCGCGGTGGCCGCAACTCGCCCACGGTTTATCACGCGGCCGGCTTCTTCACGCAGTTCTGGGACGGCCGCGCCCCGGACGTCGAGGAGCAAGCCAAGGGCCCGATCCTGAACCCGATCGAAATGGGCATGCCGAGCGGCGACGCCGTGGTGACTCGACTCAAGGCCATTCCCGGCTATCGCGAGGCGTTCACTAAAGCGTTTCCAGAGGATTCGAACCCGCTGACGTACGACAACGTGGGGCGCGCGATAGGCGCGTTCGAGCGCGGCCTGACCACGCCCGCGCGCTGGGACAAGTATCTCCAGGGCGAAAAGAACGCGCTCACCGACCCCGAGTTGGAAGGGCTCAAGGTGTTCACCAACGTGGGTTGCATGGTGTGCCACACGGGTGAGTTCCTCGGCGGAACCTCGTACCAGCGAGTCGGCGCGGTCGAAGCCTGGCCAAACCAGAGCGATCCGGGGCGCTTCAAGGTCACCAACAACGCGTCGGATCGCATGATGTTCAAGGTGCCCACGCTGCGCAACATCGCCAAGACCGCGCCGTACTTCCACGACGGCTCTGCCAAGACGCTGCCCGACGCCGTGCGCATGATGGGCAAGCATCAGCTGGGCCTGGAGCTGTCGGATGCCGAAGTGAAGTCGATCGTGGCCTGGCTCGGCGCGCTGACCGGTGAGCTGCCGAAGGAATACATCGCGACCCCCAAACTTCCCGAGGGCCCGGCCAAAGTAAAGGAAGCGGGATGATGGCCGCGCGCATTCTGCCGGGCCTGGTCCTATGCGGTCTGAGTGGCGTGCTCGGCGGCTGCGCTGAGTCGAAGGCCGCGGCGGAGGGTGGTGCGCGAGCGACTCAAACGTCGGGTGCGTGCGGAGACAAGGGCCTGCCCGATTGCCCGCTTCAAAGCTGGATGAAGGCCAACCTTCAATCGCAGCTCAACACCGGCGACATGACCCGACTCGCCCGCGCGCTCGACGATCTGTCGACGCACGCGCCGGCTGGCTTCGACAAATGGAGCGCGTCCGCGACCAAGGCCGCTGACGCAGCTCGTCGTCACGACGTGGCCGGCGTCAAGGCCGAATGCAAGGCCTGTCACGACCGCGATCGCAACCGCTTCCGCGCGGAGCTGCGCAAAACATCGCTGTTCTGAGGCCACAATGAGTCCCGCCCCCGACGCCAAGCGCCGCCGCACACTGGTCGTGCTGGCGCGCGCTACGGGTTGCGCGGCGCTCGGCTTGGTTGGCGTGCCCACGCTCGGGTTCGTGGCCCGAGCGGGGGAGCCGGCAGCGACCGAGGCCCCCTTCCGCTCGCTTTCACTGGGGCTGGATGAGCTCGAGCCGGATAAACCTCGGCGAGTTCGGCTCGACGGCGACGTCCCGATCGTCGTCTGGTTGGTGCGCCAGGGCAGCGGCGTCCGCGCGTTCGCGGCGCGCTGCCCGCACCTGGGGTGCAGCGTCGGCGTGGCCGAGGATCACCGGAGCTTCGAGTGCCCCTGCCATCACGCTCGCTTCGGTCTGAACGGGGCGCGCATCGATCGCGCGCACAACCCTGCACCTCGCGACATGGATCCGCTCGAAGTGCGGATCGACGAGCGCACGGCGCACATCGAAGTGCGAGCGCTGCACTTTCAGCCGGGGATCCCAGAGCGGGTCGTGGTCGGGAGCAGTGAAGGGTGAACGCTCGCGCGTTCTGTTATGCGTGCGGTACCGCGCTCGGGCTCGCCGCGTTCACCGGCGGCGCGCTCGCGCTCGACTACGTCCCGAGTGAAAGCCACGCCTGGCTGAGCGTCCTCGGCGTGAATCAAGCCTTCGGCGGCGGTTTCGTGCGCGGCTTGCACCGCGCCGCGGCTGAAGCGGCAATCGTGAGCGGCGTGCTGGCCGTGGCGGCCAATCTGGCCTCGACGCAGCGGCAGTCGGGCCGCGCGCGCCTGACCTTCTTGGTGCTGGGGCTGTTCTTGATTCTCGCGCTGGTGGTCACCGGGAACCCTTTGCGCAACGACAACGCTGGGCGCTTCGCGCTGTCCGTCGAGGTCAACGTGGTCGGCTCTCTGCCCTGGTTCGGCTCGCTGGCGCGCCGGATTTTGATCGGCAACGGTCCGGACCAGACACTGATGGCGCGGCTATTCGCCCGTCACGCGGTGTTATTGCCAGGGCTTTTGCTGCTGGTGTTGAGCGCTGCCTATCGGGTGCGACCAACGCGCGCGGAGCGCGCCAGTTTGCCGCCACCGCGCCCGGTCTTTGCGCCCAGTCTTGCGGATCTGATCGCGGTGCTGGCCTGCCTTTCGCTCGTCCTTTCGAGCGCGCTCGTCAAAGGTGCCTCGTTGGGCGCGCCCGCGGATCTGGACAGCGCGTACCCAGCTCGGCCGGCTTGGTATTTTCAACCCTTGTATCTGGCTCGCCAACTATTGCCCGCCGAGCACGCCCCGGCCCTGACCCTCGCTGGCCTCTCCGTCGTGGCCATGGCGGTCGCGCTGCTGATGTGGAAGGCGCTGGACGCCACCCCGAGCCAACGTCGCCGGCGCAACCTGGCTTTTCTGGCGGGCCTTGCAGTGTACGCGGGCGTCGCCGCGTTCGGGGTGCTGAAAGATGCGCGCGACCCCGAGGTTCGCTGGAGCTTACGTCAAGAACAGTGGGCCGTGCAGCGCGTGCAAGCCTTGAGTCGCGCCGGCGGCTCATTGAAGCTCGGGGCGAGGCATTTGTTGAGCAACGATCCTGTGCATCGGGCACGCGCGCTGTTCAGCGAGCATTGCTCCAACTGTCATGCCCTGGGCGACCTCGGGCCCCGCGACGGCGTTGCTCGCGCGCCCGCGCTCGACGGCTTTGGTTCACGCGCGTGGGTGCTGTCTATGCTGGATACACCGGACGCGGCGCATCGCTTTGGCAACACGCCCTACGCCGGACAAATGCAATCCTTCACGCACCCGCCCGCGGATCCCGCGTTGCGTGCCGCTTTCAAGCCCATGCCGCTGCTCGAGCGGCAGGCAGTCGCCGAATACCTGAGCGCGCAAGCGACTACGGAGGAACCGAGCGTGGCTGCACCGGCTCAAGCGCTCGGCGAGCGCTTGGTGCGCGAGCGCTGCACGAGTTGTCACCTCTTCGCCGGAAAGACCGACGACGCCGAGAGCCGCGCGCCCGAGCTACTCGGTTGGGCGAGCCCGGCCTGGACCTACGCGCAGATCCTGAATCCAAACTCGGGACGCACTTACCGCGCGGGGCCGAGGGCGCGCGGCGAAATGCCGAGCTTCGGCGGTGTGCTCAGCCAGGAAGAGGTCGCGCTGCTGGTCGATCTGATTCGCGGCGCGCTGCCCAAGGACGCTCCGGTCAAAGGTTATCAGGCGCTCGGCGACGTGCCGCCCGTGTCCGGCGAGGGCGGCTAAGCCTGGGCTAGAACAGCAGCACTTCGCCGGCCTGCTGAGCGTCGGCGGAGTCGAGGACCGCGATCGTGCCCGCGTTCAACGCGCGATGGGCGTCGGCGGCCTGCAGCTCGAGCTCGACGCCGTCGGGCACCAGCGCCGACTCGGCGCCAGCGTGCTGGAGCAGTTTTTCCAAATGCTCGGCCATCCGGGCCAAATCCGCGTCGATGATCAGCAGGCTTTGCGCAGTGGGGTCCTGAAACTGCAGGTGCGACAGAGCGGCATGCGAGCCCGAGAGCACCTGGGTTGCCGTTTGGTCGCCATTTGCGAGCACTTCGTTCACCGACTTTTTCAGCTGCGTCGTCGCGCTGCTAACCGCGCTGGAGTTCTGCGCCAGCTCGGCCGTAAAACCATCGGCGTGTCGGCACAGTGCGTCGGCGTGCTCGTTGATCTTGGGTAGCGCCGACATCAGGCTGCTGGCCATGCCTTCGATCTGGCGGTTTGCGCGGTCGATTTCGTCCGTGAGCCGGCGCATTTCGGTGGCAATCACTTGAAAGCCGCCGCCCTGTTCGCCGAAGCGTGCGGCCTCGATATTGGCGTTCAGCGACAACAGCCGCGCCTGAAAGGCGACCCGGCTCACGCCCGCTCCGACCGACGCGATTTGCGCAGAGGCTTGCATTGCCTGCCGCGTGAGGACCGTCTGCTCTTCCAGCGCCGCGCGAATCGCCGCGAAGCGAGTGGCCGAGATACGAGTCTGCTCCTCCAACAAGTCGGTTACTGCGGCTCGATCACTGCCCGAAAGGCTATCGAGCGCGCTGCGAGTGGCGCTCACCTGGTGCTGCGCGCTGCTCACGATTTGATCGAGGCTGTTGGCGACCGCGATCACCTCTGTGGAGGTCATCTCGTTCGCCTTGCGGATCCGATCGAGCACGTGAGCACGGCATTCTGCGATCACTTGGGCCATCACGACCGAGAGCGGCGTGCCGTTGCGATCGGTCAGCGGCCGCGCTGACAGGCGCTCTCCCGACTCGGGGGCGGACTGGAACAGCCCCTCATCGATCGCCTCGATTCGCGGAGCCGGGTGCACGACAGGCGGCTCCGGTACCGGCAGCGGGGCGGGCTCGTAGAGCAGCGGCGGCGGTTCCGAGTGCTCCGGCAGCTTGTGCGACGCCCAAGCCAAGAGCCTGGCCAGGAGTCGCCAAATCGGGGAGCGAGCCGTCCGGTGTTCGACCACGTCATCGAACATACGGCGAGGCCACATCTTCGCTTAAGTACCGTGAAATAGCCCACTCGCCCACTTCGGCTCTGCGCCGCCCACACGCCCTGGAATCCGGTGTGGCGCGAGGCTTCAGTCTAAAGTGAGACGACGATGGCTTTCCACGCGAGCAGAACGCCGCCGCTCTGCTTTGCAACCGCCATGGTCACTTCGTCGATCGTCATCTTCGCCTCACTGATCACCTTGTCACTACTGTTGATAGTTGGGCTGTGAGTCGTAGATTTCGCTCTTTAAGGCGTCGTCGAAGAAGACCTGGGACGTCAGGGTCTGGATCGACCCCACACTCACCTTGAAATGAATGTGGGTAGCGCGACTCGCGTACCAGCCGGGAAAATTGGTGTCGAACGTAATGCGACCGTCCGCGCCGGACGTTTGAATCCCGCGGTACCAAAGCGCAGCTGCGGGCGTCGGCGTCGCCACCCGTGCACGCCAGCAGAAACTCGAGCCGAGTCGGCAAACCGGGGTGGCCCTCACTGATGTCCCGCCGATCGAGTTGATCGCTCGTGGCATGGCAGGGACCTTCAGTAGCCGAATCGATCCGCGTCGAGCATGGGTCCGTCTTCTTCCCTTTGGTCTTTCGCGTCGGAGATTCTGTCCAACACGGCTGCGTCCAATGTGGGACCCACGCCTTGCGCGAGTGTTAATCGCGCATGTCGAATTGTTGCGAATTGGTGCGCTCAGGGGCGGCCGCTACGGGAGGTGGCCCTGCGCAGCGGACGCCCACGCGAAATCACTGGCGGCTTGCCGGGGCGCAGCAGCGCTGCCGGCAACACGCCGAGCGCGTCCGCGAAGGTAACGAGCGTGCCCAGGGTCGCGTTGACTTGACCGCGCTCGACCCGCTGCGTGTAAGAAAGATCCAGGTTCGCGAGCTCTGCGAGTCGCTCTTGAGTCCAACCGTGTCGCAAGCGTAGCCGCTGCACGTTGCCACCTAGGTGTTTCATGACTTCCTTGGCGCGGCGGCTGGCTGGGGCTGGCATGCAGGCTGCGATAGACCGGGTGGTCATGGTAAATGAGGGTACTTAAGTCCTTTTTATGTTGACCGGCGTCGAGCGGGCGCTAACGTGGTCGAAGGAGGGACGCATGCATTTCGACCGACTGCCCCGGGTGCCTGCGAGGTCGCTATTGACGTGGAGAATTGCGAGGCTGAGGCTGGATGAGAGCGGCCACTACTGGTGGGCGACGGCGTTCAAAGGCAATCGCATCGCGACGGTTCGCCTGCCGCCCCTGAGTGAGGGCGAGAGTGAGGCGGCGTGGCTGGCCAGCATCGAAGCGGCGCTCGAGAGAAATGCCCAGGACGCGCTGAGTGGCGACATCCTGCCTTCGGGCTACCACTGAACGTAAGATCAGTCTATCATCGCCTGATGCTCGAGAACGTGTTGCTGCACCTAGCGGACCTCAAGCGGCCGAAATTCAAACGAGTGACGCGCGCTACTCGCGCGAGCGCCCGGCGCAGCGCGCCGCCCACTGCACCCGAGGGCTGGGACGCGCGTATTCGCGAACAAGCTCGGAACCTGTCGCGCGCGCTCGAGATGCTCGAACAGTCGCTATCGATGTTGGGTGAGCCGCGTGGCGAGCCGCTCGGGCGCGCACAGTGTCTGCGCGGGGCGTCGCTGATCGTCCTCATCGCTGCTTCGGAGCTGCTCGTCGTCGCTGGCTGGTACGAGGCCCAGGCCGCGGTCATTGGTGGCACGCGCGACGAATCCTGAATCGGTCCGACCGGTGGGCGAGCGAGTCAGCGCGGCTCGACGGCGAAGATCTATGGCGACATTTGCCCCGGGTTGCTAGCGTGGCACACCTCATATGGCGTCCCCGCAGTCCAAACCCGAGACCGACGTTGCTCCTGCTGCCGATGGCGAGGCTCGCACGGATTTCATTCGCGAGATCGTCAGCGCCGACCGCAAAGCAGGAAAGTATGGCGGTCGCGTCGTTACACGTTTTCCCCCAGAGCCGAACGGCTACTTGCACATCGGGCACGCCAAGTCGATCTGCCTGAATTTCGGGATCGCGCGTGATTTCGGCGGCGTCTGCCACATGCGTTTCGACGACTCGAACCCGGCCGGGGAGAGCATCGAGTACGTGGAGTCGATTCAGCGGGACGTGCGCTTCATCGGCTTCGATTGGGGCGACAAGCTGTTTTTCGCCAGTGACTACTTCGACAAGCTGTACGAATTCGCGGTCGGGCTCATCAAATCCGGCAAGGCCTACGTGTGTTCCTTGAATGAGGAGCAGATCCGCGAATATCGCGGAACCATCAGCGAGCCGGGCCGCCCGAGTCCGTACCGCGACCGTCCGGTGGCCGAGAGTTTGGACTTGTTTCGGCGCATGCGCGACGGCGAGTTTCCCGACGGAGCGCACGTGTTGCGCGCTAAAATCGACATGGCCGCGGCGAACATGAAAATGCGCGATCCGCTGCTCTATCGGATCAAGCACGTTTCGCACTATCGCCACGGTGATCGCTGGTGCCTCTACCCGCTGTACGATTACATCCACTGTCTGTCGGACTCGTTGGAAGGCATTACCCACTCGATTTGCACGCTCGAGTTCGAGAGCAATCGCGAGCTTTACGATTGGATCATCGAAGCCACGGGAGTTCCGCACCAGCCCAAGCAGTACGAGTTTGCGCGGCTGAACTTGACCTACACGGTCATGAGCAAGCGGCGCTTGCTGCAGTTGGTTCAGGGCGGGCACGTCAACGGCTGGGACGACCCGCGCATGCCGACCATCGCGGGGCTTCGTCGTCGCGGTTACCGGCCGGAAGGAATTCGCGCGTTCTGCGAGCGCATCGGCGTCGCCAAAAACAACAGCACCGTCGAGCTTTCTCTGCTCGAGCACTGCATTCGGGAAGATTTGAACGAGCAGTCGCCGCGCGTGATGGCGGTGCTTCGACCGCTGCGGGTGGTGATCGAAAATTACCCGGAAGGTCAGACCGAACAGCTCGATGCGCCCTATTGGCCGCACGATATTCCGAAGCAAGGGTCGCGCCCCGTGCCGTTCACGCGCGAGCTGTACATCGAGCAGGAGGATTTCATGCTCGACCCGCCCAAGGGTTTTCATCGGCTCACGCTCGGGGGCGAGGTTCGGCTGCGCTACGCCTACGTCATTCGCTGCAACGAGGTCGTGCGCGACCCCGCGAGCGGCGAAGTCATCGAGCTACGTTGCAGCTACGATCCCGATACTCGCGGCGGCGACGTGCAGGGGCGAAAAGTGAAGGGAACCATCCATTGGGTCAGCGCTGCTCACGGGTTGCCCGCGGAGGTGCGCCTCTACGATCGCTTGTTCAACGTCGAGGCTCCCGGCGGCGACGATCGGGATTTCATCCTCGATATGAACCCGGAGTCGTTCGTGCGCCTGAGCGGGGCGATTTTGGAGCCGAGCCTCGCCGCGGCCGAGCCGGGGGCGCGTGTGCAGTTCGAACGCCACGGCTTTTTCTTCGCGGATCCGAGCGATTCACGGCCCGGCGCGCCGATCTTCAATCGCACGGTGGCCTTGAAGGACAGCTGGGCCAAGCAAGTGCAGGGCGCGGAAAAGCCGGCGCCCGCGCGCGCGACCCCAGCACACAAGGGCGCTCCGGCGCGGCCGGTGGCCGAAGCAGCGAGCGAGAAGCTGTCGGCGGAAGCCGAAAAGCTCGTCGAGCGGCATGGCGTCTCTGCCGAGCAAGCGCGGCTGCTTTCCGAGTCTCCGGCGCTGGAGCGGCTGTTCCAAGACGCAGTCGCGGCCGGGGCGGACGCCAAGCTGGTCGCCCGGTTCACGGTCAATGAAGCGGCTGCGGCGCTGCGCGTCGCGGGCAAGGCGACGCCTGCGTTTTCGGGTGCAGCGTTGGCCGAGCTGGTGGCCCTGATCGAGGCGCGCACGCTGAGCGTGACCAGCGCCAAGGACGTGCTCGGCGAAATGGCACAGAGCGGCGGAAAACCGGCAGAAATCGTGGCTCGTCGCGGCCTGGCGCAGCTCGAGAACGAAGGCGAGCTCAGCCCCATCATCGATCGTGTGCTGTCGGCGAACGCGGCGCTGGTCGAGCGTTACCGGGCGGGCAACGCCAACGTGTTCGGTGCGCTGGTTGGCATGGTCATGCGCGAAACGCAGAACCGCGCCAACCCGAAGCTCACCGGCGATTTGTTGCGCAAGAAGCTGGGCTAATCGCGCACACCGCTCAGCGAATGATGATCTGACTCTCGCAAGTGAAGAGCACCTCGATGTCAGCGCCGGTGTCGGCCTTGACCGTGTCGCACGCTTCTGGACAGAGCCAAACCCGATTGTTCTGAATGTAGAACGCATCGGCTTGACAGTCTTCGGGCTTTGCGGCCTGGCCTAGCTTGAGCTTGCCGCTACCGTCGGCCTTGATGTGGTTCACGGCTACCTTGTCGAGCTCGAGCGTGGTCCCGTCCGGCGGGGTGGGCACCGCGAAGTCGCAACGCAGCGAGCTCTTCACGGTCACGTCCTGGGCGATCCGTCGAAACACCGCGTCGTACCCGGGAAATTGGCAAATCGGAAAGCGCAGCCCACCGGTCTTGATACTGAGATCTTGGTACAACTTGCCGGCGTCGGGGATGGAGGCGCCGTTGCCGGTGCACTTCATGAGTTGCACCGGCTCAGTGGGTAGGTAGGCCTGGGTCGGATCGGCCTTTTCGAGCAGACCGATGATGCTGTGAAAGACGAAGGTGGGAGCTTGGGGCGTGCCGAAATGCGCGGTCGACTTCTGCGATAGGCCCTGCAAGAACTGATCGATGGTGAGCGGGTTCTTGTCGCCGCTGTTGCCCTCGTTGTCGTCGGTCAAGACCAGGAACACCTTCTTGGCGCCCGCGCGCAACCACGGCCCGTAGCCCATTGGCGCCAGATCCTCGAAGTCGTCGTCCGTCGGCGGAGTGCTGTAAGCGTCGAGCACCCAGTTGAGCGCGTCGAAGCTCTCGATCTTCTGACCGTATTGGTAAAAGCGATCAGTGAACACGGGTAGCTCCGCAGGGCACGCGGCGAGGCCGCTCAACGGCTTGGTCACGCACACCGAGGTGTTCGCTTCGGTTTCGCCGGTCGTGCGCGCGCCGTGGCGATGGCGCGACAGCAAGATCACCCGATAGTCGACGCCGCTCGAACTCAGGATGTTCGCGAAGTTTTCGTTGATGTTCTTTTCGACCGCGCCCATCTCCTCGTGCATGCTGCCGGAGTTGTCGAGCACGATGATGATGTCGACTGGTTCGGTGGTGAGCTCGGCGGCGGCAGACGCCGTGGCGCAGGCGCCCGGCCCGCCCGCAGCGTTTCCGCCTACCGAAATCCCGGTACCACCACTGGCGTTGCTGCTACCCCCCAAGCTGACGCTTGCGCCGCCGGTGCTAACGGAGGGCGTGCCACCCTTCGCGCCGTTGCTCGCGCCACTGCTCCCGTTTGGCTGTGCCGATTGATTCGCGCTGCAGGCCGAGAGCAGAGCGAACAGGGGGCCGATGAAGCGCGTGCGACCAGCTGCGTTATGCATGAGTTGTCACTCTAAAGTGTGATGAAGACAGAGCCACCAACGACGCCTGCCGCGTCGTCGCTGCTAGCGTGAAGGTCGCGCCACGAACGCGCCAGTGAATTCGCTGCAAAGCATCGGTTAGCGATGTATTCGCTGATCGTTAGTTTGGAAGGGTGAATAACCAATCGCCCCTGTCGCGAACGAGCGCGAGCGATCCCACGGAGACTCTCATTGCGACGGCGCAGTCGGTCCAGCCAACCGACTAATCGAACTGGATGAGCGCTGGCTGGCTGGCTCGCCGCTGCGAGTGTCCGCGTACGTAGGTCGAACGGTTGCCGGGTAGACTGGCCGCGCGCACTTGCTCACACGGTGAGAGGCGCTCACAGCGTGTTTTGTCCGGCAGAACCGCGAATTGCGGTGGGCGCTGAATGGGCGCGTTGGCTTGGCCGTAACCCCATTGGAGCAGGGTATGGCGTGCGACATCATTTCGACTCGAGGAGCGCTCTTCGTCCTGTGGGGAGTACCGACCAACGAGGACATGGACCGAATCGTCAATTCGCTGCGTGCGGCCGTCGAGCAGACCGGCGAGCCCGTAATGTACGTCACGCGAGTTCCCGTCGATCAGCCGCCGCCCAGCGCCGAGGTGCGGCGCTACCTCGATGGTCTGATGCCAGCGTTTGTCGAGCTCGTGTCCGGCTATCACGTGGTGATGGAGGGTGCTGGCTTTGCCGCGGCGGTCAAGCGGGCGGTCTTGCTCGGTCTCTTTCAGCTCACGTGGCGCCGGAAAACGTTCTTCGTGCACTCGAGTGTCGACGAGATACGAGGCAGCCTCGAGCCGAAGCTGCGACCCGCCATGCAAGCGCTGCTCGACCTGGCAAAGTCGCGTGGTTTGTTGGACGCCGCTGGACCGATTTCCACTCCCAGCTTCGCGCGTCCCCAACCCTAAACGCCGCCGGTGCCGAACGGGGGCTGGACTCCGGTGAATCCGCCGCTCGTCGCGCCGCCCGCGAATGCCGAGCCCCCGAGGCCGAGACCGCCGGACCCGGTGGTTGAGTCGCCGCCCGTTGCGAAGCCACCGCCGCTCGTTACGAAGCCACCCGTGTGGAGTGAGTCGTTCGCACCTGCCGTACCTCCGGCGCCGAAGACACCACCGCTTTGCGCGAGCCCGCCGGTATTTGGGCGAGCCCCGCTGCCTTGACCAGCAGCGCCCCCTGCTTGCGGTGGTGGGCTTGCGGTATCGTCGGAGCACGCGGACACGAACGCGCCGAGCGCCGCTCCGAACACGGCGGCGCGTCCAGCTTTCCAGGCGGAGGCGAACGAAAGAAGCATCATCTCGCCGAACTGAGCAAGGCCCGTGCCCGCGTGGATGACTCGCCATTCGTCGTCGAACGCGCCGTCTCCCGTGGCAGCCTGGAAATGCCGGGTGGGGCGTCGGGGCGATCGGCGACGTCTCTCAAACGCCAGCTGGTTGCGGCAGAAATCCCGGAAATTCGGCCGCTAACGAAACCCGCCGCGGTGGACGTAGGCACCGGGGAAGGCTCTCAACCCCGAGAAAGGGGGCACGGTTGGTTCGAATACTCTGGCTTTCGCTGATCCTCTCGGTTTCGCTCGTTTCGAGCGCGGGGCGCGCGGCGCCTCGGCGTGGTGACGGCCTGCAGACGGACGGCGTGAGCGTGTCGCTCATCAATCGCGACTTCGATGATCAGAAGACGACCACCATTCGCAAGGTCGTGAACCTGTCCGAGATCGTCGGCTTTCACTATTACATCGCCAATCGGGTTCGCTTGGGCGTGAGCTTGCAGATGACCGAACGCTTGACGCCGGAGCCCGAGCCTGGCTCGAGCCGTCTGCAGCGCGTCGCGTTCTTGCCTCAGGTTGGTTGGAACTTCTGGGATCCGCTGTACGCAGGGCTCGCCCTTTCGTACGCGCCGCGCACGCGCGGTCGTCCGATTCCGGACGTGGCGTTGATGCCGATACTTGGCGCCAGCCTTCCGCTGAGCGAAAGTGTGCGCTTCAGCCTGGCACTCGAAGCGCCGTGGGCGTTTCACTACCATCAGACAATCGGACTCGTCGCGTACGCCGGTCTCGCGTTTCGGTTCTGAGCAGCGTTATTCGGGTGGCGCCGGCAGGCGATCGGGCATGCAAGCAAGCACGCTCTCGCCGTGTGGGCCTTTGCGGCAGGTGCCGTCCCAGGTGTCGCCGCGAAAGGTGACGCGACAGGCCGCCCCTTCGCTGGCGTTCGTGCAGGCCTCGACTGCCTCGGGTGGGGGTCCGGGAGGGTGAGCGGGCACGCAAGCGAGCTCGTCTTCACCGTTCGGGCCTTTGCGACAGGTGCCATCGACGGTGCGGTCGCGAAAGGTGACGCTGCAGCTTGCGCCTTCAGTCGCGCCCTTGCAGGCGTCAAATGCCGCCTGTGGAGGCCGATGCGGTCTCTGCCCGTTCGCGCCCGTCTCGGCTAGCGCGGACTCATTGGTGGCCGAGCTCGTGTCCGCCGCCGAGGCCACGCTGCAAGCCGCGCTCGCGAGCAGGAGTGGTAGCCACGCAAACCTTGTGTGTAGAAATGTCTTCATCAGATGCTCCTCGTCGTCCAAGCTTCGCGCTTCGGATGTTGAGGAGCATGACGGAACCGCGTGTGCCGAGTGCTGCGCGTTCGTTGCGAATTGTTAAGCGCGCAGGCGCCCAGCGATGGCTTCTAGAAACGCTTCCACGTCGGGGGCGGGGCCAGGCCCGTGGTTCACGTGCGTGCCATCTGCCTGCCACTCTCCGAGCACGGTGCTGGGCCCTGCTTCGTATGCGGTGCTGTACTCGAGGGTGAAATAGCGAAGCTCGACGTTCTCCGGAGTGCCGTGCATGAGTAGCACCGGCGCCGCGTAGTGCGCTTCCCCAGTCGCCCTGGGCGGCGGCATGACCACGACCGCGCACGGATGACCCGCGGCGCGGCGATGGTGGATTTGAAGCTGCTCCGCGTTGAAATCCGCCGGCTCGCCGCAATCCTTACAGGTCTCGTTCACCTGTTCGAGCAAGCTTTCGAAGGCTTCCTTCGCGCCCGGTGACGCGAGCAGCGCCATGAGCCGGAGCGGATGAGCGAAGGCCACACTGCGGAGGGCGGCGTGCGCGAATTGGTAGTGGTGGCAGCGCGGTGATCCGGTCACGACTCGGCTCTCCTCGGTTCAGCACGAGCATAGCGACCCGGAGCAGGCGCGGTCTACCGTCGAGCGGGGAGCTGACTCGCTCCCCTGCGCTCAGAACGACGAGAAAAACCGCCAGAGCGCGGGTCCCGACAGGGACGCCTGGACGTTGTGGCCTTGCCCCGAGGTCTGGCACCAATCGACTGGGAGCCCCGCGCGGCAACCTTGATAGCGAACGCAGGGGCTGGGTTCGTCGGCTGCGGTGGTCATGCCGCAGCCGTTGGTGGTGAGCAGCCGATCCCGTGCCCGCTGATTGCCGGCGATGACGTTTTCGGTGTCGTCCTGATCGTGAATGAAGCGCGCGGCAATGCCATCCATGGTGCACGACTTGGTGTTGATGGCGATGCCGCCCGAAACCACGCCGTACGCGCGCAACACTTTGGGTCGCAGGCAGCCGAGCAGGTTGCACATCCAGCTTCCGCTGCTGAAACCGGTGGCGAACAGTCGACTGGTGTCGACGCAGTAGTTGGCGTTGATGGTGGTCACCAAAGCATCGAAGAAGGCGAGATCCGGGCTGGTGGCGGCCGTGAATTGCCACTGCGTGCGATTCTCGCTGGTGTTCACCAGCGCCGTTCCACCAACGACGATCGCGTCGGTGCCCGAGCTGCGTTCGATTGGAACATTGTTGCTCTTGCCGGTCCCGCCGGCCCCGTGAAATTGGTAGACGACGGGATACGCGCGCATCGAGTCGTAGCTCTTGGGCAGATACACGAAGTACTCGCGCATGGTTCCCGCGACATCGAGCGTGAAACGCACGAAGCTGCCGGGCGTTTCGGTTCGCGGCATTCCGCAGCCTCCGCTGCGAACTGCGCCGCCGGACCCCCCAGCGGAGGCCCCTCCCGTGGTCGACGCACCGGCGCTCCCTGCAGCGCCGCCTCCCGCCATACCGCCGCCTGTCGCGCTCGGGTTGCCTGCGGTTCCTCCGGCCGTGCTGAGCCCGCCTGTCGTGGCATTGGCAGCGCCGCCCGTGCCTGTGGGCGCGCCGGACGAGCCTCCGATGTTCGCGCCGCTCGAGCCGCCTGCGAATGCTCCGCCACTGGTCGGTGCACCACCTGAAGCGGGCGAAGCGCCGCCTGAGCTCGGAATTCCGCCGGTGGTTGCTGGTGGCTGTCCTCCGCTTGCGGCGCCGCCCGTGGCTGCGTTCTGGCCGCCGGACGAACTGGCGCCGCCCGTTGCGGTCAGGGGCGTGGGGCTCTCTGCGGAGCAACCACCGAAGAGCGCAGCGAATCCGAGCGCGGCAGTCGAAATAGGAAGGCGATGAAGCTTCACGATGGCGGCCCGTCTCGCTTATGTGGAGCGGGCGCGCGCTTCGGGCGGACCTTTGTGCGTTAGAAAAGACGGGGGCCGGTCCCCTCGAGTTGAGCTCGAGCGCGGGCCAGCTCGCGCTCGAGCTTTTCGAGCAGGGTCGCGGCGTGCGTTGGGTTCAGCTCGAGCTCCGCACACAGCGAGGCCAAGCGTGGGATCCCCACGGCCAGACAGCTGCCCTTGAGTTTGTGCGCCGCGCGGCGCAGCGCTTCCATATCGTTAGCGTGTGCGGCCGTTTCGATGGCGTGCCATTGATTGCCCACGTGCTTCAGAAACACGCGCACGGTGGCCGGGCTGCGCGCAAGAGCAGGGTCCAGCGCTGGGCTTCGAGACGAGCCACTCACGCCGCTGCTCGTGCGCGCCTCGGCCGAGGCGCGCGGGCACCAGCGGGCGAGCTGCTCCGGAAGGCGTTTGTCGAGTTCCAGCTTCGACACGCACTCATCCATGCCTGCAGCCAAGATTCCTTCGCGCACGTCTTGCAGCTCGTGCGCGGTGACTGCGACGATCGGTATCCGGCGCGAGCCGGTCTCGCGCTTGCGGATTGCTTGCGCCGTTTCGTAGCCATTCAGAATGGGCATCTCGCAGTCCATGATGATCAACGCGTAGCTTGCGTGACCAAGCAGCTCGAGTGCGTGCTGACCGTCACCCGCGATCTCGACTCGGTAGCCGTTCCTTTTCAGAATTCGCGCGATCACTCGCTGGTTCACGGGCTCGTCCTCGACCAGCAAGACCGCGAGATCGGACCCGGCGCGATCGGTTGCGTTAGACACGAAAACCACCGCTTGGAGCGAACCGACTGTGCCCCGGCGCCATTCGAGACCAAGTATAGCGGCGCGAACCAGCCCGGCTTATCGGAAATCACCCGCGAAGGTCCGCGCATTCGTTCGGTTGCTCGCCGGCCTGACGACCGAGCTAGAGATGTCCTCTGGAGCCAATGTGCGAACATCTCCGTGTGAGTGTGTGAACTCTCTTCCGGTGTGACCCCAAGAGTCGTATCGCGTCACGCGCGACGCGCGCTTCCTGATGCGCTGCGCTTGGTCGAGCGCATTGGCGACGCGCCGGCGTGCGGCGTCGCTCGGCGTCGAGTTCAGCGCGACCTCCGTCGCGCGTGGAGTCGGACGTCAGTGTGGGGCACCGGGCGGAGTTACAGAGCGCGCGAGGCGCGGCACCTGGGCTTCGAGTGAGGTGCAGTGGGGGCCCACGGCGCGGCTACGGCTCCGAGCGCGCCCGTTTCCGCGCCGGCGTCACAAAAGCAAGTCGAACCGGGAGGATCGGTAAAGAGGGTAGCCGAATGCGGTGGCTCGATTTGGGGCGCTTTTGCTCGGGCGAAGGTGGCGTTCGGATGTTAGCGTGGGCGTCCTTCGGCAGAGCGCATGCCTGGTTTTCGGATCGCCCTATTTTCATTGGACCGCCAGAATGATTACCAAGCGCTGCTCGAGAGCGACTGCGAGAAGGCTGCACGCCGTCACGATCTGAAGCTCAGCACGTGGTCCGCGGAGAAGAACGTCGACCTGCAGATTCGCCAGATTCGCGCGCAGCTCGCCGAGCCCGACGCGAATCGACCGCGGGCGTTCATCGTCTGCCCGGTCAGCGAGATGGCGCTCTTGCCGCTGATTCACGACGCGGCCAAGCTCGGCATCGCCTGGGTGTTTCTGTCTCGCTGGACCGACTCGGTGCACGACTTTCGTCGCCAATACCCGAAGGTGCCCATTTTCGCGGTGCTGCCCGACCAACAGGAAATCGGCCGCTTACAAGGGCAGCAGCTCCGCATGCTGCTGCGCGCGGGCGACGAGCTGGTTTGTATTCAAGGGCCGATCGGCACCTATTCGACACGGCTTCGGCGAACCGGGCTCGAGAACGAGCTCGCGGACAAGCGGGATCTGCGCTGGTCGCACTTCAACGGGGACTGGTCCGAGGACGGGGGTGCAAGTGCGATGAAGACCTGGTTGTCCACCTTTGCGATCGGCAAGGTGCCCGAGTTCGTGATTGCCGCGCAGAACGACAGCATGGCCTCGGGCGCGCGCGATGCGTTCCTCAAGTGGTCGATCGCGAACAACCAGCCGACGCGTCCGGACCTCACGGTGATCGGTTGCGATGGTTCACCGGGCTACGGGCAGCGGCTGGTGGCGGGCGGCGAGCTGCGAGCCACGGTGGTCGTACCGCCGGTCGCCGGGCGCGCGGTGGACGAGATCGTCGCGGCGTTCCGCTCGGGCCTGCCAGCGAGCGCGGAGATCAAGGTTTCGGTGACCTCGTACCCGGACCTGAGCACGCTGTCGGGCTCTGGCCGAGGTCGCTCGCGCTAGCGCTTTCGAAGGTTCAACCGCGATCGCGCAGCTCGATCACGTCGACCTCGTTGTCTCCGAGAACCGCGGCGTAGCGATCAGCCCAAGCGAGCGCGGCTTCGCGCGTCGGCAGGTTCAGGATGGAAAAGCCGGCGATCAGCTCTTTGGATTCGGCGAACGGACCATCGACCCACGTCCGCTTGGCCGTGGCTGCAGACGGCAGGCGCGCGCCTTTGGCGCTGGGTGCCAAGGCTTCGACCGCGAGCACGGCGCCTTCGTCGCCCATTACGTCGGCCAGAGTCTCGGCGATTGCGCGCGCGCTGGGATGCTCGCCGCGCTCACTGCTGGCGCTTGCCTTGCACAGAAATAGGAAGCGCTCGGGTCTCTTGCCTTCGGGTTTGGGCATGATCCCGAGATCCCAGGGCTCGACGACCGGTCCGACCTCGAGCGCCGCATCGCTGCCCAGGGTTTCGACGAAGCGAGAAGCGTGATCGAGGGCGGCGTCCATCGAACGCGCACTGATCATCGCGACCGATGCGATCAGCTCCTGGTCGCCCGCGTAGGGCCCTTTTTCGAGACTGCTCTTGCCATTGGCGCGACGAATCCGGGCGCGGCTGCGGCTCGGGTGAAGTCCGGCGCCGTTCTCGAACACCCCACTCTTCAGGCTCTCTTGTACCAACGCGCCCATGTCGGCGATGATCTTTTGGTTGGGGGGCGCGCCCGCTTCCATTTTGGCGTCGACCTTGTGCATGACGATGAAGCGCATGAAAAAGACTCCTGTTCGGCCGCGGCCTACTTTTGCACCTGTTGCTGTTGTTGCCGTTGTCGTTCTTGCTGTTGCTGCTGCTCGCGGGCGGCGGCGGCTGCCGCGATCACGACATACCCCGCGGTGGAGGCGGCCGCACCCTCGGTCGAGCTGCCCGCGTCTACGGCGCTCGCCGGCGCCGGGGCAGGGTTGCCCTGCACTGGCAGCACCTGGCAAACGCAGCCGGGTAGGGTGTCGCCCACGAGCACCATGGCCACCATGCGCATGCCGAGATCCGAGCAGCTCTTGGCGCAGGCCGAGGGGCCCTGGTCGCGCTGCTCGAGCTCGCTCGCTTTTACGTAGCCAGGTGCGCAGCCGTTGAGCGCTAAACACGAAAGCCCCAGCAAGCTCAGCTTCAGAACGCCGCCCAGAGCCTTTTCGATTCGAGTATTCATGCTCCCTCACCTTTCGTCGCAGTTGCGCGCTGCGGCACTCTAGTAACCCGCGGCTCTGAGAACAACGGCGGGCGAACCGAGCCGGTGCTGCCCACCGGCGCACGCGGAATTCCTTGACGAAGCTCATACTGCGCGACGCCGCGCTCGACCGCCTGCTCGCGATAGAGCGGGGTTCGTTGAGCGGTTTGCGGCGCTAGTTTCCGTGCTAGTTCGCGGTGCACATGCCTTGCATGCAGGTTCCGCTGCAGCCGTCACCCGCGCCGCCGGTAACCGGGCAACACGGCTCGCCCGGATCGCCGCACTGTTGGCAGCTGTCCATGATGCAGCCGAGGCCGGTGCCCGAGCAGGTGCCGCCGCCGCCACCCCCACCGCCGGGGCAGCACGGTTCGCCCTGGGTGCCACAAGCCGTGCACAGCGATTCGATGCAAGCGACCGCTGCGCCCGGGCAACCATCGCCGTTGCCCGGGCAGCAGGCTTGTCCAGGTGTTCCGCACGCGGTGCAGCTGTCCATGATGCAGCCGAGCCCGGTGCCGCAATCCGCGACGCCGGGGAGGTCACAGCACGGCTCACCCGCGTCGCCGCACATCGGATCTTGGCAAACGTCATCGACGCAGGCGAGCCCTGCTCCGGTGCAGGCCGTGCCACCCGCGCAGCAGGGTTCTCCAGAGCCACCGCAGGTGGCGCACATTTCCGTGTCGTCGCAGATGGTTCCGCTCTGGCAGCGCGCGGCATTCGCGCCGCCGCCCGTGGCCGCACAGCAAGCTTGGCCAGCCGAGCCGCAATCGGTGTGACACAGCGGATTGGCGTTGCCGATGCAAACGCCCGCGGTGCACGCGCGCCCCGTGCAGCACGGCTGATCCGCGCCGCCGCACGCCTCGCACGTGGCGTTGGCTCCGCCGGAACACAGGTTCCCCGAAAGACAATTGTTGCCGCAGCAAGGCTGCGTGTCGCTGCCACAGCCAGCGCACTTTCCAGCCGCGCACAGACCGTAGTTCGTGCCGCAAGTCGACCCCGCCGCGACGCATTGGTTTGCAGAGCAACACGCGCCACCCGTGCACACTCCGCCGTCACAACACGGCCCACCAGCGCTACCGCAGAGCTGACAACGGCCCATGGCGCAGCGAGTGCCCGCGTTACAAACGTTGCCGGCGCAGCACTCTTCACCTGCATTGCCGCACGGCGTATTTCCGCCACCGGCCTCACCCCCGGCGCCGCCGTCCGACGTCCCGCCCGCGGCCCCGCCAGTAGTGGTGGTGATGCTGCCGCCCGTGGTGGCCGAGCTGCCGCCGCTCGTGGTGGTGGTACCCCCGCTCGTGGTCGTGCCCGTGCCACCCGTCGTGCCACCGCTGCCGCCGCTGGCAGGCTCGGCTCCGCCAGTGTTTCCGTTCGCCCCGCCGCTCGGGCTACCACCTCCGAGCCCGCTGTCGCTGCCACAGGCAGGAACGAGCATCGAGCTGACAAGCAGAACGCAAAGAGCGACCGCTCTCGCGGTCCATGTTGCGGATTTCGCCGCGATCGTAGCGTTCATGGAGACACCTCGTGCGGGTGGGCGACACCAGGCGGTGTCTATTGCGCTTTCGATCGTTCAGTAACCGCGCTCGCGAGAACGTGTCGCGGAAGCCCCCGCGCACTCAATCGTTAACCGAGCCTCGCTGCGTGCGATGGCGCATACTGGATTTGTACGTTTCGCCTGAAGCGATCGTTAGCGGATGTGCGCGACGAAGATCTCGAGTCGCAACTCGAAGGCGCGCGCTCGCCTTCGAGGGGTGCGCACTCAAAGTCGAATTGTGCTTGACGAATTGGGAAGAAAGCGTAGAGTGCCGCGCACCATGAGGCCCATCACCCCGTACATCGGAAGTCGCGCAGCGCGTTGCTGGAATGCAACCGCGCGTGGCTCGGCTTTCATGGCAGCTCCCCCCAAGAACGACCTCCTGCGGTCGACCTCGATGGAGGGGCGAATCTAGGCGGAATTCCTCAGGTTTCTACCCGAAACCGAAAGCCGCCCAGGTCATCACCTCGGCGGCTTTCCTCGTTTCTGGAGCTCGGCTCCGCGGGGGCGTTGGTCGCGCGAGCCAACGGCGAGTTCGTTAGTTCGAGAATTCCTTCTTAGTACTTTGGCGTGCCCGAATTTCGGGCACGAACGGGAGAGGTGTATCGTGAACACCCAACTCAATACGCAGCAACGAGCACACGAGTGCTTCGTGCCAGTTCGCGCCGAGCGACGTCCGCTCACGTGCGCGGACTGGGAGCTGCAACTACGTCCGTTCGCAGTGCAGGCCGAAAGCAGGCACTCCGAGCTTCTGCAACCAGGCACGGCGCCGCGCGCCCCGTACTTCGTCGAAGTCTACGTGGCGCGTCCGGTCAGTCGCGTTCCTAGAGGCTGGGTCGCGAATGGCGACACGCTGGAGAAAATCCAGAACCACCTGTGTCACCGGTTCGAATCCGGTTCGTCCCATTCGGGACGATAGCTCAGTCGGTTAGAGCAAGGTAACGACCTACGAAGTCGTTTCGTCACTAGTAGGGTCCGAGAGAACCGAAACCCACTCCGGCCGTTGGACGCGGTCCATTGGCCCGGAACTTCGTCGAGCGCCGAGACGAGCGCGCGCGACGCGCAAACTCGGGCAATCGTACGGCGATCGCCCGAGTCCCCGCGCCGCAGCCCACTCTCACTCGCCGCTCGATAAAGCCGCGATCCGCGAGCGCGACAGTTCACCGAGTCAGGTCCCCGTGGGGCGTGACCCGGAGCTTGTGCCCTCCGGATCAGGGTTTCGGCCTCTCGGCCCCGCCCTTTTTCTTAGTTCGAAGTTAGCCACTCATTGCGAGGAAATCATGTTCAAGACCATCACCGTGAAGCTCAACGAGCGTGTCGTGCTGTTCAAAAACAGCTTGCCGGTTCGAGCCTACGGCCCGGGCCGCTACCTCGTGTTCGGCCGCCGGCTGAGTGAGCAGCGTTGGAACACCGATCAGCTGGTGTTTCGCGCGTTGCCGGAAGTGCGTGCGGTGCTCGACGCCGACTGGTTCGAGCAGGTCACGCTCGGGCCGCTCGAGCGCGGTATTCTGTTCCGCGACGCCATGCCCGTGCTGTTCTTGCGGCCGGGCGTGCACCGTTTCTGGACGGTCGACAGCTCGGTGCGACTGGTCGTGTTCGACGTGACCCAGCCGCTGCCGGCGCTCACGGCGGAGCTCGAAGCGCTCATCCCGAAGGGTGAGTACATCGACGTGACCGTGCAGGCGCACGAAAAAGGCCTGCGTTTCGAGCAGGGGCGCCTGACGGCCGTGCTCGAGCCGGGGCGTTACAAGCTGTGGACACATCCGGAAGCGCGGGCGCAGATCGCGAGCGTCGATTTGCGTCGGACGGAGCTCACCATCAACGGGCAGGACTTGCTGACCCGTGACAAGGTGACGCTGCGTTTGACGTTGACGGCCGAGTACTCGGTCTCGGATCCGGTGCTCGCGACTCAGAAGGTCGCGAACGCTCGCGACTCGGTGTACCTCGCGGTGCAGCTTGCCGCGCGCGACTACGTGGCCAGCGTCACGCTCGACGAGCTACTCGAGGGGCGTGACGCGCTGACGCGCTTCCTCGAGCGCGCGGTGGTGCCCAAGGCCGCCGAGTTCGGCGTCCGGGTGGAGAGTGTTGGCGTAAAGGACGTGGTTCTGCCGGGTGAGATGAAGACCCTGCTAAACCGCGTGATCGAGGCGGAGAAGGAAGCCGCCGCCAACGTCATTCTGCGCCGCGAGGAAACCGCAGCAACGCGCTCACTGGTCAACACTGCGCGACTGATGGCGGATCAACCCGTGCTCCTGCGTCTGAAGGAGCTCGAAGCCATGAAGGAGATCGCGAGCCAGATCAAGGAGGTCCGCCTCGTGGTCGGCTCCGAGAACCTGAAGGCTTTGCTCCCGTCCGAGCTACTCGGGCGGGGGCAGCCGTCATGAACCCGAAAAGCACACGCCCCGGTCATCTCTTCGAACGAGGTGGCCGGGGCGCTTGCCATTTTTTCTTGCGGTTCGCATCGACCGGTGGGGAAGGTTGGCCTAGGCTCCGCGGCCCGCCCCGATGCTGTCGCTCTACTGGTACGTTGCCAAGCTGTCTGCTCGACGCGCGATCACGAGTTGGCCGGTCGCGCTCTCCTTCCTGGTCTACTGGGCCGTTCTCATTCTCGCGGGGGTGCTGTTCGCGCCGCTCGGCTTCATTGGCGGATTCCTGATCGGGTTCGTGGCCGCCGCGTGTTGGTCGAGTTACCTCGAGCTGATTTCACAAGCGGTGGCCGGGTCGCGATTTCGAGTGACCTGGGACGAGTTCAAGCGGAGCTTCCTGCTGCGCCTGTGGGACGTGGTCAGCGTGATGTTCGCGTTCTTCCTGATCTCGCTCTTGACCGCGCCGCTCATGATCGGCGAGCACGCGCGGCAGATGGGCGCGATCTTGGGCTTCGCCTTTGCGTTCTTCTTCAACGCGGTGCCGGAGCTGCTTTACCAGGGGAGCTCGCGGTCCTTCGCGCTGCTCGTGGACTCAGGCCGCTTCGTCATGGAGCATCCGCTGGCCTGGTTCGCACCGAACGTCGCGTTCGCCGCGCTCGCGCTGTGGGTGGATGGCTCACTCTCCTTGGCGCACCCGGCCGAATTTTTGATCGCATTTGGAAATCTGTTTTCGTCTACCACCACGATCCAGGCGATCTTCATGAATCTTCCGCTCTGGCAAAAGCCGATCGCGCTCATGCTCGTGCATTTCGTGATGGTGTTTCGCGGCGTGCTTTTCAGTGAGCTTTCGAGCGGGGGTGGAAACGCGCGGCGCCGCGCATTTCGGGCCGCGATGCAGCGGCGATAAAAGCAGACCCGAGCATCGCCGGTGCGGCGGAGCCGGAGCGAGATCTGCTATTCTGCTAGGTCGTGGTCGCGCTCCGGAGGGTGTCATGAAGAGCGAGTCGCTCCTACTCAGAAGCATCGTCGCCATTCTGCTGTTGATCGGGTTCTACGTGCTTGCTCTCGGCATCGCCGGGGGCCTGTTGTGGCTGGTGTACGCCCAAATTTTCCTGGCGCATCACGTGTTCCTCAAGCTGGTGCTGATCTGCTTGGCGCTTGCCGGAATGATCTTGTGGTCCGTATTGCCGCGGCCGGATCACTTCGAGCCGCCGGGTCCACGGCTTTCCGAAGCCGAGCATCCGCGGCTGTTCGAACAAATTCGGGACGTGGCCGCGCGCACGGGGCAGGCCATGCCGAGTGAGGTGTATCTGATTGCGGACGTGAATGCGTTCGTGGCGCAGCGTGGCGGGTTGATGGGGTTCTTCAGCTGGCGCGTGATGGGCATTGGGCTGCCGCTGCTGTCGCTGCTGACCGTGTCCGAGCTGCGCGGCGTGCTCGCGCACGAGTTTGGCCACTATCACGGTGGCGACACCAAGCTTGGTCCCTGGATCTACAAGACGCGCGGCGCCATCCAGCGCACGGTGATCTCGCTCGCGCAGAGCGGCAGTACGGTGGTGAGAAAGCCATTCGAGTGGTACGGCGCGCTGTTTTTGCGCATCACCCACGCTATTTCGCGCACTCAGGAGCTCGCGGCCGATGCGCTGGCTGCGCGTGTAGTCGGGGCCGAGCCGCTCATTCGCGGCCTCAAAGCGGTGCACGCCGGGAGCGCCGCGTTCGACGCCTACCTGCGGCAGGAGGTGGTTCCGGTGCTGCAGGCTGGGTTTCGTCCGCCGCTTGCTGAAGGCTTTCGCACGTTTCTGGATGGCAAGCGGGTCAAGGCTTCGCTCGAAAAGCTCTTGAGCGCCGAGCTGGCGGAGGGCGCGCACGATCCGTTCGACACGCATCCGCCGCTCGCGCGACGCGTCGAGGCGCTGCAGGCGCTTGCCACTGGCCCGACCGAAACCGATGACCGACCCGCGGTCGAGCTACTCGAGGATCCCGACGCGGCGGAGGCGCGGCTCGTCCGCGGCGATGGCGACAAGCCGCTCGAGCCACTGGCGTGGTCGAAGGTCACGCGCCGAGTCTATCTGCCAAGCTGGCAGAAGAACGCGGATCGCGTGGTGGCCGCGCTCGGCTCGAAGGCGCTCGGCGATCTGGTTTTCTCGAAGGCCGGGCTCGGCAAGTTGGCGGCGCGCGTGCTGAAAGAGAGCCGGCTCGAGCTCGAAGAGAGCGCGCCGCAAATCGGCGCCAATTTCGCCGCGGCGTGCGTGTGCGTGACCTTGGCGAACGCGGGTTGGCAGGTCAAAAACAGCGTGGGCAAGCCCATCGTGTTGCGTGACGGTGAGAAGCGCCTCACGCCCTTCACGGACTTTGCCGAGGTGGCCGCGGGAACTCTGAGCAGCGAAGAGCTACGCAATCGCCTGACCGAGGCCGGCGTGCACGAACTCATCGTCCATTCGCAGCGCTAGAGCGCGGGCACCGACGTTCGGGATGCGAGGGGCGGGAGCCGGCCCCAAACCTCGTCGCAGCGCGCCTGGAAAGCCGCGCGCGCAGCGGGCAGCCGAGCAACCAGGCCTGCGGGCAGCATCACGTCGAGCTGACTCAGCACTTCGGGCGCCACGCCGTGTGAGGCCCAGGCGAAACCTTGCGCGTACATTTCCAGCATCTCGTCGCTGGGCATGGGCGGAAACGCCTTCGCGTCGCGCAAGAACCGGATGACGTTCGCTTCTTCGGTCGCCAGGTGCGCGTCGAGCAGCGCGGAAAGCTCGCTGACCACGGCCAGGGCGGCATCGGTCTTGGGCAAATCGGTGAACGCCTGGTCGCCGCGCTCGAGCAGGGGGTCGATGCGCCGGTGATCTGCGCTGAGACCTTCGATTACCGCTGTGAGCCCGGGCTCTTGCTCCTTCACGCTCGGAAAAATGTTGGCGTCCTCGACCTCATGGTGGCCATGCAGAGCGCCTCGATAGTGGCTCCACTCTTTTCGGAGCGCTTCGACTCTGGAGGTTTCGCCCGTCGCAACCTGGCGCAGGGCGCTCGCAAAGCGAGCAATGTCACGCCGAAAAGCGTGGTGCGACATCATCAGCGCGGTGGCCATGGACGCGCTGCCATCATCGTTCAAGAGAGTCGTGCCGTGGGTCATGCGCCCGGGAGTATGCCAGCGAGGGTGCGGCTGGAAAATGGGGTCCGCTCAGCGCGGCAGCGTCGAATTTCGGGGCCGTCGATTTCCAATTTTGCGTTGAACGGTTCCGCCCCGAGCGGGCACGAAGGGGTCTCGAACTCACGTTCCCAGCCCACGAGGTAGATCGATGTCAGAGCGTCGCAATTTGGGGTTTTTGCTTGGTGTTTTGGGGCTCACCCTGGCGGGGTGCAGCTTTCATGAGCCGAACCTCCACACCGAGCAGCTCGATATTCGCCAGGTTCCGAGTTCGCTGGTCGTGGACGTCGGAGCCGGCGACGTGTGGCTGCGGGGGCGCCACGTCGAGACCGTCTTCGTGACCGCCAAGATCGACGGGCCGACGAACCACGTGGGCTACGAGCTCGGTGACGATTCGCTGACCGTGTTCGATGACTGCAACGAAGAACCGTGTAGCGTGGATCTCTCGCTCGACGTCCCCGAAAATCTGGCGTTGACGCTGCGAACTGGATCCGGCGACGTGTCGCTCACTAGTCTGCGCGGTGACATTTCGCTCCGCACCGGTTCTGGCGATGTCGTGGGCTCCGACTTGGCGGGGCTGAACTTCAGCGCGGAGACCGGCTCCGGCGACGCGCGCCTCGAGCTCTCGCCGGCGCGGCGCGTGCACGTGCAGACCGGCTCAGGCGATGTCTCGCTCACCGTGCCGAGCGGCGCCTATCATCTGGACGTTTCGACCGGTTCGGGTGACCAAGCACTCCGAGGCGTGAGCAACGATGCGAGCGCGCCAGATAGGATTGACGTTTCTACCGGCTCCGGCGATTTGAAAATCACTGGCATTTGAGCGCTGCTCGAGCAGTCCTTTCGGCGGGGTTGCGCGTAGCCTGGAGGGTGGGTCGCGCGCGTAGCGCAACGCGGAAAAATTGGTGAGTTTTTTCGTGTCGCGATCGCTGTCTCAGATTCGAACGGGCTGATTCGAGTCGTGATTGGGGCGCCGCGCGGCCCGACCACATTGTTAAGAAAATCGCACGCGCTGGTGACAGTTTGTTGCGGGGTGGGGTTACGTCTGTACGTAAAGCAACTCCCCCCGGGCGCCTTCTCGCAAGCCGAGAGGGAACGCCGGAGGTTTGATCGGGAAAAGTGTGCCAGAGATGAAACACCGTAAACTTGCAGCGTTTGGGGCTCTTCACGGAACGCTTGCCGTGCTCGTCCTCGCTTGTAGCTCGCCTTCGGAAGACACTCCGGCGCCTGCAACGGGCGGATCGACTCCAACTGGCGGCACGTTGTCGACCGGCGGGACGACGACTCCGACGACCGGTGGAACGACCAATCCGACCACTGGCGGGACCACGAATCCGAGCACCGGCGGCACTAGCAATCCGACGACTGGCGGAACCAGCAATCCGACGACGGGCGGCACTGCGAACGGTGGTGCCAACACGGGCGGCTCGTCCTCCACGGGTGGGAGCTCGACTACTGGCGGCTCCTCGGTCACCGGTGGGACCGGCGCGGGTGGCACTTCGACCGGTGGAACGATGGGTGGAAAAGGCGGAAAAAGCACGGGCGGTACGGGTGGCGCGATTGCCGGCTCTTCGAGTGGCGGTACCACCTCGACCGGAGGTAGCGGCACTGGTACTGGCGGCGCGGCCACTGGCGGGGCATCGACGGGCGGCCTGGCGAAGTTCAGCTTCTTCGTCACCAGTTACAAGGCACTGCAGGAGCTCGCGGGTACGACGAACGGCTTCGGGGGCGATCTACGCTTTGGCGAGACCGGCGACGGCGCGGGCATCCGTGGCGCCGACAAGATTTGCACCCAGATCGCCGAAAAATCGATGGCCGGTTCCTCGGTCAAGGTGTGGCGCGCGTTCTTGAGCGCACCCGCTGCTGGCGCGAGCCCGGTGGTGAACGCGAAGGATCGCGTGGGAGCGGGCCCTTGGTACGATCGCAAGGGTCGCTTGGTGGCGAACGACTTGGCTGGCTTGCTCACGATTCGACCGGGCGGCGACGCCGCGATCGTCAACGATCTGCCGAACGAAGACGGTGTGCCCAACCACAATCCGGACGGCACGGGTCAGGTCGACAACCACGACATGTTGACCGGCAGCGACACGGGCGGTCTGCTCTACACCAAAGGCACGAACCCGACCTGCAGTGGCTGGACGACGAAAGAAGGATCAGCAGGCAAGCCGCGTTGCGGGCACTCGTGGCCGCGAGGCACGCAGAGTTGGATCAGCATCCTCGACGAGGCTGGCTGCGGCGCAGGCGTCAACCTGGTCGAGATGGGCGGGCCCAACCCGTCGGACCCAACCGTCGGATCGGGCGGCGGATACGGCGGATTTTACTGCCTGGCGCTGGCGCCGTAGTCGAGAAGCAGCGGCCGGGCGGCGTCGCGATGGTGTCGCCGCCCGGGCAGCTCACTTCTACTGTTTGATTTCGAACAGGTGGCGGTGGCCACCGACTCTCACCATCTGTAGATGCGAGCGTTCGAGCGCGCGCTTCAGACGACGAACCTTGCTGGTGCGAAATTCTTCGGCGACGTACGTCGGGATGCCTGCGTCGAGCGCGCGTCGGATCGACTTCAGCGTGGCTTCGTGACCCACGATGCAACCCGTGGTGAAGCCGGACCAAGTCCAGCGATCCAGCCTTTCACTATAGACCATCGCGTTTTTGGGGAGTGACGCGGTGAGGTCCGCCAGGAACCGTTCGCCCTTTCGGTTGAACCATTCCAAGCGGGTGATGGAGCCCCGTTGCCGGCTCCAAATTTCCCAGCCGTTGTCGAGCGCCAGCGCCACCAACAGCAACGCGGCAGGGTAAAACAGCAGCCTTCGTCGCAGGTGACCGATGAACAAGATGGGCGGAACTGCCGCCAACAAATACAGCGGGGTGTGGTAGCGCGCGACGCTGTGATGCACCGCGCCCAGCGGCTCCGTCGAGCCGAACACATCGCCCATTCGAGAGTAGAGGAGACACGTGCAAAGCAGCAGGGCGACCAGACGCAGCGCCCGGGTCAGCCAGCTACCTCGGTACAGCCAGGGCAGCAGCGTCACCTGCAGGGCGACCAGCGCCACGATCGAGCCCATGTCGAGCCAATATTTCTTGAAGTACGACCACGCGCCGGCCGCATCGACATCGAAACCCATCGGGAAGAGTAGCGAGACCAGCTTGCTGGCTTGCTGCGCGTCGGCTTCGCCGTGTTCCCGCGCGATGGCCGCCATGTAGGCGACCTGAAACGGGTGGCCGGTGAGCACCGCGTTTAGAACGAGGTTGATCGCTACCGCGCCGGCCCCTGCGCACAGGTTTGCGATCACGATTCGTCGCCACTGGGTTGGATCAGCGGCCAGAGTGAGCACGAACGGGATGGAAAAGACGTAGAAAGCGAAATCGGGGCGAATCGCGCCCGCCACGCCGAGCAGCGCGAACGCCCAGGCGAGATCGCGGTTGCGATTCGTTGCGCGCCAGCCCGCCCAAAAACAGAACGCCCAGCACAACGCGGACAGGAACGGGGAGATGTTCATCCACGGCCTGAGCAACCAATAAAGCGCCGGGAAGCCGAGCACGGGCGCCACGATTGCAAACCAGCGACGCCCCGCCGGCAGCAAGCGTGCGACCCCGAAGGCGAAAGCGGCAGCAGATGCGCCGGGCAGCGCTGCGATCAAGAAGAAGCCGAGGTTGCGTAGCCGCGTCAGATACCCGTACACGAAATAGGAGAACGGCGAATACGCGGGGATCGCGTAGTCACCGACCGTGACCCAGTTGCGCGGGTGCGCGATGTCTTCCGGATCGTAAAAGGGCAGCCGCATGAACGGCGAGCCCGATCGGCGCACGAACATCGCCGCTTGACGAATGACCGATTCATCCTGTGCAGGGAAGGCAATCGGTCGCAGGCCCCAAACCCAGAGCACGATGTACAGGCCGAGTGCGAACCAGACGGCCGCGACCACCGCCATCTGCGCGTGACTCCAGCTCCAGTTCGCCTTGACGTTGCTCCTGAGGCGCTGCCAGGCCGAAGTCGGCTCCGAGTTCGTCAGGGCGGGCTGCTCCCCACCATCAGCAGTTCCTTGCACCCAAACAACCTCACAAGCCTTCACAGCGGGTTCGCGTTGCCCGATCGCGGCCCCTTCCTATCGCGAAACCCGCGCGCGGGCCAGGGTGACCGCGAGCGACGCGCTTCGCACCTCGCTGGCAAAGGCCTGAAATGCCGCTGATTCGCTGGAGGCGGGGGCGAGAAAGACCACTTCCGGCTCCCCGTCGGGACAGAACGGCGTGCACCGAGGGAGGGATCGCTCGCGCTCGCTTCCCGGTTTGCCGAGGCAAACTGCTTGGATCGCCTGCAAGATGGCGCGTACCTGAGCGCGGTCTTTCAACAGCCGAGCGCTTGCCGGATGGTCGAGGTCGAGCGCCTGCCCGTCGGGAAATTCTCGCCTGAAACGCGCGTTGAGCTCGCTCAGGTTGCTCACCTGGGCGGGCTGCGACTGCTTCGCGCTCGCGCCAGGGAAGGAGGACAGCAGCTCCAGCGCCGGCGTCAGCGCCTGGGACCCACTTTGGAAACACTCGCTCACGGTCAAGCGTGTGAGCGATCCGGCGCCGGCACGCAAAGCGCGCTCGCGCACCTCGGCCACTGTCTGGCTGGGGTTCTGCTGGTACCAGATGACGCCGCGACGCCCGATGCGGCTGAACACGAGCCCGTCGAGTGTCGCGCTGAGCCCCCCGACGAAGCCGTGCATGGGCGCGTCGAGCCGTGGATCGAGCGCTGCCGAACCCAGCCGCACTGCGCCCGGCTCGCGAGCGAGCAGAGCGAGGAAACGCAGCGCGCCGACGCCCTCGCCGGGGACTGCGCGCGGTGCGCGAGCGCGGGAGTTCAATCGCTCGAGCCAGAAGGCGAGCACGAACAAAAGCGCGATTTGCGCCGCGACCAAGGGGATTTCGTGCGGCAATAGCGCTCGCACGCAGAACAGGACCAAGAGTGCGCCGAGCGCGCCTTTGGCGAGCGGCCCATAGCGTTCGAGCGTGAACGCACGGAGCTGCTGCACCGAAAGTAGCGAGCGCGCGAAGGTGTAGGCAGCGAGCAGCCCGAGCTCCACTCGCAGCTCACCGCGGAACACGAACAGATCGAGCGCAATGGAAAGCGCGCTGACCAGCGCCGCGAGCCGCCAGGCGAAGCGATTGACGACGCGGGCGAAGCGCTGCTCGAAGAACGCCAGTGTCCCCAGGCTCAAGCGCTTGAAGTCGAAATAGAAGACACGCGCGTAACTGCTCACGGCGGAGAGCAGCGGGCGCAACGAGTGCAGCAGCACCACGAACGCCACGCCGCTGCCGCCCGCCGCCGTGCCGCTCAAAAATAGTATCAAGAGCGCGTCGACGTGCGTCGCCAAGTTGGCGAGCGCGTGCCGGCCGAGCACCCACAGATCGTTGCGTTCGAGATCTTTGCGGGCCTGGCCCAAACGCCGGAGGCGCGGCCGGAAGGCGCCGTGTTCGCGGTAGGCTTTCGCCACGTAGTGTGTTTGCAGGCCCGCGCCGAGCACGCCGCCGAACAGCAGCGACAGCGAGAAGCCCCAGGGGCCCAGCACGCTCCATAGCGACAGCGCGAGCAGCAGCTCCGCCACGTCGGGTAACACCAAGCTCCAGAGCGGACGGTACACGCGCCGCACGGCGAAGATTCCGGCGTGGTAGGTGCGCGTGAGCGCTTCCAGCCCGAAGCGCAGCGCGCAGGCGAGCGCATAGGCGTCGAAGATGTCGAAGCCTTCGAACTCCGACGGGCCCCACTGGATGAACGCAATCGCGAGCGCGACGCCGGCGATGGCCACGTCCACGGCCAGACCCAAGTAGCTCCGCACGAAGCGCTCGGCACGCCCCCAATCGCCACGCGCGGCGCACGCTCGCACGCTCGCGCGCAGCTCCTCCAGCGCGCCCCACCACAACGCGCCGGCGACCGCGGGCAGGCTGCGAATGGCCAGCATGGGGCCGATGATGCCGAGCTCGAAAGCGTCGCTGAAGGCGAGCACCTCGGCCACGTGCAGCACTACACCCAGCGGAATTCGCAGCAGCAAGAAGCGATTGCGATACCAGACGTAGGCGAGGGCTCGATCGCTGAGCAGCGCCTCGTCGAGTGAGACGCGCCGCGCCGCGTTGCGCGCCGCGCGGCGGAGCAGCGCCTCAATCCGCTCCACCTTCGTCTTTGCCCCTTTCGCGCCGAAAGTTTCGCTGTTGAATGAGCGAAGGCAAGCCGGAACGCCGCAGCGAGGCGTAAGAAACCTTGCGAAACGCGCGAACGCCGCGCTTTCCGGCCAAGCGCCGCGCGATACCCAGCGCGAGCAAATAGTCGAGGTGACGGAGCTGTGCGCGATCGTCCACCGCGCTCCGCAAATGCGACGCGAGTGGCTCCGCGACCGGCTGGCGCACGTCGAGCGCCGCGCGGACCGCTCCGCAAACCACGTCGAGCGACCGCGCGCCGTCGGCGGCCGACAAACTCTTGGTGTTCTCAGCGCGGCGCCAGAGGTTTCGCAGTAGGCGCCGAGCCTTGTGAGTCGGCAGCCCCACCGCACCGGTAAACGCCACGCGCAGCCCGAGATACTCGATGAACGTCGTGCCGACGGCCGTGCCCGCGCTGCGGCCGCAGCCGGTGAAGTAGTAGTTCACCACCTTCTCGGCCTTGAGGCTCAGCCCGAGTGAAGCCAGCGAGCGCTCGATGCGCGCGCTGGCCTCGGTCGCAATCTCCTGGTTTGCATGCGCGAACAGGATGTCATCGCCGTAGCGTGCGTAGAACCCTCCGCCCAGGCTTTCGAGGCTGCGGTCGAGCTCGGACAGGTACAAATTGCAGATCACCGGTTGAATGGGCGAGCCGGTCGGAACCCCGCGCTCGAGTCGATGCGCTCCGCCGTCGTCGCTCTTGATGAGCGGACGGATCGCCTGTTCGGTGAGCTGCGCGAACGGGTGACTCGCCGAAATGCCGGAGGCTTGCCAAAGCTCGGCCAGCAAGGGCCAGAGCGGCGAAGCCTCATCGACCGGAATCGATTCACCGTAGCGAGCGACGTCGCGCCGCAACACGAAGAGCCCGCGAGCGCGCGGATCGGCGATGGCCTCACGGTGAGCGCGTACGAACGCCGCGAAGTCGCGCACGCCGAGCAGCGCCGAGCGTCCGGGCCGGTACGAGTAGACCCGCGACGAAAGGGCGGGCTCCGAGAGCGCTCGCAGCGAGCGCGCGAGCACCGCGGACACGACCGCGTCGGTGATCGTGGCGCGATACAGCGTGCGCTCTTTCCCGCCGATCACCGCGCGCTGCCCGGTAAACACCCCGAAGCGATAGTCCCCACGCGGCACGTCGCGCGCGAGTTGCTTGGCAATTCGCGCGCACAGGCCGGGGTCCCAATCGGCGAGCAGCAGGCCGCTTTGCGACCAGGGTTTGCGTCCAGGCTCTGCGTGACGCTTCACCAAGGCCTTGAGTTCGCGCTCGTAAACCCGAGGCTCGGCCAGATCGCGGAGCACGAGGAGCGGGTTTGCGTGAGGCATGAGGGGTTGCGAACCGCGGCGGCGGGAGATTGATGTTCCTCCCGGCGGGTGCTGCTATCGATACCCGTGAAGACCGCGGTCTCTCGCGGGCAAGAGAGGTACGGGCGAACCCGTAGAGCCATCCGCCACGGCTCGCCGGCAAACAGTGCCACGAAAGCCTCCGTTCGGGCAGCCGATTTCGCGCTTCGAACGGCCGGAAGTTCCGGGCCCGCTCAGTAGTAGGGGAACTGCGCCTTGTCCGGCAGGAAGTAGTTGAAGTTGGACGAGGTCGCGCAGCCGGTGGTGAAACACTTGGGCGTGAAGTGCACGAGCCCGTCACGCTTGGAGTTGCGATCGAGCAACTTGCGCCACGCGAAGTTGTCCGCGCTCGCCGAGTAGGTGCCCGCGGGCGTGTACGGATTCACGTGCTTGACGACCTGAATCACGTTGTTCACGTCGACGTACATGCACACGCCGGAGCCGGCCTTGTTGAACAACAGCGCATCGCAACGATCGAAATATTGGATGTTCGGGTTGTAGGGGACGAGCGTGGTGTCGTGGGTTCGAAGAGCGATCGCGGTGCACACGTTCGAACGGCTCGAAGCGTAGTTGCGGGTCATGAGCAGGTACTTATCGTCCGAGCTGCGGGTGAAGCGGCGCCTCAGAGACATCAGCTTCACGACGCCATTGCCTGCCACCACGTTGAAGCGCGTGCTCACCGGCGGCGTGAACGAGAGTTGAATGAACGGGCTGCGCAAAACGGACGCCGTTCCGAACGCGCCCGCGTCGTTGAGATAGGCCTTGCCTGCACTGATGAACGCGGCGTCGGTCGCTCTCGGGTTGCAGCGCGTCGAAATGTGCAGACTGCTGTGCATGTAATACGTGTGCGAGAACGGATCGGTGGTCGCCCCGCCCGGAAAAACCGCGCGCACTTGCGTGGTCCACAAGCCGTCATTGCTCGCGAGCTGCGACTCCGCCGCGGTGCGCGGCACGATTCGGAGGTTCGCTCCGGTTTGACAGGCGGCCCAGGGCACGTTGTCGGGCACCGTTTGCCCGCGTGCGCTGCGGCACTCGAACGTGTAGCCCGTTAGCGCCGGCGCGTTCGCGATGAGCTGCACGTCTTTGCCGGCCGCGGCGCCGTTCGGTTCGGGGAACACGCTGCTGAAGGTGAGGCAGTCGACGTGCCCGTTGCAGTCGTTGTCTTTGCCATCGGTGCAGACTTCGGCGCCCACCGGCGTGCAGGTGCCGCCAGTTCCGCCGCTGCTGACCACGCCGCCGGTCGCGAGCGTGCCACCGGTGCTGGAGCCACCTTTGCCGGCTCCGCCGCTGGTTCCTCCCGTTGTTCCGCCGGTCGAGGTTCCGCCAGTCGTCGCCTTACCACCGGTGTTCCCGGCTCCACCGGTCGTCGCCTTGCCACCGGTGTTCCCGGTTCCGCCGCTCGAGGTTCCGCCGGTATTCGACGTACCGCCGTTGTTGCCGATGCCACCCGTGGTCACGCCGCCGGCTCCGGTCACTCCCGCATTGCCGCTCTGACCTTTACCGCCGCTGCCCTTGAGCCCGCCGCTTCCGCCCGAGAGTGTCCCCCCGGAACCCGCCTCGCCGCCAGCGCCGCCACCGGGCTCTCCGCCCTCGGCTCCTGCGCCGTCACCGGCCATGCCCATGCCGGCCTCGGCGCCTTGGCCCGTGCCGGCGTCATGGCCGCCTGTGTTCGCTTTGCCTGCGCCGCCCTGATTACGACCACCAGTGCGCCCGCCCGTGGCTTGTCCGCCAACCGTGCCTCCCGTTTCACCTTCGGGTGCGAAGTCTCGGGTCGGCGTCGAGCAAGCGACGGCGTGAACTAAAGGCGTGGAAAGCAAGAACGCAAGCGTGGACGCGCGCGAGACGGCAAACGACATCTATTCTCTTCTCCCAATCCACAACACTAGCGTGGCGGCTTCCAAACGTCACTTGCAGAACGAGACTTCAGGGGCTGACGAACCCCGCCGCCTGCGCGTACACTTCGAACCACATGGTGCGAGCTGCGTATCGAACGTGCGTAAGGGTACCGAACGAGCCGCGCGTTCAACGGAAACGCACACCTCGCTGAGGGAGACGAAATGCCTCAGTTTCCCTCCAATTCGTAGACGACCTGAGCGTGCGCTCCACGCCCGGAAGGAAAGACGATCATGTTCATTCGATTTGGCTCTTTCGCCGTGAAGCCTGGCCAGGCTGCTCAGCTTCGTTCCAAATACAACGACCTAGCCGTGCCGAAAGTGCGCGCCTGCGCGGGGAGCCTCGGCTGCTTACTGCTCGAGCCCGCGGACGAAAGCGAATCGTTCGGCGTCATTACCATCTGGTCCACGCGCGCCGCAGCCGAAGCCTACGAAGCGAGCGGCACCGCCGGCGAAGTCGTTTCGCTCGTGAAGGAGTTCTTCGCCGGCCCACCGACGTTGCGGTCTTATGAGTCGGCGAGCGACGCCGGGCTGTTCGGCATGCCGTAACCGACGTTGCTGTCCGTCAGTGCGCTGCCGCGGGCACGTGAATCGCTTTCGGCGGCCGCGGTGCTGCGGACGGAGCCGCTTCGGCTGGCGGCGCACCGCTCGCGTCGAGCGGCCCTCGAAAGACTTCACTCTTCGCGCCACCTTGTTCGACTTGGAGCGAGAGCTCGTACTTCCCCTTCGGGAGCGTGAGCTCGGTGGTCAGGGTCGAGCTGCACTGACAACGGCAGGGCGTCCCACTCAGCGCTTCGACTACGGTAATCACCGTGGCAGCGCGCTCGACGCGGGTTTGCGAGCGAAGGCAGCAAGCGTGCTTCAAGTGGTGGACTAGCTTTGCCTTGGGCCCCGGGATGAGCTCCACCGGGGGGCCGCCGAGCGCAGCAGTGGGAGCCGCGCGATCCGGCATCCCGCTCGTGCTGGCGAGGCAACCCGTTACCTTGGTGCTCGCCGACTCGTCACCCAAGAGGGTTACTTTCTCGTCGCTGGGCTTGGGCTCCGCAGTGGCCACGCCCGCAGAGGCCGCCGGAGCCGCGGCGGACCCTGCCGTGTTCGCGGACGCGCTGGATGGCACCTCAGCCGCGCTGGGAGGTGCGGTGATCGGCGCCGGCGAAAGCGCGCTGGCCGGAGCAGTCGGCACGCCGCCCTCCACCTGCGTCGCGCCGCTGCCCTGCACCGGCGGCTTTTCGCACGCGACCAGCGCGAGCAACAGGCAGCAGCTAGCCCAGTGAGACGTGTTGAGGCGCATGACTCAAAGCGTCCCAATGCTGAGCACGGCGTCCCCTTGATCCGCGTAGTCCGTCGCGCTGAGCTGCACCAGCGCCGTGAGGCCCGCGGGAAGTGCGCTGAATTGCAGATCGAGCGCCGCCGCGGTGTCGAAAACCACTGGTTGGGGCTCCCAGGTCACGTCGGCCGCGCCGGCGGCTTGCAGCGGCACCAGGGTTTGGAAGGTCGAACCCGGGGCAGGGGCCAGCTCCGCCCAAGAGCCCGATTCCTCGATGTAGTAGCTGCTCGAGACCAGCGTGCCGTCGCTTTGGAAAACCAGCTGCAGCAGCACGAACTGCTCGGACGTGCCGTCGTTGTAGTCGAGCGGCACCGACAGCGCGAGCAGCCCTCCGTCGAGCACTTCGAGCACGTAGTACGCATAATCCTCACTCGTGCCTTGCACCACTTGCAGCGCGCTCTGATCCCAATCCCGCGCGACCAAACCGCGAGCATCCACGTCCGCCGGCTCTTCACCCAGTAGGTAGACGTCGTTCTGCTGGGTGACGATGCCGAAGTCGAACGTCGTCGCAGCCAGGTTGTCGTAGGTCCCGGCGCGCAGCTGGCCGGTCACGTGCAGGCCGGCCGCAGTCTGGGTGACGAGCGCTTCCTTGTTCGGGTTGGTAAATTCGGGGCTCTGCCCGATGTTCCCGGCCGCGGTGTAATAGGAGGACAAGAAGCCGCGCCAGCTCGCGGCCGCGGTCACTTCGCCGTAGCTCGAGTCGTAGCCGGATTTGAGCTGCGGAAAGAACAGCGACAGGCCCCCAGCATCCGCGAACGCCGGCCCCGAAACCTTGTTGACGACTGCCGCGGCGAGCGCGCTCTTCACCGCCGCGATCGGCGCGGCCAGATCCGGGTCGAGCGCGTCGAGCGCGGTAACGAGCTGCAACAAATCGACCATTCCAGTCGACGGTCCGCCGGGGATCTGACCGAAGGTCGGGATTTGCGCGCGCGCCCGGCCGACGAACGGCGCGTGCGTGGCGATGGGCGTCGCCAGGCTCTTGGACAGCGCCGCGACCGCGCTCGACAGCGCGGGTACCTGGTCGAGATCGGTGAGCGCCAACGTGATGCGGGCCGAGTCGCCCTGGACTTGGGCCTGCCCCTGATAGCCGGTCGCGAGCGCGGTACCGAGCTGCTTCGCAGTGGCCGTGCCCTTCAGAATCGACACCTTGGTGTGATCCCAACCGTGCCCGGGTTCGACCTCCTCGGACGCAAGCAGATAGTGCGCGCGACCGCTCAGTGACGCGGCGACCTCCCAAGTCCCCATCAGGCAGGCGTCGAAGCCGATCAAATCCAGCGGTCCCTGCAGCCCAGTCGACTTGGCGGCCGCGTCGATCGCGCGGGTGAGCTCGGGCAGCGTAAGCCCGTCTCCCCCTGCGGAATCGTCGGCGCCGTAGCGAGGCCACGCGCCGCCGTGATCCCAGAGCACGACCGCGTAGTGCTCGGACGGCGAATGACTCAGGCCCCACTCCAAAAACTCGCGGAAAGTCTGCTCCGCCCCCAGGTTCTTTTCGCCCAGATCTTCTAGTTGGGTGAGCTTGCCCGCGTCGACGCGCACGCGCTTGGTGCTGGTGAAGTTCGGTAGGCCGCCGATCGGATCCGACGATTCGCCCACTGCGCGGTCGACTTCGGCCAATATCGTGACCTTGCCGCCAGAGCCCACGCCCATCAGCTCTTCCAGATCGTCGAGCGCGAACGGCTCGAGATTGTTGTCGGCGAGCATGTAAACCAGATAAGTCCAGCTGCCGGCCGGCGCGCCTGACAGACCGCTGCCATTGCCGAGATCCGGTGCGCCCGCGGTTCCGACATCGCCGCCCGCGCCGTCGCCGCCCGCGCCATCGCCGCTTGCGCCGTTGCCTCCGGTACTGCTGCCGCCCCGGCCCGTCTCACCGGCGCTGTCGCCTCCGCCCTTTGCGTCCGAGCCGCCGGAGCCCGTATCGGTGCCGCCGGTCGTCTCGGTCCCGCCCGAGCTGACACTTCTGCCGCCGGTGTCCGAGTCCTCGCCCGAATCTTTTTTCTCGCCGCAACCGGTCGCCCACAGTGCTGCCGTCAGTGAACCGAGCGCTAGCCAGTGGCAGAAGCGCCGAAAGCCGTTGGTCATCGAATCGTCTCCCGAGGTCAGAGCCGCGCAACATACACCGCGTGCGTGCCGGTTCGCAGCCCAATTCTCACGGTTTCGTGAGAGTAACAGCGACGCCAGAACCGGCCGCACTGTCGGCGCCTGCAAGTGCAGCCTCAGCGCACTTGCGAAATCGCTTCGATCACCGGCACCAGAAAAGCGCCGAAATCCCCACGGTGATTCATGTAGCCGCTGGTCACCACGCGTGTGCTCGGCTCGTACAGCATGAACCCTTGGAACCCCGCCGTGCCGCCATAGTGGCCGATCAGCTCGGTTTCGCCGAAGCGAAAGCGCGCAATTCCGAGCCCATAACCGACCTGCGCCTCTTCAGGCACCTCCGCAGCGGCGAAGTCGAGCATGGCCTCCAACGTGCTCGCGCGATCGAAGAGCCGGCCCTCGACGAGCGCGCGCAGGGAAGTCGCGAGATCTTCCGGCGTGGTGATCAGAGCGTCGCCGCCAGCGGCCCCCGACATCGACGGGTCGACCTCCGTAAAGTCGACCAGCTCGTCGCCGATGGCTTCATAGCCGCGCGCACAGGCGTTACAGAGCGCGTTGCCGTCTTCGGGCAGCTCGCTGTGCTCGAGCTTGGCGCGCGCGAACACCTGCTTTCGCAGCGTGGCTCGCCACGGCTCGCCCGTTCTCTGCTCCAGAATACGCCCGAGCAAGATGTAGCCGGTGTTCGTGTACGAGTAGCGGGCCCCAGGTTCGGAAACACGCGGCAGCGCCACGGCTCGCCCGAGCAGCTCGTCGAACGTCCAAATTTTCGTGGGATTCTTGGCGACCTCGAGGTCCATCGCTTGGTCCGAGAAATCGGCGAGGCCGGACGTATGTTGAAGCAACATGCGCAGCGTGATCTGCTGAACGTCGGGGATGCGGGCCACGATGTCGGCCGGCAACAGCTCGCTGATGACGTCGTCGAGCGCCAGATCTCCGCGCTCGACGAGCTGCAGTATCGCTGTCGCGACCGCGACCTTGAGCATACTGCCCGCGCGAAAACGCGCGGCTGGCGAAAGCGCGGCCTTCGTTGAAATATCGGCCTCGCCCGCTGCGCCGAACCACGCCTGATACTTCGGATGCAACAGCGCGAGCGAGGTTCCGGGCGCTACTTTGGCGGCCACTACGTCGTCGAGCGTGCGAGTGAGCCGCACGCTTTCGACCGCAGGGAAGGGCGCTGGCTGCTCGGGCTCGGGAGCGCCATCGGACGAATCGGGCGAAGAACAGGACTGCAGCAAGAGCAGCGCCAGCGCGCAAAACCGTGATTTGTGAACCATCGCGAACCTCCGTAGAAACGGGCCTGCCTCTCCGTGCCCGCAGCCACGCGAGTCGTTCATCGCGTCGCGCGCATTGGCGTTTCGAGTCGCATTCCAGCGACGCTGATTCGTTGCTTGGGGCTGCCACGCGGCGGCCACGCGTGCACCAGTTCTGCGCGTCGCGCAGCTCGAGCGCCGGCTGTGCGACCGAGAAAAGCGACGGGCCGGCGTGGCTGCTTTGGGACACCCTGCGCGGCTTGGTTGCCCGGTGACGTCCACGACGACGAGCGCGCCCGTTTCCGCGTTTGCCCCCAAAAATTCAATCTCGCGGTGTTGACCTACGAAAGTGCGCGCGGAGCGAGGGACGTGCTCGACGCGGTGGTGATGGTCGGGTGCGCTATTCCGGTTTCTTACGCTTGCCTGGCTTTCGGCCCGCAGCGGCGAGCGCGGCGGTGAACTCCTGAGCGCTGAGTAGTGGCGCGAGCTTTTCGGCAGCCTCGCTCAGGCTGTGACCGTGCTCGTAGATGTCTGCCCACAGGTCGCCGACTTGGCGGCTGCGCTCGGGCAGATTGCGGAGTGTGAAGGTCTGCGGCCCGACCTCGCCGCGCTCGAGCTCTTGCCAGCTGCACGGCGCGGACACGGGCGCGCCGGGTTTGGGGCGGACCGCATAGGCAGCGGCGAACGTCGCGCCGTAGCGATTGCGACCGGTGTCGACCAGGATGCGCCCGCCGCGATCGGCCTTGATGAACTCTTGGGTGAGCTCACTTGGGTTGCGCTTGACCAACACCGCGCCGACGCCATGCGCGAAGTGCGAAACCGCGTCGAACTCGGCCTCGCCGTTCAACGGCACCGCGATGTGAAAGCCCTTCGAGCCGGAGGTCTTGAGCCACGAGCGCAGGCCGAGCTCCGCCAGCAAATCGCGCACTTCGAGCGTGACCGCGCGCAGCACGGCGGGGTCGTCGTGAGCGGGATCGAGGTCGAAAATGCACAAATCCGGGTTGTGCAAGCTCGGAACGCGCGAGGTCCACACGTGCGGCGTGATGGTGTTCTGGTGCGTGATCCACTGCAGCGACTGCTCGTCGTCGACGAGCGGGTACCAGGAGGTGCCGTCTTTCTTCGCGACTTCGATGCGCTTCAGCCATTCGGGAAAGCCTTTCGAGACGTCCTTTTGGATGAAGCCCTTCTTGCCGATGCCCGCGGGGAAGCGCTCCATGGTCAGCGGGCGTCCGCGCAAGTGCGGCAGCATCAGCGGGGCGATGGTTTCGTAGTACGCGGCGAGCTCGCCTTTGCTGATGCCGTCTTCCGGGAACAGCAATTTTTCTGGGTGCGTGATCACGCGCTCTCCCTTTTCACCTCGCGTGCGGATTTGTCGATCCGCAGGCCTACGTAGCGCGGGTGGCGCAGCTTGCCGTGAGAAGTCCACTCCATGAACGCGACCTGGACCACGAGCTCCGGCCTGACCCAATGCGCGCGCAGCTTGGGCAAACCCTCTCGGATCGTGAAGGGGGTGGACTCGACCTCGAGCGCGGCGAGACGCGCGCGCAGATCGAGCAGCAGCTTGGTGTCGAAGCCGGTGCCGACTTTCCCGGCGTAGACGAAGTCTTTGCCCTCGAAGTAGCCGACCAACAGCGCCCCCAGGCCTTGCCGTTTGCCTTGCGGATCGGTGAAGCCGCCGACCACGAGCTCCTGCGTGGCCTCACATTTCATTTTCAGCCAATGCGGTGAGCGGCGGTGCTCATAGGCAGAGTCGCTTCGCTTCGCGATCACGCCTTCCCAGCCTTCACGGCACGCGCGCTCCCATGGCGCTGGATCGTCGAGCCGCTCGACCAACTGCAGCGGCGGAGCTAGCCGCAGTGCGCTCAGCCGCGCGCGCCGAGCGTCGAGCGGGAGCGACATCAGCTCCGCGCCGTCGAGCCATAGAATGTCGAACAAATGGTACGCGACTGCGTCGCGCGAGTTCCAGACCCCGGTGGCTTCGCCGTCGAGCACCACGTCGTGCACCGGCAAGTCTTTCACGGCCTGCACGAACGAAGGATACGCCTCGTTTTGCAGCAGATGGTTGCGCGAGAAGAGCTCGACCTTGCGACCGTTCTTGAAGGCCAGCATTCGCACCCCGTCGAGCTTGCGTTCGAACACCCAACCGGGCGCGCTGAACCGCTCCTTCGTCAGCGTCGCGGCCATCGGCTCGAGCCATTCCGGAAACGGCATCGCCCCGCTAGCTTAGCGCAGAGCCCGGCCGGGCCCACTCAGCGACGCGCAGCGGGCGGCTCGAGCGGCGGCAGCCCCAGCGCGCTCCGCACCGGCCCGAACGAACGGCGATGAATCGCGCACGCCCCGTGCTTTTCCAGCGCCAGAACGTGCTCCTTCACCGGGTAACCTTTGTGCCTCGCAAAGCCGTAGCCCGGAAACTCACGGTCGTAAGCCACCATGCGCGCATCGCGCGCGGTCTTGGCCAAAATCGACGCAGCCGCGATCGACAAACTGCGTTCGTCCCCTTTGACAATCTTGCTCTGCTCGATCGCCACCTCACGCAGCTTCCGCGCATCGATCAACAAATGCTGGGGCACCAGGCCCAGCCCCTCCACCGCCCGCTGCATTGCCAAGATCCCCGCCCAGTAAATGTTGATGCGATCGATCTCGTCCGGCTCCACGAACGCCACGGCCCACGCCCGCGCCTCGCGACGAATCAGCTCTGCCAGCTCCGCCCGTGTGTCGGGATCGACCTGCTTCGAGTCATTGATCTTCGCCGCTCGCCAGCCCTTGTCGAGCACCACCGCTGCCGCCGAAACCGGCCCCGCCAGCGGACTCATCCCCGCTTCATCGATCCCGGCAATGAGCTCGATCCCCTGCGCCCAGAGCTCCTGCTCGAAGCGCAACATATGCCGCAAGCGCTGCCCCTCTGCGCGGTTCTCGCGCCGCCGCTTTCGCACCGCTTCCAGAATCGCGCGCGCGCCCGGACGCGCATCTTCACCGAGCGCGCGTTCGATATCGGACGGCAGAGTCCGCCCTTCACGAAGGTATCGCTGACGGATGTCGGCGAGGCGAAGCGCCATGGGCGCAGGGTAGCGCTTTCTGGGAACGGCGCGGAGTACGCGCGCCAGTGCGCATTTGGCTGAGTGGCCCCTCCCGGGCTTGAACCGGGACGTCATTGCTGACAAGGGATTTTAAGTCCCCCGCGTCTGCCGTTCCGCCAAGGGGCCTTATGCTGTCTGACTCAACCTCTGACTCAACTCTGGCTTCCTAGTGGGGAGACCTTTCACCGCTTGGTTTAGCGGTAGCAGGGTGCCCAAGTCCAGCTCCGCTGCGGTGCGAGCTGCCCTTCGGTAGCGGTTGATCATGACGCTCGACTTGTGACCGGTTCGGTCGGCGACCCACGTCTCAGACCTACCGGCCGCCAGGCTAAGGGTAACGAAGGTAGCCCTTAGGTCGTGCACCCGGATGGGTTGTCGGTTCGCGGTGCGCGCTAGGAGCTCAGGCCGACCAACCTCGGCCGCCTCGAGGTCATCTCGGAAGCCTTCCGCCATGCGCCGGGACTCGAGGCCGGAGAACACCAGATCGGTATCCTCTGCCCCCTCGGGGCGGAAGGCCGCGAGAGCTTCAGCTATCCCGGGCGATAGCGCCCATGCCCTCGGATCGTCGCTCTTGTTTTCGTCCAGCTTGATAGCTGCCCGTTCAAGGTCGATGTCAGCCCATCGGAGGCTCAGAGCCTCGCCCAGCCGAAGCCCTTCCCGGGCAAGAAACCCATACAGCATGCGACGGGCCAGGGGGACCTTCTTACTGGCCATCAGAGCGGCATCTTCCGCGGGATAAAGGTAAGCCGTGGCCTTGGTGCTCTTGACCTTCGGGAGAAACCCGCGGGGAAGGGGACTGTGCGGAATGAGCTCGCAGGGCCACGCGGCATAGTTCAGCACCTTGGCGATTAGCTGCGCGTATTGTCGACGGGTCGCGCTGGTTTTCGCTGCCTTAGGGAGCGCTGCCATAGCGCGCTTCGCATCGGCGAGACTGAATGCGCGCAACTGGACTTTGCCGATTGTCTTGTAGAGATGAGTCAAGCGATCCTCATCACGATCAGCGCTGCGCTTCAGCTTAACGTGGTCGGGATACTGCTTATTGAGCTTGCCCGAAGTCCAGGCGCGCCCGAGATCTTCGAAGGTCTGTAGCTTGCCGGAGCTCTCGGCGTCCTTTTTCTTGACCTGCACACCGGACGCTAGCTTGGCGACTGCGGCTTTGATCTTGGCGAGCCCGGTAGCGTCAGCCGCGCCGGCCTTGGTGAGTAGCGAAGCACCTAGCTCGGGGTCTATTCCGGCTTTGCCGATGGTCTGACCGAGCTCAACTAGAGCGGTAGCGCGCGCGCTAGCTGCCCTTTGATCGGTGATGGGGATGCGGAAACGACGCTGCTGTTTGGTGCCGAACCGCACGCGAACGCGAAAGCCGGAGCCATCGGCGAGAGGTTCGAGGGTAGGCGAGTGATCCATACTCTATCGAGCTGCTTCAACCGAGGCTCGCGCGTCGTGCACGCCCATGAACAATCTTCGCGTCTGGTTTTTGCTCGTGCCGATTGGAATGAACCCTAAGCGCTCGTAATACGACACGAGGCCGGCGTTTTGGGCATCGAGAATGATGCCGATACAGCCGATAGCATCCGACACCTCAACAATCCGCTCGATAGCGTGACCTACGAGCGCGTCGCCGGTTCCCTTCGGTGCTCGGTCGTCCCGCGCAAGCTGAGCCAGAAGCGCGACGGGGCATTGACTCGGAAGCGACGTCCTTTGACTCGAGGGCAGATCCGTCACCTGTAGCCGTGCCATACAGATCGCGTAGAATCCGAACAAAGGCACGAAGCCTTGCCCGGGGAGAACGTAGATGGTAGCCGAATTGGTTGCAGCGACCTGCGCAGCCTTCGCCCAAAATTCGGCTTGCTCCCGACCTCGCGCGCATTCGAACCCGAGCGCTGCGTCAGTAGGCACGAAACGGCGGATCAAGCCTCAGACGCTACCGCAGGGCACGCGCCGCTTCAATCGCCTGAACAAGCGCGGGAATGGGCTTCGCCGGACGATCTAAGACTTCCAGCACCTGCAAAGTCGCTTGCAGATCCAAATGCACATCGTCGCAGACCGCAACTTCGTCGGTGAGGAACACCTGGATGTCCACGCTCGCCTTGGACTCGCCGCGCGGGCGCGGGGCACGTTCACCGGTCTGGCGTTCGTCGGTCTTGCGTGGGATGGGGCTGGCCATGGCGACACGTGAAGGATGCTTGTGCGCGGGGCCCCGCGCAAGCCGAATCACCGATAATTTAGCTCCCCTTGTGTTCTATGGGTGTAAAAACCCCCGTGTTTGCCGGGGGTTAACATATCCGGCCGGTGTACAGCCCGCCGGGATGTAGGTGGCGCCACGTTGGGTTAGCCGCTCCCCGCTCGCCGCCGGGATACAGGCGCGGTCTCAGCGGGAGCTAGCCTTTCAGCCGCGAGGCTGACACACCCATAGGCCCTGTAACGGATTTCACCTATCAAAGCCGCCAGATCGCCCCTAGCCGGTTGGGGAAGATCGACAGTTTCCAGGGTGCGAGCAACCCGGCGAAGCTCTTCGGCAGCGAACAAGAGCTCTGACACGGCATCCGGCTTAGTTGTCACAAGTCACCTCGCTGTATCGCGAGCAACCTCAGGCGGCCTTGGATGATCGCGGCCTCCGCAGCCTGTAGCCCCAACAACGCATCTTCCACGTCGCTCGTATCGCCGTCGTCCTCGCTAGACTCGATCGCGCATGCGGCGAAGTCGCACGCCTCGGAGGCCTCGCAGAGCTGCCTGCAAAGCTGATAGCTTGGGTGGGTGTGATCGCCGCTCACTGCGAGGCTCCGGTTTGAAAGAGAAGCGATCGAACCTGAGCTGCCCGACGCATGTGCCTACGGTAGCGACGCCACTCTCTGGCCTTCAGGTTGTCACAGCGACCGCCCCTTCGCTGGCGTGACGAAAGGGGAGTACGCGCCCAAGATTTGAGGGCTTGTTTCGCATGTTCCTGCTCTCGCGCAAGGCGCAGCGCGAGCTCCCCTAGGGCAAGAGACCTAGTCGGGCTCATGATCGGTCGCCTTTCAGCTTCGCGATCTCTGCCTCGATCTCGCTGTAGACAGCTCGCTCTAGAGATCGGTCAAAAGGCGCACCTAGCGCGGGAGCGGTGAACCATCGCTGGTAACCGGTGCCCGGAAGAACGGCCTCTACCAAGGTCGCACCATGGCGTCACGCAGCTCGCTCGTACACACGGCGAAGGGCGGGCTTGAGTTTTGCACCTGAGCCCTTGTGAATACCGAAGATGAAAGGCCCGGCGTTCATGCGGCACCTGCCCTTGCAGCAAGAGCCAAAGCAGCGACCGCTGCAACACGAACACCGCGAGCGATGGCAGCTGCCTCTTGCGGAGCAGCGCCAACGGTGATGCCGTCCAGCGCTTGGGCGCAATCCCGAAGGGTTCCGGCGATGATCGATAGCCGAGCGATTGCGTCGTCTGGGGACGATGCCTGAGGCCATTCAACGGCGCGAGCACGCATCCCGCTTGCCTGGCGCGCCATCACAGCATCACCCTTTCGGCAATGTCAGCCCAAGCAAGCCGAACAAGGGCATGGGCCTTGCGGCGCAAAGTGCTCGGCTCGTAAAGAGTCGCGGTCGCGCATAAATGGTCGATGCCCTTGGCTGCGATCCGAAGCCTGTCGGCTATAGCGGCCATCTCGACCACGATCGCGGTTCGCGGAAACCGATGGCTGTCGATCGGTGCCTGTAGGACTTCGGGCGGGATGTCGACCCCTAAGACTTCATCGACGGCAAGCTGCGGGGCGACCGTCTCGACCCCCGAAACGGCCTGCTCTTCGATGACTTCTCTCGGCAGCGGGCTGGGCTTTGGAAAGCGCGCGCGTCCGTGTAGCATATCCCCATGCATGTCAGCCTCCACTCAGGTTGATGTGTTAGGGCCGATCGGCATTGGCGTGCCGGTCGGTCCGTCTATCTCTGATACGCCCGATCGCATCGGGGGCTCAACTAAAAATCGTCGCGGGGGGCTAGATAGGTGTGTCCATGGAATACATGGAACTACTCCATTCGCGGGTGCGGGCCCTCAGGCAGCGTGCTTGTGTCTTACGGGCGTTGCCCTGCGCGGGCTCAGTTATCGAGTAGGGACATTGGCTAGCTCTCGCCAACAGCGGGCGCTACCAAGATCGCAACCGGGACGCCCTCGATACTCAAGACTTCAACAATTCGCCAACCGCGAGCGCAGAGGCGAACTAACTCAACTGCCGCGAGAGCCCCATCAACGAAGGTGATATGCCTTGTGACTTGTGCCGTCAGGGGGCAACTAATGCCAGAGCGCGCAAACTCAGTGTTTAAGTGTTCTTCGCCCAGGTGCCCTTCGAGAGCAGCCATTTAAAGTGACTTCGCCTTAGGGGAATGACGAAGGCAAAAGTCCTTTCGGATGTCGTGATCAAACACCAAGCGGTATCGCGAGCGCAATGCACCGCACACGCAGCACGCGCCCGAAAGGCTGTGAGCAGCCTTCAAGCGATCCCCCGCTTCGACGTTGCCGATTTGGCCTTGGACGAAATCGCCGATCATCATGCCGCGCATGTCAACCTCGAGAGTTTCTTGCTGGCCTTCCGCTTTTGCCGTCGATAAGGAGTCCTCGCGACGAACGCCGACAGCTTTGCGCGCAGTAGTTCTGGCTCGGGGGGTGCGAGTTTTGGCGCCGGTGCCTTGGGCACTACCTGACTAGTTTCGAAGAGCTCCGCGAAAGTCATCACACAACGCCTCGAAGGCTTGGCGGTGTCCAGCCCATAACCCCCGACGCGCGCACGATCGGGGCGTCCACCTTTGGATGATCCGGATACGTTCCGGGGCCAACAGGGCCGTGATAGCCATCGACGCTAGCGGGATTCGGATTACCGCCGGGACGTTTGCGCGCCGCCAATTCAACGGCCTTGTGATGCTCCTCGCCTGCCCCCACGAGATCAGAGTTACCGAGCGCACCTTCAATGGCGGTCAAGTAACCCGGATTCCCACTAGGATACATCATCGCGTAGGTGCTAACTGCCGACTCGAGCGCAAGCAAGCGCGCGCGGGCTGTAGCCGGATCGGAAGCGCGCACCACCTTTGCAGCGGCGTCTAGTGGGTCTCCGGTGTTGCCCTGATAGAACCGTTCGCTTGCGGCAGCCGCCTCGAGATTCTTCGCTCGTGCGAACGCGATAACGAGGTGGTGTTCACCGAGCGAGCAGCCGCAACTCTCTTTCGCTTCGGCGTCGAGGGAACGCCACGCGACCATTGTGGCCTCGGCCGCGGCCCGAGTATCTTCGCGAACGAAGTCACTCAAGGGGCCTCTGAGGGCAGCGGGTACACGAGCTGCTAGAGCGGCCTTTCGGGCGGTCAGTTCTCGCTCAAACTCCGCCTGGAGCTCTTTTGCGCGAGCTACGGCGGTTTTTTCGCTTTGGAGGATCTCCGCCTTGAGCCGTTCGATTGCCGCTTGCTTGGCCGCTTCAGTCGCGGCTAGAGCACCGTTCAGATCAGATCGGAGGGTTTCAAAATTCTTGGTCATCGGTGAAATACTTGTTTGGTAGAAGTCTCGGTAACGTGCGGATTTGGCTGATGGTCGACCATTTCATCCAACTTGGCCTTTAGCCGTGGGTCATAACCAGCTGGTGACTTCACCGCTACTTGGGGGCAGCTTGTAAAGGTCTGCTTGTAGGCTGAATTGATGACCACGGGCTTGTAGCCGGCGAGTTGACTATCAATCTCCGCGAGGCGCGGATCAGAGTGCACAGTCTGTGCGGCAGAGACACGGGCTTCGCTCTGGACGCCCAGTTTTCGTTTCTCTTCTTCGATTTCAACTCGCAGTTGATCGATCATGACCTGTAGCTCTACATCGGTGTATACCTTCGCCGGCTTGGCTGGCGCCTTGGCTGGCTCGGCCGCTGAAGGCTTCACATACCCCGCTACCCAGCCCGTCGTCGCCATGTGCTTCGCGAGCGCTTCGCCGCGTGAGCTGGCGCGGACTCCAACGCACTCGTAAGCACCACTGCCTTTGGCCAGCCACCACCCGGGGCTAGTTTCGGCTAGTGAAAAGCCGGGTTTAAATTGAGTCGATTGAGTCATTTGGTTAGAGTCGTTTCTTTCGTTGTGCGTTTGAGTTTCAGCTTCGCTCGATAGCGAGCTTGGTATCGTGCTTGCCTGAGCAAGCACCTGTTACAACGCACGTAGCCCGCAAGTGCCAATGCCTTACAATAACAATAACAGATGCCCGATGAACTGCAGTTACGAACCACGTGCGTCAAGATAATCTAGGCCTGAGTGGTGATATCTCACGGGGGGTAGAGACTCTTTAATTAGGAGGCTCGCCGGCTAGGTGGAGTGTCCTTGGCGGTGGTCGATCCTGTAGACACCGAGTCTTAGGTGGCCTCTGACGAGGACTATCCGACAGGCCACCTTAGATTGCCACTCTGCGATGCCCAGCAAGTCAGCTACCCAACTAGAGAGCTAGAGAGGCCAGCGAGGCTTTTAGGCATCAGCACTCGGCCCCTGTATGCCAGTCACATCCCCCGAGGCCGTCCGTTGGCTAGGTGCCCTTGGGCTGCCGACAGGCAGGGCAACTAGCCGTTCAAGCCAAGCCGGCGAGCTCCCTACCTCGCAAGCTGGCCAGGGGACCAACCAACCATCCAAGTCCCCAAATCGTCCGACTGACCGTGGCTCTAGGCAGGCTCCTTTGGAGGGCATCTAACGCAACGCACTAAACAGCCGCGGTCGGCTTTCTTATTACACTGAAAGGTGCCCTCGCCCTCAGGCTGCCCAGCTGCCCAGCTGCCCGGCCCGCCGCTGGTGCCGCCTAGGTGGGCTGCTCTCGCAGGCTGAGAAGTTTCTCGGCGCCCTCTCGGGCCCCCTCAGCTGTCTTTCTCTCAGCCCCCCAAATTCTCGCCGATTCCCACTCAACCCTCTCGGGGGCTGTTCCCCTCAAATATACTGAATAGAGTCAGGTTCCAGATCTCTCTGGTATTTCCGCCCCTAACCGAAAAAGTTTAGTCAGGCGCGAAGGCCTTGCAAGTCCTCAGATCTGTTCCCAGCGGAATTCTAGCCCCATCTCGCGCGTAGGACCCCCCGAGCGGGTGTTGTGTAGCCCTTTTAGCCCTAGAACAGGCTACTTCGTAGGGACCTTAGCCACGCCGCTCATCCTTAAGGGGCGCGGAACGGTTGAACGCTGAACTCAAGCGGCTTGGGGCCGAACCGCCAGAGAGCATCAATGCCGCGCAGGTAGGCCCGCACAACATCAGACTTCTCGCTGATGATCCCATCCGCGTCGGACATAGGCTCAACGTACGCACAGAAAGAGTCGGACGGAACCAGCTCAGCGATATCGCTCACTGCCCTTTCATATGCGCTCGGCTGTCTAGTGGCCGTAACCACATAGATGTTACCTTTACGCTCGCCTATGAACAGCGCGGCCTCTAGCAACCCGGCCATGTACATTTTCTCAGCAATCCAAATAATCCGCGCGTCGTGATCTTCATCCCAGATGACTGCGAAGTCATGAAAATGCGGGTCTTTTCCGTGAATCACGGCCCGCAATACCGAGTAGTGAGTGCCACGCCCTAGGTTGCCTACAGGGGCCTGTTCATCGTGCAGCGTCGCAAAAAATGGGGAGTAGGTTCGCATCTAAAGAAATCCTTTCGGGATTTGGGTTCGGGGTGTCAGCCTCGCGATCCGGCTTTCGGCTCAGAGTCGCAATTCGCAGGTTACATATTAACACACCGCAGTATACCCGTCCACCATGAGACCGATGGTCGTTCGAGCTTTTTGGGTTTGCGGGGTTTGCGGGGTTTGCGGGGTTTGAATCGGTAGGTTGGCCAATTTGAGTCCTCTTGAAGCTAGCCCTTCCCTTCCCTCTATTCACTTAATCTCTTTATATCTATACACACTCACAATTAAACCCGCTAAACCCGCAAAAGCATATAACCATAAGATATTGCTAGGGATTGCTTGCGGGGTTTAGTGGCGAGACCAAACCCGCATGAACCCCGCATAACCCGCTGCATCAGGGTTTCTTCTTCTCGACAGCCCAAAGCTTGGTTTTCGAATGGGAGTCCGCGCCTTTCTCTCTGAGCACATAGCCGCCGGCATGGTTATCCCGATACTTGCCGAGTGCTCGCCCGAGGCTTTTTGCGGATGGCAGCCTGTCGTTCCTGCCTGCCAGCTCGACCAACGAATCCCGAAGGTCCGAAAGCTTGCCCGTTAGATCGTTCTCGACACGGTCGAGCACCGCAGCGGCAGCAGTCGGAGTGTCAGTGAACGCCCCATGCCACGCATGTAGCAACTCGACCAGCAACCCCGAATCGTTGTCAGCACTCTGCCTGAGCATCGCTTGGGTTTCGATTGGGTCGGGTTCCCCAAGCCAAATTAGGGGCCCTCTGACCACTCGGCTCCAAGCTTCGAATGATCCAACCCCACCGGAGGGCTCGGGACACCCCGCGCACCAGTAGGCACGCAAGATCGTGAAAGCAGCTGTCAGGTATTTCAAGCGATACTCGCGCGCGTGGCACAGCAACCGATCGCCAGGGAACTTGAAATCGGTGCGCGTTTCGGGACTCTCCGACTCGGGCGTGATGCGCGCGACGATGGTTCTACGCACCAAGTCGGTTGACACTGTGGCGTTGTTCAACGTGGCGACCAGAAACGTTTGGAAGGGCACCTTAATCTCAGCTGATGAGCCAAGCACCCGGTCCTCGATATAGCCGCCGGTAAGAGCTGCATCCAGAGCCGCGCTTCGGAGCTCCACTGTGATGTTGTCTAGCAGTTTCACGGGCGCTCCCGATCGGCCGATCACGAGCAATTTCTTTCGCCATTCTTCGTTGGACTCGCGGCCAGTCGGAATGGCGGTGCGCGGCAGTTGTTCGCCGGCAGACAGTACCCCTAGAAGGTCAGCGAGTAGTGTCTTACCCGAACCCGGCTTAGCAGCCTCGACCACAAGCATCGGCACGGGCCCTTGAATAGCTGGTCTGGCCAAGATGGTTAGCAGCCCAGCTATGAACGCAGATCTGTGCGCGGGATGTGTGAATTGAAAGTCCGAAATGAGATCGTGAAGCAACTGCAGTGCTTCGATAGCTTGCTCGCGAGTCGGTTCCTCGGGGACCTCTAACGGAAGCGAACCGGTCAGGTAGTAGCAGGTCTTAGGATCGTAACCCTGGGTTTTTAGGATGCTTCCGTCGGGGCGTAACACGGGGTAGTCAGCTAGTCCCTTAATTGGCCTAATGTGCTGCCACTGTCCCAGACCGTGAATTCCAGTTGCCAGCTTGGTTGGGACGGGAATTGGCCTGTAACCCCGCTCACCGGTTTTCGCGTCGACGACAGATTTGGCGATAGTGACCTGCGAACCGATGCAGATTCCTAAATGGTCAGAGGTTACTTCTCGCAGTCGAGGATTGCTGTCCGGCTGTACCCTCTCACCGGACGATGCATCGCGCACGATTTCAACGAGCGTGCCACCGCGCTGGTAGAGCGGTGCGGTCTCTAGGGCAGCCACAACGCGAATGATCGTTTTCTTGGGATCGAGTGGATCCCAACAGTAAGCAGGCTTTCCGCTTGCCGCCGCAAGCTCTTTCAGCGACCGCCGCGCCGCGACAGGAGATTCTTCGGGTGCCTCTAAGTCGCCAGGGGGGGCCGGCTCTGCGTTGTTGTCATTGGCCTGCGCTGCCACAAGGCCGGCCTTTACGAGCTCCGCGAGCGACGCCCCCCGTGAGAGTGCCCTGAGGCGGTCGGCTTCGTTCTCGTGCCACTCCCGCTCAGTGTCGGCCTCTTTATCTAGCTCTTCCTCAGAGAGGGCCGGCGGGATAGATCCAAAATCGAAATCCGGCTCTGGCTTCCACTCGCCTATCGATTGTAGGCAGAATGCCAATTCCAGAAAGTCGGGGCTTGTGTTATTTTTAAGCGCCTGAGTGGCGCGAACCGTAAGAGATGCTATAGTATTCATGTTGATGGGTCGTTAGTCGTTTAGGTCGTCAGGTCATAGTTAGAAAGCCTCCAGACTGCAAATCTGGGGGCTTTCGGTTATTTGGGGATCTTGATCTGGGCCAACAGCGGCTTTGCGACAGCCACCATCCCAGACAGGCCAGCTCGGGATCGTGCCCTTTGGGCAGCCTTAAACTCTAATTCATCATCGCTGTTAACGGCGTCTCTAAGAAGCTTATCGGCCGTCGCGTAGGCCGCCAGCGCGACCTCTTCTTTTGAAGCGGTGCGCCATCGCTTACCATGGCGGATCTGCCACTCGCCCTTGGACGGAATCCAACGGAGTTTAGCGGTGTGCATTCTGGCGAACAGGCGCGCAGCCGACAAGTCGTCGGTCACAATGACGGCTCCTCAACGATGATCGGGCACTTAATCTTCGGGTTGACTACTTGGAGCGCCGCTCTGACCACAACGCGAGTTGCGTGCCGAGTGGGGTCGCCCCGCAAACAGCGATATACGGTCGCCACGCCAACCCTGGCTTTGACAGCGGCGACGATTATCTCGCCAGGGCCGTAGGGGTACTTAGGTCGAGGCTGCGCCCAAAAAGCGCGGCGTTTTCGGTCTTTGTCTGAAGTTGTGTTGTTCACAGTATATAATAGGTTTTGAGAACCGAACCGATACTCCCGATTGGGACGATTTATTTTCGCGCAGCCTCGAGAGAGGCAGTCAACGACGGATCCGCCTTTAACCAGCGATATACGGTTTGCGGGTTTGCCTCGAGAATTCGGCCGGTCAAGGCGACGCATCCCCTGCTGACTCGAAACGCGCTCAAGAGCTTTTGGCGAGCAGCCGACACGACCTCTGGCGGGGTGGCCGAGTCGGTTAGGGCGCTTGTGATCCAATGCTTTTTCATGAATGTGGAACCTCTCTGGGCAAAAAAGGGGCGGCCGAAACTGGCAGCTCTCAGCCTGCGAGAAGCTGTAGGTTCGTTCAGTAGCTGAGCTCCACGCCGCAGTTCGGCTCCGCTGCCTACACTGCGGTTTCCTGACCCACGATCGTAGATTGCGACCATTCTCGTCATGGCTCCGCGTCGGCCTGACCGCCTCGGCTGCCGTTGCAAACCGGGACCCGATGGTTAAATTTCCCAGGTATGGGTCTCGACGATCCCCCGCGCTGGGCAGAGCTGGGTTTCAGCAGCGAAGCGGATTGGCGCGAGTGGGAGACCTGGCGACGAGATCCAAAAGCAGACCCTTCGGCCTGGGTCGAGTTCGTGGGCGAAGGCTGGTACCGCTCGCGGGACTTGATCCACGTGAAGCAGTTGGCGGCGCTGGCAGGTGCGCCGGTTCAACTCAACGAACCCCAGCCGGTGGCCGAAAGTAGCGGCGACGACGGCGATCTAGATGAAGTGCTCGCCGATGTCGGTTGGGTGCGCAAATAACGCGCAACCAATAAGTTGCTCCTGAGGTTGAGTCAGGGTTGAGTCAGGCCAAAAACCAGCGGATGCGACCCCAAGATTTGCGGGATTTTTGACCCATTTTGGCCCCCTGAATCGCCCGTCCGCCTTTTAAGTCCCCCGCGTCTGCCGTTCCGCCAAGGGGCCGTGGGTGTGCTGGGTCCACCCTTGCGGAGCGACTCGGTCCCGGGTGGCGAGCTGGGGATAGCATGGTCGAGCGGGTCGCGGACACCCAAGTTCGCTTGGTGGTTGAACCTTGCGCTTCAGCGCGCCCTGGTTCTCGTTCGCGTCGAGTCGCGACGATCGAGCTCAGGCTCGTCCTTGCGGCATACTCGACGACCTCGTGCCGACAGAGCGGAACCCAGTGACGGTCCGCGCTCGCCGCGATGAACGATGAGAACCCGACTTGGCCCAGCCCGAGTGCATGGGCGCCCGCGCCGCTGTTCTTCTCGAATCCGTAAAATGTCCCGAGTTCGGCGCGGGAGGGCGCCAAGTGCGCAGGACCGTTCCGATAACCCCCGGGCCACAGAAACGCCGACAAAGGGCTCATTGGCGCATGTCGGCCGGGCGGTCAATCGGAGGCCGCGGGACTCATTCACGCAGGGCTGCCTCGTACCGCGTCGAATTACGATTTCGGCGGCGGTTCCTGGCTCCGCTCCAGCGGCCCCAGCTTTCGATCGCTGCGCTACGCTTCGCTCGTGCAAGCGCCCACTGCCAGCCTAGCCTGTCCGAGATGTGGTCAGCGCGCGCCGATCGTTTTGCGCGGGATTGAGGCGCGGTGCACGGCGTGTGGCGCGGCGCGGGCGCCGTTCGTGACGCCGAGTGTGACTTATGCGGGGCAACCGTCGCGGGTGGGCGGGACGTTGGCGTTGGTCTCGGGCTGGGTGTTCTTGGTGATTGGGCTGTCGGTGTCGGCGTTTCTGTGGCTTCTGCTGCAGTCGATTTGGCCGCAGTCGATGGTGGGCTGGGCGTTCGCGGTGCCGATTGCGATGCTGAGTTTGTTCTTCGGCGGCGGGCTGGTGTTCGGTGGGAAGCGGCTGCACAAGAGCGGCGAGTCCGCGCAAAAGAAGGCGCGGGTGGAGGCGATTCGCGCGTTGGTCGCGCATCGCGGCGGCATGGTGACGGCCGCGGAGGCCGCGCAATCGCTCAACGTGTCGGAGCAAGAGAGCGACGCGCTGCTCACCGAGCTCGCCAAGGATCCAGATCAGAACGTGAGCCTCGAGGTCGATGACGAGGGCCGAATTCGATACCTGTTCGGGGTGGCCGAGCAGCGTTGGCGCGTGCTCGAAGAGCAAGCGCTGCGAGTCGAGGAGCCCGCTTCGGTCCTCGACTCGCGCGCAGAAGCAGTTCGGGATCGTGAGGCCAAGCGCTAGCGCGCGCTGACGGCGACCACGTCGCGCTTCACCGGATCCGGGCCGCCTTCGGCTGCGGGCACGGTTTGCAGGTAACGGAAGATCGCGCGCAGATCGCTGTCGCTCATGTGCTGGAAGGCTTGCCAGGGCATGGGCGAGCCGGGGTGAATGCGGCCCGCGTGGATGCGGTTGACGAAAGCGTCTTCAGTCCAGCCTTTGAGCCAGCCCCAGCGCGGGTCGGGCGTCAGGTTCGGGGTGATGAAGCGTTGCTCGGCGTCGGTGAGCGATTCCATTTCAGCGCCGCCGCCGAACTTGGGGCCCGCGAATTCACCGGTGCGCAGGTCGACCTTGGTGTGGCAACCGACGCAGTTCGAGACGTGGTTCGCCAGGTAACGGCCATATTCTGGCGTCGCCGCCGGCTCGAGTTGCTTGGGGACCGCGCCGCTCGGGCCCTTCGGCTCGAGCACGAAGGCCTTGACGATGCGACCGAGCAGGTTCGGTTCATGCGGCTTGATCTGCTGCTCGACCGGCTTCTGAGTGCGCAGGTAAGAGAGAATCGCAATCAAATCCTGGTCGGCGAGATCCGAGAAGGGCATGAAGGGGAGCAGCGCGTGGCCGTCCGGTGCGACGCCGTAGCGCAGCATGCGTGCAATCTCCGGATCGCTCATCTTGCCGATTCCGGTCTTCGCATCCGGCGTGATGTTCGGTACCCGGAACGTGCCGACCGGCAGCTTGAACTCGAAGCCGCCGGTGAGCGGCGCGCCGGGGCCCTGGATGTGTCCGGTCTTCGGGTCGACCGCGCCGTGACACTCTCCACAATGCGCAGGCCCCTGAACCAAATAGCGGCCACGCTCGATGACGGCCGGATCGCTGCTGGCGTGCAGGTCGAGAACGGGGGCTTCGAAGGAGCGATTCTCACGCACGAGGGTGGTGAGGCCCAGGCCGGCGATCAGTAGGCCGAGGGTTCCTGCAGTCCAGCGCACGATGTTCTTCAGGGTCGACTTCATGAAAACGGCTCGCTATTCACGGCCTGTGCCAACGCGGAATTCGACGATAGAGCCCGGTTTTTCGCGCATTTGAGGCGCTTTTCGCAGTGAACCGCGTCGTTCCCGCGGCGGACAGTTGTCCGCGTGCGATACGAGTGTCCGAGCGATCCGGATCGGTCGTTGCGTGAGCCGGCCGAACGTTGCGTGGGTCCCGGGCATGGACGATGCTTCGGCCCGTGACTGCGAGCGTGCTTCCGCGTGTGCTGATTGTGGCTGGCTCCGACTCGGGCGGGGGGGCCGGCATTCAGGCCGATATCAAGACGGTCACCATGCTGGGCGGCTACGCGTCCACGGCGATCACCGCGCTCACCGCACAAAATACGCTCGGGGTGTTCGACGTGATGGGCGTGGATCCGAGCTTCGTGCGCGAGCAAATGCGCGTGGTGCTGGACGACATCGGCGCGGACGCGGTCAAGACCGGGATGCTCTTTTCGAGCAAGATCATCAACGTAGTAGCCGCTGAGCTCGAGTCGCGCGCCACGAACATCCCGGTCGTCGTCGATCCGGTGATGGTGGCCAAGGGCGGGGCGTCGCTGTTGGAGGAGGATGCGCAGAAGGCGCTCGTGCAGCGACTCTTCCCGCTGGCCGCGCTGATCACGCCGAATGTGCCGGAGGCGGAAGCGCTCACCGGGCTCAAGGCGGAGTCAGTGGATGATTTGCCGCGCCTGGCCGAGCGGCTCCTGACGTTCGGCTGCGGTGCGGTGCTCGTGAAGGGCGGCCATTTGCCGGGAGACCAAGTGGTGGACGTGCTGCGCACGATCGATGGCATTGGAGAACGGTTCGAAGGGCCGCGAGTGATGACGCGCTCGAGCCACGGGACCGGCTGCACGCTGGCCTCGGCGATCGCGACCGGAGTGGCCGAAGGTCTCACATTGGTGAACGCGGTGCAGCGCGCGCGGCGTTTCGTGACGCGCGCGCTCGAGACTGCGCCCGGGTTCGGCGAGGGGCATGGTCCCCTGAATCACGGCTGGCTCTTGAGCGACAACCGGCCGGGTTGAGCCAAAGTTCGCCGGGGCCGCGGCTGAAATTGGCGGGCCTGGCGCCGCCCCCAAGACAAATGGCATACCTCGAGCGTGCGAGGCTGGTTGCTCGGGCTGCTGTTGATGGTCGCGACCGCGCCAGCTTGTGAGAGCAATCACGACGCGCTGGCCAAGCCTTCGAACGGGACTGGCGGCAGCGCGGGTGCATCGCGCGGCGGCAGTGGTGGCTCGCAAGCAGGGTTCACCACGGTTCCGCAAACCGGGGGCACCAAGACGAGCAGCGGAGGGCGTGCTCCAGATGAGCCGCCGGGCGACAATGTGCTCACGTTTCTGCACGGCATCGTCGACGCCGAGCGCGTGCTCGTGTGCTTTCTATCCGGAACCGGCGTGGACGCGCGCGTGCTCGACGCCGAGCCAGCCGCGCTCGACTACGGGCAATCGCTCGTGCGCACCGAATTCGAAGGAGCCGATCTCGCGAAGGACGACGTCGAGCCGGTCGTGATCGCGGGTGAGCTCGAGCTGGTTTCGGGGCTCGACTGCGCGGACGCGCTCGAGCTCGCGCGCAAAGAGCAGGACGCGGCGCCGACGACCGTCGATGACCCAACCGCGAGCGCTGGCGCCGGGGGAGGGGGCGCGAGCAGCACGGGAACCGGGGCGGGCGGCGAAGGTGGCGTGGGCGCGCCATTGCCGGAGCCTCCGCGGCTGCGCGTGGGCGAATTGCCGATCGTGCCCGCGGGCACGATCGATGGCGGGCGCAGCTATCTGCTCGTCGGGTCCGGCTGCATCGGCGGACCGGCGTTCGCCGGCAAATACGCGCAGACCGCGTGCGGCGACCAGTACAGTCCCGCGACGCCAACGCTGAGCGGCGTGCTGGTCGCGCTCTCGCGACGCACCCAGATTGGCAGCCTCGGTCTACAAGTGGCGCACGCCTCGGCGGCCACCGGCACGGTCAACGTGTATGCCTCGCGCGTGATGTCTGACGAAACCAATTCCTGGATTGCCAGCTCGCTCGAATACGGCGCGCTGGTGCCCGGGGTCGTGCAGCCGACGCTGTCGGCGGAAGCGTACGGTGTCGATTCGCCGTTTTGGCAGATCGAGCTCTTGAGCGACTTTACTCAGCTGCTGGCCGAGCGCTGGAGCGCCATCAAAATGCGCGCGGGTCTCAGCACGCTGGTCGACGGCCGCAGCTACACCTTGGTCGTGCTCGGCCCCGCAGCGGGCTTTACGCGCAAAGGCTTCTGGAATCCGCCCGCGCTCAGCGTGGTCCCGAACGATCCGACTCGGCCCGCGGACGACTGAATACGCTCAGTGGTAGAGCTGGACTTCGGCCAGCTTGCCTTTGGCGTCGTTGATGTGCGGGCTCTGCGGAAAGCGGCGAATGAACGCGCGCAGCGTGTTTTTCGCGTCGTTCCACGCCTGAATGTCGAGCTGCGCTTCGCCGAGCGCGAGCGTCGCTTCGTCCATGACTTCCTTGTCGGACGACGCTTCGGACAGCTGCATCAAGATTGGGATAGCGTCGCGATGCATGCCGAGCTTCACCAGCGCGCGCGCGAGCTGCAGGTTCGCTTGCGGGCTGTGCGCCGCGTCGGTCTTGTACTTGAGTGACTCGCGGAACGCTTGCTGCGCTTCGTGGAAGCGTCCCATGCGCGCGTGGTCCAACCCGTTTTGGTAAGCGATCAACGAGAGCTCGTTGCGCGCGCGCTCCACACCTGCTTCGAACACCGAGCGCTCGGTCGGGGTGAGATCGAGCTTGGCCACCTCCGGAAAGCCCTCGATCAGCTCCTTGCGCTTGTTGAGCGTGATTAGCTGGTAAAACTCGGCGGCGCGCCGGCTCACGCGGGCCTGCGATTCATCGCGCCCCTGCAGGTTCTTCAGCTCCTTTTCGAGCTGGTCGACCCGCTCCCGCGACTCCCGCGACTCACCGCGCACGGCTTCCAGACGAATGTCCCAGGCGAGCTTCACGAACACCAGCACCACGGCGATGGTCACCGCGTAGGCGGTGGCGCTGTTCACGAACACGCGCCGCTCGTAGCTCTGCTGTCGCTTGGCGATGCTCTTCAGGTCGGCGGCGAGCGCGTTGATCAGGTTGTTGGTCTTGATGGAGAGCGATCGGCTCTCGACGATCTCGCGCTTGATTTCCTCGAGCTCGTACTCCTCCATCTGATTTTCGCCGTTCGCGAACCTCCCCCGTACTTCCATCCCCGCGCCCGAGCAACCCCCGTGACGCGCGGCGACACCCCTACTTTCCGGCCGGAGACAGCGGAAAACCGGCGTGTTCTTTCGGGGCAGCCGTGTTCGGGGTTGAACGCGGGCCGATCCCCCGCTAGAGGCCTGGGCGGTTCGGGCTGACCCGACCCCCGCACGGCCCTGGAGGCCGAGGGGACACGAGGAAAGACATGGATACGAGCGACATCCGCAAAGGTCTCAAGCTCATGCAGGACGGCCAGCCCTACATGGTGATTGAATTCCAGTTCGTCAAACCCGGAAAAGGCCAGGCCTTCACCCGGACCAAGATGAAAAACATGCTCCACGGAGGCGTCATCGAGCGCAACATCCGTTCGGGCGAAAAGCTGGAAGCCGCGGACGTCGAGGAGCGCTCCCTTCAGTACATCTACCCCGAAGGCGATGCGTACGTGTTCATGAACCCGCAGACCGGCGAGCAGGTCACCGTGCAGAAAGAAGCGGTCGGCGACGACGCAGGCTTTCTGATCGACGGCATCGAGGTCTCGATCGTCATCTACAAGGGCAACCCGGTCAGCATCTCGCTCCCGCCCCACATCACTGTGCAAATCACGGAGACCGAGCCGGGCGTTCGCGGCGACACCGCCACCAACGTCACCAAGCCCGCCAAGATCTCGACCGGCGCCAACGTGCCGGTGCCGCTGTTCATCAACCAGGGTGACTGGATCAAGGTGGACACCCGCTCGCGCTCTTACTTGGAGCGCACCAAAGCCCCGACCTGACCTAGTCGGTTCGACCTTCGCCGTCGGCGGCAGTGGGCAGCTCCCGGATTTGGGTTTGGCTGCCCACGAGGAAACGAGCGCGACTGGAGTCGCGGCTCGGCGCTAGGTTCCAAAGCCCGGCGCGGCGCACCCAGCCGCCGCGCCTGGCCGGCGCTTTCGTTATCGGCGCTGGGCGAGGTGCCGCGCCGGAAACAACTCTGGCGCCGTAGAACAACTCTCGCGCCGTAGTGAGATACCCGGGCGGGGGACGGAGGCCAGCGTTCGGAGCTGCGCCGTGTTGTGTTGGTTGTATGGCGATTAAGCGGATCACCATCCGTGTGCCAGCCGAGCTCGCGGCTCGCATCAAGAAAGCGGCGGGGAGGACGCCGGTCTCGAGTTGGGTGACCGACTTGGTCGAGGATCGACTGAACGACGCGGAGCTAGAACGCCAATGGCAGGCGTTCTACGAGGACGTCCGCCCGTCGCGACAAGACGTCAGGCGCGCTGATACTTTGCTCCGGCGCCTAACCAAATCGGCGGCGCGAAAGGGCGCGGCGTGAAGGTCGCCGTCGGCGTCGTGCTCGACGCCGGTCTTGACGTCGGATCCCCAGGATCTACTCGACTTGGACCCGGGTCTGGCTTTGGAGCGCATCTAAAAGTATCGGGTCGCGTCGCGAGTCAGCCGCCCGAATTCGCTTCATTTCTCAGATACAGTTCGGCTCTGCCCGCGCGGACGCACGCCGCGCGCCGTCCGGCGTTGTCGACGACGCAGCCGCTGGTGCCGCTCAGGTTCCAGCTGTCGATTTTCCAAAGCTCGCTCTTTTCGGCCTGAATCCACAAGCCGAGCGGAGTGGGTACGGCGAGCCGTGCGCCGTCACGCGAGCGCGCAGAGCCGGGCGGCACGTTCGGGCTCTTGGGACCGACCAGTGCACCGCCGAGTAGCGCTTCGACCTGATCGCCGACCGAAGCGGGGCTCGGCACGAAGCCCTCGTCGAAGTGCGCGCCGCCGCACACCCCGGGGCGCGGTGCGAGCAAGTTGGTCATCTGAGGCTCCCCACTGCCCCCGCTGAACAAGAGCGACGCTTCGGAGCGATCGCACGAGTAAGCGACGCCGATCCAACGTGCGCTCGTGCCAGTGACGATCTCGAGCGGCCAGGTCGGCGGCGCGCCGGCGTCGCTTGGCACCGGTTCTTCCCGCGCGCCGTCCGGCGCCAGGCGGTAGAGGCCACTTTCCCCCTGAACGAGCAAAGCGCCGCCGGGTTCGAAGCTGAGCGGACTATAGCTCGGGGGCTTGCCTACCTTCGGCCGCACGCCGAGCGCGATGCGCGACGCGGGCACGGGAGTCAGCTTCTTTTCGATGTCCTTGACCAACTGCTCGCGCAGCGCGGCGCGCATCGCGCCGAAATACCAGCCATCCCGGCTGAGCGCGCCGAGCGCACCAGCGAAATCGCCCAACGCGAGCGCGGCGCTGATCTCGATCGCTCCCAAGCGGTCGACCACATCGGCGAGCCCGCCGCAGCGCAAGGGGTTTCCGGCCCAATCGAACACGCGCGGCGTCGCGCCTTCCGCGCACAGCGCGCCGAGCAAGCGCCGGGCGGCGTCGACGTGGGCCAGCGCTTGTTCGGCGGTCTTCTTCTTTTGAGAGCGCCCGGTATCTTTCTTCAGCAGCTCGAGCAAGCTCTTGGCCGGCTCGCGTGGGTCGCGCGAAACGCCCGCCGCGCGATCGAGGAATACGACCGACGCGCTGATTTCGGCGGGCTTACCGGAGCTCGAAAGCGCTGCGGTGAGCCGATAGTCGTCGCGGCCGTCGCCGTCTTCGTCACGCGAGACCAGGTCGAGCGCGAGCGTTTCGCCCAGCGCGGCGTCCGCTGCGCGCAGGCCGAAGCGCGGCCCGCGCTCTGCGCTCGCGAAGGGGTCGATGACCATCAGCGCTCGCGTCGGTGCGTGCCCGACGAGCTGCGTCGTGCACGCGACGCGCACATCGACGCTCAGCGTCCGCGGTGCGCTTTGTGCCAGCGCGCTGACCGGCGTGCAGTTGGCTCCGGTCGGGAGAAATCCCGGAAAATCGCTCAGTTTCTTAGGCGCGCCCTCGCTCGGGTAGAGCCACAGCTCGCCGGCCGAGCCGTCCTTCGCGTCTTTCGCCGGCAGCGTCCAGGCCGCGACCTCTCGCTTTTCATCGGCGTTGAAGTCCGCCACGATGGCTTGCTCGAACACCCGCCCGCTCGGGCTTTCGAGCTCGCGGCCCTCGACGCTCCAGCGCTGGGCGTTGTCGGGCGCGAACAGCGCCTTCTTGATCGCTGGGCCGCCGCCGCTGCCCCCTTCGGCTCCGCTCTTGCCGCTGCTCGCGCTGGGCGCAGGCTCCGCGGTCGGCAGCGCTGATGTCACCCCGAAGGGTGTGTAGGGCTTCTCGTCGCGGCAGCCTTTGCAGCCGCTCGCGAGCAGCGGGGCGGCCAAGAGCACGCCGCGGGCCGCTGCGCGAATCAACGGCCGACGAAGCATGCGGCGCGCTTCTCGAGGAACGCGGCGAAACCTTCGCGTGCGTCGCTGGTTCCGAACAGTTCGGCAAAGCGCCCGGCCTCGGTGGCCGCCGCGCTTTCGAAGTCTTGATACAGGTTTTCGAGCAAGCAGCGCTTGGCGGAAGCCAGCGCCAGCGGCGCTTTGCCGGCCAAGGTCTTGCCGAGCTCGGCGGCGCGGCTCGAAAGCTCGGCTTGCGGATAGACCGCGTCGACCAGACCGATGCGCTCGGCGCGCGCGGCATCAATCGGTTCGCCCGTGAAGATCAGACGCCGGGCGTGGCCCACGCCGACCCGCGCCATTAGCCGGAAAGTGCCGCCAAAACCGGGGATCACGCCCAGGTTGATTTCGGGCTGTCCGAAGCGAGCGCGCTCGCTGCATACGATCAGATCGCAGCACAGTGCCAGCTCGAGCCCGCCGCCGAGCGCGAAACCGTTGACCGCGGCGATACTGGGGAAGCTCGCGCGATCGAGGGCATGACCCAGCGAATGGCCGAGCTCGCTGACGCTTTTTGCGGCCCCCGTGTCGAGCGACGAGAGCTCCCCGATGTCGGCTCCGGCGGCGAAGGCGCGATCCCCGGCGCCGGTGAGAATCAGCGCTCGCGGACGCTGTTCGAGCGGACGGGCCTCGAGCGCCAGAACGACGTCGCGGAGCTCGGACAGCACCGTGGAGTTCAGCGCGTTGAGCTTGTCCGGGCGGTTCAGGGTGACGGTCACCACGCCGTCGGCTTCAGTGATGAGGAGCGTGGTCGGGGCGGTCATGCTTTGCCTATCTAGCGGGCGCGCCGAGCTTCTTCCCGCTTTCGTCGTAGAGGTAGAAGCCGCGCCGGGTCTTTTTGCCAAGCCAGCCCGCGGCGACCAAGTTTTTCAGAAGCGTCGCTGGGCGGTATTTGTCGTCGCCCAGGTCGCGGTGCAGCACCTCTGCGATGGAAAGCACCGTGTCGAGGCCGATCAGATCGGCCAGCTCGAGCGGCCCGAGCGGATGATTCAGACCGAGCCGCGCGCCCTGGTCGATGTCCTCGCTGCTGCCGAGCCCTTCCTGCAGCGCGAAACAGGCCTCGTTGAGGAACGGGAGCAACATGCGATTGACCAGAAATCCCGGGCTATCCAGGCTGGTGATCACGGTTTTGCCCAGGCGTTCGGCCAGCGCACGGGTGAGCTCCAGGACCTCGGGCGCGGTTTGCACGCCACGCACGAGCTCGACCAGTTGCATCACCGGCACCGGGTTCATGAAGTGCATGCCCACCACGCGCTCGGGGCGACGGGTGGCCGCTGCCAGGCGCGTGATCGAAATGCTGGAAGTGTTCGACGCGAGCGCGAGCGCGCTCTCGGCGGCCGCGTCGGCGCGCGCGAACAATGCCAGCTTGAGCTCGGGGTTTTCGCTCGCGGCTTCGATCACGAAGTCGGCTCCAGCGAGCGCGGCATCGAACGCAGCCGGCTGCAGGTGCTGCGAAATCGCCAGCACGTCCGCAGCGGTGAGCTTGCCCTTTTGCGCTTGTCGTTCGAGCCGCGCGAGCACGCCGCTGCGGGCGGCCTCGGCGCGCTCCAGCGAAACGTCCGCGAGCGCGACGTCGATGCCAGCACGCGCCGCGACCTCCGCGATGCCGGAGCCCATTTGACCGGCACCAACCACCGCGATGCGACGGACCGCGCCGGCAGTCATGCTGGTTTTCGTAACAATCGTGCCGAGGTAGCGCAAGGGCCGTGATAGGCTCGAGCGCCTCGATGCGGCCTGGGCGTGTGCGAAAAGGCGCTGGATTTGGCCTGGTTCTGCTGCTGCTCGCCGCAAGCTCGAGCTGCGCGCGGCGGGTTGCAAACCCGAGCGAGTCGGCGATTGTCTTGGCCGACAAGGGGCGCAACGCGGAGGCGGCTCAACTGCTCGAGGCCGAGCTGCAACGTCACCCCGAGGCCTTGCGCGAGCGGCGGTTACTGATCCGGGTCTACGGGGCCCTCGGCAACTTAGGGGCGGCGCAGCGTCATTCCGAGCAGCTCGGCCGGCAGCTCGGTCCGGCGAGTCCGATCCCGTTCTTGGAGTTGGGTCACGCGCATGAGCTCTGTCACCGCTACGACGCCGCGCTCGTGCTCTACGACCAAGCGATGCGTGTAGCCCCCAACGATCCGGCCGGCCCTAGAACCGGAGGGTTGCGAGCGGCCGAGTGGGGCGAAGTGGAAGAAGCAGAGCCGCGCCTTTCCGAAGCGGTGCGGCGTGCTCCTCGAGACGCCCGCGCATGGCACGCGCTCGGCGTGGTGCGGGTGAAACTTGGGGATTTGCCCGGCGCTGAGCAGGCCTATCGCGCGGGCGCGAGCGCAGATCCGCGCGGCCTCGATAATCATATTGGTCTGGCCACTCTCGGCTTGCTGCGGGACGACCCGCGGGCCGTGTTGGCCGAATACGACGCGGTGGTCCTACTTTCGCCTGCCTTTGCCGACGCTCACCTTGGTCGAGCCTGGGCGCTCGTGCGGCTCGGACGTTTCGATGACGCGACGCAAGCCATCGACGATGCTGCGCGCCTGGGAGCGAGTTCGCGCACCGTTGAAAAGCAGCGTCGCTGGCTCGCCAGCGAGCGCACGAAGTCCGCGTCAACCCGTTGAAAATCAACGAGTCCACCGGGCTTGTAAGCCCCCCTTGAGCAGCGTAACGTGAACGCCCTCCCGGCGTCGCGTTGGTGCGTCACAAGCTGGGGCTGGTTGCACGGGTTGAGGAATGGATTCCCGAGAGATCCGCACTGCACTTGGAAAACTTCAGGCTGAACCGGACGCCGACGAGGCGTGGGCGGCGCTAACCGCCGCAGCCGCAACACCGGACGGGGACCTTTCCCGCGAAGACTTCGTTCGCCTGCTGGAGGCAGCGCAGGACGAACACGCACGCCGTGGCGAATGGCAAGCCTGCGTGCGCTTGCTCGAGCACGCGGTGGCCGCGTCGCAAGGCACTCCGCGAGAGGCGGAGCTGCTTCTGTTGCAGGCCAAGGTGCTGGGCGAAGAGCTCTACGACGACGACGCGGCTGGCGTTTGCTACCTGCGCTTACTCGAGCTGCGCCCGCAGGATCCCGCGGCGCTGGCGGCGATCGAAGAGAGCGATGGTCGGCGTCGCCGGATGGCAGAGCTCAAGGAAAGTTACCTGCTCGAGGTGGAGCGAGCCGGGGACGACGTTTACAAGAGCTCGATGCTCATGCGCGCTTCGGAGCTCGAAGCGCGTTTCGGTGGCCAGGCCGATATCGAGCCCGCGATCGAGCGGCTCGAGCAGGCGGTTCGTTTGGACCCCACGAACGTGCGCGCGGGGCGCTTGTTGGAGCACCTCTATCGCCGCCGTGGTCGCTGGGAGGAAGTCGCCCGCGTGCTCGAGCGACTCGCCGATCGCGGCGAGCGGCCCTCGGAGCGCGTCGCGGCGGGTGTGCGGCTGGCGCGCCTGTACGCCCAGCACCTTTCGGATCCGGAGCGCGCGGTGCGCGCGTACGACCAGGTGCTGCGCGACGACTCGAACAACGTGGAGGCGATGAGCTTTTTGTCCGAGCGCTACTCGAACGAGGAGCGCTGGGCGGACCTCGTGGCTTTGTACGAGCGCGAGCTGAAGTCGAAGGATCTGCACGACGCCGAGCGTCTCGGCGACATGCTGCAGATCGCCATGCTGCACTGGAAGAAGCTCGGCCGCGCCGAGGACGCAGAGCCGTGGTTCGAGCGCGTGCGCAAGGTCGAGCCGGCCAACGAGATCGCGCTCGGGTTCTATCGCGAGTTCTGTCGCACCCTCGAGGATGATACGCGGCTGATGGACGTGCTCCATGCCGCGCAGCGCGCGCTGAAGGACGGCTCCAAGGAGAAGGCGCGCCTGGCGCAGGAGATCGCGCGCTTGGCGGACGGTCAGGCCAACGCGGCCAAGGCCATCGAGCAGTACAAGAGCGTGCTCCGTCAGGACCCGGACAACGTCGAGGCCCGCGAGCGGCTGAAGACTTTGTACAAGCAGACGCAAGGTCACAACGCCTTGGTCGAGCTCTTGCGTCAGCAGCTCGAGCGCACGCCGCAAGACAAGTACGCCGAGCGCTTGGAGATTCTGCGCGAGGTCGCAACGGTCTACCGGCTGTACCAAAAGAGCGACACCGCGTTGCTCTCGGTGCTGAACCAGATCGTGCAGCTCGACGACAAGCTCGACGAGCACGACGTGCTCGAACTGCGCGAGATCGTTCAGCTGTACGAAAAGCTCGGCCGTCATCGCGAGCTCATCACGCATCAAATGAAGCTCGCCGAGGTCACGCCCGAGCTGCCCGAGAAGATCGAGCTCTACCGCGCGGCAGCGCGCCGCTGGCTCGAGCAGTTCTCGAACGTGCAGAACGCGACCGAGGCCTACGCCAAGCTGCTCGCGATCTCACCGGAGGATCGTGAGGCCCGAGAGCGGCTCGATGAGCTCTATCGCAAGCGCCGGGCGTGGCCCGAGCTGTACGCACTGTACTCGTCCGAGCTCGAACGCGCGGAAGGCGCGACTCGGCTCACCCTGCTGCGCGAAATGGCGCAGCTCGCGGCCGAGCGTCTGAATCGTTCGGAAGACGCGGTCCGGTTGTATAAGGAGATCCTGGTCGCCGAGCCCGACCGCTTGGACGTGCTCGATGCACTCGAAAAGCACGCCGAGCGCAACAAGGATTGGCGCACCCTGGCCGAGGCCTTGGAGCGCCGGGTCGAGCTGGTGAGCGACGAGGCGACCAAGCTCGCGACCCTGCAGAAGCTCGGCACCATTTACTCGGATCACGTCGGGGACGCGGCCGCGGCGGCCAAGACTTGGCGGCGGGTGCTCACGCTCTCGCCCGGACACAACCGCGCGCTGCGCGTGCTGCGCGAGACCTATCTCCAAAACTCCGACTACGATGGTCTCGAGCAGCTGTACGGCTCGCAGAACGACTGGGAGGGCTTGGCAGAGGTGCTCAGCAACGCTGCCGATCGCGCCAAGGATGCTTCTGCGCGCATCGAGCTCAGCTACCGCACCGCGCGCGTACTGGCCGAGCAACTCGGCCAGCCGGAGCGGGCATTTCGCGCTTACGAGCGCATTCTCGCCGCCGATCCGAACGATACGCGCGCCGCGCGCGCGCTGCTTCCTCTGTACGAGAAGGACGAGAAGTGGTCGCGCTTGCCAGCGCTGTACGAGCTGCTCTTGGAGAAGCTCGACAGCGTCGAGGAGAAGCTCGAGCTCTACGGCAAGCTGGTCGAAGTAACCGGCAAGCGCCTTTCCGATCGCCGCTCGGCGGCTGCGCACGCGCGTCGGGCTTATGAGCTCGCGCCCACGAGCCCGGTCGCGCTCGGCTTGTTCGAGGAGACCTCGCGCGCCGCAGGGACCTGGGACGTGTTCGTGGAAGTGATCGCCGCGCGCCTGGCGGCGGAGCCCGTGGGGGCGCCGCCGCCGGTGGATTCCGTGGTCGCAGCGGAAAAACCGAGCGCCGAAGAGAAGCCGGGCGGTGAGAAGAAGAAGGGCAAGAAGAAGAAGAAAGGCCCGGACGCGTCCCAGCCAACGGCTGCAGAACCGCCGGCGCCCAAGAACGACGCGCTCGAGGGCCGTCGCGTGATCGAGCTGATGCTGGCGCGCGTGTACGCCGAAGAGCTCTCTCGCACCGACGACGCGGTCGCCACCTACAAGGTGCTGCTCGAGCGCGATCCGCTGGACGCGGAGGCGCGCGCACAGCTCGAATCGATTTTGCGCCGTGAAGATCGGCGCGACGATTTGCGCTGGCTACTCGAGCTGAAGATCGAAACTGCAGCGGACGACGCCGAAAAACGTCGTTTGCTGATCGAATTCGCGGAGCTCGAAGAGGACGCCTTCGGCGCGCCCGAGCGTGCGGTGCCACTCTACCGCCGAGTGCTGAGTGTCGACAGCGCCGACGCTACGGCGTTGCGCGCGCTGCCGCGCTTGCTGCTGGCCGCATCCGACCCGGCCGCGGCCGTGGCGGTGATCGAGAAGCACCGCGACGTGCTCGCCGGCGAAGCGCGCGCTGAGCGCGAAGCGGACTTGGCCGAGCTCTACAACGAGCGACTGAACCGCCCGGCGGACGCGCTCGAGAGCGCGATCGCGGCCTTGAACTCGCCAGCGGCGGCGCCGCGCGCGGTCGCCGTGCTCGAAGCCTTGGTGCGAGTCGATTCGGTGCGCGCACGCGCCGCCGAGGTGCTCGCGCAGCGTTATGCCGAGGGTGGCGACGCACGCAAGGAAGTGACCGCGCTCGAGGTCATGCTCGCCGGCACCAAGGAGCGCACGGAGCGCATGAGCCTCTATCGACGGCTCGCCGATGCGCTCGAGACCAAGCTTTCGAGCTTCAGCAGCGCGCTCGACACCATGCTGCTCGCCGTGCGCGAGTTCCCGAACGAGCTCGAGCTCTGGACGCGCGCGGACACGCTCTCGGGCCTCGCCGGGCGCCCCACCGATTTGGCGGACGCTTATCGCGAGGTGTTGCGCCAGTCGATCCCGAGCGAGCTCGACGTCGAGCTGTCCGAGCGCGCCGCGCACCTGCACGAGGACAAGCTGGGCGATCCGATGGGCGCGATCCCCTATCTCGAGCGGGTGCTCAACCTGGCGCCGGCCAACGAGACCGCCTTCCAGCGTCTCAAGGACATTCTCACCGGCGCCGAGCGCTGGTCGGAGCTCGAAGCGCTGTACGACCGCGCGTCGAACGCGGCCGGCGACGTGAGCCGACGCATCGAGATGTTGGTGGAGGTCGCGCTGATCTGCGAAGAGATCATCGAGGACGCCGCCAAGGCCACCCGCTACTACGAGCGCATCGTGGAGGCGGACCCGTTCCACGACGGCGCGATACGCGCGCTCGATCGCCTGTACGTCCGTCAGGGGCGGGATCGCGAGCTGTCCGCGCTACTCGACAAGCGGCTCGAGACCGCGGTCGGTGACGAGGCGTTCGAGCTCAAGCTGAGGCTGGCCAAGCTGCAGCTCGATCTGCACGAGCCGGACAAGGCGGTCGCGCACGTGGAAGACGTGCTGCGCGAGCGAGTCTCGAGCTACGAAGCGCGCGGCCTGGCCGAGCGCATGCTGGAAATCGGCACGCTGCGCGTGCGCTCCGCGCGCATGCTGGAAGCGGTCTACGAAGCGCGAGACGAAATTCGCGACTTGGTGCGCGTGCTCGAGATCCGCCTCGAAGGGCTGGAAGGCAAGACCCCGGAGATCGAGGCCGAGCGGCGGGAGCTCTTGCGTCGCATCGCCAACCTACGTGACGAGCGACTGCACGACGACGAGGGCGCGCTCGAAGCGTTCGCGCGCTTGGTGCCGCTCGACCCGCTCGACGCCGAGGCGCGCGCCCGCTTGCGTGAAATCGGTCGCCGCGTCGCCGCTCACCCGAAGGTCGCCCGCGTGCTGGCGCAGGCGGCCGAGGGCGCGGATACGCCCGGTCTGCGCGGCGAGATCCTGATGGACGTCGCGCGCATCTACGAAGAGCTGGTCGGCGATCGCGTGGAAGCCGAGCGCGTGTACCGGCAGGTGCTCGAGATCGATCGCAACGACGCCGAGCTCACTTTGCCTGCGGCGCGCGCCTTGGAGCGCATTTACATGCAGAGCGGGGACAACCCGCGCCTCGCCGAGATTCTGAAGGTCGAAGTCAGCCTGGAAGAGTCCGGCAGCACGCGCAGCGGTTTGCTCGGCCGACTCGGCGATTTGTGCGAAAAAGAGCTGCTCGACAACGACGGCGCGATCGCCGCCTGGAAGCAGCGCATCGACGAGAGTCCGGAGGATCAAGAGGCGCTGTCGGCCCTGGATCGGCTGTACGAGAAGACCGAGCGCTTCCGTGATTTGGTGGACGTGATGGCGCGCCGGCGTGACATCACCACCGATCCGGAGCTGCGCCGATCGCTGCTCGTGCGCACGGCGCAGACCTTGTGGCGCAAGCTCGAGTCGATGCCGGAGGCGATCGACTCGTTCCAGTCCCTGCTCTCCGAGTTCGGGCCGGACGGGGACACGCTGCGCTCGCTCGAATCGCTGTACCAGAGCTCCGAGCGCTGGGACGACCTGGCCGAGACCTACGAACGACACATCGACGCCGCGGCTTCGGACGCCGAGCGGCTCGAGCTGCTCGCCAAGCTCGGCGACCTGAAGCGCGAGCACCTATCGGACGTGACTGGCGCGCTCGAGGTCTTCCGGCGCGCGCTCTCGCTCGACTCCAAGCACCCGGGCAGCCGCGCAGCGCTCGAGAAGCTGCTGGATGCTCCGGACCCCAACATTCGCCGCGAGGCGGCGCAAACGCTGCGTCCGATCCTGGAGGCCGAAGGCGCGCATGAACAACTCCTCCGGGTTATCGAAATCGACATCGATACCTCGGACGATCCGGCCGAAAAATTGACGGGACTCGAGCGCGCGCTGCGCGTCTCCGAGGGTCCGCTGGGCGACGCGGCGCGCGCCTTTGGCTACGCCGAGCGCGGCATGCGCACCGCGGTCGGTCACACCGATCTCACGCCTTGGTTCGAGAAGCTGGATCGCCTGGCCGCACACACCGGGCGCCAGGCGGAGCACGTGAAGCTTTTGTGCGAAGTCGTGCCCAGCATCTTCGACGGCGACGTGCAGCTCGAGATCACGCTCAAGATCGCCGAGCTCGCGCGGCACAAGCTCGCCGATCGTGAGCTTGCGCGCGAGTATTACCGGAAGGCCCTCGAAATACGCGTCGACGACAAGCAAGCGCTGTCCGCGCTCGAGTCGTTGTACGAGGAGAGCGGCGACGCTCAGAGCTTGCTCGAGATCCTCGAGCGCCGCGTGGACGTCGCGGAAAGCGACGAGGAGCGCAAGCAGCTGATGTTCCGCCGCGCGCGGCTCTTGGCCGACGTGCTGGACGACAAGGCGCGCGCGATAGAGGTGTACGAGGCCATCCTCGAGCTCGGTGTCGAGCGCGCCGCGCTCGACGCGCTCGAGACCCTGTACACCCAGGTCGCGCGTTGGCCCGACCTGGTGCGCTTGTACGAGCGCCAGCTCGACGGCAAATGGGGCGCAAAGTCCGACATTTACGTGTCGATCGCGCGCGTGCTCGCGCGCCAGCAAGGTGACGTGGAGCGCGCGTTCGACGAGCTCGAACAGGCGCTCAAGCTGGACCGGCAACACGCTGGCGCGATCACCGAGCTCGAGCGCTTGCTCTTGGAAGCGCCGGACGCCGAGCAGCGCGCTCGCGCGGCGGCGCTGCTCGAGCCGGTATACCTGCTGCGCGCGGACTTTACGCGCGTGATGGACGCCATTCGCGCTCGGCTCGAGTGCGCGAGCGACCCCGACGATCGGCGTACGCTGCTCACTCGGCTGGCCAAGTTGTACGAGGAGCAGAAGGAAGACTACCGAGCGGCGCTCGAGACGGTCGCCAAGCTGCTACACGAAGACATCAGCGATGAAGACAGCGTGAGCGAGCTCGAGCGGCTCGCGAAGGTGGCGGGCGCAGAGCAACGCTTGGCCGAAATCTACGCGGCCGAGCTCAGCGCCATCGACGTGGACGATCAGACCAGCACGCGCTTCGCCAAGCGCGCAGGCGAGCTATTCAACCAGCTCAGCCAGCCCGATCGCTCGCTCGAGTTCTATCGGCGCGCGCTGGCTTTCGATCCCGAAAATCGCGGCTATTTCGAGGCGATCGACGGCATTTTGAAGAAGCTCTCGCGCCACGAGGAGCGCGTGAAGCTGTACCGCGAGTCGCTCGACCACCGCTTCGAGCCGAAGGAGCGCTTGGAGGCGCTACACACCATCGCCGGCCTCGAGCGGCGAGAGCTGGGTCGGCCGGATGACGCGATCGAGACCTACCGCAGCGCGCTCGAGGTGGACGAAACCGACACGCGCACGCTCGACGCGCTGACCGAGCTCTACCGCGAGCGCGAGCGCAACGCAGACCTGTCCGACCTGTATCTACGGCGCGCCGAGAGCGCGTCGGACGCGACCAAGGCCAACGAGTTCCGCCTGGCGTTGGCTCGCTTGCAGCAGCACCTCGGAGAGTCCGATCGCGCGGTCGATCAATTGGAAGAGATCGTGCGCGTAACGCCCAATCACCCCGAGGCGCTGGCCGATCTCGAAGCGCTCCGTCGCTCCGAGCCGCAGCGTCAGCGCGTGGTCGAGATCTTGCGCCCGCTGTACGAGGCTGCCGACGACTGGCGCCGGTTGATCACGTTGAACGAGGATCGCTTTGCTCTGGCCCCCAGTGAGGCCGACAAGGTTTCGGTGCTGCGTGAGACCGCCGAGCTCTGGGAGCGGCGTGGCGGCGACGTGCGGCGCGCCCGGCGCGCGCTGGAAGCCGCGGTGCGGCTCGACCCCGACGACGCCGACGTGCGCAGCGAATACCAGCGTTTGACCGAGGAAAACGCGGCTTGGGAGCAGCTCGCCCGCACCTACGAAGAGGTCTTGGTCGAGCGCCCGGACCTGGTCAGTAAGCGCGAGATTTTGAACGTGCTGGCCGAGGTGCACAACGTGCGGCGCGACGACCCGCGTAGCGCGCTCGACGCGTACGACCGACTGCGTGCGACCGACGAGAGCGACATCGTGCCGCTCGAGAAGATGGAGGCGCTGGCCACGTTGCTCAGCGACTGGCCGACGCTCGTGCGGGTGCTGACCGCCAAGGCCGATCTGATCTTCGACGATGGCGAGCGGGCCAGCGTGTGGCGGCGGATCGGCGAGGCCAAGCGCGACATGCTCGACGACGCGCGCGGCGCGATTTCGGCGTACGAGCGCGCGCTCGAACTCGAGCCGGACAGCGCGTTCACGGTGGATTGCTTGATCGAGCTGTACGAGTCGCGTCACGACGCGCGCCGGCTGGTCGAGCTCTATCAGCGGCGCGTGGAGCTCGCGGACGAAGACGACAACGACTTGCGCTACGAGCTCTTGAGCTCTGCGGCGAAGTGCTACGAAGAGCAGCTCTCGGATCGTCCGCGAGCGATCGAGGCCTTGGTCCAGGCGCTCGCCGTGCGTCCGAACGCGGCCCCGGTCATTGCCAGTCTGAATCGGCTCTATCGCGCCGAAGGAATGTGGCACGAGCTGCTCGAGAACTTGCGGCTGGAAGTCGGCTTGGCCGAGAACGCGAGCGCCCGCGCGGGTTTGCGCAAGGAAATCGCGATAACCCTGGCCGAGCGGCTCGAGCGCTACGATGAAGCGCTGGAGTCGTACCGCAGCGCGCTCGACGACGCGCCCGAGGACGCGGACGTGGTGGCGAAGGTGCGCACGCTCGGTGAGCAGCACGAGGATTTGCGCCACGCGGTGGCCGACGTCCTCGTGCCAGTGCTTCGCCGCACCGAGGGCTGGGAGCAGCTGGCGAGCGTGCTCGAGCTGCGGCTCAGCGTGGAGCAGGATCCTTCCGATCGCACGCAGACCTTGATGGCGATCTCGGAGATCTTGGAGACCAAGCTTTCGCGCGCGCCGGAGGCGCTCGGCGCCCTGCTGCGCGCACTGCAAGAGCGGCCGGACAACCCTCAGCTGCACCGCGAGCTCGAGCGTCTGGCGGAGTCGACGAAGGGCTTCGAGCGTTACGCCGAGGCGCTGACCGAGCGCGCGGGCGCGACCTTCGATCCGGACACCGCGCGCGACCTGTTCGTGAGGCTCGGCCGGGTGTGTGAAGAGCGCTTGAACGACGATCGGCGCGCGGTCTCGGCCTACGTACGCGCGCTCGAGCAAGCCGGCGATCAGCCGGAGTTGCTCGACGCTTTGGACCGACTGTACGCGCGCCTCGGCGACCACGGAGCGCTCTCCGACGTGCTCGAACGGCGCGTGGTGGTCGAAAACTCGGATCCGCAGCGGGCGCAGCTCTACTACCGACTGTCCGTGCTGCAGGTGAAGGAGTTCAAGGAGCCGGCGCGTGCGCTCGGTTCCCTGCGCTTGGCGCTGGAAGCAGCCCCGGACCACGAAGGCGCGGTGGAGGAGCTCGAGCGTTTGACCGAGCTTCCGGATCTGTTCGAGGAAGCGGCGGAGGTGCTCGAGAACGTGTACCGCACGCGCGGGCGCACCGACCGCTTGGCGCGGCTCTATGAGCAGCGCGTGAGCTTTGCCGATACGCCCGGCGCGCGTGTCGACATGCGCAAGAACCTCGCGCTGGTGCTGGAGCAAGAAAGCCGTGACCCGCGCGCTGCGTTGCGCGTGATCGAGCAAGGGCTGTCCGAGGCGCCCGATGATCCCGGTCTACTCGACGAAGTCGAGCGGCTCGCCGCGATCACCTCCGAGTGGCCGAGCGCGGCCGCCGCGCTGCGCAAAGCGATCGAGAAGAGCCCGGGTCTACTGCCGGACGTCGCGGTTTCTCTGTGCATTCGCCTGGCTGGTTGGCTGCGCGACCGGGCTGGAGACAGCACCGGCGCGGAGTCCGCGCTGGTGATGGCGCTGGAGCACGATCCGAGCAACGACGAGGTGCTCGGGCTGCTCGAGCAACTGCAGAAGTCGGCGGGCCGCGAGCGCGATTTGCTAGAAACGCTGCGCCGGCGCGCCAAGCTGCAAATCGACGACCGCGGCCGCGAGGCGCTCTACTCGCAGGCCAAGGATCTGGCGATCGGCCTGGGCGACACGGCGCTCGCAGAAACCGTGCTGCGCGAGCTGCTCAGCCAGGACGACGCCAACCTCTGGGCGCTCGATGGTCTGACCAAGCTGCGCGAGCAGGCAGGGGACTATCAGGAAACCTTTACTCTGTTGGTGCGGCAGAGCGAGCTCGGCGCGGACGCCGGGAACGTGAAGCGCCTGCGCCGGCGAGCCGCCGAAATCGCGCGCGACAAGCTCGACAGCCCCGAGAAGGCGGCCGAACTGTTCGAGCAGCTGTTCGAGGACGATCCGAACGACCACGAGGCTGCGGACGCGCTGCGCGCTCTCTACCCGCGTATCGGTCGTTTCCAGGAGTTGGCGCGCTTGATCGAGCGCCTGATCGACGTCGCGACCACGCCTTCGACACGCAGCGCGCTAAGGCTCGAGCTGAGCGAGCTGTACGAGAAGAGGTTCCAGGCCGCGGACACCGCGATCGAGCACCTGCGCGCGGTGCTCGACGAAGAGCCTGGGCAAGAGGTCGCGGTGGTGCGCTTGAGCGAGCTGTACGAGCGCACGCAGCGCGATGAAGAGCTCGCCGAGCTCCTGTCGACCCAAATCGAGGCGGCGCGGGCGCGCGGGGACGTCGCGGCCGAGCTCGCTTTCCAGGTTCGCCTGGGCGAAATCTGCGAGTCACGCCTGGGCGACCGCGGTCGCGCGATCGACACTTATCGCGGCGTGCTCGCGCGCGACGCGCGGCACCGCGGCGCGCTCGACGCGCTGGCGCGGCTGCTGCGCGCCGATGGTCGTAAGTCCGAAGCGGCCGAGGTGCTTGGTCAATTGCTGGGCATGGAGAGCGGCGAGGCCGCGGTCCAGCGCGCCATCGAGCTTGCCGATGTGCAGTCAGAGCTCGGCGACAAACCCGCAGCAGCCGAAGCGCTCGAGCGCGGTCTCGCCGCCGAGCCGCAGAACGCGGAGCTTCGTCGGCGTCTCCGTGCGCTTTACGAAGCGCTCGAGCAGTGGGAAAAGCTCTCCGCCCTGGCTGCGCAGGAGGCCGACTTCGCGGCCACCCCGGATGAGGCCGTGAAGCTCTTGCGGCAGGCCGCTGGCATTCTGTCGAGCAAGCGCGGCGACCACGCGGGTGCCGCGGAGCTGCTCGACCGCGCCAGTCAGCTCAAGCCCGATGATCGCGACCTGATGCTCGAGCTGTGCGACCGCTACAGCTCGTCCGGACGAGGGAAGGCCGCGGCCCAGGTGCTCGAGAAGATCGTGGCGAGCTACGGCCCGAAGCGCACCAGGGAGCTCGGCGAGATTCACCGCCGGCTGGCCAACGCCTACCTGGCCGAGGGCGAGACGCAGAAGGCTCTCGAAGAGCTCGACAAGGCGTTCCGCATCGAACCCGGAAACGTCGGGGTGCTCACTCAGCTCGGCGAAGTGGCGATGAAGGTCGCCGACTACAAAAAGGCGCAACAGATGTACCGCGCGCTTCTGCTGCAGAAGCTCGACGACGGCGGGCCGATCAAAAAGAGCTTCGTTTTCATGCGGCTCGGTGAGATCCACGAAGCGCTCGGCGAAAAGCCCAAGGCCATGCAGATGTACGAGCGCGCGATTCAGACCGACGGCCTGGCGGAAGCCAAGCTCAAGCTGGACGCGCTCAAGTAACGCGAGCGCCCATTCACCCACATTGGCTCCGGGCAGGGGTCAAGTTTGCTCGGCTCCTGGCCGTAGGTCGAACTAACCGGACACTTCGAACCGCGTCGCCAAGGCGGGCGAACGGAGCGAAGGTTTGGGATACTGACGAGTTCGAGCATGTCGACGAGCCAGGAACCGCTCCCCGCTGCGCGCTCGACGCTGCCCTATGATCCGCGTCGCAGCTATCGCCCGCGGGTCGGCGTGCTGGGCGCGATCGGGCGCTCGTCGCTCGGTATTTTCTCCGAGGCGCGGGATCTGCTCGCCACGCTCGGCAACGCGGTGGCTTCGATTGCTACGCCGGGGGCCGCCGCGCGCAACACGGTGCGCGCGATTCTGCTGACGCAGATTCTGTTCACGGGCGTGCAGGCGCTCTACCTGGTGAGCGCGATCGGCATGCTGATCGGCGCGACGATCGTGATCCAGACCAGCTTGATGGTGCCCGGGGCGGACGGCGAGCTACTCGGAAAGATTCTGGTCGCGGTCGTGCTGCGCGAGCTGTCGCCTCTGATCACCGCCATCATCGTCGCGGGTCGGTCGGGCACCGCGATCGCGACCGAGCTCGGCAACATGAAGGTCAACTACGAGGTGTTGGCGCTGAGCTCGCTGGGCATCGATCCGCCGCGCTTCATCGTGTTTCCCCGTATCGTCGCTTCGATCACCAGCGTGGTGGTGCTGATGGTCTACTTCAGCATGGTGGCCGTGATGACCGCTGCGCTGCTCGGTCAAAGCGTGCTCGGCCCGAGCCCGGTCGAGCTCCGCGCGGGCATCTCGCGCGCGCTTTTGCCGCATGATTTGGTGCTTTTCGTGTCGAAGGGGGTGGGCCTCGGCGCGATTTTGGGCTGGTTTGCCTGCCACTATGGCCTGCAGGTGAAGAGCTCACCGACCGAGGTTCCGCGCCAGGCCAGCAAAGCGGTGGTCAACACGCTGCTCGGCTGCGTCGCGTACGACACTGCGCTCACCGTCGTGTTCTACTGGTTCGCGGGCCCTCCGCTGCACTGACGTGACCGGCGTTTCGGGGCTCCAGCTGGATCGAGCGACCTTTCGCTACGGCGACCTGTGGGTGCTGCGCGAGACGAGCTTGAGCGTGCCCCGCGGGGGCAATCTGGTGGTAACGGGGGACAACGGGGTCGGAAAATCGACGCTGCTACATCTGTGTGCGGGCCTGTTGCCCGCAACGAGCGGTCGGGTGCTGCTGGCTGGCCAGGCGCCCAGCGTGCTGCGCCCGAGTGAGTTGTTTCGTAATGGGGTGCGGCGCGGGGTGGTGTTTTACAGCGGCGGCCTTTTGTCCAATTCCTCCGCGCTCAACAACGTGGTGCTGCCGCTGCGTTACCACGCCGATGTTCTCGGTCTGAGTGAGCAAGCGATCGATCGTCGCGCGCGCGAGCTGCTGTCCGATGTGCGCGTGTCGCAGCACGATTTCCACGCGCTTCCGGCGCACCTGTCGGTGGGCGTGCGGCGACGCGTGAGCCTTGCGCGGGCCTTATCGATACAGCCCAATTTCCTTTTCTTCGACGACCCTGACGCGAACCTCGACGCGCCCACGCGCTTCCTCGTCTACGAGCTGATCGAACGCTTCCGCGACGACGCGGGGGTCACGCTGGTGCTCACCACCACCAGTAAGGAACTGATCGAACGGCTGCGCGTGCCCGTGCGGGAGCTTGCCCACGGTCATTTGTTGGAACG